>NZ_JBLFFL010000001.1:0-1352120 GCF_051400755.1 Parapedobacter brassicae
AGCTACAATGTCGTATTCGCGTCCGGCAATGGCGGGCAATATATCATGGTGATTCCAGAACTGGATACGGTTGTGGTGTTCATGGGCAACACGTACAATTCAAGGGCATCGAAGTTGCCTTTCCAGGTGTTGATGAAATATATCATACCGGCGTTGGACACACGCGAGCGTTAAGGGAAAGTGTTCGGATTCGGACAGGTATTGTCCGAATCCGAACACCATCCAAAACACAATCTGCGATAACCTTACCGCTGTGCATCTTTTGGCATTGGCAGGTTAGTTGTGGTGGCACATATACAACTAACGGTCCCATGATACGCAACTACTTCAAAATCGCTTGGCGGAACCTGGAAAAGCAAGTTCTATTCGCCCATCCCGGTGGAGTTTTTGCGCGACGAATGATGCATGCAACCTCCTAAAATCGCCCCCAATGAAAACAAAACTGTACATGCTTATTGCCTTGGTCGGCATTTTATCTCCCTGCCGGGCACAAAAAAAGGAAAATCAGCATTTCCAAACATTTATACAGCAGCTGGAGCGGGCGCCCCTGGCGGAGCGGCCGCGGTTGGTTGACCGGTATTTATCGGGAATCGAATCGACGCCCATTATCGAGGGGGAGAAAGACGTTCACTTTATCTGGTACGGAAAGGCAAAGGATTTGCAGATCGAAGGGGACTTGCAGCGGGCATGGGCGATTCCCGAAACGTTGAACAGGATAGCCTGCGGCGAACGGGATTTCTTTCACATTTCCTATACCATTCCCCCAGACGCCATTATGGAGTACCGTTTCATTGCCGATGGAAAAAGGGTGATTGACCTGGGCAACCCCCGGGTGACGCAAAGCTTTGATTACGGCAATCGCAATATCTTTTCCATGCCCGATTTCGCGCGCTCACCTTACCTAGACATCCGGCATGATATCGAAAAGGGCGTCGCCAATACCCTGGTTTTCCGAACAGGTGATTCCCTGTTTACCGACCGATTGATATGGGTTTATACACCCTACAACTACATGGAAGGTACGGAGTATCCGGTACTGTACGTGCATGACGGCATGTGGGCCATGTACCTGCGGCCGTTCATCAATGTGCTGGATAACCTGATCCATGAGGGAAAGATCGAACCCATCGTGGTTGTATTCGTTGCCTTTGAAGACAGGTGGAATGAATATGTCACCCGTAGCGCCGAGTACGCGAAGCTGATCGTCGAAAAGCTGATCCCGTTCGTGGAGGAAAATTTCGAGGTAAGCCGTTCTTCCGATAAAAGAGGGATAATGGGCGCATCAGCCGGTGGCCACAGCGCCGCCGTAACCGCTTTCAGGTATCCCGATTTCTTCGGGAATATCGCCTCGCAGGGTGGAGGGGCCGGGGGGTACCCCGGTTTGAACAAACTCGCCAACGAAGCCCTGGATATTTATTTGACGAAGAAAGACAACCATCCCCTGAAGCATATCTATACCGAGGTCGGCACCTACGACCTGGAGTTTCCGGACCAGAAAACGGGGCTCCTTGATGGAGCCCGCCAGTTCCACAAGCGGCTGGAAGAAAACAAGATCGGCCACGTCTATAGGGAAGTAAACAGCGGCCATACCGGTGATAGCTGGGATCAGGGCATCGATGATATTCTGATTCAGTTTTACGGGAAATAAAGGAATTGCAGGGTGTGGTCATCCATGTGATCGTACAGCATTGACAAGCATTCTCAATCCCGATAAGTTCATCGGGGTGAACCTCGCCGTTGCCAGGGAATGGGACCGGGATCTGGACAAATGCCCCAGTTATTGGCATTTATGCGAACTCGCGCGAATCTTGCAGGAAGCGGAGACTGCGTCATCAACGTACCGCAAGATCACCAGCGACAGCACTGAACCGAATATGTTGATCTACCTTGCCTACCTGGGCTTTGCTGTACTGGTATTTACGTTCATCACTCTCGGAATCGGGCTATTGCGGAAAAGCGGGTAGATACGCTTTTGGCGTTAGTCCAACCATCCTCGATACATCAAACTTACTGTCATCCTTGATTGTATGGATTTTTGCTGTCCTTTGGGAATGAAATATTGATTTCTAACATTGTAAAGTAGTCAAAAATACCCTGTCGTTTATCAGGGAATTTAATCCGACTACTTTCATGTTATGAATAATGAGGTATTAAATTATCAAAGAGCGTCCATGTACGAGGTCTTAATGAAAAGGGCCTACAGGACTGCTGAACGAAATCATGCCAAGGGCATCGATAATTCAGTCTATCGCCATCTGTACTACATTCCAAATGGCTTCTCGCTAACAGAAAAGAATTATGACAAGCAATTGGAAAAAGTCAAGCGATTTTTACTAAAAGCAACTGATCGGTTCTTACGGTTTAGGCTGGCTTCTGAAGAAGAACGGGGGATTTTACAATGCAGGAAAATCCTTCTTCATTCGTCTGATGAAGATGTTGTTTATGATTGTATCGTAAATCTGCTTGAAGCAACCCAGCGATTCAAATGATGTTATAATAGGGCTATCACAACGGTAGCCCTATTTCACTTCGTTAAATGGCAAGATCACATGGACAGTGTCGGATTGGATTGGTCGGTTACATTTTTTCCTTGCTGTATGGGCGTTTCAGGACTTTCCATCTCTATGCGCTCCAATTCATCCATCATCAGTTCCCTGACTTCGCGTTTGATGTTGAGGTAATTCTCGCGGATGTCCTCGGCGGTGACAGTGGCGATCCTTGGGATGGGCCGGTAGGTGGCTTCCTCGTGGGCGATGGCGGCGTGGTCATTCTGTATCTCACTATGGAACACCTTTAGCGCAATCTTTTCCTCGGGATTGTCGGCCACCATACCCACAAACGTGCCGGAAGAAAGCGTGGCAATCTTGGACGCGGGGATGGCGTGGTCAAGCTGCGCGGACTTGGTGAATGTAGTGTCGGAGCTGGAGAGCGTGCTGCTGGTGCGTTCCTGCACGATGCGGCCGAATGTTTCGGAGAGGGATTTGGCGGTGTCGCCGGTGACCTGCCCGCTGATGACATTGCCCACGATGCCCGCGATGACGTCTGCCTGTTCCGAGCCGTAATCCTTTTTGAGCTGGCTGAAATCCTGCACAGCGATGGTGGTGGCCACTTTGTTGGAGCGGGCGGTGGCGATGAGGCTGTCGATGTTATTGAAGTAGATGGTGGGAAATTCGTCAAAGATGAGGCTGCTTTTCTGTCTGTCCTTTTTGTTGACGAGCTTGATCATGCGGGAGATGTAGAGGGACAATACCGCGCCGTAGGTCTGGAGTTTTTCGGGGTTGTTGCCGACGCAGACGATCTTGGGATCAGTGGGATTATTGACGTCCAGCGTGAAGTCGTTGCCGGAAAGCACATAATACAACTGCGGTGAGGAAAGTCTCGCCAATCCGATCTTGGCCGATGCAATCTGTCCTTCCAACTGTTCCTTGGCGTTGTTCTGGAACGCTGAGATGAAGGGATTGATGAGAGTCTTGATTTCGTCCTGTTGGCTGAGTACGGCAAAGAGCGGATCATAGTCCATCTGCATGAGTTCAATCACGTGGGGGAGCGTGCAATAGATGCCATCCCGGTACCGGCGCAGGTACCAGATGATGGCGGTGAGGAAGTTGATGGGGGATTCGACGAAGAAATCGCCCTGCTTACGAATCCATTCTCTGTTGAGCCCGAGCATGATGGTGCGGCTGGCTTCGGTGGCATCGGTGATGTCGTCCATGCTGTGCGGGTCGAGCGGGTTGCAGCGGTGGGTGCGGCACGGGTCATCGAAATTGATGATATAGCATTTCGGAGGTGTTGGGTAATTCTTCCTGTATTGGAGCAGCTTGTTGTAAGCGATGCGGGTGAGGTCATCGTACTTGAAGTCGTAGATGAACAGGGTGAATCCCTTGCGGATGTGCTGGTCGATGATATGACGGATGACGAAGTAAGATTTTCCGGCTCCCGGCGTGCCGATGACGAGCAGGCCGCGAAAGGGATTGATGAAGTTGATCCAGCTGTCGCGGCACTTTCCCTTAAGGCTGTATTTAGCGGGCAGGTTGACGGAATATTCGTTCTCCAACAGCCGTTCTTCCTGTGGAAAGGTTTCGTTCTCGGTATTGAACGGATCATCCTGCAGGCCGAACCTGACGAGGCGGGAAAGGTGGGTGCCTCCGGTGAGCGTGAGCAGGTACCCCGCGGCCGTGGTGCCGATGTACAGGAAAGCGAGCGTGTCCACGGGCAGGGGCGCATACAGGACGAGGACTCCGGCGAAATAAAGGGAAAGGCCGGATGCGATGTAGGCAGTGATGCCCCGCCATCCGATTTTTTCATCTTTGCGGCCCTTGACGCCGAGAAGTGAAATGGCGAGGAAAATCAGGGCGATGAGCTTGGGAGTGGCCATGCCGTCAACGAATCCCGTGGTGATGAGATTGGCCAGCAGGCTGTCGGTGATAGTGGATGTCCAGCCCCAGAGGCGGAAGGCGAGGTAACAGGTGATGTAAGTGTGGATGCCGAGTACCGTGAGGCTGATGAGCCGGCCGAGGTCAGCGATTTTGCGCAGGGATTGGATGTCTTCTCCGGTGTTCATGTTTTAGCAATGAGATTTGAGACGTGTGATATGAGACTATGCGTTCTTACACAACTGTTATAGGGTGTGGCTGTGCGGATCACTGTCCGGGTGTTTCCGCCGTTTCCGTTTTTTCTTTTTCGGGATATGGGGGCCGTATTCGGGTGCCGTGCGGCCGAGCAGCGTGTCAAGCAAGCTTTTGCTGTCGGTGGTATGCGGAGTTGGTGGCCGGTTCTTGGCTAGTGTCCTTTGCAGGTAATTTGTCGGTGTTGGCGCGGGGCGCAGGAAGGTTTTGCGTTGGGGTGCGGGGGCTTGCTTCTGTGTGTTTTTTTGGGACGGAGGTGTTTCTCGCGGGATGTCTCTATTGCCGATTTTTTCGCCGATGGCCTTTGCGGTGTAGGCCTTGCCGAGGTGGCTGCCGTTGAATACCGTTCTGTGGATGTTGTCTACATAGGTGATGCCGTATAGCTGGCCCTTGTCGTTCTGCCGGAATTCTGCGTGGATACCCTCTCGCGCCAGTTCTTTGGTGAACGCGGATTTAGTGAATTGGATGTGGCTGTCCAATACTTTGCCGATTCGCTGGCGGAGCGCGTCTTTGTATTCCTTCCGTGACCCGGCGTTTTTTGCGAAGTGCTTTTCGAGGTTGGCAAGCGTAGGTTTTCCGTATATACTGCTGGCCTTGATCGGGATGCCTACCTTCTCCCCGCTCCCACCGATCAGTGCGTATTGCAGTCCGTTGCGCTGATGCATCCGGGTGCCTTCCTTGCCGCGGTCGGCCGTGACATTGAATTGGCTGAGAATGGCGTTCAGTTCTGCCAAACTGGTGAAGCTGTATTCCTTGATTATTGCGTTCACGACATTGGTGATGGCATGTTTGGTGGGGGACTTCCCATAGGCGGCTTTTCGGATGTCCGCCGCTTTGATGTCCTGCCCCTGCCCTTCCCCACGGCCTTCGGCCCTGACCAGGTTGTATTTCCTTTCGATTTCCTTCCTTGCCTGTTCCGATAACGTGCGCCCGATGTTATGGATGTCGATGCGCTTGCCGTCGGGTCGGATGTTGACCGTGGCGACGTGGATGTGGGGGTGCGCGGCATCGAGGTGCCGGTAGACGAGGAACGGCTGGTCGCCGAAGCCGATGCGCTCCATGTAGTCAGCGGCGATTTCCTGCAATTTCCGGTCGTCCGGCTTTTCCGAAGGGTCGAAGTTGAGGGATATGTGGATGGCGTTGGTCTTCACCCGGCCGTTGAGCATGGTGAGGTTTTCAAACCGCTGCTTCTTTTGCAGCCTGTCCATTGTGTCGATGTCCCCCGCGAAGCCGCTGGACAGGATCAGCCGGGCTTCACCCCGCTCCATCTTGTGTTCGTTGTAGTGGAGTACGCCGCCGATATCCTTGCCGCTTATGATCTTTGCAACCATCGTTGGGCCAGTTTGGAGATGAGGATAAGAAGCCGGTCAATCTTGGGTTCGAGGCGTCTGTATGTTTCGGTAGTCTTGATGTGATGGAATGCCCGTTCCGTCGGTGCTTCCGCGATGTGGAACTTATGCGTCTGCTGGTTGATGTTGATGCCGATAGCCTTGATTTCCTTGCGGATGAGTGCCATTTCTTCCATCGGGGCGTTGAGTGAGATATCGCGGTAAAAGCATTTGATGCGCTGGTTGGAGAGGATTTTGCGGACGACCTCGCCAATACTCTGGCAGTCGCTTTCCTTCTGGATTTTCTCCAGCCGGGCGTAGGTGGCCTCGTTGACCCGGACGACGATGGGCCGGCTGAGGAGTTCATCTGGGTTATTGAGTTTTTTCCTGGGCATGGGCATTTTTTACTGGCCGGCCACCGACTTCGCAAGTTCCGCAGCGAAGTCACCCGCCCACAGGCGGCAAGAGATTTTCGTATACGAAAATACATCTTGCTCCCCACCCGCGTGGGGCCACTGCTTCCCTGCCGGACGTGCGGAAACGGACGTTGGTGCATTGCTTTTCTTCTTGTATTTTATAGCTGTTCCGGCCTGTCCTTTAAATCCATCTTTTCCACCTCGGCGAGTGGTATGGACGCACGGAGTACCTGCCGGATGCGTTGCCGGGGGTTGCCTTTGGTTCTGCTGGCGGACCATGCGGTGCTGCGTGCCGGATGGCGGTTCCATTTGTTCCGTTTGGGAATATCGTTGTTCATGGCTATTGTGTATATTTATAGCCAAAGTTGGGGGGACGAATTGGGGTTGGTTGACAATCCTGTTGGGGAGGGGGAGGGAAATTATACGAATGCTCGTAAGACTCCACGACATTACATCACTTTAGGCTTTGCTTCATTTTTTCGTATTGTTCTGCCAAATCATCAAGGAGGGGCATTAATTTTTCAAAGCAGTTCTCATTCGTTTTCTCATATTCCTTCTTTCTATCAACGATGAATTTTGTTAATAGCGTTTTCCTTATTTCCTTTAATCCCAATGCCCTATCATTATCTTCCAAAATCCCCTTGGTTAATTGGGTATCATAAAACACCTGAATTTTTAGCAATTGCTTATTCAAGTAAGAGTGCCTATGAACAATGGTATTCCGCTCACCGGTATAATCCTTTAACGTTTTTTTAAATTCATTGAAATGCGGCGCAACACTCGTTCTTGCTACCTTTAAATTATTGATTATAACTCTTTCATTCACATCTTTTTCGTTTATTGCCAAATGGAATGTTGCGTTGATAACTTGAAGCACCCTATCTGACAGAGATGTCAGACGAATCATGTAATTTTCGATATTGTAAACTAAATGGTCCACCCGGCCAAACTCATTCTTTTTGTCATACCGGAAATTTGAGATTAGATTAACAGCGTTTTCTAGTTGTCGGCATAGTTCAAGCAAATGGACACAATAGAAACCCGTATTGTGGATGTAATATTCATATTCTGTGAAGTCAGGGTCTTCTTCAAACTCTATATCTGTCAATCTAAATTTATGGTCTCTAGCAATTACCCTGCTGTCGTTAATCAGGTTTTGAGTAAAACGATGTGATGTTATTTTATCGCTTGTCATTTTTCGGTTGGCATTATTTAGTAAGCTAATTTCAGTAATATGAATCGAACCGGCAATAATTATTTCAGTCTGTTGTGAAGCAGTTTAAAATTATAAGGCTCCCCGTGCGGATTGTCAAACATTGATTTTTAACGGTTGCACATTTACTCCTTTTCACCGTAAAAGGAATAAAAATGAGTAAACCAAATTCAATTCAATCAACTGAAAAACAAGAAATTAACCCTTGCATAGATGAGGATTTTTTTTTAAATTTAGTCGCGGAAATCATCATTGAGATCATTTTAAAAGAGGAGATTCATGAGCGCAATCGGTTACGTCAGGATAAGCAAAAAAGATCAGTCTAGGTATTCATTGGAATACCAGGAAAAAAGTATTCGTGATTATTGCGACACCAATAATCTTAAATTGGTATCCGTTTTTGTGGATGATGGTGAAAGCAGTTATACCTTTGACCGCCCGGATTACCGGGCTTTGGAGCGGTTCATCAAGGAGCAAAAAGGCGCCGTTAAATACCTCATCGTGCTGGATCACGACCGGTTTAGTCGTAACCTACCTGAGGCGTTGATGAAAATTGAGGAGTTACAGCAAAAATTTGGATTGAAGGTTTTGGCAACGAGCGAAACGGTGGATATCGACACCTCTGACCCTTCCGTATTTCTGCTCCGCGCATTTAAGTACCTCATTGCCAACCAAGAATTGTTTACCATCCGCCGTCGGGCTAAAATGGGTATTAGGCAAGCCCAGCAATCCGGCAGGTATGTCAACCTTGCACCCTTTGGATACCTCAATAACCGGGAGCCCGGCCAACGAAGCATGATCGTGGTGGATGAAACTAAGGCGTTTATCGTTCAGAAAATCTTTCGTGACTACTTATGTGGCATTCCCCAATTCCTGATTCAAAAGGACGTGGAAAAATTGGGATTCAAGCAGACAGCTAACGGAGCAATTGCGCGGATATTGGCCAATCCTGTATATGCTGGACTTGTGCGGGTAACTGGGACAGCGAATGAGCCGGAACGGATAATAAAAGGAGTCCACGAAGCCATCATCACCGAAGCAGAGTATTGGAGAGCACAGGAACTATTGGAAGCCAATCGCCGGGAAGAGAACCCTCATCCAAAAAGTGAATTTCCGTTGAAGACATTATTGTATGCCCCATGTTGCGGTGGCAAAGTCACGGCGGGAAGAACCAAGGGATACTCGAAACGCTATGTCTATTACCGCTGTATCAAACATTCCAGCACGAATCTCTCTGGCGCGAAAATGCATAAGAAAATGGAATTGATATTGGAGCATTTAAGTTTCAAGCAGGAGCATATCGACCGGATTACGGAAAAAGTATTGGCTGGCTTGGAGAAAGCTTCCTCCATCCGAAAGAAAGAGCTGGAAGCGACGAAAACCGAATTGGCAAAGGCAGAAGAAAAAATAATGGCCGTCGAGGAAAGGCTATTCGAAAAGGAAATTTCGAGCTTTACTTACAACCGCTGGCAGAAGAAACTGAATAACGAGATACTGCTATTGAAAGAAAAGATTGGTGAGCTCACCGTCAACATTACAGGCAGGGTCGAGAAGCGGTTAGAACTATTGAAATACCTAGTGGATGTGCCCAGTTTGATGAAAAAGGCCGAAGAGCACAGTTTCACAATGTGGTTGTCGCTGATGAACGCAAAGTTCAAACACAGGTTGACCTATGTAAATGGGGGTTTTAGAACTAATTACATCAACCCTGCATTCAAGCATAACCTACAGATACTCAAAGAGAAAGGGCTGCTATTTTTAGAGCAGCCCCATCCAGATTTTCTGAAATTCTCGTCTTGTGCGGAAGAGCAGATTCGAACTGCCACGCCCGTAGGGCGCCACCCCCTCAAGATGGTGCGTCTACCAATTTCGCCACTTCCGCAGAGGGATTACGGCCGCAAACTTAGATAAATTTGCACTGATATGCAAATTTATTGCAGTCCCATCTACCTTTCTTTATTCAAGCGTTTTTTCGGCAATAATTGGCGGCAGGTGTTTATCGATCAGCGTTTGGATGATCCCGTCCACCAGTCCTACGCGCGGGACAATGACCTGCCGGAGGCGGCCGTACTTCATCAAGGTCAGGAAAATCTCACAGGCGGGGATGATCACATCTGCACGGTCGTTGTTCAACCCCAATACATTAATGCGGTCTTTCAAGGAGAACGAATTGAGGTATTCGTACAGTGATTTCAGCTTATTGTAGGAAATGGGCCGATCTTCCTTGTCGCTGGCCAGTCGCGACAATTTGTTGATGTTGCCGCCGGTACCGATCCCGTAAACGGTTTTAAACATACGGGTATGGGTCTTGACCCACGCCTTCATTTCCTCCCACGTTTCTTCTTTGTCCTGATTGTCCAGTATGCGGATGGTACCGACGTTAAATGACGCGGATGCGACCAGCTTGGTATCGGCAAATACGGACAGTTCGGTGCTGCCGCCGCCCACGTCGATATATAGGTAGGCTTTCTTGTTGCCCAGCTGCTGTTCAATGTGGCTGTTATAGATGATCTTCGCTTCTTCGCTTCCGTCGATGATCTGCAGGTCTACGCCTGCTTCCCTGATTTCGTTTACCAGCGTTTTTCCGTTTTCGGCCTCCCGCATGGCCGAGGTGGCGCATGCCATGTAATGGCTCACCTTATAAACGTCCATCAGGTTGCGGAATGCGGCCATCGTCTTAGCCAGGTCCGCAGCCTTAGTCTCCGATATCCTGCGGTCGATAAAGGCATCATCCCCAAGACGCAGCGGTACCCGCACCAAGGTGTTCTTTTTGAATGACACAATATCGTTATTCTGAATAATGTCGGCTATCAGGAGTCTTACCGCGTTGGATCCAATGTCTATTGCTGCGTACCTCACGTTACTTGGGTTTATATTTTAAATAATTGTAAATGTCGTCCTGCGCACGGTGCCTGATCTTACGCCTAGCACCGATATATTGATTGTTGTTGAGCTGATTGATCTCACGGGCCTTGGTGTTGTCCCGCAACTGGATATCGATGATATCCCGTATTTCCCGCCCGATCCGCTCATCCAGGATCGGGAACGCCACCTCTACCCGACGGTCAATGTTGCGGGTCATCAGGTCGGCAGACGACAGGTAGATGAGCTCTTCTCCCCCATTTCCGAAAATCCACACGCGGGCGTGCTCCAGGTAGCGGTCTACAATGCTCCGCACGGTGATCCGCTCGCTGAATCCGGGTTGACCGGGCACCAGGCAGCACATGCCGCGCACAATGAGCTGTATGGTCACCCCGGCATTGTTGGCCTCGTAGAGTTTCCGGATGATCTCTTCATCCGACAGGCTGTTCATCTTCAGGATCATATACCCTCTTTTCCCCGATTTTGCAGCGTTGATCTCATTTGCGATGAGCTGATAGAACCGCTGGCGTGTTTCCAGTGGGGAGGTGATGATCGCCTGGTATCCGCGATAGAATGTTTGCTTCTCCAGCCCCTTGAAGAGCCTTCTAAGGTCTTTCGTGATCAAGGGATTTACGGTAAACAGACTGTGATCACAGTAGATCTGCGCTGTTTTCTCGTTGAAGTTTCCTGTGGCGAGGTTGGCATAATACACCAGTCCCTGTTTTTCCCGGCGGGCAATGAGGCAGATTTTGGCGTGTACTTTATACGCGACCACGCCGATATTGACATTCACGCCGCCCTCTTCCAGCCGATTGCGCCAATAGATATTGGCCTCTTCATCAAAACGGGCTTTCAACTCGAGCAAGCAGTTGACCTTTTTGCCGTTTTGCGCAGCGTTGATGAGCGCATTGATGACACTGGAGTTTTCAGCCAGCCGGTACAGGCAAATGCTGATTTCCTTGACCTTTGGATCAATGGCGGCCTCGCGCAGGAAATGCACGATATAGTCAAATGACTGGTACGGCAGGCTCACCAGGTAATCGCGCTGTGTCATTTGACTGAATATGCTCCGACCGAGGTCGAGATTGCTGAGGCGCAGCTGGGGCATGGGGGGATATTCCAACGACGGTCCGCCGACATTGGGGAAATCAATGAAGTCTTTGAAATTATGATATCGCCCCCCCGGTATGAGTGCCTCCGAATCCAAGTGCATACGTGATACGAGATAGTTAAGCGCATCCAATGGGATGTCACTGTCATACAGCAACCGCATGGGCCTGCCCTTATCCCGACGCTGCAAGCTCTGCGTCAGCGCATCCACAAACTTTTCGCTCATATTCGCATCGATATCCAGCTCGGCATCACGCGTGATCTGGATGCTGTAGGCCTCAGCCGTGTCATATTCGAAAATGAAAAACAGGTCATCCAAGCAATACCGGATGATATCATCGAGCAAGATGATAAATTTCAGTCCCTTGTTTTCGGGTAATATCAGAAATCGCGACATAATGGAAGTCGGGATCTCCACTAGCGCATATTTGACCTTTTTCCGGAAAATCAGCTTGACGATAAAATAGATATGTCGGTCCTTGAGCTCCGGGAACGGGTGTATGGAACCATGGCCTTCCAGCATGATCGGAACCAGGGTAGGCAACAGGTATCGCCTAAAATGCTCACGCACGTAAACACCCCGCCCCACGTTGAGCTGATGTTCATTGATAATGAAAATCTTCTGGGCTTCCAGCTCCTGGATGATCTCTTGTTCGTAGAGGTAATCGAAGCGCTTCTCCAATTTGACCACAATGTTTTTAATCTCATTCAGGATCTTCCTGGGATTAAAGCCGAGCATGGTCTTGGTCTTGTTATTGATGTCAACGAGCCGGTTGAGGGTGGCCACGCGCACGCGATAGAACTCGTCCAGATTGGATGAAAAAATGGCCAGAAAACGAAGCCGTTCAATCAGGGGAACGGTCTTATCTGCTGCCTCCTGCAGCACACGCTCGTTGAAATACAACCAGCTTATTTCACGATTTATCAGTGGAACTTTGCGCCTCACAACGGTTAACATATGGCCGTTTTTGTTTGGGGCCAATAATAACAATATAACGTTTTCTTAGTGTTAATCCTATGTTAATTCACTGTTACCAAACATCGTATTGTCGTCATCAACCGTTCCAAGCCGGCTGCTCAAGAATTTCCATTTGCCACAGGATTTCCTCCTGTTTCACAGGGAAGGGCTCATTCTTCCGGATCTGCGCGTATACTGCATTGAAAAGATCGTTATAATCGCCTTTTAGTGCCTCTCGATACCGAAGCTCCCGATCCCCGTTGGATTTGATAACGGTAATCAATCCCTCTTTCCCCGGAGGCTCTATTCCATATTCCGGGTCTTTTGGGGAGATGCCTGCCTGCAACTGGTCTTCCTGAACATCTGCCCGTACTTTTTGAAAAGACCCTTTGGTACCATGCAGCACATAGGCCGGAAGCGGGTTGGCAACCAGTAAACTGGCATGTATAAAGGCCGTAAAGCCATTGGGATAACTGAGTATCAACGTTGAAAAGTCATCTACCTCCGAACCTGGCCGATGCGTGGCGAGCAGCTTCAAACTTTTTTCGGGCTTGCCGAAGAGGCTGATCACCTGGTCGAGCAGGTGTGGACCGAGGTCATACAGCACGCCGCTGCCGGGAATATTTATTTCTTTAAAGGTCTTCGGACTTTTCTCCACGCGGTAACGATCGAACCGTACATGCAGCTCGATCAGTTCTCCTAGGGTTTCCCGTTCCACCACGCGTTTCAGCAGCTTGAAATCACTATCCCATCGGCGATTTTGAAAAACCATCACATGCTTACCCATTTCCTTGCCTAAGTCAAACAGCCGCCTGGCGTCTTCACTATTCGGCGCAAAGGGTTTTTCCACCAACACATGTTTTCCGGCCTTCAGTGCCTTCGTTGCATAGTCTACATGCGTATTATTTGGCGTATTGACAATGACGAACTCAATCTTGTCATCATTCAGCAACTCATCTACCGAGTCGTAACTGATGATGTCGGGATACCGCCTTTTGGCTCGCTTTTCATGTCGTTCCACCATGGCCCGCAACTCAAACCCACTTTTTTGGTCGATAAAAGGCGCGTGAAACACCCTTCCGGACATCCCGTATGACAAAATACCTGTGACGATGCTTTTCTTGGCCATGGCAATGCGCATTTATTAATGATGGGCTCCGTGATCTTCCTGCCCTCCGGCTAATGCAAACAGTTCCTTGACGGCAGGTAACTTTTCCTTTGCATAGTTTCTCAGGTTTTTATCCGTATTGCGATCTGCACGGTTCAACTGTTCCAGAATAGTTGCCTGTTCATGCTGCACGTGCGCGATGTACGCTTCGCTATCGAAGCTTCCCAGGCTATCTGCGCTGAAATGAGGGGGCACTGCGAAGCCCGGCATACCGGGATCTGGCAATACCACCAGATGTGCCTCAGCAAGGCTTTCGAGTTCGGCCCCGATCGGCTCATAGATCGCTACGACCTTTCCGGCCAGCTCCTTTGCCTTGGCAGAAGCGGATGATCCTTGTACGTGCTTAGCCAATTGCGTTTCGAACTCGGCCTTTTGGTGCACCGACTTAAAAAAGATGTAGCCTTCGGCATCGGCATTCGTTGCATTGTTGTAGAGTACCGCCCTACTGACGGGTTCGCCGGGATGTTTGGCACATGAACCCAAGGTAATAGCCGAAGCGAAAGCTGCGATAAAAGAAACATTCCTAAAACTCATAGTGAATCCATTTAATGCAACAAACTTAATGAAAATTGTGGTGCACATCAATAACTATTACACATCCGGGATCGCGTTGTTTACGGCTACGCCAAGTTGCGCCCGGCATTGACCACCCCATAGATGGTACGGGTCACCAATTTCGAAAACACCTCACTATCCGCTGCTTTAAGCCCGCTTTTTTGCAATTGTTTAATGGCATAATGCTGGATGATCAGCAGGGGCAACACGATCTTCTCCCGCATTGCGATCGACTCCCGCTCTACAGGATAGTTTTCCATGAGCACGTTGCTGTCACTGAGTTTCAGCACATATTGTTTTGTGCGATCGTACTCATCCCGCATTTTTTTCCAAAAGTCGCCGAACACCTTATCGTGCTGAATGTACGAGGTCAGCTCAAAATTTGATTTGGACATGGACATCATGCAGTTATCGATCACCGTCTTGAACATGCCCGAGGTTTCGTAGAGTTGCTTTACTTGGTCCCATTGCCCCGTTTCCTCGGCTTGCTTGAGGGCGGTGCCGACACCATAGAATCCAGGGATATTCTGTTTCAGCTGGCTCCAGGCGGTAACAAAGCTGATGGCCCGCAGGTCCTCCAGGCGTAGTTCCTTATCCGAATTGCGCTTGACCGGACGGCTGCTGATGTTGATCTGCGACAAGAATTTGAGCGGACTGAATTGCTCGAGGTATCGGAGAAACAGGGGATCGTGACGCAATGCTAAAAACTGCTCGTGGCTGGTATGCGCCATGTGATCAATCAGCTGCTTCTTCTCGGCCGACAGCGTATCACCATCCTTCTGTTCGATGGCCGAGGTGATGCCCGCATGCAGCAGCTGCTCGATGTTATAATGGGCGGTATCCAATGAGCCATATTGGCTGCTGATGGTCTGGCCCTGTATGGTCAATTGGATGTGGTCGTTGGCGATCTCCTTGCCCATAGAGGCATAGAAGCGCTGGGTCTTGCCGCCGCCGCGCGCAGGAGGTCCTCCCCTGCCATCGAAAAACACCAGGTCTACCTCATATTGCCGCGCGATGGCGGTAAGTTCTATCTTTGCCTTGTAAATGGACCAATTGGCCATCAGGTATCCCCCGTCTTTGGTGCTGTCTGAAAAGCCGAGCATGATGGTCTGTTTGTTGCCCCGCCGCTTGAGGTGCGCCTCGTATTGCGGATGCGCGTACAGCGCTTCCATCACCGCTGCCGCACGGGTGAGGTCGTCAACCGTTTCAAACAGCGGCACGAAATCGATATGCAAGGACGCGGTTTGCCAGCCGCTCCAGCCGAACAGCTCCATGAGCTCCAGGATATCGGAGGCTTGCTGGCAGTTGCTGATGATAAACCGCTGGGCGGCCCGTTCACCTCCCGATTGCTGGATCTCCTTGATCAAGCGGATCACGCCGAGGGTGTCCGCGACCAATGGATGAGCCGCATCGTCATGTTGCAGTTCATGTATTTCAAATTTCAGCGCCTGTTGCTTAGCCGCTTCGTCCAACTGCTCAAAATCAGGAGTAATCCCCACCTGCTTTGCATACTTCTCTCGGAGGTAAGCATGTGTCTGCCGGATCACGCTGCTATCCTGCCGGATGTCCAGGGTGGCAAAGAAGCTGCCGAACGTCCTTACTTTGCGGAGCAGATCATCAACCAGTTCTACAAATAGCCCATCGTGATAGTCGGTCAACACACGCTTGACTTCCTTTAAATTGTGCATGATTACCGTTCGCTCATCTTCAGGATTTTCCGAAGGATTGAAACTATTTTCATAAAATCGATCTTGCAACACATCCATGTACCGCTCGATGCCTTTAAAGGTGATGCGGCGCTTCAGCATCCGAAAATCGCGATAATAGCAGCGGAATAAAACCGTGCGCAGCAGCTGTGCAACCCGCTTGGTGCTTTCTACGGTCACATTGGGATTGCCGTCCCGATCACCCCCCGGCCAGAAGCCTAGCTCAATCAGCTGCTTATCCCCATCGGCAGGCATGTCAAATTCGTCTTCAATCTTGGACTGAATGGCCGAAGTTACCGGATAGAATACGTTTTCAAGAAACCATGCCAAGCTGACCGCCTCATCCACGGGCGTGGGTTTATTCTTCTTCATGAAGGGCGTCTTGCCCAATTGCTGCAATAAGAGGTGGATATTATTAATATCATTGCTTTTCAGCGCTTCCGTCAGATCGGTGATGATGGCCAATACCGGACCGGGATAAAACTGTGTCGGATGGGCTGTCAATACCAGCCTTAGGGAGAAATCATTCAGTTTCTTCACCAGCTTGCTCCGAAGCGCTTTGTTATTTTCGGTTTGCTTGAAGACCGAATCCAGCAACCCCGCTTCATCGGATCGACCCGTTTTGCGGAATGCCGCATCCTCTACCGCATCAAACAATACTACCTGCCGTTCGATATACTGAATGATCCGGAAGAGCAGGTCTATCCGGTCCGACTCGCGCACATATTGCTGATATTGCGCAAAGAAACTTTCGATAATGGCTTCAGGATCAAATTTCTCGGCCACACCACGTTCGCAATGGGTAGTAAAAAAAGGCAATAAAATGCCGGTATGTTTCACCTGATAAAACGGCAAGGTCATGAACAGGCTATTGAACAATTCGAAGCGCGTAAGCACCTCGCTTCCAAAGACGGCTTGTTTTTTACTTAACTTCATGCAACAGATCAATAAATGAAATTCATATAGGGGTGATCGCCAAATATATAAATATTCTTTAACGAAACCTCGTCTTTGTTGTAATGATAACAAAGACGAGCACAAAAAAATGAAAATAACTCAAATTACACCGTTATCGATGGCAAACCGGTAAAGCGATATTTTGGAGTCATCCAATCCGAGTTTCTTGACAATATTGCGCCGATGGGTCTGCACAGTGAATGTAGAAAGGTATAACTGATCTGCTATCTCCTTGGAGCTGTAATCGTTGCAGACCATCCGAATGATCTCGACTTCCCGTTTCGTCAGCTTGTACCGCTTCAGAAATTCATCGAAATACGAAAAGTTATCCGTTGCATGGTGTTCCCGCTGTGCAAAATCAGGAAACACCGGCTGACCGGCCAGCACATGCTGTATGCTGCTGCCTAGGCGATATAAGTCCTCGGATTTAACCAGGTAACCATCAGCCCCTGCTTCCCGGCACTGTTCGGCAAGTTGGGCGGACAAGTAGCTCGTGATGACAATGATTTTAAGCGATAGTTGAGATCTTTTGAGTTTATCCAGCACCTGCAGCCCATCGACGTTGGGCATGTTCAAGTCAAGCAACAGCACATCTGCTGCCGCCAATGCATCGGATTGCATCAACGACTTACCATCATTGAACGTGGCGATCACCTCAAACTGCTCGCTTTTATCCAAGACATCTTTAATGCCCTGTATCACCACAGGATGGTCATCTGCAATGATTACACGTTTCTTCATCATCTGAAATAGACATGGTCGGTGGCGTAGTGTAACGCAATACTACTGTTTTTTCGCGAAATCCGCAATTACATAGCTGAAGTGTCCGCTTTCGCTAAGGGCAGCTCAATCAAGACGAACGTTCCCTGGTTTTCGTGGCCACTGATCTCGATGGCTCCATTGAGGTATTCGATGTTGGTTTTCAGCAATTTGAGCCCCACACCTTCCGTCGCCACGTGTTTTTCGATTCCCTTGCCATTATCTTCCATGTAGATGGTCACGGAATTATCCAGCTCTACGATCTGCACCAGCACATGGGTGGCCTGTGCATGTTTGATGACATTGTTGAGCACCTCCTGCACAATGCGGTACAACCCCAGGCAAAACTCATTATTCCAATCACCTGTATCATCAAGCCCCTCTATGACCTCTTCGACCCTGATCTTGCCCGAAGCATTCACTGCACGGATCATGTCGAGGATAGCGGGTTTGAGTCCATATTTTTCGAGCGCGATGGGCATCAGGGTGTGGCTGATACCCCTCACCGTCTCGCTCACATCACCCAATAGCTTTTGCGCCGTTTGCAGTTTTATCGTCGCATCGCTGTCTGCTGCAAAAACATCCGGCACTAGCTGATCGATATTCAGCTTGGCGATGGAGAGCATAGCTCCCACCTCATCGTGTAGTTTGCCGGCAATTTTCTTGCGTTCTTCTTCTTCCACCTGCCGCAGGGCCTGAGCGGTACTGATCCGATGCTGCTGGGCAAGGCGCTGTAGCTGGGCCTGGTGGCGCTCCCTAACCTGCTTGCGGCGAAGAAGCAAAATACCCGTTACAGTGCCCAACGTGAGGACAACCAGCGCAGCGATCAGCAGGATATTGAATAACCGGTCGCGCTGTTTTTCCTGTTCAATGGTCCGCTCAAGGTCTCGTCTTTCCAGCTCATATTTCGACTCAGCTTTCAGCAGGTTTACCCGCTCGTTTTCTGTAAACATGCTCCTTTCGATATCCAGCAATTTGCTTTGGTACGCCGATGCCGTTGAAAAAACCGACTTCGCTTGATACAACTGCACCAAATGGGAATACAGATCCCTGAGATAAGTGGTGTTATGCTGCGTCCCTAATCGCTGCTCGGCCGCCAAAAGGTACCGCTCGGCTTCCGCTAAGTCGCCGGTCTCGACATTCAACTTCCCAAGGTTGGATAGTGTACTGCCAATTTCCAGATCGGACCCCACCTTCGTGCGGTATTCCAACGCCTTGATCATCTGCAGCTCAGCACGCTCGTACGCTTGCTCATCGCACAGAAAATTTCCATAATTATGATGCGCTAACCCCAACCCGCGGATATCATTAATAGCAGCAAAGCATTCGATTCCTTGATTGAAATAACTGGCAACGGAGTCCGTCTCTCCTTTTGCGATATACGCCACCGCGATATTCACCAAGCCCAATCCCAGCGCTTTGCGATCACCTATCTTGGTGGCTATTTCGATTCCACGTCGATGGTACACAATCGCCTTATCCATCTCATTTGCCCGTTTGAATACATTTGCAATATTGTTAAAAGACTGCATCAGGCTTGCACTGTCTTTCAACTGCTCCTTTATCCGGATGCTCTCAATGTGCAGTGCTACGGCTTCATCATACCGCGCGGTTTCCGTAAACGTATTGGCTTTATTCATATAGAGCACCGCGAGCAGCCGTTGATCATTTTGCTGCGTAGCCAATGCAATCCCCTCATCAAAATACGCAACCGAGGATTGAAATGCGCCCAGTATCCGGGTGATCACACCCAATTGATTGTAGTAGGTCTTCAACCTGTCTACGTCTGGTTCCGGAAATGACCGCTCTAATTCAAGCGCTTGCTGATAGTTTGCCTGGCCGCCCTTGATGTCGCCCATGGCATACAGCTCCCTTCCGATATTTCCATGCGCCAGTGCCTTCCCCTGTTCAAATTTTACCTCTTCGGCCAGTTTCACTGCTAGCGAATCGTATTTCAGGGCTTCCTGATATTTTTTGTTCTTGTGGTTGATGTTTCCTAACGTCACATACGCACGCACTACCGTCTGTGCATCATCGTTTTTTTGATGTTGAAAAAGAATGTTCTGGGTTTCCGCTATGGCTTGTTCATATGCTTCAACGGGATATTGAAGGGCACGTTCGAACATCAGCTCAGCAAGTCTTTTTGGATCTTTCTCTTTTTTGATAAGCCGATTAATACTATCGACGGCACGATCAGCGGATACCGATTGGGCATAGGGCAATTGCACGAGTGCCATCCCCAACGCGACAAGACAGGCTGATAGATCGTTCATGGTTGGGCGAGGTTGAGTTTAAATTCGTTTATTAGTTGATTTCTAAAGACAAGTATCGCTATTTTATTGGAAGTAAACAAAAAAAGGCAGCGCCTCCCAATGGCGCTTGCCTTTTTTTAAACAGGTTCAGGGATTGTGAGTTCCTCCGCCTCCGCGCACTGCTCGTCAATGCATACGCTCAATAGGCGGTCCGCTTCACCCAAGTACGCAAACATCGCTGCGATTGCTCCATGATCATGATGCACCATATGTGATGGAAGTGTTAAATAAATCTGTTGACTGTCGCAAACTTACTCCGGTGCGTGATGCCCTCAAATACCTACAAGTGAGTATTTTTAATATTTAGCCATCACAATCCTTTTGCGTACTTTTGTGCTTGCCATCCGTCAATGCATGAACAGGACTCAGGAAATCCAGAATTTTTTCTATAGCCAATACTTTGCAGATGGACTGCGCATCACCTTCGGAACACTCATCCCCGCAGTGATTTTTTCGTCGTTCGGCGATCTTCAGGTCGGCATCACCATATCGTTGGGTGCAATGGTCGTTGGCCTGTCGGATACACCAGGCCCCTTGAGCCACCGAAGGAACGGCATGCTGACCTGTACGGCTATCGTGTTAGTCGCGGCCATCATCACCAATGCCGTCAATAGCATGCCTGCGTTGCTCGCTGCGGTTATCGTATTGTTGAGCTTCCTGTTTTCCATGTTGTCGGTATACGGTGCACGTGCATCTTCGGTAGGCACCATGGGCATCCTCATCATGATACTCAACATCGATGCGGCAGACAGCACCTTCTTAAACGTGGCCATCCATATCGCTTACATTTTGACGGGGTGCGTGTGGTACATGGTACTGAGCTTATCGCTTCACCAAGTACGGCCATACCGGCAAGCGCAGCAGGAGCTGGCCGAGTCGATACACAATGTGGCCGACTACATCCGCATCAGGGCGAAGTTTTACGACACGAAGTCCAATATCGAGCAGAATTACCGCGACCTGATTGAGCAACAGATCGTGGTGAGTGAGCATCAGGACAACGTACGCGACCAGCTGTTCAGAAGCAAGAAAATCATCAAGGATACGACCAAAATAGGGCGGCGGCTCATCTTGATATTCACAGATGTGGTCGACCTCTTTGAACAGAGCATGGCGACGCACTACGACTACGATTCGATACGCGATCAATACGGCCGCACGGGGGTGTTGCAGCACTTCAACATCACCATCCGAAGGGTTGCTAACGAACTGGAGCACCTCGGTTATCAGCTCAACGCCAACAAAATCCCAAAGGCCCTGTATCAGTTCAAAACTGACATCGATCGAATACGTGCCGCTATTGATCAGGTAGAAAAGGCACACCAGCTCAACACCTTGCCGCTGAAAAAGGTCCTCATCAACATCCGTAACCTCATCCAGCGCATCGATGGCATGTATGCCTACTTCGACATGGAGTCCAAAAACACCTTTCGGAGAGAAGAGGCCGACCATAGCCGATTCATCGAACATAAGGAACTCGATCTTAAACAGCTGCGCGAAAACCTGACCTTGAAGTCGACCCTCTTCAGGCATGCCATCCGGATGAGTCTCGTGATGGGTATCGGCTACCTCCTTTCGCTGGCCATCAATGTCGGCAGTCACAGCTATTGGATCCTTTTGACCATTATGGTGATCTTGAAGCCTGGATTCAGCCTAACCAAACAACGAAATTTTCAACGGCTGATCGGCACCATCATCGGCGGAATCGGCGGGGCGCTCATCCTGATGCTGATCCATGACCAAACTTCCCTCTTCGTGCTCCTCCTATTATTTATGGTGGCAACCTACAGCTTGATCCGCATCAATTACATCGTCAGCGTCATGTTCATGACGCCTTACATCTTGATCATGTTCAGTTTCCTGGAAATGAATACCCTGTCCATTCTGCGCGAGCGCATCGTCGACACCCTGATCGGCTCGGGATTGGCGTTCTTCTCCAGCTACATCATATTACCCAATTGGGAGAGCATGCAGGTGCATAGCACGATGCGCAAGTTACTGATTGCCAATTACCATTACATCGCCCAAGGATTGAAGCTCATTGCCGGCCAGCCCTTGAGCGTGACCGACTATAAATTGGCTCGCAAAGCGGTGTATGTCACATCAGCCAACATGGCATCTACTTTCCAGCGGATGATTACCGAGCCCAAGAGCAAGCAGAAAGATGCGAAGGAGGTGAATAAATTTGTGGTATTCAACCACATCCTCTCCTCCTACTCGGTCACCTTGCTCAATACCGTCCGCGGCGCGGACAATGCCTCGCTGACGGGGGAGCATGTGCGGATTATCCGGAAGACGCTGTTTCTCCTCGCCCAGACGATCAGCCTATTTGAGCCGGAAGAGGGGGAAGACGAGTTTCGGGAAATCGAGATCGAGACCCCTGCCGGTATTGACAATAACAAGGTGGATTCGGATGACGCCAAGCTCATTACGGATCAGCTTCAATTTCTGAACCGGATAGTGGTTGATTTAACTAAAACCTGCGATCAACTGATGACACGGCAACGCGCAGAGTAGGTTTTGTTTTCGCCTTTTGGTCGTGTATCTTTGTGGCACATGGAGAAACGTTCAGCACTGTATGACCTGGTCATCATTGGCGGCGGCCCGATCGGGTTGGCCTGCGGTATCGCTGCCCAAGAAGCCGGACTGACTTACCTCATCGTCGAAAAGGGGTGCTTGGTCAATTCTTTATACCACTACCCCCAAAACATGACCTTTTTTTCTACGTCTGAGCGGCTGGAAATCGGCGAGGTCCCTTTTGTATCGATCAATCCAAAGCCCAAACGCGCCGAAGCGCTTGAATACTACCGCCGGATACAGCAGAAGTTTGCACTGCATATCCAGCTGTTTGAAGAGGTGACCGCAGTACATCAGCGGGTCGCCGGTTTTGACGTCGTGACATCCAAATCCACCTATCGCGCGCGTTATGTGGTGGTCGCCACGGGATTTTATGACATCCCCTGCTTACTGGACGTGGAGGGCGAAAACCTACCTAAGGTGAGCCACTACTACAATGACCCGCATTACTACGCGGGCCAGCGGGTAATCGTCGTGGGGGCCAGCAACTCGTCCGTGGATGCGGCATTGGAGGTCTACCGCAAGGGAGCGGACGTTACGCTGGTGGCCCGGGGAGCAGGAATCGGTCCCCGGGTAAAGTATTGGGTGCGACCGGATATGGAAAACCGCATTACCAGCGGCGAGGTGCGTGCCTTATTCAATAGCACGATCACCGCGATACGTCCCACCGAGGTGGATATCCGCACGCCGGATGGTCCCCTCACCCTCAAAAATGATTTTGTACTGGCGCTCACTGGCTATCAGCCCAATTTCGCTTTTCTGGAGAAAATCGGCATCAAACTGGCCGATGATCCTTCCCGCGAACCCTATCATGACCCGGAAACGATGGAAACGAACGTGCCCGGTCTATTTCTGGCCGGAGTGGTCTGCGGGGGTATGAATACACACCTTTGGTTTATCGAAAACTCCCGCGTGCATGCCCAGCAAATTATAAAGCGGATTCAATCTTCCTGACTTCCAGTCCTTTCAAAAACACCGTGGCCAATTTTTTCTGCAGATTCAATATCCGGTCAAATTCTTCCTTGGTGGGGAATAACATGCCTTTGAGATTTTTCAATATACTAAAGCGCATGCCTCCCAGTGCATACAGCATGATCTCAGCGGTCTCCTGTATATTTTCGACCGCTAAATGACCGGTTTCCACGCCTCTTTTAAAGATACCGCTGAGGAGGGCAATCTCCCGCACCTTCGATTCTTCCATCACACAAGCCATCTCATCGGGCATCTGCTGCACCAACGACAGCGAATGCTCGAGCAGGTTGTAGTATTTAGTAATAAACGCAATCCGCTTATCCAGGATGAACATTATGGCTTCGTGGCAGTCGTCTATCACGGTCAATCCGGCTTCAATCTCTTCGAACGACTGGTCAATCACATACCCCAACACCGCAGCATATAAGGCATTCTTGTCGGGAAAATAGTAATACAGCAGTGCTTTGGAAAACGAAAGGTCTTGCGCAATTTCGGACATGGTGGTCTTCGCCATACCGAAATGGGCAAACCGGCGGGTAGCGGCTTCTAATATCTGTGTGCGTTTTTTATCTGCGTTTATCATACATTGCAATCAACTTAATTGCGCTATCAGGTCAATAACTTATCTTTGGTGCTAAAGATAACACGTTAAAGTTACGTATTTGTTTAAACAATTGAAAATATCGGTCAGCATATTATGGGGCTATTGATCAGGGAGCATGTCTCACTAAAACACTACAACACATTCGGGGTGGAGGCATTTGCCAAGCAGTTTGTCGAAATCGATAGCGAAGAAGCGCTAATCCAGCTGTTTACCCGGGAGCGAGCGCTTACGCAAGCACCGCTCTTGGTCTTGGGAGGCGGGAGCAACATGCTGCTTACCCGCGATTTTGACGGACTGGTTATCCGGATCAACATCCAAGGGATCACACACACCATCTCGGGAGCGGACGTCACGGTCACCGCAGGGGCAGGCGTGGTGTGGAACGACCTGGTGTGGTATTGTGTAGACCGCCAATTCGCCGGTATCGAAAACATGGCACTGATCCCGGGTACCGCGGGCGCGGCTCCCATCCAAAACATCGGTGCTTATGGCGCCGAGCTCAAAGACGTTTTTGTCAGGTGTCGCGCATTTGATACACAACGTGGGGAAATTTCCACATTCGAAAAAGAAGATTGCAGGTTTGGTTATCGAGAAAGTATCTTCAAGAACGAAGCAAAAGGACGCTACATCATTACGCAAGTGACCCTATGTTTATCCCTCACCTCGACCCTCAATACCTCTTATGGTGCGATCGCAGCGGAACTAACCAAGCGAAACATCACGCAGCCTTCCATTAAAGACATTGCCGAAGTCGTATCCGCTATCCGCACCGATAAGCTGCCTGATCCATCAACCATCGGCAATTCGGGCAGTTTTTTCAAGAATCCGATCGTACCTGTAGCGGCGTTAACGCGGTTGCAGGCTGCATTTCCTGAATTGATGATTGTGCATTATCCCGTAGACGATGCGCACGTAAAGCTGGCCGCCGGGTGGCTGATCGAACAATGCGGCTGGAAAGGCAGACGAGTGGGGAATGCGGGTACCTGGAAAAACCAGGCATTGGTATTGGTAAACCATGGAAACGCCACTGGAACAGAAATATACGACCTTTCTGAACAGATCATCCAAGACGTGCGAATGCGATTCGGGATCACGTTGGAACGAGAAGTAAACATGATATAAAGTTATCAAAATTTTTTGCTACATTAGCCTAGTCTTAGATAACCATTATAACATTTAGCACGATACTTGCAGTATTCTCCACGACACTAATTAAACAACAAACAAACGTCAGTTTTCCCAATAAGCCCAAGCTTATTGCATCATAAATTGTTTAACTTGGAGATTCAGGGCCACCGACCTGAAATCCCTTAAACCGTAAAAAGATGACGCGATTTGAATTTAATACATTAGTGGTGCAACATACCGAGTCATTGAGGGGTTATGCACTGCATTTTACCCGTGATGATGAGGATGCGAATGATCTGGTACAGGACACTATGCTCAAAGCAGTCACTTACCATGGCAGGTTTAAAGAGGGCACAAACCTCAAGGGATGGTTGTATACCATCATGAAAAACACCTTCATCAATAATTACCGACGGTTTGTAAAGACGAGTATGCTGGTTTCGCAAACCGACGAGATTTCAAGCGCGCATTTGTTGCACAGCGCCGCGACCAACGGGGGTGAGCGCACGTTCGTGATGGATGACATCAAGCATGCAATGGCCGGATTGACCGATGAATATTATGTGCCGTTCAGCATGTATTTTGAAGGGTATAAATACCATGAGATCTCCGCACACTTGCGCATCCCCATCGGCACAGTCAAAACACGCATACATGTAGCGAGGCGAACGATGAAAAAAGCATTGACGGTGTACCAGTATGAGCGATCATAATGTGCTGCAAGGACTACCTGTGTACACCAGATCACAACTGGCGCTGCGAAATGGGCAAGACCGCCCGGAAATATGGATTGCCTACCAAGGGCGCATCTATGATGTCTCTGAGAGCCGCCTGTGGCTCAAAGGCATGCATTACGAACACTGGGCTGGGCAAGACCTTACCGAGGAATTGATAGATGCCCCGCACTCGGATACAGTATTTTCGAAGTTTGAAATGATCGGCACGCTGCTTTGAAGCCGCTACCCCTGGTTTTCAATTTCAAATTGACTGAGTTCCGTAAACCGGGTTATCCGCTCGCTGATCAGCTGGCCGTCCAATTCTCTTAACCGCTCCGTACCGAATTTTTCGACGCAGAAGGAGGCCAACACCGATCCAAAGATCACCGCATTTTTCATGTTATGAAACGTCAGCGTACCGACCTTGGCCAGGTACCCGATGAATCCGCCGGCAAAAGCGTCTCCCGCACCGGTGGGATCGTATACCGCTGCCAGCGGCAGGGCGGGCGCTGAAAATATCCGCCCGTCACCGAATAGCAGCGCACCATGCTCGCCTTTTTTGATGATCAGGTATTTGGGACCAAGCTCCAAGATCTTTTCCGCCGCCTTTACCAACGAATACTCGCCCGAAAGCTGCCTGGCTTCCGCGTCGTTGATGGTCAGCACGTCTACTCTTTTCAATACCTGCATCAGGTCATCCCATGCCGTGTCCATCCAAAAATTCATGGTGTCTAATACCACCAACTTCGGTTTGCGCCGCAATCGGTCTAACGTGGTCAGTTGCACCTGCGGGGTGAGATTGCCCAAGAGCAAATATTGGCAATCTTGGTAACTATCGGGAACAATGGGGTCAAAATCGGCCAGTACATTCAGTTCGGTGACCAACGTATCGCGGCTATTCATATCATTATGGTACTTGCCCGACCAAAAGAAGGACTTCTCCCCTTGCTTGATCTGCACCCCCTCGAGGCGTATCCCTTTGGATCGCAGTATATCCAGATTCTCCTCACCGAAGTCCTCGCCGACCACGCTGATCAATTTTACTTGGTCATATAGATAGGCCGCTGCAAGGCCGGCAAAGGTAGCCGCCCCCCCTACTATTTTAGCTGTTTTTCCGAAGGGTGTTTCTATCGCATCGAAAGCAACTGTACCGATGATAACTAAACTCATATGTATTGATTTTGGCCGCAAAGGTATGCCTTTTCGGGGGCATATGAAACAATAATTGGCAATGTCCAACTTTCATTGTAAGTTTGCCGCTATGCTTAATCGGCTTATCGCCATATTACTCGTTTGCTCCCTCTTCACGGAAAGTATTTCCCGGTTGCTGGTGACGGCTGCTTTTGAGCTCAACCAGCGGTACATCTCCGAGTATTTCTGCGTGAACAAGGATAAGCCGATGCTGCATTGCGACGGACACTGCTATTTGGCTAGGAAACTCAAGGAAGCCGAAGACAACGAAAAGAAATCCGAGAAGGAATCACATCACGTCAACTATCAGCCTGCATATATCACCGAAACGTCTGTGTGGATCTTCCCGGAGCCTTCGATCGTAACCCATCATTCCGCCGAACTGCCTTTCGATCTACCTACACAACTGGTGGAAATTTTCCATCCGCCACGGGCGTAACAACCTTCATCACGCTTTTAGGACGTCAAACCCGCGCCCGGACTGATCCGGCAGTGCGGAGGTTTCATACTGGTTTCTAGTCCAGCTTATCATATCATTACAGATGAACTTATACCGCTTTTTCAGCAATACACTCCCGTGTCTTGCCGCATGTATATTGCAGGCCAACGCGCAGGATAACGACTTAACAGGTCATATTTATGACACCCAGACCCGCCAGCCCTTGGCAGGTGCGACCATCCGTGACCATACCGGACAGCTCGTGGCCCAGTCCGATCGCAACGGGTACTTCCGGGTGAATCGCTATGCCATTCAGCATACCGTTGTGGTGACGTTGGTGGGCTACAAGACGCAGCATGTAATCGTTGCGGACGACCGGACGGGCATTAACATCCAATTGGAGGCAGATCCCGTCCAACTGGATGAAGTGCGCGTAGGACTCAATCACCGGGCTAACCGGGAAACACCGGGTGCGGTAGCGCTATTAACAGCCGACGATATCCAGCGTGGCAGCGGCGTGTCGCTGCAGTCGGCCCTCAACACTGTCGCCGGTGTGCGCATGGACCAGAGCACGCTATCCGACTCGCGTATCTCCATCCGCGGCAATGGTGTGCGATCGCCATGGGGCATCCGGGCGGTGAAGATGTACGTAAACGATATCCCCGTCACCGAGACGGACGGAACGACACGTATCGAGGCGTTGGACGTCAACAACATCGGCCGCGTAGAGATCATCAAAGGTCCGGCATCCAGCATCTATGGCGCGGGTACTGCCGGGGTCATCAATTTCCAGTTGCAGCGGGCGCCCTATGGCGAGCGCCGCCTGGAGGTATCCGGACTCACCGGCAGGTATGGTCTCAACCGGATAGCTACTGCCTATCGATCGGGCGGCGACAAGGCCAACAGTTATATCGCCTATGGTTGGCAGGAATACAACGGATACCGCACCCACAGCAACGATATGCGGCGTTTCATCACCGGAAATTTCCAGTTTTTCCCAAGCGACAAGCAAATTATCACGGTGCTGCTGAACCGGACGACACAGCATTCGCAAATACCGGGGGCGCTTACGCAGGACCAGATCGCGTCAAGTCCCATACAGGCGAACGCCGGCAATATGGATAAGGCCGCCGGAAGGTATCAGAACTGGACGCGTATAGGTGTGGGGCAGCAGTATCGCTTCAACGAAAAGCTGTCCAACAGCACCAGCGTGTTCACATACTTCTATGACCTCAACCATCCCCTGGCTTATGCATATATCCGCAATCACTATCAAAGCTACGGAGGGCGCACGCGCTTTACCTATGACCCTGGCTTCAGCTCCTTTGCCACCCTCTTCACCGTCGGTGCCGAGGTTAACCAAGGACTCACCAAAGGCAGCCAGTACGCCAATGAACACGGTACTGAAGGTGCCATCAACGCCAATGTCGACAACCAAAATACCTTTTATTCCCTTTTCTACCAATCGGAAACCGCTCTCGGTCCTAAGACGATGCTTACCCTAGGCTTGGGATTTAACAGTCTACGGTATGACGTGCGGGATTACCTATTGCCTCATCAAAGCGGCATCAAACAATTTGATCCACAGGCGGCACCGCGGGTGGCCTTGAGCCATACGTTCGACGAAGCGCTAAGCCTGCACGCTAGCGTCAGCACGGGCTTTACGCCACCAACCGGTTCCGAGATCAAGCTTGCCGATGGCGCCATCAACCCTTATTTACAGGCAGAGAAAGCAGTCAACTATGAGCTCAATGCCAAAGGTGCCCTATTCCGCTCGCGGCTCAGCTATGACCTCTCGGTGTTTAAAATGAACATGAGCGGCGAATTGATTGCCCAATCCGTACAGCAGGGCATCACCACTTACCATAATGCAGGCAAGACCGATCACCGGGGTGCGGAGTTGGCCCTTTCTTGGCTTGCACGCACGCAGGACGATAACGGGTGGATACGCCAGTTGCGGCCATTTGCCGCGGTGACCTATTCGGATTTCACGTTCGTCGACTACAAGATCCGGAATGTCGATCAGGCCGTTACCGCCGTGTATGATGGTCATGCCCTCACCGGCATCGCTCCTTGGGTGATCAGTGCCGGAGTAGATGTCGACACGGAAACAGGCCTTTATGCCCGTTGCAGTTACCTGTACAACGATCGCCTGCCGTTGGATGACGCCAATACCGTATACCATCCTTCGTATCACGTGTTGAGTGCCAAGATCGGCTACGCACATACCATCCGCAAGTACATCCGGATCGACGTATATGGTGGCATGGACAACCTGCTGAATGAGCAATACAGTTCCTTCGTGGCACTGAACGCCATAGCCTACGGTGGCGGCCAACCGGCATTCTACAACCCGTCCCCCGGCCGCAACGCCTATGGCGGCATTAATCTCAGTTATTTATTCTAAGACCATGAAGAAATCATTCATCATATATGCCCTAGCGGCGGTCGTGATTGCCGCCTGCACCACGCCGTCCCGCGACGACGAACCGGTCAAAACGCTCGATCTCGGCCACCGTTCAGCAGTAGGGCCTTATTTTACCAGCGACCACCACGGAAAGCCCGTGCTTTGCTGGACGGAAACGAACGGCCACGATAGCACCTATCGACTGGCATTTGCTTCGTACGACATTCAATCCGGTGACTTCGGACCGGCTACGGTGGTAGCGGGGTCTGAGGGTATCGGCACCTCTGCCGAGAGCATGGGCAAGGTGGCTTTCAAAGACGACGGTACCATTGTAGCCATTTTCGCGAAGCCCTTCGAACAGGAAAAGAACCCCTTTGCGGGGGCTATTTACTATACTGTTTCCACGGACAGTGGTGCATCGTGGTCAGTCCCCTTATTCCTGCATTCGGACACCGCCCATCATTATGGACGCAATTTCTTTGACATTGCGCGCCTCGGCAACGGGGAAATCGGTGCCGTGTGGCTGGATGGACGGGGCGAATCCATCGAAGGGTCTACCCTGTATTTCGCTGCCACTACCCCCGACCAAGGATTCACCGGGGAGACCGTGCTCCATCGCGGCACATGCGAATGCTGCCGGACAGACCTCCTTGTCGACGACAGCGGGGCGGTCCACGTAGCCTATCGCAGCCTCCAATACCCCGCGGCGCGGTTTGGCGAGCAAGTCCGTGACATGGCCTATGTACGCTCCGAAGACACCGGCCGGTCGTTTACCGCCGAAGTCGCCATCAGCGCGGACAATTGGGCCATCCGTGCCTGTCCGCATACAGGTCCGACGCTCGCCGCCGAAGGCGGACGTCTCCATGCTTTATGGTTCACCGCGGGCGGCAATGCCGGACTCTATTACACCCATACATCGCCGCAAAGCGGTCATTTCGGTAAACGCGCGCTGCTCACCTCTACAGGCAGTCATCCGCAATGGGTAGCCGCCGGTGCGGACACGCTGGTAGCGGTCTATGAGGACTTCTCCACGCCTAGGGCAGATCATGCTGCACATGGAATCACACAAGGGCATCACCACCATGAACACGCCGAGGCCAGCGGCGGATCGCGCATCCTCCTGCAACCGATCATCGCCGGGCGCCCCGTAGCGCCCATACCCCTTTCCACAGGCAAAGCGGCGAACCATCATCCGGTGATCACGCGGGTCCATGACCGATTGCTGGTCGCTTGGGTCTGTGAAGAAAACGGCAGGAAGGGCATCGCTTACCGCGAGACCACCGCACGAGGGCCTATGGATTAACCAAACCGTCCCTTCACGTAGTTGGCGGTCATCTCGTGTTCGGGTTGCTCAAAGAGGGCTTTGGTATCGCCAGCTTCGATCACTTCCCCGAGGTACATGAACACAGTTTTATCCGCGACCCGCTGGGCCTGTTGCATGTTATGCGTGACGATCACAATGGTATAGTCTTTTTTCAGCTCGACGATGAGCTCCTCGATTTTCAGGGTGCTCAGTGGGTCCAGGGCGGAGCAGGGTTCGTCCATCAGGATCACCTCCGGCCGGAGGGAGACTGCTCGGGCGATGCAGAGGCGCTGCTGCTGTCCACCGGACAACCGGGTGGCGGGCTTGTGCAGTTCGTCCTTTACCTCTTCCCAGATATAACTTTCCCGGAGCGCGTGTTCAATAATTCCCCTCCGCTGCTCCTTGGGTATGTTATTTATTTTCAGTCCGTAGTTGATGTTCTCATAAATACTTTTCGGAAAAGGGTTTGCCCGCTGGAAAACCATGCCGATCCGCCGTCGCACCTGCGTCACCGACAATCCCTTTTCATACAGGTCTTGGTCGTCCAGTAAAAACCGGCCTTCGATCCGGGCATCCGGCGACAGGTCATGCATACGGTTGAAGCAACGCAGCAGCGTGCTTTTGCCACAGCCCGAAGGTCCGATCAGCGCCGTGATCTGGTTGCGCGGAAATTCCACATGAACATTCTTCAACACATGCTTGCTACCAAACCATAGGTTTACCGAATCCGAAGATAGTTTCGTCAGGTTGTCATTCATCGTTTACTATGTTTATACCGGATGTAAAACGCGGTGAGGTTCAATAAAAACACCACCGCTATGAGCACCAGCGCGGTGCCATAGGCCAACGGCCTCACCGCTTCGATGGCGTGGTGCTGGGTCGAAAGCATATACAGGTGATAAGGGAGCGCCATGAATTCCTGATTAAGGGACCCCGAGGGACTGTTGATGTAAAAAGCGACACCTGTGAAGAGGATCGGGGCGGTTTCACCCGCTGCCCGGGAAAGCGACAGCACGACACCCGTCAATATCCCCGGCAAAGCCGAGGGCATGACCACATCGCGGATGGACTCAAACTGGGTGGCGCCCATGGCCAGCGCGGCTTCGCGCGTGCTTGCCGGAATGCGCCGCAGCGCCTCTTCTGTGGTGGTAATGATGTACGGCAGGGAAAGCAACCCCAGTGTCAGCCCTGCCGAGAGCAGGGACGTTCCCAGTTGCAAGGCCTGTACAAACAGTGCAAGGCCAAAGAGGCCATAGATAATCGACGGTACCCCGGCCAGGTTGCGGATGGAGGCCCGTATCAAACGGGTGAGCCAGCTATCTGTGGCATATTCATTTAGGTACACCGCACAGCTCACCCCGAATGGAACAGCCACCACCGCAGTGATCAGCGTGAGCAATACTGTACCCGTAATCGCCGGAAGAATACCCCCCTTGGTCATCCCCTCCGTCGGCAGTGCACTCACAAATTCCCAGGAAAGCGAAGGCGCACCCTTACTGATAAGATCCCATAGGATCGCGACCAGGAAAAAGCAGACCGTCCCTGTAGTAAGCAGCAGCGTACCCCACTCGATCACCGGTGTAAGTTTCTTCATCATGCGGAATGGTATTTTCGATACTTATTCACAAAATATTCACCCAACACATTGACCACCAGCGTGAACAGGAACAGTACAGCAGCAATGGCAAACAGGGAATAGTAGTGAGTGGTCTGATAGGGCACCTCACCCATCTCAATGGCGATGGTAGCCGTGATCGTCCGCACCGAATGGAAAAAACCTTTCGGAAAAGCAGAAGCATTTCCCGTAGCCATCAGCACCGTCATGGTCTCGCCGATGGCCCGGCCGACGCCCAGCATCACCGCCGCCAGAATACCCGGCGCCGCTGCAGGGATGGTGACCCGGATGAGGGTTTGCCACCGGCTCGCGCCTACGCCGTAGCTGGCTTCCTTATAGGAATTGGGAATACCCTGAAGGGCATCTTCGGCAACGGTGACAATGGTGGGAAGGGCCATAACCGCCAGCAGTATGGCGCCATTAAGTGCATTCAGTCCGTTGGACTGCCCGGTGAAACCCGCGATGCCAGGCCCCAGCACGACGATCCCCAAAAAACCGATGGCTACCGAAGGAACGGCGGCCAGCATCTCAATGGCGGGCTTCAAGATGCTCTTCAGCCGTTGGCCGGCATATTCGGAGAGGAACGCGGCCGTGCCGATCCCCAATGGGATGGCGATGGCCATGGCCCCGAGCGTGACCAGGCAGGTACTCACCAGCAAGGGCAATATACCATATAATGCCGGATCGCCCGAAGGGTTCCACTGCGTGCCGGTGATGAAATCAAGTGGTGCGATCTGCAAGAAAAACGCTGTGGTATTCCACACCAGCATGAAGAATATACCGCCGAGAATGGCAATAACCAAGAACCCCGTTGCCCTGACAAACAGCCTCACGGCCCCGTCGATGTTTTCCCTTACGCTCAGCTTCATCCTTTGAATTTGACTAATGAACAATATAATAACCCGATTCCTGAATCAGCCGTTGTCCCACCGGTCCCTTTTCAAAAGCGATGAAGGCAGCGACTTTCTTCCATGATGTTTCCGGGATGAACTGGTACAAGGGGCGCTGGAAATAATACCGTCCTTCGGAGATGGCCAGACTGTCCAACGGAGAAATAGCTCGTTCACCGACCGCCGGAGCAATTTTCAGCACTTTGACCGGTTGATTTTTCCCGTTATGGAGCACATAACCCGCACCCACATAGCCGATGCCTGTACCATCCATCTTGATGCCTTCGATGATCTGGGCGTTCCCATTCATTTCCTTTGCATCCCGACTGAACTGAATACTCAGCTTTTCACGCACAAAGGCGTGCGTCCCTGAATTGCTTTGCCGCCCGTAAATATTCACCGGCACGTCCCGCCCGATCACCGGCTTCCAGGACCTGATCTCCCCGCTCAGTATTCCAGCCAGCGTGGCCAGGTCAATACTATCCACGGGAAAATCTTTCCGCACAATAAATGCCGTGGCGTCCTCCGCAAAAATCACGGTCCGCAATGCGATATCCCGATTCTTGAACATTTCCTTTTCATCGGCATTCAGTGGCCTCGACGAATTGGCGATATCCGCCTGCCCGTTGAGGAGCGACGCGATGCCCAAGCCCGAGCCCCCGCCGGAAATGGCTACGCTCAGGCTGTCATTTTCGAAGTAAAAATGTTCGGCCAGCCCCACAGCCAGGTTCACTTCTGTGTCGGAGCCTTTCACCTTGATGGCCTTTTCATGATCGCTGCATCCTGTCAGCAGCATCAACCCCAAGTAGCCGAAATACCTCATATCAAAAACCATTACCTCCCAAATGTAAACAACGAACATTATGAAATTGTTAACCCAATATCAACAACGCCCCCATGGCCCATCCCTCCATCATTTTCCCGCAATCACGAAGTGGCATTCAAGCAAAAAGTCCACTTCACGTCAAACACTAACCCCTATTCGTTGTTGATATCAAGGAAATGATTGTTGGATAGTCGTCATGGAAATCAATTATATGATCGTGGCCCTTGTCCTTTTGGGCGTCATCATACTGGTGATCTGGTTGATCAGGCGGAACCAGAAAGACAAAAAAGAGCTGGAACGGAAGCTGAACCTTTCGGACCTCGAACCGGAGAAGCACAGCGAAGATGACCTGTGAAACGTTATGATTATATGATATACAATGACTACTATGCAAACCATCATCGTTGCAGCAGACTTTTCGGAATCATCCGTCATCGCCGCCCAATATGCTGCGTCGCTAAGTGATCAGCTCGGCATCGAGACTATTATTCTTTACCACTCATACGACAATGTTCCGGTAGCCACCGAAATTCCGATGCCAGAACCATCGGATACCCATCTCACGCACGAACGTAGCCTGTCCGCCCTCGAAATGCTGGAATCGCAAATCGAACCGTTCAAGTCCATGTATACCCGCGTCGAACTCGTGACCAACGACTCTCCCCTGCTCCTGGGCATCGAACGACTGGCGGAGCAGGAAAGGGCCGGACTGGTCGTTGCCGGCACCACCGGCAAAACCGGGATGGAAAAATTCCTGATCGGCAGCAATTCCGCCAATCTCGCCGACGCCTGCCCGATTCCCTTGCTGATTGTGCCCGATGGCATTGCATTTGAGCCGATCAGGCGGGCCGTCTTTGCCTGCGACCTCGACAAGGTGGATAAAACGACACCGTTGGGTCCGATTGCCGAATGGGTCAGCAAACTTGATTTAACATTGCTGGTCCTGAACGTCGAAAAACCCGATATGCGGTTCGACCCGGACATTATACCGGAACAATTCAAGCTACACGAACTGCTGGACGATTTGAGTCCCGAATATCATTACACCACGCACCCCGACATCGCCGAAGGCATCATGGCCTTTGCCGAAAGCCAACAAGCGGGTTTGGTCATTACCGTACCCAAAAAATATGGCTTTTTCGATAGCTTATTCCATCGCAGCGTCACCAAAACACTGGCACACCATACCCGGCTGCCCCTGTTGATTCTAAAGGCAGATCGCACGACTTAGTGAACGACAGCCAACCTTTCCCGAATTGGTTTGTCCCGGACTTAGCAAATATTTGGGACAAAAAAGAGGTACAGGGATGGCTGAAATAAACTCAGCTCAACGCCGCCATAAACTCACTGAAACGCAATACACGCACACTATTTCCTCGGTTAAATAGCAGATGTTCGAAATCCCGCTGCTTGATTTTCAGGTCCACCGTTTTCAGCCTTTCGGCAGTGGCCGCCTTCAATTGTTCCAGTGATACGATTCCGCATCGCCTCCCTAGAAAATCGTAGTCAGGTTTAGCCTGTCCCAGCAAAAACATCAGGTCATAAAAATCGCGCCCTTTAGCACGCGCCAGCATCGCCGCTATCTTCATGCTGCACAATACACCATCGGACGGCACAGGAAACGGGAAGAAAAACCCACAGCCATTGATATTCGCAATAACGGGCTGGTATTCCACACCCTGATCCTGGCTTTCGATCTTAATGAGAAACCGTTCTTCCCGATGGCCGCTCAGCCCCATGTCGAACAGTAATTCCGGAAAATGGATATTGCGGCGAAACGCGGTCAGCTTGGGATTATCCCGGTCACGTGTTTCCACTTGCCATCCCGAATGCTTTAAAAATCGGATAACCGCATCCGTCATCTCGAAAAACTCGTCTTTGGAAAAGTCTTTGCAGTCAAAATCAATATCTTCAGAAAATCGGTCAATCCCCTTGACCAGCCGGAGGTTTGTTCCGCCGATGAAAGTGGTCTTCCGTACGTAGGGCGTGGTTGATAGAAAATCCAAAATGGCCAACTGCAGGTACTCCTTGATCATGTGTTTGCCAAACGCCGCATTGTCTCTTATTGCGGCGGGGAAATAGTTCTTGATTTGCTCCAACTGTATCATATGCCGTATGTTGTACGCATTAAATCCAAACGTCGTTGCAGTGCTTTTCTTTGAAACCGCTTACCATATTCCATCAATAAGTCCTTATCAAGCTCGTCCTGCAAATAATCTTCATCCAAACGCAGTTCCTCCATTTCCGCCTCGTTGTCATAAAATGGATAGAGATAAAGCAAATCGAGTAACGCTTTTTCCGGTTTGGCGAACTGGATATTTCGGTTGTCTCCGATTGGTTTCAGGTCGTAACCGAACATCAAGTCCTCTCTTACATTGTGATAGGCGTATTCGCCAAAATCGTTCCTGAACGATTGCGTCTTCAGTGTTGTGATGCTGGTAATCTGCACCACCGATTCGGGGATCATCCCGTAGAAAGCCAATGCCGTATGGAGACTGATGTAGGAAGGCTTATAAATCCTGTTAGCGAAATATAGGGAATAGTCCACCTTGCCCTTATACTCAGGGAAGGTGTAATACCCTTGCCTTAACCGGACAAGATACCCTTTCTTGGTCCAGCGTGTCAGGTTGTTCCTGTCAAAATCCGGCTGCCATGCATACACCTGATCGGTACTGAAGCATGCAAGATCAAATAATCTTTCTTTGAATGTTAGGAAATCCATTTATTTGTTTCCATTACGCAGCAAATATAATGCATTTCGGAAACAAATAAGTTATTTTGTTTAAACCGATCTAATTCCACTTGTATTTAATTCCTCATACCTCTTACCTCTTACGGAAAATCGCAAAATACCGTGGAATCCCAATCAATATATATATATATGATTTAATAACATGGATCAAAGGCATTATTTTTAAACGTCATTTTTAGTTCCCAATTCTTTCGTACTTACCATTATTAAAGACAACTTTAAAGTCGGATTTAAAAAGTTTACTAGGCAGGTAGTAATCGGTAGTAATAACCTGTGCACCAGAAGCCTTAGCCCGTTCGAATCTAGTGTAATCATTATTTCTTGCCTCTTCGGTGCCCGCATCGGCACGGGTACGCACGATATACCCTTTTGCTACCAGCGATTTTATTTTATCAAAGCTGTCTATGGGATTATTGACGATACGGAAGGCCGCCTCAGCGTTTCCTTCTTCCTTGTTGACGAAAAGCGCCGCTTCTTTGAGTCCCGGAAACTTCTGCAAGTACAAGTCGATTTTAGCATCGCCTTCATCCAACACGAAGAGAAATCTTCCTCTAACGGCATCCAATGCCGGCCATCCATTTGTTAAAATGGCCTGCTCAAGGATCGACTCATCGCCACGCACCAAATCGGGCGAAATCAATTTATTCGCCGAAATAACATTTTTTATTTCCGTGTCCAGGTTTTGCAGGGCATCGGCATCAAAGGGAAGAGGATCCCGCAAGTTGGGGATGTTACCGTCCTTTGTATTGATTGTTATCATGATAGGTGTGTGCTTCGGATTCTTTTCGGACCATGCGAGCAATTCTGTAAGGGCGTCCTTAAAAAGGATTTGATGGCTTCTAAAATCTATATCCTGCACATGAAATACTTTAAGTCCAGGTACCTTTAATTTTTCCTCCGGATCAAAAGGTAATGGCGAATTTCCAGAAGACCGAACGATATCCAGACCAGCAGGATTGGAATAATAACCTCCTTCCGGATCGTGATAGACGTCGAGTTCCAGACTCCTAAGACCGAGCTGTAATTGTTCTGCCAATGGTATATGCTCGTATTGCAACGATCTTCCAATAGCCGAGTCCCGTTCAAACAAATAATCCAACAAAGGTTGTTCAATGGCAACTTTATAGCTATTGTGGCTACCGATCAGTTGAATTTCGTTTAATTTAATCTCCCTTAAGCTGCTTTCAGGCACCGAATCGCTGAAAAACACGATGGATACGATCAACGCCAGTATTGTGTACGAGATATTCATGTTACGGGGTTTATATCGATTAATATCCTTCGTTTTGTATTAAAAAACCTTCTTCACTAGAAGCCCCATCAATTGCTTGCTGAGGGATTGGAAACAATCTTTTCCTTACATTGTTATCCGTCTTTTCTGTCCAGCTATCCTCGTATTTACCAAACCGTATTTGGTAGTTTCTTCGAAAACCTTCCCAGTATAGCTCAAATCCGGTTTCACGGAACAAAATATCAAGGTCAATCGAAGTCAATTCACCAGGAGTTTGCTCTGGGCGAGCGATTCTTGAAGTCCTTAAGGTATTGACATCGGCCAAAGCTCCCTCAATATCATTGGTTCTCAACTTAGCCTCTGCCCGCATCAAATAAATTTCTCCCAACCGGATCAACACCAAATCAGTACTGCTATAAGAGCAGCAATCGGGAGCAGTGTGACTAAATTGGTATTTTGAAAAACGGTGTCCGGTATTATGTAAGCTTCCATCGGCGGTAAAATCAACTTTAAGTGTATGGTCAACATATCTCAGGTTTGCGCCACTGGTTCTTCTATTGATCACAGGATAGATTCTTACCCTACCATCACCGCATCTTAAAATATTACCTCCATCATCCTTCCGGGGGCCCCATATAATACCACGAAGTATTCCTCTATCAATCTCAAATTCCTCGGCCTCTACACAATAATAGTGCTCCGAATCATTAGTTGGGTCAATCCCGGTAAGATCTTTAAGATTAGCGGGTATAACCGTGTTTTCCTGAAAGAAACGGGCATCGGCATCGGCCGGGTCAACGTCACCATAGGCATCAACCCAAGTCTGGTAAAAATCAGGGGTGACCGCTACCGCGTCGGTTCCGCGTGTACTTGGGAATTCAGGTCTTGGAACCTGGTCTCCGGAAATTGGCCAATAGGCCCATCGTTGGTGCTCGGCTTGAAGGACGCCTCTTTGATCCAGTGCAAAAATAAGTTCCGGATTTGTATTGTTATTATCACTGAACAAATCAAAATATTCTTCCGATAAAGAATAAGGACCGGAAATAATATCACTGGTATATTGAATCACCTTATCCATATCGTCCTTTCTGAAGTCCGGCGTACCATAAGGGTCGCGATAGACAGCAGCATTTAAATATAAACGGGCCAATAACGCACTTACCGAATTTTTATTAAATCGGCCGGGATAATTATCGTCAGTAATAACACCTGCTACCGATAGAAGTTCACTTTCAATGTAATCTACGGCTTCCTGTCCTCTTAAGATTTCAGAAATATCTTCGGACCTTTCCTTTTTGAAAACCAGCCCCCAGTTGTCTAAGGCCAGCATATTCAGGTAAGCTTTCATGGCTACCATTTCATATAATGCTTTCTGGGCATTTGCATTACCATTTTCGGCTTCTGGCTGTAACCTTTCTGTAGCAATTACCGCTTTCGATAGCGTTAAGGTAATCTGGTTCCAGGCATCGCCGACCAGACTATTACTTGGGGTCATTAAATGCTGATGTACAGCGATGAACTTTCCGCCATCATACCAATCTGTACCACCGCGATAGGGAAGGATGGCCTCGTCGGAAGCAACTTCTTGCAGTCCAAAATTTACTGTATGTAACCATACATTACGGAGATTTCCATAAACGGGTGCTATCGACCCACTGACCACTTCAGCTTCCCCAGTTCCCGTCAGGGACTCATCAAGTACTTCCTCCGCTAAGTCAGTACAGCCAAAAAATGTAAATAGGAATACCATTAAGGAAAGTATTCTAAATCTTTTATTTTTCATCTTTTTCTATTTTGTTGCTTACTATTAAAAGAATCGTTCGTTAAAATGTAAGATTTAGGCCAATCAAAAAGGTTCTGGCCTTCGGATAGGTAAAATAATCTACTCCAAACGTTTGGATTCCCTCAGAAGCTGAACCTGTATTAACTTCTGGATCGAATCCTGAATAATCTGTTATGACAAATAGATTTTGAGCTGTTAACGAAAAACGGATATTTTGAAAGGCATCGCTTAATCCTATTTTGTCTGAACTTAAGTTATAGGCCAATGTGGCATTATTCAATCTTAAGAATGAACCGTTTTCTAAAAAACGTGTAGATACGGTATTGGAATTGGCTATAGACTCGTTGGGGTACTGCATTGCAAAATCCGTTGTATTGTTGGATCTGGACAGTTGCGCTTTGGTAAAAAGCGACATTTTTGTATGATTGTAGACCTTATTCCCTGCAATACCATTGAAGTTTAAACCTAAGTCAAAAGCTTTGTATTTGAAATTCAGATAATAGGCATAGCTGAATTTGGGGATTGCGCTTCCTACTACACTTCGGTCAATGTCCAATATTTCTCCATCGCCGTTAATGTCTCTAAACGAGTTTAGCCCATCGGCCCCAATGCCCTCAAACTGGAAAAGATAGAATGCCCCGATTGGTTCATCGTTTATATAGCCGTTAATGGTTGCGCCGGTTTGACCAGCACCTTGAGCCGCACCTGTGGTCAATACGGAATACGGCGAATCTTTTACCTTGTTCTGAATATAGGTGATGTTCCCCCCGATATTATAGGAAAAATCGCTCGTCGCATTACTATGGTAATCCAGCGCTAGTTCGAAGCCGCTATTTTGAATCTTCATGTCATCGATATTGTCCCAGTACGTAGCGGTAGGCTGTACGGGATCGGCGGGAACAATCTCTAGCAATATATTGGAAGACACCTTATTGAAATAGTCAAAAGTACCTGATAACCGATAATCAAAGAGTGCAAAATCGACACCGGCCCCAATTTGTGTAGAAACTTCCCATTGAAGATCGGGGTTTGCCAAACGTGTATATACGATCCCATATGGGTAACCGTCAATGGAGGTGGCATCGTTGCCTATAGGATAGGTGTCAGAACTTCCTGACCCCGTTATTAATCGATTTTCCGAATAACTTGCCTGCGTAATCTTGGAAGGAATTTCCTGGTTGCCCGTTTGACCCCAGCTTGCACGTAATTTCAGGTCGTTGAAAATGGAATTTTCCATGATTTTTTCATTGCCAATGTTCCATCCAAGGGCAAAAGAAGGAAAATAACCATATTTCCTGTTTTCCCCAAACTTGGAAGACCCATCGGCACGCAGGGTAGTTGTTAGCAGATATCGATCGCCGTACGAATAGTTTACTCTACCAAAGTAAGATTGAAGCTCGTTTTCAATCGCGGAGGAACTTACAGAAGTAGGATACTCGTCTGAACTGGTTTGGTCTTGGTATATTGGATCCACATTGTTATCTGCAAAACCCCTGTATGAAAACTGCCGGTTTACGTACATGAATTTTTGGTAAGAATGCCCTGCCAATACAATAAGGCTGTGTACATTCCTGTTCCAGTTATAGGTAAGCGTATTCTCCATAAGTTGATTGGAATTGGTACTCATATTGGTAACCACGTCCCCATTTGAGATATTGCTCTCATTTACAACTGAAGTATAAGGTTCATACTGCTGATCTCGGTTGGTGGCGGAATAATCTATACCAAAATTTAACTTATAGGTAAGCCCTTCTATAACTTCTATAGATGGGGAAATGGTAGCCAATATGCGGTTATTAGCGGCCTTGTCACTATAAATATTATATCTCGTAATAGGGTTCAAGGCATTGGTTCTCAACAAGGTAGGCTCACCATTGGTGTAGGCGGGCACCGTTGGATTCAAACCGAGCATATCACCGATGGTAGAGTTGATGCTTGGGCGTAGGTTTTCGGTATGGGCTGCCGTTAGGTTATAATCAATTTTAACCCTGTCGTTAAAGGCCTTTTGGTTGATGTTCAATTTGCCAGAATATCGTTCTAATCCACTATTTATCAAAACCCCTTCTTGATTTTGATAACCGACCGAAGTGAAATACGAAAAATTTTCGCTGTTTGCTCCGCCCATGGAAAAATCGAGATTTTTTGATTTTCCCGTTTGAGACAATTCATTTTGCCAATCGGTGCTTCCATCGTAATCTTCAAGAGAACCTCCGGAAGCAATTACCTGGGTACGAAACTCATCGGCATTGAATACATCTATAATATTGGACATAGAGGATACTGCGGTAGAAAGGGAAAGATTCATTTGCGTCTTTCCGGCCCTTCCCTTTTTCGTGGTAATAACTACAACACCGTTGGACGCCCGGGATCCGTAGACCGCCGTAGCACTGGCATCTTTTAGAACATCAATACTTGCAATATCGTTAGGATTAAGAAAGTTAAGTGGATTTGTGGCAACACCTATAGACGAATTGTCCAGCAAAAAACCATCGACAACGTAAAGTGGTTGCGTTCCCGATCGCAAACTACCAATACCTCTAATAATTACATCTTGTGAGGCACCAGGTTCCCCACTATTGGAAGTAATGTTCACACCTGCCATTTTACCCTGCAGAAGTTCTCCTGGGTTCGTTACAACTCCCTGGTTGAAATCTTCACTTTTTACTGAGGCAATAGAACCGGTAACGTCTGATCTTTTTTGGGTACCGTAACCAACTACGACAACATCATCCAATTGGGAAGCATCTGGGTCTAATTGAATCTCTATTTTTGATTGCCCGTTCACGGAAACCTCTTTTGTAGAATATCCCACAAAAGATATTTGAAGAATGGCATCGGCGCCAACCTCGATAACAAAGTTCCCGTCAATATCTGTTGCTACACCGTTCGTGGTTCCTTTTTCAAGAACTGTTGCGCCGGACAACGGTGTTCCTGTTTCATCTATTACAGTACCAGATACATTTTGTTGTACGGACACTAAAATTGATTCATTTTCCATGCCTTTATCAGGTGTATTCATGGGGACGGCACTAAAAGCGGCCATGGAGACCAAACACGCCGAAGCACAGATGATTTTAGATAACAGGATTTTTGAATACATAAAAACTAAGTGTTGGTTTACCGAGAATTTTTCAATACTTTTTTATCGAGCCTGTTCCAGCAGGCTCTTTTTATTTTGTCTCAAAACTAACTTATAGGCAATAGTATATTGTAACGAAAACTTTAAGATTGCATTAACAATAAACCACATCATCGCGATACCGGTCATTCCATTTTTGTAACCAGCGATCTTTCATTGTTGGCTGTATCTGTGGTGACTGCAATTCATAACGGGTCAGTTATCGTTGATGAACGTGTATATTTTCTGCATGTAATTGCAGGAGCGATGTTGCCATTTTCATAATCCACGTACTACCACCATTTGAAATATGGAAATCGTCATGCGACTGATATTATGAAAGTTATAAAAATCAACAATAAACAGCAGAAAATCAGCGATATATTTTCTCACGTTTTGCATATTTCGTAATTTTGCATATGCTATTTGGCAGATATGGAAATATCTTTACCAAGATTAGCTGTTTATCCCGCGGATCTGCAACGGATCACTGGCCAGAGCGAACGTACCTGCCAGCGGCTCATCAACAAGATCCGGGATGTGTTTGGGCTGGATAAGCACCAGCATGTAACGGTTTATCAGGCTTCAGATTATCTGGGCATTCCGGTAGCGGAAATTTCCCGCTTCATGCACCGATCCTGACCTAAACATCCGGCAAAGGGTTTGCCGGGACAGCGAAAGATTTTATGGGATAACCGTGGCGGCAATCGACCGCCACGGTTTTTTTTACTAACCCGCCCGCCAAAACCGACAATTCCGCCAATTCCGCCAATTCCGACAGTACCTCTTGACATCCTCCCGAACTTTGTCTTGTCAACGGGAAAGGTACCGCCCGGAAACAACGAGTAATGGTTTAATTTTTTAACATTTTAATTTTTTAACAATGGCAATCAAGTACAACATTCTGGAAATCGGTAAGCCGGGAGACCCGGACGCACCGAAGAAGTTCTATGCACGGCCGGTCCATGCTGGCGAGATCACACTTGAAAACCTGGCGACAGATATTTCGTACTCCTCATCGCTGACCGAGTCCGATGTCTATGCCGTCCTGCAGAGCCTGGTGCGCGAAATTCCTCGCAACATCTCACACGGGTATATCGTCCGCTTGGGCAACCTCGGCGCATTCCGCCTGGGCAGCAACAGCACGGGAAGTGACACCGGAGAGGAAGTGACCGCGGGCAATATCTTCCGCACACGCCTGCTGTTCCACCCCGGTAAGCATGTCAAGGCCGTCATCGACGGTTTAACTTTCGAGAAAAACCGCTAAAACGGATTCCTGCAAACCGGATTCTCCAGCCGCCCCGATGTTCCCGGGGCGGCTTTTTTTGTTAAAAATCGCCAAAAATGACGCTTGGTCACTTTGAAAAACGACTTCGGAGCGTTTCCAAAGTCGCCGAAGTCGTTTTAAAATCCGCTTCGGAGACTTCTGAAAGTGACTTCGGAGACTTTTTTGGCCGGATTGGCGACTGTAAAAATAAACTACAACGAAATTTATGATCCCAATGAAGTCGATCACATGATGCGCAGGCAACCTGATTTACCACCTGTACCGTGGCCCTTGCGCGTGTCCAGCGTTTGCCCGTTTATGCGTCAGTGCATAAAAAAAGCCCTTTTTTTTACAAAAAAGAGCTTAATAAAATCGGCTCCTGAAGCTGGGCTCGAACCAGCGACCCTCTGATTAACAGTCAGATGCTCTAACCAGCTGAGCTATTCAGGAGTATTGATGCTGGTACACCCCGTTTTCGGGACTGCAATATTCGGAACTTTCCATCTAATAAACAAAAAAAAAATTAAAAAGTTCGCAACTCGTTTGCTGTCAATCGTTAGGCTCGTGTATGCGTTTTCGGATTACTGTTCAACAACATATTCATAGGGGTAAACGAGGACTTCCCAGCCCGCTCCGCCGTCGTGGGTAACGAATAGCCTGTCCCTGTCATACACAATCCCTTGCCGTTCATCATAGAAATGCAGGTCCGTGCCCGTGACACCGATACCGCGTGCTTGTGCTTCCAAGGGCAGCCATGTGACACCACCATCGGTGCTTTTGCCTACGGCACTGCCGACCGAAAGCATGTAGATCACCTCGGCAGATACCGCTTGGCATGCCTGTATTCTTCCCATACCGGTGAGTATTGGCTCAACTGTCGCTCCGCCGTCTGCCGAAAGAAAAGCATTGTCCGCTTGACCGTATATCAATAGCTTGTCATCCGATATGGCTTCAATGGATGGTTGAATGATGTTGTCCAGCACCGCACCACCGGACCAAACGCGACCCCCATCGGTCGTCTTCAATAGATGAATATTACCCTGCGGTCCCGCGGGATCTGCCCATAGCAGCCAACCGTGGTGCCTGTCTACAAAATCGACGGCCAGGGCCAGTGCGTGCATTTTTTTCAATAACGCTTCGCTGGTGCCGTTAACCAGGTCAATCCGATATAACATCGCCCGCCTCCCTGCGCCGATATGTTGCTGGCAAAGCAACCAAACCACTTCATCATCCCCTACCAGTACGCTCACCGGATACACCTCCCCCAGTATGGCATCGGCCTCATCTACAATAGCCTTATCGAATGTTGTCCAGGACTGACCATTGTCTCTCGAATACCGCAACGCAAATGATCGTCCATCCATTGGGGCCTGCACGACCAGATCCCTACCAAATCCGACGGCGCGCTGGTCCTCGGGCCAAGCGTATGGCTGGAAGCTGAACGCATTAAACCGATCGTCCGCTGTGAATCCTCCTTTTTCGGTCACACCGGTGATGCGGTTACGCCCGCTCAATTGCGTGTGGATGATCCCGTTATCCCGGATCAGCAGGTGTGCCTCGGGATTTACGATTGGGTCTATGGGATATAAATCCAATAGGGTGCCGTCGCCCTTGCAACATGTAAGCAAGGCGACCAACAAGGAGAGCCCGGTGAATTTAATTACGTTCATTTCATTCCTACTGTCAACCCCACGGAGAGGTTTATGGTATTGAAATTAAAGGGGTGCGAGATCGGTGTGATGTAACCCGCAGCCAAATCTTCATCGATGATGCTTTTCCGGACGCGCAGCCGGGTATCGAAAAATTCGTAGCCCAACTTAATATACATCTCGCGGTATTGTACCCGAAGACCAATCGCCTGTGAAAAACCCGCTCCCCTTAAATAACTATCCGAAAAAGATACGTTTTCATCGTCGCCCGAGCCGCCGTCGCTCTCGGCATCGTAATTGGCCACCCAATTGAAATCTGCCGCCGCATACGGGAAAAAAGTCGTCTGCCCAATATAGAATGCATCGTAGCTCACCTGCCCGCCCAACCGAAGGAAGCGGAGATGCTCGGTAGTCCACTCATCCAATTCGTTGAAAAAAAACTTGGCGCCCGCGTGAGGCCGGAGCCGGAGCCGTCCCTGATCGGCCAAGGCAAACACGGGACCGGCGCTTACGTGAATTCCCACCGGGAAGACCTTATTCACCTCCCCATCGCTGAAGCGGCTGACACCTCCCTCCAATTCCCAAAGGACCCTGAGATCATCCTGTGCGAATAATGCGGTCGCCGACAATGACAGCCATAACCATACTGCACAGCATATCGCAACGCTTCTCATAACAGCACGCCGGTGAGGATGAGTGTGGCTACGGTGAAATAGATGATCAGCCCCGTCACGTCTACCAATGTAGCCACGAAAGGCGCCGAGGAGGAGGCTGGATCGGCACCCAGCCGGCGCAGGATGAAAGGCAACATGGACCCCACCAATGACCCCCACATCACAATCCCTACCAGCGACAGACTCACGACCAATCCCACCGGCACCCAATGTGCGCCGTATTCATGTGAAAATGCCTGCCAGGTGGCGATACGGATGAAACCCAATACCCCCAGCAATAACCCCAATGTCAGGCCCGAAAGAATCTCACGTCGCATCACCCGCCACCAATCGGCCAACGTCACCTCACCCAGCGCCATTGCCTGGATGATGAGCGTGGCAGCCTGCGAACCGCTGTTTCCCCCGCTTGACATGATGAGTGGGATGAACATCACTAATATCACGGCCGAGGCCAGTTGACTCTCGTAGTGTTCCATTACCGTAGCGGTCAGTAGCTGCCCCAGAAAGAGCACGATGAGCCATCCGGCCCGCTTTTTTACCAGATGAAGTACAGACACATCCAGGTAAGGTTCATCCAGGGCTTCGGTACCCCCTATCCGCTGCATGTCTTCGGTGTATTCTTCGTTGGCTACCCAAAGGATGTCATCTACTGTCACGATGCCGAGCATGATGTTCTGTTCATCGACCACCGGAAGTGCCACGCGGTTATTCATCCGGAACACGTTGATGGCCTCCTCTTGCGGATCGTTTGCATTGAGGGCAATAAGTCGGTTATCTACCAGGTCTTTTACCTTGGTCTCCGGATCTGCTAGCAAAATATCCCTGATCCGGATATCATCCAAGAGCTGGCCATCCTTGTCAATCACATAGAGCACATCGATGGTCTCCGAAGCCTTCCCATATCGGCGGATATGCTGCAGCACACGGGCGATATCCCAATGCTGTTTGACGGTGATGTAATCCGGCGTCATCAGCCGGCCCACGCTATCCTCCGGATACCCCAATAACGCCAGCGCTTCCTTACGATCGGCCGGCGGCATGAGGATGATCAATTGCTTCACCAAGTCGCCTTTCAGCTCGCTGAAAAAAGCCGTCCGATCGTCCGGCGGCATCTCGTTAATGATCTCCGAAATCTTGGGGCCGGAAAGCTTCTTGAGGATGCGTTCTTGGGTTGGAAAATCCAGGATGCGGAACACGTTTACAGCCCGGTTGACGCTAAGCGTTTCGAGGAACTTTGGACCGTATTCGGGCAGCTCATCGATGAGGGCTTCCACATCCGAAATGTTCAGTTCATCGAGGTATTCTTTGAGCTGCTGTTCGTCGCCTTCGGCCAGAAGCAATTCCGTTTGTTCTACCAGCGTATCCAATTCGTCCATGAGCCCTCCTATTTGTTAACGATATCCTACATCGATGCAATGATTTTGCATGCAAAAGTCGGCTTTTTAAATGAAAAGAACGAACAAGTAAACATTAAAAAACCATCGCAGAAAAGCCTGTTAGTGGTAGGCAAGGTTGATACGGAACTGGACAAAATGACAGCACCGGGTTTATCGGGCGTCGCCACCGGTTTCTGCCGGTGATACAGCGATGCTGTGTATCCATTGCTGCGACACCTCGGCAGCATCACCGCTGTCGGCCGCGCGCCCGCTGACGGCAGCGCACTTGCGATAACGGTGCCGCTCATATAATGATGTCCGGGTGCGAACCGAGTAGGGGCGGCCCCGGCCGTTGCCTCGGACACGAGCAGAACGGATATGAAATTCGGACGGGCATGTCTGAAGATAGTGTACAATGCGCCGATGATTTTATCTTTAGGCCATTCGTATGCAGATATCAAATTTTATGTGCATTTTTACCAAATAAATAATCAAAAATAGTCAATATAAGGTTATTTATTAAAATCATTAACATTTAAAAATCAGATGTTAACAATAATTACATAAACATTAAATAGACTATCGGCACGGGTACGCCCAACGCAAATTACCAAAAATATTAGCAAACGCATATGAAGTATGATATTAAATCATTTAATAAATTTATAATCAGTATTTTACTGGTATATATATTATGTATACATTCACAATGTAGTTTTGCGCAAATTTTCAACGCCGATCAGTACCCACCAAGTGTAAAGTGGAGACAATTAACTACCGAAAATTTTCAATTGATCTACCCCGCTGTGCTTGAAGAAACTGCCCAGCAGCTGGCCAGCGAATTGGAAGGAATGCGGGAACGCGTCAGCGAAACACTGGGGAAACAGCCAAGGAAAATCTCCATCATCCTGCAAAACCAAACGGTAGAATCCAACGGAAATGTACAGCTTGCCCCCCGCCGTTCGGAGTTTTATACCACGCCCCCACAGCAAAGTGATTTTCAAGATTGGCTGAACAACCTGGCCATCCATGAGCTTCGGCACGTGGTGCAGTTTGACAAGTTGACAGGCTATCTGAGGGCTCCACTGTTCGAGCAACTGGCGCTTGCCATCTACGGCGTCACGTTACCGTCCTGGTTTTTTGAGGGCGATGCGGTGATCACCGAAACTAATCTATCTAACGCCGGCCGCGGACGCCTCCCCTCTTGGGAAATGCCGCTACGGACGAACCTCCTCAGCGGCCGAAAATACAGCTATCAAAAGGACTATTTAGGATCCCTCAAAGACGTCACGCCGGGGTTCTATGAACTCGGTTATTTCATGACCTCATCCCTGCAAAAGGAGTATGGCGCGGCGATCCTCGACAGCCTCATGACGCGCATGGCCAAGCTACCGATCCGCCCCTATAATTTCAGCAATTCGTTGAAAAAATACACCGGCTACACTACCCGCAAATGGCATGAAAAAACCCGTGATGAACTGACCCTGAAATGGCAGCAACAGCTGGCAAAAAACGACCCTACGGACTACCCGGTATGGCCCGCTAAACCGACCGGAAAACCGGAGAGCTGGCTGCTGCCGCGGGCACTGCCGGGAGGGTCAATCATCGCCCTGCACCAGCATGCGGGCAGGGTGCCCGCCATCGTCGTAATGGACACCACAGGCGAGCTGCGGGAGGTCGTAAAAACCGGCCGGCAGACGCTGCCTCACTTCTCTTATGCGGCGGGGAAAGTGGTCTGGGATGAGGTGCGGCGGGACGTCCGTTACGGCAAACGCACCTATGGTGTCATCCATGTATACGACTTGGATACGCGCGCACGCCGGCAGCTGTCACGCAAAAGCCGCTATTTCGCTCCTGCTCTCCGACCCGATGGCAAACAGTTGATTGCGGTGTCTATAGCTGAGGATAATGCCATCAGCTTGGTACTGCTGGATACGGATAATGGGGACATCATCGGCCGATTCCCCTCGCCTGCTAACATCCAACTGCAGACACCTGCTTTTGATGAAACCGGCTCGAAGGTCATCGCCACAGGGATATCCCGACAGGGTGCGGCGCTCGTGGAGCTCGACATCCCATCGGCCACCTACCGCATCCTTCTCGGTTGGGAGGCGCAGCAATTTGAGCGACCGACCTATGCCGACGGGCAGATCGTATTCAAAGCCCACTACAATGGAATAGATAACCTGTATGCGCTGGATACGCTCACTAACACGATCCGCCCACTCACCAATGCCCGCTTCGGCGCGTTTAACCCTTCGTTTGATGCGAAAAACGGGCGTATATGGTTCAACAACTACCAACGGGATGGCTATCGCATCAGCCACCTGAAAATTACGGATTCTCATTATAGCCATTTTAAGGCCGGTGTAAGCCATGAAAGCAATTTTTGGACGTTGGATACATTTGCGATCAAAAAAACCGCTTCAACGCCTTATAAAGGATTCAAAAATCTGGTCAACTTCCACAGCCTCTCCGTCGATAACGGAAATTTCGACAACCTCGATGAGATCAACCCCGGGATTTACTGGCTGTCGGACGACCTGCTCAACACCACGCAAATCCGATTGGGGTATACGTATGATGGTGATATCCGCAGCAGTGAATACCTAGCGTCGGTAAGCTATCAACGCTTCTTCCCGAAGTTTTCCGTGGAGTATATGAACCGGGGGCAAGTGGGTGCGGCGAGGGTAACCTCCGACGGCGAGGAACGCGTCATCGGTTTTCGCTGGCGGGAACATGTATCCACCCTGCGAATGGATATCCCGTTGGCGTTTTACCGGCTCAACGAGGTGTTCAGCACGGGCTTCAGCGCGGCTACGTCGTATACCGGGCGCTATGGTTTGAGTGAACCGTCATTGCAGGATCGGTTCATCGACCGTATCCGCTTCCCCCTGCACTATCAGTTTTATTTCAACCACAACGTGCGGCAAAGCATGCTGGATCTCGCGCCGCGCTGGGGACAGCAATTCAGTGTCACCTACCGGCACTTTCCGTTTGATGCGGCAATCTCAGGTGAGCATTTCGCCGTGCGCACGGCCTTCTATTTTCCGGGGCTGTGGCCCAACCATTCGTTGCTGGCCCGGTTCAATTACCAGCAGCGCAGCGGTACGTATGAAATGGCTAATGACATCCCGTTGGTGAGCGGCTATGACCAACTGCGCGCCGTGCCGGTAGATAATACGCTATTGTTTAGCTATCGATTTCCGATCGCCTATCCCGACTGGTCCATTGGCCCTTTGGCTTATATCAAGCGTTTCAAAGGCGGATTGTTTGCTGACTTCCAGAATGTGCGTTCGGGAGCGGCATTCAGTCCGCGTACATTCGGCCTTGAATTGCGGTCAGATATGAATCTATTACGTTTCTACCTACCCAACTTCGACATCGGGGTGAAGCTCATTTACGCCAACGAAGCCCGTACGCCGCAGCGCATTTTCGCTACGTACAGTATCGGGTATAGCTATTGATTATTATTCGTTTATCGCTTTTACGCCCGGCAGCTCCTTGCCTTCCATGTATTCCAGCAAGGCCCCTCCGCCGGTGCTGACATAGCTCACGTGTTCGGTCATGCCAAACTTGGTGACCGCTGCCGCAGAATCGCCGCCGCCGATCAGTGAAAAGGCACCGCGCTCGGTAGCCGCCACTACGGCATCCGCCACAGCCTTGGTACCCTTGGCAAATTTGTCGAATTCGAATACTCCCATTGGTCCGTTCCACAGAATGGTATTGGAAGCCATGATCACTTGAGCAAAATGCTCCCCTGATTCCTTGCCGATGTCCAGTCCCATTTTTTCAGCCGGGATCTGGTCGTTCGGTCCATCGTATGCCGGGGAGTCCGGCGCAAACCCGTCAGCAATCTGCGAATCGGTGGGCAGCACCAGGTTGACGCCCTTTTCTTCCGCATGTTTCACCAACTCATTGGCCAGGTCCAATTTATCCATTTCGACCAACGACTTGCCGATTTCACCGCCCCGGGCTTTGATGAAGGTATAGGCCATCCCGCCGCCGATGATCAGGTTATCCACCTTATCGAGCAGGGCTTCGATCAGTTCAAGTTTGTCGGATACCTTGGCGCCGCCCATGATGGCCGTAAACGGCCGCTGGGGGTTATTGAGCACTTTCTCGGCATTGCCGATCTCAGCAGCCATCAGATAACCGAAATACTTGGCGTTCGGGAAGAACTGCGCAATCACCGCCGTTGATGCATGCGCACGGTGTGCCGTACCGAATGCGTCATTGACGTATATATCGCCAAGCTTGGCCAGTTTTGCCGCGAAATCTGGATCGCCTTTCTCTTCCTCTTTATAAAAGCGCAGGTTTTCCAGCAGCAGCACCTCTCCCGCCTTCAATGCTCCGGCTTTGGCATACGCCTCATCGCCGATGCAATCATCTGCAAACTGCACAGCCACACCCAGCACATCGGAGAGGTGCTTGACGATGTGCTTCAGCGAGAATTTCTCGGTGGGACCGTCTTTGGGCCGTCCGAGGTGCGACATCAGAATCACGGCGCCGCCGTCACTCAGGATCTTCTTGATGGTAGGTGTCGCTCCCTGGATACGGTTATCATCTGTGATGTGGTACTGCTCATCGAGGGGAACGTTGAAGTCTACCCGTATCAACGCTTTCTTGCCGGAAAAATCTAACTTGTCTATGGTCTTCATATCTAATCGTTCGAACTATTTGGGATAACAAAACTACTATAAGTATTGGAAATTCAAAACACCGCTTTACTATATAGCATGGCTGAGGTCCAGGCATCCATATCCAGTCCGGTATCCACGCCCCGCTCATAGAGCAGTTGCAGCAAGGTTTCTGTCGCGATGTTGCCGGTGAGCTTATCGTCCGCCATGGGGCATCCGCCAATGCCGCGCAATGCCGTATCGAACCGCGTGCACCCGGCGTCTAATGCTGCACGGAGTTTATCCCGGCTGCTGTCCGGGGTACTATGCAGGTGCAGGCCCAGCTCAACCGCCGGAAAGGTTTCAGCAATATACGTATACAACGCCGCAATACTTGCCGGTGTAGAGCTACCGACGGTATCTGCCAGCGCCAGGTGCCGCACCCCAAGGGCCACCAGCTCGGCGGCATAATCGGCCACGATGGCCGGGCTCCAAGCATCGCCATAGGGATTGCCAAACCCCATGGACAGATATATTAAAGGAATTTTGCCCTTCGCATGGCAAAGGGCTACTAATTGCTTTACCGTATCCAGGGCCTGCTTGATGCTGCTGTTGGTATTGCGCTGTTGAAACGTTTCGGATACCGAAAACGGAAACCCCAGGATGGCGATCTTATCCGATGGTACAGCTGTCGTTGCCCCGCGCACATTGGCGACAATGGCCAGCAATTGTGTGGTACCGATGGAGGTATCCAACTGATCCAGCACCTCAGCCGTATCCCGCAGTTGGGGGATGGACTTGGGCGATACGAAACTGCCGAAATCCAGTCGGTCAAAACCTACCTTGAGCAATAACTGTAGATACGTTGCCTTTACTGCGGTGGGAATAAAGCGATGTATTCCCTGCATGGCGTCTCGCGGACATTCGGTTATCGAGACATGCTCCATCAATGGATTTCCATGGTAAACGGAAGCCGGGCCTGTATGCCCCGCAGCTGCAAGACCATCTTCAGCTGCTCGTAATGCCGATAATGCTCGCCAAGTTCGCGCTGGGTAAACCACATGCCGATCCGATCGGTCGTGTTGCCCAGCAGCGCCTCAAAGGGTTTCTTGATCGCTGGGTAGGTGACGATCCGGTATTCGCCGAGCCCGGCCTTCTTGGCTGCCGCCGCGATGGCGTCTTCAATGCTCCCAAGGCGGTCGACCAAACCGATGTCCAATGCCTGTTGCCCACTCCATACACGGCCTTGTCCGATGCTATCCACCTGTACCTTGGACAGACCTCGGCCGTCAGCTACCCGCTGCAAAAAAGTGTCATATATGCGCTCTACTTCCATTTGCAGGATGTTTCGTTCATCTGCCGTGAGTGGTCGGTCAAACGTCGTCAAAAAATCGGCATATTTACCAGTTTTGACATTATCGTAGGTGATGCCCAGTTTGTCATTGTAGAGGCCCTGCAGGTTGGGTATCAGTCCGAACACGCCGATCGAACCCGTTATGGTATTCGGTTGGGCAAAAATGGAGTCTGCGGCCGCGGCGATGTAATACCCGCCGGACGCCGCGACATCCCCCATGGAAACAATGATCGGCTTTTCCTTTTTCAAGAGTTCGACCTCCCGCCAGATTACATCCGAAGCCAGCGCACTGCCTCCGGGCGAATTGACGCGAAACACCACAGCCTTCACCTTATCGTCCCGGCGCACCTTGCGCAACTCGCGCGAAATCCGCTCAGAGCCGATCATCTGGTCGTCACCCTCGCCCGACACGATCTCACCCACGGCATACACCACGGCGATGCGGTCGCGCACCGATGCACCGGCAGGCTGTGCCTTGGGTTGGTACCGCGTGAGCGCGATGGCGTTGAGGTCTTGATCTTCGTCGATATTCAGCGAGTCTTTTAGTTCAATCAGGAGCTCGTCCTTATATTTCTTGCCATCGGCCAGCCCATAGGTGACCGCATCATCCGCATTGCGTACCGCATAGCGGTCTGCAAAGGCAAACAGCGAATCGGGACTCAGTTTGCGACTTGCGGCTATCTCCCCGACAAAGTGGTTATAGATACTGCCAATAAACGAGCCGACCTGCTCCCGGTTGGCGTCGCTCATCTTATCCAGCATAAAGGGCTCCACCGCGCTCTTGTATGTCCCCACCTTGACCACCTGCGCTTCGATGCCCAGCTTATCGAGTGTCCCCTTCAGGAACATCGTCTGGGAGGCCAGCCCCCTAAAGTCGATCGTCCCTTCGGGATTGACATACACCCGATCTGCCGTGGACGCCAAGTAATACGCCCGTTGGGTATACAGCTCGCTGTAGGCAACAATAAACTTGCCCGACTCTTTGAAATCCAGTAAGGCATCTCTGATCTCCTGCAATGAAGCAAAGCTGACCGATACCATCGAAAGGTCCAGGTAAATGCCCTTGATCCGATGATCATCTTTGGCTGCCGCAATGCGTTTCAGGATATCATCCAGGCCCAGGTTTTTGGTGAAAATAAGTCCGGGAACATCCAGCCCATCGAACGGATCGGGAACGGTACGCTCCGTAATTTCATGCTTGAGGTCTACGACCAGCATGGAATTATCCGACACGGGGACCTCCTTATCGGCGCTCATGGAACTAACCATCCCAACGATAATCATCAGACCAACAACAAACAACAGGATAACCGAAAGAACGATGCCTGTCACCGTGGCAAGCACGTATTTAAAAAAAGACTTCATATACTACCAATTCTTATTATGCCAAACTTAGCCAAACTCGGCTGCATATGCAAACGACATACGCATCACCACCCCTGTTTGATCACGAAACTTCAAGATCGTTACACCCGCTAATGATGGGTTGCCGGCGCATGTTTGCGACTTGCATATGAGCAGGTATTTAGCTAAGTTTGTCGTGACGCCTAATAATATCGGTTTTTTGGACATGTCGACACCAGTTACAGTAGATGCTTATCTTTTATTGGGCACCAACATGGGCAATAGGGAGGAGCGGCTACAGGAGGCCCTTAGGTATCTTGAACAGGAGGCAGGCTACATCACCCAAACGTCTTCGATATATGAAACCGCCGCATGGGGGAACGAAAACCAACCTCACTACCTCAATCAGGTCGTATTGGTGACCACGGCCCTTCAACCGTTTCAATTGCTGGAAATCATCAACGCCATCGAGGGCAAAATGGGCAGGGTGCGTGTCACTAAATGGGAATCCAGACCGATCGATATTGACATTTTGTTTTATGGCGATCAGGTGATCGATACAGCGGAGCTGCAAGTACCTCATCCCCAGTTACCCAATCGCAGGTTTGCATTGATGCCGTTGCAGGAAATTGCACCGCTGTTGGTGCATCCTGTGTTGCGGAAAACGATTGCGGACGTGTTGAGGCAAACGCCGGATCGCTTACCTGTGCACCTTTACAAGACCAATACATATGACTAACATGAACTTTGAACAGGCCAACATGAGTTACCTGGAGGACCTTTCAGGAGGCAATACGCAACTCATCAGAGAAATTCTTGAACTTTTCATCAAACAGACGCCAGCGGACGTGGATCTGTTGGCATCCCATATCGAACAGGGAGATTGGGAAAGCGTCTATAAACAGGCCCATCACATCAAACCCACCTTTGCCTATGTGGGTGCAAACGATATGCGCGGAGCACTGCAAGAAATAGAAAGTCTCGCCAAAAACAGGCAAGACCTCGATTTGATACCCGCTAAATTCAGTGCGCTGACCCCTCAGCTCCAAGTGCTTTACAGCGAGCTGAGAGCCTATTTGCTGCTCATTGACTAATCAGATTGCCTTGATTTCGAAATCATAGCTTTCCATAATCAGATTGGCCAACAACTTTTTGCAAGCTTCATCAACCTGCTGGCGTGCCGTTTCTTCATCGGGCGCATCGACTTCTAAGGTGATGTGCTTACCGATCCGTACATTGCTTACCGCAGTAAGCCCCAGGTTTTTCATGCTACCTGTCACCGCTTTTCCTTGGGGATCCAGGATTTCCTTCAGGGGCATCACATTGATTTCTGCCAAAAAGTTCATATGTAAATTATTTGCTGTGCTTAAAATGAATATACGAAAATAAAAAGTACGACACCAGTATCGCCGGAACCGCCGCAAATTTAAGCAAACCGACCAATACCGCACTCAAAATTATAAAAATGAATTTCCACCTGTTCTCCTGCCATGACCATGTGCTCATCTTCAGCGAAAACAGCCGAATATTGCTGACCAGCAACAGGCTTGTCAGCACAATGCTGCCGATGAGGAAAAACGGATGGTAGATGATCGCCCCATGTGTCTGTGCGATAAAGGGTAAGGACACCACATAAAACGCATTCATCGGGGTATTGAGCCCCACGAAATCCGTCGATTGGCGTTCATCGATGTTGAATTTGGCTAAGCGGAGTGCTGAAAACAGGGTCACGGCAAACCCGAAATATGGCAGGTAGTTGCTTGTCGGAAAGGCCGTGCCGAGCAGGTGATAGCACACCGCTCCCGGCACGAGACCGAAACTCACCACATCTGCCAATGAATCCAGCTCCTTGCCAATAAGCGATTTTACGTGCAATGCCCGAGCTACCAGTCCATCGAAAAAATCAAAAATCCCCGACACGACCACGCAATATGCGGCCGCCTCAAGCTGGCCGGCTAGTGCAAACGTGACCCCAATACAACCACTGAAAAGATTCAGGCAGGTGATGAAATTGGGTACATGCTTTTTCATAATGGATGGCTGTAGCGGGAAGAATGCTACAGCCATGATGCATTAGCCGTTCATACTGACGAGGAACTCCTCGTTGGATTTGGTGCCCCGCATTTGGGACAGCAAGAATTCCATCGCTTCTGTTGAGTTCATGTCCGCAAGGTGATTGCGCAATACCCATATCCGTTGAAGGGTTTCACGGTCATTGAGCAAGTCGTCACGACGGGTGCTGGAAGCAATAAGATCAATCGCCGGGAATATCCGTTTATTGGACAGCTTACGATCCAGCTGCAGCTCCATGTTACCGGTACCTTTAAATTCTTCAAAGATCACCTCATCCATCTTGGAGCCGGTATCAATAAGCGCGGTGGCCAATATGGTCAATGAACCGCCATGTTCGATGTTACGTGCCGCACCGAAGAAGCGCTTCGGTTTGTGGAGCGCATTGGCATCCACACCGCCTGAAAGGATCTTTCCTGAAGCCGGAGCCACCGTGTTATAGGCACGTGCCAAACGCGTGATCGAATCCAGCAGGATGACCACGTCATGCCCGCATTCCACCATGCGTTTTGCTTTTTCGAGTACGATATTGGCGATCTTGACGTGCCTTTCCGCAGGCTCGTCAAAGGTAGAAGACACGACTTCTGCCCGTACACTCCGTGCCATATCGGTGACCTCTTCAGGCCGCTCGTCGATCAACAGGATAATCAGGTATACTTCAGGATGATTTTTGGCAATGGCATTCGCCACATCCTTCAGCAACATGGTCTTACCTGTCTTGGGCTGCGCGACGATCAACCCGCGCTGTCCCTTGCCGATGGGCGTAAACAGGTCCATGATCCGCGTGGAGTAATTGCCTGTACCCGTAAACAGTTTCAGCCGCTCGGTCGGGAACAGCGGCGTAAGGAAATCAAACGGCACGCGATCGCGCACGTCTGCCGGGTTCTGCCCGTTAATGGCCTCCACACGTACCAACGGGAAATACTTCTCGCCTTCTTTCGGGGGGCGGATACTTCCGCGCACCGTGTCGCCTGTTTTCAATCCAAAAAGCTTGATCTGAGACTGCGAAACATAGATATCATCTGGTGAGGTCAAGTAGTTGTAATCGGACGACCGCAGAAAACCATAACCATCAGGCATGATTTCCAACACACCTTCGTTGACGATCACATTATCAAAGTCGAGACTGGTGGCGGGTCCTTCGACCTTACTGCCATTAGAAGGCCGTTGCACAGGGTAGGGTTGCTCTGCACGGGGTTCGCGCGGCTCGCTTTCCATCCCGGCACTTTCTCGCCCTTCGCCTATATACTCATCCTTCGTGCTTCTGACACTGATCGGCTCGGCGGCTTTCACCGTACGGATACGCTTGCGCGGCCTATCGTCATCTGTATTGGCATCACCGATCACGGCGACTTCCTCTTGTTCTGCTCGCCTGGCTTCTTCTTCGCCTGTTTCAACTATCTTCGTGACTAATTCGTGTTTTCGAAGTTTGTCTACATCTGGGATGCCGATCAACCTTGCTATCTCACGCAACTCGGATACGAGCTTCGCGTTTAATTCATTAATGTTCATCAATTGTAATATAAATTATATAAGGATTTTGCTGTTACACACAGAAATTTATCCACCCCCGCTCAGCTGCATATCTTTATATAAAGATGATTCAGCATTTGGTCTTCAGAAATCAAAGATTTTCGATGAAGTGTTAGGATAAATTTTGAGAATACTGCGCAAAGTAAAGGATTACATTTGGAATTTCAAAAAAATTTTGAAAAAAATAAAAATTCATTTTGCTGGCAACCTCAATACCGCTCCGACACTCCATGTTCTTCATACTACTACTGCAAGTAATAAGCTGTTTGTCAAGGGTAAACTGATTTCGACATATTATTGACAACACAAAAATCTCGAAAAAGTTTGCGTTATCGCCATCGAAGCCCTATGTTAGGCCCGATTTTGCCGAATCGCTTTTGGCATATTGTTGTAAGATTTTTTGAAATAAGCATACCGATTGTGTGATTTTTTCAGGGAAAACTGTATTTTCGGCGCATATAATCGAATGAACATCATTTTAACTAAAAATACCAACAAACTAAGACCCAACAGATGATTATTATTGCAGACGGAGGATCAACCAAAACCAACTGGTGCTTGCTGGATAACGCTGGTAAAAAAGTGTATTTCAACACGGAGGGCTACAACCCTTATTTTGTGAATAGCGAATACATTGTAAACTCCCTCCGAAAAGGGCTGCCGAAAGACTTACCGTTTGACCAAATAACGGAAGTCAATTACTATGGCGCAGGTGTACATAACGAGGAAAAGGCGAACATTGTCGTAGAGGCGCTCAATCAGGTATTTATCAATTCACGTGTATTCGTTGGCCATGACCTGTTGGCTGCCGCCAGGGCATTACTTGGCGATGAAGCGGGATTTGCGGCCATCTTGGGTACCGGAACCAACACGTGTATCTATGATGGAAATGATATCGCACACAACATCGATTCTGCGGCCTATATCTTGGGTGATGAAGGCAGCGGATGTTATATCGGCAAAAAATTGCTGACCGATTATATTCGGGGATTTATGCCCGAAGATGTGCGCGAAGTCTTTTGGGATACCTTTAAATTGACTCCCGATGATGTAATGGACGCCGTGTATACGAAGCCGTTGGCCAATCGTTTCTGTGCGAGCTTCAGCAAGTTCGTGTACGACGTCATGGTGAACATCAACTACTCGCGTGGCCTCGTACACACCTCTTTCGACGATTTCTTCCGGAATTTGGTCTCCCGCTACCCGGACTACCAAAGCTATACCTTCAATTGTATCGGCTCTGTCGGATATAACTTCCGCAATGTGCTGGAGGAAATTGCACTCCACTATGGCATGAAGGTGGGGCGGATCGTTCGTTCGCCTATAGACGACCTGGTGCAATATCACATCACTAAATCGGCTAAGTAATAACGCGGCCATTAGCGGTGCTAAAAGCCAGGGAGGGAGGCTTGCTATAAAATCAACTCGTCGCCGATGGCCAGCAAATAAAGATTGAGCCCTGCATCGGCAAACTTCTCTTTGGCCACCGCGGTGTCGATAGCGATGGGTGGAAACGTATTATAGTGGATACCGATGATGTTCTTGCAATTGATGAACTGACTTGCGACGATCGCATCATCTACGTCCATCGTGAAATGCCCCCCGATGGGCAAAAATGCCCAATCGAGTCCCACGTGCTCCAACAGCTTCATTTCCAGCGTCAGCGCCGTATCTCCCGCAAAATATATTTTCCTGCCCCCACATTGGAGCACGTACCCCGCCGGGGCACCGGCATACTGGCCGTCCGGCGCAGCGTTGGTATGCAGTGCGTATACCATTTTGATGCTGCCAAAATCAGTCGCCACCGTGCCGCCGAAATTAAAGGGAATGATGTCGGACTCGGGGATGTCCTGGCGGTTGACCCACATAGCCGTCTCCACAATGGCCATCACCTTCGCTCCGCTATTCCGTTGTATTGCCACCACATCAGCCACATGATCATCGTGCGCATGGCTCAAGATGATGTAATCGGGTTTAAGGCTATTGATGTCGATAGCTGTCGCTTGGGGATTCGGACTGATAAAGGGGTCGAACAGCACACTTGCTCCATCCAGTTGCAGCGCTACGCTGGAATGTCCGTAATAGATTGCTTTCATGATGATAGTTGATTTGCTTAATATGCATTATGACTGGCCAAACAAACCGCCCAATCCTCCCAGCATATCTTTGGTGGCCGCCTGCATTTCAGTCTGGCTGATGTTATCTGCCTGCCTCATGGCATGATTGACGGCCACGGCTAGGAGCTCTTCCAGCTCATCCTTACTTGCATTGGAAAGGAATACCTGATCGATGTGCACATCGGTTACCTCCTTATTGGCCGTGGCGGTCACCTTAATGACCCCTCCCTCCGCTTCGCCTCTCACGGTGATATTGTCTAGCCGCTTCTTGATCTCCTCGGCCTTTTGCCGGGCCTCAAACAATTTATCAAACATGTGAACCTCCTTTTATCGCCTCTAAAATACGGAATATGGCGCAAATGTCAAGATGGTCGTTTATGTTTTGTTTTAACCGCTTCGCCTTGCGACGATGATGGCGACAACCAATGACGTGACAGTGCCGACGACCGCCATGGAAAGCGTAGACAGCAACAGGTGGTTTGGCAGCGAAAAAAGCTGTGCCGCCAGCTGCGCATCCATGCCCTTGACATCGATCGAAAAGCGGGTCATATTCGCTAAGAAAGCGGGGTTTATCCCTACGCAGAAGACATACCACACCAGCGGACAGAGCAAAGTCGCCACCAATGTAATCCCAAGCCCCTCCATAAACGCCTTTCGGAAATCCATGTGCCCGCCAAGGCGGTTAGCCGCACTGCGGATACCCCCATATAGGATGGCGACCGAAGGCACCGCGAAGAAGTACGACAGGTACTCGTGGTATCGGATGTATGGGCCGTGAAGCCCTACCAGCCACTCGGCCACGGCCCACAGCAGCATGGCCAATGCCAAGAATACGCCATATCGGATCACATTCATCATATCGCTGCATTTACCCGGTCTTGCCCCGCACCTTTAAGTAGACCACACTATTGTGCGGCATACCCAGCGTAGCGGCCGGCGTGATCGTCAACAGGTTTTGCAGGTATACATCGATAATGCCGGATAATACCCTCCGTCGCGATTCTTCAAATTCAGGCATGACAAAAAATTTGCCCAGGCGCAGCGTTCCGTCCGGCCCCACCAACACCGAGAACGTATGGCTGAAATCCTTATATGCCTTATGGATCACGATGTCGTATTCGGGATACAGGTATTCGTATGCCGATGATTGGCTCAACATGTCGAGGCTATCATGCTGTCGGCGCTTGACCTCCAATATCGGGCTTTTGCTGACCAATTGCGGATAATGCTTGGACGAGAAGGAACTATCCATGCTGTCGAGATTCCGGTTGGCCCGTTGCACCATTTGCTGCACAAACAGCGTGTCAGGCCGACGCGGCTTGCGCAATTCCGCCAGCGGAGTTCCCAATCGGCTCAAGTAATCCTTCGAATAGAACCGCATATATACATTGGAGCGTATCTTATTGACCGTCAGGCCATCGAGGCTCAGGCGCTGGAGCATCATGCTGTCGGGATGCAGGTCGATTACCTTCCAGCTTTCCCGCGCGAAATGGAAAAACGAATCGTGGTCATGCGTGATCTCGAAATTGAAGGAAGAATCGCTCCCCGGCACATAGATCTGCAAGGCATCTCCGCGTGTGAACTTGATATGCCACTCCGGTTCTTGCACAAAACCAATGGAATCATAAGCCAGCCCATTGTCAAACGAGCGCCTCACTTCATAGAAATCAATGCCGACGATCGGTGCAAAAGAAGGCCTTCTCGGATCGTCATCAACGTCGCCTTCTGCTCCGCTTGAACAGCTCCAAAAACAGTAAGATAGCAGCAAAAAGAGGATACCAGTTGGCAACAAACTATTCGTCATTCGCATGGGACGCTAACCTACTACAAATACCAATAATATCCAATAAATTTTGCGATTACGTCGGTGATGGTAGAAGACCTATTTTTTCCGGCTGATCGCGATACCCGATTGGCTGGACTTTTCCACCGTCGTCTCATAGTCGGGGTGATTGTTGACCATATCCATGTATTCACCGATACCGCTGATGCTTTGAAGCACATTGTGCGCGGTAAAGCTCCCGCCTTTGCTGAGTTTCGGATCGACATCCTTAAAATATTGCACATACCAGTCTTTATCCGCATCCGAAAAGACGAAATCGAACGGACCGTCGACCGTTTTGACGATTTGGTGCGCATCGCCCAACTTGAAATCCACCACATCAGATAGGCCTGCTGCTTTGATGTTTTCCATGGCTTGCTTTTGCCTATTCTCGTCAATTTCGATGGTCGTGAGCTTACCGCCGGTTTTGCTCAATGCCCAGGCAATCCAAACGGTGGAATGGCCGGTGGAGGTACCGATCTCCAATGCCGACCGGTAGTTATTCGCCACGATAAGGTCGTGCAGTACCTGGCCGTCTTCGTACGGCACGTTGAGGTCGTGCCACTGCTGCCGGTTTGCTTCCAAAAACGCACGCACCCCTTTGTCCCGCGCGCGCTGGTCGGTCGTGTTTTGGGCCACGCATCCGGCAACTAAACCGAAATACAGCGCACTGCATAACAGGGATTTTAGATGAACAGCAATATTCATGGCGACAGTTAGCTTTTTCGGAGTAATAACACCTCGATCCAAAATTTGTTTGAAGGGAGGGCATTTATATTAATGGTTACCCGCTGCCGGTGTCCGATTAAGTAAAACATCCCTTACTGATTGGTCGCTTTTATTTTATTTCCAAATCAATTGACAGCTCTACATTTCTGTCAACCAATGTCCTTTCGGCCAAATTTCCTTTGTAAGTAATATTCCATTTAAAACGGTCAAAAGTGAACTTGGTTGAGAACGTTTTACCTTTATTTAACGCGCTGAATTCAATGCTTCTGGTGACATCTTTAATACTCAGGTTCCCTATAATTTTCAAGCTGTCAGTGGTTAGATATGCTACGTCTGTAATTTCAAATGTGGCATCCGGATATTTTTCCACATCGAAAAAATCAGTACTCCTGAGGTGATTGATCAGGTTTCTTCTAGGTTCGTTTTCATGCGCAGGGATATCCGTTACCCTCAGGGTTTTCATACTTACCACAAAGTGCCCGCCTATCATTTCTCCACCTTTGGTCAACAAATAGGCCTTCCGAAGTTGTACATCTCCTTCGTGCTTGCGGGTGCCGTACGGCTTTGTGCCTTTCCAACGGACTTTTGATGCTGCCAGATCAATCTTCAGCGTGTCACCGCTTTTATTATTGCTGATTGAAGTGGCCGCTTCGTGAACAGTTACGGCCGACGCATCTGGGCTGTGTTTCCCAACACAGGAGGGCAATAAGAAAGAGACCAGCATTGCTAACAAAAGGTTATTCATAATGCGGGATATTCAAACCCAATATAATATCCCGCCTGATCGTCGGCATGCCGTTTTCAGGAATGGGTTTTACAATTCCCGAACCGCCGCGGTTTTCAAGCTCGTTCCGTTCTTTTTCATTCAGCAAGGGGTCGTCGTCGAATACATACTCGTCAATGTGATATTCATTCCTACTGGATTCTTTTACCAATATATGGATATGTTCAGGTTCTACTCCATTGGGATATGCGCCTGGTCTGAACGTGTAAAATGTATACTTCCCGTCTCTGCCTGTCTTTATCCATCCGCGAATGAATCCGTGCCGTCTATCCCATCCGCGTTCATCCCCTTTAGTAGGATAAATTCCGTTTCTATCAGTATGATAAATGTATACAATAACGTTTTCTGCGGGAGTCTTCCCGTCCTTCTTAAAAACAGTTCCTGTTATTCTGATTTTTGGCTCGTTTTCCTGGAATGCCGGCAAGGTATCGGTAGGAGTCAGTTTTCTTTGCCCGTATTCATAAATTGCTTCGCAACCTTCACAAGGTCCGCCGACCCTTTTATCGGTTCCGGTTTTCTTATTCTGTGCCTGGCAGGATGTGCATGACACCAAAAATGCCAGTATGAAAAGGTATCTGTTCATATATTTCGCTTGATATCATTACAATGATAAAAGAAGCGCGACTAATATGAAAAGATAGTAGACCAACTACCGGTATTATAGATTAAAAGCAACTAATTTCGGAATCTGGGGGTGACGTTGCCTGCGGCTTTTACTGTTTTCCACTCGCTCAAACGAGTTTGGCTCGCTTTAAAACAGCAAAAGCCCTTGCTGACGCAAGAGCTTTTTGGTCGGTCGGGGTGGCGGGATTCGAACCCACGGCCTCTTCGTCCCGAACGAAGCGCGCTACCGGGCTGCGCTACACCCCGTTTCCGGTATTGCGAGCAAAAATATTATTTATCTTGGAATAGACCAATTATTTCAGAAAAGTTGTATTCACATGGCCAGCAAAATCCCTACATAATGACAAATGGCTGCTGCCAGCACCAACGCGTGCCATATGGCATGAGCATTCATGTTTTTTTTATAGCTGTAAAAGGCAATACCCAAGGAATACAATCCGGCCCCTACGAAAATCAATATCAGCACCGCGGCGGGAAGGTAGCTGAAAAACCTGCTTCCGCCAACGACCATGATCCACCCCATTAGAAAGTAGATGAGCGTAGAGATGATGTTGAACCGACCGGTAAACCAGATCTTGAAAAAGACGCCTATGATCGTCAGTCCCCACAGGACAGCCAATAGCGTAATGCCGAAGGCATCATTGAAATATACCAACAGGAATGGCGTATAGGTACCAACGATCAGGAAATAAATACTGATGTGATCAAAAATCTCGAAAGCGTCTTTGGTGACGGCATCTTTTGACAGATGGAATACTGTGGAACAAGTGAAAAGTAGCAAAAAGCAAAAGCCATAAATACCTGATCCGATCACACCGGGCGTATTGCCATGTGCCGTGGCGATCCCCGTTAGCACGGGCAGGCCGCTAATCCCAAAAAGGATGCCGGCCCCGTGTATAAGGCCGCACATTAAATCTTGCTTACGCGTATAAATGGGTAGGGGCTGTCGTTTCCTCTTCATCGTTTTACGCAGGTTAAAAGTCTTCCTCACCGAGTTTCTTCAGCATTTTGGCGTGTTGCAGCAACGCTTTCAAGAAGGTAGGTTGTTCGTGATAAGGCAGCCCAAAAGCGATGGCGGTTGATTTGACGATAGGCGCAATCTTCGGATAATGCACATGGCATATCTTGGTAAATAGGTGGTGTTCGATCTGGTAGTTGAGCCCTCCGATAAACCAGGAGAGAATTCGGCTATTGGGGGAGAAATTGGTGGTATTGCCCAACTCGTGCACCGCCCAGGAATCGGCCATGTGCCGGGTATCTGCCGTTGTCAAAGGGGCAGCAAATGCAGATTCTTCCATAATGTGGGAAGGCTGGAAGATGCAGGAAAGGAAAAGCCCGGCGATAAAATGCATTATGACAAACCCCGCCAGCACCGTATACCACGGCATGCCAGAAAATAACAAAGGCAGCACCAAAATGTAACCGTAGTAAAACAATTTGTACAACGTGATTCGGAAGAGGGCCTGTCTCAGCGATACCTTGTGCTTGACCAGCAGCTCATGTTGTTTATAGCGGACCACTTGCAGGTAGTCCTTTGCCGTCATCCAATACAGGGTCATCATCATGTAAAAGAACCAGGCATACAGGTATTGGTAACGGTGAAACCAGTAGCGAGGCTGCCGTGGTGAGAAGCGCAGCAAAACGATGCTGTCAATGTCATCGTCAAGGCCGGCAATATTAGTATAGGTATGGTGTAAAAGGTTATGCTGGATTTTCCAGGTGACCGTATATCCGCCTACAATCTCCAGGATGTAACCGATGGTATTGTTCACCTTTTTATTCGGAGAATAAGTGCCGTGATTGGCATCGTGCATGACCGAGGTGCCTATACCAATCATACCTAACCCCATTACAAACCAGCACCCAAGGAACAGCCAACTATTATCGCCGGCCGCACCGGTGACCATCGCGATATAGGGAACAAAATACAACAGGAGCATCGTGAATGTCTTTACCCACATGGCTGTATTGGCAAACGGTGAAATATCATTCCCTTCAAAGTAATCTTTCACCTTGGAAACCACGCTGTCATAAAAACTATCATTCCCCTTTGGGGCAAAGCGGACGATATCTAATTTTTCCACTTTCATCGTGTCATGGGTTTGAGCGCGAACGTGAATCAATCATACCTCTACTGAATAACAACAACCAAGGTATAGATTGTTTTATTTTTTTGCTCATGACAAACCCAAAAGTTCTGATTTGTGAAGCGCAATTTCCCAGGATCGCGCCTAATTATCTAAAACCTATCCAATTCCTCCGGCAACACTTTTCCAAGGCTCCTTGCCTTTTCCAAATACAACCTGGCATTTAATTCATCCTTTAGCCCAGCATAGGACATAGCAAGCATAAAATTCAACTCTCCCAGGCTTGCGGGAGTAAGCTTTCCGTAAATACCTTGTCTTTCGCCCTTCTTTCCCGCTTCGATCGCAACCTCTTCCTCCCTCAGGGTCTGCTCGAACAACATCTTGCTTTTCTCAAATGCTGAATTAGTATTCAAAAACTTGGCATAAGCCAACCTTACCCTGAATAGGTCATTGATATTGAACATACGGTGACTCTCCTTCCGCAAGGATTTTTCTCCTTCGATCTTAAAGATGTTTATCGCTCGATTAAAATTTAGATCCGCAGCGTCATTATCCCCCTTCAGCGTGGAAATGAACGCCAGTTCGATAAAACTTTTGTAATGCAGGGAATCCTTTTCCCTTAAAATCTTTTCAAAGGTTTTTGTAGCACTGTCCAATTCGTTATATTTTTTCTCTACCAAGCCTTTTAAAAACCAGGTTTCGTTGTTCTTCGGATCTTTCTCCATCAATTTATTCCAATATCGCCAGGAGTCATTCCTGTTGTTTTCGTCCATGGACATCAACAACAAGTGTCGATAAGTAATCACATTGTTAGAGTCGATCTTCAATACCTCAAAAAAATTTTCCTTTGCTTGATCAAACTGTTTTGATTGTGCCAAACGGACGGCTTCCGTGGCCAACGAATTTGCCTTACTTTTCAGCTTTCGTTGCTCATACTGTTCATTCTCCCTTTTTACCTGTTCTGGATTGTTCAAAAATGAAAATTTACCGAAGTATAGATCGGGCTCTTCCCGTGGAGGAATCCAACCGTCGTAATTAGGATGTGTAAATTCCCTGTCTGGTTTGAACTGTATTATCCCCCAGGTATTATTAATTTCCGAAAGTGCCATTTCCCGGTTATCCAATGGATAATAATACCTGAGACTTACGTATCCGAGATCAAACTTGACAAGGTGCACCACCAAAGAACCATAATTATCAACCGTGTCCTTAAATCTATATTTTTGTTTAGTATCGTAGATAAAAACCGTATCTGCATTGACCAGCTTTCTGGAAGTACTTTTTACATCTTCTAAAAGTTTAAAATTTGGACTATATCCGATCATATTTGTGCCCAACATATTTTGATTCGCCTTTTTCCTATACGCTTCTACCGAACTACTATCATTGTTGTATTTATAATAGGAACTTAGCCTGATCCATGATGTTGAAAAACCGACAAGAATGTCCCCATTCTTTAGTTCAACGGGGTTACCAAAAACCAAATAAGGATTAAAACGAAAACGTTTTTTATGCATTTCCACGAGTTCATCTTTAGAAAGCATCATCAAGCTGCTCAATGAATCAGGTAATTTCGGGTTCATAACCGTATCATATCCATCAGGCTTGAACACGAGGGCATTTACCTCATCCAAATTTTTGATGGCTGCCCTATCCAATTCTCCAAGCTTTTTGGAACGAATAATCTCTTGAGCATTTACTCCAATGGAAAAGGAGATAGAAACAATGATTAGTAAGACTCTTTTATAATTCATAATTTTAAGGTAAGACAACCTGTTAGTCAAACGAATATACCAATCTACCAGATTCTTTGGAAGTTAGTTTTGGACTGATGCAACTTTTCTTGATATTCCACACAAGGAATAAAAATAATCTCCAAACACCCCATAAATTTCCTGCCGCTTAATTAAAAATCCATTGTCCGGATACGAACAACAGGTGTTCGAATACGAACACATTACGGGAATATCGATATATAATCGCCTGAATATAACTAATTTAATTATTTGGTGTCTTTATTGTAAATCGTTGACCATTAAACAATAGTTGATGGACTAACGACAAACGCCATGATAAAGAACTATTTCAAAACCGCATTCAGGAGTTTGACCCGCAACAGGAGTTACACGATGATCAACATCGCAGGATTAGCTGTTGGCATTGCCGTTTGTATGCTCATCTTTATCATTATACAGTTTCAAACGAGTTTCGATAGTTTTCACGCAAAGAAGGACCGCATCTATCGTGTGTTAACCGAATATCATCATGCAGATGCAGCAACTATTTCTTACGGGAAAGACGTTCCTGTTCCCCTGCCGACAGGATTGAAAACGGCTTTTCCTCAAATAGAACAAGTGGCTCCGATTTGGGCAAGCCACAATGACCAATTACGATTACCTGACGGTAATGGAAAAACGACAAAGACATTTAAAGAAGATAAAGGTGTATTTTTTACAACGCCTTCATTCTTTAACATGTTTGATTATCCGCTGCTTGCAGGTTCGTATGAATCGTTAAAAGATCCAAACAATGTATTGCTTACAAAAGAGATTGCAGAAAAATATTTTGGTGACTGGAAAACAGCAATGGGTAAAACCATTCACCTGGAAGCAGGCGGCAATATATTCAGTCACAGCGTTGATGTTTTGAACGTGTCAGGTATTCTTGCTACCATACCTGCAAATACAGACTTTCAGCTAAAACTTGTTGTGGCTTTTGGAACAGGTATTACCGACTATATGACAAAAAACTCCGATTGGAGGGATGGAACGAATGCTGATTTTGGTTGCTATATTTTATTGCCTCCGAATAGTTCTGTTGACAATTTCAATCAACAACTAAGAGCGTACTCGCGAAAGATGGAATCTGCCGACTATAAGAATAGTCACATTATACAACCATTAACTGCAGTGCATTATGACACACTAGCAGGTAACTACAGCAACAAAACAATCAGTCATGAACTACTCAAGGTATTATGGTTGATTGCAGCATTCATCTTATTAATCGCTTGCGTTAACTTCGTCAACCTCTCCACTGCCCAAGCTGTTAATCGTGCAAAAGAGATTGGCGTAAGAAAAGTTTTGGGGAGTAATAAATCGCAATTACAACTCCAATTCATCACAGAAACATTTTTGATCGTGTTGAGTGCAGTACTGCTTGCCGCAGCTATTACCATGCTTGCAATGCGTCCTGTAAATCAACTTTTAGCGCTTTCGCTTTCATTCAACCTATTGGACAATCCTGCCATTATTTTATTTCTTTTGATGGTCACCATTGTGGTGACCGCACTCGCCGGTTTTTATCCTTCGCTAGTTTTATCACGTTTCAATCCTGTTGATGCGTTAAAGTGCAAACTCACAGCAAACACTGCGGGAATTTCATTAAGAAGAGGGTTGGTCGTGTTTCAATTCATCATTGCACAGGCACTCATCATCGGGACACTCATCATCGTAAAGCAAATGAATTATTTTATGGATCAACCGTTGGGTTTCGATAAAGATGCAATTGTAAATGTTCCTTTTCGTGTAGATAGTCTTCGCATAAGCAGGATGGCTTCTTTGAAAGACCAGTTGTTATCCGTAAGCGGCGTGCAAGCAGTGAGTTTCAGTTCCAATACACCCGTTGAAGATGGCATTGATTTGTGGAGCACATTCAAATTTGACCATGCAATAAAAGAAGCAGATTTTAAAGCGATCACCAAATTCGCTGACGACGAATACGTGCCGACGTATAAATTACAACTGATAGCCGGAAGAAATTTGCGACCTTCCGGGATGACACGAGAATTTTTAGTGAATGAATCGTTCGTGAAAAGTTTAGGACTTAAAAATCCGGAAGATATACTGACCAAAGAAATAAGCATCTGGGAAGATCGAATAAAATGTCCTGTTGTTGGCGTGCTGAAAGATTTTAACGACAGGTCTTTTCGCCATGATCTTGCACCATTACTGATTACCACAAACGGCACCATGTACAACCAGGCCGGAATAAAACTTGAAACGGCAAACGTTTCTTCTACATTGCTGGCTGTCAAAAAAATATTTGAAGAAACATTTCCTGATTTTGTTTATGAATACAAGTTTCTTGATGATAAAATTGAAAGCTTTTACAAAAAGGAAAATCAGCTAGCGCAGTTGTATAAAATTTTTGCAGGCGTCGCGATCTTCCTTAGCTGTCTCGGGTTGTATGGCTTGGCCTCATTCATGGCCGTGCAGCGGATAAAAGAAGTTGGTATTCGTAAAGTATTTGGGGCTACTGCGGGCAATATCGTTTATTTGTTTTCAAAAGAATTTATCATACTCATTGCAATTGCCTTTGCGATTGCTACACCCATTGCGTGGTATTACATGCACCAATGGTTGCAAGATTATGCTTATCGCATCGACATCAGTTGGTGGTTATTTGTTGCCGGCGGACTTGTTGCCATAATCATTGCACTTGCAACGATAAGTTTCCAGATCATAAAAGCAGCGATAGCAAACCCGGTGAAGAGTTTGAGGACGGAATGATAAAATGTTCATTTGGCCATGTTCAATTTAATTTCCATAAAATCGCTCAGTCTCAGGCCATCTATAAATTCGTTGGAATAAACCAGTTTCAATAAGTTGGCATAACGCGGGGCAAATTCTATTTCACGCCCATTAGCCTTAAACAACTCATTAGTACGGGACGGCTCTTGCGGCATCTGGATTAAACTGAAATAGATTGCATCAATTATGCTCCGCTGCCTTAATTCCTCAGCACTTTCACTGGTGTTGAAAGAAAGCAGTACTTTATTTTTAATAAGCTTCGGAAACATACAGGTTCTCCCTGCGATTTTTTCGTTGCTGCCCTTTATCGATTCCTTTTGCTGTTCCGATTGTCGGAAATCAAAAACAATTCCGTGACTGGGTTCAATAACGGTCGATCGGGCTAGTTTGAGGTTTATATTGGGAGATATCTTATTGAGGGCTAAAATGGCACGCGCTATGGTGAGGGAGTCTTCCTGTTGTATCGGTCCATACAGGTATAGGTTTATTTCTTTTGGGTGCTTTAGGAAGACGCCATCGAAAAAACATTCTTCTATATCTTCATACGAAGTTTGCGGGTATCTTTCCAGTAAATTTTCAATCTTTTGGCGCGTATTAACCGCGCAGAGCTCATCAGCAAAGTCCTTTTCAAATGACTCCCTCGTGTAGTTTGCAGGAATTACAGGTTCGTAGAGTAACGATAGTACGTCAACGTCTAATGGTGTTAACGATTTAGCTGGATTGTAATTTTCGAAAAAAAGACTGCTCGGATAGTTATAACTGTCACCTATCACACCAAGCGATTGTAAGATTTCCTCTAGCACGATCTTGTACCTAGTTGAGTAGGCCAGGTCCTTTTTAGTGTAATAAATGCCAACGGTAGCCGCATCTATAATACCATCATAAGCGATTGATCTCCCCATTCCGAAATGTTCATCGGAATCATTATCGCTTATGGAAACGCTGTCTAACCTTAAAAAAGCATGAACTTCTTTTAAAGCCCCAAAAAACAGCTTAATTGACGCGGAATCACTAGTTTTGGCAAGCGAACACTTGATGGGAAGATTCAACTCACTTATTTCCGAAATCGCTCTTTCTACATATCCGATCTCATCTTCAGTCGCATGGCCTAAAATTGCAATCGTAGGGTTAGAATTCCATTTTGTAATGATATTTCTTTTTCCGTTGCCATCCTCATGAAAAACCGTTTCATAAAAGTAATTCAAGGTTTCGGCACTGTATTTATCTTTTAAGTAGTTCAAATTTTTAGAACTGATTGTTGATTCATCCGTAGAAACGCAGCTGGGGAACATAGCCAAGAAATAAATCCCTAGCATCCAATAAACGAATGGACTTTTTTTAGGCGACATCATCATAAAGTGATATTAAGCATGGTGACAAGCAATGACAAAAATGGGTTCAACGAGGATTAATTTGTCGGGAGTGACTGTGTCCCACTATGCCCCCACTCTTGGCCACATCCATCTCGTGCCTCTGGCTTCTTATTATTTTGTCACTCACTCAAGCTCAATTGGTTCGCTTCAAGCAAAAAAACCCCTGCTTTCGCAGGGGCCATTTTGGTTGTCGGGATGGCGGGATTCGAACCCACGACCTCCAGCACCCCATGCTGGCGCGATACCTGGCTACGCTACATCCCGATTGGGGGTGCAAATATAAACATTCAATCCAGTTACAACAAAAATCTTTTCCGATTGGGCGTGGATGGTATCAGCTGTTTTTATCACCTATGTATTTATAGAACGCATCGCGGTAGGTATCCCCCACGGGGATCACTTTATCTTCGATGAAGATGCGCCCGCGCTCGATGCTTGCAATCTTATCCAATGCAACGATATACGAGCGGTGTACGCGTACGAAACGATTAGCGGGGAGGATGTCCTCCATTTTTTTCATGCCTTGGAGGGTAACGATGCGCTCGAGGGGCGTATAGATGGAGATGTAATCTTTCAGTCCTTCGATGTAGCGAATATCATCCAGATCCACGCGTTGGATCTTATGTTCGGTCTTGACGAAAATAAAATCAACCGCATCGTTTTGCGGGACGGGGGTCGCGAGTTGGTGTATCCGTTGTGTCTTATTGGTGAGCACTTTCTGCACAGACCGATAAAAGCGGTCGAAGGCGATGGGTTTTAGCAGGTAATCCAGCACATTAAGTTCATAACCATCCAATGCGTATTGGGGATAGGCGGTGGTCAGGATGACATCGCATTTGCCGTTAATGATTTTGACAAATTGTATTCCCGTCAATTCCGGCATCTGCACATCCAAAAACACCAGATCTACCTCGCCATTCTGCACCATCGCAAGTGCCTCAATGGCATTGGTCGTACTGGCGACCAGCGTCAACTCGGGCACCTTGGCTACATAATCAGCAATGATGTCCAATGCCAGCGGTTCGTCGTCTACGGCTATACATCTTACCATGGGCACATTGTTTTGGGCTTATAAATATATGAAAAGTTCGCTACTGTAATAATGTTCTGACTCAACAATATCAATGGTGTGTTTGCCGGGATATCCCAATTGGAGTCTTCGTTTCAAATTGGTAAGTCCCACCCCCTTGGTTTGGTCTTTATTGAACTGGCTCTTGGCGTTTTCGGCTTTGAAGTGCAAACGCCCGCCATGCACGTCGATATTGATACGAATGGGCTTGCTCATATCGGTAGACACCCCATGCTTGAAGGCATTTTCGAGAAACGAAATCAGCAATAACGGCATGATCCGGTGCTCCTCTCCTTCTACATCCACGCGGAGGTCTACGTAAACATGCTCTTTGAAACGCAACTTCTGCAATTCGATGTAATTTTTCAGGTAATTGATCTCTTCTTCTAACAATACAGTTTCTTCATTGCTTTCATATAGCATGTACCGCATGATCTCCGAGAGTTTGAGGATGGCCTCTGGCGTTTTATCTGATTTTTGATAAGCCAGCGAATAGATGTTGTTCAATGAATTGAACAGGAAATGCGGATTAATCTGCGATTTCAAGAACGCCAGTTCTGCATTGAGCTTTTCGTTTTCCAGGCTCTTTCGTTGCTCATGGTTCTTGAAATTGGATGAAATAACATATACGGCTGTACTCAGCAGCATAAAGAACAAACCCGTCATCAATGAGACCACGGTATACTGTACAGGGGTAATTACTTTTTCGGCATTCTCGTTATCACGGTATTGCAACACCACGTCTTTATAGTGCAGGGCAACAGCATACTTAACGGCGATGGATACCACCAGAATGATCGCGATGTAATAGATTGCCTTCCAGTACTGGTTGCTGCCGATAAGAAGTGGGTTGACCAAAAAATAGTGCACGTAAAAAATAACAATGTTCAAGGTGCCATAAAGCAGTATGATAATGGCCGCGTCTTCCGGCATCTCCCTTGCATTCACAAAATACAAAATGGCCAACAGGACTCCCCAAATAAGGGCGTGAATCAAAACAGCTTTGTTTTTGAACATAATCGCAAATATAATGTTAGCCGAGGAATATCACGCTACCGATAGACGAACGCCCCGCAGCCATCGGCCAACATTCGTTTGCGATAGATGAATGCCCCGTGTCCGTTGGTCTACAAAATCTGACGGTTGGTCTAAAAGTTTTTTCCCGAAGATTTGGAATCGGTTTCTTTGTATTGTGCATTGGGGTCAGTGTGATGGTATCATCTTACAAGCATAAAGCAATGAAAAAGTTTAGCAGCAGCATTTCACCCTTTTTGTTACTCATCATCCCCTTTTTGGTGGCGTTGGTGTTGGTGGCCGGAAATGCAGGGAGTGAAGTCATCGAAGAACGCATTCAGTTAAACGCCTCGTTCATCTCGTTGCCCGATCTGGATCTTTTTAACGTGCTCCTATGGTGATAATGGGACGACTTGCTTACCTTTGCATCCATGCAAAGCCCGCATTTATCCCTGATCAGCATATTGGAAGCGCTCAATCTCGACAGGACCTACCTACCTCTGCTCGAACAGGCTTCCGTATTGGATGAGGGCACCCATTCCGGCACCCCGCAGGCGGTCTTTGCGGCTATCCGCACGATTGGGAGTCTGCTGAACGTGCAGCAACAAGCCGATGAATTAGCTGAAAACCTGGAAGAACGCATTGACCTCATTATTCACAAACTAAAATTCATCGCTGCCGAAAGCAAGCCGACGGTACTCGTCCTGCACGAAATGGTGCCTGTACGGATCGTACAGAATGAATACCTCACATCTCTCATCCACATCGCCGGGGGTGTCAATTACGCCGATACAGCGGTGGACCCGTTCAATCCGGACATTATCATCATCATCAATGATAAGCCCATACCGCAATTATTGGATGAACTGCCGGGTATTTTTTCGATGCCTGAGTGGTCACAGGTCGCGGCGGCGACGAACAACAATGTACACATCATCCATCATAGCGGGTACCTACGCCAACCGGGCGCCCTCATCGCCGAAGATGCCGAAATACTGGCGGAGATCATCCATCCGAAACAGTTTATTTTCGGCCGTGATCAAGATGTATGGATGAAGTTTGAATGGCGATAATTTTTACGGGTTTGCCAGCAGATATCTTTTGAATTCCGGAAAACCAGCGGGCAGCTCCGCCACCTTCTTTTCACGCCCCTCCAATACGTTTACCTGCTGAGGGGTGGCCATCCGTGTCGCGATGTCGGGCGGGAATACCTCGGGAAATTTACAGGGATGGGCAGTAGACAAAAACAGGGTAACATATCCACCCGGATGCTGCTGACGATAGGCTTCGGCGGCTAACCAAGCAATGGCTGTATGCGGACATGCGATATAGTGGTAACGGTCAAAAATGGTGCGAATCGCCGCTCGGGTATCCGCATCGGTGAGCGCGTAGGGGGTGACGACCTGGCGCAACGCCTCCCTGTTATATTCGAATAAATCCATGATGCGCACCCAGTTGCTCGGATTGCCCACATCCATGGCATTCGCCAATGTCTGTATGGATGGCCGGGGTTCGTAGTTGCCGCTTTCGAGGAAACGCGGAACGGTATCGTTCACATTAGTCGCTGCAATGAACTGCTTGGCGGGTAGCCCCATTTTGTAAGCCAATAAGCCCGCGCCGATATTGCCGAAATTGCCGCTGGGAACCGAAAATACGACCTCGGTCATGCCTTGTGCCCGCAATTGGGCATATGCATGGAAATAATAAAATGTCTGCGGAATAAGCCGGGCAATATTAATGGAGTTTGCCGATGTCAACCGAAACGTCGATTTTAAGTCGCGGTCGTTGAATGCTTGCTTCACCAGTGCCTGGCAGTCGTCAAACGTACCGTCTACCTCAATGGCCCGTATGTTTTGTCCGTTGGTGGTCAATTGCAGCTCCTGCACGGGACTTACCTTGCCTTTGGGATATAGGATGGTGACCCGTGTGCCGGGCACGCCCAGGAATCCCAGGGCTACGGCTCCGCCGGTATCACCCGATGTGGCCACCAGTACATCCAGCACGCGCTCGTCACCACCCGACAGATAGCCCATCACGCGGCTCATGAAACGGGCACCGAAGTCTTTGAATGCCAGTGAGGGGCCGTGAAACAGCTCCAGTACCGCCAAACCACTATCCAACGGCCGCACCGGTGCTTCGAAGTCAATCGCATCATCAATGAGCTGGCGCAAATCCGCTGCGGGCACCTCCTCTCCGATCAGTGTTTTTGCCACCGTAAAGGCGATCTCCTGCAAGGAATACTGTGGAAGGTTTTTGATAAAATAGGCATCCAGCGGGGGAATGATTTCGGGCATGTATAACCCCCCATCTGCCGGCAAACTGTTGAAAACCGCCTCTTTAAAGGACACGCGTAGGTCCTTATTATTTGTGCTATATAATTCCATCTGGAATTGCTAATCAAATATGGTTAACATCGTACTGTTCATCTCGCTTTTTTTATCCACCGACCTCCCTCGGTCCCAGGGTGTTTATTGCGGAGACATACCCGTTGCTACCGATCCCGTGGTTGGTAAGGTGGGCTTGGATCTCCGCGGTGATCTCCGCAGCTTTTTCAGGGTTTTGCGCAAATGCGAACACGGACGGGCCCGATCCGGAGATGCCAAAGCTCATCGCACCGCACGCCATGGCCAATTGACGCATCTCATGAAATTCGGGGATGAGGATCGCACGCGTTGGTTCGATGAGCACATCGTGCATGCTTCGCCCGATCAGCTCATAGTCATTGGTGAAGAGTCCGGCTACTAATCCGGCGATATTGCCCCATTGGGTGACGGCATCTTTGAGTGCCACCTTGGCCCGGATCATCTGGCGTGCGTCACGTGTGGGCACATCCACATGCGGAAACACCACCGAAGCATACAACGCCGGGGGCGCAGGCAGTGCCACGACATCCAGCGGGTGGTATCCCCGGATGAGCGTGATGCCGCCCAATAATGCGGGGGCGACATTGTCTGCGTGGCCATGGCCACAGGCTAATTCTTCGCCCTGCACGGCAAAGGGTAAGAGCTCCTGTCGGGAAAGCGGACTGCCCAGCAGGGCATTGATCGCGAACAACCCACCAACGGTGCTGGCCGCACTTGAGCCCAAGCCGCTACCGATGGGCATATGCTTATGCAATTCGATCTCCACGCCGATGTCGGCGCGACCGATATGCTCGAGGTAATTCAGCACGCTGGCGCTTACCGTATTCTTAGTCACCTCGCGGGGCAGTCGCCCATCATCGCCCGTGATGCTCGTCAAGTACACGCCAGGCCGGTCCACCTTCCGGATGATGACTTCATCCCCCGGTTCGTCTAACGCGAAGCCCAAGATATCAAATCCGCAGATCATGTTGGCTACCGTAGCCGGTGCAAATACATGCACCATATCCCGTTCTGTGGGAGTTATGCTCGCTGCCGAAATTTCATGTTGTATTGTTTTCATCTATTTACGTTCATCTTTAATCGCCAAGACGCATTGTTACCTTTGCCTAGTCTCGCACTCGGCACTACGCGCCTACATTGACCAGGTCTGCAAATACACCAGCCGCGGTGACTTCCGCCCCTGCCCCGGGGCCTTTGACCACGAGTGGCCGATCCTTGTACCGTTCGGTGGTAAACGAAATAATGTTGTCGCTGCCCGACAATGTGAAAAAAGGATGGGTCTCATCTACCCATTCCAATGCGATGGAAACCTGTCCGGCCTCCAGTTTGCCGATGTAACGAAGTACCTTATTATTCTGCATGGCCTTCGTCTTCAACTCATTGAAATAGGCATCGGCGGCTTTCAGCGCTCGGTAAAAATCGTCCACCGACGCGGCACGGAGGCAGGATTCAGGTAAAATAGCGCTCAGCTGTATATCTTCGGGTTCGAGCGCATAACCCGCATCCCTAGCCAATATCAGCATTTTGCGCATAAAATCCCTGCCGCTCAGGTCATCCCGCGGATCCGGCTCCGTGTACCCGAGCTGTTGAGCTGTCTTCACCACGTCATGGAAGGATGCTGTCCCGATAAAGTGGTTGAAGATATAGGAAATCGTACCGGAGAGAATGGCCTCGATACGGATGATCCGGTCGCCACTCATCATGAGGTCGCGAAGTACCCGGACAATGGGCAGCCCCGCCCCTACGTTGGTCTCATAATAGAAATCTACCCCATGTTTGCGGGCCGTGTTCTTTAGGGCCTTATACTGGCTGTACCTGCCGGAATTGGCGATCTTATTGCAGGTTACAATGGAGATGTTGGATTGGAATATCGCTTCGTAATAACCGATCGGTTGCTCACTTGCTGTATTGTCTATAAACACGCAGTTGGGCAGGTTCTTCGTTTTCATTTGGGCTACGAACGTTTCTAAATCCGCCTGCTCGCCGGATCGCTGTAGCTGCTCTTCCCATTCATCCAGGTTTATCCCGATATCGCTGAACAGCATCTTACGCGAATTGGTGATGCCCATCACCTTTATTTCAATGTCGTTATGATCCAGCAAAAATCCGTACTGATCCTGTATTTGCCTGAACAAGGTAGACCCAATATTACCTGTGCCGACGTTGAAGATGTGCAATGTTTTGTTCAGTTGTGCAAAAAAGGCATCGTGCACGGCATTCAGCGCCTTGGAAAGATCAGACTGCGCGATGATCACGGAAATGTTATATTCTGACGAGCCCTGGGCGATGGCGCGGACGTTGATGCCATTACGCCCGAGCGCCTGGAATAGCTTGCCGGACATGCCGGGTGTCTGTTTCATGTTTTCGCCCACGATGGCGACTACCGCTAAGTCGTCCTCGATTTCGGGTGCCAGTAGTTTGTTGACCTGCAACTCCAATTCGAATTCGCTTTCGATCAAGGTTTTGGCGCGCCGCGCATCAGACGGGGCAACGGCAAACGTAATGCTGTGCTCGGACGACGACTGGGTAATCAGCACGACATTGATCTGCTCACGGGCCAGCAGGGTAAACAGGCGTCCGCTGAAGCCCGCCTTACCCACCATGCCACTACCGACAAGGTTGATGACGCTGATGGCTGAAATGGAGGATATGCCCTTAATAGGCAGGGTGGCTTTTCCGCTTTCATATTGAATGGTCGTGCCCGCGAAACCGGGGTTGAATGTATTGCGGATAACAATCGGAATTTTTTTGAGAAAAGCGGGAATCATCGTGGGTGGATAGATGACCTTAGCCCCGAAATAAGATAGCTCCATGGCCTCTGTGTAAGAAAGTACCGGCAGCGAGAACGCTTTTTTCACGATGCGCGGATCCGCGGTGAGCATACCGTCGACATCGGTCCAGATTTCGATCGCCTCCGCATCAAGTGCCGCCCCGATAATGGCTGCGGTGTAATCACTTCCGCCCCTACCCAGGGTGGTGATCCTGCCCTCGTCGTTAGCCGCGATGAATCCGGTAACGAACAACAGCTTATCCGGATTTCCGGCCACAAATGCCCGGATAAGCTGCTCAGATAGGATTTGATGTACATGGGCGCTTCCGAAATGGCTATCCGTTTGGATGAGCCGTGTGGCATCTACGAATAACGCTTGAGGGAAATATTGCTCGGCGATTTTACTGACCACAAATGTTGAACACTTTTCGCCATAACTCAGTATCAGATCTTTGCTTTGCAGGCTCAGTTCGCGTAGGTTGAAGATGCCTTGCAACAGATCTTCCAATTCATTGAAATAAATTTTGAGCTTCGTGAACACCGGGTTTTGGTATTTCACCGCGATCAATTGCTTGACCACCGTAAAATGGCGAGCTTCCATCTCCTGCAATCCCTCGATGAAGGGCTGCCCGTCTGCCGCTTCCTTCGCAAGCCGCGCCAATAGGTTAGTGATGCCGCCCATTGCCGAAAGGACCACCAATGGATCTTCGCCTGATTCGGACGATTTACGGATGATTTCGAGCACCATGCGGATGCTATCAACGGTACCTACGGATGTACCGCCAAATTTGAGTATCTTCATTTTTTTGTAGCTGACTACCCCTGTTTTATATCACCGCCAACATCACGTCAAACGTCATTAAACCAAAAACGCCTCCCCGTATTCGAGGAAGGCGCTTCGTGGATTTATCGTTTGATTACCACATATCATCACCTCCTCCGAGCGGTATTCCCGGTGGTAGTGGATGTCGTAATCGTTGTGTGTAATTTCACGGTTTTTTCAATCTATGCGACAAAGGAAAATCTTTATTTTGAGTTTAGCAAGAAAAAAGTTGTTTTTTTAACAAAACCGTATTTTTTAAAAAAATTAAAACAAAATATAATTATGTCAATTTTTGCTTGCATTGTCAAATTTTTTAATATAGATTTGCGAACCAACGGCAGGGAGGTAACGAATCTCCGATAGACAATCAACGTCAGCATGTTTTATAAAATGACCGTTTAATGAAGAGAAAAACATTAATAGCATCGATGCTACTAGCTTGCCTATTCACCGTATCGCAAGCGCAGACAACAACCGATCAGCCGACCGTAAACCCATCTGACCCCGATAATTTAGCAAAAGATTACTTCTCCCAAATCATGGGTGTGGCTGCAACGGCAACCACCAATACCAAATTATATCAGTTTATCTACGAATGGATAGGCACGCCATACCGCCTCGGAGGTAAGACAAAAAATGGCGTGGACTGCTCCAAGTTTGCCTATGAACTTTATGAAAAGGTGTTCAACACCACATTGGGTCACAATAGCCGTAACATCTATACGCAGGTAGATCCGATCCGTAAAGACGAACTCAAGCCCGGTGATCTGGTTTTTTTCAAAATACGGAGCCGCAGCATTACGCACGTAGGGGTTTACATCGGTGATGACAAGTTTGCTCATGCGTCATCGAGCCGAGGGGTCATGATCAGCGACCTGAATGAAGCCTATTGGAAGCGCTATTATTACAATGGAGGCCGCATGCTGACCGCTACGCTGCGTACGTTGGAGAATCCCGGCGTCAATGTAAGTGATCAGCAGCTGTCTGTAAATTAACCCACGCATCACATACCGTACTGATATGCTTTAATCCGCCCAACCTGATGTGCGGATTTTTTTCTTATTTTTACCAGACCATTTTCACTGCAAAGCTAGTATGTCCACGAAAAAAGTTTTAATCCTTGACCAGGAGCAGATAAAAAAGAAGACGATCCGTATTGCCTATCAGCTACTTGAGGATAATTTTGAAGAAAAATCGCTTGTATTGGTAGGTATAGCCGACCGTGGGTATGTATTTGCTCAGCGATTAAAAATCGTGCTCGAAGAAATTTCATCGCTTGACATCCAACTCATCAAAGTATCGTTGGATAAAACCAGCAGCACATTGGATGCACAAACCGATATACCGATCGAACAGGCAAAAAATAAGGTGGTCATCTTAGTGGATGATGTGTTGAATAGCGGACGCACACTGGCTTATGGAATGGGCGTGTTTTTTAATGTACCCCTTAAAAAGATGCGTACGGCAGTGCTAATAGACCGCAGCCACCATAAGTATCCGATCTTTAGCGACTTCTCGGGCTTGAAATTGTCTACCATTCTCAAGGAACATGTGGCTGTCAATCTTCATGAGTGTGACGGCGGTGAGGACGCCGCCTGGCTGCAATAGGTCCTTAAATCCGCTAATCAACGTTTATCTTCAATGTCATACCGGGTTTGATCGTGCTGCCTTTCAACCCGTTTTCAGCCTTGATGGCGGAGATGTTTGCGCCGCGATGGCGATTCGCGATACTCGACAAGGTATCTCCGCGCTTGACCCGATAGCTGATATAGGAGCCGGATGCCGCACGGGCAGCTTCATCCGAACTGCCTTCATCCGAAGCGCCGACACTCAGGCGTTGACCGGGGACGATGACGTTTTGCTTGATGTTGTTCCACGCACGCAAATCCTGTACCGTGACACGGTAGCGCTGTGCGATTTCACCCAATGTCTCCCCGCGGAGCACTCGGTGGATAGCAGTAGCGGTACGGGCTGCAGGGCCTGTTACGGCTGATGCATGCTGCACCACAGGCACCTCATTGGTACTATTCAAGACGGTATATAACGCCGAATATGCTTCAGGACGGACTTCTGGCAGGATCAGTCTTTTTGGAGACGTGGGATCGCCGTTCACTACGCCTCGCTTGTAAGCCGGATTCAACGCACTGACTACATCCTCGTCAATGCCAAGCGCTCTGGCCACATGGCTGAACGGCACAAACTTTTGCACCCAAACGGTCTCGGTATTTAACAGCAATTCGGTATCTGCCGGTACGATGCCGTGCTCTTCGTGATACCCCAACATATACGTGATCGCAATAAATGCAGGCACGTAATGGCGTGTTTCACGCGGCAGATAATTGCTGATGGCCCAATAGTCCGGATTGCGCAATCCCGACCGTTGAATTGCGCGCAATACATTGCCTTTGCCGCAATTATAGGACGCGATGGCCAGCAACCAATCGCCGAATTCGTTATAAGCATCTAATAGGTAGGATGCTGCGGCGTAGCTGGAGGCAACGGGATCCTTCCGCTCGTCGACATAGCTATCCATTGCTAAATCGTATGCGCTAGCGGTGGCGAACATGAATTGCCATGGACCGGTTGCCCCTACCCGGGATTTCGCATGTGGATTCAATGCGGATTCGACGATTGACAAATATTTGATCTCATCCGGAATGCCGGTTTTGGCAAACACGCGCTCATAAATTGGAAAATAATAGCGCGCCAACCCCATCATACTGGAAAGGTGCATCCGATAACCTGCTGTACTGTACCGGTCGATATACGATTGCACCTGTGAATTGTAGGTGAGCGGAACCGTTTTTTGCAAATAGGCCAAACGACCCTGGATAGTAGCCGTTGCATATTCAAAAATCGGGGGGGCATGGAGCACCGCCTTAAGGTGCGCGAAATTTGCGCTATCTGCGGTCAGATTATGCTGCAGATCTAACTGCTTTACCGCCCTTTTGGCGAGCGTGTCGACTTTGGTGGTCGTATCGGATAGCGAATCTAGGAATGTGGCTTTTGAAAATGCCGGGTATGTACACAATAAGCTACTTACAGCTATTGCCGAAATACTTTTTAATTTCATCTTCTAGTCAGCTAGGTGCATTGCCATAAAGTCCCTTCAAGGCTGCTTCTATAGCCTGTCGGTTTAACGATTAACGATCATTGGTTAAGTAATTCTACAGTGAAAAACGCACGCATGGATGGTTTTATTGTGCGATGCAGAATAATATAGATGACGCTATATCTATTTGGGCCCTAAAATAAAAAGACCCTATGCCAAATCAATGTTATTTAGCATAAAGTCCCGTCCGTTATTTTGGGTATAAATTTTATTGCTTATTCTCTTCAAGCTCCTCCTTGGGATTGGGAGTTTCTTTTTGACCTTCTTTGAATTCGCGGATACCGCGTCCCATACCCCTCATCAGCTCGGGAATCTTCCGTCCTCCAAACAACAAAAGAAGTGCCAGCACAATCAATATAATCTCCTGCGCACCAAGAAATAACAACACTGAATCTAATAACATAATCGTTGTTTTTAAGTTATCACCCCACTCCTTAAACTAAAGTGGATTTTACAAATATACGGAGAATATTTTATTCACTACAAATAATACCACCTATTTCGCCAACCACGGTTCGGGATTGATCGGTGCAGCACCCTCCCAAAGCTCAAAATGCACCTCGGATGTCCCATCACTGGGGTCAACCAATGCCGTTCCAAGGGTTTGCCCCCGTTGGATCGCTTGTCCGCGTTTCACCGATAAACCGCTCAGATTCTGATATACCGAAAAATACTTGCCATGCTGGATCAAGACAAAATAGACACCTGTCATGCTCCCTACCGTGTGCACGGTGCCATCAAAGATGGCCTGCACCGGAGCATTGTTATTTGTCCGGATTTTGATCCCTGTGCTGTTCACCGTGACACCACGCGCCACGGTATGCCTCCCGAACCGCTCGGTAATGATTCCCTGCTGCACCGGCCACGGCAACCGACCGCGATTGCCCGCGAAATCGGCGGATAGCTTGGCCGCCGCCGGGGTGTTCGCCAGCACCTCCGTATCACTCTTACGGACCGCCGGGTTCTCGGCCTCAACCTCTTTTACCGTTTTTCCGGTCCGCTCGGCTTCCACAGCCAGTGCGGCGAGGCGTGCTTCTTCTTCCAACCTGCGCTGTTCTTCGATCTCGCGCTGAATGGCCGTCCGTATCGCCCTTGCCAGCCGCTCATCCTCTTGCTGTTTTTTTTGCAGCTCCTGCTTAAATTGCGTTTCCTGCTGGGTGAGTGCGCGCAGCACCTTGGATTCCGCACCCTGTTCTTGGGCGATGACTTTTCGCTCTCCCTGCTGCTCGCCGAGCAAGGCTGCCTGTTCTTTCTTGCTGGCTTCCAGTTGTGCCACTTTTAACGCGATGGCCTTTTGTGTGTCTTCGATTTCCTTTGCCCGCTCCTTGCGCGATTCGTTGAACTGCTGCAAGTACTTTACCCTTTTGAACGCTTGGTTAAAATCCTTGGAAGCAAATATAAACATCATTTTATTGTGGGCATTCCGATTGCGGAAAGCGAACAACACCATGCTTTCGTAGTCTTTACGCAACTTGGTTAATTGGTCACGCAGGTTTTGGATGGTTTTATTATGGGATGCGATTTGATTACTGATCAGTTTGATCTCGCTGCTAATGGTACTGATCTTCTGCTCACGGAGGCGCAGTTGGGCGTTGAGCGCATTCACCTGTTTAAGCGATAGTGTTCGATCACTCGACGTACTCTTGAGGCTCTGATTGAGTTGTTCAATCTCGCGGTTCAGGCGTTCGCGCTGCTTCTTTAACTCGGCACTGCTCTGCGCATGGCAGATAGCCGACGCCAAAAAGAATACAACTACACTTAAAATTCCCCTGATAACATTCATCAATTGCTACTTTGTCGATCTCCTCTACTTAATCCGTTATTGTTTGCGAAAGTAATAAAAGTACCTCGATAATCATACATCGTTTTGCATTATTGGATTTCCCTGTACCGCGAAGGGATGCTGAAGGGCATGTCCACCGGTTCATCATACACCACCGTACTGTATTGCATGGCAGACTGCAGATTGAAGCGGTCTGCCGTGATGGAAATGCGCACCTGATACGGGAACGATCGTCCGTCGGCATCCCGGTAGTCTGCATAAGAGGCCTCCATCCGCTGATGGCGCCCCGCCTCATCCAATAGCGTACGCACCGTGTGAAACCCGGTATCCAGCTGTACCGTATACAGCAACTCCTCGACCAGCAACTTCAGCTGATACCCTCCAGGGTTCGCCCATACCTCACCGTCGCGGGTGGTTACCTGCGTGAATACATCGCCCACCAATAATTGCTGTAAGGCGGAAAAATCAAGCGCTGTGGCGGTAAACTGATGGATATAGTCAAAGGGTTTACGGATATAGCCCGATTGCAGACGATTGATGATTTGGACACTGTCGGGCGTAATCAATACCCTGCCCGCTTCGATGCCCATGAGCGCGGTAATGGAAATCCAAATGGCCTTATCCCGCTTTATGCGCACATTGGCGGTGACATCATACCGATCATTATTAATGCTTACGGTACTTTTGGCTCGTCCGCTGAACGTGGCGAATGTCGATTGGCGCTGGGCGATAGCTTCCAGCACATGCCTGCTTTCGGTACGAGACATGCGCCGCTCACTTCCTTCCCCCACTGCCAGCCGCTTTTTGGGTGCGCACGAAAACATAGCAGCCAGCGCAACGCAAGCGATCGCTTTAGTCAATATATTGCTTTGCATTGATTTTTTTGGATAGCTTATCAATATCCTTGCCAACAGACTCCGATAGGACCCGCGCCTTTTTCCATTGGATAATCGCTTCATTGATGTTCCCTAATTTGGCAAGAATATCGCCGTAATGTTCCAACAATGTATCCGTAGGGTCTTCTGCGTGCTTAATGGACTTTTCAATCCACACCAATGCCTCGTGATATTTTTCCTGTTGGAAGAGGATCCAAGCGTAGGTATCTTCATAAGAGGCATAATCAGGCATGATTTGATTTGACTTTTTTGACATTTCGGCGGCGAGCGGCAATTTTTCCCGGCGCAATGCTAAGTAATACGCGTAATTATTGAGCGCATACGCATTGGTACTATCCAACGCGATGGCTTCTTCGTATGCTACGTCAGATTCGGCATACCGGGCTAACGCATGGTAGATATCACCAAGTGTGCTATATACCTGCGTCAATAGCGGCGTATTCGTTTCATCAGCATTATTCAACGCGGTTTCCAGATGTGTGCGGGCTTCCTCATAGTTCTTATTGCCAAGAAAACCGTGCCCGGTAAAAAACATGATCAACGGATGGTTCGGAAACAGCACGAGTGCTTCTTTCCCGTGGGTTTGCACGTCATCATAGCGCGCCATTTGGAGCTCCACTTGCAACAGCTGCTGCCAAACGCCATCGATATACTGATTGATCTTCAATGCTGCCAAATAAGCTTGACGCGCCTCCTCCAGCTGCAGCAACTGCGTGTAAATATCACCTTTTACGGCATAAGCTTTTGCCTCTTGCGGATATAATTCCACCAATAAGTCGGCTAAACCCGTTATAGACGTTGTAGCCAAGGGATGCTCTTGTTGCCCAACAGCGGTATATAATATTCCCGCTTTGGCGTCAATATCCAGGCCCTTACTGACGAACGCTTGCCGTAAGAATTCATAAGCTTGCCGTTGCTTGCCCGTTGCGCGGTAGACATCTGATTTACCAAGTAAAACCAACGGCTCATTAGGAAACAGCGCTGCCGCCTCGTCCAGGATGGCCATCGCCTTTTTGGTCTCCTTTGCGTCGGTGTAGCGTTCGGCGAGCAGGATATAGCCTCTGCTTTCTTTAGGTTTGGTCGCAATAAGCGCTTCCAACTGTGCCGTTGCTGATTTTACGTTGCCCTGCGCCATGTAAATTTGGTGCTTGGTCAGGTATTGGTCGTCTGTCTCTCCGAATCGCCCGGCGATCGTATCATAAACAGCGAGCGCTGCGGCATATTGTTTATCCAAATACAGGGCATATGCCTTGTCGTGGTAGTGGGATGCCTTATCCGGGTCCAACCGGATGAGCTCATCGAATATCGGCGCCATTTTTTTCACATTCGCGGTTTTGCGGTAAATGTCCAACAGCGTGGTCCAATACCATTCATTGTCCGGATTGAGGCTTGCGGCGCGCGCGGCGGCGCGCGCGGCCGCGGTGTAGTCTTGTCTTTCAACATAGATCCGGGCGAGCTCGAAATGGGCTGCATCATTAGTTGGCTGCAAATCGACCACGCTGTCAAACGTTTTTTCGGCGGCAGCCAACTGTCCGGCCGATTTTTGCTGCACCCCCTTGAAATAAAGCTCTTTAATGACTAAACTGTCTTGCGCGTTCAGAACCTTCGGTACGTCAACCTCCTGGGCAAAGGCGCAAACAGCAGCGATCAGGAACCAACCAACCATCATCATCCGCCTCCGAAAACACATCTTTATCATTACTTGCCCCATAACTTTGAAAAATCAATTTTATTATCGTACCTTTGCAGTCCCTTAAAAGGGGCTAAATATATTTATTAATTATTTCAAAACAAAGCAAGTGAATACGTTAAGTTACAAAACTGTCTCTGCCAACAAAAGCACCGTCAACAAAGAGTGGATTGTTGTTGACGCTGAGGGCGAGATCTTGGGGCGTTTGTCATCCCAGATTGCCATGGTAATCCGGGGAAAACACAAGCCATCGTACACCCCACACGTAGACTGCGGCGACAACGTGATCGTCATCAATGCAGACAAAGTTAGGTTGACTGGCAACAAGCTCAATGACAAAGTGTATAGCCGTTATACCGGCTATCCGGGCGGCCAGCGTTTCAGTTCTCCAAAGGAGTTATTGGCCAAGCATCCCGAGCGCTTGGTAGAAAAAGCCGTACGCGGTATGCTACCCAAAAACCGATTGGGGCGTGCATTGTCTAAAAACCTGCATGTATATGCGGGTAATGAACATCCCCATGCGGCACAAAATCCAAAAACTGTTAAATTTTAAGGAGCAAAGAAATGTCAACGACTAACACTTCAGGAAGAAGAAAAACAGCAGTTGCCCGCATTTATCTATCTGCTGGCAGCGGCAACATTACCGTAAACGGTAAGGATTATAAAGTCTATTTTCCAACATTGCCATTGCAATACATCGTTACCCAAAGCACAGAAGTAGCTGGCGCTGCTGGTAATTACGATGTAAAAGTTAACGTAGCCGGAGGAGGCATCAAAGGACAAGCAGAAGCCGTTCGTTTGGCGATAGCCAAAGCGCTCATCGAGCTAAACCCCGAGGTGAAACCTGCACTGCGTGCCAAAGGCTTGGTGACCCGCGACGACCGTATGGTGGAGCGTAAGAAACCAGGACGCCGCAAAGCACGCCGGAAATTCCAATTCAGTAAACGTTAATCTTTAAAGGAGAACAGAAAAATGGCAAGAACAACATATCAAGAATTATTGGATGCAGGTGTACACTTCGGTCACCTTACCCGCAAATGGGATCCGAAAATGGCCAAGTACATTTTCATGGAGCGCAATGGCATCCACATTATCGATTTAAATAAGACCCTTATCAAGCTGGAAGAAGCCGCTTCGGCGATCAAACAGGTTGTTAAATCGGGCCGCAAGGTACTGTTCGTGGCAACGAAAAAACAAGCCAAAGATATCGTTGCTGCACAGGCGAAAGCCGTAAACATGCCGTTCGTGACCGAACGCTGGCTCGGTGGCATGCTAACTAACTTTGCCACGGTACGCAAGTCCATCAAAAAGATGTCAAACATCGATAAGATGACCAAAGACGGCACATACGACGTACTATCTAAGAAAGAAAAGCTGATGATCCAACGCGAGCGCATCAAATTGGAAAGCTTGCTGGGTGGTATAGCAGACCTCAACCGGTTACCCGCTGCGCTGTTTATCATCGATGTCAAAAAGGAGCATATCGCCGTGAGCGAAGCCCTGAAATTGAATATCCCTACATTTGCCATGGTCGATACCAACTCGGATCCGACCAATATCGACTTCCCCATCCCTTCTAATGATGATGCGACCAAGTCCATCAGCCTCATTACGGAGATCATCGGGAAAGCGATCCAAGAAGGGCTCGAAGAACGCAAGCGCGACAAAGAGGAGGAAGCAGAGAAGGAAGCTGCTGCTGCTAAAGCCAAAATTGACAGCGGAGAGGAACCTGAAGCAGAAGCAAAAGAAGCGAAAGCTGATGCCGACACTTCAGGAAAGCGTCCACGTAAGACGAAAGTGGAAGCCGCAGCCGAGGCAGACGATACCCAAGACGGAGAATAATCCCTATAGAAACCGGATGGTAAACAGGAGGTTTCGGAAGCATTATCTTTCCGTTAACCGATTGCCATCCGGTTTTTTTATACGTAAATTGGAAGAGTCAAAAGAACATACATTCGTAAATAACAAATAAGGAAAATAAAATGTCCACAGTACAAATTTCAGCATCAGACGTAAACAAGCTGCGCCAACAGACCGGTGCAGGTATGATGGATTGCAAAAAGGCCCTGATTGAAGCCAATGGTGATTTTGAGGCCGCGATCGACTATTTGCGCAAAAAAGGTGCTAAAGTAGCCGCAAGCCGGCAAGACCGCGATTCAAACGAAGGTGTAGTCATCGCAAAGACGACGGCAGACGGGAAGAAAGGTGTTGTCATCGAATTGAACTGCGAAACAGACTTTGTGGCTAAAAACGCCGACTTCATCGCGTTTGCAGAAGGTGTCGCTGATGTCGCCGTCAACCAATCACCTGCATCGCTCGATGCGTTGAAGCAATTGGAGATCAATGGTGTAAAAATTGCTGATTTATTGCTCGATCAAACCGGCAAAATCGGCGAAAAAATAGATGTTTCCAAATACGAAACGGCCGAAGCCGAAAAAGTAGTGGCCTATATACACGGCAACTACCGCTTAGGTGTGTTGGTGGGACTTAGTCAAGTTGCTGAAGGTGCCGACGAGGCTGGCAAAGATGTCGCCATGCAGATTGCAGCAATGAACCCCGTAGCCATTGACAAAGGTGATGTAGACTCCCGTACCATCGAACGCGAACTGGAAATTGCAAAAGAGCAAATCCGCGCCGAAGGCAAACCTGAGGAGATGGTCGAAAAGATTGCACAGGGCAAACTCAACAAATTCTACAAAGAGTCTACCTTGCTCAACCAAGAATTTGTAAAGGATTCGTCCAAAAACATTGCTCAATTCTTGGATAGTGTCTCGAAAGGGTTGACTGTGACCGTATTCAAAAGGGTACAACTGGGTGCTTAATCATCCCGGTTTATACCGTATTGCGCCGCGACCTCAGAATAAAGTCATCAAAACTCATACATAAACCACCTCCGTAAAATCCCATATTTTAAGGAGGTGGTTTAAGTTTTGTGTAATTTATTTCATCATTATTACGTCTTTGACAGTAAGTTTTGCTAACTTGTAGCTAGATTTGCATTATACTAAAATTAACAAGCGGTTAATATAGTCAAAGGTTAAGAAATTTATGCCAACATCCATTCAACATTTCGCCGCAACGGTTAATTAATTAAACATGGAAAATAAAATTTCCGTTTTATATGTTGATGACGAAGAGAACAACTTAATCTCTTTTAAGGCCACATTTCGTTTAAAATATAAGATTTATACGGCATTGGGTGGCGAAGAGGCCGTTCGGATCGTCAGGGAACACCCTGTTGATGTCATTATCACCGATCAACGGATGCCCCATATGACGGGTGTTGAGTTTTTAGAGGAAGTCATCCATCTTAACCCCGACCCCATGCGGATCCTCCTTACGGGATATGCCGACATGAGTGCAGTGGTAGACGCCGTAAACAAGGGAAAGATATTTCATTATTTGAGTAAACCCTGGAGTGAGGAGGAGTTGGATGAGACCATTCAAAGAGCATATGAAATCTACGCTGAACGGAAAAAAATAAAGGAATCCTATTCTAAGCTCGAAGTGACCAACGAGCAGCTCGAATTTTTACTCAGGCAAAAACTATTGTCCTGAATACCCCAAAAGTCACGCTCCGCTTCAAGCGCCTATTTGCTAGGTATGATCACTGTAAACGTCGTTCCTTCTCCCTCGACAGAGTTGACGGCAATTTCGCCCTGAAGTTTAGCCAGTGCACTTTTTACATTATATAATCCGAAACCCGTACCCTCCACCTGATCGCTTGCCCGGAAAAACAGCTTGAATATCTCTCCGATATCGTTTGCCGCGATACCGATCCCGCTGTCGCTTACCCGTATCGTGGCTTTGCCATTGGATACGATGGCCGACAGTTCCACCGATTTATGGGTCCCGTCCCGCTTTTGATATTTAAAAGCGTTGGATAATAGATTATGCAATATGAGTTTCAACGAGGTTTCATCACTTTTAAATTCTTCCTCCTGCTTCCAGTCGACCTTGAAGCTAACATGATTGTTGTGTGAATAAATGCTATAGAAACCATCCAAGTACTCGAATAATGTTCCAAATTTAATTTCAGAAATGGTGAGTTCACCGCGTTTCAATAGGTAATAGTCGTGCAGGCTATTGATATACGCGTTCAGTTTCAATACGGAACTTTCCATCAATCCCAAAATCTCATGAATCCGTTCTACCGAATCAAACTCCAGCGCCAACTTAATGGCCGACAGCACTCCGGTTAAGGGGTCGCGGAGATCATGACTGACACTATATGCAAATTTGTCGAGTTCGTCATATGCTTTTTGGAGTTCCTCGTTCCTAATGTCCAACATGGAGTTGGCGATATAGAATTTATTGGCCTCTTCGATGGAAGAAATAATCTCTTCCTCCATCCAAGGCTTACGCACAAACCTGAAGATATGACCTTTATTCACGGCATCTACCACCGTCTCCATATCGGCATAGGCTGTCAGCAAAATCCGGACCGGCCGCGGAAAGTCACGTCTTACCTTATACAAAAAATCGATCCCCATCTCATCCGGCATGCGCTGATCACAAAAGATTATGCGTATATTGGGATTTGAACGCAATATTTCGCGGGCTTCATTGGTATTAACAGCGGTATGTATGGGATAGCGATACCTAAACGTAGCTTTAAAACTGATCAGGTTGTTGGCCTCGTCATCGATATAAAGTATTTCGGGAGATATGAGCATAAAGCAAAGGGAAGTTATTGGCCTATATGAAGCGAATGTAGCAAAATTAAATAATTGTTTTTATAAAGAACATCACTGCACTGGTTGTTTTAAGGGAATAATCAGTGTGAACGTGGTGCCCACCCCTATTTCCGAGTCAATCTTAATCTCACCTTGGTGTTTCTTCACGGTGTTATATGCGATGGACATTCCCAACCCCGTTCCTTCTCCGACCTCCTTGGTCGTAAAAAAAGGTTCGAATATTTTTTCGCGTACGGAGGCCGGCATTCCGGTACCGTTGTCGCTGATGGAGATATAGGCGTTTATAGCATCCGTCTTCGTCTTGATTTCCAATAGACCCCCATGCTTCCCATTGAATTTTTTGTTGATCGCATACAATGCATTTGTGATAATATTGAGGAATACCTGATTCAGTTTTCCCGGATAGCATTCGATCAACGGCAATTGCCCATACTGTTTATCGACCACCGCCTCCTTGATCACGCTATTCAGAATCACCAATGTCGATTCTAAGCCCTCATTGATGTCCGCAAATTTCAATGAATCCTCGTCAACTCTCGAAAAAACACGTAGGCTTTTTACAATTTCTGCCGTCCGGCTTGCGCCCTCGTGCATTCCTTTCAGCAAAAAATCAATCTCTGTTTTTAGGTAGTCAATGTCCAATGCCTCCTTATATGCGTGGATGCGTTCCTGTTTAACCATCATGGACAGGTCGGACAGGGCTATTTTTTCAATCTCGTCCATCGCATCCCAGATCATGGCCACATCCCGCTTCAACGGGGTAACGTTGGATGTTACAAAATTAATGGGATTGTTAATTTCGTGTGCAACGCCGGCGGTGAGTTGACCGAGAGAGGCCATTTTTTCCGCCTCCACCAATTGCGCTTGCGCCTCTTTCAAATACGTTAGTGTTTTTTGCAGTGATTCATTCGACTCCTTCAACGCATGCGTACGCTCTTCTACACGCTGCTCCAACACGATATTTTGCTCCCGGATGAGTTTTTCGTTTTCTTTCGCAATTTCGATGGTCCGCAATTGCGATTCCTCATTTTCCCTTTTGTAAATACTTATTTTATCCGCTAAAGCAAAGGATAATAATGCCGCTTCCAATCCCGAGCCGATCAAAATCGAATTGCTGGTAAAATTGTTAAACGGCAAAATTCCGGCATCTTTCAATATATACACAACGACCCCACTTAAAAAAAAGGACCATGCAACCCAAAAAAATAATGCCGGCTTATATCCCTTTTTATAAATTGTTATCGCGCTGGACAAGATTAGCAAAGAAACGATGGTCGTATTAAACTGCAGCAGTGTCTGACCGAATATAAAATGACCGCTTATATACGCGACAATACAGAGGACATAAATCACCAAATTGCAGCAAAGGATCTTATATATCGCGCTTAGATAACGCTTCACATGTAAGAAGCTAAATGCAAAAAATATAGAAAAGACACCCGAACCAGCGGTTATGACGTGGGTGGCATTTTCGATGAGCCACGTATTTCCATCCCAGAAAAATTTAGCGGAGAAACCCTTCAAACTAGCCTGCGTAACGCCCACTACCAATATGTAGAGGACATAGTATAGGTATTGGCTGTCCCTGACGGTCAAGTAGATAAAAAAGTTATAAAAGAACATCACCAATATGATCCCCGCGTATAAGCCGAAATATAACTGGTCGTTATTAATTTGCGCTACAATAAAGCTGTCTTTTTTTATTGTCATGGGCAACTCCATAACGTTGCGGCTTTGCACCCTTAAAAAATATATTGATGTCGCCTTAGCAGGCTGATTTATTTTAAAAATAGGATAGTGACTACTTAACGGTCTCGATTTGATTGGAGTGGTTTGATTGATCGTTTGCGCTTCAAATACACCCATTTCTTCTTCATAAAAATCAAGGTTGGTTATGCTTGGATTTTGGACGCTCAACCAGAAAGAACTGTCAGGCGTATGGTTTATCACCTCAATTTTAAACCAAAATGTGTACGTGGTCAGTCCAAAATTTGGAATGTGCGTATCCAATTCGACAAACGGCATCCGTACAACGTCATTGATACGGTATTTACCTTGTTGGTCTTCCAAATAGGAAATGGTATAATTTAGTTCGTCATCGGCTATGGCGGGCGCAGCGCTTGCGTAAGCGTAAGCTGTAATTAAACATAAAAAAAGCGGATAGAAAAATGAATTGCCCATCAAATGACTATTATGAATACATTAAATCCTAATAAGAATGGAGTCACAGCAGAACACCAGAAAGGGCTAAATCATAAGCCACATCGATCTCTCCTTTAGGCCCTTTTTCAATTCTATTTTGAATAGGTTGAGCGACAAACTCATCAACAAATTTCTGATTATCCTCGGTGGCAGTAAGAATAACGTCTACATCTTTGATGATCATAGCCGTTGCAATCAGGTCCAATTTTGGGTAATTGAAAAATCCATCGTTTCCGAGGGATCTTTCGATGATAAAACCGGCCTGGGAACACATTTTGACGGTTGCCGGTGCACATAAAGCAAATAGTGTTTTCACCTTAAGGGCAGCCTTCGACAACGCAATTGCCGCCCGAGTCAGGAAAAAACTACCAATTCCATATCCGGCGATTTCGCGCGAATTCCACAGACCACATAATTCCGCAGTACGATTGACTCCATATTGTTTAATAATTTCGTGGATTTTACCGTCGACTTTCCCAACCGCGTCTTCAATAGGCAACATCAACTTATCGTCTGCGATCTGGAGGCGAGCCCCGCCTAAAGGTCGGCCGTCATCCTTAGATTCGACTATTATTACATACGTGTTTTCATGAGTTGTCCATAATGCCTTATTCGAAGTTATCATGGTAATGCCATAGATTTCAAGCACTTTTCGATGCCCTTCTATAAAGCGCAAGCAGGTGTCCGGCTCGTCAACGGCCCTAAATGCTCGAAAACTGACTGAAATCATCCTCTTTTTGCTAAGTTTAAAAAAACATTTTCCAGCGCCATTCGCGTTGCCTTTGCTGTAGGTTGTTTCGCATAGAACATCCTGAACAAAAACATGGGCTCTTTCTTGTTTCCATCCAATTCAACGAGTTCGTTAAATTCGCGGTTCAATTGCCTAAATTCATTTTCGATGCTGGAATCCATCGTATGCCCCCCTCCGTGATTCACTCGCGCAAAATGGAGAATAGGAGCCAGTATCGGCTGAACAGAAATATCATACTGGTTGGCCGTCAACCACAGCCTTTGCATCGCAGATCCCACCAAAAGACAATCCGAAGGATCTAGCGAGTCGGCTGTTATTAAGCCAACGGCAGCAGAAGTGGAAACCAGGTTTGCTGTCATGTTTTCTAATGCTTTTCCTTTACCCCATTCCGCAACAAGTCTCATCGCCGCAGGATCCCGTGACACCCGAAACCCGATGTTGTCCTTGGGACTGAGTTCCAGTAAACGCAGATCCAAACCATCCTTACTCGCCTCAACTTCCTCAATACTCCACCGCAGCTCCTTTTCAAATAACTCATAGTGACCTTGAGGTATGAAAAGTCTAAGTTTCTCCGATTGACCCGCAATGGCGGCCAACCGCGCTATTTTGGCCTTATCGTCGACGATTTTTAGGTCAACGCCATGAACATTTCGTGCAGCATCGTGCAACGCCGCCAATTGCTCCCGACCGATCGGTTGTCCACTTCCCAGATGGCGGTTAGTAAAACGTATACCGATAAAATCCACCAAGTCATCTTTAGCCAGCTTTGCCTTCCTGAATCCGAACGCCGCGATATGTAACTGCTGATCTTGCGTGGGGAAATATCGTTCAATAATTTCAAAACCCAGTTCCCTGGCCTTTAACCTGAGGTTTTCTATCGCAGTACCGAAGGTCATATAAGAGGCCATATGCTCAAAATCGCCAAACGACTCCGACCGTTCGATATCATGAAATAGATGAAGCCATCGCCCGTCAAAACACCACTTCCATGGTTGGTTATTTCCGGGTGAAGGCGCCTTCCTTGCAGCATCAACCAATTCCGTTATCACCGCGACGTCCATTGCATCTTCGACACCTTCGGCTACGGTATGCGTTTTGCCAACTATCTTAATGATATCACGATCGGTTAATGACTTCTTTTCGTATACGAAACTTGGATTCGGGGATTTTGGATCCCCTATCAATTCGTCAAGGTCTATAAAATATCTGCCGGATTGATGGAACTGATTCAAAAGCACTCTTCGGCAAACATCTGCGGTAATACCGCCTCCCATTGTAACCGCACTGGCCAATTGCGGCCAGGTAGAGATAGTCTGCCCGATCTCTATTGCTGAGGCTTTTAGTCTGGTCGACATCGTCTCAACACCAACAATCGGCAATATATAAGGTAATTTTTCCTCCATCGTTTTCGCCTGGCCTACGTTTGATAGATCCAAATGTTCCACAAAACCATGGAGGATAGGGCGTTCAGGTTCCAGATCAAATCGCTCGACATCAACAGTTCCCCGGTCACTGGCTTCCATTAAAACAGGTATCCGGTGCTTTTTTGCTGCTACTCTGCTGTTGATTTTGACATCCACTCCGTCACACTCCTCGATCAGTAAATCTAATTTGCCGCCGTGTAATAAGAAGTTCTCCAAATTAACGGTCGTTATACCTTCGTGATAGCAGGTTACTTTCAAAAACGGATCAATTTCAGCGATTTCTCGGGCTACTATGACGGTTTTTTTTAACCCCATGTTATGCAGCCCGCTTCTAAGCCTGTTTAAATTGGTGATTTCAAGTTCATCAAAATCTGCAATTCTGAGTTCACCAAATCCGCGTTCCATACAAAGTGTGAGCGAAACCGATTGGCCTACCGACAGACCAATAACACCGATCCGTTTGGTCATTAAATGTGCCTGTTCCTCTTCAGTGATTTTATAACGATTACGGCTGGTTCGCATACGTATGAACTCATCTTCATCAAGGATGTGCACCAGCGTTTCATTCCAGGGATAATAAACCCAAACTCCATATGCGATCTTAGGTGTCTCTCCTAAGTGTGTTGCGATTAAGGATGTGATATCATCTTTACCCAATGTCCTTTTCGGAAAAAATGACTTGACCAGCTCTGTCAATTGCTGATCAATCGTGTCGAAAATTCGGATATAAGGCTTTTTTTGCAAAAGCTCGTGTAATGCTGTGCCGTCTGCATTACTGCTCAGCCTGAAAAATGAAGGTCTTATGACATCGCCATCCTTTTGCTGATCTGCTAAGGTTTGTGCTAAGATACCATGCTGTAAATACCCTGTCGTCATATCAGCTTCATGAAATTATTGAAAATTTTGTCTATATAATGTGATGCAAGGTCAACCCCGGCGCTGTTTAATGCATAAAGTTAACGAAATAATCATTCAGTTCAAATTCAATGTATTGATGTAGCGAACCTGAATTAATGAAAAGAATCACAGCGGGATCGCGGGTTAAGCCGAGCGAACAAAAAAACCTGTACAGAAAACTGGACAGGTCCTATGCCGTAGCGGGGAGCAGGATCGAACTGCCGACCTTAGGGTTATGAATCCTACGCTCTAACCATCTGAGCTACCCCGCCTAAAAATTAGTTTGCAAATATAGTTTATTTTCCTTTTCTTTAGAAAAAAAGTTAACAAAGAACAATACACAAATCACACGCAAAATTATCATCCTTGGCATGGCAGAAAAAATCAAATTCCAGCTGGAATACGAGATCAAATCTTCACCCAAAATCTTATTTTCCTTCTTGCATGAACCCAACGCATTGGCCCAATGGTTTGCGGATGACGTGACATACAAGGATGGCGTCTATGAGTTTAGCTGGGATGATGAACAGCATGTTGCCAAGCTGATTGCCCTCAAGGAAAACAAACTAGTTAAATATAAATGGCTTGACGATGAGCCGTATCATTTCGAGATGGAAATCGTTCAGGATGAGCTCACCAACGACGTAGCGCTTGCCATTACCGACTTCGCGCGGGAAGAAAATCTCAATGACCGCAGATTGATCTGGAACAACCAAATCGAATACCTCCAAAGTGTAATAGGTGCCTAAAAATTGCTACCTTTGTACTGGGTTTGCATTGAGGGACTTATGAAAAAAATCCATCTTCTTATCCTCAAGTCGTTTATTCGGCCGTTCATCGTTACGTTTTTCATCGTGATGTTTGTGCTGCTGATGCTATTCCTCTTTAAATACATCGATGATTTAATCGGAAAAGGATTCGAATGGTACGTAATCCTGGAGTTATTGGCCTACCAGTCGGCCGTGCAGATTTCCATGGCCATGCCCCTGTCCATGCTGCTATCCTCCATCATGACCTTTGGTAATCTTGGAGAAAGCTATGAACTGGTCGCCATCAAAGCCGCGGGTATCTCGCTCCGGAAAGCCATGACACCGCTGTTTATCCTCGTAGGCCTGTTCAGCGGTGGCGCATTCCTCTTCAGTGATTACATTTTGCCTGTCGTCAACCTCAAAATGGGTTCTTTGCTGTATGACGTGCGGATAAAACAGGCCGATTTTCTCATTAAACCCGGCATTTTCAACAACACCATTCCCGGATATTCCATTCGTGCAAAAGGGAAAAGCACAGACGGAAAGATCCTGTATGACCTGATGATCTATGATCATAAAAACAACAATAACGCTGGCATTGTATTATTGGCCAAAGAGGGGTACATCTACAATTCTCCGGATAATAACACCATGATCCTCAAGCTCAAAGACGGCGTGCGCTATGAGGACCAAAGAAGCAGGAATGCCAAGGTATACAATCCACGGCAACAGTTCACACGGTTTTATTTCGACGAGACGGAACAGAAGTTTGATATGTCTGCTTTCCAGATGAAACGCACGGACGAAAACCTATTCAAGAGCCATCACATGATGCTCAACCTGAAGCAGCTTAAGCAATATACCGATTCCAATGCCGTGCAGCTAGACAGTGTCAGCAACACGGTATTTAGGGAAATACGATCATACTATTACTATTTCAACGACTATTATAAACCTACGGACACGACATCGGTCACCAATACACCCGCCCGGTACGAACAAGCATTTATCGAAACCATCCCCAGCGACAAGCGTAGTATGGCGATAAACAGCGCCTTGAATCAGGTACGATACATCAAAGACGTGCTCAACATTAAAGCCAACGAGGACACCTTCTATCGCAATAAAGACATTCTTTATAACGTAGAATTCCAACGCAAATTCACGTTGGCCGTTTCCTGCCTCTTGTTGTTTTGCATAGGCGCACCCTTAGGTGCAATTATCCGAAAGGGCGGTTTGGGACTTCCCGTCGTGGTAGCCATCATTTTCTTCCTCATTTATCACATCATCTCTACCGTCAGCGAAAAATCCGCAAAGGAAGGGAATATCGACACCTTTTGGGGTATGTGGATGGCCATTTTTGTATTATCGCCATTGGCTATTTTCCTTACCTATAAGGCCGCTACCGATTCAGCGCTGTTCGATATCGAACAATATCGGTTGAAAGCCGAGAAGATACTGGCTTGGATAAAAACCAAAATCGGTATTCGTCAGTCCGAGAAACCGCTACCCCGTAAAACTTTACATGACGATTATACATTAACGCCGTAAGTAATGTACCTTTGTGTGCTTTACAAGGAGGCCAAATGAACATCAGGTTAGACACGATTGAAGAGGCAATCGCCGATATAAAAGCCGGAAAAGTAGTGATCGTTGTAGACGATGAGGACCGCGAAAACGAAGGAGACTTCATCACGGCTGCACGGAATGCTTCACCTGAAGTAATTAATTTTATGGCCACGCATGGTCGTGGCTTAGTGTGTGCACCGCTTACCGAGGAACGCTGTAAAGAGCTGCACCTAAACCTCATGGTGGGCAATAACACCGCTGTGTATGAGACCAACTTCACCGTGTCGGTAGACCTTCAAGGGTACGGTTGTACGACTGGAATCTCCGCTTCAGACCGGTCGAAGACCATCAAAGCCTTGATCAATCCGGATATTAAGCCAGAGGAATTTGGGCGACCGGGCCACGTGTTTCCGCTCATTGCAAAAGACGGAGGGGTGCTCCGTCGCGCGGGCCATACCGAGGCTGCAATCGATCTAGCCCGGCTTGCAGGCTTAGAACCCGCAGGCGTATTGGTCGAAATCCTCAAAGATGATGGTGAAATGGCCAGGCTGCCTGACCTGATCCGGGTCGCCAAGCATTTTGATTTAAAGATCATTTCCATCAAGGATCTGATCGAATACCGGTTGGCTAAAGACACCCTCATAACCCGGGAAGTCTCCGTCAATCTCCCCACCCAATGGGGGCAATTCAACCTGATGGCCTATACACAGAAAAACACCGGTGAGCAGCACATCGCCATCTACAAAGGCGAGTGGGCTCCTGAGGAACCCATATTGGTACGCGTACACAGTTCGTGCGTCACGGGAGACATCTTCGGGTCCTGCCGCTGCGATTGCGGTCCGCAGCTACACCGTGCCATGCAAATGATTGAAGAAGAAGGCAGAGGCGTCGTGGTGTATATGAACCAAGAAGGCAGAGGCATCGGCTTAATCAACAAGTTACATGCATATAACTTGCAGGAAAATGGCTTAGATACCGTGGATGCCAATCTCGAATTAGGGTTCAAACCCGATCATCGCGACTACGGTATCGGCGCCCAAATCTTGCGGGATCTCGGCGTCACCAAAATGCGCCTGATGAGCAATAACCCCACCAAACGTGCGGGACTTATCGGTTACGGTTTGGAAATCGTTGAGAATGTGCCCATCGAAATCGAAGCGAACCCGCATAACGAACGGTACCTGCTCGCCAAACGGGACCGCATGGGTCATAGCATCATGAAGGATCCGCTTCCATAATTTGGCGGTAAATTCGTCTGATTAATAAGACTAAGCAAACGAGGAACCCACCAAGGAAGCCGCCGATGACGATGGCTTTGGCTTTGCCGAGTTTATCATTCTCCAATGGGAGTATTGGTTTGTCTAACACCTGGATAACAGGTTTTTCATTTCGGAGTGTTATCTTCGCCAGCTCCTGATTTTTTACCAATTCGGTCAATATTGCCGTATTGGCCTGCACATCTACCGTACGCCGCTGCGAGCCTACCCGCAGGCTTTGGAAGGCCCTGTTCGGATTCGGGTTGGCATCAGTGGCTGCCGCCACACCGCCAATCGCTTCATTTAATTCCCTGCGTACAGAATCCACTTGGCGGGTGAGAATGGCTAAATTCTCCTCCGCCTTCTGCGTCCTCGTCCGAATATAAAATTGTGAGGCATTCTCGATCAAGGTTTCAACAAATACCTTAGAAAACACCTCATCCGATGTCTCCATTTTTATCGCGATGATGTTCAGCTTTTTATCCGGTTTGTCAATGACCAGATTATTATTCAAAATGGATTTATAAAACCCGGCCATTAAACTGTCTTGTAAAAAAATCCCGGTGGTATCCTTAAACTGAAAATCAGCTAATAGCCCTTTCTCCGCCCATTTTTCTCTGAATCCGTTATATTCCACGTAACGGTTGACCAATATATTCCGCTTTCCATCAATCTCGACTTCCGTTAGCAATGTTTTGTCAATCATCGAACGAGATTTCAGAAATTCGATGATGTTATCTCCCTGAAAAAAGCCACCCGAACTACCGAGCCCCCCCAAATTCAATCCAAATTGTGCAGCAATACCGGCCGCTGAACCTAAACTGTTTCTAGACGATCCCTGCTCCTCCATGACGAAATTCAGCGTCGCAGTATAACTGGTTTTCTTGGTAATGGCATAGAGGAGGCCGGCGGCGCCCCCCAACAATCCAATAATGACAATGACCAGCCATCTACTCAGGAAATACCGTATCCATTCCTGTATTTTCACAATCAACTCTTTCAAGCTGATTTCGTCGTCTTGGCCTGTATTAATATTCTTTTCTACCATGTTTGTTTGCAAGCAAGATAACTATTATCGAAGCATCGTCAATATAATTGCCGCGAGCGAGGCCACCCCTGTTCCGATACCCAACCATTGTTGGGGGCTCATCGGTTCTTTCACCTCCTTTTGAGGCACGAAAATTTCCGCACCCGGCTTGATTGGCGGATAATTGTTCACGAACAAAAAGCGGCTGGTACTCTTCACGGAGCCGTTTGCGTACAACACATACGCACTCTTACGTAATGCTTTGGACGAGAACCCTCCCGCCTGCGATATGTACTGCTTAAATCCTTTAGAGGGCGAGTACACCGCAGTGGACGGCGCCAATACCTCACCGGAAATTTTCACCGTTTGCAATTCCTTAGGTACACGGATGACATCACCATCCTCCAAAATAAGGTCCCCCCTTCTGCCTGGCTTTTTAATGATCCGTTCCAGGTTGATCCCGACAAAGTCATTATTAATATTCCTGCTAATACTTACTTCGTCAACAGTGTTGGCATCGCTTTGCAATTGCTTCAATGCCAGCATGCGATCATATTCATCTTGTTTCTGAAGTTCCCTTTCCGCTTTATCGGCGCTTGTTTCCGCCGCCTTAGCTGTATCCAGCGTGCCCCCTCGTTTTAAGGATGCTCCTGTTACGTAAGCATATGGCGTAAAACCGCCTGCGCGCTTGATGATGTCAGAAATGCGTTCATCTTTACGTGTAACGGTATAAGGTCCTGGAAATAGAACCTCTCCCTCTATCCTCACTGTCTTTTGGGTCTCGTAACCTGTGGCCGTGCGCACCACCACCTTATCAAACGGCATAAGGACAAAATCTTGGTCCGCTTTACGCAGATCTTTGTCAGCAAATACCTGAAAAACTTCAGCTGTTTGAGCAGATTGCGAACGTGCGTCTGCATTCTTTACGCGCCTGGATATTTCAATGCGGCGACCGGTGGCGCTCTCCCTGAAACCTCCTGCCTGCATAATAAGATCCTGCAACGTCATGCCTTCAGCATAGGCAAATTGCCCCGGTGACCGGATTTCGCCATCGATGTCTACCGTGTATACTTCACGCAAATCAAATATTGAAGCAATCGTTACCACATCCTCCCGTTTCAATTCGATATCTGGGGTTGTCCCGGCCATTATTCCCGACACATCGAACGACAATTGCTCCGTTTGCATATCATCTTTCAGGCGAAGCACATACCCTCGATTTAAAAACGCATCCTCCTTCAACCCGTCTGCTTTTTTAAGCAGCATGGACAATGTCAATCCCGGACTCAGCTCATAGTCTCCCGGACGGAACACCGCCCCTTCAATGGTAACTCGATTTTCGAACCGCTCCAAAATTCGATTCACCGTATATTTATCCCCTGATTGAGGAGTGTACTGGGCAAATTGGCTGCTTAACAAGTCTTCTATTCGTTGCTCTCTGTCCGTCCGCTTGATCACCCTTATCCTGGCTTTATAGGCGTCCTCTGTAAAACCACCAGCATAGGTCAACAGTCTTTCAAACGTTTCGCCTCCTTTCAATTCGAATATTGCCGGCCGCTTCACCTCCCCGTCAACCTCTATTCTGCTTTCATAAGGCGGCACCATAAGAACATCCTGATCTTCCAAACGAATATTTTCCGGAAAGAAACCATTCACTAAAACGTCATAGATGTCCAATGTCCCGATTACTTTTCCATTCCTGATGATGTTAATATTTCTGAACGAGCCATTTTCGGTCGGTCCGCCCGAAAAATACAATGCATTAAACGCAGTGGCAACAGAAGGCAATGTATACGAACCCGGCTTGACGACCTCTCCCACAACCGTGATTCGAATGCTTCGAATATTACCCAATGTCACACGCACCTTCGTTGCACCTGTTCGGATCGCCGAATACACCGTTGACAACTGGGAAGTGATACGTGCCGTTGCCTGTTCGATGGTCATTCCAGACACGGAAACAACGCCGACATAGGGAATGTTTATCGTGCCTTCAGGCGATACTGTCAACGTATGATCTTCTTCTGATTGCCCATAAATATCAATCAAAATTTGATCCCCGGATCCCACCACATAGTTTTGTGGTGTAGCAATGCGCAAATTGGGTTCAAACACAGGCGTAACCCCCTGAAATAACCAGGCTCCAAATATCTTCGAGCGAAGACTGTCTTTTTTACTCAGCGAGTCAGAAAGCAGCGTATCTCCGCCCAGAGGCTGCGATGGATCCGCTAATTGTCGCTCGTTATCCCTTATCGAAATAGAAGCCCCCCCCTTTGCAGATGGGATGCTTTCCAAACGTTCTATCCGCTGTCTTAATTTCTCCACTTCGGTGGCCGGCATGCCCCGCTCCAATGCCAGCTGTTCCATTTGGCTCTCACTCAACCCCGAAGACTCGGCTTGCGCAAGGTACGCCTTGATCTGCTCGTCTGACAAATCATCAACACGAACATTAGACAAATCCGAAGAATTAATCGTCTGACTGAAACTCTGACCTCCGAACAAGCCTAGGCAAATCAATAAAAGAATACTGATAGAATAAAAAATACGATACTTCATCTACCTTTTCTGCTTACTAGTTAACTCAAAAACCCACTACTCCTAATTTACCGCAAATAAAATGTTTTTTTTTTACTTTGCCTATACCATCCGTCCGATTCTGTAGTCGCCATCAGTTTACCCCGATTGGGTTGCCCAAATGCGTAATTTGGCGGCGGATACCTTATCGTGTTCGCTGACTACGATTTTAAGCATTCAAAACCGATACGACACCCCAATTTGAACCGTCATGTTTGTTTTATCCTGCGGGTTAAATTCCCAAAAAGTATTTCCCGGCGGCATATCAAACTCAAATCGATAATTATATGCATGGGTATATTGTATTCCCAAAGAGGCAATCAGGTGGTCGAAATCCCAATCGGCATATGCTTGCATACCTAAATCGACCCATTGTCTTCTTAAGTCATTTATATGCCCGATACTATAGAAGAAATCATCCTTCTGTGCTATGCGCTCAAATTGAAGCCCAACCTGCTTCAAGCCCCGTATCCAAGACACTTGTGCTGACTGAATATTACTACCTGGTCCAATGCCAGCCCCTAACATTTGGCCACGATGTGTATAGCCGTCCCTCACCACATGATGGGTATACCACGTTGGGCTCGGGCTATCATTTAGGAAATAACTAGAATTAAACGAAAGTTGGGTCACCTCGGCTCCGAATTGGAATAAATCACCTTCTTGTATCCAATTTGATGGTAACAACTTCCTGAACCCGAGTACATATCCCCGAGAATGTGCCGCCTGAACTATTCTGTCACGACCGTCGTGTGGCCTAAGGCTTCTACCATATTCGCCGTATAATTCCAATTTACCTGCAGGCATAGCCCATCTAAAAAATATTGAACTATACCGGATACGGGTATCTTCACTTGTTTTCTCCGTGCCATTTCCGGCATCCAAATACGTGACCTCACTGATGGTGGGTTTTAGGAAGGGCAAAAAATCCCGCAGGTTGTTACCCCTGTCTGGCCGGTTAACGGCCATAGTGGTAATCCAACCCAAAGACAGCCCTTTTATCCAACGCGGTTGATAGCTCGCTACCAGTCCCGAAAAATACCGATTGACATCGGGTTTTTCCACATAGAATAGCTCATGATGTTTACTCTCCTCCGTATAAGAAGGAGGATAGCCCGACGATTTAAGTGTTCCCGCTACAAACTGGCCTTCGAAAGTTCCGACAGCCGTTGCAACAGGCCTTGTCGTGTTAATCGTTACATGGGGAAACCCCGGGGCTGTATTGCTCATAAGCAATGAATTTCGGATTCCTGGTCCCCACCAAAGATTTTCTGTCGATATTCCGAAAGAAACCGGATCAAAATTAACGCGGATGCTGCTCTGTCCCATGAACGCGCCAGAATAACCCCCTTTACCGAAATACTCAGGCATGTCGATACGATTACCAAACGTATAATACCAATGCCATCCATAGCCTGGCAATGCCGCGAGTTCTTCATATTTTCTATTGGACGCCGTCACTATTTCCGGTTGGAATTGGACCGTCAAGAAGCGGTATTTGGCCAATATGCCGATCGACAGCTTAGTTTGCCCACCCCGTGCAGGTATCATGCTTCCGTCGTTCCAGCCGTTGGGATACACGGAGTTATTCCGATATTGAAGGCTGGCCGGTAAGATTTGCAGGTATCCGAGTGCATCCGGAGTAGTGTAAACAATGCTGCTTTTCCCCAACACACCATCTGGATCAAACACATCATCACGCCCCAATGCAGAAGCGGTCAGTGGTCTGATGGTAAAAGAAATGGTCGAATCAACAAGCCCCAGCAACTGATCACGCCGATATTTATCTTCGAGTACCTGTGTACCTACCGGCAATACTTGTGCTTTCAGAAAAAAAGGGCCTGTCACGAATACGATAATAAAAATAGAAAGACGAAGAGATTTAGTGATGAACCACCCGTAACTTTGCATAATAGGCTATTTATAACAGACCACGTTTACACTTTGTGTAGCTTTGCACGCAAAAGTAATCAAAAAACATGCCTATCATAGTTTTTTTTATTTAACAATTCGTTGATCGCCGCGTAATAAAAAACAATAATATTATCGACAGAAAATTCTTTAATCATCTTGTCCCGGCCTTTCAGACCCATTATTTTTCGTTCGGAGGGAGAGAGATTCAGCATCCGTTCCATACACGACATGAGGCTGTTAACGTCTTTAACTTTACATAGATAGCCGGTTACGGTATCATCCACCAATTCCCTACAGCCGGAGATATCACTGGCTATTAGGGGCTTAGCCATTGCCGCGCTTTCCTGCAACGTAGTAGACATACCTTCACGGTAAGAGGGTAACACGACACAGTCGCAACTTGCCAGTAGCGGCCTTACATCATCGACGGAACCAAAGTAACTGATCCATCCCTGTTCAACCCATTCGCTCAGTTGAGAAGCATCTACAGCTGCAGGGTTTTCTACATGGAGATACCCTAAAACCCAGAAAAGCGTATCAGGATACTTTTGTTTAATCAATTTAGCCGCTGTGACAAATTCTGCCACACCTTTGTCATAAAGCAGCCTGCCAACAAATAAAAACTTAAAAAAAGCAACATCGCCCGCAACAGGTATCAGTTCCGGATTAAAGGTATCGAAACAGTTAACACCCTCACCCGGTATGCGCCTGGCCTTACCACGGTCAATTAACTTGTAGCGGACAAAGAGATCGAAATCATCTTGATTAAGAAACCAGACCTGCTTAGCCGATTTCAACGCGAATCGATACAGCCATTTGGCAATTGTTGTAATGATACTTCGATTAATAAATGCATACCCCAATCCCGTGATGACTGCGACAACGGGAATGTTGCGCTGCCTTGCCGCCAGCGTACTATAAATATTAGGTTTTATGGTGTATTGAATAATTAGATCGGGCCCCTCCTGTCGATAAATACGTTTAAACTCCCGATAAAGCATAAGGTCTTTCATGGGATTAAGCCCCTTTGCAGATAACGACTTTAGCGTAATAACTTTCGCCCCCAAGGATGCCAGTTGTTCAACAAATTCGTCAGCGGGCATCAATAACAACACCTCATGCCCTGCTTTTAATAACGATTTGATGAGATCTATCCGAAATCGCACAAAGCTCCATGCCGTATTAGATACCAAGCATATTTTAGTCGACATTTAGTTGCTTTTGATGGTTATTGATAGCTGTAACAAGCGAATCGGCAAACACCGGCATGTTTTTGAATACCTGATGCGCTTCGTTCGAAATGGCTTCACATTGCTGGCGGTCGCCCAACACCTCGAGTAATTTACGTAGTGAGCGTTCCCACGACTGCTCGTCTGCTGTCTCTGCAAATACAGCGGAACATCCATCGACCGCATACTGAGCAATACCGCCTACCGGGGTTACAAAACACACTATTCCTTGTTGCATGGCCTCTGCCACACTCATAGCCATGCCTTCCTGTGCACTGAGCTGAATGTAATAATCGCAGGTTGCATATAAGTGTCGCTTCTTCTCTTGGCCAATTTCTCCTTCAACGGAAATGACTCCTTCCAAACCGTAAAAGTTAATTGCTTTTTCCACAGTACGTTGATCACCATCGTCCCTGCCAAATATGCGCAACGTGGCATCTACGCCGTTTTTACGAAGCCAGGCAATTGCTCGGACAGCAAGCGGAACCTGTTTTATCGGATTGAGTCTGCCGACAAAAAAAAAGTTCTTTCTCCCTGTAAAATCACGCTTATGCTGGTCGCTCGGTGTAGGTGTCGTCAGGTAAGAAAGCACTTTAATCCCAGCGGATCTGCCCAAAATACCCGCAGCCAATGCTGCCGTAGCATCGGAGTCTACAAAAACAGCATCACTTGTCCGCATCCCAATTTTACTAAAAAAGCGGTCGGCCCAGTGAAAGAAGTTGCTGCTATGCAGCAATATAAAGTAGCTGGGCCTTCTATCGAAAAGTTTATAAACAGTTGCAACAACGGCTGACTTCCACAAGGAACTGATAATGACATCAGGTTTAAACCTGCGGATACTGATACAGAGTTTAGGCAGATAAAAAGGCAATAGGTAAACCGAAACACCTTGTATCCGAAGTTTTTCCTGAATCGATACATCTACCCCATTTAACAAGGTACGATCCGCACCTTCCAATACGTAAACACGCAAGTCGAAATAATAATTCAGTTTCGGCAACGCTGACAATAACGCCGCTTCCGCCCCACCTAACGCGATTTCGTGCATGATATAGACCAATTTTTGCTTATCTGACATTAGAAAGTCAACTTTATTTACGTATGTGTTCAATCTTACATTATCGAATAGGGCTGCATAAGGGAAGGACTCACCATCTTTAATCCATAATACAAAATGTATAGCATGAAAACGAACCGCAGAAATAACGCCAGAAACCTATCTGATTTACGTGTTTCCAATACTTTGCTCACGTATGGCATACTAAATAATATCGCCCCAAACAATAACAGTGCTAACCGTTGCATAATGGCAAAGGAGATGAACAGCAAATTGATAAATGAAGCGATCGACAGCGCAACAAATAAGTAGTCAACAACCTTCTTAGGATAACACTTCAGTAATCGACTTTTAAAAATCAACATACCGGTCATGAAGACCTGCGCAATAATGGAAATGACGTACCCTCCTCTACCGAATTCCTCTAATTCTACATATTGGGCCAGCGTCGGCGGCAGCCCACCCAAGCTAAAAAGGAACATAACCGGATCAAAAAACGCTCCAACGGCACCGATAAGAGGTAAAATAAAATAAAACCAGTAATTCTTGGTCAGCATATATACCAGTCCAATAAACGGTACCACCAATATCGCACTGTGGAAGCTCGCTCCAATCAATACCAATAGCGCAAATTTTATGTAATCACGTTCGGTTAATAAGAACAATGCCCATAACCCCAGTCCAGCTGACAAAGCAAATCGAATCTGTGTAAAATCGCGATAAAAGTAAAAAAAACAGACATATAGCAAAAGAGACGCAAAGGGAAACGGGCTTTTTCTATAAATCAGCGTATAGTTGACCAATCCGGTCACCACGGCCATCAACAAAAATACCGTTCGGATTCCTCCGCCCAAAGCATAAACAGCCTTATTAAGAAGAAGGTATCCACGTTCCATCGTCTCCTCATAATTTCCGGTGATCAGATCTGGCCAAGACATGCCACCTGCCAAGTTGAATGCTTCTTCGTAATTTACGCTATCATTGTCTACCCCTACGGTACGCAAACCAACAAATAAAATCAAGACGGTGCAGTATACCACATAAACCAACAACCGAATAACATTACTTTTCACTAAGTCAAATACACTCAGCAAAAAGGTAGTCAATACGATTAGGTAATATGGAGCCATTCAATCTATTCCGATTTAGCTTTTAACCAATCAACGATACACAAAAAATAAGCGAGCGGGATAAAAAATAATGTCCACTGCTGTTTCACCAATTTACGTTTTTGCTTAAAGGTATGCTTTTGATCATAAATCGCAAACCGCCAAAAGTTCATTGCGCCTTTAATCCTCTGGCTCCACGTAATTTGCTTGATGTTTAAAAATTCCGCATAATACAGCGATGCGTATTGTGGGCTCGATTTACGAAGGTTGAATGATCTTGAGCTTAAACCTTCAGGCAGGTATTGGCATACGTAGATACCTTTATTGAAAAACCGTAACTTGTAGGATGCCGCAATTCGATTCCAAACAAGGGCTTCTGTGCAGAATTTCTCCTCTTCAATATCCGGGAATGGATGCGTGCGGAGCACATCCGTCCGATATACCTCCGCTTTATCTCCTCGGTAACCTCGCCGATATCGGTAGTCGATCGTCGTCGTATCTATTTCGTCGTAATCAACCTCTCCTCCGATCACGAGGCCGTCCCCATCGATACGCAAGCCACAAAGACCGGCATACCCATCGCTATCGGGGTTCTTCAATACAGACGACCACCTTCGGCAGATCTCCTCCAACGCATCAGGTGTTAAATAATCATCGCTATCGACAATGAAGAATAGCTCCCCCTTAGCTAATTGTACACCTTGGTTAATTGCCCTATGTTTGCCCGCATTGGCTTGGCGATAGTACGATATCGGCAATACACCTTCCGATACGAAGTTTTCAACAACAGCCGCGGTATTGTCGGTACTTCCATCATCGATGATAAGCCACTCCGAGACAAACCGCGATTGCAATTGTAAACTGGCATACAACCTTTTTAAGTATTCCCCTCGATTATATGAAGGTGTAAAAACGGTGATGGATATGGCTGCCATAACTATAAGTTACTCGTCAATCGGATATCGCTTTTCTCACCAATGTTTTCACCAGCAGAAGTCCCTTTCTATTTCCCAACTGAAATCCATTCTTCCATACAAGTTTCAGTCGGCCCATGACGGTCGGGGTTTCGGTGTACTCAAAATAAGCCCGAAAAAGCCGCTTATCTCGTTCGGGAAGCCGCGCGGCGAAATATGCATAAAATGCGTAATTGGCTTCAAAATGCCGCCGGTCAACCACAGCATTTTTCCCAAATAAAAAAGAATGCAACCGGTCAAGCCAATTAACCTGATGATTATCGGTCGTGTTCTGCTCATGCTGACGGTATAACATTAATACCTTATCAAGGTATATCAGCTTTCCAAAAGTAATCGCCGCGAGTGTAAGCAAGTGATCATGCATCACAATCTTTCCGTCGAACGGTTTCACCAGGTTCATCAGCTGCCGGTTGACAATTAATGAACAGCCTTGTATCCCCGAATTCATAAACAGCGTGTTGTTCAAACGCGATGGATGGATATCCGTTGTCTTGCGATAGGTATTTCCCTGCTTGTAAAAAAAAGCATTAGCGTAGGCAGCTGCGGGCTGTCGCTCGTCTTTAATGACAGCTACCAACTTATTCACTTTGTCTTCAAACCAGATATCATCTTGGTCGCAAAACATGCACAAATCCGCGGTAGCGTGCTTCATCAAATGCATGTAATTTCCCGCGGCACCCAACCCACGCACACCGTCGTCCAAAAGTTGTATCCTCTTATCCCGCTTTTGGAAATGCCTAATTAGCTCCAACGTGTCATCCAACGACCCATCGTCGTGGATCAACAGCCGCCAATGTGAATACGTCTGCCGCAAAACCGATTCGACCTGCATGGTGAGGTACTCACTGCCGTTGTACGTGGCCATCAGAATGTCAACAGCTGGTTCGTTCATCCACTAATTATGTTTTCAAAATCCAACACATGGTTTTTCAATTGCAATTGCTCGACGATGAAGTGATTTTTAACGCTTTTTTTTGCTTCCACTGTTGATGAAAATAAGTCGTACTTCAGGTATTCGTAACCCATTTCCATAAAATCGCCTATATATGGCGATATTACAATAGGCGTAATTCCATAGTAAAGATACTCCACCAACTTAGTCGGACATGCCACCCGATTGATCACGATATCATCACGTAAGACAAAACCATAATGTGCACGCGCGTAGTAAGCACTAAGCTCCTGTGGTGATACTTTGGCAACGGATATGCTCTTTTCGTTATCCAAACCGGCATTGCGTAGGTAGGCGTTCATCTGTTTTAAATCACCTGTCAGAATATCATATTGTATACGTTCCGAAAGGTTCTTTTTAATGATGGATATCATTAACTCGATATTTTGCCACTTTTGGGCATTACCACTGTACACTACTCGGATGACGTCAAGTTGCTGTTCAGCTGGTGTGTAACCATCCTGAATAACATGGATCGGCAAGATATAATGGGTGATATACCTAGCAGGTGACCGGGGATATTTTTCACGAAAATGCCGTTCCATAGCTTTGGAAACGACAACTGCGACATCTACGCGGTTGAACAATATCCGTTCGCTCAGGTCATACGCTTTGCTCTTCCATGATATACCCGCAAGCAGGTGCTCTTCGGGCACCACGCCATGGGCATCCAAGATGATATGGGCGTGCTTACGAACAATTAACCATGCCGGGAGCAGTGGCAATAAATGGATAACGGAATGAATATATATCGCATCCGCTTCGCGTAACAAACTCCGTATAAAAAAAAAGTGCCTAAACAGGTTACAGCGGTATTGTATCACACCCGGTTTTATTTCAACGGACTCCATTTTCCAGAATAACCGGTGTGACACAAACAGATATGTCCGTTCATGGCGCTGTGCCTGCTCATCGATAGCAATCATGCGTTGAGACATCCCCTCGGATATCGTTGCTTCCTCAGGAAAATTTGCCAAAAACAACACCATGGCTAGTGGTTTAGTAAAATATTAGCTATCCGCTTCCCGCTGTGGCCATCACCATAAGGACTGCTTCCGGCAGTCATTTTATTGAATTCATCCGCATTATCCAGCAGTGCGGTCACTTCATTAAAAATGTTATCCGGATTCGTACCTACTAGCCGTGCGACGCCGGCGGCAATCGCTTCTGGGCGTTCGGAAATCTCACGCATCACCAACACCGGTTTTCCCAGGCTTGGCCCCTCTTCCTGAATGCCTCCGCTATCGGTCATAATCACATGCGACTGCAACATCAGCCAGGTAAAAGCAGGGTACCCAAGCGGTTCTAACAAGACCACATTCGACAGATTGCCAAGCAAATCATATACCGGCACGCGCACTTCGGGATTTAAGTGCACCGGAAAAACGATGGTCACATCTTTGCGCCGCGCAATCTGGCTCAGCGCTTTACAAATATCGATAATCCCGTTACCGTGATTCTCCCTACGATGCGCTGTCACCAGCATTATTTTACCCGCATCACGAATGGTTTTACGGAGCGTTTCGATTTCTTTATCGTAATAACTGCCGAGCCGTTCTTTTGCCCAATTCAAGGCATCGATTACCGTATTGCCAGTAACGTGAATTTGTGATTCAGCTACTCCTTCGTTCATTAGGTTTTGTTTGGCCCGCGTTGTCGGGGCAAAGTGTAAACTGGCAATTCGCCCCGTCAATTGCCTGTTTATTTCTTCCGGAAAAGGAGCATAGCGATCGTACGTCCGAAGACCAGCTTCCACATGACCAACCGGGATCTGCATATAATATGCAGCCAAGGATGCCGCCATGGAAGTGGTGGTGTCACCATGTACCAACACGTAATCCGGCTTACTCGTTTCAAGCACCTCTTTCATTTTGACCAACGCACCTGCCGTAAGTCCAAATAGATCGGGCTTAGTACGCATCAGGTCCAAATCATAATCGGGAGAGATTTCAAAGAATGAAAGCACCTGATCAAGCATATGGCGATGCTGGGCAGTAACACACACCTCCAATGAAAGCATTTCGCGTAGCTGCTGTATCGCTTTGATGACAGGAGCCATCTTGATCGCCTCAGGTCTTGTGCCAAATACAACTAAGATTTTCTTCATTCAAAAGCCATCTTTATTTTTGGTCAACCAACCAATTCATGCCAACATTCGATGTTTTAAGATGCTACAATTATACGAAATACATTGAAGTAATATTTTTCTCGGTGATATATCCATTTCACAAACGCTTGCATAGCTAACATGACCTTCACAGCTAACGCAGCCATGGGGCCTTGCGTCTTGCGAAAATACAATTGCCTACTTCTGGAAAAGGATTTCAGTTTATACAGCGGCCATTTGGCGACTGTTCCATTGCCTCCCCCTTCTAAGTGTACCACCTTCGCAGCTGGTACCCAAGCGGATTTAAACCCAGCTCGTTTAAGACGCCAAGCCAGCTCTGTCTCCTCAAAATACAAGAAGAAATCCGAATCAAATCCGCCCAACCGTCGGAACACCTCGGCGCTTACAAAAAGATCCGCACCAGAAATGTAATCGACTTCCTTCGCCTGTGTATCTGCATTTTTTACCGCGATGGCGAGGTGGTCAAAAAAACGCTTTTTATAGAACCTGTACATACCAAGCTCCGAGAATATTCCAAAAACGGAGGGAAAGTTTCCATAAGAGGCTTGCGGCTCACCTTCCGGGGTCAACAACGTCCCACCACAACACGCGATTCCTTCGTTGCCCTTCGCCTCCATGAAGGTGTGCAAAATACTAACTGCATCATTCAGAAAGTAAGTATCGGAATTGACAAAGAAAAGATAATTTCCCTTTGCGCGTTCAACTCCCTGATTATTCGCTCGGCCGAATCCTACATTCTCTTCGTTACAGATCAGTATAATATCAGCTGTGTCTTCCAACAGCTTAGCAGAATCATCAGACGAATGGTTGTCAACGACGATAATTTCATATGGAACATCTTTTACCATTGAACGAATGCTCCGAATACACTGCAGCGTCAACTCAGCGGTATTGTAATTGACGATAATGATCGAAACATGTATATCGGCGCCTGTCGACGTGTTCATTGTTTATCGGGTATTTCGTTATCAAGTCTACACTCCACCAGCAGCAACTTGCTATGCAGTATGCTCACGACAGGGAGCCAAACCGCTATTTTACGGAGCAACCAATTGCCTGTATAGTCCCCTCCCGATATTTTGATTGCACCGAATCCCATTCCCTTGAGCAACCGGGTGATTTGCTTGGGTGTAAAAACATGAATGATCGGTTTGTTGCTCAAATAAGCATCGCCAACCAGTTCACCACGCATCAGCGACCGGATGGCAAGCCACCGGTACGCGTTAGGCACAACCAATTTTACCGTTGCATTGGCCTTTAAGTTGGCTCTCAACCAAATGAAGTAATCAGCCAAATCCTCTTGATAAGACAAGTTAAATTCCAGTACCGCTTCGTCTACTTGGCCAAAGACACCGGTAAACGGCACCACCCCCGTGATGTTATCACAGTGTTGGATGACAAATCTCGATGCCGATTTGATGTGGTCATGTATAAAAATGTGTTCGTAATGACCCGATTGGTTGAGCAGATGCGGAGACTTGTGCATCGTGTCTAAAAACAGTGTGCCGCGCTTTATCAATGAGACACAAAAGTTCTTGGTGACCAAGGGTATCGCCCGTATTGTCGCCTTGTCAATACGTTTCATGTCAACGCGTTGTAAATCAAGCTTGGTCAACTCGTCTAAAAGATACGAAGCTAGGCATTCCGTAGTAAGAAAGTCTCGTGTATATTGCAAGAGCTGACCGGCGTAGTCGTCGTAGCGTTCGTCAGACAAGCTCCCTTGATCTACTTCTACTTTTATCCGCTCAAGTAGCGTCTTGGGTAATGTTGTCAACGTATCGTGCGGACAGTTCTCTATATCAATAAAATACAGCAGGCAGCCATTGGCCAAAATCTCATAATGCCTTAGGCAATCCCATCCGGCTTTCTTGCATGTCACCGCGTACTTTGACCCGCGATAATCTTCATAATAATCCACTTCCCGGTTATAAATATAGGTATAAGGCCTGCCCGGATAGTTAGTTGCCCACTGTCTATATTTTGGTTTCAGATTGTCAATAATCTTTTCCTTTGGTATAGCGAAACTGATGGGTCTCACCCACGGTAGCCATCGATTTTTACCCCCCAATTCCCGCTTAAAATATAGTCCTGCACCGAAATATTCGCGCTGGATGTCGGTTTCATCTTCCCCATCGATAAAAGCGACTTCACCGGGGGCATAATACGCCGAGACGGCGTCTAATAGTTCATTGCTTCTCCGGATGGACCCATAGATAATGAACGAATAGTGTCGGCTCTGCAACCGTCCCAGTGCTTCGTCGTGGGTCACCACCCGTTGCAAATCACGACTTATATTCCCATATAATGTAAATCCCTTACCGTATAATGCACGGCGATCATCATCACGTATCGAATCGTACATATACCACATATCCGATAGCGACTCAACAGCAATTCCATATAGCCGTTTCAAGCCGTGGTACACAGCGTCTGCTTGATAATCTGGCGAACCACTCGTATTGATATAAAGGATGTTCATTCCAATCATCTCATTAATTTGCGTTCAAGCGTTGTATAGATTTTCAATGCATACGTGGAAATGACTTTATACTCCTCGGTTCTGAAAACAAATAGCAGTAAACACAGCCACAGCAAAATAAAACAACCGTTAGTTAATAATTGCAAAAAGGCGTGATCTACTATAACATATCTGTCAAATAGCATCGAACCAGACCACATCAACAACAAAATGCCAAAATAGCTCAGTAAAATAAGCAAGGTCTCGCGCTTGCTGAAAGGTAAACTCCTGAATAAAAGCATTGCCGCGATGGCATGGCTTAGACACAGCCCGATGGGAAACACACTTGGCCCAAGTTTAGTATAAAGTACGATGTTAATAATGATCATAGCCAATTGAGCGAAAAGCCCGATAAATGCATAAACTTTTCCCTTATTTTGAGACAACAGCGTAAGCCCAAACAATAGATACAAAAAAATAGATAGCGACGCCCAACTGTAATACGTGCTCAATTCGCTTATTCGTGCCAACGCGTCTTCAGCGATATGCCCTTGATCGTATAAAACCTTTATCATCTCGTTGGCTGATGTTGACACGAAACAGGTAAGCAGTGTTACCAGTAACATGCCAAATTGCAGCATCTTCTTAAAATCAATGAACGCTTCGTTTACCTTTACTTGCGCGAACGAACGAGACAGGACAGGCACAAGCATGGTTGTCAACACACTTGTTAGTACGGTCAGGAAAACATCCGGTATTTTCCGCGCATAATCTAGCGAGGAAACCACCCCTATTCCCAAGCTACTTGCCAATGATTTCTCAATCACATGATTAAGTTGTGCAAAAAAATAAGGAACAAAAAATGGGAGTGCGAACAGTATGAAGGGTTTTGTTTGCCTCAAGCTAAACTCACGAACATCTGTAAGTAACGCGATCTTCCGTTTACGGAATTGCGCCAACAATAAAATAGTCAACAAAACCAATCCGATGTAATACCCCAACGTCAACGCATATATGCCCATTGAAGGGGCAAAAATAATGATCATCACTACATTCAACGTGGTGGCTACACAGCTTGATATCTCAGGAATGTAAAATGACTCATATGCATTTAATATGCCTATCGCCAGCTGAGTAGTTTGATTGAATAAAAGTGAGGGTGTCAATACAAGTAGCATCATGGCCAATGCCTGTTTATCCTGATCAGGAAAACCAGGTGCTATAATAGAAGCAACGTATTCCCTGTTTAGCACGATAAAAATGACTATGAAGACGGAAATCAGTGTAGTCGATACAAACAGCGACCCGGATGCCATCAAACTATCCCGCTCCCCTCGCTCAGCTTTCAGCGAAATAAATTTTGCTCTAAACGTTTCATTAATAGGCCCCCAAAGCGCTGCATCCAGTACGACAATACAATTCAATGCCAAAATCCAAATATCTCGGTCCAAGCTAACACCGAAATATTTCGCCGCCAACATCAGATTGAGAACAGACAAAGCCATTTTCGTCATTCTCAGCATGAAAAGTATGGTCGTTTTTTTTCTCAACTGCAATTCCTTCTAAACAGCTTTATTTCAGTTCAGCGCCTTCCTGCTTTGCAAAGAAAGGTTTTTTTTGAGACTTTAGCCGAACAATGAACAGCTTTTCCAAACACTTGAGATAGCCCGCTGTTTTTTTATATAACTGCATCAAGAAATAAACCATTGACGACAATGCACATTAAATTGTACAACCAATCCGCCTACCTCAACGGCAAATTCATCACGGGCCGCAAGACCTTTGATGTCGTCAACCCCGCCACAGGCGAGGCCATTGCTTCAGTACCGGACCTGGGCATAGCCGATTGCCGAAAGGCGATCGACCATGCACACGCCGCATGGCCTGCTTGGCGTGATACCATAGCCACCGACCGCAGCGATATCGTACGGAAGTGGTACGACCTCATCATGGCCAACCGGGAGGAGCTAGCGCGTATCATGACCATGGAGAGCGGCAAGCCGCTGGCAGAAAGCCTCACCGAGGTGGACTACGGTGCATCGTTCGTGGAATGGTTTGCCGAGGAAGCGAAGCGCGCCTATGGTGAAACCATCCCCGCGCCAAAAACAGGCCAACGCCTCGTCACCATCCGCCAACCGGTGGGCGTGGCGGCCGCCATCACGCCGTGGAACTTCCCGCTGGCGATGATTACGCGCAAGGTGGCCCCGGCCCTCGCAAGCGGCTGCACCGTCATCCTCCGGCCGGCTTCGCAAACGCCGCTTACCGCTCTAGCAGTGGCTAAGCTGGCCCATGAGGCGGGGTTTCCACCGGGGGTTTTGAATGTGATCACCGGCAAAGACAGCAAGGGTATGGGTACGGAGTTGGCCACCAATGAGAAGGTGCGCAAAATTTCGTTTACGGGCTCTACCGAAGTGGGACGCTCGCTGATGGCACAGGCCGCAGGCACCATCAAAAAGGTATCGCTCGAACTGGGGGGCAATGCGCCTTTTCTGGTGTTTGACGACGCGGATATTGATGCGGCGGTACAGGGGGCTATCGCAGGCAAATTCCGCAACTCGGGTCAGACCTGCGTGTCCATCAATCGCTTTTTTGTACAGGATGGGATATTTGACCGTTTCGCGAAGAAGCTCACTGCAGCGGTGAAGAAACTCAAGGTGGGCAACGGCCTGGACGAAGGTGTGCAGGTTGGACCGCTCATTAACCAGGATGGACTTGACAAGGTGAACGTGCATGTGGAAGATGCCATTGCCAAAGGCGCCCGATTGCTCACGGGTGGTAAGGCTAAATCGGGACTATTCTACGAACCCACGGTCTTGGCCGATGTCAACTCATCGTCCGTGATCGCTCGCGAAGAGACGTTCGGACCGGTATGTGCCTTATTCCGCTTCAATACGGAGGAAGAGGGCATCGCCATGGCCAATGATACGGAGTTCGGGTTGGCTTCCTATTTTTACAGCCGGGATGTAAACCGGTGCTGGCGGGTATCCGAACAGCTTGAAGCGGGCATGGTGGGTATTAATACGGGCTTGCTTTCCAATGCGGTAGCGCCCTTTGGCGGTGTCAAGCAATCGGGCATCGGCCGTGAAGGGTCAAAACACGGACTTGACGAGTATACCGAAATCAAATACCTGTGTTTCGGCAGTTAGCTGCGCTCCCGGAGTTTTTTGTATCCCTTCACCGCGAGCATCAGCATCACGGACAACAGCAGCAGGCCCAGCACGCCGTATATCCAGTTGATAGCGCTCTTGAGCACGACCGCAAATACGATGGCAAAGAGGATCACAGTGGCCAGTTCGTTCCACAGGCGGAGTCCCGTGGATGTCCACCTGCTTGCTTCATTCCGGAGCCTGTGCATTGTCCGCTGGCAGATGAAATGGTAAATGATCAGGCCGAGCACAAAGGTCAGCTTGACGTGCATCCATCCCGCCTGTAGCAACGCCGGGGTGATATAGAGCATCGTTAGACCCGCCGCTACCGCCAAATACATCGATGGCGTGGTAATGATCCACCACAATTTGCTTTCCATCACCTTGAATTGTTTGTGCAACACCAGGTATTCGGATTCGGGCTTTTGCCTGGCCTCGGTATGGTAGATGAATAGCCGCACCATATAAAACAACCCCGCCATCCAGGTGATGACAAAGATGATGTGTATGGCTTTGGCGTAAAGGTATACCATGGTATCTAATAACTAAACGCTTTCACCACCTCAATAGCGTACTTCACGTTGTCAAAGGGAATATCGGGCATAATGCCATGTCCCAGATTGAAAATGAATCCATCCTCCCCGCGCATGCGTTCGAACAGTTGCCATATTTTTTCCTTGATCACCTTCTTATCGGCATACAATACAAACGGGTCCAGGTTTCCCTGTACGGCCACACCTTGTGGCAGGCTTTCTTTGACCAGACGGAGGTCCGCATTCCAATCCACAGAAACCACATCTGGTTTAGCTTCCGCCATCAGGGGTGCAAATACCGAACTTCCCTTGCAAAAGGAAATCACCGGAATACCTTTCCTATCTAGTTTTGAAATGATATAGGCATTGTATTGATGGGCAAACATCTTGTAATCGTCCCATGCCAGTGCCAATGCCCAACTGTCGAACAACTGTACGGCATTGACACCTGCATCGATCTGCATGTTCAGGTAGTCGACCGTTACATCGGCGATTTTTTGCAGGATCAGGTGCGCCATGGCTGGCTCATTATGCAGCAGTAGCTTCGTGCGTTTGAAGTCTTTGGACGATCCGCCTTCCACCAAATAGCTCAACACCGTAAATGGTGCTCCCGCAAAACCAATCAACGGGATACCTCCCTGCAGCCGTTGCTGGATGACCCCGATGGCGTCTGCCACATAACGCAAGCGATCCGTCACGCCCGTCTGCAAGGCCTCGGCGTCTGCCCAGGTGCGGACGGGATTGGCAAACCGGGGACCCACGCCTTGCTCGAAACTCAATTGTCCGCCCATTGCCTCGGCCGTGACCAAAATATCCGAAAACAGGATGGCGGCGTCCACGCCCAGCAAATCCACGGGGAGCATCGTCACATCCGCGGCGATTTCCGGGGTCTTGCACATTTCCAAAAAGGAATACCTGTTCTTTATGTCCCAGTATTCCTTCATAAACCGGCCTGCTTGGCGCATCATCCACACTGGCGGGCGTTCGGTAGGCTGCGAAAATGCAGCGCGAATCAGTAAATCGTTTTGTAAGTTGGTTGTCACTATTGATCTTTAGGTATTTCGTTTTCGATTTTATTAATAATCTGCGCGACGCGCGAAGTCACTTCCAGTTTCCGCGCGAGGTCGACATATGCCTTTACACGTTCAAAATCTTTCTTGCGGAGGTTGATATTGGCCAGGTTCACCAGAATGATCGCCTTATCGTTCGGTCGCCGGAAAGGCAGCCGCGAGGCGATCTGGAAGTGCCGTTCGGCAGCATCATAATCTTCCACCTTCAGGGCCAGGTTGCCGCTCATAAACTCATAATAATTACGCCGACCTTTGCGCAGGTATTCGGGGTTTCGGATATCCGCAAGCAACCGCCGTGCTTTCTCAAAGTCTTGTTTTTGGAATGCTTGAGTGGCAATAAACACCGTGCCCTCCCGATAATGGCTCCAGGTCAAATAGCCCATTGCCCCAGCAATCATGACCGCCACCTGGTATATGCCAGCGTATACCGCCCACATCAATAACACAAATGCAAGCACCAACACCACGGCACGAGCTTTGGACGTCATCATTGAGTGTGCGGATTATCCGTAAATTTATAGCCTACACCGCGGATGGAATGAAAATATACCGGATGCTTTTGGTCGGGTTCAAAATATTTGCGGAAGGTCAAGATGAAGTTGTCAATGGTGCGGGTAGATGGATATACATCATAGTTCCACACGGTTTCCAGGATCTGCTCACGCGAAACAGCTTCGTTGCGCCGTTCGATCAGTAGTTTAAGCAACATGGTCTCTTTTTTGGTCAGCGAGGTTACCGTGCCATCCACGTGATGCAATTCAAAGGAATTGAAATAAATGGTTTTATCACCGATCGTATAGGAGTTGAGTTCCTTCAGCTCATCCCCCTTCATCCCCCTCCGCACCAGTATACCCACCCGCAGGATGAGTTCTTCCAGGTTGAATGGCTTGACCAAGTAGTCGTCGGCACCTTTCCGAAGTCCCATGATGCGGTCCTCACTGCTGTTTTTAGCGGTGAGGAACATGATCGGTACCTCCGTGTTCTGCAACCGTATCGTTTCGGCCACCTGAAATCCGTCGATTTCGGGAATCATCACATCCAAGATCACCAGGTTGAACCGTTCCTCCTTAAATACTTTCAAGGCCTTCTTTCCATCGGTGGCCGTTGACACCCGGTATCCTTCCAACTCCAAGTTGAGTTTAATGGCATCCAACAGGTGCTCCTCATCTTCCACCAATAAGATACGTTGCTTAGTTTGTTGCATAGTGGTTATTAAATATGACTTCAAAAATACTGCCTGACGGCGTATTGTCTTTCACTTTTATCTGTGCGCGGTGTTTTTCCAGCACGGTTTTCACAATATACAGTCCCAGTCCCGTGCCTTTGGTTTTCCGGGTATCCTCGTTACCCACCCGATAAAATTTATTGAAGATAAACTTTTTTTCCTGGTCTTCGATCCCGATACCGTGATCGGCCACGCTGAACACAACATGATCATCCGCTTTGGTAAGTCTCACGAAGACATGCGCGCATGGGGGTGAATATTTAACTGCGTTCTCGATCAGGTTGGTCACCACATTGGTGATGGCAAATCGATCCCCCTCGATCCGGATACTCGGCTGCAACTCGGTCTTGATGATTTGTGTGGTGCAGGAATGAATCTGCAGTCTCCCCGCCACACTTTTGACCAGCTCGGTAAGGTCAATATCTTCTTTCGGAAAATTATAACGCAGATCTTCCAGTTTCGTCGCAATCAGCACGTTGCCCACCAAATCGTCGAGCCGTTCGATATCTTTCAATGAATTGGAAAGGAACTGGTTGCGCTGTTCCTGGCTGAGATCGCGTTTCAGGATGGTTTGGATGGCCAATTTGATGGATGCCAGCGGTGATTTGAGCTCATGGGTAACGGCCAGCAAGAAATTTTGCTGCTGCTGCTGTATTTTGTGCTCGCGGACAAACGCCTTTTTCAGCTTGAGCGCTCCGAATACAAAGATCAGCATAAAAAAAATCCCCTCGCCGATGATCATGACCTTGCGGCCGGGTTGCGCCTCAATGAGCAGTACGCCCCACCAGATCAACTGCGCCGTTGCATAAAAAACAAGAAAATAAAATAGCACCAAAGGCTTCCGCATAGCAAACTCCTGAAAAGCAACCACAAAAGTATCGATTTACATCAGTTAAAAGCAAATAAGGGAGACATTATGACAATAATAGGAAATTAAATATACACCCTTGCCCCCGAAAAATTCTCCCGAAACGCTTTTGGCGTACAGCTTTTCTTTCGTTTGAAGATGCGGTTAAAATTCGAGATGTTGTTAAATCCGCAACCGTAAGCAATTTCAGCAATCGTTTGGTTGGTATCAATCAACAACCGTGTCGCATGCCCCAGGCGAATCTCATTCAGACTGTCGATAAATGTTTTACCTGTACTTTTCTTGACAAACCTGCTGAACGACGCTTCGTGCATGTTGGCATGGGCCGCCATGTCTGCCAGCGTAATGGGCTTGCTATAATGGTCGTTCATGTATTCAAATACTTTCATGATGCGCCGGCTGTTGGATTGCGCGTGGTGGTCGTCAAATCCGACGCTGCTCAAGCGCTGCATACCATCGGACTGCGATAGGCAATTCAAAATGCTCATCAATTCCAATACCGAATCGAACCCCGTTTTATCTTTCAGGTCAAGGATCCGGTCTTGGAGGGATCGAATGGTTTCGAGCGAAAAGAGGATGCCCTGACGTGATTTGTCAAACAGGTTACGGATAATACGCAGTTGGTTTTTGCGGAGAAAATCATCGCTGAATAGGTTGCGGTGAAATTGGATGGTGACCTCTGTGATCTCTTCGCTTTCGCAGGCATCATCAAACCATCCGTGATATAGATTAGACCCCACCAATACCAGTTCCACATCGTCGATACGGGCGACATGATCACCCACAATGCGTTTGGCCCCTTTTGCATTCAGGATCAGGTTAAGTTCATATTCATCGTGGTAGTGTAGCGGAAAGTCGAAATTTTTCTTGACACGCCAAAATAACGTAAAGCAATCATTTTCAGTCAATGGCGTTACCTCTCTCGTAATTTTCTGGCCCATGGTTTATCCGCAAAATGGTACCACAAAGGTAAAGATAATACCAATTCGACGCAAATATTCACGCGCTCCCGTGTTGTAAGTTGATCACAAAATGCTAAAAAAGTATTACCTTAGATGGTTAAACATCTTGTATGTTTGCTTTTGTTATAACACCGAGTTAACCAAATTATGATGATCCAACGAGCCAGTTTCCTGTTAGCTGTTTTCTGTCTCTTCATGCTTCCGGCATTCGGGGACCGTTCGCCGGAAACGGATGCGTTATTAAACGCCTTAAAGGCATTAAGCGGCAAACACATCCTGTTGGGGCATCAAGACGCCACGGCTTACGGTGTCGGTTGGTCCGGCGAGCCGGGGCGGGCTGATGTGCACCGCACCACCGGGGCCTACCCTGCCGTATATGGGTGGGATGTAGGGCATATCGAAATCGGCAACAAGGCGAATCTGGATCATGTTTTATTCGATCTGATGCGGACCCGCATCACTGAGGCCTATGCGCGTGGCGGCATCAATACGATCAGCTGGCACTTGGGTAATCCCATAAACGGGCGCAGCGCATGGGATACCACGCATCATAGTGTGCGGGAAATACTACCCGGAGGTAGCCATCACGACACGTATAAACACTACCTGGATCGACTGAGCACTTTTTTCAAATCCCTTAAAACGGAAGATGGCGTGGCGGTGCCGATCATCTTCAGACCCTTCCATGAACATACCGGAAGCTGGTTTTGGTGGGGCGCCGACTTCTGTACGCCGCAGGAATACATCGCCCTGTGGCGGTATACCGCAGATTTTCTCCGCAATGACCGAGGACTTGATAACCTGCTGTTTGCCTACTCCAGCAGCACCATCAATACCGAAGCTCATTATCTGGAGCGATATCCGGGCGATGATTATGTGGATATCGTAGGGTTTGATGATTATTGCATGGGCGACGAAACCGCGTATGCCGAACGCATGTCCCATAGCCTGGGCATCCTCACAAAGATTGCCAAAGACCGGGATAAAGTACCGGCGATCACCGAAACCGGTTATGAGCAGATTCCTAACCCAAGGTGGTTTACGCAAGTACTTTACCCCACCATCGCGGCGTATCCGGTTGCTTGGGTATTGTTATGGCGGAATGCCAACAACCGCCCTAATCATTATTACATCCCTTATCCGAAGCATGAGGCCGCCGCAGATTTCAAGGCCTTCCATCGTCTACCCAAGATACTGTTTGAGGATAAATTGGCTCCGCTCCGGATCTATCGGTCAACCCATTAGCCGTTTGCATCATGAAGCTCCAGACCCTCGATATCCTCATCATCGCTGTATACTTGATCACCATGATCATATTGGGCATATTGCTGAAAAAGCGCGCCCAACGTGACAAGGAATCGTATCTCCTTGGCGGCAAAAAATTGCCTTGGTACCTATTGGGTATGTCCAATGCATCGGATATGTTTGACATCTCCGGCACGATGTGGATGGTTACCCTGGCCTTCGTATATGGGATGAAAAGTATCTGGATACCGTGGCTTTGGCCGGTCTTCAACCAGATTTTCCTCATGATGTATTTATCCGTATGGTTGCGGCGGAGCAATGTCACCACAGGTGCCGAATGGTTGGGCACCCGTTTCGGTACCACGGGGCGCGGGGTATTGGCCTCCCACACCATTGTGGTGATATTTGCGTTAATCAGCTGTTTTGGCTTCCTTGCGTATGGCTTCGTCGGTCTGGGCAAATTCGTCGAGATATTCATCCCCTGGAGCGCTGTCGAATCCTATGTGCCGTTTACGGTAGCACCCCGATATGTCCCGCATGTTTATGGCGTGGTATTCAGCCTGCTCACCATGTTCTATGCCATCTTGGGGGGTATGACCAGCATCGTCATCGGCGATGTTATCAAATACATCATCATGTCCACGGCAGCCATCGTCGTGGCCGTCATCGCCACTCAGCATTTGGCCGTCAAGCCACTCCATGTTCCGGAGGGCTGGTTTACGCCGTTTTTTGGTTTGACATTAGATGACCTGAACTGGACGGGTATCATCGATGAGGTGAATGAGAAGGTCGCGAGCGATGGGTTCGGCTTATTTTCGGTCTTTTTCATGATGATGTTGTTCAAGGGCATCTTTGCGAGCCTCGCCGGCCCGGCCCCGAATTATGATATGCAGAAAATACTGTCGACCAAGTCGCCCAAAGACGCTGCAAAGATGAGTGGTCTGGTATCGGTGGTCCTTTTGCCCATCCGATATGCTATGGTCATCGGCTTCGCCGTGCTGGGTCTTTTATATTATGAACAATTGGAGCTTGATTCGGCATACGGTGTTGACTTCGAAAAGATACTCCCTTCGGCCATCCTGCAATTCGTTCCCGCAGGCCTGATGGGACTGCTATTGGCTGGACTGATGGCTGCTTTCATGGGCACATTCGCCGGTACGTTGAATGCCGCGCAAGCCTACTTTACCAACGATATTTTCCTCAAGTATGTCAAGCCTGATGCATCCAACAAAACCATCCGAAATGTCAATTATACCTCCGGAATCCTAATTGCCGCAATAGGCATTGTCATCGGGTTTTTCACCCAGGACGTAAACAGCATCTTGCAATGGATCGTATCGGCGCTGTATGGTGGCTATATCGCAGCCAATTTGCTGAAATGGCATTGGTGGCGGTTCAATGCCGCTGGCTTTTTCTGGGGTATGCTGGCCGGGATCGTGCCGGCATTGATATTTCCCCTGGTATTCGATTTTCTGGATCTTTACTACTTCCCATTGTTGTTTATATTATCATTAGCTGGATGCATCATCGGCTCGCTCGCTACTCCGCCTACCGATATGGAGATCCTTAAGGGGTTTTACCGCACGGTGAGGCCCTGGGGATTTTGGCAGCCTGTACACCGGTTGGTCGTGGCTGAAAATCCCGCATTCCTGCCGAATAAAAACTTGGGCAGGGATTTATTCAACGTTGCACTGGGCATCATCGGACAGCTCTGCCTGACCATCTTGCCCATGTACATCGTGCTGATGATGAAAACCGAACTATGGGTTACCGTATCACTGTTGGGGGTGATCGTCATCGTCCTAAAACAAACATGGTGGAATAAACTTGAAGATTAATTCATTCAATAACATTAAGATTGTGTCACTGTCAATAACTGATTTCGAAGCGAAAAGAGTCGCCTTAAAAGCGCGGCATGAGGCCCTGCTTACCCGTAAGAATGAACCAATATGGCCAGACAATGGGATTTTCACCCGGTTCAACCATCCGGTGCTCACCGCTGCCCACGCACCGCTGGAATGGCAGTACGATTTTAATCGGCACAGCAATCCATTCCTGATGCAGCGCATGGGCATCAACGCGACCTTCAATGCCGGTGCCATCAAATGGCAGGGGCGTTACCTGCTGATGGTCCGGGTAGAAGCCACCGACCGAAAGTCGTTCTTTGCCGTCGCGGAAAGTCCAAATGGCATCGACAATTTCCGGTTCAGGAAATATCCGGTGAGCATCCCGCAAACCGCTGACCCGGATACCAATGTGTACGACATCCGGCTTACTGCCCATGAAGACGGCTGGGTGTATGGACTCTTCTGTACCGAGCGTCGCGATCGCACCGCTCCAGAAGCTGATCAATCCGCCGCCATCGCCCAATGCGGCATCATCCGTACACGCGATATGGAACATTGGGAGCGCCTCCCCGACCTGAAGACCCATTCGCCTCAACAGCGTAACGTCGTGCTTCATCCGGAATTTGTCAATGGCAAATATGCCCTATATACACGTCCGCAGGACGGCTTCATCGAAGCAGGAACGGGAGGCGGCATCGCCTTGGCCCTGGCAGACAGCATGGAACATGCCATCGTCGATAACGAGCACATCATCGATGCCAAAAAATACCACACGGTCTATGAAGCCAAGAATGGCCAGGGCCCCACGCCCATTAAAACAGCGATGGGATGGCTGCACTTGGCACACGGCGTGCGACATACCGCCGCCGGTCTACGGTACGTGCTCTATATGTTTATGACCGATTTGAATGACCTGACCAACATCACCCATAAACCGGCCGGTTATTTCCTGGCCCCCGAGGGCGAGGAGCGCATCGGCGATGTATCCAACGTGGTGTTCTGCAACGGCTGGATCGTCGATGACGATGGCAAAGTATACATCTACTATGCATCGTCGGATACGCGGCTGCATGTCGCATTGAGTTCGATAGACCAACTGATAGACTATGTGTTGCAAACGCCCGAAGATGGCTTCTATTCGGCTACTTCGGTCGAAAACATCAAAAAACTAACCAACCAGAATGAACACATTGGATAGTCAGCGTACGCGGCACTCCTGGGTAGCCGCTGGATTCGAAACCGAGCTGTGCCGCATTCTGGACTATTGGGCGGATGTGGTTTATGATCACGCCAGTGGTCGCTTCCATCCCAAGGTAGACAATGAAAACCGGACTGATGACGGCGTCCCCTCCGGTGCGGTCATGTACGCTCGTATATTATGGGCGTTCTCGGCCGGTTATCGTCATGCACCCACACCCCAATACATGGAAATGGCGGATGCCGCATACCGTTATATCCGGCAGCACTTTGTTGATCCGCAATATGGCGGCGTGTATTGGTCGGTACAGGCAGATGGAAGCCCGGCGGATAGCCGCAAACAGATCTACGCAATTGCCTTCACCATATATGGCCTGACCGAATATTATAAAGTCCGGGCGGATGAGGGGATACTGGTGCTTGCCAAGCAACTTTACACCTGCATCGAGCGGTACAGTGCTGATCGCAAAAACGGCGGGTACATCGAGGCGTTAGCCAGCGATTGGACCCCGACCGATCAACTCAAGCTGAGCGAAAAGGACGATAACGAAAAGAAAACGCTCAACACGCACTTGCACATCTTGGAAGCGTATACCAATTTGTATAAGGTATGGCCAGACCCCTCATTGAAGGAGCGTATTGCGGCCCTGCTGGAGCTTTTCGAACGCCGCTTTGTGGATCGCCACGATCATTTGACGTTATTCTTTGACGAACATTGGCAGGTCAAGTCGCCCCTTCAATCGTTTGGCCATGACATCGAAGCCTCTTGGTTGATCTGCGAAGCCGCGAGCACCATTCACCACGGACAAGTGCCCGACGCCATACGGGACTTGGCCCTGCGGCTCGCCCAGGCCTGCACGGAGTGGGTCGATGAATCCGGCGCCCTGTGTTATGAGCTCGATCCCATCGCTAACCGGCTGATCGAGGAGAAGCATTGGTGGGTCCAGGCGGAGGCGGTGGTTGGCTTCTACCATGCCAGCCTGCTGTCCGGTGATAGCCGCTATGCCGAGCGCGCCTCGGACATTTGGCAATACATTATCGATTATATCGTAGACCGCGAAAACGGAGAATGGTTTTGGGGACGGGATGGAAGCGGCGAGATCATGCCAGAAGACAAAGCGGGGTTCTGGAAATGCCCCTATCATAATAGTCGGTGTTGTTTGGAGATGATGCGACTGACCAGTTGACGGTCATGATGCGTATCGTATTCAATACCGCATTGGCCAATATTTTTGCTATATTAAACCAGTATAAAATCGCAGTTAATCAATTGTAAATTTAATATTATAACTATGAGGTCCGTATTCTACAAAAAAAGCAAGGACAGGGCGTTACATTCTGCAATGGGATGTTTAGCCTTATATCTCATCGTTGTTTCGAGTGTGCCAAACGTGTATGGCCATTACTCGTCGACGATCGGGATCAATCAAGGCGCGATGCAAACGCGCATCACAGGGTCGGTTACCGATGCATCGGGAATACCATTAGCCGGGGTAACCGTCAAAGAGCAGGGCACCACGTCGGCGACCACGACCGACGAGCAGGGGCAATACAGTTTGGCACTAACGACGGCCAATGCTGTGGTGACCTTTTCTTTTATTGGGTTCGTCACCCAGGAAGTCACCGTCAATAATCAGTCGGTCATTAACGTGACGCTGGAAGATGATGTAAACACCTTGGAAGAACTGGTGGTCATCGGCTATGGCACGCAGAAGAAGAAGCTGATCACCGGTGCGACCATACAGGTGAAGGGTGAAGACCTGCAAAAATTGAGCACCTCAAGCGTCTTGGGAGCACTACAGAGCCAGTCACCCGGCGTGCAGATTACCCAAAGTTCCGGCATGCCCGGCCAAGGATTCAAAGTGACCGTACGGGGTATCGGAACCATCGGCAACTCTTCTCCGCTGTACGTGATTGACGGGGTAGCTGGAGGAGACATCAATATGCTCAACCCTTCGGACATCGAATCGGTCGACATTTTAAAGGACGCGGCATCGGCAGCAATTTATGGTGCCCGCGCCGCCAATGGCGTGGTATTGGTCACCACCAAGCAGGGCAAGGTCGGCAAACTGACGCTGAGCTACGACACGTACCTGGGCATGCAGAATGCCTACAAAATGCCCTCGCTTCTGACCGCGAAGGAATACATGGCCATTCAAGACGAGCGCCGGTTCAACGAGGGCCTAGCCCCCTACGATTGGGCTACCTTAATTCCCAACCAGTATGAACAGGCAATGGCCGGCACATGGAACGGCACAAACTGGCTACGCGAAATCCACAACGACGATGCCATCACCCAAAACCACGCGGTCAACCTAATGGGTGGGGGTGAGCAATCCCGATTCTCGCTTGGTTATTCCTTAGCCATACAAGACGGAATTTTCGGAAAACCCGTGTCCCCCAATTCAGAACGCCACACCGTGCGGCTCAACTCTGAGCACATTATTCTCAAAAATGATGATTTCGATGTCATCAAATTTGGCGAAAATGTCACCTATGCGTACAACACAACGGCGGGCATTGGCATTGGTAACATCTATTGGAACGACATCCATAACATGTTGGTGGGCAACCCGCTTCTCCCTGTGTACAACGCCGACGGCGGGTACTACGATCACGCCAGCAAAGTGGCCGACGGATGGGCGTTCGATGGTGCGACTGCTAACCCAATTGCTGACATGCATTATCGGCGGGGACTCAATCGAAGCAAGAACCATACGTTGATGACCAACGCTTACTTAGAAATTCAGCCGATCGAGAACCTAAAGTTCAGGAGTAATTTTGGATACCGCCTCCAAGCAAACGCTTATCGATCATATACGCCAGCCTTCCAGTTATCCACCACTTCGCAAAATGCAGTGGACGACATCTCTCAGAATCAAGGACAGGGCTACAACTGGATTTTGGAGAACACGATTGCCTACCAATGGGCGCTGGATAACTCCCATAATTTTGACGCTGTAATTGGTCAATCGGTAGAGCGATGGGGTCTGGGAGAAGATTTGAGCGCCACTACCGCCAACTCCTCATTTCCAGGGAGCTGGCAAAATGCCTGGGTGATCAACGGACAGGGATATGATGGATTCACCCCCACGGTAGGCGGTCAGCACTGGCCGGATGGGGTATTGGCTTCCTTCTTCGGTCGGGTTAACTATAATTACAAGGAAACCTACATGGCTTCCCTCATTATGCGGGCGGATGGTTCATCCAATTTCGCCAGGGGTAACCGTTGGGGTTATTTCCCATCGGCGGCTGCCGGTTGGGTGCTGACCAATGAATCTTTCATGCAATCATCTTCAGACTGGCTGAATTTCTTCAAGATCCGGGCGAGCTGGGGCCAGAATGGCAACTCCAGTATCGACCCCTTCCAATACCTGGCTACTATCGCTATCACCAGACAAAGTGGCTATTATTTCGGCAATAATAAAAATACGCTGGTCAATGGCGCCTATCCCGATGTACTGCCCAACCCCGACATCTCCTGGGAAACCTCCGAACAGTTGAACATCGGCTTTGACTCGCGGTTCGTCAACGACCGGCTGGGGGTGGTATTCGATTGGTACCGGAAGAGTACGATCGACTGGCTTGTTCAGGCGCCTGTGTTGGCCATATATGGCACCAATGCCCCCTTTATCAACGGGGGGGATATCGAAAACAAAGGTGTTGAACTGGGATTGAATTGGAACGAAACCATCGGCGACTTCCGCTATGGCATCAGTCTCAATGGTGCCTATAACCAGAATGAGGTGAAACGCATCGAAAACGACGAAGGCATTATTCATGGCGCTGATAATGTGCTGAGCCAGGGCACCACCGAGATGTACCGGGCGCAGGTAGGGTATCCCGTAGGATACTTCTTCGGATACAAAACCGATGGCATTTTCCAAAACGCCGAGCAGATCACAGACTACCGCGCCAGGGGACTAGGCGTATTAGCTACGGCCCAGCCAGGTGACGTCATTTTTACCGATACCAACGGCGATGGTACCATTACCACCGACGACCGGGTAATGATCGGCAATCCGCATCCGGACTTTACCGGCGGCATGAGCCTCAATTTTGGGTATAAAGGCTTAGACCTATCCGTCACGGCCACCGGTGCTTTCGGGCACCAGATTGCCAAATCTTACCGCTCGTTTGCAGACAGCCCGCTGCAAAACTATACCACCGAGGTGTTCGAACGCTGGCACGGAGAAGGAACATCCAACCGATACCCGCGGCTTACCAGCGGTAGCCATACCAACAGTCAGTACGTCTCGGATATTTACATTGAAAATGGCGACTTTGTAAAAATCCAAAATGTGACATTGGGGTATGACTTCAAATCCCTGCTTCCGAAAATGCCGTTTGGCCAGGCACGCTTGTACTTGACCGCTCAGAACCTGTACACCTTTACCGGCTACTCCGGCATGGACCCGGAAATCGGCTACGGTTATGATCAAAGCTGGGTATCGGGAATTGACCTGGGTTTTTATCCCAGTCCGCGGACATTCCTGCTTGGACTGAATCTTAAATTTTAATACGCATAACGATGAAAAAGCTACTCTATATAATTGCTTTTAGCCTGACCTTAACCGGTTGCGAAAGCTTTTTGGATACCGAAAGTTACGATAAGAAGAATACGGGGAACTTCCCACTTACCTTGGCGGATGCTGAATCAATGTTGACGGGAATTTATTCTTCGTTCAGCAGTGCCATATCCAATCCGCAAAACACGCATTTCTACATGGCAGAATTAGCGTCAGATGATCGTTTTGGAGGGGGAGGCGAAAATGACAAAGATATGCAGGGAATCGACCACCTGATGAACACCCAACCCAGCCGGTTTGAAACCTACTGGACGGCACGTTATCAGGGGATTTACCGGGCAAATACCGCTATTGGGACCTTGGATCAGGTAACAGGCTGGCAAAGTGATGCCCAGCGGAATCAATTCCTCGGAGAGGTTCATTTCCTGCGGGCGCTATTTTACTTCGAGCTGTCCCAAATGTTCGGCGAAGTGCCCTTGGTCATTCAGACGGAAGCCGAAAATAAACCAAAAGCACCAGCCGATAGTACCTACGCCCAAATTGCGTACGACTTGCAACAGGCCATTTCGCTCATGCCCAGTCAGCCCTATACCAGCGTAGCCTCCGGCCACGCCACCAAATGGGCCGCCCAAGCGTTAGCCGCACGGGTATTCCTGTTCTATACCGGATATTACGATAAAACAGCGCTCCCCGTTGCAAACGACGGCGGCGAGATCACTAAGGCTCAAGTGATCGCCTGGTTGGAAGAGTGCATCGGCAATAGCGGACACGATCTGGTATCGGATTTCAGAAACCTTTGGCCATATACCAATGAATATACCGCTGAGGACTACGATTATGTATCGGAAAATGGCTTGCAGTGGGAAGGTGATGGCAACAAAGAAACGGTCTTTGCGATAAAGTTCGGAACGTTGGTCGACTGGGGCGATCAATATATGCTGGGTTACGCCAATCAATACAACTTGCATTTTGGCCTACGCTCCAATAATGGACAGGCCGGCACGTTCCCCTTTGGTCAGGGTTGGGGCGCAGGTCCGGTGAATACCACCCTGTGGAACCAATGGCGGCAGGCTGAACCCACTGATATCCGGCGGACCGGATCCATCATTAACGTCGAAACTGATCTGGAAAATTACATTTATGGTGCCGATAATCAGATGGAAGAGACCGGATTCTGGCAAAAGAAATATGTGCCCGTAACCGCCTATAGCGAAGGAAACCTCCTTCCTTCATATGCGATCTTGAAAGATGCGGCGCCTACGGACTACCAACTTGCCCATACCCAGGACCTGGTGCTGATCCGCTTTGCCGATGTGCTGCTCATGCAATCTGAATTGAAGGAAGACAATGTCGGACTGAATCGGGTACGGGCCCGCGCTAAGCTGCCGGCAGTTCCTTATTCGCTGGATGCCCTCAAACGGGAGCGCCGATGGGAACTGGCATTTGAAGGCCTGCGCTATTTCGACCTGATGCGCTGGCATGATGCGGCGGATGCGCTGGCTGCCCAAGAAGGTGTCGCCATCAAAAATAAAAGTGTCGATACCCAAATGCGTGCCTTTGGGGGTGGATACCGGGCAAGGTTTGAAGCTACTGGTGGCTTCTGGCCGATCCCGCAGTCGCAGATAGCCCTGTCCGATGGCGTATTGACACAAAATGCAGGATGGGGAACGGTCGCAGACGAATTTCCAGGATGGTAATACTTAAATGAGAAAAATCATGAAACGAATCATATTTTTTATCGTTGCCGCACTCGGCGCGATGTACATGGGTTGCGAACCGATTGAAGACCGCCTCGATATGGGCGGAGCCATCACCGCTGACCAATTGGAGATTACGGCAACGCCCGTCATCGTCGATGGCAAAAACTCAAACAAGGTAGTACTGGACAATAAAAGTCCGGTATTATCCTCGTGGGATTACGGCGTGGGCGTGACCCAAAAGAAGACCGATACGGTGTTGCTGGTGTCGGAAGGTGACAACGAAATCCTATTCACCGGCCTCAATCCGGATGGCACGAAAATTACCAAAACGCTGACCGTCAACGTAGACGAGCTGACTTTTGAGGTACCGTTGGAATGGGGCTTCCTCACCGGGGGTAGCGAACGGGAATGGGTTTGGGATGATACCCAACCGGCAGTGTGGGGCAATGGAGGCTATATGGGTAATGTCGCGCCTGCATGGTGGGCACTCCCCGTAGCCGATATTGATGGGCAGGCGCCGGGAGAAGGCGCAGGAGCCAAAATGGTCTTCTCGTTGCGGGGCGCCCAGTTGACGAAAATCATGTCAACCGGTGAAACGGAAACCGGAACGTTTTCATTTGACATGACGAAAATAACCACCTTAGATGACGGATCGGTGTGGGCGAAAGGAAAACTCACGACCAGGGGGGTGACGGTATTGTGCGGCAAATCACCTAATGAAGGTAATGCCCCCGTCTACGAATATGATATCCTCATCTTGGATGATGGCCGGATGGCGCTGAGCTATGCTGCCGCGGGTGTTGCCGCCTGGGGAGAAGCTTGGTTCTGGATGTTCCGAGCCGCAAACTAGCTCTTCAATTATTATCGGACCTTAGCCGTCTGGAAATCGCGATTATTTTCGTTTTCCAGACGGCTTTTTTTAACTTCGATACCATGAAGGATTTTCCGAATCGCTTCCAGCTTGCACTTGCCCTGCTAATAGCAGGCATGATTTGCAGCTGCTCACCACGCATCCATCCGATAGCAGCGCACGGACCGCTTTCGGTGGCGGATGGGCGCATTGTCAACCAGCATGGTGTTCCCCCGCAATTACGCGGGATCAGCTTCTCCTGGAGTGTGTGGGGCGGCAAGAAGTACTATAATGAGCAAGTGGTCGATTGGCTGGTGGATGATTTCAAGGTCTCACTCGTTCGCCTGTCGATGGCCGTGGAGCCCGACAGCGGATACTTGCAACAACCCGATGAACAGGCGGCACTCGTCCAGCGGGTAGCCGACCGCGCCATAAAACGGGGAATTTATGTCATCATTGACTGGCACGACCATAACGCTGATAAGAACAGGGATGCGGCTAAGGCTTTTTTTGCAGAAATGGCGCGCCGGTATGCCGGTACCCCTAATATCATCTATGAGATATGGAACGAGCCTGAGCGTCAATCCTGGCCGGTCATCAAGGCGTATGCGCTGGATGTCATACGGGAGATCCGAAAGCATGATCCCGACAACTTGATTGTTATGGGCAGTCCCCATTGGGACCAGGATGTAGACATCGCCGCCGCTGACCCTATCCCGGGCTATGGCAACATTGCCTACGCCTTCCACTTCTACGCCAGCGACCCCCATCATCAGGACAGTCTCCGGCGCAAGGCGGAAGTGGCCTTAGCACGGGGGCTCCCCTTGTTTGTGACCGAATGGGGGGTGGGCGAATCCAATGGCGACGGTGTATTCGACGGCGAAAAAACCAAGCAGTGGATGGCTTGGATGGAAGAACGGCAGCTAAGCTGGGCAAACTGGAATATGACCGATAAAGCGGAGACCACCGCGCTGCTTCGTCCCGGCGCACCGACTTCGGGTAGTTGGTCGCCAGATCACCTGACAGCGGCAGGACAGTATATCCGCGATCAGCTCCGGCAACGCAACACTCCGTAAAAGTCCCTATCTTTGCCATATGCAACACACAGGCAAAAGGCATATCTTTTTTGATCTGGACCATACCATCTGGGATTTCGAAAAGAACGCGGAAGAAACGCTGATGGAGCTGTTCGATACCTACCAGTTCAATGGACTGGGTATCCCGTCGGCCGCGTTGTTCATTGAAACGTACAACCGCAATAATCACCGCCTGTGGGCGCAGTACCACAATGGTCACATTACGAAAACCCAGCTCCGGGAAGCACGTTTCGCCGATACGTTCGTCGAATTAGGTTTAGACCCGACGTTATTTCCAAGCGCTTTTGAAACCGATTACCTTCGGCTCTGCCCACAGAAGACCAACCTTTTTCCGCATGCGCATGAAACACTTGGATACCTACAGGAAAAATACACCTTGCACCTGATCTCAAACGGCTTCAGCGATGCCGCGGAAATCAAGGTGACGAAGTGCGACCTGAAGAAATATTTCTCCACGGTGGTGATTTCGGAGATCGTGGGGGTCCATAAACCCCATCCAAAGATCTTTCACTATGCCGTCAGCAATGCCAACACGCGGATCAGTGAAAGTGTCATGATTGGGGATAGTCTTGAAGCGGATATACGGGGTGCACAAAATGTCGGGATGGACGCCATTTATTTCAATCCCAACAATACCGAAGTACCGCCGGATGTCAGGCAAAGCATCGCCGCGCTGGAAGAACTTCAGGCACTTTTCTAGAATTGCGGTTCCTCGCCGCCCAAATCGTTGTTTTCTTCCCGTTTGCGCCGCTCTTCCCGGTCCTCGAAATCCTGGCGGCCAAACCGGTAGTTGAATGACACCATAAACATCCGGCGCATAAAGCGGTTTTCAAAGTACCGGTAAAATTCATTCGTTTGGGTATACCCACCCCAACGGCGCTGGTTAAGCAGGTCCCGCACGTTGAACATGATGCTTCCCTTCTTACTCAGCACATCCCAGCGCACGCCCGCATCGATGACAAACTGCTCAATACCCCTACCCTGCGCCATGACCTCTGGCGCTTGGTATTCGGCGCGCGCCTGAGCAGACAGCCAAGGTTTGATCCGGTAATTTGCCGTCAGGTTGGCGTTCCAGTTGAACCCATCCGCCGGAGCGATATTATGCTCCTCGCTGCCGTAAAACTTGCTGTAATACAGGTTGGCATTCACCATGGCATCTATATTTTTCCCAAACTTGATGGACGATATCAGTTCCAGTCCGGAGGCTTCATTCCGGCTGATATTATCCCATTGCGAGAATGTCACCCCATCCTGTCCCGCTGCTTCGGTAATGATGGGCTGTACCACATCATTCACCCGGCGGTAGTAAGCAGATGATGTCAAGGTGATCTGCTCCCAGAATTTTGCATAGCCCAGTTCAAATGAATGGATATCTTCCGGCAACAGGTTGGGGTTGCCCTGACTGATATTCATCGGATCGGATACATCCACAAATGGGTTGACCTGCCATCCCCTCGGTCGGCTTACCCGCCGGGTATAACTCGCTTGCAGTTGGTTTTTATCCCCGAACTCCTGGGTCAGGAAGATACTGGGATATACCCTGAAATAATCCAATTTACCCACCGCATTTCGGTCTTCAGCGGGGATCTCCGGATCAAAAGAAATGTATTCCGTATTCAAATAGGCCTGTTCGGCCCGCAGCCCCACCTGGAATCCCAAGGTCTCTGTGAGCTTTTGCTGATAGTTGGCGTAGAGCGCATGCACGATATCCTTCATGTTGAAATCGTTGGTCAGGTCATAATCCGGCACCAGCATATCCTGCTCCACCTCGAAATATTCGGAGCGCTGGCCTTCGTCAGACCGTCGTATGGATGTGCTGTATCCGGCCTCGAATTTGTGCTCCTCACTCATTGGAAGCACATAATCTACCTGCACCCGGAAGCGCCTGCCGTCCTCTGTTGTATTGTTGATCCGCCTGTCCAGCGGCATATCCGGATCGGTAAAGGTCTGGTCAAACCGATTCACTCCCTCTTCGGTCTCACGGCCAAAGTCAACATCTGCCGTCAGCAATTCGTTCTCCCTGGCAAAACGATGTTCAAAGTCCAGATCCAGATCGAAGCCGAGATCATCCTCTTCCTGGCGGGATGTGCGGTCACTGGTGCCCGTCAGCTGCGGATGATTGAAGTATAAATAAGCCATATCCTCATTTCGGCTGTTGCCCCGGAGGCTGAGGTCCCCCGATAGTCCGATCACGGTCTTATCCGTGATGTAATAGTCCGTACCCAGCTGTATGCTGTGATTGAGCCCGAGCCGATTACTTCCATTGCGGTTTTCGGTGAGGCTGTTATTGGAAAACTGCTGGGTGCTGTTGAAGCCATTGCCCACACCGTTTCGCCTGTTGAATTGGTATCCCCCGTAATAATTAAACTTGTCGCCCCTGAAATTGAGGTTCACCCCAGCGTTGTAATTATCATACGAACCCGCAGAAGCGTTAACGGTACCGTTCAATCCGATCCGGGCCTCTTTCTTCAATACGATGTTGATAATGCCCGATTGCCCCTCGGCATCGAATTTGGAAGAGGGATTAGTGATGACCTCCACCCGTTCAATCAGGTTTGCTGGCACGGACTGGAGCAATTGGGCGACATCCCCACCGCCCAGCGAGGACTCCCGTCCATTGATCAGTACCCGTACACTGTTCGATCCCCTCAGGCTCACACCGCCATCCATATCCACTTGCAGGGATGGCACGTTCGCCAGCAGATCAGATGCGTTACCCCCCACGCTAATGGTGCTCTGTGCCACGTTGAAAATCTTCCGGTCTATACCCAATTCCATCGCCGGAGGGGTGCCTTCTACCACCACTTCCTCCAATAATTCACCGGAAGATTTGATCAAAATACTGCCTAAATTGATATCCCTCCCCGATTCGACGACAATGTTTTCTTTCAAATAGTCTTCGTATCCCACATAAGTGATCCGCAAGGCATATACCCCGGGAGCCACGTCGGTGAATAGGATTTTACCGTCATCCACGGTCTGCATTCCCTTGACATAGGCTTTCGATGTTTGCGTCAGCAATGCCGCACTGGCAAACCCCACCGGCTCTTTTGAGGCCTCATCAATGACGATAGCCGATACAGCAACGTTCCGCTCTTGCGAAACCGCGCTCAGCGGCAATGCCAATACCGTCAATAAGTATAGATACCCGATCCTTATTTTGTAACCAACATTCATCAATTTGCCCTCAATTAAAGCGTATCTGATTATTTGGCCGCAAAGATTGTGCTTTTATTGCATTTGTCGGCAGATGGTAACCGCATTATTACAGCTTGGGGGCCGCATCGGTCACATTGTTACCATTGACAGCATGTGGGACTATTCGATGCTGACGGTCAATCCTTCGGATTTGAGTATCTTGCGATAGACGTCCACTTCGGAATAGGTACCTTCCAATACGGTACACTTGCCCTCGGTATGTACTTTCCATGCTATTTTCTCCGCTTGTGCCGCAGTGTATTGCAAGTGTTTGATCAAACAATTGATCACATGTTCAAAGGTATTGGTTTCGTCATTCCACAGGATGAGCCGATGGGCAGCAGTAATAGCCGCCAATACCTCGTCAAGTGTGTAGGTTTCTTCTTCCGTCTCGACCGTCATGAACGCAAACTTAGCTAAACTTGCATATAAAAGCAAGTTATTGGTCGCTCATCTGCCATTGAAGGACAAGCCATGCGACTAAAAATTACGTCTTTTTTATAAAATTTTCCGTACAATTGTATAACTCAAAGAGAGGAAGGGATACATGTACCAATCCAAAATAGCCGGCATGGGATATTATGTCCCCAAGCAGGTATATACCAACCATGATCTGACCCGTTTCATGGATACCAGCGACGAGTGGATACAGGAGCGGACTGGCATAAAAGAGCGCCGTTTTGCCAGTCGCCTCGGCGAAACCACGACAACCATGGCCATCGAAGCCGCTAAAATAGCGCTTGAGCGGGCAGGCACCACTGCTCGGGACATCGATTTTATCGTGTTTGCCACCCTGAGTCCCGATTATTATTTTCCGGGCTGTGGCGTTTTGTTGCAACGCGAAATGGGTATGCGTGAAATCGGCGCGTTAGACGTTCGAAACCAATGTTCAGGTTTTATATATGCGCTGTCTGTGGCCGATCAGTTCATCAAAACAGGCATGTATAAAAATGTATTGGTGGTGGGCAGCGAGAAGCATTCGTTCGCGATGGACTTTGAGACGCGCAGCCGCAATGTTTCGGTCATTTTCGGAGACGGTGCAGGTGCTGTCGTGCTCCAGCCCACCGAAGAAAAGACCAAGGGCATCCTCAGTACCCACCTGCACAGCGATGGTGCCGAAGCCGAGTCGTTAGCCATGTATTATCCCGGAGCACACGCCAATAAATGGCTCAAGGACAAGCCACCGTTTCCGGAGCAGGAACTGGGCGGTCTCTTCCTGACCGCCGAACAGCTTGAAAGCGGCGCAGCATTGCCTTACATGGATGGGCCTGCGGTGTTCAAGAAGGCCGTGGTCAAATTTCCGGAAGTCATCAAGGAGGCATTGGCCGTCAACAGCCTTTCGGAAAAAGATATCGATTTGCTCGTGCCCCATCAAGCGAATCTCCGCATCAGCCAATATGTACAGAAGTTACTGGGATTAGCCGACGACCGCGTGTTCAATAACATCCAACGGTATGGAAATACCACAGCGGCTTCGGTGCCGATCGCCCTATGTGAAGCGTGGGAAGCAGGAAGAGTCAAGGAAGGCGACCTGATCTGCCTGGCCGCATTCGGTGCTGGCTTTACCTGGGGAAGCGCACTGATCAGGTGGTGATCATGACCACGCTAACCCGCCGAATCCAACGCCTCAAAGGGTGAATTTTTACTGACAAATTCGGGAACGATCTCCTTCATCTTGCGGACCACTCCGCTGCTGTTTCTCCGTTCGTTGAGCGCGATCAGTTCGTAAATCGAACGTTTGGCCAGCTCGTGCTCGATGGAATTGACGCGGGCGATGTGAATCTTGTCGTGATGCGTGGGCAATACCTTCTCGCCGTCGTTCAACAACTCTTCATAGAGTTTCTCGCCGCTGCGAAGTCCGGTATAGACAATTTCAATATCCTGATCGGGTTTAAGTCCCGCCAGCTGTATCATTTTTTTGGCCAGGTCGACAATCCTCACCGGTTTCCCCATGTCAAATACGTAAATTTCACCCCCGTTGCCCATGGTACCGGCCTCTAATACCAATTGCACGGCTTCTGGTATGGTCATAAAATAGCGCGTGATATCCGGATGGGTCACCGTAATCGGTCCGCCTTTTTCGATCTGCGCCCGAAAACGCGGAATTACCGAACCATTAGAACCCAAAACATTGCCGAATCGCGTGGTAATGAAACGCGTCCCTTTCACCATTTTGGTCTTGCCGGTGGCCGTGTCCATCAATTGCAGTGACTGTTGTCCGTCAAGGCTTTGGGTGTAAATCTCTGCGATCCGTTTGGAGGCCCCCATCACATTTGTCGGGTTCACGGCCTTATCCGTGGAGATCATCACAAACTTCTTCACGCCGAAAAGGATAGACAGATCGGCAATATTCTTGGTTCCTCCCACATTGGTACTGACCGCTTCCCCTGGATTCCGCTCCATCATCGGCACATGCTTGTAGGCGGCCGCGTGATAAACCAACTCGGGTCGATAATCGTTGAATATCTGATGCATGCGTTCCAGGTTTCGGATGTCCGCAATGGCCACCACCACGTTGCTTGATGGGAATGTTTCGTCGATCTCCAACTGAATCTCATGCATGGGAGATTCCGCTTGGTCGCAAAGGATCAGCATCTGGGGTTCATATCGCAGCACCTGACGAACGATTTCCGAACCGATCGAACCGGCGGCGCCGGTGATCAAAATCCGTTTGCCGCATAGATCATCACATATCTTATCGTTATTGATCTTGATGGGCGCCCGCTGCAATAGATCTTCGATACGCAGATTCTTGATCTGCTGAGGGCGGAGCCTGCCCGATATCCATTCGGATGCCGGAGGCACGGTCAGCACCTTAATTCCGAGCCGCAAACAGCGCTCTACGATGACCTTTTTCTCCCGGCTGCCCAAATGATCTTTCACGAAAATCATCTGATCAATGGCATACCGATCTTTCAATGCCGCAAGATCCTTGACATGGTAAACTTTTTTCCGCTCGATATAGCTGTTCAGCTTACTCCTTCCGGTATCAATAAACCCAATGATAATGACCTTCGACTCCCGGCTATTCTCCAATGCCTGCTTCGCCATGATCGCATTCTGATCGGCTCCATAAATCAATACCCGCACCGTATCCACATCCCGTACCCGCCGCATGAGCATAAAATAAATGCTTTTAACTGTGATGCGCAGCATGATGAGAAATGACGTCGCGATAAAAAAGTTGATCAGCAGGACCAATCCCAAATGCGCATCGCTCGTATGGAGAAGCGGGTTGACGACCAGGTAGGTGACCAGTAAATACGTGACCGAGGTGATCAGCATTGCTGAGAATATTTTCAACATATCCCGTGTATCGGAATACCGGATCAACCCGGTGTGGATCCGCATCAGGAAAAATATCGGCAACGCAATGCAACTGTATATTGCCGTATAAATAAAAAAATGCCCCCGAATAATGTCGTGGAAATTAAATTGTTTAGCGACAAAATAGGATAGCGAAAAAGACCAGGTCAGGATTAACCAATCTAAGAGCAATATTGCCCAACGAGGTACGGTCTTGAAGCGAAGTATAAGTTCTTTCATGTAGTTCAGATAATGTAGCCTCACTCACCTTACTCGACCGAACGAGTTACCCCGCCTATTTGCTACAACTTGTGCAACAGTACTTGATGCTTGAAAAGCAATCAAGCGTTATATAAAAAACGCCGTTCAAAGATACAACGCAAAAATATAAGAAATGTTTAGTAAAACATATACTTAACAGTAGGTATTTTTTGGCCATCCAATAAAACGAAAAAAGGGCAAAAATGCCCTTTTTGATGCGTTTTGTGGACCACAAATGGTCCGCTAACCATTGGATAGCGCAGCGGCTCCGCTCACGATCTCCGTCAACTCGGTGGTAATAGCGGCCTGTCTGGCCTGATTATACGACAATTTAAGCGATTTCAACAGGTCACCGGCATTGTCGGTGGCCTTATCCATCGCCGTCATCCGTGCCCCATGTTCGGAAGCATGCGAATCTAATATCGCTTTGTACAGCTGCACTTTAATCGCTTTGGGAATCAGCTCCTCGATGATCTTTTCCTTAGAGGGTTCAATCAGGTAATCCACTTCCAGTTTCGACTGCGCAGACTCCCCTGTCGGCGGCAGCAACGGCAGCAGTTGCTCGGCGGTCAGGACCTGGACGGCCGCATTCTTAAATCGATTATACACCAGCTCCACCCGATCATAGTCGCCCTCCACAAATCCCTTCATGATCATCTCTGTGATCTTAGCGGTATTTTCGAAATTCAAGGCGGCAAACAATTCATTGTGATCGCCCATCACCCGATACTTGCGCCGTTGGTAATAATCCTGTGCCCGTTTGCCGATGGCCAATATGCTCACATTTCCAGCCTGGTGTTGCGCATTGTATTTCGCGGCAATCAGTTGGTTGGCCGTTTTTATCGCATTCGCATTAAACGCCCCCGCCAATCCCCTGTTGGAAGCAATCACGACCACCAGCACCTTGTTCGGTTTACGATCAACTGTATAAGGAGAAGCGCTGCCTTCAACACTGGCCGATACATTCGCCAAGATTTCCCTGAGCTTCTCAGCGTAAGGACGCAACTGCACAATGGCATTCGTAGCCCGCTTAAGCTTGGCCGCAGAGACCATCTTCATGGCCTTCGTGATCTGCTGTGTCGAAGATACCGAAGTGATCCGGTTCCTTACTTCTTTTAAATTTGCCATTTTTTAGACACTAGACGTTAGACACTAGACGTTAGACACTAGACGTTAGACACTGGACTTTAGACACTAGACTTTAGACACTAGACTGGTTTGTCTGTTGTCTAAGGTCTGATGTCTATTGTCTAAGGTCTGATGTCTGATATCTCATGTCCCCTGTTAATACTTATCCGCCAATTCCTTCGCTACCTTGTTCAGTACCCCCGTAAGCTCATCATCGAACTTACCTGCTTTCAGCGCTTTCAACACTTCTGGATGGCGCTGTTCAAGCTGTTGAAGGTATTCGGCCTCAAATTCTTTTACTTTATTCACCGGAACGCTGCGGAACAGACCCTTCGTCCCGGCATAAATGATGGCTACCTGTTTTTCTACAGACACCGGTGAGAATTGGCGCTGCTTCAAGATCTCCACGTTGCGCACCCCTTTATCCAATACCGCCTTGGTGGCCGCATCAAGGTCCGACCCGAATTTGGAAAACGCTTCCAACTCCCGATACTGGGCCTGGTCGAGTTTCAACGTACCTGCCACTTTCTTCATAGACTTGATCTGCGCATTACCGCCCACGCGCGATACCGAAATGCCCACGTTGATGGCCGGGCGTACCCCTGCGTTGAACAGGTTGGACTCCAAGAAAATCTGACCATCCGTGATGGAAATCACGTTGGTCGGAATATAGGCCGATACGTCCCCTGCTTGCGTCTCAATGATGGGCAGTGCCGTGAGCGATCCGCCACCCTTGACCAGCGGCCGGATCGACTCAGGCAAGTCATTCATCTGGCGAGCAATGGTATCAGACGCATTGATTTTAGCCGCGCGCTCCAGCAGCCGGCTGTGCAGGTAAAATACGTCACCGGGGTAAGCTTCACGGCCCGGCGGGCGACGCAACAGCAAGGATACCTCGCGGTACGCAACCGCTTGTTTAGACAAATCGTCGTAAATGATCAGCGCCGGACGACCCGTATCGCGGAAAAATTCGCCGATCGCGGCACCCGCCATGGGTGCATAAAACTGCATCGGCGCCGGATCCGCAGCAGAAGCCGCTACCACAATGGTATACGGCATCGCTCCGTTCTCTTCCAACGTACGCACGATGTTGGCCACGGTGGAATTTTTCTGCCCAACGGCAACGTAGATACAGAATACAGGCTCACCCGCATCGTAAAACTCCTTCTGATTGATGATGGTGTCGACACATACCGCTGTTTTTCCCGTTTGGCGGTCGCCGATCACCAACTCCCGTTGACCACGGCCAATCGGGATCATGGCATCGATCGCTTTGATACCCGTTTGCAAAGGCTCATTCACCGGCTGGCGATAGATAACGCCCGGAGCCTTGCGCTCAATAGGCATTTCATAGACATCGCCAAGAATCGGCCCTTTACCGTCGATCGGTTGGCCCAGTGTATTCACCACACGGCCCAGCATACCCTCGCCTACTTTGATCGAAGCAATACGACGTGTACGTTTGATGGTATCACCTTCCTTAATCTCATCGGATTGACCGAGTAATACAACACCCACATTGTCTTCTTCAAGGTTCAATACAATGCCTTGCAGCCCGCTCTCAAACTCAACCAACTCACCGGACTGTACTTTCGTCAAGCCATATATACGCGCGATACCGTCGCCGATCTGCAATACGGTACCCACTTCTTCAAGCTCGGCTTCTGATTTGAAGCCCGACAATTGCTCTCTTAAAATTGCCGATACTTCATCGGGTCTTACCTCTATCATCTTTGTTATATTAGGGGTTTCTTTTGTTATTTACTATTTATTTTTCGCTATTAGCCGTTTGTTTCCTGCTATCGTCTGATGTCTGATATCTCGTGTCTGATGTCTCGTGTCTAACGTCTCGTGTCTAACGTCTCGTGTCTCGTGTCTAACGTCTGATGTCTGATGTCTGATGTCTCGTGTCTAACGTCTCAACTAACCACCTGCGCATCAAAATGCCGTTCCAGCTTCTTCAGCTTGCCGGCGATGCTGGCATCGACCTGCTTGTCGCCCACCTTCACCACCAGGCCACCGATCAGCGATGCATCCACTTTGTTTTGCAGGATCACGTCGGCGTTGATCTCGCTGGCAATCACCTGTTTCAAAGACGCCAGATTTGCTGCCGAAAGGGCAATAGCCGAAACGACCGTTGCATGGACGATACCCTTCACCTCGTTGTATTCGCGAATGAATTCCTGCGCGGTCGCATACAGGATACCGGCACGCCCCTTGCGGACCATGATATGGAAAAACGCGGTAATAGATGGATGAATTTTCTGCTCGAATAACGCATCCAGGATAGCGCTTTTTTTATCTTGCTTCATGATAGGGTTCCGGAGTACGGCTTGTAGTTCCGTGCTTGCATGCAACACCGCCACAAACTGCTCCATATCCTGCCTGACCGTTTCCAAGGTCCCTTGTTCCTGTGCCAGGTCAATAAGCGATTTGGCGTACCTTGACGCAACTTTAAACTCTGACATGTCTTAGCTCAATTTCACGTCTTTCAGCAGATCGGCCACCAATGCTTCTTGCTTCCGTTCGTCTTCAAATTCCTTTTGCAGCACTTTGCGTGCAATTTCCAGCGAAAGAGACGATACCTGGTTCTTCACCTCTGCCAGTGCGCGTTTCTTTTGGTCGTCTATCTCCTTACGCGCCTGCTCGATCAGTTTGGCACCCTCGACATGCGCCAGCGACTTCGCATCCAGCACGATCTGGTCTTTCAGTTCTTTTGCTTCCTTGAGGATAACATCGCGCTCGGCACGGGCAGCCTTGAGCAATTGCTCATTCTCATTGGTGAGGCGGGCCATTTCTTCCTTGGCTTTTTCAGCCGATGTCAACGCATCTTCGATGGATTTTTCGCGTTCGCTGACCGCCTGCATAATGGGTTTCCACGCAAACTTACGCAAGAGGACTAACAATAAGAGAAACGCTACCGCTGTCCAGAATACTAATCCGATGCTCGGATTACCAATGTCAAAACTCATATTATAGTTTCTAGTTTCTTAAAGTGAACGCTTGTTAAATAAGGGCCGGACACAAAACCAACCGTCAGGTATCCGGCCCTTTTTCATTCAGTGTCTTTATTGGGGATTGTTGCCCAACAAAGCGACTACGATAGCAAACAGTGCAGCACCTTCAACAAGCGCCGCTGCAATGATCATAGCAGTCTGAATTTTTGAAGCAGCCTCGGGCTGACGTGCGATACCTTCCATCGCTTTGCCACCAATCTGTCCGATACCAAGACCGGCACCGATCACTGCTAACCCGGCACCAATTGCCGCAATTGAACCTACCATAACAATTTAATTTAATGTATATTAATATAAGGATTTACAAATCAATGGTGCTCCTCTACCGCCATACCGATGAACAGCGCGGTGAGCAACGTGAATATAAAGGCCTGCAAAAAGGCCACCAACAACTCCAACACATTCATGAACAGCACGAATACCAACGACACGGGGGCAATTGCCAGCGACTTGAAAACGAATATCAGTGAGATCAAGCTGAGGATAATGATGTGCCCGGCGGTAATGTTCGCAAACAAACGAACCATTAATGCAAACGGCTTCGAAATCACGCCGATCAATTCAACCGGAATCATGATGGGATACAGCCACCAGGGCACATCCGGCATGAGAATATGTTTCCAGTAATATTTGTTTCCATTTAAATTGACGGTCACCAGCACCACCAGTGCCAACACAAATGTGGTCGCAATATTTCCGGTCACGTTGGCCGCTCCCGGGAAAATGGGGATCAAGCCCATCAGGTTATTCAACCAGATAAAAAAGAATATCGTCAGCAGCAACGGCATGAACCGCGCATATTTATGCCCGATATTCGGGCGCGCGATATCATCCCGCACAAACAGAATGATTGGCTCGATCAGCGACTGGAATCCCTTAGGAGATTTACCCTCACGCTTTTTGTATGCCCTAGCTACAGACGCGAAAAGCAATACCAACACGAGCACCGATAGGAACATGGATGCCACGTTCTTGGTAATGGAAAAATCCCACACCCGCTTAGACGCTTCCTCATCCACCGCTCCGGCGGCATTCACTACCTGAATTTTTTTCTTATCCACCAATCGATAGGTATAATAGCTACCTTGGTGGTCGTGCTCGCCGTGATGGAACGCGGAAGAAAGGAAAAATTCAAACCCCTTATCGGTATATAAGATCACTGGAAGTGGGATGGACATATGCCCCCAAAGGTGCCAATCATGCGCGTCGCTGATGTGCTCCATGATGGCTTCAGTAGGCTCATATACTTCTTCGCTGTGCGCTTCATGGCCTGTCGAAGTGACGCTATCAACAGCCGTGTTGTCGGCGGCTTGTACAACGGAAAAGGTTGTTAAAACGGCAAAAAATGCAAAGAAGCTTACTATTTTTGAATCGAAAAAGTGCCTAAAATCCATCTATTCCCAATTTTTTACGTCTGATTTTGGTCGCGCAAGTTACGTAACAAACATATAACTTCAAAGAGCGTAAACAAGAAATACAAGCAAAAAAAATTCAAGGCCGTAAGCATCTTATTTTCAGGATATTTTAAGATCAGTACCGCAACCACCGTCAAGCAGGCAAAAAGCTTAATAAAAAGCCCGCCCATCAGAAAGTAAATCGAAAATTCGCCCCCGCTGCGCATCCCCCGGTCGCTGAGGACATAAGCGAACAGCGTGAAGAAAAACACTGTCGCAAAAAGCAACCAGAAATACGGGCTGAGTATCGTGATCGTATCAAAGGCATGCTGTAACGCCAGCGCCGCCAATGCCACCAGCAGCGCAAATCCATGATAGTATAGCAAAAAGCGACGCAGCTTCATCCTACCAAGCGATCTCACCTTTGAATACAAACGTGGCAGGCCCCTCCAAAAAGACGTCGGTAAAGCGGTCCTCATCTTTGGAAAAACGGATGGTCAGGTCGCCCCCGGCCACCCGGATAGGCGTCTGCAATACGCCGTTCCGTCCTTCGTGCCAGGCCATGGCCAACGCCACTGCCGTGGCGCCCGTACCGCAAGCCAACGTTTCGTTTTCGACACCGCGCTCATACGTACGCACGAAATAGCCCTCCCCGTCGGCCTCCACGAAATTCACGTTGATCCCTTGCGCCCGGTAAGCAACGCTATACCGAACGTTTCGCCCTTCATCAACGACCGGAAAGGCTTTAAGGTCACGTACGACCTTTACGTAATGAGGCGAACCGGTATTCAACACATAGGCATCGCCGTCTTGGCTGATTTCAACTACATCGGCCATTTGCAGGCTTATCCATCCGGCCTGATGGCTGTGTACGCGGGCACGATGCAGGCCGTCTGCTGCCAAAAAGGCAGTTTCACTGCCAATAATACCCAGATCTTGCGCAAACGCCACGATACAGCGCCCACCGTTGCCGCACATGCTTCCCTCATGACCGTCAGCATTGTAATAGATCATTTCAAAATCATGGCGCTCCGCGTCCTGCAAAAGCATCACCCCATCCGCCCCGATACCGAACCTTCTATCGCAGAGCCGACGCACCAAATCCACGTTATTCCTGTCGAATAGGCCATTCCGGTTGTCCAAGATAATGAAATCATTGCCCGCTCCTTGGTACTTATAAAAGATATGCGTTTCCATACGTTGACCGTAAACGGGTCAAAGGTAGTCATAATCCGCGGACAGGCTTTAACATTATTTAACAGAAAACTGTCCCTATTCATTTGTTTGCGAGTCCTAAATGGTATTACATTTGAACATCTTTTCGCAATAGCAAATTTTCGACTTATAACGATTGGAATGACCATGAAAAAATTAGGATTAACATTCGTAACCGCACTTGTAGGAGGCTTGATAGCTGTGGGCGGTTATAAACTGTTTGAGCACAAACAGGAAAGCAACATGTCATTTGAGGAACGGCAGCAATTGCATTACGCCAATAACCCGGTTCCCGACGTAGTTTCGTCCACTGGCAATCCGGATTTCACCCAGGCGGCGGCGATGGTTGCACCAGCGGTGGTCCACATCACCACCACGTATTCCGGACGTCCGCGAGGTGCTGGCGGCGGTGATCCCATGGAGTTGTTCGAGGAGTTTTTCGGCATGCCGCGCCAGCAGCAGCCACGCTCGCAACCGCCAGCCCAAGCCACCGGATCCGGTGTCATTATCTCCGAAGACGGTTACATCGTCACCAACAACCACGTTGTTGAGGAAGCCAACAAAATCGAGGTACAGTTGACCGATAAACGTGTCGTACAGGCGAAGGTTATCGGTCGTGATCCCAATACGGACTTGGCTCTGATCAAAATCAACGAAAAAGGACTGCCTTTCGTACGATTTGGCAATTCAGATGATGTGCGCATCGGCGAGTGGGTATTGGCTGTCGGTTACCCGCTTGGTCTGGAATCGACCGTAACCGCCGGTATTGTCAGCGCAACCGGCCGCGCTACAGGCATCATCGCCCGTGAACTGCAACAGCGGCAATACCAGCAACGGGGCTATCCGCAGACCGATGAGGAGCCGTTGATCAACACCGCCGTAGAGTCATTCATCCAGACCGACGCGGTGATCAATAAAGGAAATAGCGGCGGACCGCTGGTTAATGCCAACGGCGAACTGATCGGCATCAACTCCAACATCATGACACCCACGGGCACATATGCTGGATACGGATTCTCGGTACCTGTAAACCTCGTCAAGAAGATTGCCGATGATTTCATCAAATTCGGCATGGTCAAACGCGGATTGATCGGCATTACCTTCCAGGAACTCAATCCGGCAACGGCTAAGGAGCTGGAAATCAAAGAAATCAACGGACTTTACGTTAGCGAAATTGTTCCTGACGGTGCAGCAGAAGAAGCCGGAATCAAAGCAGGCGACATCATTACCAAGCTGGATGGCCGCGTCATCGCATCGTCGTCAGACTTGCAGGAACGCATCTACCGGCTGCGCCCGGGCGACAAGGTGAAACTCACCTATACCCGCGAGGGCAAAGAACGCGATGTAACGGTGACCCTGAAAGAGGATACCCGTGCAGCCGAGAGAAAAGCTGAAGAAGAAAGTGCAGCCGAACGCAGCGCCACGGAGATCTACAACAAGCTGGGCGCCGGATTCGTGCCGGCAAGTGCCGCCAAGAAAAAGGAATTGGGCATTTCTTCAGGTGTAGTGGTCACCCAAGTACATCAAGGCGGACTGTTTGACTACTTCAATGTACAACGTGGACTGGTCATCACACAGATCAACGGTGCGCCGGTAAACAGTGCAGATGATGTCGAAACGGCGCTTGCTGATTCCGAGCGGGGCATCGTCCGCATCGTCGGCGTGCCGCAACAGGGTACTCGTGTCGAGCTGAATATACCCATCGAATACTAGTCAGTAAAGCATACGACAAAAAAAATCCCGACCAACTGGCCGGGATTTTTTTATGGATTCAAAAATTTAAAAAAAGCAATATCGTGTACTAGCAGTATTCGTCAAACGCGGCAGCCAAGTTGTCCGCGATCATATGAGCGGGCCGACCTTCGATTTGGTGTCGCTCGATCATGTGCACCAGCTTACCATCTTTGAACAGGGCCATGGCCGGCGAAGACGGTGGATAAGGCAGCATGTAAGCACGCGCTTTATCAACAGCGTCTTTTTCCATCCCCGCGAAAACGGTCACCACTTTGTCGGGATGCTTTTCATTTTTAATTGCAGTGATGGCAGCCGGACGGGCATTGGCGGCGGCACAGCCACATACCGAATTGACCACAACCAAGACGGTACCGTCCTGTTTAATGGCCGAATCGACTTCTTCTGGCGTCTTCAGTTCTTCAAAACCGACATCGGTTAGTTCCTTGCGCATCGGCGCTACTAAGTATTCGGGATACATGGTTTTAATCCTTTCTGTTTGTTTAATTCAAAATTCTTGGCAAAGATACAGCTATACAATGCTTTTAGCAAATGTCGCGCCTCACCTGAATGTCAGAATTCAACGGAACGTTAATCACGTTTGAACGACAGCTACATTGTTTTCAAGCAGTCCAGTGAATAGTTGGCCACTTAACTTTAATTGAAGAATAGAGAAAAACTAGTAATATTTTATATTTTATCGTAAAATCATCGTGTTATAATCGTAAAGTAATCGTATTTCATACGATTACTTTACGATTAGTAGATGTTAAATTTATGATAATTAGTAAAATTATACTCATATTTAAATTGACTTCATATTGATTTCATTTGCCAATTAGTGGCAAGCCTTTGAAAATCCGCCGCGAAAGCCCTATCTTTGCCATCGTTAATTTCATTAAAGCATATCACGATGTCAACAGTAGACACTACATACGTCCCTTATAAAGTAAAGGACATTAGCCTCGCCGAGTGGGGTCGCAAAGAAATTGAATTGGCTGAGGCCGAAATGCCGGGACTGATGGCGCTCCGGGAAGAATTTGGCGCAGCAAAACCGTTGCAGGGTGCCCGCATTGCGGGATGCCTGCACATGACCATCCAAACCGCTGTCCTGATCGAGACACTCATCGAGTTGGGCGCCGAGGTTAGCTGGTCTTCGTGCAACATCTTTTCTACGCAAGACCATGCCGCCGCCGCTATCGCCGCAGCCGGTATCCCGGTATATGCCTGGAAGGGCATGACCGAACCGGAATTCAACTGGTGCATTGAACAGACCTTATTCTTCGGTGAAGGCCGCAAGCCCCTCAACATGATTTTGGATGATGGCGGCGACCTCACCAATATGGTTTTCGATAAATATCCCGAATTGATCGAAGGGATCAAAGGGCTTTCGGAAGAAACCACTACCGGGGTGCACCGTCTTTATGAACGGATGAAGAATGGCACCCTGCATCTCCCGGCCATCAATGTGAATGACTCGGTGACCAAATCCAAGTTTGACAACAAGTACGGTTGCCGCGAGTCGCTGGTAGATGCCATCCGCCGTGCTACCGACCTGATGCTGGCCGGCAAAGTAGCCGTGGTTGCCGGATATGGCGATGTGGGCAAGGGCTCTGCCGAGTCGCTCAGCAGTGCCGGTGTGCGGGTCATCGTGACCGAAATTGACCCCATCTGTGCGCTGCAAGCCGCTATGGAAGGATACCAGGTGAAGAGATTTGCGGATGCCGTCAAGGAAGCCGATATCATCGTTACCACCACCGGTAACCGAGATATTGTGCGTGCCGAGCATTTCAAAACGATGAAAGACAAAGCCGTCGTGTGCAACATCGGTCACTTCGATAATGAAATTGATGTTGCCTGGCTCAATCAGCAATACGGACACACCAAAGTGGAGATCAAGCCTCAGGTAGACAAGTATACCATCGATGGCAAAGATGTCATCTTGCTGGCCGAAGGCCGGTTGGTCAACTTAGGCTGTGCCACCGGGCACCCTTCGTTCGTAATGAGCAACTCGTTTACTAATCAGACATTGGCCCAGATCGAGTTGTGGACCAACAACGGAAGTTACGAAAACAAGGTGTATACGCTACCCAAGCACCTGGACGAAAAAGTAGCCCGCTTGCACCTTGCCAAGATTGGCGTGGAGCTGGATGTGCTCGACCCGCATCAGGCTGAATACATCGGCGTACCGGTAGAAGGGCCGTATAAACCGGAGCACTACCGGTACTAACAACATCACGCGAGCACGCGAAGAATCGCGCAACGAACGCTAAGGGGTACCAGATGCCTATCGGTGTACGTTGCGCGATTTTAGATAATGCTCCGTCGCCTCCCGTGCGTTGATAAAGCGATCTTGACCTAAACCGGCAATCACTACATAATTCGCCTGAATGGCCTGCAATTCATGGTGCCATACCTGCATGAAATGCTCGCGCAAATGAGGGAAATCCCGTAACGGGTCGTCTACCCAAGGAAGGTCGATGTCCATCAGCAAGTACAGGTCATAGTGGCTGGCCTGAATGGTCTCCTGCACCACCTCCGGTGTGTGGCCAAACAGGTGGTCGCACCACACCTTCATGGTGAGTATCATCGTGTCGCAGATCAACAGCTGATGCCGAGCAAGGGGCACCAAACTCCGTTCCAGTGCAAGCTGCCCATAGAACATGTTCATTTCATCCTGCAGCGTGTATTCACCATTGAGGTGCCGGCAGTATTCCCGGGCGTACTCCGGCACACATACCGTTTTATAATGCCGGGCCAATTGCTCGGCAATGGTTGATTTGCCTGTCGATTCGGGACCGACAACCGCAATGCTGATCAACTGCTTTTCATTTTCCAACATGTGCAAACATAAAAATTGCCATTGGTTTTTCAACCAACGGCAATAACGTTGCAAAGCAAACTGCTTATTTAGAATACGTAACGGGCTGTAACGCCGCCGTTCGCGTAAAAACCGCTATGGTAATCATATCCTCGTACGACATGGACGGTTGGCCGGATGTCCGCTGAGAATGCAAATGGTGCATTCCGAAGCTTATAATCTACACCGCCTGTCGGGAAAATACCGGCATTGAATCCCCTCCTGTCGTCAAAATCGGAAAACGTATTGGATAACACCATACCGCCACCGACAAACCATTTAAACCCGTCAATATCTCCGATGGGAAAATGGTGCTGGTAAGTTCCCGAAATAGACACGCTGGTCCAATCGTAATCACCAACAGAATAAGGACGGATGCCGAGATCGAACTCCAGCGCACCCGGCTGGGTGATGAACGTTTTAAACGCCGCAGCAATCACATCGTAATAACCGGAGCCCAAACGGATACCAATGGAATTCTTGTAATCGCTCTGTGCAGATGCGATCATCGCAAATGCCGTGAATAACGTCATTAATGTCAATTTAATTTTCATGGCTTTAATTTTTACGTTTATGCCCCAAAAGTAAGACATTCCTATGATGAAAGAAAACATGTTAACCAATAAAGAAAAAATACCTGAAAATAGGTAGCCGAAAACGGGATAATAAGCGCTTCGAAAATCCTTATGAATTATTAATCGATTATTCCAGTAAAAAAACATACCTTTGCACTCCGACAAAACAGTCGGAATACCCTACCCAATCATCCCAGGATTCTTGCTGTTTTGACGCTGTAATATCGTTGAACATTGTTAACGTTTTTCACCACATAATGCCCAGAAACACTTCCATCAACTCTGTTTTGATTATCGGTTCAGGTCCCATTGTCATCGGACAGGCCTGCGAATTCGATTATTCCGGATCACAGGCAGCCCTTTCGCTCAAGGAGGAAGGAATTGAAGTATCCATCATCAACTCCAATCCGGCGACCATCATGACCGACAAGGTGATCGCCGATCACGTGTACTTGCTGCCACTCACCTGCGAAAGCATCGAACAAATCCTACAGGAACAGCATATCGATGCCGTCTTACCCACCATGGGCGGTCAGACAGCCCTCAACCTGTGCATCGAGGCCGATGTACGCGGCCTGTGGAAAAAACACCAAGTGCAGGTTATCGGCGTGGACGTGGCGGCCATCGAAAAGACTGAAAACCGTGAAGCATTCCGCCAGCTGATGGTGGATATCGGCGTCGGTGTCGCCCGGTCAAAAATTGCCAACTCCTTCTTGGAGGGTAAAGAAGCTGCTCAGCAAATAGGCTTCCCACTGGTTATCCGTCCATCCTATACATTAGGCGGTACCGGAGGTGGCTTTGTGCACAAGAAAGAAGATTTCGAGGTTGCGCTTAGCCGCGGGCTTCAAGCCTCCCCCACCCACGAAGTGCTGGTTGAACAAGCCGTATTGGGCTGGAAGGAGTTCGAGCTGGAACTGCTGCGCGACAGCAACGATAACGTCATCATCATCTGTACCATCGAGAATTTCGACCCCATGGGCATCCATACCGGCGATTCCATTACGGTTGCACCCGGCATGACGCTAAGCGATCGCTGCTATCAGCAGATGCGCAATCAAGCCATCCAGATGATGCGGGCCATCGGTAATTTTGCAGGAGGTTGCAACGTGCAGTTCTCGGTCAACCCGGAAAATGAGGATATCATCGCCATCGAAATCAATCCACGCGTATCGCGTTCATCCGCGTTGGCTTCCAAAGCCACAGGATATCCCATTGCCAAGATCGCGTCGAAACTTGCCATTGGCTATAACCTCGATGAACTCGAAAACCAGATCACCAAGACCACTTCGGCATATTTCGAACCGACATTGGATTACGTGATCGTCAAGGTACCTCGCTGGAACTTTGCCAAGTTCAAGGGTGCAAACCGCGAGCTGGGCCTGCAGATGAAGTCCGTCGGCGAAGTCATGGCGATCGGGCGCACCTTTATCGAGGCGTTGCAGAAAGCCTGCCAGAGCTTAGAAACTGGCCGCTACGGCCTTGGTGCCGATGGCAAACAGCTACGCAACCTGGAAGAGATCATGTACAGCCTCGAACATCCGAGCAGCGACCGTCTATTTCACATCAAGGACGCCTTTGAGCTGGGTGTCCCGCTCGAATCCATCCGTAAGGCAACGCATATTGACAAATGGTTTTTGCTTCAGATTCAGGAGTTGGTGCACTTAGAAGCAGAATTGCGCCGTTATCAGCTGAACAATATTCCCAGGGATTTTTTCATCACCCTGAAACAGAAAGGATATTCCGATGCACAAATCGCCTGGCTGCTGACCAACGTCACCGAAGACGATGTCTACAATAGGCGCAAGGAACTGGGCATCCGACGGGTATACAAAATGGTCGACACCTGTGCCGCCGAATTCCAAGCACAGACGCCTTATTATTACTCTACCTTCGAGGATGAAAATGAGTCGGTCGTATCAGACAAGAAGAAAATCATCGTCCTCGGCTCAGGCCCGAACCGCATCGGGCAGGGCATCGAATTCGACTATTCCTGTGTGCACGGCCTATTGGCCGCCAAGGAAGCCGGATATGAGTCGATCATGATCAACTGCAACCCCGAAACCGTATCGACCGATTTCAACATGGCAGATAAGCTCTATTTCGAGCCGGTCTACTGGGAGCACGTCCGCGAAATCATCGAACTGGAAAAACCCGAAGGGGTCATCGTACAGCTGGGCGGGCAGACCGCCCTGAAAATGGCCGAACAACTGGAATCTAACGGCATTAAAATCATCGGCACTTCCTTTACCGACATGGATCTGGCCGAAGATCGCGGCCGCTTCTCCGATCTCCTCAAATCATTGGACATCCCCTACCCGCAATATGGCGTAGCGGAGAGTGCTGAAGAAGCGCTGATCGTAGCCAAAGAAGTGGGCTATCCCGTGCTTGTCCGTCCAAGTTATGTACTCGGCGGGGAACGCATGAGCATCGTAATCAACGACGAGGAGCTCGAAAAGGCTGTCGTGAAGCTGCTGCGCAACCTGCCTGGCAACCGGGTGCTGATCGACCATTTCCTCGACCGCGCCGAAGAAGCCGAATCCGACTCCATCAGCGATGGCGAAGATGTGCACATCATCGGCATGATGGAACATATCGAACCCGCCGGCATACACTCCGGCGATTCGAGCGCGGTATTGCCACCGTTCAGCCTGTCTGAAAACGTACAGCGCCGAATGGAGGAATACACCGTCAAATTGGCCAAGGCACTCAACGTAAAGGGGCTGCTCAACATCCAGTTTGCGATAAAGGATGAGAAGGTCTACGTCATCGAAGCTAATCCACGAGCGTCGCGCACGGTACCCTTCATCGCTAAGGCATATGATGTTCCTTACGTCAATATCGCCACCAAGATCATGCTGGGGGTCAATAAATTGAAAGATTTCAACATCGAACGCAAGCTGACTGGCTACGCCATTAAAGAGCCTATCTTCTCGTTCGACAAGTTCCCGGATGTGGATAAGCAATTGGGACCCGAAATGAAATCCACCGGTGAGGCTATCCGCTTCATCAAGGACTTGGATGATCCGTTCTTCCGCGAAATGTACGCTAAGAAGTCGATGTATCTGAGTAAATAGCTGATCTAAAGTTGCTAAGTTTGTCCATATAAAACGTACAGCGATGTCATACCGAATAGAACACGATACCATGGGTGAGGTGCAGGTACCTGCCGATAAGTATTGGGGCGCACAGACCGAACGCTCACGCAACAACTTCAAAATAGGGCCTTCAGCTTCGATGCCCAAGGAAATCATCGAAGCGTTTGCCTATCTCAAAAAAGCAGCGGCCTTCACCAATGTGGATGCCGGCATCTTGCCCGCTGAAAAACGCGACCTGATTGCGCAGGCATGCGACGAAATCCTTGCCGGTCAATTGGATGATCAATTCCCGCTGGTCATCTGGCAGACCGGTTCGGGCACGCAGTCCAACATGAATGTCAATGAAGTGATCTCCAACCGAGCCCACGTCATTCAGGGCAATGCGTTGGGCGAAGGCAAGCCATTCGTTCACCCTAATGACGATGTCAACAAATCGCAATCGTCCAACGACACCTACCCCACGGCCATGCACATCGCGGCCTACAAAAAAGTAGTAGAAACCACCATCCCCGGCGTCGAAAAACTGCGCGACACGCTGAAAGCAAAGACCGAAGCATTTGCCGAAGTTGTTAAGATCGGCCGTACACACCTGATGGATGCGACCCCGCTCACCTTGGGTCAGGAGTTTTCGGGTTATGTAGCCCAGCTCGACTACGGCCTGAAAGCGCTCAGGAATACGCTGGACCACCTGTCCGAGCTGGCACTGGGTGGTACCGCTGTAGGGACGGGCATCAATACGCCGAAGGGCTATGCTGAGAACGTGGCCAACTATATTGCCGATTTTACGGGACTGCCGTTTCGTACTGCACCCAACAAATTCGAGGCATTGGCTTCCCATGACGCCCTCGTGGAGAGCCATGGTGCGTTGAAACAGCTGGCCGTATCGTTACACAAAATCGCCAACGACATCCGGATGCTGGCTTCGGGCCCGCGTTCAGGCATCGGTGAGATCCTGATCCCCGAAAATGAACCCGGCTCGTCTATCATGCCGGGCAAGGTAAACCCCACGCAATGCGAAGCACTGACGATGGTCGCCGCGCAGGTGATCGGCAATGACGTGACCATCGCGTTCGGCGGGGCAAACGGACATTACGAACTGAACGTGTTCAAACCGGTAATGGCCGCCAATTTCTTGCAGTCTGCCCAATTGATCGGCGATGCGTGTGTGTCATTCAATGACCACTGCGCCATCGGTATCGAACCCAACTATGCTGGCATCAAGAAGCACCTCGAAAACTCCCTGATGCTGGTCACGGCACTCAATCCACATATCGGGTATGAAAATGCCGCGAAAATCGCCAAGAAAGCCCACAAAGAAAACAAATCGCTGCGCGAGGCCGCGCTCGAACTAGGACTGTTGACGAATGAGCAATTCGACGAATGGGTACGTCCGGAGGACATGATCGGCGGGTTGAAATAGGGATCACATACCGGTTGCTGATGGCCGGCATGTTTTTGCTATGCATGGGCGGTTGCCGTTTCAATCCTGATGTCCAAAGCGAGGGGGCAGACTACCTTCAAGGCGTGTGGGTGCAGGACAGTGTGCCCATGCAAGATGCGTTGCTTCAATACACCTTGCATGAATTGAAATTCACCTGCGATTCCGTCTATGCCACCCTGCACACCACTGCTAAGGTCGTGAACGTTGCCGACTCATGCTATAACGGCGGGGTGTGGACCGAATACGCGAAGGGGGTGTATGTGGTGCGGGGCGACAGCCTGTTGGTAGACGGCCTGTATACGAAGGCCGATTGGCGGCAGAAGATCTCCGGCTGTTACCGAACGGGGCAGTACCTTCCCCGTTTCAAGATCGTGCGGTATACTGCTGATTCGCTCGTGCTCGAAAACCGCTATGATCAACGTCCCATGCTGCTGCGTAAAACGGGTGACATTAGCTGTGTGCCAAAAAAAAGATGGCAATAAAAAGGGGGTAATTCAGGCGATTGCATCTCGACTGGATCCGGTTCGCTTCGCTGCCGTATCCTAGGTCTCGCCTGCAACTACCTGAATTACTGGGGAGTGTAGGGAAGTGGAAGGAGGGGGGGGTAATTCAGGCGATTGCATCTCGACTGGATCCGGTTCGCTTCGCTGCCGTATCCTAGGTCTCGCCTGCAAGCCACCTGAATTGATGGGGAGTGTAGGGAAGTGGAAGGAGGGGGGGTAATTCAGGCGATTGCATCTCTCGACTGGATCCGGTTCGCTTCGCTGCCGTCTCCGAGGCTTCGTCTGCAACGACCTGAAATCATGGGTTGGGGGAATGGTGGAGATTGTGGAGGTGTTTCAGGTGGTTGCTCTTCAGCTGGATCCGGTTCGCTACGCTGCCGTCTTCTAGGCTTCGGCTGCAACTGCCTGAATTGATGGAGTTGTTGGAAAAGGGAGGGACTGCAGGAACAAAAAAGGCGGCACATGTCGCGCCACCTTCTTGATTTATTATCAACTAAACTATATTTTTAGAACGGCAGATCGTCGTCTTTTCCGTCATCAGCAGAAATATCCACCGTAGGCGGCGCATCGAATGCTTGCGGTCCGGGGCTGTGTTGTCCATTTGACGCTACGGGAGTATTTGCTACCTTGGATACGCGCCAAGCGACCAATGAGTTGAAATAGCTCGTTACCCCGTCCTTATTCGTCCAAGGACGTCCGCGCAGATTGAATGAAACTTCCACCTCATCGCCGACATTCAGGTTGTCGAACAATGAAGTCCGGTCCTGCGTCGCCTCAAAACGGATATATTCGACAAACTGGGGATTTTCGGCATACTGAATAATCAAATCCCTTTTCTTGAATGTATCGGTAACCTGTTGCACATCACCAATCTCGTGTACTTTTCCTCGTATTTCCATTACTTGCTTCTTTTATTGAACCTGCACGGCAAAAAATCACCAAAGCGGGCCTATCAATCTTTCAACTAATTAAATTACCTGTTCTAATGAAACCGTAAAATTACATATTTTTTACTTACGATAATAAGTACCTTTGCCAAAATCTTATGGAAGTTTTCAACACCCCCAGTAAAATCATCATTACCTGCAACAGGCGGTTATCGCCCTATCTGCAAGACGAGATCCGTCGGTTGGGATTTGATATTAAGCGCGGCTTCGCTACGGGTGTGGAGCTTTTGGCGACGGTCAACGATTGCATCCGGCTCAATCTCAACCTGCATTGCGCCAGTCAGGTCCTTTACTCCGTGAGCGCTTTCCCGGCAAGTGATCCCAATGAGCTTTACGATGCACTATCGGCCATTCCCTGGGAAGAGCTCATCGCGTTCGATGGCTATGTTTCGGTCACGTCCAATGTGAATAATCCGACGATCACCACCCCCTTATTTGCCAACCTGAAGGTCAAGGATGCGATAGCCGATCGCATTAAAAGCAAAAAAGGGCTACGCCCCAATAGCGGTCCGGAGCTGCACAAGACCGTGGTACATCTTTATTGGCAGGATGACCAAGCTGAAATTTTCATTGATACTTCGGGTGAGACCCTCGCCAAACACAGCTATCGCAAGCATCCCGGCAAAGCGCCTATGTTGGAGGCACTGGCCGCAGGGGTCGTATACGCCACGGAGTGGGATGGGCGGGCGGCTTTCGTCAATCCCATGTGCGGCTCAGGCACACTGGCCATTGAGGCGGCACTGATCGCCACCAACCGTAAACCCGGTCTCTTCCGCATGAACTATGGCTTTATGCATCTCGTGGGTTACGACGAAGAGGTCTTCTTCGCCGAACGGCGACGGCTAAAAGAGCAGGTCGATAAAAAACCTACGGCCAACATTATCGCATCCGACATTTCCCGAGAAGCAGTCGATATTGCTATCCAGAATGCCAAGACCGCCGGGGTAGACCAGCTTATCCAATTCCATGTCTGTGATTTCGAGGATACCCCCCTGCCAGATGGTCCCGGTGTGGTGGTTTTCAACCCCGAATATGGGGAGCGCTTGGGCGTACATACCAAGCTCGAAGCGACTTATGCCCGCATCGGCGACTTCCTGAAACAACGGTGCGCGGGCAAACGCGGCTTTGTATTTACCGGAAACCCCGATTTGGCCAAGAAAATCGGTCTCCACACATCGCGTCGGACCGAATTCTACAACGGCAAGCTGGATTGCCGCCTGTTGCAATATGAAGTCTATGAAGGAAGCCGTCGGATCAAAGACGAAAACAACGATTGATGCAAACATACATCGACCAGACCGCTGATTTCGTGCGTCAGCGGCTTGCCGGGGCAGAAGCCGGCCACGATTGGTGGCACATCCAGCGTGTATGGAACAATGTGATCGCCCTGCTCCGCCGGGAAGAAGCCGACCGTCTGACCTGTGAATTGGCGGCTTTGTTGCATGATATTGCCGACAGCAAGTTCCACGACGGTGACGAGACACTCGGGCCTGCAATTGCCGGAGCCTTTCTGAACAGTATCGGGGTGCCGCCAGTCACCATCGAACATGTGCAGGCGATCATCCTCAACATGTCGTACAAAGCGAGTCTGGGGCATGTGTCCTTCCGTTCTAAGGAGCTCGAAATCGTGCAGGATGCCGACCGTTTGGATGCGATAGGCGCTATCGGCATCGCCCGCGCTTTCCATTACGGTGGCTTCAAAAACCGGGAGCTCTATCATCCGGAAATCCCTCCACTTGTTCATCAGGATAAGGAAACCTATAAAAACAGCACGGCACCCACCATCAACCACTTTTACGAAAAGCTCCTCCTGCTGAAGGACAAGATGAATACGCCGACAGCCAAGGAGATCGCCGCAGAGCGGCACGCGTTTATGGAACGGTATCTGGAACAGTTTTATCGCGAATGGGAGGGTAATTAAAACCCGCCCTTTACCATCAGCAGGCACTCGCGCGCGGCACGTTGGTTATACTCGTCTGTCATGCTCTTGTGGTTGATGAGATCAACGATGGTTCCGATCCAGCAGAAACCAATCGTAAGAAAATAGATAACCCCCATGGCCACCTGATTGAGCACAAACCGTTGGATGCCCGCAAACCCCAGAAAACCAATCAGGGTAAACAACAGGATATCCTGCGCGTTTTTGCGCTTGCCACTGTATAAGAATACAAAGTTTTTCACCTGATCCTCATTCAACGAAGCTGTGGCATGTTCCAGGTACATCAACTCCTCGGGTGAGATCCCATGGATGCTCATTAATATATTACGGTTACTCATGGCGGTTATGTTTCGTCCAACTATAATATTCTCTTCTTGATAAGGCATATATCCGATGGGCAATCACCCCAAAGGCCGGTATCCCGAGCCAATGCATACGGAAAGATGCTGGTATTTCCCCATGCATGAATAGCGCGATCGAACGGCCCAACCCGCATCCGGGGCACCAATCCAATCCCATGTTTTCCAACGGGCACAGCGTAAAATGATGGCTATGCGGATTGGAAAAATAGAGTAGCACCAACGCCGTTGTCCAACACAACAGCTCAATCGGAAGCGCCGATCTCCCCATGCTCAAGACCCCTTTGCCATTGCTCATCATCAATAAGACACCCGATATACTATTATGTTACGGTCTTAATCCATTAGTATTCAGTAAAATTAAGGATTTAACCGAAAAATGCAAGTGTAGGCCTCTGCTAAAAATTCGACTTTTGTGGCACTTTTTTAACAAAATGACTACCTTTAGCCAACAATACGCTAACACAAATAGGCTAACTAGCGGCCAAATAAAAATATATGAAACCTGCTATGACAGCGACTTCGCAAAAGGCGATGTAATGCAGGTTCCATGAGGCCTTTAAAAATAAATGATCACGAATGAAACGCATTTTTCTGTTATTAACCGTATGCGCGATGTCGCACTTCTCTTTTGCCCAATTTATTCAAAACCAAGTCATCGCCCATCGCGGAGCGTGGAAGGTAGACAGCTTGCCCCAAAACTCCATCGCCTCGCTGCACCGTGCCATCGAACTGGGATGTGCCGGCACTGAGTTTGACGTACACCTCACCAAAGACGACGTACTTGTAGTCAACCACGACCACGAGTTCTATGGGATGGACATCGGCACGTCTACCTATGCTGAACTGCTGACCAAAAAACACCCCAATGGCGAGTCCATCCCCACTGCTGAAGAATATTTGCGCGAAGGGATGAAGCAAAAGAAAACCAAGCTGATCTTTGAGCTGAAAACATCCAAGCTCGGCAAAGAGCGCACCCAGTATTCCGCTGACCTATCGGTTCAGCTGGTGAAAAAACTCCGCGCGGATAAATGGGTCGAATACATCCTGTTCGACTACGATGGCGCCAAGCGTGTCATTGAGCAGGACCCCAAAGCCAAGGTATATTACCTCAACGGAGACATCACCCCCGCACAGGCAAAGGCGGACGGTTTTTACGGGTTGGACTACCACTTCACCGTGTTCCAGAAAAATCCGACATGGATAAAAGAGGCGCATGATCTGGGCCTTATCGTCAACGCATGGACTGTAAATGACGAGGAAGAAATGCGCAACCTGCTGGATCAGGAGGTCGAATACCTCACAACGGATCAGCCGGCCCTGGCACTCGATGTCATCCGTAAACACAGCAAATAAGTTAATAATGACCCATATGAACCGTTTAACCTTACTTTCCATCGCATCTTGCCTGCTGCTTACCCGGTGCGACACGCTAAGCCAAATCGCCACCACCGGCGGAACAGGTGGATCGACCTCGCCTTCGTCCACGTCTTCCACGCCCGTAAGTTCGGGCGAAGCGGCCTCGGGGATCAAACAGGCGCTCAGCCAGGGACTGGATCGCAGCATCAAGTCGCTGGCGGTTCAGGACGGTTTCCTGGGCAACGCTGCGGTCAAGATACTGATGCCGCCCGAAGCCCAAAAAGTAGAGAGTGCCCTCCGCGGAATCGGGCTGGGGTCGCTGTGCGACAACCTGATCCAAAGTCTCAACCGGGCTGCCGAAAGTGCGGTCAGCGAAGCCGCTCCGGTCTTCGTATCCTCGCTTTCACAGTTGACCATACGGGATGCGACCAACATCCTGCTCAGCGGCCAGCAGGATGCCGCCACCGATTTCTTTAAGCGCACCACCACCAGCGAATTGGCCAAGCGGTTCAGTCCCATCGTAGAAGGCGCCCTCGGCAAGCACAACGTGGCTAAATATTGGAATACCCTGGTCACCCGTTACAACCAGATTCCGTTGGTCAACCAGAAGATCGAAACCGACTTGAACAAGTACGTCACCCAAAAAGCCATTGATGGTCTTTTTCATCAGGTGGCACAAGAAGAGCTGAAAATACGGAACAACCTGGGTGGCGCCCGTACCACACCGCTGCTGCAAAAGGTATTTGGATACGCAGACAAGCAAAAAAGCAGCTTATAGCAATGAAAACGTTCCTGATTCCGGTCGATTTTTCGGATGTCTCCTATACGGCAGCTCAATATGCGGTGGATATGGCCGCCCACCTACATGCGCATATGCTCATATTCTACCACTCATACGCCCACCGGCCGACAGATGGATTTGAAACCGACCACGGGTATGAAAGCAGTACGCTCAGGCACCTGGAAAAGATGGCCGCCAAGCTACATATGCCCGCCGCCTTATCATCCGAACAAGTTATCTTCGTAGCCGATGATAAGCCTGTAAAAACCGGCGTTGAAACCATCGTGTCCCAATATGGGGTATCCATGATCGTGATGGGCATCGCCGGGATGTCCGATATCGAGAACACGCTTATCGGCCGCAATACCATGGCCGTGGCTGCGTCAGGCGTTGCGCCGCTGCTCATCGTGCCGCGGAATCACACGTTTAAACCGATACGCAGGGTGGTATACGCTACCGACCTGAAAGAGGTGGAATACATCACGCCCGCCGCAAGCATTATCCGGCTCGCAGGCCAGCTGGAAGCCGAAACACACATCGTGCACGTCGACCCGGCTACGCAGGGGCAGACTCCCGAGAAACTCTTAGGCAAGCAGGAGGTGCTCAAGATGCTGGAACCGCTGAGGCCAATATTCGATGTAAGCGAACACAAAGATGAAGCCGATGGGATTTTTGATTATGTCAAAAAGCACCAGATCGACCTGATACTGATGGCCTCGCGCAACTACAGTTTCTTCCAGCGGCTTTTCCACAGCAGCGTCAGCAAGAAGCTCCTGAACATCGCCGATGTGCCGGTCGTATTGTTGAAGAATAAACCTTAGTTTAATCCTTTGTGCAAAGATTTTCTACTTCAATTTCATTTGGGCAAAATAAGGATGATCGGGGTTAACGATCATTTCCTGCCGTAGCGGGTGGAGAATTACATCCATATCTTCCATAGGAATAGCGCCAAGTAGCGGCTCGCTTTCTCCGGGCAGAACCATGGCGTCTACATTACAGCGTCGGTTTTCAAAACGCACCTCAATAGGTCCAACCACCTCATACTCCACAATATTCCCATTGGCCAATTGGCCCTTCCGTTTTTCGATAACCGGAAGTTGGAGTTGTTCCTGTATATTTTCGTTAATGCACATATATGCCGAGCCGGTATCGACCAACATCCTTACCGGCATGCGCTTGACTTCTTCTTCCCCAATGATATGCCTACGGGCCAGCACGAGGTCTTCTCCGTTAATTAGGTCGATATCTGCATAAATTAATCCCATAGACCAAAATTACTAATTTTTTATTAATCTACCCGTTTCTAACACTCCAAAACGCTGGTTGACCGTTGGAGCGCGGGATCGGGGCCCTACTTCCCCTCCCCGTTTGTGGCAACTGCTTCACCCTGCTCATCGTCATCGCCATTGTCTACCGACTCCGGTTCGTCCACCGACAACGCCGGCTCGTCGTCCGCCTCTTCATCGAGTGATTCCAATTCCGCAGTCGCTTTCTCCCGTCGTTCATCGATAACCTTATCAATATATTCCCCGAGCTTCGACCGCGGCATCTTTCCTTCGAACGCCACTGACGGCCGTGCGATAAAATAGGATGGCACCCGCACAAAAAGCCCGTCGTTCTCATAGATATCCGATAGCGCTTGTGCCATGCGCAGCAATAATTCGCGGATCACAACAATCTTGTCGCCAAACCGATCGTAATGACTCGCCTTTGAATAAGCCAAATACTCCATTACGTCATCCAAAATTGAATACCATTGACGCAACGATTGGAAAGAAAAAAATTTACTTAGTGTATCCGCTGGATTGGTTTCCCCGTCATAGGTATACTCACCATGGAACGAATAAGCGAAATAATCGTCACGAGTTTTGAAAAAAGCCAGCGGCTCTTTTTGCTTTTTCAGTCCGCATTGCTTGTAAATGATGTACGCCACCTCTACCTGTTCAATCAACTGTCTGCAATAGAATCCGTTTTCCGTCATCGCCGGACTAGCCATATCCGAATATGCAGCCGCGTTCACCAACAGGTGAATATCCCGCATCCAATAGTCGATCGAGGTTTGATGTCCAAAAAAATCATCCAGATAGATCATCGGGTTCTTGATGACCTGCTTGGTCACGTACCGGAAATTTTCGGCTTTTAGTTTCTTTTGATTAACTTTCACCATAATTTAGTTTATTTAGTGGCGGTGAAGCTTGCATGAGCTCGTCCTTCTCACCTTCTATTAGCTCGTGCAGGTTTCATCGCGTTAGATTTGGGGATGATAGTTTGAAAATAGTTATTTCTGACAGAACAAATTTAAGAACTATTTTTCTTCAAATCAAAATTTATTGAAGAAAATTATTAACAATGAATTCAGTATTGAAGAGAATTAAAGAAATATCCAACAAAGAAGGCGTCAGCGTGACCGCATTGGAAGCTTCGATTGGAGCCAGCAAGGGTGTTTTTTCAAGGGCGTTGGCAAACGGAACCGATATCCAAAGCAAATGGTTGGTTAAATTGGCTGAAAATTATCCCCAATATTCACCCGAGTGGCTCCTGACGGGAAACGGCAAAATGAGCAAAGCTGACATTGCTCGGGATTTACCGGAAAATTATGCTCCGAACGATCTGACCGACCTGAGCGGTGAACTCTTCCAGACGCTAAAACAGGTGATTTCTTCTCAAGAAACGACGATACGGTCGCAAGAAGTAACCATTGCCGCGCTGCAAAAGCGAATCGCTGAATTGGAAAACATCCGATAATGAGTAGATAATGGGCGATTCGACCATAAACACCATAACTGCTTTTACCGCGGCAGAGCGCTTTCTTCGCTATGTACAAATAGACACCCAATCCGACCCTTCATCACCGACATACCCCTCTACCGAAAAACAGAAAAACCTCGGCAGGCTACTGGTAGATGAGCTATTAGCGATGGGAATCACCGACGCGCACTTGGATGGCCATGGTTACGTCTACGCGACCATCCCGTCCAACAGCGATAAAAACGTACCGGTCATCTGCTTTTGCTCCCACATGGATACCTCGCCGGATTGCTCGGGAGCCGGTGTAAAGCCCATCGTGCATCGGCATTACCAGGGCGGAGACATCATCCTGCCCGATGACCCTGCAGTGGTGATTAAACCCAGCGAGCACCTCGACCTACAGCATCAGCTGGGTAACGACATCATCACAGCCAGCGGCACCACCTTACTCGGCGCAGACGATAAGGCGGGCATCGCCGAGATCATGGCGGCCGCCCATGTGTTGACGACTCATCCTGAAATCAGGCACGGCACCATCAAGTTGCTCTTCACGCCCGATGAGGAAATCGGCCGAGGCGTGGACAAGGTGGACCTGATCAAATTGGGCGCCGACTATGCCTATACGGTCGATGGGGAAACCGCGGGTTCGATTGAAGACGAAACCTTCTCCGCGGATGCGGTAACGGTCGTCATCAATGGCATCAGCGTACACCCAGGCTTCGCCAAAGGCAAACTGCGCAGCGCCATTAAAATCGCCTCCGAAATCATCAGCCAACTGCCCCCAGACCGGCTATCGCCCGAAAGCACCGGAGGCCGCAGCGGTTTTGTCCATCCGGTATCCCTGAAAGGCGGTGTTGAACAAGCCGTCATCGAGTTCATCGTACGGGATTTCATCGATGAAAACCTTCGCGCCCATGAAGCCGAGCTGGAAATCATCGTGAAAACCGCCGTATCGCACTACCCCGGCTGTAGCTATCGTTTTCAGGTGAACGAACAGTATCGCAACATGAAGCAGGTGCTCGACCAGCATCCGCAGATCATGGAAATCGGTCTGGAGGCCATCCGTCGCGCGGGGATGCAGCCCATCCGGCGGAGCATACGTGGCGGCACAGACGGTTCGCGACTTTCGTTCATGGGCCTCCCCTGCCCCAACATCTTCGCCGGTGGCCACGCATTCCATGGCAAACAGGAATGGGTGTCCGTGCCGGACATGGAGCGCGCCGTGCGCACGATATTGCATATAGCAGCACTTTGGGAAGAACGTTGTATTTAATCGTAACCGCCAAAAGCAGCATTGATGCCGAAGAAAACAAATTCATTATCAATAATCTAAAATACTCAAATCATATGTCGTCAAGCGATTTCGATACGATCAAGCGAATCATCAAACACCGCCGATCCATTTTCCCACCCAGCTATACGCGGACGGAAATTCCGAAGGAATTACTAACGGAATTGCTGGAATGTGCCGTCACCGCACCGACGCATAAGCTCACCCAACCCTGGCGGTTTATTGTCTTTCGGGAGGGTGGTCTTATGCGGCTAGCGGACGAATTGGCCACTTTATATACCGCGCATACGCCTACCGAACAGTTCCTGCAAAAGAAATACGAAAACACGCGCGAAAAGGTACTGCAATCCGGCGCTGTCATCGCCATCGTAACAGCCTATAGCGGGGAGGTACCCCGATGGGAAGAACTGGCGGCCACCGCCTGCGCCGTGCAGAACCTCTGGCTCGCAGCCGCGGCAGCCGATATCGGCGGCTACTGGAGCAGTCCAGGTACGGTCAAGCATATGGTTGATTTCTTAGGACTGGCTGATCATGAGGAATGCCTCGGGTTTTTCTACATGGGCTACCACGCCGAGCCTGAGCGAGCGGCCAACCGGCAATCGGTAGATGACAAAATACAGTGGGAGGAATAACAACATCCGGATCAGCCCGATGACGTGGAAGTAAGTTGGCGGTCAAACACTCCTAAAAAAGACAAATGTATCACCCCACTTACCCGGCAAGGGTTACGGTGCGCTTGATAAAGGCTATCTACTAAATTATGGGTCAATTCCAAGTTGAAAACACAATGCTTCAACGACTTCTGCTTGGAGTAAAGAATCATCTATGTCATCATACTTTAACGAAAGTCTTCGTTTATCTAACGTTCTGATTTGATGGCAGAGAATAATCGATTCGTTGGGCAAATTATATAATCCCTGCTTAATCAATACCTCGTTCGGATATACGATTCTCCCAGATTTACGACTGGTAATGGGCAAGACATTTACAATGTTCAACAACTCATTGATTTGATCATCGCTAAACACAAGCACCGGACGGGTCTTTCCTTGTTCAGATCCAATAACGGGATCCAAATTAGCTCGAAATATCCCCCAACGGTTTGCTTTCATACCGTCTCGGAATCAATGTCGTCAAAATCATCTGCGACCTCCTTGATATCCTGTTGAAGCAGGGCATCCGACGCCGCTTTTCTCATCAGCCGATATTTCTTTTCCAAAGCATCGGGCACTTCATTGACGGTGACCATCACTTTCTTTTTATTCCCGAATGATGCTGGAAGTGTAATCACCAATTGATTGTTCTTGACCGGATATATTTGTTTCAGTGTCATTGATACATCTCCTTATTGACAAAGATATGCATTTATGCACATAATAATCGTGTAAAAACACCGTAACGAATGAACGGTAGAGCTCTTCGTTCACCCCATCATGGAAACATCAGCTTAATTTTCCCCGCTTTTCCCTCCCATTTAGGCCCCCGTTCGAGCAACCGCCGGGCTTCAGCAAGCAGTTCTTCGTCTGCTTTTCCGATTTCCTCCACCGCGGTCGGTTTTCCCGATGCGTCGATCTTAAACGTGAGCGTCACTTCTCCTGTAGCGGATAATCCGCCGCTGCTTTCAGCCAGGTATTCATTAAACAGCTGCCACCCGCCCCGGGGCTGTGCGTCAAAGCCGGCAGCGTTCACCGCAGCGGCATGAATCCGCGCGTCGGGTGCCAGTTCCACCTGCACTTCTTTTTCGCCCGTTTGCTGCCGTTCTGGGTAATTGCGCATCCAAAGCAATACCAACACCAGCACCATCATCACGCAGGCCGTGGCCGCTACCGCCAGACGCTGCCACCCAAAATAAAAGGCATTGCGTTCTTTGGCCTGCCCGGCGATACGGGCTGCCAAACGCTGCTGCAACAGACTCAGCTGACGGTGGCTGACTTCCTGTTGCATCCGGTACCCATCGATGGCATCTTGCAGCAACGGATCATCAAGCGCTTCCCGTTCGAGTTGGTACATTTCATCCCTACCCAATTCCCCGTTGAGGTATTGCTGTATCCGAATAATATGGTAATGGTTGTTCATCCTTGCTTGCTATCCATGCAAATTTTGAGATTCCGTTTGCCATTTTGAATATGGCTCTTCACCTTATTGATATCATATCCCGTCCTTTCGGCAACTTCCTTATAACATTTCTGCTCTAAGTAAAATAGCCGGATGCACCGCTGCTGCTCCTCGTTGAGCTTTTCCAAACAGGATTCCATCAACACCAGCCGCTCCTCCGGAATCCGTTCCTCCCGATGCTGTTGATGCAGCAATACATCGCTTTCCACCAGGTGCTCATCGATGTCGACCGTGTTGAGGCGGTTGGCCACGCGCAAATCCATCAAACAATGGTTGCGTGCCAATGTATACAGCCAGCTTTTGAAATGGCTGACTTCGTGGATACGCAATTTAGTGATCAGCGACTCGAAAATCTGCATCACGGCGTCTTCACTTTTCGTTTCGTCTTTATAGTATTTGAAGCACAACCCGTAGATCAGCGGCATATAAGGTTCATACAATTTGCCGAGCAATTGCAAATCCCCGGTCCTTTTATATCCTTCTAAAAGGCTCTGCTCGCTATTGACCATTGTGCCCCTTCTTTAGTGATAGATGCACACCGACGCGCTTTTCCATAAAAGCCGGAACGATTTTCATCGCCCCGGCTCCGCATTCATGTGTTTGTGAATCATTGGTAGTGTGCAGTTAGAAACACCAGCCATTTGCGTCAACCAGTTGTTTTGCTACCCGCTGGCGAGCATCTTTAATATTATAAGGTTCAGCTTTGGTAAAGCGGCGCAATCCCATCAGCATCATTTTCAGCTCATCACCCTCGGCAAAGGCATTGAGCGCTTCTTTGCCTGCAAGGTAAACCGCATCGACTGCCGTGTGCAGGCAAATCTGCGCCATATCCAGTTGCCCCTGTACCGCATCAGCGCCCCGCTGTTCAGTCAGTTTTTCCACGCGCAGCAACGTAGATTCGGCCAAGTAAACATACCCGATCATATCTGCGATATTCATCAGGATCTCCTGCTCCTTCTGCAAGGTCATCATCAGTTTCTGTACGGCGGCCCCTGCCACTAGCAAACCGGCTTTCTTGAGGTTGGCAATGATCTTCTTTTCATAGGCTAAAGGCGTGTCATCCGCATCCCCAAATGCAGGAACGGCCATCAGTTCCGCCGCGACCGCCTGCGCCGGTCCCATTAAATCCAGCTCGCCCTTGAGCGCCCGCTTGAGCAGCATGTCCACGATGAGCAGGCGGTTTACCTCGTTGGTCCCCTCAAAAATACGGTTGATGCGTGAATCACGGTAGGCCCGTTCCATCGGGGCATCGGCCGAGTAGCCCATTCCCCCGTAGATCTGCACCCCCTCATCCACCACATAATCGAGCATCTCCGACCCCCATACTTTCAATATGGCACATTCAATGGCAAACTGCTCCGTCGCTTTGAGCTTGGCCTTAGCGGCATCCATCCCGCCCGCCACCAGGGCATCGTAGGCGTCATCGATGTTTTGTCCCGCGCGGTAGGCGGCACTTTCCACGGCGAAGTTGTGCGTAGCCATCTCGGCCAGCTTATGGCGTATGGCACCGAACTTGGAAATGGGCAGCCCGAATTGCACCCGCTCATTGGCATAGCCAACCGCTTGGTTGATGACCCGCCGCGATGAGCCGATCGCGGAGGCCGCCAGTTTAATGCGCCCTACATTCAAGATGTTGACGGCGATCTTGAAGCCATTCTCCCGCTCGGAGAGCATGTTCTCCACCGGCACGGGACAGTCGTTGAAAAACACCTGTCGGGTGGAAGAACCCTTGATACCCAGCTTATGCTCCTCCGGATTCATCGTGATCCCTCCGAACGTCCGTTCCACAATGAATGCGGTCAGGTTCTTATCGTCATCAATCTTGGCAAACACGATGAATACATCGGCAAAACCGCCATTCGTAATCCACATCTTCTGTCCGTTGAGCAGGTAGTGCGTGCCTTCGGCGTTCAGCTTGGCACTGCTACGGCCCGAGTTGGCATCCGAGCCCGAGTTGGGTTCGGTGAGACAATACGCCGCCTTCCATTCACCCGTGGCCAGCTTAGGGATGTATTTTTCTTTCTGGGCATCATTGCCATAATACAGGATGGGCAGTGTACCGATACCGGTATGCGCCGAAAGGGCCACCGCAAAGGAATGCCCCGCGCCGATGACATCGGCTACCAACATGGCGGTGTTGAAGTTTTTCCCAAACCCGCCGTATACTTCGGGGACCGACACACCCAGCAGGCCTAATTCACCGGCTTTATCCAGCAGGGTCTGCATCAGCCCTTCTTCCTGCGCATCAATGCGGTCGAGATTGGGGAACACCTCTGCCTCGAGGAAATCCGCGCAGGTTTGCCGGATCATGACCTGCTCTTCATCGAATTCTTCGGGAATGAAGATATCGTTATATGGTGTCTCCCGAATTACAAATTCTCCGCCTTTTATTATGTTTTTTGTTTCAGGTGCCATAGTTTTTTAGTATTGATTAAAGATAAAGGAACAAAGAACAAGGAAAGGAACAACGACGACGGACTGTTTCTGTGTTATCATTTCTCCAAAGTTTTCAAAAAATTAGTTATTTTCTTCTGAATCACTACAATCTGCTTTGTCAATTCTGTCAGTCTATGATCGGGAATAAAATCAAGCTCACTGGCTAAAATAATCTGCGTTTCCAATTCAAACGATGAACCAAGTGCTACACGAAGGAAATAAGAAAACTCCTTATTCGAATTCCTTGATGAGCCCTCAGCGATATTTGACGGAATAGATACACTGCATCTTCTTAACTGACTAATTAATCCATATTTTTCGCCCTCAGGAAAATCGCCTGTTTGCACATATACCTGCTTAACCAATAGCATGGATTCCTTCCATATATCCAATTGCCTAAAATTGTGCATCAGTCCTCAATCCTTGTTCCTTAATCCTTGTTCCTCAATCCTTGTTCCTCAATCCTTGATTCATATTTCAATCAAAGCATCTCAAAAATCCCCGCTGCACCCTGTCCGGTCCCGACACACATCGTCACCATACCATATCGTTCGTTTCGTCGTTTCAGTTCGCCGAAAAGCTGCACAGTGAGTTTTGCGCCGGTACAGCCCAGCGGATGGCCCAGTGCAATCGCTCCGCCATTCACATTCAGGATATCGGGATTGATACCCAGTTCCCGTATGACCGCCAATGACTGGGAGGCAAACGCTTCGTTCAATTCGATGAGGCTCATATCGTCCAATTTCATTCCGGCCATCTGGAGTGCCTTCGGAATCGCCACGATGGGGCCGATGCCCATGATCCTTGGCGGCACCCCCGCCACACCATAGCTCACCAGGCGGGCAATGGGCTGCACATTCAATTCCTTCAATTTCCGCTCGGATACCACCAGCACAAATGCCGCCCCGTCCGACGTTTGGGACGAGTTGCCGGCGGTGACACTGCCCCCTGCGGCAAACACCGGTTTCAACTTAGCCAACACCTCGAGGTTGGTATCCGCACGCGGACCTTCATCCGTATCCACCACATATTCGCGGGTCTTGATCTTCTTGCCGCCCTCGAGGTAGTTTTCCTTCACGGTAATCGGCACTACGCCGTCCTTGAGCCTCCCTTCTTTGATGGCTGCCACGGCTTTCTGGTGCGATTTCAGTGCAAACGCATCCTGATCCTCCCGGCTCACCTGATATTCCTTGGCCACCGCCTCAGCGGTCAGTCCCATGCCCCAATACCAATCTGGATGATGCTTGGCGACTTCTGGATTAGGCACTAATTTCCATCCGCCAAAGGGCATACCCGACATCACTTCCACACCCCCGGCGATGATGGCATCTGCCATCCCGGCCTTGATCTTGGCCACCGCTGTGGCGATGGTTTCCAAACCTGAGGCACAGTAGCGGTTGATCGTCGCGCCCGGCACCTTCTCGGTATCCAGCCCCATCAACGAAACCATCCTGCCGATGTTGAGCCCCTGTTCGGCTTCCGGCGTGGCGTTGCCCACGATCACGTCGTCTATCTCCTCCTCGTTGAGGTTAGGCACAGAAGCCATCAGGTGCTTGATCACATCTGCGGCGAGGTCGTCTGCCCGCGTAAAACGGAAGACCCCGCGCGGTGCTTTGCCCACGGCTGTTCTGTATCCTGCTATGATGTATGCTTCCATATTTTTAGACTTAAGATTTGAGACGTCAGACATCAGACTCCTTTCAAGTGCCAAAAAGGTCAATGCCTACGTAATATTAATACCTGTTTAATTTACTCTGAAATCCATGAATCATTCGTTGAAGCTCATCAATCTTATCAATTAAATCAACCAAAATCTCATTACTGATAAGACCCAGTTGATTGGATATAAAAAGCTGCGTCATTAATTCGAATGAAGAGCCTTTGGCAATACCCAAAAAATGAACAAATTCTTTGTCGGAGTTTCTTCCCGCCCCCTCACCTATATTTGACGCAATAGAAACAACAGCTCTTTTCATCTGACTTGTCAAACCGTACCGTTCTTCTGCAGGAAATTCCGATACCGCCGTATAAACCAACGTAGCTAAATCAACGGCCTTCTGCCACACCTTGATCTCTTTCAGATTATGTAATCCCATGCTAATGTCTGATGTCTCTTGTCTAATGTCTAATGTCTAATGTCTCCCGTCTAATGTCTCTCGTCTCCCGCCTCCCGCCTCAACACTAATTCCGTAACGCCTTCCCCGTCGTCAGCATATGCTGTATGCGTTCCAGCGTCTTGCGCTCTCCGCATAGGGACAGAAACGCTTCGCGTTCCAGATCCAACAGGTATTCTTCCGACACTTCCGTAGGCGATGACAGGTCGCCGCCGCACATCACCCAACCCAGCTTTTCGGAAATCAGCTGGTCGTGCTCCGAGATATAATGACCCGCACGCATGGAATTGGCTCCGGCATACACAATGCCCAATCCCTGTTTGCCGAGCACCCTGATGTCCTTGCGTGGCATCGGCTGGACGTAGCCTGCCCCGGCCAATTCAATGGCTTTTGCTTTCGCATCGGCCAGCAGCCGACTGCGATTCATACTAATGGCATACTTACCTGCTTGCAAATAACCCAATTCAAACGCTTCGACCGCCGAAGTGGACACTTTAGCCTGCCCAACGGTGAGGAAACGTTCGCGCAGTACCTGCTGCTCAATCTGTCCTTCCCTAAATTCGTCAGCAGCACGCAGCGCAAACTCCTTCGACCCGCCGCCGCCGGGAATGACCCCCACACCGAACTCGACCAACCCCATATACGTCTCCGCATGGAGCTGCACGAAATCCGCGTGCATGGAAAATTCGCACCCCCCGCCCAATGTAAGTGCAAACGGCGCCGCAACGACTGGAATAGACGAATACCGGAGCCGCATGGACGTTTGTTGGAACGTTTTCACTGCCATGTTCAGCTCGTTGTAGTCCTGCTCCACCGCCATCATGAAGATCATGCCGATATTGGCCCCTGCGGAGAAATTGGCCCCGTCATTGGCGATGACCAAGCCGCGGAAATCCTGCTCGGCCAGATCGATAGCCTTATGCAGCCCCTGGATGACATCCCCACCGATGGTGTTCATCTTGGTATGGAACTCGGCATTGAGGATACCGTCACCCAGATCGGTGACGGTGACGCCGCTGTTTTTCCAGACCGTCTTCTGGCCGCGGATGTTATCCAGGATGATGAAGCTTTCGGCACCGGGAATGGGCTTATAAGACTTGCTTTGCAGGTCATAGTACTGCCTGACACCATTTTCAACCTTATAGAATGAATCATGGCCGGCCGCCAGCATGTCCTGCACCCAGGTCGCCACTTCTCCGCTGTGCCCGGGCACGCGCTGCTCTTCGGTCTTGATTTTTTCGATCGTTTCTTTCACCCCAAGCGCATCCCACACCTCAAAAGGCCCCAACTCCCAACCGAACCCGGCACGCATGGCATCATCGATACGGAAAAATTCGTCCGTGATCTCCGGCACACGCCGCGACACATACTCAAACAGCGGGTAGTGCATGGCACGGAAAAACGCACCGGCTTTATCCGTTCCCTGCTCATACACCTTCATCCGCTTTCGGATATCGTCGACCGGTTTGGTCGCCTCCAAGGTGGCAGACTTCACCTTATCCTGTTTCCGGTATTCCAACGTCTTCAGGTCAAGCGCCAAGATTTCGCTGTTGCCCTTATCGTCCTTTATTTTCTTGTAGAAACCCTGTCCGCTTTTTTCGCCCAGCCATTTCTTTTCGACCATCTGCTGGAGATAAGCCGGCAATTGGAATACGCCTTTGGCTTCATCGCCCTTTGCATTTTCGGCAAGTCCATTGGCGACATTCACCAACGTATCCAGTCCCACCACATCGGCGGTGCGAAACGTAGCCGACTTAGGATGACCCATTGCCGGTCCGGTAAATTTATCCACCTCCTCCACGGTAAGGCCAAGCTGTTCCACCAGGTGGGTGAGTGCCAGCATCGAATAAACACCGATCCGGTTGCCGATAAATGCCGGCGTATCCTTGCACAATACCGTGGTTTTTCCAAGGAACTTATCGCCATAATGCATCAGGAAATCCACCACCTCCGGTTTGGTATCCGATGTGGGAATGATCTCCAGCAGACGCAGGTATCGAGGTGGGTTGAAGAAGTGGGTGCCGCAGAAATGCCTTCTGAAATCATCACTCCTCCCCTCACCCATCAGGTGAATGGGAATACCCGAGGTATTGGAGGTGACCAGCGTACCGGGTTTGCGATGCTGCTCGACCTGATCAAACACCTGCTGTTTGATATCCAAGCGCTCCACCACCACTTCAATGACCCAATCCGCCGACGCGATGGCCGCCATATCATCATCGAAATTTCCCGTCGTGATCAGCCTGGCGCTGCGTGCGCTAAATATCGGCGACGGATTACTCTTGATGGCCGTATCGAGCGATTGGTTGACCATGCGGTTGCGCACCGCCTTACTTTCCAGTGTCAGGCCCTTGGCTTCCTCGGTGGGCAATAGCTCCCGGGGTACAATATCCAGCAGCAGTACCTCCACGCCGATGTTGGCAAAGTGGCACGCGATACGCGAACCCATCACGCCCGAACCCAATACCGCTACTTTTTTGATGCTTCTGTTTATCATAATACGTATAGGTTTAATCGAATTACTCGGGACTATATTCCATAGCCAGTTGGTTAACGCGTTTCAATGTATTGACGAGCGCCGCACGCTCTTCGCCGGAGAGGTGTTCGTCCAGATAGGCATTAAACTTCCGGACCACATCTTTGGCAAGCTCCCGCTTCTCGTTGCCCAGATCGGTCAGGAACACCTTCACCGAACGCTTATCGGCGCTGTTCGTCTCCCGATAGATTAACCCCATGACCTCTAAATTGTTGAGGATACGTGATAAACTGGTTGTTTTCACGCCCAAGAGGTTAGCAAGCTGCGATACCGCTGTCCCTTCTTTATGAATGTGGATGAGCACATAGCCCGTAGCCTGCGTAATCCCGAAACGGGCAGCGATCTGGTTATACTTATTGGCGGCCGACTGCCATGCAGCCTTTAGGTAATAATCAATGGTATTGTAATCATTCGTCATCTCACGCCCAAATACTATGCTTGCATAGCAAATTTAGCGGGAATATTTTGGGAATGCAAATTTTTGTGGAAAATAGTGTACGGGTCGGAGCGGATTCGGGTTATGGCTGCGAACCAACGATTTTCAGGTAGCTTTCAGGCGTCATTACACTCAATGAACTACCCTTGTAGTCTTTGATATTCCGTGTTAGAATTAAATCGACTCCTCCATTAGACAATGCTGCATAGTGCTGTAAAGCATCTTCAAAGTCTTTGAAGGTTGAATCCATTGCCTGTATAATAACGCTCTTATCGATGGCCAATACATCAATAATGATAAACAACTGCCTCAGTCTAGCAATGACCTGTTCATGCTTCGCCGTCCGCCTAAGCAAATAATACACATTACTGCAAATCACCGGTGTAATGAATCCGTTAATCACGTTGGCTTCACAAAGCGAGAGCACATTTGCCGCATGTTCTGAAAAAGGGTGCCTATCAAAAAAGAAATCAAGGAGAACATCCGTATCAATCAGTACCCTTGTCATGGCTATAGGTATTTCTCGGATAATCCTTTGGCAAGTTCTTTACGGTAATCAAATGGCCTTGCAAATTCCCAAAAACCATTATCTTTACAAAAAACTTCACAAGGTTATGCCTACAGTAAATATCCCCCGGCTGGATTTGCATCACTATACACAAGGATCGGCCGAACAGCGCCATCAATTTTCACAGGAGATCGGCAAAGCGTTTAACGAGACCGGTTTCGTGACCATCGCCAACCATGGCATGGACAAGGCGCTGATTACCGAGCTGTATGAAGTCGTACAAGCGTTCTTCTCCCTACCGGAAACGACCAAATTGAAATACGAGATTCCCGGCCTCGCGGGCCAGCGGGGCTATACATCGAAGGGGAAGGAAAAAGCCAAGGATGCCAAGGTGCCGGATCTGAAGGAATTCTGGCAGCGCGGGCAAGATGAAAATCCCGTTGTGGATGAGCTTCCACGCTTTGATGTCGTCACGGGCGACGTGTACCGTCGGCTGGAAGCAGCCGGACGCGAGCTGCTCAAGGCTATTGCAGTATATCTAGGCTTACAGGAAGACTATTTCGAGCCAAAAGTCATCCAGGGCAATTCCATCCTGCGCGCCATCCACTATTTCCCCATCGAAGATCCCGACAGCCTCCCTGATGACGCCGTGCGCGCCGGGGCGCACGAAGATATCAACCTCATCACACTCCTCATCGGTGCCAGCGCTGATGGACTGGAAGTGCTCACCCGCGAAGGCACCTGGTATCCGGTGAAAGCCCATGGCGAAGACATCGTGGTGAATGTGGGCGACATGCTACAGCGCCTCACGAACAACAACTTGAAATCAACCACGCACCGGGTGGTGAACCCTCCGCGTGAACTCATGAAGACCTCTCGTTTTTCAGTGCCGTTCTTCCTGCACCCCAAATCCGACATGAGCCTTGCCGCATTGGACGGTTGTATCGATGCCGAGCACCCAAAGGCTTATGCCGATGTTACGGCAGGGGAATACCTGGATGAGCGGCTCCGGGAGATTGGGTTGAAGATGTAAGCAACGCGGCAAGCTCCGCCTGCACCGACAACCCCCTATCCTCATTATACCATTTCTGCAACGCTATTTTTTGCGTTTCAAAGTCCGCACCTTCGGTTTTCAGCCGGTCGTACAGCAGCTGACAACCCGTGGGTCTCGGTCCCCAAGTGGCCAGGTCAGTGCCATGGGTATCGCGGATAATCAACTTGGGTATTGACCTGCTGCCAGCGGTAAGATACGATTCAATGTGGAAAGGCGGCGAGTCCCGCAGTTCATAGTCTACGGTGATCATCGGATTCAACTGCGCGCCCAATTGGATGAATGGTACCGAATGTGCTGCATCCCCACACCAAGGTTCGGTGATCACGGTCCATTGCTGGGGTTGGGAAATGTCCTTAACCAGCTTTGTTAGCAATTCTGTCAGCTCCCCTTTCTTAAGCCAGCGGTTCATCCGCGACCAGTTAAGGCGGGTGTACTCCATATAAGCCGGATTATTATAAGGAGCAAGGGGTGCCGGGTCATCCACTATACGTTCGAATTCAAGTAAGTAGGCAGGAAAATCCATGTTACATATACGTTTGTGATACAAGCAGCGAAAATACGCTACTCACAAACGACATCCGTCGTATGAATGTCAAATCATCATTGCGCCTGACTGGGCGTTTCCCAAGCCACAAATTTACCCACCACACAGTCAATGGTGCCCGATGCCGGGTCATACACCACTTGCGAAAGCAGCGGGATGGGCATGGCCACTTTCTTTTGTTCCGGATGATGCGTGCGGTTGTGATAGGTAGTGACCCCTTTAGGCGCGATCACGTTCCCATTCACCGCGATGCGGTCAAATACAATATGCGCCACCGGAAGATCGGCATAGTACATGGAATGGGGAAGATTCCGCCCTTTAACAAAATCAATGTAATGGCCGTATTGTTCCAGAAAAATGGTAAATGCACCATCCATCCGCAGCCGATTACCGGGGAAGGCCAGCGAGCCGATGGTAGTCGTGGCTCCTGTTGACAGGTCTTCCACCGTCATGGTCACCCAGCTGTGCTCATATTCCCCCCAAGCAAAAATCAGGTCTTGCCGTGTCGCGCTATCCGGCACTGCCTTATCTGGCACATACCCGGTTTTGGCAAGCGTGACCCGGTATTTCCCTTTGCCCCAGGCCACCTTATTGCGCACACCGATGAAATCCCCTTCCCCATCACTGCTCGCATAGTAGCCATCCGTTTTCAGGGCACCTGTGTCCCGCTCCATCCATCGTGAGAAAATGCCGCCACGCCCGATGTCTTCATGTTGTTGGGTGCTGACAGAAGTTCCCCCCGACATGGTTTGAATACCGCAATAAAAGGGCATCCGGTTGAATGACATGTTAAAGGGAGAAATGTAAAACCGGTAGCTATCCGGCAGCTCATTCTTCACTTCAATGTCTATGCTGATGCTATGGAAATCCGCTATTGCCGAATCCAATAAAACGGCTGTATTGATGTAATGCAATGGTGGTATGATCACACTGTCCGGATATACATTGTCCGATGCTAGTTTTTTCTCGATTTCTTCCTGTATGTCGGACGATTCGTATTTTTTCTTCAATTCTTCTTGCGTTTGTCCGCTGGCGGTAGCGATTCCAGCCAATATAAAGCTGATGGATAATGAGGTGTTCGCGACAGCTACGGCTGTAAAACAGAAGTAACGCGCATCCACCGCCCTGAATACCCGTAAAAATTTGGTTAGTCCACCTACTTCATTTCTTTTCATATTTTTGTTATTAATGATCACGTTATTTCACTACCCCTTTTACTAAGGCACATGAACATGAAAAAAGGGTGAAGGATTTTCAACTAAAACACTTCATACTTTACGATTTCATCGGCATTCTATTTTCCAATACCGGTGTATCCACCACTGTTTTCAGTTGCTCATTAAGCTGTTCGAAATCGTAACTAAGCCGTACCCGGTTTGGAATTAAACCGGGTACGGCCGAATCACTTACTACTTAACGTCGTTGTCCTTTTTCACCTTCATCATCGCTTGACATAGGTCTCCGTTACGATTAGGTAATACCAACCATAAACCGTCACCTTATAATTCAGCGTAAATGTACGGGTGCTGGCATCGAATGTGGAGACTTCGCCGTAATCGACAATCGGCCCTGGACCGAAGTCCGCCAATTCGCCGGAAACATTCACGGTATTATCCGGGTTAATGCGCGCGATAAAGAGCGATTCAGGGCTCCATCCGTTGCCTCCCACTACCGCTGCACCACCATCGATCACCATGCTGATCCGATAATCGGTATCGGTCACCTTTTCGACGGTCTTATCCAGGTCAAAACTATAATCGCCCATCGAACTATCGTCTCCTCCGTAAAGTGCGGCTGTACCCGTAACCTGATACGTGCCACTGATGGGATCTACCCCCGTAACAGCAAAGAAAGTAGTCGACAGACGGGGGTTAATCTCAAAACCCGGTGACGCGCTTTTCAGGGTGACGGGCAAAATATACCGCTCGCCCGCCTGTAGCTTGCCGTTGTTTATCGCTACGCTGAGCACACCGCTTGACCTACCTTTGGCCGGGATAACAGACTCCAACCCGGATAGGGTATACACGCTATCTGGCAGGGGCTGGTATGGGAGTCTTCCGCTAGAGACCTCGATGTCATTGAGTGAATCCAATGTACTGTAATCTACCTCAAATTCCACTTCAATGTCTGCCGTTGCGGCATGTACGCCCGGCAAATAGGCGCTGAAAGCACTTGTAAATAGACTATCCGGTTCGCCCGGAAACGGCTGGGAAATCGACAGATTCACAAAATTGGCACTTTTGGCAGCCTGCGGCATGATCAGCGCCGTATGTCCGGTCAAATCCGAATAATCATAGGGGTCGTTAGCCTCACAAGCAAAAAGCAAGGTCGTGGCGCAAAGCGCCGCGAGTGAATATGGATATCGTTTCATGATTGCTGTATTTAGGGTTAATCAATAGCCTGGAAATTGAACCAACTGCTTGTTCCGATCGATTTCAGCCTGCGGTATAGGCCAGAAATAATTGCGACGGTTCCAACCGGGTTTCCGCAAAACGACTATACGTTCGTAAAATGAAGGGTCGGTTAGCGATGTACCCGCATCCATATTCATCCCATAAAACTCCCCTCCTTGGTGGTCTTCAGGCGTCGTAACGGTTTTCCACCGGCGCACATCAAAGTACCGCTGACCTTCAAAGCACAATTCGACCCGCCTTTCGTTGCGTATATGTTCGCGCATTTCCGCCTGTGAGCTTCCGGCAGCAAGGCTGGGGATTCCGCCGCGGTTGCGCACGGCGTTCAGATATGTCAAGATATCCGGATTCCCGGGATCGTATTCGTTGAGCGCCTCGGCATAGTTGAGGTAGATTTCAGACAAGCGGATCAGCATGGCTGGTCTGGAGGCTGTGGTTATCGGACTGAAATTGACGGTTGGGTGAATATTCTTCCTTGCTGTGTATCCGCTGATGGGCCAGTCCCGGGGCGCATTGGCTTTACCGTTGTTGCCGGTATTGAAAAACTGCACATGGGTTTGACCGCTGGCAGGCACCGTGGGCAGGGTGGCCCCGCTAAAGGTAATATAGGCGTAGAAGCGAGGTTCGCGACCTACATACATATTGCTGGTGTTGTCTACGTAATAACCAGATTTACCCGGGGCGAAACCATTTTCGGTATAACCGGCGGCGGAGTTGTCAATGGTAAGCCCGTTTTCCATGCGGAAAGCATCCACAACTTCCTGGAACGGAGCGATGCCATTCCATGCCTGCCCGCTGGTGTTTCGTGGCGATGCGTGCCGCTCCCAGCTATGTTGATAAGTAGACGACGGGCGCAACCAGATCCCTTCCGTATAACATCCGGCCCAAAACACATTACGGGTAGAAAGATAGGCCTTGCGAAAGGGATCTGCATCGTTTTCCTCATATAAGCTCCATGTTCCCAAGTCTATCACGGCCTTGGCTGCGTCGGCTGCCGCCGCCCATTTGGTCGCATCATACGTTTGGGGAATCAATGTATTTCCTTCGGGATTCCTGAAATCGGCTAGTTCCGTATTGCCGTTGAACAAGGGGCTGGCGTTGAATAGCAATACCTGCGACTGCACGGCCATCACGATACCTTTGGTTATGCGCCCAACCTGGAACAGATCGGGACTATTGTTGCCATCCAGGTGCTGAGCCGGCACATCGGCCTTGGCCAGCTCCAATTCGGTCATCACATAGTCCACGCATTCCTGCCAAGTGCTCCTAGGCTTCTGGAAGTCCGTATCTGTTGTGCCAGCCTCATCGCCCATCAGCACCACGGGACCGTAAATCTTCATCAGCTGAAAATAGTAGTAAGCCCGTAGGAACCGGGCTTCGCCCTTGTATTGTGTTACACGCTCCTGACCATCCTGCGCAACGATTTCTATATTCCGATCTACATTTTGCAGGAAAATGTTAGCCTTGCGGATGCCCTGATAATACCTGCTGTAAATATTGAACACATCATCGTTGTTGGGTTGCAGATTCAATCCAGCCACCACGGCATCGCCAGTTTCATCCCAGGCATAATCCAACTCATCGGTCATAGCCGGCCATGTGGATTCCCGATGCGTGTTGAAAGGTTGGTCCCAAGGATCGGGAACGTAACTATATACCCCGGCCAACCACTCGATGGTTTGATTCCGGTTAACAAAAATCTGGTCAATCGTAACGATATTGTCAGGTACTTCATCAAAATAATCATTGCATGAACCGAAGCACAATGCCAGTATCGATGTTAGCATGCTGCTATTTCGGATAATATTATGTCTAAACATGATGCTTGTTTTTTAGTTAAAAGTGACACGTACTCCAATATTATAATTCGATGTATTGGGATAGGCTGCCCCACGTCCATCGCCCAGTTCCGGATCCCATACTTTCCATCTTGACCAGGTGAGCAGGTTTGTGCCATTGACATAGAAACGCATTTTGGACACGCCATATTTCTGAAAAGTGCTAGGGCCAAAATTATACCCCAACTCGGCGCTTTTCAGGCGAAGGTAGTCAGCCCGATACACCCACCAAGAGTTACTGTTGTAGTTGGTGGTTAGCGTACTGTTGGTAGAAAGCCGCGGGTAGAATGGCCTATCATTGCCTGAATCTGGGGTCCAGCGATCCAACATCGTGGTATAAAAGCTGCCATAGGTCGGCCCTTGGGAGAAAGGTTGGGTGGCTTCTAACAAATCGTTTGAATAGGTATTGTACATAAAATCCACCTGCCCGGCGCCTTGAAAAAACAACCCCAGATCAAACCCTTTGTACCCGAAGCCGAAGTTCAGTCCGTAGAGAATTCGTGGAACCGCACCGTAACCAATAGCCACTTCATCATAAGCGTTGATCAAGCCGTCCCCATTGACATCGGCATACTTGATGTCGCCCGCGCGCACATCGCCGGATTGCTGGGGCGAAGCTGCCACTTCTTGCTCGCTCTCAAAGAGGCCAAGGGCAAGTAGTCCAAACCGCTGGTCTATGGAATGCCCTTGTCGATCCAACCAAGGGTATTGCCACGGCGGAAGGCCATCATAGATATTCCTGTTCACATTGTAATTGAAATTACCGTTGAACATAATAAAGGATTCGTTCCCGAAACTTTTGTTGTAGGTCAGGCTCACATCAACCCCTTTGTTTTCGGTGATACCCACGTTGGAATAGGGAAGGTTACTGTCGGTAAACCCCGATGCATAAGGCACTGTTTTATCCCTGATGAGGATACCTTCCCGCCGTTCTTTGAATACCTCAGCAACCAGCTGCAAATCGTTGCCCAGGGTGTTGATCTCCAACCCAAGGTTATGGCGGTAGGAGGTCTCCCAAGTGACATCATTACCGATTAACGCCTCGTTCCAGCCACCATATCCAATGGTGGAACCCACTTGGCCATAGGTATAACCATCGCCGCTGTCCATCTGGTCGAGGAATAGGAAACGGTCATCCACATTGCTGTTGCCTGAAAGCCCATAGGAATAGCGCAGTTTCAAGTGGTTGATCACATCCTTGGCGTTTTCAAAGAAACCCTCATTGGAAACTACCCAACCGGCTCCTACCGAAGGGAAAAAACCGAAACGGTTTTCGGGCGTGAAGTTTTCCGACCCGGTATAGCCAAAATTGCCCTCTAGGAAATACTTATCTTGGTACCCATACGTGGCGCGGCCCACCAGGCCCCGGTTCCGGAATGCAATCGCTCCTTCGATGCTTGTGGCGTCACCGTTTACATAATCAGACTGGTTGAATAGCAACATACCCGACACATAATGGTCGCCAAACGAATTGTTGTAATTGAAGGCGCTTTCCGTATAGAACCGGCGGTTGGTCGATTTCGCAGATGAATAATCAAGCGTTGTCTGCCCATCGGTGGCCAATACGGTCAGGAGGTTGCCGTCTGCATCACGCCCGCCGTTGTTCCAATCGATGTAATAAGTAGGCAGCGTGCGCCTGCGGTAAAGACCAGTGGCAGCATAGGCATCAAAGGCAAACATGGAAGTAAACGAGAGTCCCTCAACCAGAAAATCCAATTCCTGGGTAAGCCGCAGGTTGGAGCGGGTGGTATTCCGATATTCCTCTCCATAACCCGATTGTGTGGCAAACATCAATGGGCTCGCGAACGTACCGGGTTCCTTGGGCCATAAGCCGTTTGAATACCGTGTCGGAATGCGGTGCGGTGCGACCTTGGTGGCGTAATAAAACAAGATAGATCCCGCAGACTGCGTATCATCTCTATTTGGCGGAGGTGCCGGAAAATTGGAATTGACGATAAACCCATTGATCCCCAGATCCAACTTAGTCGTCTTCGTCAAATTTACATTCACGTTAGATGTGAAGTTAAATCGGTTTAACGCTTGGGAAGCGTTAAATGTCTGTTCTGTGTCTTTCACAATCATCCCCTGTTCATTGTAATAGCCTGCCGAAACATAGTAAGTCACAGCAGGGCTCCCACCGCGCATACTCAGGTTCAGACGCCTATTAGCCCCATAGTCTTCAAAAATTTCATCCAGCCAATCGATGTTTGGATATAAATCCGGATCCGTTTGGTTTACGTAGTTTTGAATGCCTTCGTCGGTGAACGTCGTTGACAATCCGCGTAACTGCCGTCCCTCATTGTACAGCTTCATGTAGTCTACCGCATCTATAAATTCCGGCAATTGGGTAAATTTGGTCCGGGCCTCATTATATTCCACCGTAATAAGTGGCTTACCGTCCCTTCCTTTTTTAGTATTCACGATGATCACCCCGTTGGCACCCCGGGTACCATACACCGCTGTGGCAGAAGCATCTTTCAGTATGGTAAAACTTTCGATATCTTCCGGATCAATATTACTGATGCTCCTATCGGGCACACCATCAACCACCATTAGTGGCGTCCGCGGGCTACTATTAAAGGTAGAAACTCCCCGGATAAAGATGGACGCGTCGTCAAAGCCGGGTTCACCACTTCGTTGCACAGACACCAGGCCTGCCAGGCGACCACCCAACGCGTTAGTCAGGTTCCGCACCGGCTGCTTCAGTTCCGAAGGCCGGACGGTAGCTTGCGAACCGACCACGCTCACTTTTTTCTGGGTACCGAAGGCGACCACTGCCACTTCCTCTAGACTATTGTCTGCATTCAACTGCATATTCACCGTAAGTGTAACACCGGTTACCAGGTGCCTGACGGTCTCATAGCCGATATGCGAAAACTCCAGGCTATCACCCCTCAGCGCCATAATCTGAAATGCGCCTTCAGCGCTGGTAATCGCGGTGGTCGGTTTGCCTACGACTCGTACGGACACTCCCTCCAGCGGGGTACTCGCTTCATCATACACCACGCCTTTGACAGTTTCCTGCCGATACACCATTGATGTTGTCGTTGCGGGCTTCCGTTTGACCACCACCGTCCCGTCGTGTATCTGGTAGGTCAGCGGTTGATCGTCGAATAGTTGCCGCAACGCATCCGCCAACTGCACATTGTTTGCCCTGAGGTTTACATTCTTCGCTTGGGAAAGCAGCCCCTCTTCGTATATAAACCGGTAGCCCGTCTGTTTCTTGATTTCATTAAATACGGATTCAATGGCGGTATTCCTGGCATTCAAGTTGACCGTCTGCGCGAGCGTACTGGCCTGCACCGCCATCGAAAACACACCCACCAGTATCAGCGTTAGTTTCATCGTTAAAACTATTTTTTTGAATAGGTGATGGCCATATCGATACCTACCTAGGTATTGGCCATTTGGACTTTTATCCATAACTTTGAATTGATTAGGGTTAGTTAAATTATTGATACATGATTATACAAGGCCTGATCGTTTCATCCGGAAGTACGTCACTACTTCCGGATTTTTTTGGCTCATTTTTCGGTTGTTGTGTTGTTATGTTCTCATAAACCTCCTGTTTTCTTGCGAGACCGTTAATTTACCGTGAGCGTCTTCCCGGTTATCGAAAAGCGCTTACCGCTCAAATCGCTCAACGTGGCACATACCGTTCCCAGTGTTGCGCTCCGTTTGATTCCCCCGTGGTACCGTTTATTCCCCAATTCAGCCGCCTTCACTTCCACCCCGTACCACCTCGCCAGTTCATCCAAGATTTCGGGCATGGTCTTCCGATCGAAATAAAAATACCCATCTTTCCAGGCCAACGCTTCCTCGATATCTGCCGGCTCTACCCGTAGTTTTTCTCCATTGCCCAATACCGCTTGGCCGGGCGTGATTACCTGCTCCTGCCTGCCATTACTTACGCGTATTTTGCCTTCGGTGAGGATGGTCTTTGTCTGTCCAGACTGGTTGTGGGTATTGATATTAAAGGCAGTACCCAGGGCCTGCACCTGCATATCGCCCACGGTAACGATAAACGGTCGCCTGCTATCCTTCGCCACTTCGAAATACACCTCTCCATCTACCTTCACCGTTCTTTCCGAGGCACCGAAAACTGCAGGATAGACCATGTGGGAGTTAGCATTGAGCCATACCCGGGTCCCGTCGGAAAGCTCCACCTGGTATGTGCCTCCTACCGGCACAGTGATTTGGTGATATTGTGGTGCTGCTGAGGCATCGACATCCCCTTGGGAGCGGTAGGACACCCGGTCGCCCTGAATATCCAGCACCGACTGTGCATCCGCCAGCCGCATTGCCAGGTCATCTCCCAGTACCAGGTCTTCGCCGTCGGCCAATGTCAGGATGGCCTTGTTGCCGCCCGGGAGCACGTCGTTGGCATGGCCATAGCGGTTGTCGGGTACGGTGTTCGTTTCCGCCCGATCAGGCGGCAATAACCACCATGTGGTAATGGCTAGCAGCAATACGGCAGCAGCCATCCCAATCCATTTGGCATACCCTTTTTTCCTCTTGGCCAGCTTACGGAGTACGTTTTCCCAGTCGGACTCCTTGTCAATCTTATCCAGCTCGGCTAACCGTTCGGTGATCGCTCTTTCATCGCTGTATTCCACCAGCAACTGGCGGATATCTTCATGTGTTACAGCCATTTGTTCCAGCTTGGCCAAATCGGCTTCGCTGAGCGTACCTTGTATATACCCTGAGATGAGTCTTGCTACTTCAAAATGTTCTTGCTCCATGCCAAATAGCCGTGTTTATAAGCTAAGGAACATGAACATCAAAAATGGGTGAAAGAAAATGAAATTTTTATTGCATAAGCCATCCGGCATACCCGGGCCCAACCCTGTGGCAAGGTTTCAAGAGCAGCGTTGAGCTCACCGAGGATTTAATAGCGTATTATAAGTCAGATAAAGGTGTACGAAAAAAGCCATCCGATAGGGGATGGCTCAATATCAATACGCGACAGCCTCGACTTCGCTATTTCTTCTTATTGGCTAAATCAGCGCGGACTTTCTTGACGAAGGGCTCCCGCACTACGGCTAACGACGCAATCTTGGCATCATCAAACTCCGTATTCTGAATTAGGTTTTTAACAAATTCATAGCTTTTAACTTCGGCACCTTTTTCAATGCCTTTTTCAATGCCTTTTTCAATGCCTTTTTCAATGCCTTGACGTTCAGCCCTTTCCAGTAAATACTCCTTTGTTCCCATAGCTTCGGTGCTCCTTCCTTCTAGTTCTGCTGTTTCTTCTTCAAAGATAGCGAATTGATTCGAATCTTTCCCCTTTCCCTTTCTGCGACTGAACTTCCACATGCGTGAGCACAAATTGCTCGCCACCATCTTTCAGGAATACCTTCACCAGTTTATCGACGTAGCGCACGCCCCTATTACTACTATTGCGGTGCTCGGGGAAGAGTTCGTCCAGTTCCTTATCCAAATAGACAAAATCTTTGCTGAAATCGAATATTTCCGATGCATTCGGGAAGAAGAATCTCAGGAAATAACGGAATACGTGTTCCAGCACGGCTTTCCATAGGCGGTCATCCTGTTTCGGCGGTTTGCTGTTTGGTCTGTTACTTTCCATAGCGTAGATGTATGGCAAATACAAAAAGCCAGACACATTTACTAATTTTTTTATCTGAAACATGGGCTGGATTATCGCCCCGAGATTAAATATTTTTAAATGTCGCTTACATCCTTAATGATGCTTACTATCACGATCAACCATCAGTTCTTCATACGCTTCAGTGAGCAATTGGGTTAACCTTTTATCCTGATTGCTCATTTTGGATTTCAGCGATTCGTAGGTCAACAAAGCGACTGCTGAAAGTAGGATGATAGTTTTATTCATATTTTTACCTACTAAATCAAAAACGGCTTGAAATAGCAAATTGTGCCGCCTTCATGACTAAGGAACATGAACATCAAAAATGGGTGAAAGAAAATGAAATTTTTATTGCATCAGCAACGCTACAAGCAGCAGGAATGACTGGGGGGAAAGTTTGCTTTTGAGCAGAAAAACAGCCCGTTGCTTCTGGGTTTTGATGGTATTGATGCTGACTTCCAGTAGATCGGCGATTTCCTGATTCTTCTTGCCTTCGAAATAAGCCATCCGGCATACTTGGGCGCAACCCTGGGGCAGGGTTTCGAGTGCAGCATACAATTCGCCGAGGATTTCGGCATGAATCATGGCGTGGGTGATTTTTTCCTCTTCTGCTTCTTCCCGCAAGTGCTGGCCGTGGATACGGTCTGCGATATGCCGGTGCCTGACCCGATTGAGGGCCGCATGCTTCACGGTGCTGTAAAGGTAGCTTTTGATGCTGTTTGCTTCCAGTCCGATGCGTTCCCGGTTTTCCATCAAAACCACGAATGCGTCCTGTACCAGATCCCTGGCGGATTCACGGCATGCCACGATGCGATAGGCAAACTCGCACAGCCGCACATAATAGCGTTCAAATAGTTCCTTTACCAAGTCCGTACGTTGGTTCATGATCGTTGTGTTACCGCCTCACCAATTGAATATCGTTTATAATGAATGGTTAGACAACCTGTTAGGTTGTATTGGAAGCAATGTTAAAAGAATAACTTTGTATTAACAACTATTTTACAAACGCAAACGGTTGCGTTATTTTGAGAGTGTTAAGCCATCAGATACGGACATCTTGGTCAGTTCGCCTTCGATCTCTGCTTTGATTTTGTTTTTCAATCGTTTGTTGGTACCGAAATCAATGGCCGCCAAAGGATTATAATAATCCAGTACATTGATATAAAAAAAATCAGCTGCCACCAAAACCGTAATGCGGTGGGAACTGCCGAAAAAACGCTTACCGAAGAAATACCGATAGCAATTCTCGGTGCTGTCTTGCTCAAGTCTCCAATTATAAGATAGTGCTAGTTTATCAAGCAACGCTTTTTTCTTCATCTCATCAATACTGGATGGTATTACCGTCCATTCGGCAAGCTTTTTCCACTTAACGATGGCATAAACACCCAATATCAGCATGAAAAGAGCGAGTATATAGATGGCTATCTCCGGCATCACATCTCCTGAGATAGCTTTCTTTTCATACCAATCGGTATATACCAACAGGTAAAGAAAAGTCAAGGACGCTGAGAAAAGAAGGGCCAGATAAGCCCATCGCAGTATCCTTTCGGCTGGCGTCAAGAGCAGCCGGTTACGCGCTATTGCTTTATCCATCTCCATGGAGAAGCCCTCTATCTTTCTTCGGCAACCCCGCCACCACCAGGTCATAGCTATGGTCTATCAAACTAAGCAACGCGGGGTCATCCAGTTCTCCATTGCATACCACCTCATTCCAGTGGCGTTTGTTCATGTGGTAAGCGCCTTTCACACTATGGGGATGCCGCTCACGGAGCTCCAATGCATATTCGGGATCACATTTGGCGCTGAATGACAAGGGTTGGCTGTCCAGGCCGGTAAGCAGGAACATCTTGCCAGCCACCTTGAACACTAAGGCATCCGGTCCGAAGGGGCAGCTTTCGGTCACGCCGGGTTTACCAAGGCAATAGTCTCGCAGTTGTTCGATGTTCATGAGGTAAAAATAAGCAATTTGTTTTGTTATACCTCCTTCCTGCCATATCCCTGTGATATCCTACCATACTTCGGTAAAAACACCAAAAGACGGCGTTTTAACGGATAACTACCGGGAAAGTATAGGGTAAAAAGGGCATTCGGATAGGCGCTGGGTAGGACTAGGCAGGAACATGGGAAAAGGTAACCCGAGTCTGGAGGTCAGCAACAAATGACACATTGTCATAGTGCCGTCACGGGTAAATGACGTATTTCCCGCTATCGCAGGATAATTGGCATCCCAAAAGCGATTGGCACAAGGCTTGTACATTCATGAGAGCAAACGATTTATCATCAACGTAGCATAAGGAATAAACGATATGGCAAAAATTATTGGAATTGACTTAGGAACTACCAACTCTTGCGTAGCTGTGATGGAGGGTAATGAGCCGGTAGTCATTACAAACAATGAAGGGAAACGGACCACTCCCTCAATTGTGGCTTTTGTGGAGAATGGTGAACGCAAGGTGGGTGACCCTGCTAAGCGCCAAGCCATCACAAACCCCCAGAAGACCGTATACTCCATCAAGCGGTTTATGGGTACCACCTATGACGAAGCCCGGAAAGAGGTTGAACGTGTACCCTATACGGTAGTAAAGGGCGACAACAACACCCCACGCGTAGAAATAGACGACCGGAAATACACGCCGCAGGAAATCTCTGCGATGATCTTGCAGAAGATGAAAAAGACTGCTGAAGATTTCCTCGGTCATGAGGTATCGGAGGCCGTTATTACGGTGCCCGCTTACTTCAATGACGCTCAGCGTCAAGCCACCAAGGAAGCTGGTGAAATTGCAGGGTTGAATGTAAAGCGCATCATCAACGAACCGACTGCCGCGGCGCTGGCTTACGGATTGGACAAAGCCAACAGGGACATGAAGATCGCCGTGTTTGACTGCGGTGGCGGTACGCACGACGTGTCGGTATTGGAGCTGGGAGATGGCGTATTCGAAGTGAAATCGACAGACGGCGATACGCACCTGGGCGGTGACGACTTTGACCAGGTTATTATCGACTGGTTGAATGACGAGTTTAAGAACGACAACAACGGTTTCGACCTGGGCAAGGATCCGATGGCATTGCAACGGCTGAAAGAAGCTGCTGAAAAAGCCAAGATCGAGCTCTCGAGCTCGTCTTCTACTGAAATCAACTTGCCGTATATCACGGCAGACCAAACCGGTCCGAAACACTTGGTACGCACACTGAGCCGTGCTAAATTCGAGCAACTGGCCGACAGCCTGATCAAGCGCACCATCGAGCCTTGCAAATCGGCCTTGAAGAATGCGGGATACTCCGCATCGGATATCGATGAAATCATCCTGGTGGGCGGTTCTACCCGTATCCCGGCGATCCAAGAGGCGGTCAAGAAATTCTTCGGCAAGGAGCCTTCGAAGGGCGTAAACCCAGATGAGGTGGTTGCCTTGGGCGCCGCTATACAAGGTGGTGTATTAACCGGCGAAGTGAAAGATGTATTGCTCCTGGACGTGACCCCGCTTTCATTGGGTATCGAAACCATGGGCGGCGTGATGACCAAGCTGATCGAATCGAATACGACCATCCCGACCAAGAAATCGGAGGTGTTCTCTACCGCTTCGGACAATCAGCCTTCGGTAGAAATCCACATCCTGCAAGGTGAGCGGCCGATGGCTGCGCAAAACCGCACAATCGGACGTTTCCACCTGGATGGCCTTCCGCCCGCACCGCGTGGTGTGCCGCAAATCGAAGTAACGTTCGACATCGACGCCAACGGCATCCTGCACGTATCGGCAAAAGACAAGGCTACCGGTAAAGAGCAAAAGATACGCATCGAAGCCTCCTCCGGCCTCACCGATGACGAGATCAAAAAGATGAAGCAAGAGGCAGAAGCCAACGCTGAAACCGACAAAAAGGCGAAGGAAGAAATAGACAAGCTGAATGCGGCAGATGCATTGATCTTCTCTACCGAAAAGCAGCTGAAGGAATACGGCGACAAAATCGGCGGCGACAAAAAGGCCCCGATCGAAGACAGCTTGAAGAAATTGAAAGACGCCTATGCGGCTAAGGATTTCGCGGCCATCGATGCGGCACAAGCCGAACTGCAAAACGCTTGGAACGTGGCTTCCGAAGACATGTACAAAGCATCTCAAGAAGCGGCTGGACAGGCTGGAGGTGATGCCGGTCAATCGGCCAACACCGGAGACGATGTGACCGACGTGGAGTATGAGGAAGTGAAAGACAACGATAAGAAATAGTTGACACCGTGCAGCAATAAAAAACCTCGTGGATTCATTCCACGAGGTTTTTTAATTTAGCGGCAATGCCTTTAAAACAATTTCTCCGGATACACCCCGTCATTGACCAACCGGGCGATGTTATCCTGCACGATGGGTTTGTCATCCGGATAAGTGACCCCAAACCATTTCTGCGACGTCGGGATGACCTTAAACGTGGCCTTGCCTGCCTTGATCAGCTCATCAGCGACCTTAGGGATCAGGAATTCCGATTTCGGATTAGCTTCATTGGCGGGTACGAACGCCTTGAACAGTTCTTCGCTGATCTTGAAAATAGCAGGCGTGAACCCCCAAAAGTTCATCGACACGCGGCTGCTGCTTGGCAGCTCCGTTTCTACGCCATCTTCCTCGAAGAAAATGCGCTTCTCGCCATCTACCTCCTTGAAATACACCTTCAGCCGTTCGTTGATTTCGGTCATGTTGCCGTTTTCGTCTACCTTGCATACACCCCGGGATACCGATCCGTGTTCGGAGAGCGTCTTGTCTATCTGGTAACCCATCAGTGAAAACTGATCGTCTGTCACCTCTTCATTCAGGAATTCGGCCATTTTCTCGAAGGCTTCGGCCCCGTAGAAGTCATCCGCGTTGATCACGCAAAACGGCTCATTTACCTGATGACGAGCCGACAGCACCGCATGAGCTGTACCCCAGGGTTTCGAGCGTTCAATCTGTTTGTCGATACCAAAGGGACTGAGGTCATAACTTTGGTACACATAGTCCGTCTCGATCTTGCCAGCCAACTTGGGCTCAAAAATCGTTTTGAACTTGTCTGCGAACTCTTCCCGGATGATGAAGCTCACCTTGCCAAATCCGGCGCGGATCGCATCATAGATGGAATAATCGATAATGGTTTCTCCATTTGGTCCGAAGGGATCAATCTGTTTCATACTTCCGTATCGGCTGGCCATCCCCGCCGCGAGAATCAATAAAGTGGGTTTGCTCATTACTGAAATTTATAGTTATTGAAATAAAAACGTGTTCACTGATGCCAAATTAATGCCAAAGATATGACGTTCATGTTACCTCAACGTTTTCTCTTGAACATCTAAACTTCTCGATAAATTGAGCCTTCTGATCCATAAATGCGGTTAAACTACATACTTCCAGCGGGAATTGCAAATGGCGATCGCTATATTTCCTTAAAAGGCCTTGTCTTCAACATCCCACCACAAGCGAGTGCCCCCGTTATCAGGTCCCCCAAGCATCTCCACGGCAGCGGCGACCGCCGTACTATTACTGTTATATTCACGCTGCGGATAAGGCATTCTTCGTACACCGGGAATGGTGGGTATCACGCCGCCACTGTAATTGACCACCACCGGGAATAGTATTGGATAACCCGTCCTGCGGTATTCGGCCCATGCTTCATCCCCATCCGGGAAGATAGCGATCCATTTCTGCGTGATGATGCGTTCGAGTTTCTGATCATTAGCAGCGGCGTCATCCCATTTGATCGTAATCGTACTGAGGTAGGGGGATCCTGCAGCCACATTATTTTCACCGGGATTCAGGGCTTTAGGATCTACATACGGCATGGGCTTGCTAGCCGCGTCAGCCTTATAGGCTGCCGCTTGGGCGCTGATGCCATACATCTCGAATGACTTATCAATACCTTTTTCATAGTTGGCTTTCGCATCACCGGCATTAGCCCATCCGCGCAGAGCGGCTTCGGCCCTCAGGAACCAGCTTTCGGGCGCCACCATCAGCTGCATACGCTGCGGCTGGGGCACCAACCTGGAATAGTTGTCATAACGGCTCTTCGCATCGATATTGACGCCCGACCGGATACCCTTGTACTGGCCGTTTACCGCGGGATCCACCGCCGGGAGGAACCATTTGCCCAATCGGGGGTCGTGATATCCACCAAGGACGGATTCCACAGGTGCACCCATCCGCGTATCGCTCCACGAGCTGGTGATGATGTTAAGCGGGTGGTCGGCATTAAGCCGGATCAGGCAATTGTCGGCCACCTCTTCGAGCAATCCGCCACTGGCAGGGTCAAGTGCTTTTTCGCCTTGCAGCTGCGCGACTTCCGGCGCGACAAAAGCCAAGCGGAGGGCCATGCGCAGGCGCAGCGTATTGGCAAATTTCAACCACCGCGCATAATTATCACCGGTATAGGCCAGGTCAGACTTGCTCATGGCCGATGACGTCGGTTCTCCTTGTTTACTACTGAGGATATTACATGCCGTATCGAGGTCCATGAAAAAATTATTGTACAGTTCGGGCATCGGATCGTAAGCGATAGCCCCACTTTCGTCGGGCTGATTATAGCGGCTGTAGATCAGCGGTCCAACCTTATCGCTGGTACGGTGCATGGCAGCCACCTTCAGCACCAATGAAAAGGCGAAGATGTCTTGCAACTGTTCATTTTGACGCGTTAGCTCGATCACCCGGTGCAGCGGATTCATCGCCTTGATGTATCGATCTGACCAGATCGCCTGATACCAGCCTTCGACCAAGCTGTAAGTCAGGTTGTTTGCGTTGCCCACGAATGGCGCTTGGGCACCGAAATAGCCGCTATACACATCGCTGCATAGGTTGTTGGCCAGCTGGTATTCGCCCACGTCTTCGGGTATGATATCGCGCTGCGCCTGAGACAAGAACGACGCGATCAGTGCATAGTCGCCATTGGCCTCTTCATCGGTTACCCCGACCGGACTGGTATTTAAATCCATAAAGTTTTTTGTGCAGCCCAACGCTGTCAGCAAGACCGGAAGCAGCAACAGTAACCGTCCGGATTTTTTGATGTTGATATGAGATGTCATGATGCTTAGCAATTAAAAGGATACCTTTAGATTCAAACCATAGCTGCGGGTGGTTGGAAGGCCGAAAATATCATAGCCCTGTCCGCCTACCCCTGTCGTCGTATTCAATTCGGGATCGTAGGGTGCATCATTCCTGAAGAAAAACAGGTTCCGGCCGGTGAGACTGATGCTCGCCTGTTGAATACCCGACCATCGGATCGGCAGCTTATAACTGAGCGACACTTCGCGCAGGCGGATATTCGTGGCATCGTAAATTTGCCCCTCGATGATACCATCGCGGTTGCCAATGGCACCGTAGTAGGCCTGTGCCGGCAGCAACCCGGACCATGGCGTTCCGTCTGCCTTCACCGCAGGGACATCCACGCCATCGTTATCACGTGCCTGGGCACTCTCCAGGCTTGTTCCGAAGGAATTCAGGTAACCCTGTGTAATGCTGATCACCTGCCCGCCGAAGCGCCCGTCGATCGTCATGCTTAGGCCAAAATCGCCATAACTAAACGTGTTGTTCCACCCGATAAGGGATTTGGGATTGTTGTTGCCGATATATCCATCCGGTCCGCCCTGCGGGCGCCCTTCATCATCGACCACAATGACGCCGTTTTCATCCCGGAGGAAGGTCTTGGCCCAAAAATCCCCAAAAGACCCTCCGAGGCGCAGCACATTGAAATTCCCGCCGATGGCATAACGATCGCCCAGATTAGGGGCCAATTCGAGTATTTTGTTGCGATTGAGGGTAAAGTTGACGCCCGTATTCCAGGTAAATTTATCCGATTTGGCCACATCCACACCGAGGGCCGCTTCGATCCCCTTATTCTCCACATTTCCGGCATTCAGGAATACGGTGGTAAACACCACGCCTACCGGACCTTGGTAGGAGAAATACTGGTCTTTGGTGTTCGTTTTATAGAGTGCCACATCGAGGTTCACCCGGTCGTCCCAAAAACGGCCTTCATAGCCCAATTCGTAGCTGCGGCTTATTTCCGGTTTCAGTGGCAGCCCCATGTAAGAGCCAGAGACATTGGAAGTGAGCGTCCCCGTACTCAGCGTATTGGTAGGCATGGTGGCATATACAGCCACGTCGTTGCCCACCTCGGCCAACGAAAACCGAAGCTTACTGTACGTAATAAAAGAAGGGAGATCCATCAACTCCGACAGGATGGTGGTGAGTCCTGCCGACCAGTAGAAATAACCCTGTTCTTCCTGCGGCGTATTGGCCAATGTGGAAGCCCAGTCGTTTCTTGCCGTTACGTCAAGGTACACCTTTTCCTGATAACCGAGATTGGCTGACGCGAACAGCGACTGGATCTGGCGAGTTGTTGCCGTTTCATTCAGCACATTCATGGGCGCATTGCGGTAGATATTGCTCAGCAAAAAGATATTCGCGATGGCCAGTTTTCGCTGGTCAAGGTTCCATCCGCTTTCGCGGACATCATTGATGGAAGCGCCCGCCGTAAAATTCAAATCCCATTGATCCGCAAATTGCTTATTGCCGGAAAACAGCACATCGCCATAAAGTGCCGTGCTTTCATTGTTGTCTAACTGAAACCGCCCATTATCGGCGAGCACCCCATCGATAACCTCACCAGATAGTACCCCTTGGGTACCGGCGTAGGTCCGGCGCTCCCAATGATCCCAGCGTTTATTGAGGGTACCCCGCGCACTTACCGTCAGCCAGTCCGTCAGGCTCAAGCGCAATTGCGCCTGTCCGATCACATTGTCGCGATCCTGATCGGTGGGGTTCCGGTGCAAAATCCAATAGGGATTTTGCTGGTGATGCGTTCCGGTCAGGCCGGCATCCGCGTTGATGTTCCACCAATTCTGCAGGTTCAGGTTACGCGCTTCCGAATAATATTCAAATGCGTTATACTGATCAAAATCCTGACCACGGGGGAACATATACAACCCGCTAAGCGGACCGAAGTACAAGCCCGATGCGGGGCGGTTGTGTATCTGCTGGCGGGAGTACATCAGGCTCCCATCAAAAGAAAGCCTATTGTCAAAGAAGTTGGTAGAGTTGCGGAAAGTAGCCGTATGCTGGCCGAACGTATTGGTAGGCAAGATGCCCTTATTAGTGGTATTGCCATAGGAGAAGTAATTCTGTATCCGTTCAGTACCGCCGCTGAAACTCACTGAATTGATAAAGGTCGTACCGGTATTGAGAAACCCGTCCACCGGGTCAGAAAATGTCCCCGGCGCTCCCCAGCTTTCCTCACTATCGGGCGTTGACTGCCCGTAACTGTATTGCAATTCCGGCAAATAAAAGGCTTGGTCCATCGTCACGCCGCTGGATATGTCGATGCGTGTGCGCCCGGCAGCGCCTTTCTTGGTGGTGATCATGATGGCTCCGTTGGCGCCCTGGCTGCCATATAGCGCCGAGGCAGAAGCCCCTTTCAACACGTTGATGCTGGCGATATCGTCAGCATTCAGGGTACTGAGGATATCCCCTCTATCGGTACCCCCACCAAACGGGCCTTCGGAGCCACTACCCGCCGTGTTGGTGATGGGCAAACCGTCTATTACGTATAACGGTTGGTTGTTGCGGTTGGACTTAAATCCGCGGAGAATGATATTGACCGATCCGCCAATACCCGAGGAGCTCCGGTTGATCTGCAGACCCGACACCTTGCCCGTCAGGTTATTCATCGGGTTGGCATCTTTCACCCGCGTGATCTCATCACCCTTCACCACTTGGGTGGAGTACGTGAGGCTCTTGGATTTGCGCTCGATACCGAGGGCCGTCACCACTACTTCCTGCAGCTCATCCGCGCTGGCCGACAACTGCACTACGACATCGTTGTCATCCGCCCCTACTGTTTGGCTCGCATTGCCGTAGCCCACAGAAGTCACCAAGAGCGTCGCCCCCGTTGCTGGTATTTCCAGCGTGAAACTGCCATCATCTCCACTGGATGTAGTCTGTTGCCCGCCTTCCAGACGAATGGTGGCTCCAGCAATGGGTGCGTTAGTGGTTCCATCGACCACCCGACCCTTAATCGGCCGTAGCTGCGCCGATACCAACGGCACGATCAGCAACCACAGCATGAAAAAGCATAAGGTTCTTTTCATCATGTTACATTTGATTTGTTAATACCAGAATTTCCGCTGCTATCAAGATTCAAGTAGGCCGTCAAAACGTTTTAGCTTTACTGGGCGGTAAACGCCAAACGATGTTGTGTGTTCATGTCCTACATGCTCTCAGGCAGGAAGCGATTCGATGTCACGAAAATAATACTATTATTAAAAAAACAATAATATTTCTGCTTTTTTTAATAAAATTTTTCAATAAATCAGCAAATTACTTAAATCGTAACAACAATAAGGTCTATTTTATGGGAAAATTGAATGGATTATCCTTTAGTGCGTGATTTTTTGATTATTCTTAGCACTTTTATTCAGCTAATAGAATATATTAGGGAATGTAAAGGTATAATTTGGGTCGATATCTAATCCACTATCGGGTAGTCGGGTCATGCACTTTCAGCACACCGCCGGTATCGATGCTCATCTCGTCGATGAAAACCATCCGATCATCGCCTGTCTTTTTGGTGCGCCCATGGTATACGCACAGCATGCGGCCATCCGGCAGGAACACCACGCTGTTGTGGCCGGTGCCCGTCACCTCTCCTCCGTTTGCTGTATTTTTCTCCAGCACCGGATTGTTTGCCGCCTTGGTGTATGGCCCAAGGGGATCCTTGGCAGTGGCATAACCCACGGCATAGTTCTCCCCAGCGAAATGATTCGCCGAATACATCATGTAATACGTGTCGCCGTGCTTGAAGGTAAACGAACCTTCCGTCCAGCGTCGATTGACCTCCTGGCTGGTGACCGATCGGCTTTCCCACTCCGCCTGGGCGTCGTCCATCGTGACGGGCGGACGCAACAGCAAGACCGGTTCACCGATGGTTCCCGAAAAATCCGGCTTTAGCTCCACCCCATACACCCAGCTTTCCTCGATTTCGTCAAACCACCCCTTCTGCCGCGCCCAATTAGCCACCTCACTCTCCACGGCGTGCTTGTAGCAGCAGCGGGAATAGTAGAGGTACACACGGCCATCTTCTGCAAAATAGACATTCGCATCGATAATGGGATATCCAGGATCGAAGAGCGGACCATCGTGCAAATCACGGAATGGACCCGTAGGCTTGTCGGACACCGCTACGCCAATGCGAAAATTTTCCAATTCCTTACCCGGATTGTCTTTCCATTGCGCGCTGTAGAACATAAAAAACTTACCGTTATGCGCATACACTTCAGGTGCCCAGTATGCTCCACCCCATGCGGCCGTGGAATCACTCCAGCCATTTTCGTTGCTGGCACGATAAACCTGGCCTTCGTTCTTCCAGTTCGCCAGATCGGTAGCGGAATATGCCGCAAAACCGTTCTTGGCTCCGCCGCCGGTGCCGTACATATAGTACCGTTCAGTGGCCTCATCATAGATGACATAAGGGTCGCCAAAAGCGACACTAAGGGGATTGCTATGTTTCAACTCCTGCGCGATGGCAGCTGCCAAGGACAGTTGAATGAAGACCAAGGTTAGTAATAAACTCCGTTTCATACGCGGTACTTGATTATTCCGATGCCTTGACATGATGAAGTAAAATATGGAAGCCCGGCGCGGCCATCGCCCCGTGATCAAAACCATCCAGCTCGTAGAGGTAGGTCTTTTTGTGGCCGGCTACCTTCATCATCCGGTAGAAATAGGCCGTTTCTTCATACCTGCCCAGCATTTCCTGTTCGCGATCGCCCGACACGAGCACCAGCATAGGCGCGTCAGCGCGGACATGATACAGCGGTGCATACTCATCCACGATGGGTTGCGTATCTTTAATGCCCCGCTCAGCGCGAATGGTCATGTGCGTGATCGCATGCCCGCTGAAATCGATGATGCCCGCTACCTGGTCGGCATCCACATCATATCGCTGCAACCACGATTTATCCAACCCGACCATGGCGATCAGGTACCCGCCTGCCGAATGCCCGGCGATGTAGATTTTGCTGGGATCGCCCCCGTACTCACTGATGTGTTTGAATACCCAGGCAATCGCAGCCGCGGCGTCGTCTATATATGCCGGGTTTTTGACTTTCGGACTCAGCCGGTAGTTGACTCCCACCACGGCGATGCCCTGCTTTTGCAGTTCCGCAGGTATGAATTTCTCCCCGCCCGTGATGCCTCCACCGTGGAACCACACCACTGTAGGGAAATCCTTGCTGTTGTTCGGGTAATATACATCCAGCACACAGCGTTCGCGGATGTAGGCGTCCGTACTGTCGGGCCGGTAATTGATGTTTTCCTTGGTTTGGTAGGTGGAGGATGTATTGGCATCTTGTCCTAATGCAGTACCCGTTAATCCGACTATCAAAAAAGCCATCGACAGCCAGAAAGCTTTTATACTCACCTCTATTTTGTGCATGCAACTTGAGAAATTGATAATCGAAACGAAGATAGGAAATTATTACTATCTTTGTATTATCATGAAAACGGTGACATTAGATATCTTGAATGACCACGCTTTCAACCTCTTGAAAGACTTGGAAAAATTGAAAGTGATTCGGCTGCGGAAAGAGAATAAAAAGGCAATTGGAGGGACTTCAACTCCCAAAAAGGCCTCGTTCCAAGCCTTGACTATTGACACCCGGGGCCTCTGGTTTGACAGGGACGAAGCCAATGAGCGATAAGGTTTTTCTTGACACCAATATTATTATCTATTCCTATTCATCTACTGAACCGGAAAAACAAATCATTGCACGCAAACTGATCGCGGAAACGAATTCCTACATCAGCACCCAGGTGCTTACTGAACTTTGCAATATCGCTACCAAAAAATTGAAGCTAACCTATAAAGTGGCGGCAGCTGTGGTGCGTGAATGCTGCAATAACAATACACTTATCATAAACACGCAAGAAACCATCGAAGGGGCAACCAAAATAGCCGAACGCTATGGGTTTTCTTTTTACGACAGCCTCATCCTCAGTGCTGCACTAAATGCAGGATGCCAAAAATTATATTCTGAGGATTTGCAGGACAATCAACTAATCGAAAAGAAACTGACGATTATTAATCCTTTTGTACAACATCGTATAAAATAAAATAACCGCTACCATCCAAAAGACGATAGCGGTTACTTGCTCAAGGCACCAACTTATTTACCGCAACTTCACCACCTGCGAATAAATCGCTTGGTCTTTGCCTACGGGCCGCACGCCTACCCGAGCAAATAACTCCGATCCGGCGTTGAAATCACTGTTGCCAGACAGGTCCAGCGATTGGGTTATCGCAGACCCGGCTTCGGCTTCGTTCAGGTCCTGCCTGACGATGTATACCACATCGTCCACAAATGCCGTCTTGCTTACCAATATCATCGCATAATCAATGGAAGCATCGTCAACCAATTGATTGATTTGGAAGGATGCATCCATGTTATTGCCATTCAAGGACAACGACACGTTTGAAAGGGTATAAAACGGTGTGACTTCTACATCGACATTCGCTGTACCGTTAACGTTGACGATCGTGGTGTCCCGATTATTCACCCAGGGGCCATTGTTATCCCGGGTCACCAGTTTGTACTCGCCGTCGAATAGCGTGGCCTCGAACGTGCCGTCCTGCTTGACAAAAACCTGGATCGGATTCCGCAATTCGTATCCATCCTGGTAGAGCTGTAGCTGCACCGCTTCCTGCGTGCCTTTCACCCCTACGGGTTCGCCATTGTATACCACCCTACCGTATAACTTGGATTCGGGCGCATCGTAGTTGTCAAGTCCACAACTGCCAACCGCAACTATCGCGGGAAGCAATAACAAATTTAAATATCTTCTCATGGTCGTAATCATAACGTTTATTGAAACGGATTCAATACAATCTTGGGGTTTGCATTCTGCCAAGCTAAGTCGATGAAATTATAGTAATTCCGCAGTTCAAATAAGCGAGGGTGCAACGAGTTACTGAATACAAGCCTATCGAACACGTACTTACCATCGTTCGGTGTCCCCGGAGCAACTACCAGATAAGGAAACAAGGCGTATTGCTGAGCCGTTGGACTATTAGCTACACCGTTCCACACCAGATGTGCCTTGCGCCACCGCTTCAAATCCCAATACCGGTGGTTTTCAAAGGCAAACTCTACGCGCCGCTCCTGAATGATATCGTCCAACGTCACTGAACTTAGGGGCTGGATACCTGCGCGCTCACGGACCTGGTTGATGTAGCCAACGGCCACCGGCTGTTGACCTAACTCCATGGCCGCCTCCGCAGCGATCAGCACCGCCTCGGCAAACCGGAACCGGGGAAACCACATCTCGCTGTTACGGCCACGGGTAGAGGCCCCCGCGGCTTCATCCAGAAACTTACGGAAGAAAAAGCCTGTTTTATTAATATATTGGTCATTGGTGCGGGTTGGTCCATTTGCAGCGGTCACCAGACGCCCCCCGGTATCCCGCTCGCCAGGCTGACCGAGAATGGTTTGCCAAGCGCCGTTGTTCCATACTTTCTGGCCTGCTTGCAGCTCCACCGGTGTTCCTTTGAACAACGCATTTGGTAGGATCACGGTGCCGCCTAACCGCGCATCCTTATTCGCGAAGGCATCTAGTGGATTGTCGTAGAAGATATAGTTACCCTGATTATCTCGAATATGAATATCTCCATTCCGATCGTCCGTGTATTCGAAATCCTCCACCAAATTAAGAATCGGACCTCCATACGCGCGGTCGATATCCTCCGCGTGCGAACCGGGAATGTTTCTCGTTGTAAAAGCCGTCTGTTGATTGGTACCGGGATAGATACGGTCCTGTGCCCAAATGACCTCGGTGTTGTTCTCTTTTATGCTTAATGTTTCGTAGAAATTACGCTCCAGATCGTCCGGCTTGTTTAACTGCAACCCATACGGACTGTTGGCGATCACGTCCTGTGCTGCGGCCAGGGCTTGTTCGTAATATCCCGCAGCACGATCAGCTGGAATCCCTACTTCCCCACCGGCAGTACGAATGGGATTTGGCATCTTGTTGTTGTAATTCGCTAATGACCCCGCATAAATCGCTGCCCGCGCTTTCAGCATTAAGGCCGCCCACTTGTTAGCACGGGCGGAATGGGCGTTCGTTTCGTCAGATGCCAGGGTTGAAATCGCTTCGCACTCGGCGATGATGTAGTCATATATACCGGCTTCCGTAGAACGCGGGTATTGCAGGGTAGTGATATCCATACCACTTTCGTATTCAAATACCTCATCACCTACAATCGGCATTCCGCCCAGTCCCCTGGCCATATTGAAATAGGTCCAGGCACGGAGGAACCTGGCTTCCGCTTCGTATACCTGTTTTTCTTCATCACCAAGTGCGGTGGTCTCACGCAGGCCTTGTAAAAATTGGTTAACATCACGTATTAGCGTATAATCGTAAACCCGCCACAATTCGTTTCCATAATTCTGGATATTATCCGGTCCACCATCAGACTTTCCGGCCTCATCCAGTATCGTGTACTGGTAGTCGTCGCCGATATGTTGCCCCCAGCTCACCCGACCGTAATAGTTGGCCAATACCGAACGGATCATTACCTCGTCACCGAAAATTTGGTCATCGGTCATGATCGTGTCGGGCTGGCGTTCAAGGAAGTCCGAACAGCTGCTGATGCAGGTAATCCCGCCCGCCAACACCAACACCTTGAATATTGATATGCTTGACTTTTTCATAATTCTTTTTTTTACATTAACTAAATCGCAAAGTACTAGAACTGCACATTCAAACCAAAATTGAAAATCCGCATCGTCGGATAACCCAATCCGTTGGTGTCCTGCGTTTCCGGGTCAATGCCAATCAGGTTGGTGAGTGTAAGCAGGTTTTGGCCCGAAAAATATACCCGGACACCCGTAATCGAAAGCGGTTCCAGTATCCGAGAAGGCAATGAATAGCCAAAGTCCACATTGCGAAGTTTGATATACCGGATCTTCTGCTTCCAGAAATCGCTATTCCAGTAGTTGCTGTGTGCGCCGTTACCGATCAAGAGCATGGGGTATTTACCCGGAATCAACTCACTGTTGGCATCCCAGATATCAGAAAGCTGCCAAGCATCATCCGCATAGTACTGCGGAATGTTACCCCCGTTTTGGAAGGGCGTGCGCATTTCATTCTCCTTGTAGAAGGTGTACATGCCACCGCCGGAGAAGTCCAGCGCCAAATCAAACCCTTTGTACGCAAAGGCAAAATTTAGTCCGAAGTTCAGGGCGGGTGTAGCATCCTGGCGATACCCGATCGGACGCTCATCCAGTCCATTGATTACCCCGTCGCCGTTGAGGTCCTTATACTTGACATCTCCTGGGCGCAGTGTGCGGTTACCCTCGCGGTCGTTGTCGATCGGCCAACTGGCGATCTCTTCCCAACTTTGGAATTGCCCATCAGACTGCAACCCCCAGTTCAGGTAACCATACCGCTGCACAATCGAGCCTCGGTATACATCCCAGGAATTGCTAAAGCGTGGCTTGTAACGATCCCAATCATAAAAACGGGAAAACGTGACGTTACCTGCCAGTGAATAATTGAATTCGCCCGCACGGTCACCCCAACGCACCACCGCTTCGTAACCACGATGCATATCGGAATTCAGGTTCTCATTGGGTAGCCCAAAGCCAACTTCCGTAGGCAATAACACATCATATCGTGCCGCTGGAAGGCCTGTACGTTTACGTTGGAAGAGCTCAATCGTTGTCGTCAGCCGGTTGCGGAGGAACGCGGCATCGATGCCGATATTGGCCATCTCAGCACGTAACCAAGATAGCGTGGTAACCGGAAGCCCACGAGGCTGCGTGCCTACTACATATGCGCCATCAATTACCGATGACGCGACGTTCACCCAATCACCGGCGGCATTTCTGTATCTTTTATAGTTGTAGCCACTCATGTAGTCAAAAGGATTATACCCGGCCGTATTGTCGTCCCCAACCAAACCGAACGATCCTCTGATCTTCAAATCGTTGACCACTTGACCTATCTTGCTATCTTGCCAAAACGATTCCTGAGAAATCCGCCATCCCGCGGATGCCGCAGGGAAAAATCCCCAACGGTCGTCGGTGGGAAATTTCCAGGAGCCATCGTAGCGGCCCAGTAATTCAAGAAGGTATTTTCCATCATAATCGTAGTTGACTTTACCGATGTATCCCAGCCGTGCCTGTGGATTTTCTCCCTCATCATCATAGGTATCCATGGTCTCATAGTCAATTAGCGTCAATGAGTTGGCTGTTGGAATAGAGTGTACCCACGTAGTAGGCGTTTTACGAAGAATACTCTCTACACCGCCAATCACTGCGAGATTATGTGATCCGAATGACTTGTTATAATTCAATTGCACATTCGAAGTCATTTCTTCCACGTGGCCCATACGGCGCTCACGCCAAGGGTTGTTGTTTTCGAAATCAACTTCGTACGTATCCGTGGCTTCATCGTATCTGTACAGCTTATACGTGAACTCATGATTATCCATCCGCTGGTTGGCAAAATAATAACCTACCAATGCCTTGGCTTTCAATCCGTCGATAATGTCATACTCCGCGTCAAAGTTAAGCTGGCTAACCCGCCAGGTCTCCGTCCGTTCGCCGGATAGCTCGTAGTTCAACCACCCAAAGTTGGTGCCGGGGTCTGTGGAAGTCAGCGCAGGATAATCGGGGTTGTCGTTTGCAAACGGACGTTTTGTCGGCAGATTACGGTATGTGCCGAAGCGCGGCAACCACAAGTCGTCTCCCCCGGGTACACCAGGATTTCGCCGATATTCATGCCGGGCATTGTAATTTGCCCCCACTCGGAAGCGATCAGAAATCTGAGCGGTGATGTTCATCTGCACGTTCGTCCGTTTGAACCCCCCATAGTTCACAATGACGTCATTCTGGTTGAGGTGACCCAAACTGAAATAGTAGTTGATCTTGTCGGATCCGCCGGATACGTTGGCGTTGACGTAAACCTGGGGAGAGGTCTCCCAAATGTAATCGTACCAATCAAAAGGTACATAGCCCTTCTCCGTGCCTTGCCGCCATTTCGCCAAGTCATCTGCATCGTAGGTGTAGTCGACCCCTTGCACGGTTTCGGATTGGATATAGCTCTCCACGTAGGTCACCGCATCCGCAGGCTTTGGAAACGCAGATAAGTTTTGAAAACCGTAGTTTGATGTCAAACTGATGATATTCTTGGTATTGCGTTTACCCCGTTTGGTCGTGACAACTACGACACCATTTGCCGCCCGTACACCGTAAATAGCCGCAGATGCGTCCTTCAGAATGGTAACGGATTCAATGTCATTGAAGTCCAGATTATTAAACTGACCGGCATCCTTCTGTACACCGTCGATGACGTATAGGGGGCTACCCATGTTACGGATCTGGATATTGGTGGATGACCCCGGCCGGCCGTCGGTCTGCCGGAAGTTCAGCCCCGGAATCTTCCCGACCAAGGCTCCCGAGGTAGTCGAAGCCAAGGATCGGTTGATGTCATCTGCGGTAACGGTAGAAATAGCTCCTGTTAACGTCTCTTTCTTCTGCTCCATACCAAACCCCGTGACCACCACTTCTTCCAATGATTCCGCTGAGGTGGTAAGATCGACCACCACATTGTTGCTCGTGGCGCTCACCGCCACGGTGGCTTGGTCGTAACCGATAAACGACACCATCAAGGAATCGCCCGCTGATGCCACCTCAATGGAAAACGTGCCGTCCGGCGAACTCGAAGTGGTCTGCTGGCTGCCCAATGCCCTGATCGTGGCGCCGCCGATGGGTGTTTGCCCCGCCGCATCCCTGACCGTCCCGCTGATCGGGCGCGTCTGGGCCATCGCTATGGATAGTCCAACACACCATAGCAATGATACTAGTAATGCTTTGTTCATAATTTGTTTTGTTTTAAACGTTTATAATGGCATTAATCGACCTTGGTAGCGTCAACTTGGTTGGATCGGCTGCCAAGGGTATTAGCGATATGCTATCGCAATAGTTTCAAACCGAAACCCGGTGTGGCGGGTGGAATCAGTTTTCCATCTACCACGGTGTATCCACTGAGATCTACATCGTCAGAAGTGCTGGTAACGCCTTCTATCGTCACGGTGTTGCCCAGCCCGCCGGTTAAATGGGCGGTGTAGTACGACTTCAGCAGCGAGCCCCAGGCGTGCGGCGATGCTTGTACCTTGTACTGTACTAACTGCGGCATGAGCTTGCGCCAATTCGTAAAGCCCAGGCCTTCGATATCGCTGATGTGTACGTCCATCAGTTGCTCTCGCATGAGTTCGTCTAACAAGGCGGGATCGGGGTCTGCCTCGCCATCAGCGATCAGGCTCTTGACGTTGGTCTTTGCCATCCAGTCCCGCAGCTTCCGGTAATCTTCAACCGTTTCATGAAAGGGTTCCTCGATCCAGAAAAGGGGGATACCGCCGATCCCGTCGAGGTAGCTGGTAAATTCGCTTACGGTGAAGCCGTTGTTGCCATCCACGAGTATATCGCAGTCCGGAAATGCCTTTGCCACCTGCTTGGTCACTTCGATGTCGCGGGCGAGCCCTTCTTTTTGCGCCATCCAACGGTGCCCTCTTCCTATTTTCAGTTTGAATTGGCGGTAACCGTATTCGTAATCATAGCGGCAGTTCGCCAGCACCTTATCAATGCCGCCGGGTGCGTGGGCGGGCTCCAGGTCGTCGAAATAGATCATACCGCTGTAATACGGCGCCGTATGTGGGGTCTCGCGACCCAACAGGGCATATACGGGCTTGTTTAAGACTACGCCCGCGAGGTCATGCAGGGCAATGTCGAACGGAAGGTACCGATCGTCTTTGATGCCGACGGCGACGGCGAATACGTCTGCCAGTTTCTTTCCGACCAACTCGGGAACGAGGCGTTGCGCCTCTCCCCGGCCGCCCCGCAAGGAAGCCCAGCCCTGGGCACCCTTATCGGTGGTGATGGTGCAGATCTCTATCCGCGGCCCGAACCCATGCACATCCAGCCGTGCATTTTTGCCGACGAAGCGAGGGTATTGCAGCCTGACATCGCCGAATGTCACCGATTTGATGGTATGGTAGGCCAGTTCTTCTTGTAGGCGCCCTCCACCCCCCGCATCTGTAAGGATGCCGGCAATGGCGGTTTTGGATAGCAGGCTGGTTGCAATCCCCGCATTCACTGTCTGAATAAATTTTCTCCTTTTCATATATAATCCTGTTTTATAATTAGTTATTCATCTAGTATCCTTGATTTCAGTGTCCCCCTTCGACGTTCAAGCTCATGCAAAATCGGCCTTGAAAACCAACTTCTTCATTTGCAAAACGTTTTATTTAAAAAAGCAAAGCCTTCTGTGGCGAGCTCATCCGCACTGCCAGCCAATGGCCGCCAGATACTGGCGGCTCTCGCCAGTTCTTTGGATGGCGCCCCGAATGTTTCGATGACCAGACTCCCCTGGTAATCGATCGTATCGAGCGCTGCACGGATGCCTGCCCAATCGAGATGGCCTGTGCCCGGTGTGCCGCGATCATTCTCATTGGCTTGGACATGAACCAGCCGATCGCCTAGCTTTATGATACTGGCAGGGATATCCTTCTCTTCGATGTTGCTATGGAAGGTATCTAACAAGATCTTCAAGTATGGGCTGCTGACCTCATCTACCAGGGAAATGGCTTGATCGACGGTGTTGATCATATCCGTTTCAAATCGATTTAGCGGCTCCAGCGCCAAGGTGACCCCCAAAGCCTCCGCTCGCTGAGCGGCCTGGTGAAGATTGTCCAGACACCACTGCCGCTCCTGCTTTTTCTGATCGGCAGACACCAGTCGGGTTTTGCCCACGGCTGAATAAAGCGGACCGCCGAAGACCGGGCTTTCCAGTTCGTTGGCGATTTCCAGGCAGTCAACGATATAGGAAAGCCCGTTTGCCCTGATTTCGGGCTGTTCGTGTGCAATATCCCGATCCATCCCGAAAGCACCGCTAACGGTGACGGCTAAGTCCAGGTCGCGGCACGTTTTTTTCAGCGCAGCCCAATCGATCAGACTTCGGTCTTCTACGGCGATTTCAATAACGTCGTAGCCAATGTCTTTGGCCTTACGCAAGATATCGAAGGCCGCGGTAGCAAACGGCGAAACCCAAACAAACGTGCTTATTCCTATCTTCATCACCAACTCATTTATTGTTCGAAACTCGGCACATCGACCCGGATACCGCCTTTCATGGCCGACTCATGTGCGCAGATCCCCGCGCAGGTGTAATTGGCCGCCAACGCGGCATCCACCGCGGAATTCCGGCCTTCTACAATCGCAGCGACAAACTCCTGTACCAAGTGGGGGTGCGACCCGCCATGACCGGCTCCCTGTAGGAAGGACACGTGGTTGGGGTCGTCGATCTTTTCGCGCTTGGTGAAATCCGCTATTTCGGGAATCAGCAGCTCATCGGTATCGGGCACGTCAATGCGTTTAGCATTTTCACCGCCATCGAACACCACGTGTTCCTCATCCTGCAATTGCTCCCATTCGAAGGACATCTTGGTGCCGTATACATCATAGCTTTCGCGGTATTGCCGCACCACGTCAAACAGCGAACGGGTGGCTTCGGCAACCACATCGGTGCCGCGGAGCTTGAATGTAGCGGTCTCCACCGCATAGGGGGCATTATAGCGGCTGGCCAGATCATCGGATAACCGACCCGATCCGTGGCAAACCACCGATTCGGCGATGGTATTGTTGATGCGCAACAAAGGCGATATGGCGTGTGTGCCATTCAACATGGGCGGATAACCCTTCCAATAGTCGGCCCAGCCTTCCATGCTCATGTCCTGGATGTGCGATCCGCGCACAAACTGGATCTTACCCAGCTGTCCGGTTTCGGCGAGCTTGAGCCCGTACAGGAATTCGCGGGTATACAGGGCGGTCTCCATCATCATGTACACCTTCCCTGCCCTGCGCTTGGCGTCGACAATCGCTTTGCAATCTTCCACCGTCATGGCCATCGGGATGGTACAGGCCGTATGCTTATTTGCATTCAATGATGCCAAGGTCATGCGTGCGTGTTCGGGTACGGGTGTGACGATATGGATGGCATCGACATCTGCTCGCTTAACGACCTCCTCGAAATCGGTAAAGACCAAGTCCTCATCCAGGTTGAACTTGGTCTTGAGTTCATCAAGGGTATTTTGATTACGGGTGCAAATGCCTACTGCTTTGATGTTGGGATGTTTCTGATAAATAGGGATAAATTCTTTTCCAAATCCCATACCGACGATAACGACTGTGATTTTTGACATGTGTTTAATCTATTGATTGATGATACCATTTGTTTAGTTCGTAACCCATTTGAGCGCGTTGAGTAATAAGGTCCGGTACGCTTCATGCTGATGACTGTGCTCATCGTGGCCCGTTGTAATTCCAGCTATTTTTGCCTTCTTGTGCTTCACCGTGAATACGCCTGGATAAACCGCGTCGGTTTCCTTAGATTGGCCAATGACCAATACTTCAATACCTTTTGCTGTGGGGTCTGGCACGAGCCTGTACAACTCATCGACAAACTCGAATTTTGCCGGAACGCCTTGTGTGATCGGATGGCCGGGATTAACGACAAAGTTTTTGATTTCCTGAAGCTTTTCATGGCTCTTGCTGCCGCCGCCCACATAGTTGAGATTATATGCAGGCCAGTCCTCCCAGTTGTACCATACGGCTGCGTGCAGCAACAGCAGTCCCTTCCCTTTCTCCACAAATTTCGTAATGGCGGCCTGGCTTTTTGCGCCGACGGGCTGATTGTTGGCGAGGATCAGGACGTCAGTCTGTTTCAGATAGACTGGTATGGAATCCGGCTGCTCGGTGTAGGTCACCTGGTAGCTGCCGGTCGATTCAATCGTTTTGGTGTCTTCCTGCCCATACCAGCGCGCGAAATCATGGGATCCCCCACCGCCGACCATGAGTACCCTCGTCTGCGCCATTGCCATACCGGCAATAGACCATGCTAATGCAACTCCTGCGAGTAATTTTGCTGCGTTATTCATTCGTCAATTTGTTTTAATGGTTATTTTACAACTCTCATAATGCCATTCATGCCGCGCCAGTGTCCTGGAAACGTACAGACATAGGGATAATCACCGGCCGCTGTCGGTGCGGTAAATTCCAGCGTAAAGCGCTCGCCCGGATTGACCAACGAGGTATGATGCAACACTTCGGGGATGTCCGGAATATATTGCTTCTCGAATGCTTCGGAAGAGCGGAGCATGTCATCCGCGGCTTTACCGACGATCTCCAATGTACCCGGCTGGAGAATCAGCAGATTATGCTGCATGCCGTCGGGATTTTCAAACACGAGGGTGATCCGTTTGCCCGCGGGCACCGTGATCAGCTTCTTGTCGTACTGCATGATGTCTTTTACCGCCTTCAACTCAATGCGCTCCGATGGCGTACTGCTCGCAGAGTCTTCCGCCGCGCCATCAGCAGCCAGGCCGCCTTGGATAGCCGCTTTGGATAGCCTAAGCGTAATGTCATTGACATTGCCGGTAAAGTCCGAAGATTCGCCGTAGTCCGTGAATGCATGCTCGTCGTCAAAATCGGCTCCCGTGCGCAGGTAGAGGTTCAGCGGGCTTTGGAACAGGTGCATGGCCTTTGCTACCCCTTGGTTGGCGCCATTCACCAACAGGCTGACGGTACCGTCGGCCAGCAGCTGTGCGTTTACGGTGAAGTCGTTGGGCACCTGGCCCCGCGAAGACACGGCAGCCGTTTTTCCATGCTGGTACACCTCAAAGAACAAGCGATTGCTCTTCATGAATAACGCATAGCCTTCGTGCTTATCTCCCTGGCCGATGATCAGCCCGTTGTAGGGTTGATTGTCCCGGCGGCTGACCTCGGTCTGGATGTGGATTTCCTTGTTGGACACGTCCGGTGAAAACTGGAAGCGGGTGCGGCGGCCAAACGTGTATTGCTCATTTGCAAGCGATTCAAGGATCCGGCGGGCAAAATCCCCGGGGGATTGCTTGGATGCGATAGGGAAGAACGCGTCTTCCTGTTGGGCGATAGCAGCAAACAGGGCTTGTGACAGCCACCGGTCACCCTCATTGGTAGCGTCTTTGGTCGCTTCCAACAAGGCCGTAGCCACGGCATCGGAAGTTGGATATTCGGCAAGCTGCACGAATGCGGCCAGCCGTGTATTCAGGTTCGTATCGGCCAGGATGCCGCTGCCCAAAAGGGCGTCCCTGGATCGATCATGAATTGGCAGTACCTGGACGGCTGCCTTGCGCACACCGGCGGAGGGATGGCTTAATGATTTCACCACCGCGTCGAATGCCGCTTGATTCGACTCGATTGCTTTTAGCCCTTGCAGTGTCCACAGCGCATGGATGGCCGGTGCATTCAGCCCGATATCATCCTGCTTTTGGTCGAGGGCAATATCGATCAGCTCGTCAACGATGTCATCCTGCTGCCGCTCTACCAACAAGCGCTGGGCATGCATGCGCCAAAATTTATTGTTGCTCTTTAAGGCGTTCAACAATCCTGACGCGTCGTCCTTTGATAGTTTTTTGTGAGTCGTTTTATGCTTGGCGTCTTTATATACCAGCCGGTAAACCCGACCGTATTTCTTGTCCCGCAGGTCGCTTTCAAACGCGTTACCCGGACCATGTGGCTGTTCGACGAACGGCAATACCTTATCGGAAGGCGCTTGCGCCGGTACGAACACGTTGTGCTGGATGATGAAATTGTACCAATCGAGTATCCAGACGGCGCCATCCGGACCGACCTCTGCATGGATGGGACCGTACCATTCATCCGAACTTGCCACCAGATTCCATCCGTCATGCTCCTTAAACCCCGCGCCATCGGGTTCGATGACCGCATTGTGCACCAAACGCACTGTTGGTTCGGTGACAAACGCCACCCGATTCCAGTATTCCCGCGGATAATCCCGCGCGGTATACAGTTGATGCCCCGCTGCCGAGGTGAAGCCGCCAACGACATCCACCTGCCGCAGATTTGGCGTCAGGGCATGCACATCGTAATGTCCGTCGATCTTCTGCACCGCATTGACGTTGAGCTTCCGGTCGTCTTCCTTGAGCCGGCGCTGCACCGATTGCTCGGGCATGGAATAATATGCACTGTGTGTATTGTTTGCCGTGGAGATAAAGACGTTGTTGTCTTCGGCCATTCCAAGTCCCCAGGTATTATTGCTCGTCGTTGCCAGGAACCGGAAGTCCGACCCATCCGGATTGAAGTGGTACACCCCTTGCCCGAAGGCCTGCCGCTGGCCATTGATCTGCCCATCGAAACCTGCGTACCCCGTGACCCCCCATATTTTATTGTCAAACCCATATTGCAGGTTGGATGGTCCGGCATGGGTGTCGTTCTTGTTCCAGCCGGTCATGATGGTGTCCCGCTGATCCACGACATCGTCGCCATCGGTATCTTTCATGAAGATAAAATGCGGAGCCATGGCGACCAGGACACCATCATTGGCAAACGTGAGGCTCGTTGCGATATTCAGCCCCTCGGCGAATACCGTAAACTTATCGGCCACCCCGTCGCCGTCCGTATCTTCACAGATCTTGATCCGGTCATTTGCCGCACCTTTTAGTTCCACAAAATTATTGGGATAGTCCATGGCCTCAATGATCCACAACCGGCCCTTTTCATCCCAGCTCATCGCAATGGGATTGACGATGTCGGGCTCCGCTGCAAAGAGCTTCAGTTCGAACCCTACCGGAACCTGCATCAGCTTCTGCGATTCCTCCGGCGACAGCGGATCCTGCATCTTCGGCACGAAATGCCGGGCCGTGAAATCAGCAATGGTATCTTCATAGATGCTGACGCTGGGGATCTTCAACTGGGTTATCAATCCCATCACCCTATCGCCGATGGCCCATTGTACGCCGTTGCTGACCAACTCCAGGAAGTCAAGGTCCTTCCAAGTGGCCTCATCCCGGCCATAAGCCGTGTGGAAAACACGACCTTTGCCCTTGGTCACCTGCTGTGCTGAATCGGTTGTCGCCAGTGTGTCTCCATCGATCGCGCTGATCAGCCATGTCGGATGGCGCTCCGCCGGTTCCATTCCAAGCGCGATCAATCCCTTTCCGCCTTCCACGAAGTCCTCCAACGCATTTTCCTGATCAGAAGCAATCGAATCCGGCGCAGCGAACAGCACCAGCCCGTCATATCCGCGCAAATCTTTCTTGTTCAAATCACCGGGGTCGCTCGTATACGTCAGGTTGATACCGCTTTTGAAAAGCTCGATCGCCAGCCATGAGGCATATTTCGTCGATTCGTCGGACGCATCGACGCTTCCCAAGAACAACACCTCGCCCCTTCTCGGGTGGTCGTCGTTGGTGCAACGGATGAACAGTAAGCAGCAAATGCTAATGATGCAGCAGGAAACTCGGGTCATAATATAACTTTACAATTGTCTATCAACAAAAATACGCGTGATGAAGACAGGAAAACCGCGATATAGTATCACTTTATAGTCAAATTATATCATGATTTGATATATTTGCATCTACACGATGATAAATCATGAAAAGAAGCCACGTCATACCCAAGGCACTCATTCCTGAAAGCCGGTCGTTTGTCGTACGGAAACAAGTCGAGCCATACTTCGATCCGACATTCCACCTGCATCCTGAATTTCAGCTGTCATACGTTACCGAGGGAGAGGGCAACCGCATTGTAGGCGACAGCATCAAGCCGTTTAAAGCCGGCGATCTGGTGTTGATCGGGCCGAACTTGCCCCACGTGTGGCGTAGCCACAATACCTACTTTGAGAAGAATAGTAAACTGAGCACCACGGTCATCGTGCTTTATTTCCACGATCACTTCTTAGGCGAAACCATTCATCAAAAAGAGGAATTCGAAAACATCAGGCACCTCTTCCAACGCTCACATAACGGTCTGGAAATCACCGGAACCACCCATCGGCAAGTGAGCAAATTGATGGAGGAGTTGCTTCATCTGAAAGGGGCCGACAGCATCATCCAATTATTGAAGATCTTGAGTGTACTCGCCTCATCAGAAGAGTGCCACGCCGTTACCCATACGCACTCCGTAGCGTATAATACCGAGGCTGAAACGCACCGGATGAACAAGGTGTATGAGTTTATCATGAAAAATTTCCACCGCAAGATCCACATCGAAGAAGTCGCATCCATTGCCAGCATGACCCGAACATCGTTTAGCCGGTATTTCAAATCCCGTGTAAATCAATCCTTCTCCGATTTCCTCAAAGAGATACGGGTGGAGTATGCCTGCAAATTATTGAAGGAAGGCAAAATGAACATCGAACGCATTGGGTATGAATGCGGCTTTCAATCGACTACGAATTTCAACAAGCAATTCAAGAAAGTCATCGGCAAGCAACCCCACCTATACCGCCATGAATACCAAAAAGTGGCGGTCGATGCCTACCATCACCATCACTGAAACACCGGCGCCGCTTGCTGCGTGGTGCTGGGTGTACCGCCCTTGATTTCTGGCCAGCCAGCCCGCCAGGTAATCGGGTCGAGCATCAGCATGCGTCGGCTGGCGCCGCTCGGAACCTTGCCCCTTGTTTTGTCGATGCCGTGGTAGATCAGCCAATCCGTTCCCTTGTCATCGGTGATCAGCCTCGCATTGTGCCCCGGTCCCACAAACACGTCGTTGCCCTGTATCAGCAGGGTGCCGTTGCCCCGTTCGGCGATGTCGTTGCCATTCCGATCCAGGTAGGGGCCTTTCAGGTGCTTAGCGCGGGCCACCAACACATGGTATTGGCTGTTCGCGCCATCGCAGCAACTTCCCTTAGAACCGAAAAAATAGTAATAGCCATCGCGTTGGTGAATCATCACCGCTTCGAAATCGCCGGCTGCCACCTTGAATTTCGCGGAGAGGTCCGGCACTGAAAGGCCATCATCAGCCAATGGTACCCCGTAGGTCCCCTGGGTAGACGCATCACTGAAGCTGCCCCAAAACACGTACTTGTCGCCGTTTTCTTCGAAGAAAAACGGGTCAATGGAATTGGGGACATCCACCTCCTCACTGGTGAATAACTTTCCATGATCGGTGAACGGACCAGCGGGCTTATCGGCCACGGCCACCCCGATGCCGGGGTTGGAGTCGCCCCATGTGGAGTAGGCGTAGTACAAATAATAGCGGCCATCCACCTCATTAACATCCGGCGCCCACAGTCCGCCGTCTTCTTTCCACGTGGGCTTGGCGGTAAATGCCTGGCCCGCGACCTCCCAATCGACCAGGTTGGACGACCGTAGGATGGGCATCAACCGGCTGCCCTGCCCATCGCCCCAATTATCCTGCGTACCGTAGGCATAGAACTGGCCCGACTGCAGATCGCGGATCACCGAGGGGTCGGCGAGGATGGGTTCAAATACCGGGTTGACGTACGTGCTCTCTCCGCGGGCGGCCGGTTGCAGCACGGGCTTAATGACCTCATTGCTATCCACACTAAATGTATAGTGGCCGGTCTCGGCATCCCAACGCCTGGTGATGGGAACGATCCGTGTCCGCCTTGGGCCTATCTGCTGCCCGTCAAAGTGGACGTGGTATACATAGTACAATTGCCCGTCTAATCCTTCAAACAAATCGCCATGCCCCGAGCCATTTTCGCCCACGATAGAACGATGAAGAATAGGGCTGTCTTTCTGCTTGACCCAAGGTCCGTATGGAGAATCAGCAACGGCATAGCCAACAGCATAGTCGATATTCCGGAAGTGGTTGGCTGAATAAAACAGGTAGTATTTATCCGTTAATTTGATCACGGTCGGACCCTCCATGATGGGTGACGACTCATAAGCAGGGGTGGCTTCCCAAGGCTCCGTTTGGTCGAAGCACTTCCGTAGCGTTTCGGGCTTGATCTTCCCTTTTTCCAAGTCAAACTCGGCCACCCATAGGTAATTACCGTTCCCAAACCGAACATGGTAGAGGTAATACCTGCCATCATCATCTTTGAAAATGTAGGAGTCAATATTTTTCTCCGTGCCATCGATCGGTGCAATTTCCGTTTGTTTATACGGACCTAGCAGAGACGTGGACTGCGCCAATACCGTCTGTTCGTTGGCGGTATAAGTCAGGTAATAGGTGTCATTTGCGTTGAATAGCTGCGGCGCCCAGAAGCCCTCGGTGCCAAAGGCTTGATCGCCCTGGGTTAAGATCATATACGCCGAGTCTTTTGCCCCAGCAGGCGGCGCCCAGTTTTTCAGGTCGGTGGATACCAAAACAGAAAAACCCGATGCCCCCTTTCCGCTTCCTCCTGTCCCGGTCAGGTAATATTGACCATTCTCGATATAGATCGTTGGGTCCGCAAAAAATAGTTCCCGCGTTGACTGTGCTGACAGTTGTGCTGAAGCAGTTAATAGGACGGTGATTAGAACGATGGGATAGAGAACAATGGCTTTCATCTTTTTTTATGGTAGTTATTGGTAAATGCCGTAGGGATTTGCGCATCATTCCGCGAATACCGGCGTGGAATAATCCTGATCAATCTGCAGGATGGTGTTTCCTCCCTGTTCGGTAAAAGTCGCCGTGCTGAGGTGCATGATACGCGGATGTATGTTCGTCTCGCTATGATGTGCGTGAAAAACAATTCGCAAAGCGCCTGCTTTATCCTTAAACATCGCGCTATGCCCCACGCCGACCAAGTCGCCGGGCTTCTGCAAGATCGGGTTGCCCGCGTATTTGGTCCACAGTCCGTTAGGGTGAGTCGCTGTCGCGACACCGATACCGTAAAACGGGCTTTCATAACTATTGGCCGAATAGGTCATGTAGTAAACGCCCTCGTGTTTGACGACAAAGGCGCCCTCATTGACCCTCGGCCATACCTCCTCCCATTCCTGCGACACGTGTATGCAGGGCTTCATCGTCGCCGGTTTAATGGTTTTCAGGTCGGCTTCCAGCTCGGCCACCCAGATGTTGAGACCATCGTTAAACCGATCAAAGTAGAGGTAAGGTTTGCCATCATCATCGATAAACAACGAGTTATCAATGCTTTTCTCCTCGGCCAGCATCGGCTGCTGAACATCCTGCCGGAACGGTCCCAAGGGGTTGTCACTGGTCGCCACGCAGATGTGTTCGTCCGCCGTATAATACATATAAAATGTACCGTTCACCTGGTAAACCTCAGGCGCCCAAAACCAACGGTCGCCCCAAGAGTCGTCCTTATGCAGGGCCAACCGGCCCGTTGGAGCCGATTCCCAGGTCAGCAGGTCGTCCGAGGTGTACACGGCGATACCGTCTTCGGCCGATGTCCCATAGGCATAATAGGTATCCTCATGCAACAAGATAAACGGATCCCCGAACAACACCTTGCGCGCTACCGGATCGGCAGGCGTTTCAGGACGCGCACCGGAATCTCCCGAGGAACACGCCAATACGCTAAAACCAACGGCTAGGGTTACCAAAAAAGAATTTCTCATCACAGCTACAAATATGCTTATTCTTTATCAATCCCAAACCGTTTTACCAAGGCATCGTATTCACTTTTTGAAATCGTGATCATGCAGCCGTGACGCACAGATTCCGGCAAACTGTATTTATCCCAATCGTCGTGAAAGGTGTACCCCGATGCCTGATACCACGGTCCGTTCAGGTTATCCGCGATGGACAGACCATACGATACACCGGGATATTGTTCATAATACAGGTACCAAATCCGATTGTCGGGCGAAGGAATGAGCATCGGTGCTTCCCTGAAATTAGGACTTATGGACGGTGCGGGTTCTGAATAGGGACCGGTAAGTGCTGGTGCCCTGGCTATACGGATGGTCTTTCCCGTGGTCCAATACAGTGTGGGGTATGTTTCATCTTTCAAGATCGCAAAGTACTGATCACCGACACGGCGGATCAACACATCGATGGTCCCCATATTCCAATCAAACAATTTCGTGGGATGCTCCGAAAAAGACTTCAAGTCTTTTGAAAGCACGTAGAGTGTGCGTTGGCTTGCCCAGTACCGCTCGGGATCTTCCTTGGTACCTTCCTGATGCGGGGTATGCCAGGTCAGGATATATTGTTCGGTAGCGTCGTCAAAGAACAGCTTGGGCGCGCCTATCCGCTGCAACGCCTGCTCATAACCGGGGGTACTTTTCAAATCGGGGGTATAGGTATTGTATTTTTCCCAGGCGATTAAATCTGCCGAAACCCAGATATCGATATCTGGCGAGGAATCGTTGTTATTCCCCGCCAGATAATACCTCCCGTCGTGACCCTTACAGATATCCGGGTGTCCCCTGTACGCTTCGGATACCCGTTTTTTTCCATTCAATGCCTGCCAATGCAATCCGTCTGTACTGACGGTGTAGTACAACCGGCCGTAATCCTCATGCAGCATATGGGCAAAGAGGTATGCCTGATTCGCCGCATCTTCGGTACGCTCCACCTGTCCCGGAGGATTCGGTTGTTGCCCGATGCTTTTGATAATGGGCAACATGAGCAGCATGACCATTCCGATCCGGACTTGTATTCCGTTATACATGGCTTAGTAGTTTGGATTCTGGCTTAGTTTACCTCCGCTGTTATCCACTTCGATCTGCGGAACAGGCAGCCGGTTGTGCTTGCCGATAATGAAATTATTAAAATCAGGGTCGCGGCTCTTCAGTTCATCAATGCCTGCCTGTGCGTCCAATAATCCCCACCGCTTCAGATCCACCCATCGCCACCCTTCAAAACAAAGTTCGAGTGTACGCTCCATCTGCAGGTGTTTCAAAAATTGCTCCGGCGAACCCAATGCACTGGCATAGATGCTGTTTTCCAATGCCGGTAAATTGACAGAAGGACGGCGCCTAACCTTGTTGACATATGGCGCCGCCTCCGCCGGCGAGCTGCCTGTTTCGATCAAGCATTCGGCATACATCAGCAACACATCGGCATAACGGATCACGCGGTAGTTGTTTGGCGCAAAATAATCCTCGAAATCCCGGAAGTAGCCCGTTGAATATTTCCGGATGAAGAGGTGGTCGCCCCAGTCTGCATCATTCCATGGCCTTCCATAGATCGACGGATCTTCATCCGGAAAATCGGATGGACTGCCCTTATAGTACAGGTTGTGATACAACCGGATATCATTCGTTCCCCCGAGGTTTTTCTCTTTCTTATATTCGCCGACGAGCCACGCACGGGCCTTTCCATCCTGCCAGCCGATCCCGCCGGGGGCATAGAACTGCGTACGCTGAAGTCCGGTCGCCATGGCGATGTCATCGCCGGTACCGCCCTTATTTTCGTCGTCAAACTGAATTTCGAATACCCCTTCGATATTGTTTTCATTCAGGTGCGTAAAGTTATCCAGGTAATTATCCATCAGACCATATAACGTACCTTCCTTATCGATCAGCCACTGCAATTCTGCTTTGGCCTCGGCATATTTATGCTGCTGCATGTATGCCTTTGCGAGCAATGCTTTGGCGGCCCCGATCGTGGCCCGGCCCACATTATTCGCATCCCAGCTCTCCGGCAGTTTCGTGATGGCGTCTGTGAGGTCGGCCTCTACCTGTGCCCAAATTGCCTCCTCCGGCACCTCCTCCGGCACATAGCCCGGATCTTGGGGCTCCAATACCAGTGCTCCTTTCCCCCATAGCGTGGCGATCTGGAAATACCAGAGCGCGCGCAGGAATGAAGCCTGACCCAACACCTGGTCCTTCGTGACCTGGTCTGCGAATTCGATATCGGGAACGCGGGTCAACACCTGATTTGCGCGGAATATCCCGGCATAGAAGTTGGCCCAGTGCACGTTGTTCCCCTCGAAAAAATTGTAATTTACATAGTTGAACCGCGTCCAATCGCCCAATTCGTTCCAAGGGCTGCTGCTCCACCCTTCATCGGAAGACAGGTCATACCGGAAAGACAGCCACCGCATCCAGGTACCTTCTTTATACAAGCTGCTGTATGCCGCATTGATGCCCATCTGTGCATCAGACTCCGTTTGCCAGAACGTATGGATAGGCGCCTCATTGGGGTTGTCGATATCCAGCAGGTTTTTGTTGCAAGCTGCCGCTAGCAAGCTGACCAGCGCACCCAGCATGATTAATTTATATGTATTCATCTTCGTCTGCATTTTTAACGGTTCCATCGCTTAAAAATTAACCTGTAAACCCAGCATGATGGTGCGGGCATTCGGAAAAGACATATTGTCCGTTCCCCTATCCCATACACTCGTATTGATAAAATCCGGATCAAGCCCGCTATACTTGGTCAGCGTGATCAAATTGTTGCCGCTGACGTAGGCCCGCAAGGTATTCATCCCGGCCTTAGTCAACCAAGTTGCCGGGAAGGTATAACCAAGCTGCACATTGCGCATGCGGAAGAACGAGCCGCTCTCCAACCATAGGTCGGTATCGCCGCGCGTGTTCCGGAGATCGCCATAAATGATCCGCGGAAAGTTGCTGTTGGGATTTTCCTGATAGGGTTCGTTACCCGCCTCAAACCGGATGTAGTTGGAATTATCTGAGAAGTACCTACCCTGCCGCATCGCTCCATTGATGATCTCGTTGCCAAACTGTCCATACCATTGCATGGAGAAGTCCACATTCTTCCAGGAGGCACTGGCATTGAATCCCAGCTGCACGTCTGCCCAGGGATCGCCTACGATCTGCCGGTCGTTCGTGGTGATCACCCCGTTATCATCGGTATCGATATACCGGAGATCGCCGAGCTTCGGCCGCTTTCCTTCAATGGTGATCGGCGCGCCCTGCGAATTCACATAGCCATCGATATCTTCCTGCGTGCGGAATAACCCATCTGTTTTCAGCAAATAAAATTCGCCGAGCGACCGGCCGACCTCACTGCGGGTCTGCCCGGTGTAGAACACCTGTGTTCCATAGCCCAGTTGGAGAATTTCATTATTCAGGGTAGTCACGTTAGCCCCCAGGGAATAATTGAATTCCCCCACCTGATCTTTCCACGTTGCGGCCAGTTCAAAGCCGGTATTCCGTAGACTTGCGGCGTTCGCCAGGGGGTTGGTACCGGTATGCCCGGTCGTCATCGAGATCGGCATCTGCGTAAGCACATCAGATGTGGTCGACTGGTAATATTCGGCTGTCACGCCCAATCGGTTGGACAAAAATGCGGCATCCAAGCCGATGTTTACCTGTTCGGTCCGTTCCCACCGCAGGTCTTCGTTTTGTATCCTCACCTGGGTGGCACCGTTGACCAGCGACTGGTCGATACCAAATACGGTAACGATATTGGCGTTAACGGTGTTCATGTAATCCCAGTGACCGGCATTCCCTTGGCCAATAGCTGCATTACCCAGCTGACCGTAATTGGCGCGCAGTTTCAGATCGTCAATCCAGGACGATTGAAAAAAGGGTTCGTTACTGATCCGCCAGGCACCCGATACCGAATAGTAATCTGCCCACCGATATTGCTCAGCCAGCTTGGAATCACCGTCGCGCCGGTAGGTCAGCGTCAGAAAGTACCTGTCGTCATATATGTAATTGGCCCGTCCCAAATAGGAGATCAGCGCATATTCGCCGATGGTATTCCAGTTGGTCTGATTAGCCTGCCCTGCACTCAATACGGTGATATAGTCGCCGCCCAACAGCGGGAAGCGAAGGCGCTGGGCGCCGACATCTTCCCAGTAAAAATGCTGATACGTCAGACCGGCCACGGCATCGATGTGATGATTGCCGAAATCTTTGTTGAGATTCAACGTATTTTCAATCAGCTCGTTGGTTTCCTTGATCCGGTTCTTCTGCCCTGTCGGATCCCTGAATTCCTGGTTCATGGTCCAGTTGCCTTCACCCCGGAAATACCGGTAGTCGTCAAAGATATAGTCAATACCGCCGTTGATTTTGTAGGTCAGGAAATCGGTGAGCCGCGCCTCGCCCCAGAGCGTACCGCGTAATCGGTAAATCTGGGTATTGGTCGCTTCCAGATCCTCGCGTGCGATCGGATTGGTGCCGAATGTACGGGCATTGGCCTCGTTACCGTAGCCGTATCCGCCCGGATTGTTGGCATCCCTGACCGGGATAGTAGGCAGCATGCGGACAACATCGACATATGGCGCTGTCTGTAATGGATCCCGATTGGTCTGGGCAAAATTAAAGGTTTCTCCGAATGAAAAAATGCCGCGCTTCCCACTGGTATTGACACGGAAGGTATACCGGTCAAACGAATTGCCGTACATGATGCCCTCATTGTTGTAATACCCCCCGGAAACGAAGTAGTTGCCCGACTCACCTCCGCCCGACAGCGAGAGGTTATAATCCTGCACCAACGCGGTCTTCATCGTTTCCTCTTGCCAGTCCGTATCGAAGTCAGCATGGTTCTGAAGTGCACCGTTCCAAACGCCGTCATTGATGCCTTCCTGATAGGCCATGTCGTTGTATTTTTTATATTCCTCCGCGCTCATCAGGTCGTATTTCGGCGACCAGTCAAACGACTCCCTGACCGAGACATCGACTTTCATCGGGCCCTTGCCCCCGCTTTTCGTGGTGACGATGATCACCCCGTTGGCGGCGCGCGACCCATAGATGGCCGCCGCTGAGGCATCTTTCAGGATCTGGATGGACTCCACGTCGTTGGGGTTGAAGTCGGCCCCGCCACTCGTAATCATCCCGTCAATGACCCAAAGCGGGTTGTTATTGGTGAGGTTGCCCACGCCGCGTATTTCGATGTTCGCATCCGCCCCGGCATTGCCCGTATTGCGTACACTCACCCCCGTAGCCAGTCCCTGAATGGACTGCCCGATCGTGCTGGCTCCGGTCTTGGTCATTTCAGCAGGATCGATCACCGACACCGCGCCGGTTAAATCCTTCTTTTTGACTGAACCGTAACCGATGACCACCACTTCTTCGAGCGTTGCCTGCGCCTCATCTACCTGCAAGGTAAATACCCGCTCCGTCGCGTCGCCCACCACCTCCTCCAGCGGCAGGTAACCTTGGTAGGTGATCACAATGATCGCGTTGCTGTCACCGACCGTTAATTTGAACCTGCCGTCGTCATCGGCCACGGTGCCTTGCTCCGTGCCTTTGATGACAATCGTTGCGTTGGCCAGGGGCTGACCGCCATCGCCCAAGACCTGCCCATTCAACACATGCTGTGCAAAGACGATGGAATGGAGGCATATCAGGGCTGCCGTAAAAATACTTTTCATCATATCGCGTTATCGTTGGTTACTTGTGCTATTTATTCCGTCCCGTAAATGTCTTATCAAGTCCACCTCATCCTGTTTGTAGGGGGTGCCATCGCCCCTGAAAATATCGTGGAACCACAGTGGCGGTTCAGCCGTGTAGGTTTTGGTCCAGCTGTCCCAGGGATAAATGGTTTGCGTTTTACCGTCAACAAACCCCCAGTTGAACATGGCCACCTGATGCTTCTTGGCGACGGGGAGAAAGCCCGCGAACGTACTGCCGTTTGGCCGTGCCATGTATTCGGTGCACAACAGCGGCTTGCCATACCGCTGAAGCTGCTGTATCCGCTGCTCGAAATCCGCCGGTGTATCATAATTGTGGAAACTGATGACGTCCGACTGCTCGATCTGCAACCGCTCAATCGGTTTCAAGGTACTATCAGCCGACCAATTGCCTGCCCAGACGCCGGAAGTAAGCGGCTGTGTCGGGTTGGCCGAGCGTGCCCATTCGAATGTTTGCGCCAACAGGGGCACTACGTAGGCCACCTTGTCCTTGATCTCTACGGCCTCATAAGATGGTCCGGTCATGTTATCCGGTTCATTCCACACGTCCCACCCGAGGATGCGGTCGTCATCGGCAAACCGGCCTACCAGTGCCTTGACATACCGTTCGAGCCGGGGATACTGTGTGCTGTCTTTCAAGGCCTCTTGGCCCGGGCTTTGCACCCACCCGGAATTATGTACGTGAGGCTTGGGAGCGCGCTGTTTGCCCAACGCAGGAAAAGGGTCCCAGCAGGAGTCAAAGATGACCAATAGGGGCTTGATGCCGTGTTTGGCCGAAATGGTCAAAAAAGAGTCTATGCGGCTGAAAAAGCCAAGTGAATCCTGCTCATACAGCAAATCATGGAGGTAGACCCGCACCGTATTCATACCCAAGTCAGCCGCCCACCCGAGTTCCTTATCGATCGTCTGCGGATCAAAGGTATCCGCCTGCCACATCTCCAACTGGTTGATGGCCGTGGCTGGGATATAATTGGACCCCACCAGCCATCCCTGCTTTTCATACCAGGCATCGGCCGTTGATGCGGTCCACACGGTCCGGCTTTGGCTTTCAGTGTCTTGTTGTGTGTGTTTCTGATGGCGCCCGCATCCTGTAAACAAACAGGTATATAGCGCTACGGCTAATAAAGGAGTTCTGAGCATTCGCATAGCGATTTTAATGTTTATCGTTGGTTTTCAAAATGGGTGATATATGACCATCCCGCACACAAAGGACGGTAATGCGTGCCAAACGATGTCACCATTTTGTTTCAATTTTTCCTTATTTTGTCTCATCAAAATCACTTAGTTTCGCCATGCCATCCGTTTCTTTTTACCGCGACATATTTCACGCCGCATCCACCGAATACCCGCATCGAAATGCATTCGGGATAGAAGCGCTACTGCTCCGAGACTCCTCCAAGACTGCTTCGCCATACTGGCGGGGTCCAGTCGGCGTGCGTCCACGATGAAAGCACGTTTTATGCGGCAAAACGTGGACTCAACGTGGAGTTACCGTGCCTGCACGGTGCCAGCATACCGCAGGAGTCTCGAAGCACTGTCGGATGAGTGGTACACGAGGTACAAACAGTATAGCGGGAACATACAATTTTCCTGTTATCTTTGGCTTGACCGGAGGGGACCTTTACAGTGAGACTGACTTGGATATACCTGATAGCATGTTTGACCGCATTTGGCCATGCGCACGGGCAACCCTATTATTTCACGCATTACCAAGTGGAAAACGGTCTGTCAAACAATGCGGTGCTCTGTAGTGTGCAGGATGAACTGGGATTCATGTGGTTCGGCACCAAGGATGGCCTGAACCGCTTCGATGGCTATTCGTTCAAGGTGTTCCACAGCGACCCGAATACACCCAACGGGCTGGGCAGCAACTATATCCGGGCGCTGCATACAGACAAAACCGGGCGCATATGGGTGGGCACCGACCAAGGCATCTTCCTCTTCGATCCGAAAACGGAGTGCTTCTCGCTATTTCACCCGATGATCGTCAACGAAATAATCGATATGCAAGCCGACCGGGCTGGTGATGTGTGGTTTATCGATAACCTTACCCTGTACCGATATTCCTTCGCCGATGACCGGTTGACCCCCATCACCCAGCCGTCGCAACATGCCGTCAGTTCATTTTGGGTAGCCGGGTCGGGGGAGATCTGGGCCGGCACCAGCCAAGGCGACCTGCTGCATTACCATCCGGCCAAGGGATTGATCGGTCAATATCCCCTGTTTGACCATTCGCCCAAGGTAACCTCGCAATGGATAGAACGGATATACGGCACCGGCGGAAATCACCTCTTCGTAGGCACGACCAAACAGGGCGTAAAACTGTTCGATACCCATACCGGCAGGTACGAAGATTTATTGGCCCGTGATGCAAGCGGAGCGGATGTCTTTGTACGGGATATCGTCGAAAATCAAGCAGGTGAATACTGGTTTGCCACGGAATCGGGCATCTTCATCTACCACCACGGCAGCGGATATCATACAAACCTCAGAAAGCAGCGCGGCGACCCCTGGGCGCTGTCGGACAATGCCGTATATACCCTTTGCAAGGATAAAGAAGGAGGGATCTGGGCGGGTACCTATTTCGGCGGGATAAACCACTATGCGGTGGGCAATACCTTTTTTGAAAAGTTTTTCCCGCTGGATGGATTGGGTGACACGAATACGATTTCGGGAAACGCCGTGAGGGAGATCTGCGCGGATCGAAAAGGCAACCTCTGGATCGGTACGGAAGATGACGGATTGAACAAATTGGAGGTGGCTACCGGCCGGGTGACGAACTACCGGCCCACGGGCGACCCGCAGGGCCTGGCTTATTCCAATATCCATGGGTTGCTGGTGACGGGGGATACGCTGTGGGTGGGGACATTCGAGCACGGACTGGACTTGCTGGACGTGAACACCGGTAAGGTCATCCGGCACTACGCTGCCGAAAATCAAGATGGGGCATTGCAAAACAATTTTATTTTCAATATCTATCAAACCCGCAAGGGACGGATTTTACTGGCCACCGGAAAGGGACTGTATGAATATGAACGACTGAACCGGCGGTTTCGCCTGATCCCTGAACTTCCGGATTATATCTTCTATACCACGTTATTTGAGGATAGCGAGGGAAGGATCTGGGCGGGCACCTGGCGCGATGGCCTGTATTGCTTCGACCCCAAATCGGGTGAAACAAGGTTGTTTGCTCACGATGTTCAGGAACCGAACAGCATCGGCAGTAATCGGGTAAACCGGATCATCGAGGATAGCGGCGGCCATATCTGGGTGGCCACGGAAGGCGGATTGTGCAAATGGAATGCATCGGACAATCGCTTTGTTCGATATGGCACGGCACACGGGCTGCCGAGCAATTTGATCCTAGCCATGCTGGAGGATGCCGAGGGGAAGCTGTGGGTAACCACTTCTAAGGGACTGGTACGCTTTGATGCCGCAACCGGGGAAATCAAAGTATTTACGAAGGCAAACGGATTGCTCAGCGACCAGTTCAATTACAATTCGGCCTACCGGGCGCCGGACGGTACGCTGTACTTCGGCAGCGTGAGGGGGTTGATCCGGTTCAACCCCGCCAACTACCGGGAAAACACCTACCAACCGCCGGTATACATCACGGGGTTGCAGGTCTACAACCGTGAGCTGGAAATCAACCAAACGGGATCGCCCCTTACCCGAGCGATCACGTTTACGGACCAACTGGAGCTCAACCACAATCAATCGTCTTTCAGCATCGATTTTGCGGCGTTGAGCTTCGTATCGCCCGGTATGACGGAATATGCCTATAAGATGGAGGGACTGGATAAGGCGTGGACGCATATCCGCACCAACCGGAAGGCTTACTTCACCGAATTGCCGCCGGGAGATTACCTATTCAGGGTAAACGTAGCAGACAGTAAGGGCGGATTCAAAGGCAAAGAGACCCAGCTGCGCATTACCATATTACCCCCTTTTTGGGCGAGCCTGCCAGCTTACGGCTTCTACCTGCTACTGGTACTCGGCGCCACGTGGTATGCCATCCGGAGCTACCATCGCCGGACCCACGAACGAAACAAGCGGAAGCTGGAACTGATCCGGCACCGGAAGGAGGAAGAACTTTACCGGGCAAAGATTGATTTTTTTACCAATGTGACACATGAGATCCGCACGCCGCTCACCCTCATCAAAGCCCCTTTGGAAAAGGTGCTGAAAAAGGCAGACGAGCTGCCCAGCGTAAAACAGCACCTGCAAACCATGGAACGCAATACCGAACGGTTACTGGAGCTGACCGACCAGCTGCTTGACTTCCGGAAAACGGAGGTGACGGGCTATCGGCTGACCTTTACCCCCATCAACATCCATGAACTGCTCCGTGAAAATTGCGCGGGTTTCAAATTGCTGGCCGCGCAGAAAAACATCCGCCTTCGGCTGACGCTGCCAAAAGCGCCCCGCATCGCTGCGGTGGACAAAGAGGCGGTGACGCAGATCATCGGAAATTTGCTGGGCAATGGACTCAAATACGCCGAACGCAGCATTGACGTGTCCCTGCTGGAAGGTACGCCGACGGACGTGCTATTGACGATCGTGGTCAAGAATGACGGCTACCTCATTCCCATGGACATGGGTGAAAAGATCTTCGAGACATTTGTGCGGCTGAAAGCTACCAACGACCAACAGGGAACCGGACTGGGACTGGCGCTCGCCCGTTCGCTCGCACAGCTCCACAATGGCAACCTTCATTTGGCGCCTTCAGAAAACGGGTTGAATGTATTCGTATTGACGCTGCCCCTAATGCAACAACGCGCATCAAAATGATTGTATGAACACGGATTTATCAACAGAAAAACCCGCTATATTGGTGGTGGATGACCACCTGGAGATACTCGAATTTATTGCTGACGACCTGAGTGAAGACTATCACGTATTGAAGGCCGAAAACGGGCGGCAAGCGCTCGCGATCTTGGCGGACCATCCGGTGCAGCTGATCGTCAGCGATGTGATGATGCCGGAAATGGATGGATATGAACTCTGCCGCCGTATTAAATCGGATGTGGAGCATAGCCACATCCCCATCATTTTGCTGACGGCCAAAAACACGCTGCAATCGAAAATCGAGGGACTGGAACAGGGTGCGGACGCGTATATCGAAAAGCCCTTCTCGCCGGAACATCTGCATGCGCAGGTGCACAGCTTATTATCCAATCGAAATAAGATCCGGGAATACTTCGCGAGTTCGCCCCTTGCGCACATCAAAACCATGGCCCATACCAAAGCAGACGAGCACTTCCTGGAACAACTGAACGAGGTCATTGGCTGTCACATGGCCAATGCAAGCTTCGATGTGGAACACCTGGCTGAAAAAGTGAACATGAGCCGGCCGACCTTATACCGGAAAATCAAGGCGATATCCAACCTCACGCCCAACGACCTGATCAACATCGCGCGCCTGAAAAAGGCCGCCGAACTGCTCAGCAAAGGGGGGTATAAAATCTATGAAGTGTCTGATCGGGTGGGTTACAGCTCCCAGACGCATTTCGGCCGAAATTTCCAAAAGCAGTTTGGCATGTCGCCAAGCGAATACCTAGCGCAGCACAAGCCGCAATAAGTCATTGCCTCCGCTTGCTTTCCGGTCGGGGCGGCAGGGGGGCTGGGTGTCCAGCCAATAGGGTTTGTAGCATATTGACGACCTCCGGTAAATCATTGGCGCGATTCTGCTCTTCGATCGCGCCCTCGGCATAGTCATACAACTCAACCTCCGGCACCCCAGTGCCATCTACGGCTTTCCATTCGACCAGCCGGTAACGATCAGTGCGTATTGCCCTGCCCAAGCGCCCGCCTCTCGGAAAACTGTGATACACATGATTCCGCAACACCGTATCGGGGTTGTTCAATACCGGCACCATGCTGATGCCGTCGATGGGCTGTTCGACCCGCGGCTGCGGAAGTCCCGCTAACGCCGCCAGGGTCGGATAAATGTCGACCGTTTCGGTCAGCTGCCGGGTGCGCGTGCCGCCGGTGACCTGCGGAGCCGCAATAATCAACGGAATCCGATTAGCCAGTTCGTAGTTGACATGCTTCGTCCACATGCCCATTTCGCCCAATAAATACCCGTGGTCGCCCCACAGCACCACGATGGTCCGCTCGTCAAGACCGAGGGATGCCAATTCATCCAGTACCTTGCCGATTTGGGCATCCACATAGCTCACCCCGGCATAGTATCCATGGATCAATTGGCGGGTCAGGCTATCCGGGAGCAACTCGGCTGCGGGCTCCGCCGGAATGGGCGCGTACTGATTGAGCTCCTCCTTGTTTTTTACCGCGTAGGGAGGCGCACCTGCCGGTTTATCGGTCACCGACGGCAAGGGCAGTTTTTCAGCATCATATAAATCCCAATACTTCCGAGGTACCGAAAAGGGTAAATGGGGCCGGGCGAAGCCCACGGCCAAAAAGAAAGGCTGATCGGCTGCCGCTTTGAATGCCCGGAGCCGTTCGACCGCCCTATTGGCTACCCGCCCATCCGCGTAGGCATCGTCGGACACCGCGGGCGACTCCCAGGCTGCTCCGCGCGCGAGCGCGCGGGCTGCCTGCCAGGTGTAGTTTGAAAACAGGGCTTCTTCGCGGGTAAATTTGCCGTGTGTACTTGCCGAATCCCGGTATTCGATGACCCGATCGGCATGATGGGGTACGCTCCACGAAAGGCTATCGTTGTACGTGTTATGACCGATGTGGAAGACCTTTCCCATCGATTCGGCATGATAGCCATGCTGCTTGAAATACTGAGGTAAGGTGACCGCTTCGGGATAGAAATCCCGAAAGTTCCGGCCGAAGTCATATATACCGGTAGACGTTGACCGGCTGCCCAATAAGAGGTTATAGCGGGATGGCGCACAGACCGCTTGGTTTGCATAGGCACGCTCAAACAGCAAGCCCGATGCTGCAAGCCGATCAATGTTGGGCGTGATCGCCATCGAATCGCCGTAACACCCCAGCGCCGGCCGAAGATCATCAACGAGGATCACCAACACATTTGGCTTTTCCTGACGCTGCTGCGCTGTGGCGCAGATCGACGCCGCCATTGCAAGCCATAAAACGATATATATCATCAATCTATCCGGATATCATACAGGCGCTGATGCAACCCGTTCAATTCCGTTTCCGGCATTTTGACCACCTTGCGGTCATAGGTCATCAGCCCATTGGTTTCCACTTCGACGTCGGTTGTCTGCGTATACACCGCAGCCGATAGCCCCAGGGGTATCAAGCGGGCCAAATCATCCACCAGTCCCTGGTAACGGCGCTTCAGCTCCTCGGCATTCTTGAAGCTCTGATAGCCCCAATTATCTTTGTTTTGCCAGGTATGCCCTTCAACAGGCAAACCCAAGCCACCGAACTCGCCGAGCACCAATATTCGCTTATCGCCGAACAATTCGGGACGTGGCATGACCGCATCCGGATAGTTATGAATATCGAAGATATGTCCGGTCGGGAAGAAGTTGCCCCCGCTGGCGCTGTTTACCAAGCGTGAGGGGTCGTATTTCATCGTCCACTCCGTGATCTCCGTAGTTTTGAACTGTCCCCAGGCTTCATTGAACGGCACCCATACGACAATGCTGGGGAAATTATGCAGCGCGTCCATAATGGCTTTCCATTCCTTGCGGTAGATGGCTTCCGACTCGGGACTGCGATCTTTGTCGTGCTGTTTGCCGGACGTGATCCCCGGCCGCATATCCCAGTGATTATCACCCAGGTCTCCGCTGGGCATATCCTGCCATACCAACACGCCGATGCTGTCGCAATAGTAATACCAACGGGCGGGCTCGACCTTGATGTGCTTGCGGATCATGTTGAAGCCCATGGCCTTGGTTTTCTCCACATCGAAGCGCAAGGCTTCATCCGTAGGTGCCGTATACAGTCCATCCGGCCACCACCCTTGATCAAGCGGGCCGTATTGGAAGGTAAATTCATTGTTGAGCAGCATCCGTTGGATTCCTTTGACATCTGCACCCATGGATATTTTGCGCATGGCGAAATAGGAAGTGATCTCGTCGATGACCTTGCCATTGCGTACGATAGCGGCTTTGAGATCGTATAAAAACGGAGCCGACGGCGACCACAATTGGGGGTTATCGATCTTCAGGGCGATGGCTGTGCCCACGGCGGTCGTTTCTTCAGCAATTTTCTCCTGTCCTTTCCACGCGGAGATACGGAGCTGGTCACCTGCTTTGGCACCCTCCACGGCGGCCTGCACCGACAGCGTATTGTTATCGATATTGGGTGTGTGCTTGGTGGATACGATGTGTGTTTCGGATACCCCCTCCAGCCAGACAGTCTGCCAGATACCGGTCACCGGTGTGTACCAAATCCCATGCGGATTGACCACTTGCTTGCCATTCGGTTGTGGTCCCTCATCGGTGGGATCCCACACCCCTACAACGATCTCCTGTTTAGCACCTTTGGCTAGGTGCGGCGTAATATCGATGGAAAAGGGGTCGAAGCCCCCTTCGTGTGATCCCGCCAGCTGGCCGTTGACATAGACGTCGCACTTCCAGTCCACCGCCCCGAAATGAAGGAGCACCCGTTGTTTGCGCAGGTTCTTATCAACGGCAATGGTCTTTCGGTACCATAGCGAACTATCTTGGCCCACCGTCTTGCCGACACCTGAGAGCGATGATTCCACCGGGTAGGGGACCAGTAACTGTCCATCGTAGTTGACTGGCGGTTTTCCCAGTTTTCCGGGCGAGATGGCATATTCCCACAAACCATTAAGATTTTGCCAATCTTCGCGAACCAGCTGCGGACGCGGATAGTCGGGAAGCGGATTGGTTGCATCTATTTTTTCCGACCACGGTGATTTGATTTTGTCCCCGACAGGCTGCCAGGTGGTTGCTTGCTGGGCGGTCAGGTAGCCCGTTTGCAAAACAGATAAGCATACTAAAATGAACCGGTGTTTCATCGTTTCTTCAGAAGTGTTTAACGTTTATAGTGACCGACAAAGTAACAGATAAATAGTTGGTTTTCAATATCAGTTTATTAACAAAATGTTATTTTATTGCATTTTCTGTAACAATCTTGACCCATTCTTGCAATTACACGTGCTTTTTTTCATATTTTTGCATCGGCTGAATAGTTATTAGGCATGTCTACTAAGATAAAAAGGAAACTATACGCAAAGTTATTTTTTGCCATCTTTTTTGCAAAGATGTTCATCGCTACTGCGCCTATTTTCCTCCATGGTTTTGACCGCGAAGCGTTATTGCAGGTAGTCATGCAGCTTGAAATCGAAAATAACAACGGAAAATCAGGCCTTGGTGACCAAGTCAAGGACATTTTTGGAAACGACTACCCCAAGTCAATCGCTTATTTTAATTTTCAGCCACCGACCGATTTCACCGTTCACCCCGTTTTCGTTTTGGATGATGCCCATCATACCTGCGCATTTTATCCGGCGGTGCCTACCCCCCCTCCCAATTGCTGATATCATAACCGTTCGTCAATCCATTTATCGGCTCATTCAGCCCTGGTGTTGAACGCAGTTTGTCCAAACCGACGTTACGGTCGTCGGTGTGTGCTGCGCCCAAGGACCGATGATTCAGTATGAATGCACATTAATATGATATCAGTATGTTTGGTACACGAGTATCCGCGATTTTGAAGTTATCAAAGCGGGATTTGAAATATGATTTACCGGCAAGTGTGGTCGTTTTCCTGGTAGCCCTGCCCTTATGTTTAGGCATTGCAATGGCTTCGGGAGCCCCCCTTTTCGCCGGATTATTAACAGGAATTATCGGAGGCCTGGTCGTGGCCTCCTTCAGTGGCTCACAATTGAGCGTAAGCGGTCCGGCCGCAGGACTTACAGTCATCGTCTTTGGCGCGATTGAGCGGTTGGGCGCGTACGAGACGTTCTTATTGGCCGTGGTGATCGCGGGTATAATCCAAGTTGCGCTGGGCGTTATCCGCGCCGGCATGATCGGCAACTATTTTCCTTCTGCCGTGATCATCGGCATGTTGGCAGCCATCGGGATTACCATCATCCTCAAGCAGCTGCCTCATGCGGTGGGGTATGACTCCTCGTTCTTCGGAGAGGAAAGCTTTGTGCAGGCCGACAATGAAAACACATTTTCAGCATTACAGAAAGCTTTTGGGGCCATCAATTATGGCGCATTCATCATTTGCGCCGTTTCATTAGCGATATTGATCCTGTGGCCCAGGTTTAAGAAATTGAGCATCGTGCCGGCGCCATTGGTCGTAGTCGTAATGGGGGTATTGATCAGCCAGTCATTGATTGGGAGCAACTTAGCACTTGGACAGAATCACTTGGTGGTCATCCCGGTTGTCAGCTCGTTCAATGAGTTTCTCGGATTGTTTACCTTTCCTGACTTCACCCAGATTATCAACAAAGATGTCTGGATAATGGCTATCACCATTGCGGTGATCGCTAGTTTGGAAACGTTGCTCAGTCTGGAGGCCGTCGACAAAATCGATCCATTTAAACGCGTTTCGCCGACCAACCGGGAATTGCTTGCACAAGGAATTGGCAACATGAGTTCAGGGTTACTTGGCGGCCTGCCCATGACGGCTGTGATCGTGCGGTCATCTGCGAACGTAAACGCCGGCGGGAGATCGAGACAAAGTGCAATGTTGCACGGCATATGGCTGTTATTGGCGGTCATCCTCATCCCTACCGTCATCAACTTGATCCCATTGGCCAGCTTAGCGGCCATCCTCCTCCATACGGGGTATAAATTGGCCAAGGGCGAGATTTTCAAGCAAATGTGGCATAAGGGACTAGACCAGTTCATCCCGTTCATGGTGACGATCGTTGCCGTCGTCTTTACCGATCTGCTTACCGGTGTCGGGGTGGGACTATTGGTCGCCATGTTTTACATCCTCCGGAACAACCTTTTCAATGCCTTTGAATATGACATTGAAGAAAATGAGGATGGTGCCAAAATAACATTTACCTTAGCAGAAGAAGTGACGTTTCTCAACAAAGCGGCCATACAGAAAGCCTTGTACAGCTTACCAAGGCGCATCAGCGATGTCATCATTGATGGATCTCAAAGCCGTTTTATTGATAAAGATGTGATCGAGGTGATCAAAGACTTTGAGCAGAATGCGGCCAGCAAGGGAAAAACCGTGGAACTGGTGGGCATCGTCAACAAAAAAAACGTGCCCAATATCAAGCGTTTTGCGCAAACCATTTTAAAAAATGATTCACTGAAAAAGAAAGCTATCAAACAACCGTTATAATTGTTTAAAAAAATAAACCCATGTATAAAAAGCATTTGGAGAACCCCCTATTAAAAGCAGGATTTGAAAAAATACTGGAAGGCAACAGAACATGGATGAAATTGGTCGCCGAAGACACCACTGGCAGATTCCAGCAATTGGCACATGGACAGCATCCTGAAATCCTGTGGATCGGCTGCGCCGACAGCCGAGTACCGGCCAACCAGCTTACCAATACCTTACCTGGAGAAGTATTTGTACACCGCAACATTGCCAACGTATGTGTGCATTCGGACATGAACATGCTCAGCGTACTGGACTATGCGGTGAATGTGTTGAAGGTAAAACACGTGATCGTGGCTGGGCACTATGGATGCGGCGGTGTGGCAGCGGCGCTTAGCGGCAAGCAATTCGGACTCATCGACAATTGGCTCGGCCACATTAAAGATGTATACCGTCTCCACAGCGAGGAGATCGATGCCATCGAAGACGAAAAACAGAAAGTCAACCGGCTCATTGAGCTGAATGTGGCCGAACAGGTCTCTAACCTGTGTGCCACATCGATCGTCCAGAATGCATGGAAAGAACGAGACGACCTGGCTGTGCACGGTGTTGTCATCGACATCGTCACGGGACAGATCATCGACCTTGCCATCACCTTTACGGGTTCGGAAGGACTGGGTAAAGTCTTTGCATTCCGTTAAAGACGGAGATATAAAAACAAGAACGGGTGGCCGCTTGGCCACCCGTTCTTGTTTTACTCCTGTTCCAAAAACGGATACCGGTAATCCGATGGCGGATCGAACGTCTCCTTGATGGTACGTGGCGATACCCAACGCAGCAGGTTGATCATCGAACCCGCCTTGTCGTTGGTGCCCGACCCCCGTGCGCCTCCGAAAGGCTGCTGGCCCACCACCGCCCCCGTACACTTATCGTTGATGTAGAAATTGCCAGCGGCATGTCGCAACACGTGCGTTGCCTGGCTGATGGCATAGCGGTCTTGGGCGATCACCGCACCCGTAAGCGCATAAATGGATGTACGATCGATTACCCCGAGTATTTCCTCCCACTGATCATCTTCGTACACATACACCGTCAATACCGGTCCGAAAAGCTCCTCACACATCGTCACGTAATCCGACCGCTTGGCCAGGATGACCGTCGGGTGGATGTAGTACCCTTCGCGCTTGTCGTATGTACCCCCTGCGATGATCTCGGCGTCTGGATCTTGTTTCGCCGCATCAATGTATTTTGCCAGCTTATCAAAGGATTTTTCGTCGATCACGGCATTGACGAAATTGCTGAAATCCTCGGTGGGACCGATCTTAAATGACGCAATATCTTTAACCATCAGTGCCTTCAGCTCCGGCCACAGCGACCTGGGGATATACACTCTGGAAGCGGCGGAGCATTTTTGCCCCTGATATTCGAATGCTCCCCGTACGATAGCGGTATTGGCGGCCGACACATCAGCCGAGGCGTGTACCAAGATAAAATCCTTGCCGCCCGTCTCACCCACGATGCGGGGATAGGAACGATAGCGATGGATATTCGCTCCGATGGTCTTCCAGATGTTCTGAAAAACGGCCGTCGACCCCGTGAAATGGATACCTGCGAAATCCGGATGCTTGAAAATCACGTCCCCCGCTTCGGGGCCATCCACATAAACCAGGTTAATCACCCCAGCCGGCACGCCTGCTTCACGGAATACCTCCATGAGCACGTTTGCCGAGAAAATCTGTGTATTGGCGGGTTTCCAAACCACCACATTGCCCATCATCGCGGCAGACGTCGGCAGATTGCCCGCGATAGCCGTAAAATTGAACGGCGTAAGCGCAAACACAAACCCTTCCAGCGGCCGCTGCTCTACCCGATTCCACATACCCCTTGGTGACACCGGTGGCTGCTGAGCATAGATTTCGCTCATGTATTGGACATTGAAGCGCAGGAAGTCCACGATTTCGCATGCCGAATCGATTTCTGCCTGGTAGGCATTTTTCGACTGCCCCAGCATGGTCGCTGCATTCAGCTTATACCGGTATGGTCCGGCGATCAGGTCAGCCGCCTTCAAAAATATGGCCGCACGCTGTTCCCATGGCAGGTCCTCCCACGCCGCTTTTGCCTCCAAAGCCGCCGCTATGGCAGCTTCGACGTGGCTTTTGTCGCCGTAATGGTAATGTCCGAGCACGTGCTGATGGCGATGTGGTGGGTGTATGGATACCTTACGATCGGTACGCACCTCCTTGCCGCCGATATACATCGGTATGTCTGCTTGCTCGGCAAGCGCAGCCTGCAGCGCTTGCTGCAACCGACTTCTTTCTTTGCTGCCAACCCCATATGATAATACTGGCTCGTTCACCGGTGCTGGAACGTTGAAAAATCCTTTTAACATGGTATCTATCCTTTAATATGAAGCTGCAAAGGTACCAAAAACGGTCCACCTGTCAAAGCGGCTCCGGCTGGGCGTCGCCGATGAACCTCCGTGAGGGCCTGCAGCAGCGCCAGGGCAGCACGGACCTACGAACATTGATACTTATCGTTATATTTGCTTAGACAAAACAAAACCAATGAAATGCCGGACACTGATATTATTGGGCCTTTTCTCCATTAGTCTCGCCTATGGACAGCGCCACTGGCAGCACGGGCGTGTGGGGGCGACGCCCAATGGACGTGACCTACAATACGAAGACGGGACACCCTTCTTCTGGCTGGGGGACACGGCATGGGAACTCTTCCACCGGCTTACCAAGGAAGAGATCAAACAATACCTCGACAACCGCAAAGCCAAAGGATTCAATGTCATCCAGGCCGTCGTACTGGCAGAATTTGACGGCCTGCGGCGGCCTAATCAATACGGCCATATTCCGCTGGCAGACCTAGACCCGAAAAAACCGAACGAGGCCTATTTTGACCTGGTGGACTATACGGTGCAATTGGCTCATGAACGGCAGTTATTCATCGGGTTGCTTCCCACCTGGGGCGACAAGGTAACGCGTATGTGGGGTACCGGCCCGGAAATTTTCAATCCGGACAATGCGTATCACTACGGCAAGTGGCTGGGCAGCCGCTACAAAGACCAAGAAAACATCATCTGGATCTTGGGTGGTGACCGGCCGGCTATGCAGGATGCGACAGATGCCCGTCCGATCTGGCGTGCCATGGCCAAGGGCATCCTTGAAACAACGGCCGGGAAGGCGCTGCTCACCTACCATATTTCCGGCGGCGAGCGCTCTACTTCGCAACAGATCCACCAGGAACCTTGGCTGCATATCAACATGATGCAATCCGGCCACGGTTCAGGACACGACGTGCCCGTATGGGAATGGATTGCCCGCGACCGGAACATGACCCCTACGAAACCCACCCTGGACGCAGAGCCGAACTACGAAGATCACCCCGTCAATCCCTGGCCAACGTGGGACCCCAAAAATGGGTACTTCAATGATTATGATGTGCGCAAGCAAACCTACCGATCGGTTTTTGCGGGGGGGTGCGGTGTCACCTATGGCCACCATAGCATCTGGCAATTCTGGAGTGCACGAGAGGAGAAGATCAATCATGCCGATCGGTATTGGACCGAAGCACTCGATCGCCCCGGTGCGTTTCAGGTCGGTTACCTCAGACAACTCATTGAATCGCGCCCCTTCCTCGATCGTATGCCGGATCAGGGTCTCATTGCCGGTGGACAAGGGGAACTGGGGGCATACAGTTGCGCATTCAGAGACCGCATCGGGAGTTACCTGATGGTGTACATGCCCGTTGGCAAAACCATGACGATAAACACGTCGGCCATCGGGGCGGATCGCATCAGGGCATGGTGGTTCAATCCGGCCACGGCTGAAACCACGGCCATCGGCACATTCGACAACCCGGGGAAGCTTGAGGTGACCACCCCGACACAGGGCTTCGGCCACGATTGGGTACTGATCGTGGATAACCCGGCTTACCGATACCGTATTCCGAGATTCAACCAGTGATTTATACCAACATGACGAACGCGTTTTTCGAAGAATTGTTTACCTATAGCCGCTACTGCAACCAGCGGTTGGCCGCGGTGCTCATGGAACCGTCCACGGCCGTTGACCAAAAATCAATAAGCTTGTTCAGCCACATCCTGAACGCTCACCAAATCTGGAACAGCAGGATCCAGCAGCAACCCAGTACGCATGGGGTGTGGGAAATCCGCCCGCTGGGTGAATGGGCCGAAATCGACCTGCGCAATTACGACCAGACGCTGGGCATCCTGAAAACCTGTGTACTGACCGATCCTGTCGCCTACACCACGAGCAATGGCCAACCCTTCACCAATACGGTTGGCGATATCCTATTCCATATCATCAACCATTCTACCTATCACCGGGGACAGCTGGCACTCCTATTCAGGCAACAAGGGTTGGAGCCCCTGCTGACGGATTACATCTTTTACAAACGGTAAGCTTTTTTTTGGACGTTTATTTCTTCAACCGTTCGGCAAACACTTTTTTAAACTTTTCCAGTTTAGGCACGATGACGTACTGACAGTATGCCTGCTCCGGATTGAGGTTGAAGTAATTTTGGTGATCGTCTTCTGCGACATAAAACGCGTTATAGGGCTCGAGCGTGGTCACAATAGGTTGATCATACACCTTTTCATCGGTGAGCCGCCGGATGTAATATTCGGCTTTCTGCCGTTCTTCATCGTTGTGATAAAAAATCGCCGACCGGTATTGTGTGCCGATATCGGCGCCCTGCCGGTTGAGCTGCGTGGGATCGTGCGACGTGAAAAATGCTTCGAGCAACTCGTCATAGGTAATGGCTTCCGGCTGATAGATCACGTTGATCGCCTCGGCATGGCCGGTCCGCCCCGTGGATACCTGTTTATAGGTGGGATTAGCTACCGTACCGCCGATGTAACCCGAGATCACGGTATCGACGCCCGCCAATTGCTGGAATTGGGCTTCGGTACACCAAAAGCACCCGCCGGCGAAGGTGGCCGTGTCGACCAGCGCGGTGGACGCTCCGCTGCGTGGGAGCGTATCGGACTGTGGGCGTGTGTCAGACTGCGCGGTATGCGAATCAGTGGTTTGCATGCATGCACCATTCAACATGGCAACAATCACGATCAATAATAACCTCATTTGCGGTATTCCTCTATACAAAAATACGAAACCTTTTTCTATTTGGCGGCATGGTTTACCCAACCGTCAATACGACCTTGCCGAACTGTGTCGACGTTCTCATTTTTTGAAGGGCCACTTCTGCATCTTCCAGCGGGTATACGCTGTCAATGATGGGTTTGATGCCATGATTCGTTACAAAAACCAGCATATTCTCTGCATCGGCGGGTGACCCCATGGTGGTGCCCAACAAGGAAAGCTGCTTCCAAAAGATCTTGCGCCCGTTGAGTGGAGGCAGATTACCGGCGGTGCCACCGAAAAAGACGATCCGTCCACCGGGATTTGCCAAGTCGGGGTAATGAACAAACCCTTCTCCCAACGCACTATCGATAATGACATCGAAGCCCGCGGCCCGCTCCGTTAACTGCTGTGCCCAATTGTCGTCCGTGTACAGCACCCCGCCGGTTGCCCCCAGTGCCACGGCCTGTTCGATCTTGGACTGGCTGCTTGACGTGACGTATACCTCCGCACCTGCGTGTACGGCAAACTGCAGCACAAATGTAGCCACCCCCCCGCCTATACCGGCCACCAACACCTGCTCTCCCGGCTGCAATGCCGCCCGGCTAAAGAGTGCCCGATAGGCGGTAATGCCGCCGAGCGGCAGGGCCGCGGCTTCTTCGAACGACAGATGCCGGGGTTTTTCATACAGGTTTGCTACCGGCACGCGTACATACGCTGCAAATGTACCATCCTGGGGTAGTCCGAGGATATGAAACGCCTGCTGCTGTACGGCCTGCCGATTGCCCCAATTGATGGATGGGTTGATGATCACTTCTTTGCCCACCCACTCGCGGCTGGTACTTTCGCCTACACGGTCGACGATACCTGCTCCGTCCGAACCCAGTATGATGGGGAATTTCAATCCGGCATACTGCCCCTGCTGTATCCACCAGTCGCGCCGGTTCAACGCCGCCGCCTTGATGCGCACCAATGCTTCGCCCGTTGCCAATTCCGGTAGGGGCACTTCTTTCATGACCAGCTGCTGTTTGATTCCTTCAAGGACAATGGCTTTCATCGTTTGAGATTTGAGACATCAGACTTTAGACATGAGACTTTAGACATCAGACTCTTTGGACTTCTGGATTAAAAAATAGCGGCTCATATCTGAAATATGGCCGCTATTGTTACTTTTTTTACTTTTTACTTTTTACTTCGCGTCTGCATAGCGCTTGGCCACGGCATTCCAATCAATGACATTGAAAATTGCTTCCAAATATCCGGGGCGTTTATTTTGATACTTCAAGTAATAGGCATGTTCCCATACGTCGATTCCCAATATGGGCGTTCCTTTCACTTCCGCGATATCGAATAAGGGGTTATCTTGGTTCGGCGTGGATGTCACCTGCAACTTGCCCGATGCGTCAACAATGAGCCAAGCCCAACCCGAACCAAAGCGCGTAGCGCCTGCTTCCTGCAATTTTTTCTTCAACTCATCAAATGATCCGAACGCCTCATCGACAGCAGCCGCCAAATCACCCGATGGCGTACCCCCGCCATTTGCTGACAGGACTGTCCAAAACAACGAATGGTTGAAATGTCCGCCTCCGTTGTTGCGCACCGCCGGGGGATATTTCGAAATGTTTTGGCATATTTCTTCGATGGTCGAGGTTTCCGCATCAGTGCCTGCAATGGCTTTGTTGAGGTTGTCCACGTAAGCCTGGTGATGCTTCCCATGGTGAATTTCCATGGTTTCCTGATCGATATGGGGTTCCAATGCATCGGTGGCGTAAGGTAACGCCGGTAATTCAAAAGCCATAATCTATATTATTTAATGAAAAATGAGTTATAAAGTACTTGGACAAACTTAGCTAAAGTTGTACGTAAATGCAACTTTTATCGAGCGCTCACCAGTTACAGAAACGATCATGCTGGCCTAATATAACGATTACAAAGGCTATTTTGTTTGGCGCAATCGATCGACCGGTTTACTTGGTCCTTTTATTACGAAAAAATGACGTGATTAGCGCTGCACATTCGCTTTCCAACACACCGCTGATGACGGTCGTCCGGGGGTGCAGTACGGCTTTGCCAAAGGAGGAAAACCCCCGCTTGTCATCCCGTGCTCCAAAGACGATACGGCTGATCTGGGTCCAGTAGGCGGCGCCTGCACACATCAGGCAGGGTTCGATGGTGACGTACAGCGTGCAATCTTGCAGGTATTTGCCGCCGATGTAATTGGCCGCCGCCGTGAACGCCTGCATCTCGGCATGTGCTGTCACGTCATTCAACCGTTCGGTGAGGTTATATCCGCGCCCGATGATCCTACCCTTGGAAACGATCACCGCGCCAATAGGCACCTCATCCTGCTCCAGCGCTTCCTGTGCCTCCTTTAGCGCTTCTTTCATGTAAACCTCATCAGAGACGGCATCCCCCGCGTCTTCAAAGTTGATGTATCTCATTTAAATTAATTTAGCGCTTTGGGCGCTTATACCCGGTTGCTATCGAGGTCAGCCAACCCCTTCTTCAGTGTAAACAGGATGTAATCGCGGTTGCGCTTGACGCGGCTGGCCAGCCGGCCGATCAATTCATCTTCGCCGCCTTCCCTGAACGCCAAGTCTTCGTCTGAAAGGTGATTGTATTTTCGCCTTAATTTCATTTTCAGGGCTTCCCACTCCCGGAGTGTTATCTTGATGTCTGCCATATCATGTGATTTCCGCCAAACTTAGGCAAACCTGCCCTTTTTTGCAAGTTGTGCAGCCACTCACCCGCCACCTAAAACCAATAGGGGTGTCCTTTGTTTTAACAAAATTTATGATATTATCCTCAATTTCGGCTTGAATTTTGTGGAAAAGCTTGATACCTTATATTATACGACATGAAAAAAATTAACATTATGAAAAAGTATTTTATCATTGCTTTCCTGGTAGCGGCAACCTCTTTGGGTGCCAACGCCCAATTGCTGCCCAGCCTCCAATTCGGTGTGAAGGCGGGTCTCAACTTTTCTAACCTAAGGTCTGAAGACGGCGGTTGGCTGGACGCCAGCACCCGTACGGGTTACCAAGCCGGTGTATGGGCCCGGATCGGCGGCGCAGGTGTGCATTTTCAACCGGAACTGTATTTGACTGGTAAAAGCTCGGAAGCTAAATTAGTCGACACCGACGAAGAAGGCAAAGTGACCTTCACGTCGCTGGATTTACCCTTGTTGCTCGGTACCCGTATCGGCTTAGGGCCTGCCGGTCTCCGTATCCACGCCGGACCGGTTGTTTCGTTCGTGGTAGACAAAAACATCGGCGAATCCCTGCAACAGGTGACCGAATTCAGCGAATATAAAAACCAAGCGTTCGCGGTGACCGGTGGCCTCGGGCTTGACATCAGCAATTTCCGCGCGGATGTGCGTTATGAACACGGATTGAGCGAATTGAGCAAAAATGACAGTGCTCCGCAAAAAGTCAATCTGTGGACGGTTGGAATCGGCTATCGCCTGTTCTAACAACCGATAAAGAACTCATATAATCAGCGCCATGCTTTTCCATCAGCATGGCGTTTTTTTATAGCCAGTCCAAAAACTTAGAACAGTTCTAAATTAAGGATTTTATTTGTTTGTTTTCACCGGTATTAAATCTATTGGTAGATTTGCTTACCAAATTAAAATACGCGAGGAGAATGACTAAGTCGAAACATCTGCTTTCTTCATCATTGGGGAAGAAGCTGATCATGAGTTTAACAGGGCTGTTTTTATGTTCGTTTCTAATTATCCACCTGATCGGCAACCTGCAATTATTTTATCATGACCAGGGCAAGGCTTTTAATGATTATGCCCATTTCATGACCCACTTTACGCCCATTAAGGTCATCTCCTATTTACTCTATGCTTCGATTGTCATCCATGCCATTTATGCGTTGCTATTGACCCTTCATAACCGCAGAGCCCGCCCTGCAAGCTATGCGGTATTCCGGGGGTCGGAAAATAGCGCGTGGAGTTCACGCAACATGGGCCTGCTCGGTACGGTGCTGCTCGTGTTTATCGTGACGCACATGAGTAATTTTTGGTGGAAATACCACAACGACGGCGTGCCTTATGTGGAATACCGCACCGACCTGGCCACACAAGAAACGACCGTGACCGAATTAATCGGCGACGAATACACGGACTACGTCAAATATGTTGATAATGATGTAGAAGTCCTCAAGGCAAAGGACCTGTACAAACAGGTGCAGTTTACCTTTAAAAACTGGATGTTGGTCGCGTTCTATGTCATCGCTATGGCGGCCCTGTCTTTCCACCTCATCCATGGGTTCAAGAGCGCCTTCCAGACGCTGGGTTTCGACCACAAAAAATATGCGCCCGTTATCCGGTTTTTCGGTATTTGGTTATTCGGCGTAGCCATTCCCCTCGGGTTTGCGGCCATGCCCGTCTATTTTTACTTTTTCAATTAAGCTATTGACGATGCCGCGGCTTTGCGGCGCATCATGATATATTAGCGTTTATTTAATATGTTAGATTCGAAAGTACCAGCAGGGCCGTTGGCCGAAAAGTGGTCTAAACATAAGTTTAACCTCAAATTGGTGAACCCCGCCAATAAGCGGAAATATACCATCATTGTGGTGGGCACCGGATTGGCCGGATCGTCGGCTGCCGCCTCGCTTGCCGAACTGGGTTATAATGTCAAGGCATTTTGCTACCAAGATAGCCCCAGGCGGGCACACTCCATCGCCGCCCAGGGTGGCATCAACGCCGCAAAGAATTATCAAAATGACGGGGACAGTGTGTATCGGTTATTCTACGACACCATCAAAGGGGGCGATTACCGTGCCCGGGAAGCCAATGTATACCGCTTGGCCGAGGTATCGGTGAACATCATTGACCAATGTGTCGCCCAGGGCGTGCCTTTTGCCCGCGAATACGGCGGGCTGCTTGACAACCGCTCATTTGGCGGCGCCCAGGTCTCGCGTACGTTTTATGCCCGCGGGCAAACGGGACAACAATTGCTATTGGGTGCTTACTCTGCATTGAATCGCCAGATCAACACCGGAAAGGTAACGATGTACAACCGGCATGAGATGCTGGATGTGGTCACCATCGATGGTCACGCCCGCGGCATCATTGCCCGGAATATGGTGACAGGCGCCATTGAAGCGCACGAAGGCCACGCTGTGTTGCTTTGTACAGGCGGTTACGGCAATGTCTTTTTCCTGTCTACCAATGCCATGGGCTGTAATGTGACTGCCGCATGGCGTGCACATAAACGGGGGGCGTTCTTCGCCAATCCGTGCTATACGCAAATCCACCCTACCTGCATCCCCGTGACAGGCGACCACCAATCCAAATTGACGCTCATGTCCGAATCCTTGCGTAACGACGGACGGGTATGGGTACCGAAAACGGTGGAACTCGCACAGAAACTCCGGAAAGGGGAACTAAAAATATCCGACATCAAGGAAGAAGACCGCGATTATTACCTGGAACGCAAATATCCCTCATTCGGTAATTTGGTGCCCCGCGATGTAGCTTCACGGAATGCTAAGGAGGTCGTAGACGAAGGCCGGGGCGTAGGTGCCTCGGGTATCGCGGTGTACCTCGATTTCGAAGAGGCGATCAAGCGGCTGGGTGAAGATGCGGTACGGGCCAAATACGGTAATCTTTTTGACATGTATTACCAGATCACTGACGAAAACCCGTATAAACAACCCATGCGCATCTATCCGGCCGTGCATTATACCATGGGCGGCTTGTGGGTAGACTATAATCTGATGACAAGCGTACCGGGATTGTATGCATTGGGCGAATGTAATTTTTCTGATCACGGCGCCAATCGGTTAGGTGCATCGGCATTGATGCAGGGACTTGCCGATGGGTATTTTGTGATACCCTACACCGTAGGTGATTACCTGGCAGGACTGGGTTTTGATCCGGTAGACAAAAATCACCCTAACTTTGAACGGACGCGCAAAGAGGTGGAAGACAATGTGCATAAACTGCTCGCACTCAAAGGCAGCAAAACGGTAGATGACATACACAAAAAGCTCGGCCACATCATGTGGGAGTACTGTGGCATGGCGCGCAATGAAGCAGGCCTCACCAAGGCCAAGGGACTCATCCAAGAGCTGCGCCGGGAGTTTTGGAGTGATGTGACCGTGCTGGGTGAAAATGAAGAAATGAACCAATCCCTTGAAAAAGCCGGTCGTGTGGCAGACTTCCTGGAACTGGGTGAACTGATGGTGGATGATGCACTTCAACGCCGCGAATCCTGCGGAGGGCACTTCCGTGAGGAAAGCCAAACCGAAGAAGGCGAAGCCAAACGTGACGATGAGCATTTTCGCTATGTGGCTGCCTGGGAATACACGGGTGAAAACCAGCCAGAGGTGCTTCATCAAGAATCATTGGAGTTTGAGAACGTTAAATTGACACAACGAAGCTATAAGTAATTTTAGCAAATCATATCATCATGAGTGGAAACATGAACCTGACGCTGAAAGTGTGGCGTCAAAAGAATGATAAAACGAGGGGTAAATTTGTGACCTACCAAGCCGATGGCATATCGCCCGACATGTCTTTTTTGGAGATGCTGGACGTGGTCAACGAAGGCCTGGTACGGAAGGGTGAAGACCCCATCCACTTTGACCACGACTGCCGGGAGGGCATCTGTGGCATGTGCTCTTTGCACATCAATGGAAGACCTCACGGACCGAAACAAGGCACGACCACTTGCCAATTGCACATGCGTAGTTTCCATGATGGGCAGACGATCGTCATCGAACCCTGGCGGGCTGCGGCATTCCCGGTGATCAAGGATTTGGCGGTAGACCGGTCTGCGTTTGACCGCATACAACAGGCGGGCGGGTATGTCAACGTGAATACCGGCGGCGTGCCAGACGCCAACGGCATCCCGATCCCGAAAGTAATAGCCGATGAGGCCTTTGAATCGGCTACGTGTATCGGCTGCGGCGCCTGCGTGGCGGCATGTAAAAATGCGTCGGCCATGTTGTTCGTTTCGGCCAAAATCTCGCAATACGCATTATTGCCGCAAGGGCAGACCGAGCGTTATAGCCGTGCGCAGGCCATGGTAGCCCAGATGGATGCAGAAGGTTTCGGCAGCTGTACCAATACGGGCGCCTGCGAAGCCGAATGCCCGGTAGGCATTAAGCTGACCAACATTGCGCGCATGAATCGCGAATACTTTACCGCCAAACTTTTCAAGGAAGAAGCAACGCACTAGCACCTGAAGGTTGCCGTTTGCTGTCACGCTATGATATTTCGCCTATGTTAATGCATGGGGTTATCATGGATTTTCTTACTTTTACATGGACTAATACGTGTAACTGTGAGTACGGTTGTCAAGATAAGGTTATTGTTGGTAGCGCTGACGCTGTGTTTTATCGGTACTGCTGTCACCATTAACCTTACATTCAACGATAAAGAGATTTTACTGCTTGACGCGCACGAACTACAGCGCAATCTACACAAGAAAGAGCAGATCGTCTATGAATTCTTCGGTGACTCCAGTCGTTTAGACAGGCTCAAATCGCTGGATACAGACGTCAAACAGGCCGAAAGCATTCTTGACCATTTTGCGGCGCAGCATGAAATTTATCCATTCGTATACGTCAATAGCGAACTCATATTCTGGGGTACGGATAAATTCGTGCCGAAGACCGACGCCGGCATACGCAATGGCGTAGACATCATCATTGCCGGAAATGGCCGGTATGAATCCATCAAAAAAAGCATCGGCAATTTCTCCATCTTATTTCTAATCCCGATAAAATCGGATTTCCAAAAAAACAACGAATACCTCCAAAGCAGTTTTGCTAAGCACTTGATCGCCACCAACAACCTCGATATTGCGGCGTATGACGACCAACTCATTTACAACATCAGGAGTCTGACCGGCGAATACCTGTTTTCTGTCAAACTACGCGATGGGCAGCATGACACGTTCTTTTCCACGCTCGAATTAGCCATGTGGCTGCTTGCCGGCTTGTCGGTTACCGTGCTGCTTAATATGATGTGTGTTTGGCTGGCCAGGCGCGGCAACGTATGGTCTTCGTTAGCGCTGTTTGCCTGTGGCTTGGTCGGAATCCGGTACCTGGAACTTCATTATGGCTGGTTGGCCTCCCATTTCTACACCGGCATTTTCGACTCCATGAATTTTGCGTCCAGTTTCATTTTTCCGCATTTAGGTGGATTTTTACTGAATGTCATCGCGTTTACCTGGTTCGTTGGTTATGCCTACTCTTTTCGAAATCAGCTGACCATTCCGCGGTGGGGACATACGAAAACGGGCGGTGTGGTGGTCATTTTTTTGTTCGGCGCGTTGATTTATCTGGTCAGCTACGCGATTACAGAGATATTCGCCGGCCTGGTCACCAATTCGGATATCAACTTTGACGTTACCAATATACTGGACCTCAATACATACAGTTGGATCGGGATATTTGCGCTGTGCTTGAGCATGATGTCGCTCCTGTTACTGATTGACCTGTTGGTTGAATTTGCCCACAGGCTCATCCCCAATTCACGGAGACTCTTGGCGATCGGGACGGCGGTGGTGATCTGTATGTGGATGCTTATTGATTATTTCGGTGAATTTTCGATCGATAACTTCCCTGCGACGTTCGTGTTATTGAGCGTATTAATAGGACTACGCGGATGGTATCTCCGCCGGGAAAGCCAATTCGACCTGGCGATCTTTATCGCTACCCTGCTGCTGCTTGCGGGTATTACCGCGGTAAAGCACAGCCAATTTCACCGTTATAAAAAAGAGGAAAAACAAAAGCTGGAAATTTCAAAACTGGAAGCCGTGGACGACGCCAATGCCATGTCGCTGTTTCACGACCTGGAAAAAGAGATGGCTCAGGATCCTGTACTGATCGAGTACTTCAAAAATCCGAAAGACGGGGATAGTGAGCTACTCAATGAGCATCTCAAACGAACGTACCTCAGCGGCCACCTGTCAAACTATGAGTTTTTGGCCAATCAATACGATACTGATTGGATCCCGATCGGCAAAAGTTCGGCGAGTAAACGCGAAGCATATCGGGAAAAAGTGATATCAGGAGCGATCAAGGTGTCCGAGAATTTCTATCGAGGCAACAGCAGGTTTGGCAATTTTGAGTATTTCGCCCAGCTCCCCGTGGAGGAAAATGGCAATCCGTTGGGTATTCTGCTCATCGAATTGCAGAACCGGTCATTCAATCAACTCGCATCATACCCCGGTATTCTGGCAGATAACCGGATAAGCCGGCAACAGACCGCACTGATTTCGCAATATGCCTATGCTTTCTATCGGGATGGCCAGCTGGTCAGCCAGTACGGAGACTATGTATACCCATTATCTGCGGAAGCGTACCCTGCGGAACAACGCAAATATATCTCGCTCGGCAACAATGGCGGATTTGAGCACCTGGTGTACCGTCCGAACAACCGGACCTTGATCGTGGTCAGCCAGCCGGAGCAAAGCCGCTGGACACAGTTGGCTGCCCTGTCCTTCATTTTTCTCGTTTTCTTACTGTTTGCCATACTCGCATACGTTTCGCGCTGGCTGGTGCTGACCTTGAACAGCAATGATTTTAGTCTGCGGAACCTCCGGTGGAGTTTCCTCATCCTGACGAACCGCGTGTTATACAGCACCCGGATCCAGACCTTTATGGTCATGGCCGTGGTGTTTACGTTGATTGTCGCTGGGACCATCACGTTTTTCAGTATCAGCCGACAGTTCAGAAAGCAACAGGAAACCGGCGTGTTGAAGCAGGTGGTTGACATCGCGGGAAGGTTGGAATCCCGAATGCTCAAGGAGGCTAACATTAACCAGGCCATATCAACGGATGAACAGTTCAACACGATCGCTGAATCCGTGGCTTCCGACCTGAATCTATACGGTACGGACGGTCAACTGATTTATTCAACGCAACCACGGATACACGACCTCCGGCTCATTTCGCGCTATATGCATCCACAGGCGTGGTTGCACATGGCGCGATACCGGCGTTCGGAATTTATACAGCACGAGCATATTGGAGGGCTGAATTATATCGCTGCCTATGCGCCCATCCGAAATGATGCCTATGAGCCCCTGGCTTTCCTGAGCTTGCCAAATTATAGCTATCAGAAAGAATTTGATCAGAACGTGGGACTTCTACTCAATACATTGGTGAATATTTATGCGTTGGTCATCTTGGTTTTAGGCTTGTTTGCGGTATTCGTGGCCAACAAAATCACGGCTCCACTTGCATTGGTGCAACGCAGCCTGGCCAAGACCAGCATCGGCAAGCAAAACGAGCCGATCTTTTGGAAAAGGCATGATGAGATAGGTAGTCTCATCAAAGAATATAACCTGATGATCGCCGCGCTTGAACAGAGTGCCAACACCATCATGCGTTCAGAACGGGAGTCTGCCTGGCGCGAAATGGCGAAGCAAGTAGCCCACGAAATTAAAAATCCATTGACCCCCCTAAAACTGGGCATACAACAGTTGGAACGCTCGTGGAAAGAAAGAGATCCCCGGTTTGACGAGCGGTTTGCGCGATTCAGCGCTTCCTTCATTGAGCAAATTGACAGCTTATCGCTTATCGCCTCCGAATTTTCGGAATTTGCAAAAATGCCGGACACGCAGCTTAAAGAAGTCGATGTATTGGATATCATCAACAAAGCAGCGGAGGTATTCAGTAATAATGTAGATGTCAAAATCCGCATCATCAATCGCTGCGGCGATGGTGTCATCACCACACAGGGCGATCGGGACCAGTTATTGAGATCGTTTAACAACCTGATCAAAAACTCGATAGAAGCCACCATAACCAAACGCAAATGCTACATTGACATCGCCATCAGCTATGATGCGGATGATTATGTATCCATCGCCATCCGGGATAATGGCGATGGTATAACTCCCGAAGCGAGGGAAAAATTGTTTCAACCGAACTTCACGACCAAAAGCTCCGGTACCGGACTCGGGTTAGCTTTTGTCAAACAAGCGGTGGAAGGAATGGGGGGGCATATCCGATACGAAACCTATGTCGGAAAAGGAACCACGTTTTACTTGCAGATCCCTTCGGTGTATGCCAAGAGGGCATCACACAGTGTTGTTCAGGGATAATCGCTCTTCGGTTTCTGAGGCATTGCATTGAGGCATTATTTCAAGACGACGCTGCTTTGCCCCATCACTGCGCCATCTGCATACAGCAGAATCGTATACGTACCTTTTTGAAAGCCCCGGGTGTCCTTCCATTCGATCGTATACGATGCCCCATCGTTGACAAAGTCTATCGCTGTTTTGTAGGTGTATTGAATCTGATTGCCATCGACTTCGAAGAGCCCATTATCAGTGGTGCGCAAGTTGCCATTTGCGTCAATCACGCGTATATAGATATCGTGCAGGCCCTGTTGGGCTAATTGGTTATCAGCGATCGTAAAGTCAATTTTTAACTTATCGACCCTGCGTGCACGTGTTTCGACCGATTCCCGATCATTGCTTCGCTCCCGTATGCCGCTGATCGACATATTCGAAACTTTAAGAGCCGACGCCAGTTTTATCTTATCGGTCAGGTCTGTGTTCTCTTCTTCTAACAACGCTACCCGACCTGACGAAGTAGAGACCTCCTGCTTGAGTGCCTCCCGCTCGGAAATCAGTTGTGCATTTTGGTCCCGTAAATTTTCGACGTCAGTTAAATATTTAGATACCTGCTGTTTCAGCTGGCTGATTTCTTGCCGGGCGTTGGTCAATTGCTCGCGCGTAAGGTTCTGTTGAGCCAGCTGCGCACGCAATTCGGTGATCGTTGTATGCGCGCTGTCACGTGCAGCTTTCAGCGCGGTACTAAGCTCAATACGTTCATCGTTTAATCGGTCCAACTCCGCTTCGATACGGTCTACCTCCGCCTGCATACTCACCCGTTCGCTCGTCAGTTCAAAGACCCGATCACCTGTGTTTTTATATTTGATATAGAAATATACATTGGTTGCAAGCAACGCCACAATGGCGACCACGAAGAAATAAATCTTCGTAGAATCCTTTCTCATCTCTTCAGGCCTGGATTCAACACCACCTGTTTCTTGCATGGTATATATTTCTTGCATGGTTTATGTACAGCAAACCCTCATCCTAACACACTGTGAAGGTATAAACAAAAATTGTTCCAACATATTTTCGGGAACATCGTCTTCTCATGCCTCGCGGGTGCGCGAAGAGAGTGGCCTGCGCATGAGCTGTAGGTCGGAATGCACCATCTCTTTCACCAGCGCATCAAGGCTATACCGGGGCTTCCAGCCCAGCGTTGACCGTGCTTTGGATGCATCACCGATGAGCAGGTCAACCTCCGTGGGCCGGTAATAGGTTGGGTCTACTTTTACAATCGTCCGTCCGAATTTTAGGTGCTCCGGGTCGATTCCCAGTTCACCCAAACGATTTTCATCGGCATCAATGATCACCCCCCGCTCACGCTCCCCCTTGCCGCTAAATTCTACCTCGATGCCCAGTTCCGCAAAACTCATTTTCACAAATTCCCGGACGGTGGTGGTTACGCCTGTAGCGATGACATAATCTTCCGCTGTTTCCTGCTGCAACATCAACCACATTGCCTCTACATAATCCTTGGCGTGTCCCCAATCTCGCTGGGCAGAGAGGTTGCCCAAAAACAACCCATCTTGCAGCCCCAGGGCTATTCGCGCCACCGCACGCGTGATCTTGCGGGTTACAAACGTCTCTCCACGGATGGGACTTTCGTGATTGAACAGTATGCCATTGCATGCATAGAGGTTATACGCTTCCCGGTAGTTGACCGTAATCCAATACGCGTATAACTTAGCCACAGCATAAGGACTCCGCGGATAAAAAGGGGTGGTTTCGTTTTGCGGCACTTGCTGCACCAGTCCGTACAGCTCCGATGTGGCCGCTTGGTAAAAACGGCACTTTTTGCCTAAACCAAGCAGCCGGATAGCTTCCAACACCCGAAGCGCCCCCACCCCATCCGCGTTTGCCGTGTATTCGGGTGTATCAAAACTTACTTTGACGTGGCTTTGCGCGGCTAAGTTGTAGATTTCATCTGGCTGGGTCTCTTGAACGATGCGGATAATATTGGTCGCATCTGTAAGGTCACCGTAGTGCAGCGTGAAAAGACGGTTGGATTCGTGGGGATCTTGATATAGATGATCAATGCGGTCCGTATTGAATAAGGAGCTCCTGCGCTTCAGGCCATGCACGGTATAGCCCTTATTGAGCAGCAATTCGGCCAAATACGCGCCATCTTGCCCCGTCACGCCGGTTATAAGCGCCGTTTTCGACATCGATCAATCCTAATTACGCCTCAGCACCGATTTCAATAAATATTGTCCGTACCCGCTCTTCAGCAACGGCTGTGCAATGGTCTCCAATTGTTGCGCGTCGATGTAACCCATGCGGTAGGCAACCTCTTCGATGCAACCGATCTTCAGTCCCTGCCGTTCCTCGATGACCTGCACGAACTGACCCGCCTGCATCAGGGAGGCAAATGTGCCGGTATCCAACCAAGCCGTGCCACGACTGAACACGCCGACCCGTAGTCGCCCCTGCTGGAGGTACACTTTGTTGACGTCCGTGATTTCGTATTCACCGCGGGCCGAAGGCTGGATGCTTTTTGCAATTTCAATCACCGAGTGATCGTAGAAATACAAACCCGGCACCGCGTAGTTTGATTTGGGATGCGCTGGCTTTTCTTCGATGGATACCACATTGCGTGCTTCATCAAATTCGACCACACCGTAGCGTTCCGGATCGGATACGGGGTAAGCAAATACAACCCCGCCTTCGGGGTCCGCACTCTGCTGCAACAAACGCGATAGTCCCTCCGCATGAAAGATGTTGTCGCCCAGTATCAATGCAACGTTATCCGTTCCAACGAATTCTTCTCCAATCACAAAGGCCTGCGCCAGTCCATTGGGCACCTCCTGCACAGCGTATGAAAAGGAACAACCTAATTGTGCGCCGTCGCCCAGCAATTTACGAAAAGCGGGCAAATCATGAGGTGTGGAGATGATCAGCACTTCCCTGATACCCGACAACATCAGCGTAGATAAGGGATAATAGATCATCGGCTTATCGTACACGGGCATAAGCTGCTTGCTTACAGCCAATGTCAACGGATGCAAACGGGTGCCCGAGCCCCCTGCTAAAATAATACCTTTCACTTATTTTGCGGCTTTCACGGCAAACGCCACAGTGACGTCTCCCCAATACAACGTCACGGCACCTGTTTTGTCGGCCTTAATAGTAAACTGTTCGACCAATGCTCCGCCAGCAGACGGTGTAGCCGTTACCCGCAGGGCATCCTGGGTTTCATCATACTCCGTACCTGACTGATCCCATGTTTTATTGAAAATAAACGTCATGCTCTGCTCATCGGGTATGGAATACAGGCTGTACTTCCCGGCGGGGAGCGGTTGACCCTGGATCAACACATCTTTGTCCACTTCAAAGGTAGTGGCCTCGTTAGCACCGGTACGCCAAACTTTGCCAAACGGGGCGATATCCACACCCAATTGGCGGCCCTTCAACGAGGGCTTGCTGTAATGGATTTCGATCGTGACACCGTCAGCCGTTGTCACCTTCGTGCTATCGGGGGGGCTTGGTCGTTTGCTCTTATCCTGCTGGGCAAAAGACAGTGTCGACATCGACACGACGAGCAGAACTGCTAAAATACTTGTTTTCATACAATTTAAATTTATGGGTTTACAAAAATAGGGTTAAAGCCGCTCGAAATTAAACACCAGGTATCCTACCTGACCATCCAACTCCAGGGGCATCCGCAATGTCAGTTGCTGTTCATCGGCATAAGACATATCAAGCCGATAACCTGCCGTCACATTGCTCGGTTTATCACCGGGATAAATCTTCTTAAACTGGAATTGGGGTTCGCCGTTATCCTTGCCCGGATTGTAAATCGACCAAACGATGTTGCGCACCGCTCCCGGGGCGCATAATGTCCCTTCCGTATTGAATGTGATGGTTCCCCGTCCATTATTCGGCAGGTTCCAAACACTTCCGACGAAGCATTCCGCCGGCGCTTCTTCAAAAATAGTTTTGACGGAATACGCTGTCGGAAAATTTTCTTTGTCTATCGAATGCAGTGTCCACTGCCCTTTGATACCGTTGCGCCATGCCGCGGCTGAAGGCCCTCCCGCTGCTTCGGAAGTCCCCCCGGTTGCCGCACCTTGCTGAGAAGCGCATGACATGCAAAGGATAGACGCGGATACGAGGGCAGCGACGATAACTAATAACCTGTTCATAATTTAAACGAAATAAGAAGGTGTAAAGATAATGGATTCCCTTATAATTTTATTGTTTTTTATCTGCCATATAGGATAATCATGTATGTTTGTGTGCGCAAGGCGTCATGAACTGTTTTGTATGACTAACACGTCCAAAAACCATACCATCAGCAAATTTATCGCTAAATTATTGGTGCGGCTATTTATATTGCTGCTATTGTTTGCACTGGCGCCGTTTGTGTTTGAAAAAAAAACCGCGAGACCTTTGGAGCAAACATTCGTATATATGGAGCACAAGTGGGCCCTCATTTTTCCAGGGCTGCTTTTCCTGAGCTTCTTCGTACTGCTCGTCTTAACGCTTCGACATCGATACCAACAGACCGACCTGAATTGGATGTTGTCATTGAACACGGCCCTGCTGGTTGTTTATGTCGTTATGCTGTATGTCAGGCTCTATCCGCTGATCTTCGGCTGAGATGAATCATCTTAGTCATTACCTTTTTATACCTTTGGGGTTTTATCCATAGACGATGGCTCAAAATAAAATATGGCGCACAACCAAGACGGTGCTTAAAATCAGCGTGACCGCCGTGGCGCTGTATTGGGTGTTCAACAAAGTAGAACCCAAGGACCTGAAGGAAGCATTGGTCCATTCCAACCCGATATTTCTGGTGCTGGCCTTCATCGCATACGCATGCTCCATCGTCATCGCCTCCTCCCGATTGAATAGCTTTTTCGGCAACACCGGTCTGGATCTGTCCGAACGCTATAATTTCAAACTCTACCTGCTGGGTTCGTTTTACAACCTGTTCTTACCGGGCGGCGTGGGTGGCGATGGTTATAAAATCTACTTCCTGCGGCGCAAATTCAAGGTCCAGGGCCGTCAACTATTGTCTGCCGTATTTTTTGATCGCCTCAGCGGATTCTGGGCGCTGTGCTTGATTATTTCTGCGCTTATCATATTCATGCCCCACCTGCGCATCCCGCGCGAAATCCCCATCCTCGCCGTCGCAGTAGGCACTGCCGCCTATTACTTGGTTTTGCGGAGGTATTTCGCGGTCTATAGCCGCCACTTCATGGTCACGCACCTAAAAGCGTTGGGTGTCCAATCCATGCAAGTGATCTGTGCGATCTTCCTGCTCTACGCATTGGGCTTTGAAGGCAAGTTTGCTCCCTATTTGTTTATGTTTTTGCTTTCATCTTTGGTCGCCGTTGTCCCATTCACCGTGGGCGGATTAGGTGCGCGGGAGATGGTTTATATTTATGGCGCCCAATATTTCTATATCCACTTAGACGATCATTTGGCGGTACTCTTCAGCTTGCTGTTTTACCTGACGTCGGCGGCGGTGGCGGCCCTGGGTGCGTATTTTATTTTCCGTCCGCAGGGATTGGGTGAAGACCGGCTGCCGACCACCGAAGAAGCCGAAATGGGCACAACGGCATACGAGGAAGAGGAAGCAAGCAATCCAAAAAATTAGGCATGGCAAACATTGTGATTAGTGGCGCCAGTAACGGTATCGGTTTCGAAGCCGCAAGGGCACTGGCCACCCCCGAAAACCAACTGGTGGCGTTGGCGCGCTCCGAGGAAGGTCTGCATAACCTGCGGGAGGCTGCCCTCCGGCACAACGCCAAATCCCTTATCCATGTCTTGCCGTTTGACATCGTCAGCGGCGACTATCCAAGGGTGCTGCTGCCATTCGTAGCGGAAAAGCTTGGCGGCCGGATAGATACGCTGATCAACAACGCCGGATCACTGGTCAACAAACCGTTTGAGGAAACTTCTGTAACCGAATTTTCAGACATGCTGCAAAGCAATTTTCTCGCCCATGTGCGCATGATCCAACACCTATCGCCGTGGATGCCGCCCGGGAGCCATATCGTCAATATCGGCAGCATGGGCGGATTCCAAGGCAGCGTGAAATTTCCGGGATTGGCCGCTTATTCGGCCAGCAAGGCCGCGCTGCATACCCTCACCGAATGTCTGGCGCTGGAATTTGCAGATAAAGCGATTAAAATAAATTGCTTAGCTTTGGGTTCCGCGCAAACAGAAATGCTAAGAAAAGCGTTTCCACAATACCAATCGCCGGTGACCGCTGCGGCGATGGGCGAGTACATCGCCCATTTTGCCCTTACCGGACATCGGTTGTTCAATGGAAAAGTGTTGCCGGTGGCAGTCACCACGCCCTAGCGGGGCATCGATTAACCGAAAAGAGATGAAAACACGGCATTCGCTCCGATTATTGGCAGCAGCCATTATCATGATGATGGCCTATTCCTGCCGGAATGAAACCCGGGAAGATGCCGAAGAAATAGCAAAGGACGCGGTATCGCCTTCCCTTCCTTATATCGCCTTTTTTGATGCGCAATCCGAACAGCTCGAAGCCAGAAAAAATCCAGCTTTTGACCATTCTCTGCTCAATGTTGACGCATTGACCCAAGCGCTCATCACCAATTATCCCGAGATCACCCCAAAAGTAGCGAAAATAGCCAACGACACCCTCTACTTGGAGATTACGGATGCACAGTATCTTACCCAGCAGATGGGATCATCCGGCGCTCAGATGTATCTATTGGAGGCAACCTACGCTTACACCGAACTCACCGACATCAATGCGGTCCATTTCAGTTTTAAAGAGGGCGATCATGCCTCACCCGGCACCTTCACCCGTGCGCATTTTGAGACGGTTGCACCTGTTCATTAGCCGTCTTTCAGCATCAGCAAACCCGCCAGCTGCTACATGATTTGCCAGTCGCTGTTTAAATCCTATCTTTGCTGCAAAAAACCAGCTCGGTATCTATTGCAATGAAGAAAATTTTGGGCTATATCCTTTCCCCTGTTTTTTATTTACTTTTTGGCATCGTTATCACCGTGTTCCATCCGATCCAATGGCTGTGTCTCAAACTCGGCGGCTATCAGGCACACAAGAACGCGGTGGATGTACTCAACTGTTGCTTGGTAGCCTGCTATTATGTATTAGGCAATACGGTGAAATTCAGCAACAAACAGCAGCTCCCGACGGACAGGCCTATCCTTTTTGTGGCCAACCATCAGAGCATGTACGATATCCCACCGTTGATTTTTTTCCTGCGTAAGCATCACGGCAAGTTCATTTCCAAAATCGAATTGACCAAAGGCATTCCGAGCATTTCCTTCAACCTCCGCCATGGGGGGGCAGCCAACATCGATCGTAAAGACCCTAAGCAGTCCATTGCAGAAATCCTGAAGCTGGCCAACAACATGAAAACCAAAAATTGGTCGGCTTTTATCTTTCCAGAAGGCACCCGTGCGAAGACCGGAAAAATCAAACCGTTTAACGTGGGCGGCATCGCTACGATCCTGAAAAAAGTCCCCAACGTGTTGATTGTGCCCGTAGCCATCAATCATTCATGGGAAATGGTCCGTTACGGATTTTTCCCGCTCAACACATTGACGCGCATGTCATGGGAAGTGCTTACGCCCATTGAACCCCAGGGCCTGGGCACGGAAGAGGTGGTCGCTCAGGTTGAAGCCAGCATCAAGGAAAAGATTGCACTCAATTAACCCGCCGTCCTTTCCATTGATACTTTCCCATGTTGCCCGCTATGCCGATGTATACCAAATAGATCACATGCAGCACGGTCAATACAGGCAGATAACCCAATAGATCGACCCGCTTCGCAAAGCGGCAGATCGGATACAAGAAGAACAGCTCGACAAGCAATTTCAACACGACAGCCGCAGCGAATACCGGCCACATCGTAACATCGACAAAAAGCATGGTCATGCCAGCCACCAACAATAACGCATTGAATAGCCAAATGGCTATGCCCAACGCCACAATCCCTTTGTTCTTATAGTGTGTGCTCTTAGATGCCCAGCGCCTGCGTTGTTGGATAAACTCCTGCAAATTCCGCTTCGCATCGGTATAGACAATCGCGTCTCTCGACTTGCAAAAACCAATGTTGTCGGGATACTTCGCCGCTACTTTATGCAAAAACAATTCATCGTCACCCGACGCCAAATGGTCAATCCCGTTGAATCCGCCCATTTCATAAAACACATCACGGCGATAGGCTAGGTTAGCCCCGTTGCAGGTAGAGGGCCGACCGTGCCCGATACCCGCGGCTCCCAAGCCGATCAGGTAGAGAAATTCCAAGGTCTGCAACTCCTCAAAAAAACCGCGTTGCTCCGAGTACACCACGGGCGAAGACACCAGGTAGCTCCCATGCGCTTCGGCATACGCGATCACCGAGGCCAGCCAGCCGCCCCCCATTCGGCAGTCGGCATCTGTGGTAACGATAAACTCGCCGGTGGCCATGGCCATGGCGGTAGATATCGCTTTCTTCTTATACGAATTGAGCGGTTCGGTCTCATTCAGTTTCAGCAGCTTCACGCCTCGGGAAGCAAACGACTCCACAATCGCAGAGGTATTGTCCGTGGAGTGATCGTCTACCACAATGATTTCGAGCAATTCCGCGGGAAAATCCTGTGCCAATATTGCAGAAAGTGTGCGCCCGATATTGGCCTCTTCATTTCTTGCCGCGATCAGCACGCTGACCCTCGTGCTGGGCGAGCCCTTCGTTGCCACGAACGGCAAGGCCAGCCATCCGGTCCGCATGTAACATACCAATACCGCGTATATTCCAGTGAATACCGCCAGGGTGATACTAGTTAGCAGTGTCGCCAAAGAAATTAATTTTTAAAACAAACACGGAACCCAAGATGGCCGGCAAGATAAGGTTTATAAACCAGATGCACGAAGCAATCGCCATTACGGCGATATCCTGACCGGTGATATGCGCATAGAGATAGCTCGCCGTGACACTCCTTACCCCAAAATCAAACAAGTCTAACGTGGGCAAAGCGGATTGCACAAAAAACAGGATAAAGATCATCAACAGCATGGGCATGAATCGGATATCCGGAATAATGACCAACATCAGTATGCAATACTGCGAAGTGAAGATGGCAAACCTTGCCAACGAGTTGAGGAAAACGACCGTCAATTCTCGCGGACTATAGCGGGTCAGTATTTCAAAAAAACGCTGAAACCGCTTGAGGAAACCGATTCGTTTGATCCAGGAACTGATCCACCTCACGTTGAAATACAACGTCAGGAAAAACCCGGCATAGGCAATTGCCAATAACCACAATGCCACACCGGCGATGATGCTGATGTCAAAAAAGCGGTTGACAAACCAAGCGATGCTAAGCGATCCGGCCACGCTTGTCATGACCAACTGCGCCAATGCGCCCACCCCCATCGCTACCGCGCCGAAAATACGCTTACGCGGTTTGAGAAACATCACGCGTCCGCCATATTCACCGATCCGATTCGGGGTGAAGATTGCCCACGTGAGCCCGCAGAATACAGACTGTACGGCTTTCCATAAACTAATCCGCTCAACGGGACGGCAGAGATAACGCCATTTTACCGCCTCCAGCAGCCAATTGGCAAACATCATCAAGACGACGACCGACAACGTGGTGATCACCGTGAATGTGCCGAGGGAATGCATCAGCCGCTTAAATTCCTGTAAATTCTGATGGTTATTGAGCTTGCGGTATAGCACCCATGCCACCAGAAGCAGAATGGTAACCTTGAGTACGATGCCCAGTATTTTTTTCGTGCCGTTGCCCAAACCTGATGATTTAGCGTGCAATGTTACTAAAATTTACGAGGCAAACCTAACACCATCATTTATGGAATCGGCCATGAAATTTCATCCAAAAGGAAACGGGGAGATTTGATTCCCGTCGGATTACATAACGGCCGTTTTGTTTACGTTTTTGTTCACTTTTAATCCTTATCGTTATGTGGTATCCAAAACAGGATATTTTCAGCCAACATTGGCTGGATATCATTTTTGAAGGTCGCAACAAACAATACGGCGCCTATGTCTTGCGGCGCAATGCGTCTAAAAACACCAACCTCGCCCTATGTATCGCCTCCAGCGTATTCGTAGTCTCCCTGCTCGGGCCGTTAATTAAAAACCGGTTTTCTCCCGATGCCGCCTCACAAGTGCTTGACCAGCCACTGAAACCAGGAGTCATCGTCGAATTGACACCCCCGCCCCCCATCGACAAGTCCCTCTCCCAACCGCCCGCGGCGGCGCCACCCGCACCCCGTACCAGCCAGGTGCGCATGTCCGCACCGGTGGTGGTCAGGGCCGACCAGGTGACAGAAGAGCCGCCATCAATCGCTACCCTCAAATTAGCCAACCCCGGATCACAAACCCTTGCAGGTAATCCCGACGCGGCCATCCACATTGACGTTCCGCTCGGCGACGGTCATGGCGATGTCGCCGTAACGGAAACCGGCGGACAATCAGACGTGCCTTTTACCGCGGTAGAAATCGAGCCTTCATTCCCCGGGGGAATGGAAGCGTTTCTGAAATATGTGCAGGAAAACTATCGCTATCCGCCACAAGCGATGGAGCATGGCGTAAAAGGCAAGATCATATTGGCATTTATCGTTGAGCGCGATGGCTCACTGACGGATATAACCATTATGCGTGATCTCAAATTCGGCACCGGCGAAGAGGCCGTCAGGTTGTTGACCACGTCGCCCAAGTGGACTCCCGGCATCCAAAATGGCCGACCGGTGCGCGTAGCCTATACCCTTCCTATTGGTCTCGATATTAGTCATTGAACCCACGACCCGCATTGCGTTTCCTTGGAAATGAAACGCATGCGGGTTATTCATTAAAAAAACCTAATATTGCAGCATGCTGCAACCGACCAACAACGAGCGAATTATACTGGGTATCGACCCTGGCACGGCCGTACTAGGCTACGGCGTCATCAAGGAAACGGGCAAACAGCTATCGCTCATCAGCCTAGGCGTTGTCAAGTTGGATCATTTGAATGACCATGGCCTTAAGCTGCAGCATATTTTTCAGAAAACAAGCGCCCTGATTGCGCAATATCAACCCGATTGTGTGGCATTGGAAGCCCCATTCTATGGCAAAAACATCCAGGTAATGCTCAAGCTAGGCCGTGCCCAAGGTGTTGCCATGGCCGCGGCGCTGAACCGGGATATCCCGATTTTCGAATACGCACCACGGAAAATCAAACAAGCGGTAACAGGCAACGGCAATGCCAGTAAGGAACAGGTGGCGGCCATGCTCAAGACCCTGCTGAAATTTGACGAAAGTCCGCAGTTCCTGGATGCCACCGATGGATTGGCCGTTGGTGTATGCCATGCATTCCAGAACCGACCCGCCACAGGAAAGAAACAGTCCTATTCAGGCTGGGAAGCATTCGTACGGGAAAATACCGACCGCCTGAAATAACCCGCTCTGCCCCAATTAACCCTACAGCTAACCCAGGCAGTTGCGGACGAAGCCTTGGAGACGGCAGCGAAGCGAACCGGATCCCAGCTGAGGAGCAACCGTCTGAATCACCCTTACAACTTCACTTGCCTGATCACATTCTTCACATTCAATTCAATAATATCCGTCATCGTCCGGCATTTCAGGTATTGATTATTCTCATAATAGTCGGCATAGCCTTCCCGCAACCGCTTTACATTGGCCGGTGTGGAGAGTTCCTCCGTATTGGACACGTCGCGCAATGCCGCAATACGATGACGCTCGCTTCGTACGCGGTGCACGATGGACGACCGCTCTTCCTGCTGGTATTGCGATACCGTACGATCCGTCAAGTGCTCCATGCAAAGCTGCACAAATGCCAAATTATCTTTAAAAAACTGGGGCATGTATATTTTAGGGTTACCTTCGTAAAACTGCTGATCAAAATCAATCGCACGGATGCGAAACTGAAAATCATCAAAGTCAGGCGTAATCTGCACGACAAAATTATACGCACGCATATCGCCCAGCAACGTAATGATACACCGCTCATTGAATTTCACGAACTCCTTGGCTATCCGTTTGGGGTTATAATCCGGATTATACATCAGCGATTTCGCAAATACGTCACCCGGAATACCCACGATATGCTCTTCCACCAAGGTGTGATCATCCACCAGGTAATTCACCTGGTTAGGGGATATGATCTGTTCCAATTCCAGTCCGTATATTCTCGATGCATCGGCTTGCTTCACATAAAAATAGTCGTAAACATCGTTCAGCCTGTTGACAATTCGGATCCTGAAGGGATGCGTGTTGCCAAAAGCGCAATATTCAACACGGTCAATATATTTATGCTCGACAATACGCGTATTACCGGATGCTTTCAATTGGGCATAAATGATTTTCAAGCCACTGTATAAATTTTCCTGTATGTGAGGCGGGTACAGCGGAGTTTCCCACAAGGTATCATTTCCGTTCTTGTCGATCACCGGCACGGTCTCATAGAACTCCAGCAAGTGGCTGTAGCTAATGGGCATGCGGGCATCCCGCTGATAAGCACGCAAATATTTCTGCAATTCCGGCGTTACCGGGTATATCGGTTTTTTTCGGGAAATCTTTACTTCCTCCATGTCCATAGCCGCGAGTCCTTTTTAGGTAAAGATACGAATTTGACCTCGACTATTTAAAAATTGAAATATTTTCATAAATCCAATCCATTTAGTACCTATTTTTGAGGAATTGGCAAACAAGCATCGGTCTTCCGCTAAACCTGGAGCAGCAGTTAAACGGTTTGGGAGTAAAAGGAAGAAGCTCCTTTGGGAGAGGAGCTTCTACGCTAACCAATTATAAACCTATATTAAATTGAGGGAGGGCAACACTATAATCAGCATTTTATGTCAACTTTTTGCTGATTGATTAATACAAAAGTAATAATAATATTGATTCATTAAAATTTTTTTATAGAAAAAATTCAATTTTTATGTTTTTTGTAATTAAATTTGGGATAATCTGAAAAAAACATCAATTTTTATGGAAAAAAAGAACGAAAATTTAGACCTTGACAACTTAGATATACAAATTTTATCTACTTTGATGAATGATGCGTCGATGCCTTATACAGAAATAGCAAAAAAATTGATTGTTTCTGGCGGCACCATACACGTAAGAATGAAAAAGATGGAAGAATTAGGCATCATAAGAGGGTCTAATTTGATTATAAACCCGCAAAAAGTCGGATTTGACATTACTGCTTTCCTCGGAATCTATTTAGAGAAGGGTTCACAATACAATAATGCGGTCGAACAGCTGAAACAGGTGAAGGAGGTAGTCGAATTACATTATTGTACGGGCACGTACAGTATGTTTGCCAAAATCATCTGCCGGGATACCACGCACCTGCGAAAAGTATTGAATGAAGATATCCAGGCGGTGAAGGGCATACAACGGACCGAAACCATCATCTCGCTTGAAGAAAGCATCAAACGGCAGATCAGCTTGACATAAGTTCCATATGGCTCGCGGCGTTGCGAGCCATATTTACCGTTGAATGCCTCCGTCCAATCCGACCTTTACATCAAAAGGCTTGCAGTATGCATCTATTAGCATCGCGAATTGCTTACGGGTGACCAGCTGTTGATCATCATATTCCCCTTCAAAATGGAACCGTTTTTTCCAGTTTTTCTGCACATATTCCTCCATCTCTTCTCCGCGCTGACCCACAAACTTTATATAGCTGAATACATCGGCCAATGTCAAGGTGTCCACATCGGGATGGTTGACAAACCAGATTTGGCTTCTTGAAAACAGCTGGTTCAATACCGGTTTGATTTCTGCTGCATGCACAGCGGTATCCGGATCAAAAAACAGGCGATGATCCGGACCCGTTCTGCCCACCAGCACACCGGTGGCGCCGATGCGTTGGATGGCAGCAAAATGCGGACTCTCGATCGGCACATCCGAAAACGGGATCAACCGTGCTCCGTATTGCAGCAGCTCGCCTTGCACATTCCGCGCATCCACCTTGTCTGATGTCGTCTTGAAAAATGCCGTATACGCTGCAGCCGCCCCGACCGCCTGCCCTACATGCATCAACAGCGGAATATCTTCAACGGTACCGCCCAGCAAACCCTCGACCGCCGGCAATGTGTTGGTCACAAATAAATTGCTATCGTCCGCCGGCATCAACGCCCCCAGTGGCAACGTAAACGGTATACCATCCAGATTGCCTACCGCCACCCCCGTGCGGGAGAGCGCGTGATAAGCCACCGATCCGATATATCCTTCGGGCAACGGTTTCCGCGCGGTTATACTATCCGCACCTTCCGTGGCCAGCTGGTACAGGTAACCATCGATAGAAGCATCGATGACCGCCCGCACATTGAAACGCTTCCTGTCCGCCAGTTCAATCTGCCAGTTCTTGCCTGATTTTTTTACCGAACGGAGTTGCCCCTGTTCGATTATCGTCAGGTTTTTGGTCGTCTTGATGAGGCTGTCCAACGCATTTTGTACGATCCTTGGATTCAATCTCCGCCTGGCTATCCTAGATAGCGAATCGCTGCGCTTATCACGCCGCAAAGTCGCCGCCAACAGATCCGCCCACACCCCGGCATCCAGGTTTGCGCCAGCAGTGATCGCCGTCGCGTCCGAAGTCAGCTCGGGCACCATCTTATCTCCATTGACTACCCAAACCGTATTCAGATTAGATTTGGAAGACTGCAAAGCCGCTGCATAGGCATCGGCACCATATCCATATACCAGTACTTGGGGCCGCTTGCTTTGCGAAAGGCCTATGAAAGGGAGCAATGACAATAGACAAAAGAGTAAACGGCGTTTATTCATACCAGTCGATTTAGTGCAAAACGTAAAATTAGACATAAATGCTTCAGTATGGTTTATTTTTTGTTTTTTAATCCCGCAAATCGTAAATGATAAATCATAAATCGTAAATCAATAACTACCTTTGCACCATGATAAGTGAAGAAAAATCCCTCAATTTCTTAGAGGAGATCATCGAAGAAGATATTCGAAACGGCAAGCACGGCGGAAAGATCATCACCCGTTTTCCGCCTGAGCCAAATGGGTACCTGCACATCGGGCACGCCAAGTCCATCGTGCTCAATTTTGGACTGACGCAGCAATACGAAGGCAAAACCAATCTGCGGTTTGACGACACCAATCCGGTGACGGAAGAAACCGAATACGTGGAAAGCATCAAAAACGATATCAGGTGGCTTGGCTTCGAATGGGCCGAAGAGCTGTATACATCCGATTATTTCGAAACCCTGTATAACTATGCAGTGAAGCTGATCAAAAAAGGAAAGGCCTACGTGGATGACAGCACATCGGAGGAGATCGCGGCATCCAAGGGTACGCCTACCGAGCCGGGCAAACCCACGCCTTATCGTGATCGCACAGTGGAGGAAAACCTGCGCCTGTTCGGAGAAATGCGCGACGGCCAATATCCGGATGGCGCCAAAGTACTGCGGGCCAAAATCGACCTGTCTAATCCGAATATGCACCTGCGTGATCCGCTGTTATACCGCATCAAGCATGCGCACCACCACCGCACGGGCACTGAATGGTGCATCTATCCCATGTATGACTTTGCGCATGGCCAAAGCGACTCCATCGAGCACATCACGCACTCGATCTGCACGCTCGAATTCATCCCCCACCGGCCGCTCTACGACTGGCTCATCGAAGAACTGGAGATCTTTCCATCAAAACAATACGAATTTGCACGGCTCAACCTCAATTACACGGTGATGAGCAAGCGGAAGCTGCTCCAACTGGTCAATGAAAAGTATGTGGAAGGCTGGGACGATCCCCGTATGCCAACGATCAGCGGCCTGAGGAGGCGGGGATATACCCCTGCCAGTATCCGCCATTTCTGCGAGCGCATCGGCGTAGCCAAGCGTGAAAACATCATCGATGTAGGGTTGCTGGAATTCTGCATCCGTGAAGACCTCAATAAAACGGCATGGCGCCGCATGGCGGTGCTCGATCCCATTAAATTGATCATCTCCAACTATCCCGAGGCAACCGAAATCCTTACAGGCGAAAACAATCCGGAGGTGGAGGGCGGCGAAGGGGAACGCGATCTCCCATTCAGCCGCGAACTGTGGATCGAACGCGAAGACTTCATGGAAAACCCACCCAAAAAGTTCTTCAGGCTCGGCCCCGGCTTGATGGTCAGGCTCAAACATGCATACATTGTCAAGTGCGAGGAATTCGTAAAAGACGCCTCCGGGAATGTGACCGAGATCTACTGCACCTATATTCCCGAGTCCAAAAGCGGCGAAGACACCAGTGGCATCAAGGTAAAAGGCACCATCCATTGGGTGAGTGTACCCCATGCCAAAACCGTGGAAGTACGGCTCTATGACCGCCTATTCAGTGTAGAGAATCCGGCAGCGGAAGCAGACTTCAAGACAACGATCAACCCAGACAGCTTGCAGGTCATCGAACGTGCCTACGTGGAACCCGATTTGCTGAATGCCGTTCCGGGCAAAGGATACCAGTTCATCCGCAAGGGCTACTTTACGCTCGACACCAAGTCGACACCTGATCAATTGGTATTCAACCGCACGGTGACACTCCGAGACACCTGGGTAAAAGAGATGCAAAAGGATTAAAAAACAGCCTGTATGATCCGCTTCGTGGGTTTCGGATTGCCCATGGTATAAAAGTGCAGCACAGGAGCTCCCATCGCCTTGAGTTCTTTGCATTGCTGGATCATCCACTCAATGCCCACCTCACGGACATCCTGTTCGGATTTGCAAGCCTGCACCGCCTGGCTTAATTCCAAGGGGATATCCAAGTGGAAGGTTTTGGGCAAACTAACCAGCTGTTTGCTACCCGTCAATGGCTTGAGGCCCGGAATAATGGGAATGTCGATGCCATTGGCGCGGCACCGATCTACGAAGGCTTTATATCTGCTGTTATCAAAGAACATCTGCGTCACGATAAAGTCGGCACCCAGCGCTACCTTTTCTTTCAGATACCTAAAGTCCGTATCCAAATTCGGTGATTCAAAATGCTTTTCGGGATAACCTGCCACTCCGATACAGAAATCCGTTTTTTCCGAGTTTTCCATGTCCTCATGAAGGTATCGACCGCTGTTCAAATTCACCACATGCTGTACCAGATCGGAAGCATAAGCATGCCCCCCAGGCGTTGGGATAAAGGAGCTGTCACTCTTGCGCGCATCGCCGCGAAGCGCCAGCACATTATCTATTCCCAGAAACTGCAAGTCAATGAGCGCATTTTCGGTTTCCTCTTTGGTAAATCCACCGCAGATCAGATGGGGCACGGCATCAACCTTATACCGATTCATGATGGCAGCACAGGTAGCCACAGTGCTTGGCCGTTTGCGGTATGCCACCTTTTCCAGCAAACCATTGGGATGTTGCTTATAGATATAATCTTCGCGCAAGTAGGTGACATCAATAAAAGGCGGGTCGAACTCCATAAGCGGGTCAATGGCATCAAAAATAGATTGGATGCTTTGGCCTTTTATTGGAGGCAATATTTCAAACGAAAACAAGGTTTTCCCCTTGGCGTTTTTAATGTGTTCGGTTATTTTCATATGCCGGAGCTGTCCGTTGCCCCTTAACAATATTCATAAGGAGCGGCCAAACTTAGGCAAATTATTGATATTGTTCAATATTCTTTTTGGTAATATCATGAGATCGCTCCGCTAAGTTCACTTTTATATGCAAAGCGAATTTGGCCTACAAATACACATCTACCAACCCTTCCGGCAGGTCTACCGTTAGCCGACTTCCCTCCCGATCGATGGACACGATTAATTCATCATTCAACGGAAATAGCAGTTCATTTCCGTTGTATATCACGGCAGCCACATACTGCTGGGGATACTCATGCACAGCAGCGATCTCACCCAACTCGCCATAAGTGCGATCATGCACGGCAAACCCCGTCAAGTCAGTCAGCCTGAAATCATCCGGGTGGCGCTCGGGCAGCTTACTGTTGGGCAGGTATACTTTTTTGCGGACAAGCGGTTGCGCTTTATCGATATGATCCACATCTTCAAGCAGCAAATAAGCCGTCCGATTAGGCAACACCTTCACGCTCTCCACAAAAAAAGGCACCAGCTTCCGGTCAATTTCCAGAAACAACGTCTCCAGGTCTAACGCTTCATAATCGTCAAACTCAAAAAACAACTGTACCTCTCCCTTAAGCCCGCGGGTTTTGCTGATATACCCGATATAGAAACTAGCTGACAAATCCATCATTCCGATCAGTGATGTTAAATCGATCCAATACAAAAAACCGCTCCGGAGTGTATAGACCAGGAGCGGTTCCGCTTACAGGATGAATAACGATGTTACTCCTCCGTTTTTGTTTCTTCGCTGGCAGCTGCCTCATCGGCACCTTCAGCAGTTGCTTCAACTGCGGGTGTCTCTGCTGCTGCTTCATGAGTTTCTTCCACTTCGGGAGCTTCCTCAACAGGAGGCGTATTTTTGGCTTCAATGGCCGCAGCTATTTCAGCTTTCTTTTTCGCCTCGGCGGCCAATGCGGCTTTCTTGGCTTCATCTTTGGATTGCGTTAAGCTCTCCACTTTGCCTTGTATTTTAGATTCTTTGGTATTCAGCCACGCTTCAAACTTGGCATCCGCGGCAGCCTCATCAAAAGCACCCTTTTTCACACCGCCCAGCAAGTGCTTTTTATACAGCACACCTTTGTAGGAAAGGATTGCCCGGGTGGTATCGGTAGGCTGCGCACCTTTTTCCAACCAATCAAGCGCCTTGTCGAAATTGAGGTCGATGGTCGCGGGATTCGTATTCGGGTTATAAGCGCCTATGCGCTCGATAAATTTACCGTCGCGTGGAGCACGCGAATCGGCCACTACTACGTGGTAAAAAGGCTTGCCTTTTTTACCGTGTCTCTGCAATCTGATTTTAACTGCCATTTTCTTTGTTAATATATGTATCCAACATAGCCCCCGGAGCCTTGTGCTGCGGGGCTGCAAAGATAGTTAATTATTTGATAACTAAAGCAAGCGACCACCTTTATTTTTGATCCCGTCATTGCTCATAACCGAACCGCTTGAGGTAATTGCTTTTCTTTCGCCAATCCGGGATCACTTTTACAAAAAGCTCCAAAAACACGTTCCGCCGCAGAAACTCTTCAATATCCTTCCGGGCATAAGTCCCCACTTTCTTGATCATGCTTCCGGCATTGCCGATGATGATATTTTTTTGTGAATCACGCTCCACGATAATTTCCGCGCTGATTCGGGTAATGTACTGCTCTTCTTTGAAGGCCGTAACGACCACCTCGGTACTATAGGGGATTTCCTTCTCGTAGAGCTTAAAAACCTTCTCGCGTATGATCTCCGACACGAAAAAACGCTCATTTTTATCCGTAAGCGTGTCTTTTTCGTAATACGGCGGGTGTTCGGGAAGACGGTCCAAAATAAACTGCATCACTGCCGCTATATTATGACCATGCAGTGCGGATACCGCAAAGACGACCTCCGGATTCACTGTCGCCTGCCAATAGGTGATTTTATTTTTGACATCGGTTTCAGTGGATTTATCAATCTTGTTGATCAATACCGCTACCGGTGATTCGGTCTGTTTCAACTTGTCGATCACATCGCTTTCGTCGTATTTTTCATTGATGTCCGTCACCAACAAGATAATATCGGCATCGATGAGCGATCCTTGTACAGCACTCATCATCGATTCCTGTAACGTGTACGCCGGCTTGATCACCCCCGGAGTATCCGAAAATACGATTTGATATTCCGGTTCGTTCACGATTCCAATAATCCGGTGCCGGGTCGTCTGTGCCTTAGGCGTCACAATTGCCATCTTCTCTCCCACCAACGCGTTCATAAGCGTAGACTTACCCGCGTTGGGTTTTCCAATAATACTGACGAATCCGGCCTTATGCGACATTTTTTGCAATTTGATTTGTTTTGCAAAGAAACAAATTATATCTTTGCAGTCCAATTCGGAAAAGAATTAAAAATCCGGTCGCAATGCCGGAATCTAAATAAAGATAAAGACACATTGCGGGGTGGAGCAGTTGGTAGCTCGTCGGGCTCATAACCCGAAGGTCACTGGTTCGAGTCCAGTCCCCGCTACTAAATCATTAGGGATTGTCAACAGGATTGTCAATCCCTTTTGCATTTTATTTTAGTAAGCCCTTAAGCTAACTCTCCAATATACGAATCAGGTCATCATTGATGTAAAATACTTCCCGTCCATCCTTCATGGGCGTAAGTATCCCAACTTCTACCAATTCCCCGAAATATTTGGTCAATGTCGTTCTGGATGATATGTGCAATGCATCCCCGATCAACCTCGGCTTTATGTAGGGCTGGCTGAACAGCAACTCATTCACTTCTTTACTATACCATTTAATCCGTGGCTTTGCATGTTCCAGCGTAGATTCCATTTGGCTGAGTATGCTACTGATGAGTTGATTGGTCAACATCGATGTTTTCTCCACGGCATCCAGCATATAGAGTATCCAAGGTTTCCACCTGCCTCGTTGAGTAACAACGCCCAGGTTGTAATAATAGTCGTCTTTGTGGATAATGATATATTTGGAAAGATAGAGGACCGGCTGGTCAAGCAGGCCCTTGTTGACCAGATAGAGGAGGTTTAAGACCCTACCCGTGCGGCCATTCCCATCCGGGAATGGGTGTATCGCTTCAAACTGGTAATGGGCTATGCACATTTTGAGCAATGGGTCTGTATCGAACAGCACATCATCATTCATGTAATCGAGTAGGTTATCCATCATTTTCTCAATGACACCTTGCCCCCGTGGCGGTGTGTAGATTACCTCACCCGACCTAAACTCACTCTGTCCTCTTTGAATCACTGTCAATGAATGTGGGGGCCGCAATCCTCCTGATGTATTTTTAATTTGTCTGAAAATAGCTGCGATACTTTCCAAGTCAACGCTTCCTGTTTCCTTTATACGCTTATATCCCTCCCATAGTGCCTCACGGTATCGCAACACTTCCTTTGTGGCTAGATTTGCATTTTCTTCTTGAATAGTGTCCGACACGGCTTTATAAAGCTCGTCCTCCGTGGTAAAGATGTTCTCGATTGCTGACGATGCCTTAGCTTCTTGAAGGGAAACTGTATTGATCAACATATAGGGATTGGGTAACCGCTGCACGTTGCTGTTTGCAGCGGCCAATGCCCGGGATGAACTGACCAGTTTTTTCAATATGTCCACATCCTCCGCTATGCCAACTGGAGGTAGCATAGGAAGATTATTAAATGGTTTTGTCCTGTCGTAAGCCATATATGTTCAAAAATCATATTAATATTGGACACATATGCAAATTAATAAAATAAAATGGACACATTCCAATCATACGTTCACTTTAATTAAAAAAATGGACACATAAAGGTTTCAAGTCCACCTAATGTACACGTTTTAAAAAAACAAGACTATGGACAATCCGGTTACTGAGGGGAAACCAAAGATAATACCTACCACCTCGTTGACTTAGCGGTCCGATACATCTTGATGACGAGGGTTGGTTTTACGTAAAAACTTATAAAGTCAAAGCCCCCAAATGGCGGACATTCAGAAAAACAGGATCCAAATCAACGGCCTCCTCGTTGCGCGGGTTATGATTTAGCCATCGAAGCGGACGCGCGGGAAACGCCTCCTGCTGGCCCCAAGCAGCCGATGACCCCATGTATTGGGACACAACATTTAGACCAGCATACAACTGCTTTTAGCGAGATATTAAAGCTTCACGCAATCAGTTCAAATTCCTGTACTCATTAGGAGTATAGCCTACACGCTGTTTGAAAAGCCTGCTAAAATGCTGAGGATATTTAAAACCCAACTCGTACGCAATTTCGTTAATTGTCTTACTGCCGTCAAAAATCTTATTCTTTGCAATGTCAATTATCTTGTTCTGGATATATTCCTGTGCCGTTTTCCCTGTTTCCTTTTTTATCAGGTCGCCAAAATAATTAGACGATAAATGAAGTTCATTTGCAAAGTGCGCCACAGCAGGCAAACCGATACTATAGGGTTTTTCGGATTCGAAATAGCTATTCAGTAGATTTTCAAACCTTTCCAACATTCCCTTATTGACATGTTCACGGGTAATAAACTGGCGGTCATAAAACCGCTCACAGTAATTCAGGAACAATTCAATATTGGATGCGATCAACTTTTTACTATGCCTGTCTACCGATTGGCCCAGTTCGTTCGCTATATTGGAAAAACAATCGAAAACAATTCCCCTTTCCTTTTCAGATAGATGCAATGCCTCATTGGTGTTGTAGCTGAAAAAGCTATACTCGTTCAGACTCCTGGCAAGGGGCGAGCCTTTTATCAAGTCCGGATGGAAAACCAGTCCATGTCCCATTGGCTGGTAATAATCCACCTTGTTTTCCACGTCGATCACCTGTCCGGGAGAAATGAATACCAACGTACCTGCCTCGTAGTCGTAATAATTACAACCATACTTTAAATCGCCACAGTGTATCTCCTTAAGAAAAACACAGTACAGCGCAAAGGTCATGCGGGACCCCGTCCTTTCCTTCGCCTTAGAGAAATCAACGATACTGACCAACGGATGCAGCGTTTCATGGTTATTGAATGCATTGTATTGGCTTACTGTATCAAAATGATAGGCCTTTTCCATAGCTCTTGCCTTTTGCTTATACAAAAGTAGGCATAATGATATAAGAATAACCGCCAGTAGCGCTCAATCCGTAATATTGGTAGTAAAACCAGTAATTCATATACCAATTCCCAGTGTATCAAATCGGAACTTTGTTTTGTAATAAACGCCGCATTGGCAAACATCAAAATTTCAGGCGAACGCTGCCCTGCACAATTACAGGCGAGGGTTGGCAAATAGACTAAAAACAAAACTAATTATGCAAAAAATGAATGCTCTGTTATGGTGTGCCATCGTCATCATCATTTCATCGTGTACCACAACAAAAGAAAACAACGATGGCAATCTGGTAATCAAAGAACAGGGAGCCTTCTCGGCGGGTGGCACAGTAATGACGAGCGAAGGTACATTTGACCCCCTCAAACCGTGGTATGAGCCACAAGGCGGGCAGACACGGCACGGTGATCACGCCGATGTGTTCTACCAAATCCCCGTAAATGCAAAAAACCATTCAATGGTGTTCCTGCACGGCTACGGACAATCCAAACGCAGTTGGCAGACCACCGCTGACGGGCGGGAGGGTTTTGCGGACATCTTTTTAAGAAAGGGCTATGGTGTCTATCTCGTTGACCAGCCGGGGCGTGGCGACGCGGGACAGGCCACGAAGCCTGCCCAAATCACCGCAACGCCTGATGACCAAACCTGGTTTACGCAATTCCGTATCGGGCAGTATCCTGACTTCTACGATGGTGTGCAGTTTCCGAAAGACAGTTTATCGCTGGACAGGTTTTTCCGTATGATGACCCCGAACACGGGCAATGTGGATGAAGCAACGATCGTGGATGCAATGTCTGCGGTGTTTGACAAGTCGGGAGACGGTATTTTATTTACGCATTCCGCAGGTGGCTCGCCGGGTTGGAAAACTGCCATTAAAAACGGGCGCGTAAAGGCGGTTGTCGCCTACGAACCGGGCGGATTTGCTTTTCCCGAAGGCGAAGCACCCGAAGGCAACCGTGGCGGGGCAGGCATACCACTTGAGGAATTTAAGAGGCTGACCAAAATCCCTATCGTCGTTTATTTTGGCGACAACATACCGAAAGAGGAAACGAATGCCGCTTCGCTGAACTTTTGGCGCAATGTGCTTGCCACTGCCCGGCAATGGGCGAAGGTGGTAAACGCTCACGGTGGCGATGTATCCATTGTCCACTTACCCGAAATAGGCATAAAAGGCAACACGCACTTTCCCTTTTCCGATCTGAACAATATTGAAATAGCCGACCTATTGTCCGAATGGTTAAGGGAAGAAGGGCTGGATAAGTAATATTGGCAGTAATACCCGTAATCCATATACCGGAAAGCCTGGTTTAGTGGAATAATGTATAATAATGGAAAAGATAAAATTTATAATAGTCGCCATGTTTATGGCAACAGGTGTCATCTCTTCGGCTCAGGACAAATCAAAAAATCTCTTTGGCCTTGTATATGGTGATGCGATCAGAGAAAACGAAAAGGGAAAGGTGAATATCCATCCGGTAACCTACAAACTGAACGGGATCGATATCGCGGCCAATGTTTATACGCCTGCCGGTTACGATGCATCCAAGAAATATCCGGCAGTCGTGGTCGCCCACCCTAACGGTGGTATAAAAGAGCAGACAGCCGGGCTATATGCGCAACGTCTGGCAGAGGCAGGTTATATAACCATTGCTGCGGACGCTGCGTTCCAAGGGGCAAGCGGCGGAGAGCCGCGCCATACGGACAACCCTGCATACCGGACAGAAGATGTCCATGGTATGGCCGACTTCATTGCAAGGTATCCGGGGGTTGATGCAAGCCATTTAGGTGCTTTGGGTATCTGTGGCGGTGGTGGCTATACGTTAAAAGCAGCCCAATCGGATAAGCGGTTTAAAGCCGTCGCAACGTTGAGTATGTTCAATTCCGGTGAGGTAAGACGCAATGGCTTCCAGAACTCACAATTGAACACCATTCAGGAACGCCTGAAACAAGCAACAGAAGCCCGTGCGCAGGAAGCAGCCGAAGGTGAAATTATTTATGCAGGCGTGGCGAGCATAACGGATGAAGAAATCGCGAAAACCCCGACCGACCTTTACCGTGAAGGCTTCGAGTACTATTACAGGACCCACGCACATCCAAATTCCACCTTTCTATATACCATGAGCAGCCTGCTTGACCTGATGACCTGGGATGCCACTACGAATATGGACCTGATCGACCAGCCCCTATTGATGATGGCAGGCAGTAAGGCCGATACGAAATATATGACGGATGAGGCATTCAGCAAGGCTACCAATGCAAAAAATAAGGAACTTTTCCTTATAGACGGGGCCACACATATACAGACCTACTGGAAACCGGAATATGTAAACCAAGCGGTAACCAAATTGGTCGATTTCTTTAGTAAAAACCTTTAATATAAAACCTTTAATGGATATGAAAGCATTAATTTTTGGATTATTCTTAACCGTCATGGGCGCACAATGGGCCCTTGCACAGAACGCTGATGCAGACGGGGAAATCATCAAACTGTCCAGGGAAAAATGGCAGTGGATGGCAGACAAAAACATTGAATTGCTGGATAATCTCTTTGATGAAAAATCCGTGTTTGTCCACATGGGCGGATCGTGGGGGAAACAGCGGGAAATCGACGTTATCAGGGATGGCGGTATCTGGTATAAAAAAGCGGATATACACGAAGTATCCGTGAACATCATCGACAATACGGCCATCCTTCTGAACCGGATTGACCTGTTGGCCATTGTGGGTGGGAATGAAGTAACCAATCCGTTCATGGTGACGGAAGTCTATGTAAAACGGGACGGGGACTGGAAATTAGGCTCGCTATCGTTTACCAGATTGATGACACCGTCAAGCAGATAACAACCATTAAAAACCTATAAAATGAAAAAGCTACTGGCTGGTTTGGCCCTCATTATCAGTTTTGGTCTGCATGCCCGGCAAATGCCTGCTCCCGTTGGGGCACCTACTGTCCGTACAGCCTCCGGAACCGTCCGTGGTGTATCGGATGGCGACGTGGACAGTTTCAAGGGGATTCCTTATGCGACAGCCCCTGTCGGAGAATACCGGTGGCGACCGCCGCAACCTTTCCCAGCGTGGGAGGGGGTACGGGATGCAAGCGAGTTTTGCCCGGATTGCGCGCAGGCAGGCTGGCCGCGTACTGCCGGCACTATCCGCGAAAATACGTCGGAAGATTGCCTGTTCCTCAATATATGGCGACCTGTCGGAACTAAGACGGAAGCAAAGCTTCCGGTCATGGTCTGGATACACGGTGGCGGCTTTGTGGGCGGTGGCGGTTCCCATCGGGAAACGTTCGGGAATCAGTTTGCCAAACAGGGCGTCATCCTGTTAACGTTCAATTACCGTCTCGGTAGGCTCGGCCATTTTGCGTTTCCTGCGCTGAGCAAGGAGCATCCGGAGGAACCTAACGGCAGTTACGCCTACATGGACCAGATTGCGGCCCTCCAATGGGTGCAACAGAACATTGCAGCATTCGGGGGCGACCCCGACAATGTGACCATCTTCGGCGAGTCGGCCGGAGGCGTTTCGGTACATTCATTATTGACCATTCCATCGGCGAAGGGTCTTTTCCACAAGGCTATCATCGAGTCAGGCGGTGGTCGGGACGGTGTTCTTACCGGCAGGCCGATACGTGAGGAAAATGCAGACCCATATTATCCGGTTCCGGCAGAAGCGATCGGGATAAATTTCGCGCGTAAACATGGAATCGAGGGCACGGATGCGGCTGCGTTGGCAAAGCTCCGTTTACTATCCATTGAGGAAATCGTGGACAGCGGACAGGAAAGCGATGGCCCGGATGGTGTGCCGATTTATTCCGGCCCTATCCTCGACGGCAGACTCGTTGTGGAAACGGCCCAAAGCGCGTATGAAGCCGGTAGACAAACACGCGTTCCGCTTATCATCGGCTCCAACAGTGCGGAAGTACCTGCCGGTTTCGTGAATGCCGGTTCCAAAGAAGAGCTGCTGTCATTGTTCGGCACCCTGAAGGATGACGTGACTTCGGCCTACGACCCCGATGGCTCTACCGAATTTGCCGAGATGCTCACGATGGTCAACACGGACAAGGTGTGGGCGGAACCTGCCCGGTTCACCGCGAACGCTTTTACCGCTATCGGTGACCCGGCCTATATCTATCTTTTCTCCTACGTTACCGCTTCGATGCAGGAACAGATGCGGTATGGTGCGGCGCACGGATCCGAAATCCCCTATGTATTTGATAACCTTGGTGACGGAAATGGCGGAGCCCTTGATCCAACCGATCAGCAGGTCGCCAGGACGATGAACACCTACTGGGCAAACTTCGCCAAGACGGGTGATCCCAATGGCGAAGGCTTGCCAACATGGCCCGTTTACGCTCCAAGCACGAACGAACTTATGGAGTTCAAATCCGATGGTTCCGCCCTTGGCATTCCGGATCCAAAGAAAGCACGTCTGGATGTAATGGAGAAATTTTCAATAAAGGCATTGGATTCCGAACAACAAGCCATCATACGTATTTCGGCATTTACGGGCAAAGGCGACCTACCAAAGTTACAGGGCGCATTGAATAGCGGGCTGGAAGCGGGATTGACCGTCAACCAGATCAAGGAAACGCTGATGCATGTATATGCCTACGCTGGATTTCCACGTAGTCTCCGGGGATTGCAGACGTTTATAGCCGTGCTGGATGAACGCAAGGCCAACGGAGTTGAGGATGTGACGGGCGCCGATGCCTCCCCCATCGATGATGATCGCAGCAAGTATGAGCGGGGTAAAGCAATACTGGAGGAATTGACAGGTGTGCCGGAAACGGGATCGAAAACCGGTTATGCCACATTTGCACCTACAATTGAGGTATTCCTAAAAGAACACCTTTTCGCCGATATTTTTGAAAGAGATGTATTGACTTACGCCGAAAGGGAACTCGTAACGGTATCTGTGCTGGCCGGTATCGGGGGGGTGGAACCGATGTTGCAGTCGCACTTGAATATCTGCCTGAATGTCGGTTTAACCCCGGAACAGTTGCAGCAATTCATAGGGGTTATCAGATCGACCATCGGCAAAAAGGAAGCGAAAGCGGCACAGCAGGTGCTGGACGAAGTCCTGAAAAACAGGAAGTAGTACATGTTAAAATAAACAAAGGGTAATGAAAGAAGCATTAAAGAAAACTGTCCAGACCGTTGCAGCGATATGTACAGCGTTCGGGATGGTGTCGTGCAACAACGGCAATAAACAACAGGGCGACACAGACAGTACAGATACGGATATGGTTTTCCCGAAAGGTGAAAACATCACCAATGATAATTTTACGGGGACGGTCTGGCTCAATTACTTGGTCGAAACCGATACGGTCCATAACGTTAACATCGGTTCAGTTACCTTTGAACCGGGCGCAAGAACAAACTGGCACTACCACGAAGGGGGTCAGATACTCCTGGTAACGGAAGGGAGAGGGCAGTACCAGGAAAAAGGCAAGCCAATTGAAATCATTGAAAAAGGTGAAGTGATGAAATGCCCTCCAAATATAGAACATTGGCACGGCGCTACACCGACCGATGCCATGACGCACATTGCCATCGGGACCAATACCGACATTGGGGGAGCAGTGTGGTTGGAGCCTGTGACGGATGAGGAATACAATCGAGTGCCTAATGATTAACTAATAGCAATATGATCAGGATACCCTTTTTTCTGGTATTGGCTCTATCGGCGATTGGTGTAAATGACACCTTCGGGCAGGGCCGAGAAAAGAAAGAACCCTTGGTGATTGCCGAACAGGGGAGTTTTACCGTGGGTGGCACCGTCATTACAAACCCGGGTACTTACGATCCGGTTAAACGTACTCCGGAAGGCCAGACCTTTCATGGTGACCATGCCTATTTGTTCTACCAAATCCCCGTAAATGCAAAAAAGCTACCGTTGGTGTTCTGGCATGGTATCGGCCAGTTCTCCAAAACATGGGAGACTACTCCCGATGGACGGGAAGGTTTCCAGCATATTTTTTTAAGAAGAGGGTTTGGGGTTTATCTGATGGACCAGCCAAGGCGGGGAAACGCAGGTCGTAGTACCGTGGAAGGTATGATCAAACCCGTTCCGGATGAACAGGAATGGTTCGGCACGTTCCGGGTTGGGATATGGCCGGATTATTTCCCCGGGGTGCAATTCTCAAAAGACCCCGAAACGCTCAATCAATATTTCCGTTCCATGACCCCCAACGTCGGCCCGATCGATATAGATGTCAATGTCAGTGCTGTTTCGGCCCTGTTTTCAAAAATCGGTTCGGCAATACTTGTCACGCATTCACATTCCGGCGGCATGGGCTGGCTCACCGCTATCAAAAACCCCGATGTAAAAGCCATCGTATGCTACGAGCCGGGAAGCGGTTTCGTATTTCCGGAGGGAGAAGTTCCCGAACCGATAACAAGTTCGGCAGGTTCACTGGAGGCCGTTGGTATTTCCAAGGAAGAATTTTTGAAACTGACGAAGATTCCAATTGTCATCTACTACGGGGACTTTATACCGACTAAACCTGATCCCAATCCGGGAGCGGATGGCTGGCGTGCGAGGCTTGAAATGGCCAAGCTATGGCGGGATGCGGTAAACCGTAACGGTGGCGATGTCACCGTTGTACACTTACCAGAAATCGGTATTCACGGTAACACGCATTTCCCCTTTTCAGATCTTAACAACATAGAAATAGCGGACCTGATGTCACAATGGTTAACCGACAAGGGCTTGGATAGGTAACGTGAAAATACCAATAGATATTGCTGCAATTATTGCTAAAGTCGGTGAACAGGAACTGACCATTTCCGAAAGAAGAAGATTATCTGACTGGTACCGACGGCTGAACTGTGGACATAATTCGCAATTTTCTGATGATGAAGCCGCTGCAATCGAAGAAAAATCTTTAAAAGGATTCAGGGTTTCATTGTGAACAGCAATGGAAATGGTGATTCAAGGTAAAATTAAATTATCACAATGAAACCTGAGCTTAATTGGAATTCTTGCTATCTCGAGAGGGTCTTTGCATTTAGTATGGCTTCGTAATCGGCCAAAAAGTTCGACATTTGACAATTTGCCTCTATTAAAGTGGAAAAAGGGGCATAATCCAGCCCAAGTTTTGGAATACTTTTTTTCTTTTTTGTTATAATTTGCTGAAAATAAGATATATACAAAAACAGTGAACTTATCCTCGTGGTTCGACACTCATCGGCTTTCTTGCTATAGCTAACCCTTTTAGGGAAGAGTGCCGGATAATTGTTTAATTAGTCTTTCAGCAAATCTGTTAAGCGTTTATCCTACTAATTTATAGTTGGCTATCTGCTTTTTTGAGAATTGCATTTCGAAAGTTTTCTTTAGTTTTATATGCATGAATCGGAATTCTAACTTAATGCGAAAACCATGTATCTACTCCACGGAAAAATGAACGCCCAAGCGGGAAAATCAGACGAACTTGCCGCGATACTGCTGGAAGCCTCGAAACTTGTTTCAACTGCCAAAGGCTGCAGGCTTTATGTTATCGGTCGGGATGAGGATGATAGCCATTCGGTATATGTTACGGAAATCTGGGATAGCAAAGATGACCATGACAATTCCCTAAAAGTCGAAGGCGTGAGGGAGCTGATCGTGAAAGCTATGCCGATTTTGGATGGGCAGCCGACCAAAGGTCAGGAACTCGAGATTTTAGGCGGCACCGGGATATAATCCTACCGGGTAGGTGGTCATGACTTTCTGGTAGATGTTCTCCTCCTCATAGAATATGGAGCGTGGTGGCCGTGCCATGAGCATTTCGTTGTAATCCTTGTAACCCGCATATATGCCTGAACGGCAGCTCCTAAACACGTCGCGGACAGCAAGCAGATGGCAAAGCTACCCGCAGCCGTCAGGACGCCGTCAGGGAGCAGGTACGGACGGGGTTACGCTCGAGGATGCACCACGCATTCAGCACATGCGCGTCATGCTTCGCAGATCTCCTTGAGCTTTTCTAGCGCCTTCGGATACGTCTGCTTGAAATAATCGACCATGCTGTCGTGTACATCGATATCGACGGTTACCTGCGTTGCCCCGTCTTGCTCTTCAAAGGTGTAATTTTCGAACGAACCAACCCAGCCTTCGGTGGCAGGGCCCTCCGTGATTTCCTGATCCCCATCAAGTAGGCCCGTATATTCAATGGAGACGAATTGATTAGGGATGTTTTCATTGATCCGGCCTACCATCCCTTCCTTTTTCCCTTCCTTGCTTATCCCCACAAATAAAATCTTGGCCCCTTTCTCCCAACTCCCTTCCATCCCACCTCCCTCGAAGTCGGATGACGGGTTGAATACCGCCGTCCATTGTTTGAATGTTTCTTTGCCGAGCATTGTGTCATACACCTTTGCCGTCGAGGCATCGATGGTTATACTGAATTGCATTCGTTCCATGATCGTAAAAATTTAATAGTTAAACATTGCCGGCATAACCGGATGAAAATGTCGCTATACAAAGATAACGCTATTGCTGCTCACCTGATATCGGTGTGTTGCGCCATTTAACAGGGGTATATGCGACAAAACCAGTGATTATTGCCACTTCTTTTTTTTATCTTGCCTCCCACTTAATTCTAAATTAGACATATAGATGATCACAGTTCGTTCCTACCTGGCTGCGGCGATGTCGTTCCTCGCCCTTCCCGCCTTTGCACAGCATGCTCCTACCTTTCTTTCTCATCCTGCCCTGAGCCCCGATGGACAGGTATTGGTCTTTGCATACGAAGGTGACTTATGGAAAGTCGCTACTGACGGTGGCCAGGCCCTGCGGCTTACGGCCATGCCGGGCGACGAGGTTGCACCGCGCATTTCACCCGACGGAAAGTGGCTTTCGTTCTCTGCCAATCAATTCGGCAACAACGACGTTTATGTGATGCCGCTGGAAGGTGGTGATATCCGCCAGCTTACCTTCCATGACGCTGCAGACGAGGTAGACAGCTGGAGCTGGGATAGCCAGACCATCTATTTTACGTCCGGCAGGTACAACCGATTCAGCAGCTATTCGGTCAATGTCAATGGGGGCACCGCCAAACGCCTGTTCCCCCATTTCTTCAATACCATCCATGGTGTCGTGGAAGCGCCAAACGGCGAACTGCTGTTCAACGATACGTGGGAAAGCTACTTGGCCGCCAACCGCAAGCGCTACAAGGGAGCATTCAATCCGGACATCCTGTCTTACCATCCGGCTACCCGTGCATTTAAACAGTATACGGACTACGAGGGCAAAGACTTTTGGTCGAGCGTAGACCGGCGGGGCAATATATACTTCGCCTCTGATGAAGCCAACGGTGAATATAACTTATATACGTTTGTAAACGGTCAGAAAACTACCCTCACACGCTTCGCTACATCGATCAAACGCCCGGTTGTATCAGCCAATGGCGAGCGGGTGGTGTTTGAGCGGGACTATCAGCTGTATGTATACGACGTGACCAGCAAGAAGACTGCACAACCGGCCATTACTGTCAACCGCAACCTGGTATTGAGTAAGCAGCAGGAATTTGATGTCAAAGAAAACATCAACTATTTCGACGTATCTCCCGATGGCAAAAAGCTGGCGTTTGTCTCACGCGGCGAGTTGTTCGTCAGCGATGTCGAGGGCAAGTTCATCCGGCAGGTGCCGTCATCCGGTGAGCGCGCCATGGAAGTTAAGTGGCTTGCCGACAATAAGACCTTGCTTTTCAACCAGACCTACGCGGGTTACCTCAACTGGTTTACCGTTGCCGCCGATGGCAATGGCACCGCCAAGCAGCTTACCGCCGACCTGCGCAACAACCGGGATATCGCCCTGAGTCCGGACCGCAAAAAAGCGGTATACCTCAGCGGCCGTGACGAGGTGCGCATCTTCGATCTCCCTTCGCTGAAGAGCACGACCGTGGTGAAAGATGAAGTCTGGGCCTTCCAAAACTCGAAGCCATCCTTTTCGCCCGATGGGGAATACGTGCTCTTCACAGCTTACCGCAATTTTGAGCAGGACATCTTCGTGCACCACCTCGGAAGGAAACAGACCATTAACCTCACCAACACCGGTGTTTCGGAAGCTTCCCCAACATGGTCGCCAGATGGAAAGTATATCTATTTCGCCAGCAACCGTACCAAGCCATCTTACCCCACCGGCATGCGTGACGCCGGCATTTACCGTATGGGGCTCGACAATGTTGACGAACCTTACCGTATGGACAAATTTGATGAACTTTTTGAGGAGAAAAAGGAGGAGAAAAAGGATGACAAAGCGAAAGAAAATGGCAAGCAGGACAGCACCAAAAACGACAGCATCAAACCCATTGTCATCAATACACAGGGGTTGCTCGACCGCATCACGCGCGTCAGTCCGGCTTTCGGCACACAGGCAGGCACATCGCTATTCAAAAAAGGTGAAAAAACCTATGTATTCTATTATTCCAACCATGAGGGCGGAAAAGGCGCCTTATACCGAACCGTGCTCCAACCCTTTGAAGACAACAAAACCGAAAAGGTGGTCGATGGCGGCGCGGGCAACCTCGTCGAGGTAGGCGGGAAATTCTTCGCGCTATCGGGGGGTACGATCCAGAAATACAATATCGATGGCAATAAACTGGAAAAGGTCGACATCGCCTTCAAATTCCGGCGTAATCTCGAAAACGAATTCAAGCAGATGTTCTATGAGGCATGGGCAGGCCTCGAAGAAAATTACTACGACGGCAGTTTTCACGGGGTAGACTGGAAAGGCGTCAAAGAACGCTATGCAGCTTACCTACCCGATCTCAATAGCCGGACCGATCTCCGCATACTCTTGAATGATATGCTGGGTGAACTCAACTCATCGCACCTCGGTTTCAGTTCCGGAGGCTCCGAAGAGCGGAAAAATCTCACCTATACAACCAACGAAACGGGCATCGTCTTTGACAATGACCATCCCTATCGGATTGATCACATCGTGGCGAATAGCAATGCCTCCCGCAAGGATACCGGCATCCAACCTGGAGATGTGTTGATCGCCGTCGATGGACAACGCGTCGATGCTAAGCTAGACCGCGACTATTACTTCACGCGCCCATCGCTGGCGGAGGAAATGGTGCTTACGCTTGATCGGGGTGGAAAAGAAATCACGGCTAAGGTGCGTCCGCAAAGCGCTGCTGCGCTACGCGACCAACTATATGACGAATGGATCAAAGGCAACCGCCGCCGGGTGGATTCCCTCGGGAAAAATCACATCGCCTATTCCTACATGAAAAACATGGGTGGCGATGAACTTGAGCGGTTTCTGCTGGATATGGTGGAGCAGGAAAACAATAAAGATGCAATTATCCTCGACCTCCGCTATAATACGGGTGGCAACGTGCACGACGAGGTGCTGCGCTTCCTGTCTCAACGACCGTATCTGCAGTGGCAATACCGTGGCGGCAAACGTTCGCCGCAGAGTAACTTTGCGCCGTCAGGCAAACCCATCGTGTTGCTGGTAAACGAGCAGTCATTGAGCGACGCGGAGATGACCGCGGCCGGATTCAAGGCGCTGAAGCTGGGGACAATCATCGGTACGGAGACCTACAGGTGGATTATCTTCACCTCGGCAAAAGGTCTCGTGGATGGCTCGATGTACCGGGTACCGGCCTGGGGTTGCTACACGCTGGAGGGTGACGATCTGGAGTTGACCGGTGTATCCCCTGATATCAATGTAACCAATACGTTCGTGGACCGGCTGGAAAACAGTGATCCGCAATTAGAACGTGCCGTACAGGAGCTGTTAAAGGAGCTGGGTGGTATTTAAAATTTAATTGTAATTTAATAGTCAGTTACTTATATTAGCCCATACAAACAACCGTTATCAATTAAATGTACACTAAAAATTATTAAATCATGGGAAAATTTGTCATTTCGAAACGAACAAATGGGGAATTCCAATTCAATTTGAAGGCAGGCAATGGAGAGGTCATTCTCGCAAGCGAGGGCTATGCCGCTAAATCTTCTTGCGAAAAGGGCATCGAATCTGTACGCAAAAATGCAGCAGATGAAAACCGCTATGAGCGGAAAGAATCCAAAAACGGCAAGCATTTCTTCAACTTGAAGGCAAGAAACGGCCAGGTTGTCGGCAGCAGCGAGATGTATGAATCCACCTCTGGCCGCGACAAGGGAATTGAGTCTGTGAAGCGCAACGCTCCCGAAGCTACCATAGACGATCAAACGGAATAACATACCAAGCGGATTGGCGTAAAATCCTTTCGTCCAATCCGCTTTTTTTCCTAACTTGCACACCTAAGAATTTTCAGCTATGAACGAGGCAGCAACAACAGCCATTCGGGTGGAGCAAACGCAACAGTCAAGACTCCCTCAAGTCGATTTTAACAACCTGAAATTTGGTCAACTCTTTTCAGACCACATGCTGGTGGCCGATTATACCGATGGGCATTGGGGAGAGGTGAGCATTATGCCTTATGGCAATCTGTCACTGAGCCCTTCTACTTCCGCGTTGCACTACGGACAGGCTATTTTCGAGGGAATGAAGGCGTATAAGTTTGCCAACGGCACGGTGAGCATGTTCCGCCCGGATAAAAACCTCGAGCGTTTCAATAAATCGGCACTAAGGCTGGAAATGCCCGCAGTACCGGAAGAAATCTTCATCGGCGGACTCAAGACGTTGCTTGATCTCGATCGCCATTGGGTGCCTGATATAACGGGGGCGTCTTTATACATCCGTCCGTTCATGTTTGCCACCGAAGCCGCTTTGGGCGTACACCCCTCCGACTCTTACAAGTTTATCATCATCACCGGACCGGTTGGCAGCTATTACAGCAAGCCGCTTCGCCTGAAGGTCGAAACTCATTTTACCCGTGCTGCCGAAGGCGGTGTCGGCTTTTCCAAGAATGCGGGCAACTATGCCCTTTCGCTCCATCCAACGCGGCTGGCCCAAGAGGAAGGCTTCGATCAACTGATGTGGACCGATGCCAATGAGCATAAATATGTGGAAGAGGCTGGTACTGCCAACCTGCTGTTCCGTGTGGGCGATACCATCATCACACCTTCTGCGGACACCATATTGCACGGCATCACGCGTCGTACCATCATCGAAATTGCCAACCATTGGGGCTATCAAACGGAAGAACGGAAGGTATCCGTGAAGGAGTTGGTCGACGGCATCGAGCAGGGCACGGTTACCGAGGCGTTTGCCGCAGGGACTGCCGCCACACTCACGCCGATCTCGGAAATCGGTCATGAAGGGAAAATCTATACATTGCCCGATCCGGCCAAACAGGAGTTTTCGAATAAGGTGCTCCGATACCTCAACGACTTGCGCTACGGCCGCATCGAAGACGAGTTTGGGTGGAATGTCATCGTGGATTAACACCGGTATGCGCTGCGATTAAGGATAGCATGTCTGCTACGGCTTCCGGGCGCAACCAGTGGGTTTTCGTGTCTTTCCTGAACCAGGTGAGTTGCCGCTTGGCATACCTTCGGGTATTTTGCTTGATTTTATCCACGGCTTGTTGCCAAGTACAGTGGCCATCAAGGTAGTCAAATCCTTCTGCATAGCCGACGGTTTGCAAAGGCGGTTTATCCCGATAGGGCAATAGCGACTTCACTTCCTCCAATAAGCCGGCTTCTACCATGGCATCTACGCGGCTGTTGATGCGTTGATACAGCGTTTCCCGATCGGTATCCAATCCAATCTTGAGTACATCGAAAGGGCGTGTATTTACCGCTTTTTTCCGAAAACGGGAAAACGGCATACCGGCACTCTCATATACTTCAAGGGCACGGATGACGCGTTGGGGGTTCTGGATATCGACTTCCTCGTAATACGATGGGTCGACCTGCTTCAACAGTTGCTGGAGGGGCTCCAGTCCCTGCGTTTCATACAGACCGTTCAACCGATCGCGCACGCCGGGCAGTGGCTTCGGCAGCTCGTCTAACCCGCGGCACACGGCATCGACAAACAACCCCGATCCTCCCGCCATGATGACAAGATCATGCTGCGCGAATAACTTTGCCAGCAGTGCCAATGCATCGCGCTCAAAATCTCCGGCAGAATAATCATCCGTAATCGTGTGGGAATCGATGAAATAATGGGTTGCAGCCGCCAGTTCCTGTTTCGACGGCTTGGCTGTGCCGATGGTCATCTCCCGGTAAAACTGCCGGGAATCAGCCGAGAGAATGACCGTGTGGAACCGTTGCGCCAGTTGAATCGCTACCGCCGTCTTACCGATGCCCGTAGGACCAACAACGCAGACCAATGTCTTTGCCACGAGCTCAACTAAAAATCTTCTTCTAACCGGCCGTTGCCTTCGTCCTTGCTCTCCTCAGGTTGTTCTTCCTCGTCCAACAAATCGAAATCTTCCTCTTCATTGATGCCGTATTCGGTCTCCTGAAGAAAATCATAGTCTTCCTCCTTCTTAGCGACCGTCTCGGCAGGCACCACCGTTGAGCCGGGCAGCTTCGGTGCCTGTCCCACGCTTTTGAACAATGCAGGATATACCTTGCCCTCCTCTTCCTTCAAGATCTTGATCAGTTGCACATGGAAATCGAACGGATGGTCGAAGTCATAGACATAATAGAATTTCTGGTGCGGATCATCGACAAACTTATTCAACTTAGCCTCTTCCATTAATGCCACGCCACGCTCCCTCTTTCGTTCATCCGGCAGGTAAGCGATCTCACTCCCCTTCTTCCAAAAATCATTGCTCACATAAAACGATGACGGCACCTCAGGATTGTACCCCGTAGCCACATGCAGGGCCTTGTGCAAATCCCAAAATGTTTGTTTGGGCAACACATCGATTTCCCGAATCACATCGTCATAATCCTCGAACGAAATCCTAAAACGGTAAATAGCCATGGCACTCCTTTTATTGTTGTTGACGTTAATTTTATGCGAATATCCGAAAATAAATACGAAGTTCGAAGTACATACCTCAATTCATACTGCTAACGGCGTGCCGCTTTAAGCCCCATTTCCGTTCCTCTTTTGAGCATAAACCGGTAGGCCTCCTCTCTCGTATTCGGGATTTCACCTTCCAATATGGCCTCACGGATCGCATTTTTAATGACACCGACCGCTCTCCCCGGTTTGAGATCAAAAGCGGCCATGATGTCTTCACCCGTCACCGGGGGTTGCCAGTTCCGGATTTGATCCCGTTCTTCTACATCTTTGAGTTTTTGTTTGACTAACTCAAAGTTTTGCCGGTATTTCTTCCGTTTGTATTCGTTTTTGGTGGTCACATCGGCATGGCAGAGCATCATCAGGCTGTCGATATCGTCTCCGGCTTCAAAGAGCAATCGCCTTACCGCAGAATCGGTCACGATGTCCTGTGCCAACACAATGGGCCGCAGGTGCAGCAACACCAGCTTTTGCACAAACTTCATTTTCTCATTAAGGGGCAACTTCAGCTCGGCGAACAATTTGGGCACCATCCTAGCGCCTTTATCTTCATGGCCATGGAAGGTCCAGCCATGCTGCTTATCAAAGCGCTTGGTCGCAGGTTTGGCAATGTCGTGCATGATCGCCGCCCAGCGGAGCCAAAGATCATCGCTCTGTTCGGCCACATTGTCCAATACCTCCAGTGTATGGTAAAAATTATCCTTATGCCCCTTCCCTTCGATCACGTCGACACCATGGAGATGCGTCATTGCCGGGAAAATCAGGTGCAGCAGCCCCGTATCAAATAAATAGTTGAAACCGACGGAAGGCTTATCCGCCAGCACAATCTTATTCAATTCATCGATGATCCGTTCCCTGGAGATGATCTGTATCCGCTCGCGGTTGGCACTTATTGCCTTGATAGCCGGCACATCGATCTTGAAATGCAGCTGCGTCGCAAACCGAATGGCCCGCATCATGCGCAGCGGATCGTCGGAAAAGGTTTCCGCCGGATTCAGCGGCGTACGGATAATCCGGTGCCGGATATCACCAAGCCCATTGAACGGATCGAGCAGCCGACCGAAATCACGTTTATTGAGCGACAGGGCCATGGCATTGATCGTAAAATCCCGTCGGTTTTGGTCATCTTCCAAACTACCATCTTCCACGATGGGTTTGCGCGAGTCCGTCCGGTAAGATTCCTTGCGAGCGCCGACGAATTCGATCTGAAGCGAGTCGTGCACCAGCATGGCGGTGCCGAAGTTCTTGAAAACGGATACATTGGCCCCTACCCGCGCGCCGACGCGCGTGGCGAAATCGATGCCGCTCCCGATCACGACGATGTCGACGTCATTTTTGAAGTCGCGCCCCATGATCCGATCCCGCACATAGCCGCCCACCACGTAGCAGTCCACCTGGGCTTCCCCGGCGACATCGCATAACAACTCAAATATAGGGTGTTGCAAAAATTCGTTCATGGTTTCCGGCATCGCCCAAAATTAATCCCTATCCCGAGCCAAGCGTTTGGTGACCAACGGATTTGACGATAACACTTCGTGCTCCTGACGGCGCGCTACGATGTGAATGGCCGCAAATATCGCCTCGCGGAAAGACGCCTCCGATGCCACATTTTTCCCTGCGATGTCGTAGCCGGTACCATGGTCTGGAGAGGTACGCACCACTGGCAGGCCCGCTGTGTAGTTGACGCCGCTACGCGAAGCGATATGCTTAAAGGGGATTAGTCCTTGATCATGATACATGGCCAGCACGGCATCAAACTTCGTATAGGTGTCTGAGGCGAAGAAACCATCCGCCGGATAGGGTCCAAAACAAAAAATACCGGCCGCTTTAGCCTGTTCAATGGCCGGAATGACGATCTCCTGCTCCTCCGTGCCGATAAGCCCATTGTCGCCGGCGTGCGGATTCAATCCCAATACGGCGATTTTCGGCTTTTGGATCCAGAAATCCTTTTTTAGGCTCGCGTTCATTAACGCCAATTTGGATACAATGGCTTCGGTCGTGAGTTTGGGTGCAACATCCTTCACCGGAATGTGTCCGGTGACCACCCCTATCCGCAGTTCATCGCTGATCATAAACATCAGCACGTCGCCGCTTGCCGTCCTCGACTGCAAGTACTCGGTATGCCCTGGAAAATCAAATCCTTCCTGTTGGATATTATGTTTATTGATCGGTGCGGTCACCAGCGCGTCGATCTTGCCTGCTACCAAATCGTCTACCGCGTGTTTCAATGATAGAAAGGCATACTTGCCCCCGATTTCATTTTCTTCGCCCAAGGTGATCTTCACGTCCTCCTGCCAGCTATTGATCATGTTGGGGCGTTTGCTGTGTGCCTGATCCGCCGTGTTGACCACATTAAAACTAAAATCATTGATGCCCAAGGCCTTGCGATGGAATGAAGCAACCTTGGTATTTCCATAAACGATGGGTGTGAAATATTCGAGTATCCGGTTATCCAGCAATGTCTTGATGATCACTTCTAAACCAATACCGTTTACGTCACCGATGGAAATTCCTATTTTCAGTTTATCGCTCATGTCTGCCTTCTTTATGCTTCGGCAACCAAAAGTATGAATTTTAGCGGATGCACTCAAAACAATTTGCGCAGCAGCCCCATCACTGCGCAATTTCTTTCCTGCCCAAAACCTCATCCACATCCCTTTACAAAGCAACAAAAAAACTATCTTTGCCCAAAATCTACGTCATCGATGAGCAGTGTCCGCGCCAAAAAACACCTTGGCCAGCATTTTCTTACAGATAAACATACCGCCGCCAAAATCGTCGACGCATTGCGTCCGCAATTGGGTTACGATACCGTATTGGAGGTCGGTCCGGGTATGGGCATTCTTTCGGATTACCTGCTGCGGACAGACAGCTACCAAACCTGGCTCATCGACGTCGACGATGAATCGATTCAGTTTCTGCGGCGGCAGTATCCGCAGGTAGGCCATCAGCTCATCCACGGCGATTTTCTGCAGTTGGATTTTTCCGCACATTTCAGCGGTAAACTGGCCATCATCGGCAATTTCCCCTACAACATCTCTTCCCAGATCCTATTCAAAATACTCGATGAACGCCATCGCGTGGTCGAAGTCGTGGGCATGTTTCAAAAAGAGGTGGCCGAGCGCTGCGCTGCGCAGCCGGGCAGCAAGGCATATGGCATTCTGAGCGTATTCATTCAGGCCTATTACCGCGTCGAATACCTGTTTACGGTAAAAGCCGGGGCCTTCAATCCACCGCCAAAAGTACTTTCAGGCGTCATCCGGCTCACCCGCAATGCCACCGAAATACTCGCCTGTGACGAAACATTGTTTTGGCGCGTGGTGAAAGCGGCCTTCAACCAACGGCGCAAGACCCTGCGGAATGCACTGGCCTCAGTAGTGCCCAAGGACAAATTAGGTGACAATCCCGTTTATGATCTTCGCGCGGAGCGGCTATCTGTGGCCGATTTCATTCAGCTGACCAACGATATCGCTCAAAAAATACAAGGAAACTCATGACCAAATTGCTCATCGTGGATGATATCCATCCCATCTTCATGGAGAAACTCCAGGCAAATCGCATCCCTTTTGACTACCAACCCGCTATCGGAAAAGAAGAAACACTGGGCATCATCTCCCAATACACCGGGCTGGTCATCCGATCCAAGTTTAGGGTCGATGCACCATTCCTGGATGCTGCTCCGGGCCTGAGATTCATCGCCCGCGGCGGTGCAGGCATGGACAATATCGACGAAGCTTATGCGCTGGAAAAAGGGATCACGCTGCTCAACGCGCCGGAGGGCAATCGCGACGCCGTCGGCGAGCACTTAATAGGCATGTTGTTATCGTTGATGAATAACCTCAATCGTGCCAACCTTGAAGTCAAAAACGGGCTTTGGTTGCGGGAGAAAAACCGCGGACTGGAATTGGGTGGGCGCACAGTTGCCCTTATCGGCTATGGCAACAATGGGCAGGCCATGGCCCGCAAACTATCGGGTTTCGGTGTCAGCGTCATTGCCTATGACAAATATAAAACAGGCTTCAGCGATGTATACGCCACCGAAGTGAGCATGGAAGAAGTCGTGCGGCGGGCCGATGTGCTGAGCCTCCACATCCCCCTCACCCATGAAACACGTGGCCTGATCGATGATGAGTACCTCTTCCATTTCCGTAAGCCGATTTTCTTTCTCAACGGAGCCCGCGGCGAAATTGTCAACATCCCTGCCGTGCTGAAGGCCTTGGATGAAGGCCGTGTCCTAGGAGCCGCTTTTGATGTCCTCCCGGTCGAGAAATTCCCCGACCTGGCCAAACAGCCTTGGTTTGCACCCTTGATCACCCACGAAAAGATTATGCTGAGCCCGCACGTGGCCGGATGGAGTGTGGAGAGTTATTTTAAAATCGCCGATGTGTTGGTGGATAAAGTGGTTGGTTTTCTGCGTAGTTAAAATAGAATTGTCTTCTGGATACCCAACGCAACTGGAACACTCGCTTCGCTCATGCCCCAAGGTTGCTTTTGGGCATCCAGAAGACTTGGTATGCACTGCGCCTTACCAGTCCTTACTGATTCCTTATCCCTCGCTTATACCTGGCTTACTCCTAGTACCATTGATGCACGACGAAAGTATTTTATCCTGCTCCCCATACCACCAAAAACTGCACTACGAGTGTGCCATCCAGTACCAGAAAATAGTAATACTCGTTTTTCTTCATCGGTGAGAATACAATAATGAGTAGGCACAACAGCGATACGAGACACAACACTAAGCGGATCGTCAGCACATAAGGGCTCAGCCACACCCAACCGATATGCAGCACCAACAGCAAGCTTGATAATGCGAGTGCCTTGCGCTCACCCACCAATACCGGGATGGTCTTCAGGCCATAATACCTGTCTTGGTAAATGTCGCGGATATCAAACGGAATCGTGATGGCCACCACAAACAGAAATACCCATCCCATCAACATCAATACTTGCGGCCAAAATATGGCGAAACCATCATGATACACCTCGGCCACCGGAAGCAACACACTGCTCATGGCCCATATCGCTCCGATATAAAACAATTTGAGTCCTGTGACCTGCCGTAGCCCAGCCCAGTGCCGTTCGCCTTTGATCCGAATAAACGGCACATTATACGCCAGGCCCATGGCGCCCATCACACCTAACAATGCAAACGACGGGAGGTGGAGCCGTAGCCCGAAAACGAGGCAAACGACCAGTGCCACACCTGTCCACCCCCAAAGCGATCGCTCATGCTGGAATATCCAACGCACCCGCCGGTAGGGGGACGTCTCCGGGTGCCGGGGCCTGGCCAAGATCATGCTGAAATTATACAGGGCCAGCGTGGCACAACCGAGGATCGCCAGCACCGAGTAATTGACCGGCAAGGACAGCAGGGAGTATGTCAGCCTGCCTTGGGCCACTGCGCAGCCAGCAATGAACACATTGCTGAATAACAGCATGTCCAATCCCTCTCTGATGTAATTACGCGCCATTTGGCAGAAAATTCTCTTTTTTACAAAAAGTATGTAAATTAGCCAGCTATAAAAACCAACGGTAGGCCAACGTGTTGTCCGACAAAATAACGCATAAAAACATAAACTAAATATGGATTTACAAATCAAATCATTTGACGAGTATCAGCAGGTTTATCAGCACAGTATCGACAAGCCCGAGGAATTTTGGGCTGGAATAGCCGAACATTTCTATTGGCGGCGCAAATGGAATAAGGTGCTGGACTGGAACTTCAGAGAACCCGAAATCAAATGGTTTGACGGCGCAAGGCTCAACATTACTGAAAACTGCCTCGACCGCCATATCTATACGTTGGGAGATAAGCCCGCCATCATATGGGAGCCCAACGACCCTAACGAGGCGCATCGCGTGCTCACGTATAAACAATTGCTGGACAAAGTAGAGCAGTTTTCCAATGTGCTCAAAAACAACGGTGTCCGCAAGGGCGACCGGGTCTGTATTTACCTACCCATGGTGCCCGAGCTGGTCATCGCGGTGCTTGCCTGTGCCCGTATCGGGGCCGTCCATTCCGTCGTGTTCGGTGGCTTTTCGGCCCAATCCATTGCGGACCGTATCAACGATGCGGACTGCCGCTTGGTCATTACATCGGACGGCGGATACCGCGGCACCAAGCATATTGAACTGAAGAGCATCGTAGACGATGCATTGGTGCAGTGCCCATCCGTTGAACGCGTCGTCGTGCTCACCCGTACCCGCACACCGGTATCGATGATCAAAGGCCGCGATGTGTGGTGGGAAGATGAGATCAAGAAAGTGGAAACCCAGGGCAACCCATCCTGCCCTGCCGAAGAGATGGACGCCGAAGACATGCTGTTCATTCTGTACACGTCTGGCTCCACGGGCAAACCCAAGGGGGTCGTCCATACCTGCGGCGGCTACATGGTGTATACCGGATACACCTTTTCCAATGCCTTCCAATACCAGCCTGGCGAGGTCTACTTTTGCACCGCTGATATCGGCTGGATCACGGGGCATTCGTATATTGTCTACGGACCGCTATCGCAGGGTGCCACATCGTTGATGTTTGAAGGGGTGCCTAATTGGCCCGATGCCGGCCGCTTATGGGACATTGTCGATAAGCACAAGGTCAATATTGTATATACCGCCCCCACGGCCATCCGTTCATTGATGGCTGCGGGCGACGAATACGTAGAAGGCAAAGACCTGAGCAGCATCACGAAGCTGGGATCGGTCGGTGAGCCCATCAACGAAGAAGCCTGGCATTGGTTTGATGAGAAAATAGGTCACGGAAAAGCGCCCATCGTTGACACCTGGTGGCAAACCGAAACCGGCGGCTTCCTTATTTCGCCTATTGCCGGCGTGACACCCACCGTACCGGGATATGCCATGTTGCCCCTTCCGGGCGTGCAACCTATTTTGGTGGATGAAAACGGCAAGGAAATCCAAGGGAATGACGTCAGCGGCAACCTGTGCATCAAATTCCCGTGGCCGGGGATGCTTCGCACGACGTATGGCGACCATGAGCGCTGCCGCCAAACGTATTTTTCGGCTTATGAAAACCTGTATTTCACCGGAGATGGTTGCCTGCGCGACAAAAATGGCTATTACCGGATCACCGGGCGCGTGGATGATGTATTAAACGTTTCCGGTCACCGTATCGGCACCGCCGAGGTAGAAAATGCCATCAACATGCATAGCGATGTAGTAGAGTCGGCCGTGGTCGGCTATCCACATGCCGTCAAAGGCCAGGGCATATACGCCTTCGTCATTGCCAGCCAGCACCATACCGATGAAGAACTTACCCGATTGGATATCAACAAAACCGTGAGCCGCATCATCGGTGCCATCGCCAAGCCGGACAAGATCCAGTTTGTGAGCGGACTGCCGAAAACCCGCTCGGGCAAAATCATGCGCCGCATCCTGCGGAAAATCGCCGAAGGTGACACCGCTAACCTGGGGGATACCACGACGCTGCTGGATCCGGGAGTGGTGGAAGAAATCAAAGCCGGGGCAGAGAAGATGCGGGGATAAGCATGAGCCGATAAAAACTCCACCAAGGTCAGAATACTGTCTGCTGCTACAGTACACCGACCAAGGTGGGGTGATCGTAGGACGCTAGAAAATCGGCTTCATGGCGCTATTGTATATTTAGCGGGTACCCCTTCGCCGGGCAAGGTTTTAGCAATAAACGTCCGCAAGTCTTCGTTGGCAGTCTCTAAGTCCTGTTTTCTCAGATACATCATATGGCCGCTGCGATACCCCATGAAATCGGTCCGGTCCAGCAATTTGCCCGAGGGATCCATTTGCCACAAGTTGTATTTTGCATTGAAATAATCGCATGCGCCGTCATAGTACCCCGATTGCACCAAGACATGCAGGTACGGATTCTGTGCCATGGCTTGGCGAAGGTTCAACCCGGTATTGTCATCACTCCTATCCCACGGATGTACGGGTCCGAACAAGTTGTATTTGACGTCCGTTTGATAGTTCAGTTCATTTTTGAAATAATAATTGATGGCAGGCGTAAACGAATGCAGCCAAGACGTCAATTCCGCAGCATAATCCGGCCGTTCGCCCCCATCTTTAAAGTCGATGCCTAGATACCGTGAGTCCAGTCGGCCGACGGTATATCCACTATCGCGAAGCAGTTCCTTCCAGAAAAAAGAAGTCGTGATGTCTAGATTGTGCTGAAGAATCACTGCTTCCGAGAGACCGGAATAATGGGCCATTTTTGCGGCGACCTGACGTTTTTCCTCGTCACTTAAACTTCCGCCTTTGGCAATGGCTGGCAATAGCTCATTCATCGTGAAGGCTTCCACTTCGGGCAGCATGTCTGTCAAATCCTGTTGCTGTAAATCTGTTGGCAGCGCGTTGTGAAACCATGCCGTAGCCGCGTAATAAGGCCATCGCAATGCCTTGTCTACCGGACCTCCCCGCTCGAGGCCCAAGTCGGTCGGCGAGACCAGCACCACACCGTTTAAATACATCCATTGCGCGTTCTGTAATTCCAGTGCCAATCCAGAAACCCGTGTAGTACCATAGCTTTCGCCAATCAGGTATTTCGGAGAAGGCCATCGGTTTTCGCGGCCGACGAATGTGTTCAACCACTCAGCAAGATATTTAATATCGGCATTGGTTCCGAAAAACAATGACCTGTCTGCTTTGGGATCCAATATGCGGGAGTACCCCGTATTGACAGGGTCTACGTAGACGATGTCGGCCACATCTAAGATAGAATAGGGATTTTCCTTGATTCCGTAGGGTTGAACAGGATATCCCTCATCATCGATCTTCAGCAGTCGCGGACCCGTATAGGCGATATGCATCCATACGGACCCTGATCCGGGTCCTCCGTTGAACGAGATAACCAGTGGCCGCTTATCGCGCTCTTTGATGCCATCCCGTTCATAATAGGTATAGTGGATCGTGGCAATGGGCTCCCCATTTTCATCCCAAACGGGTTGCGTACCGGCTTTTGCCGTGTAGGCAAACCGGACCCCCTTAACGGTAACCTCGTGTTTGGTTACAATAGTCGTATCCGCCCATTGTTTTCGCTGGCCGTAGCCAAGAGTAATCCAACATACCAGCAATATTGCAGATAATATCTTTTTTATATTTTTCATATCGAAGTGATTATGGAGTGACCGAATATTTCGCGGGCACATCTTTTCCTGGTGTACTTAGTTTGATAAATTCGCGCAAATCTTCGTTGGAAGTGATCAGGTCTTCATACCGCAGATACATCATGTGTCCGCTACGGTATCCCTTCCAATGCAACCGGTTCTTCAGCTTACCACTGGGGTCCATATTCCATAAATTATATTGGGCGTTGAAGTAATCGCAGGCACCGTCATAGTAGCCGGATTGTACCAATACATGCATAAATGGGTTCATGGCCATGGCCTGCCGGAGGTCTTCGCCGGAGGTTTCCGTCTCCTCTCCCTCACGTGGCCAAGGTCTGGTATGGCCGGCCACATAATACTCCAAATCCGTGTGGTACTTCAGGTAATTGGTATAGTAATAATTATTGGCCGGTGTAAAAATGTGTTGCCAAGTAGTATTCTCGGGTGCGTAGTCCGGTTGCTCCCCAGCCACCGCGCGGTCGATGCCCAGGTACCTGGAGTCTAAGCGACCCACCGTGTATCCTTCTTTCCGTAGCAACTCCTTCCAGAAGAAAGGCATCGGCACGGCAAGATTATGGTCTAGAATGACCTGCGCTGAGATACCCATATACGAGGCCATCCGCGCAGCGATGGCAGTCCGTTCTTCCGCAGGCAGGAACCCTCCCTTGGAAATGGCCGGGATCAGTTCGTTGACGGTATAGGCCTCAACCTCCGGTAACAGCTCGGTCAGGTCCCGTTGTTGCAAGTCGGCAGGCAATTTCCGATGATACCAGGCAACCGCCGCATAATACGGAAGCTTGTTTGCCGCCGCCACCGACCCATCCCGGGGTATTCCCAGTCCGGTAGGCGACACCAATACCACGCCGTTGACATACATCCAATGCTTGCTTTGCAACTCCAGGGACAATCCCGAAACCCGCGTGGTGCCATAGCTTTCGCCGACCAGGTATTTGGGCGAAATCCACCGATTATTCCGGGACACGAAAGTCGTTATCCACTTCGCTAAGTATGCCACATCCGTCTTTACGCCAAAAAATTTCTCTGCCGGCATGCCGTTTATCGGCCTGGAGTAACCCGTATTTACCGGTTCAATGTAGACGATGTCGGCCACGTCAAGCAAGGAGTGCGGGTTATCTTCAATTCCATATGGCTGGATGGGAAACCCTTCAGCATCTATTTTGATGCGGTGCGGCCCTGTATAGCCCAATCGCATCCAAAGCGCCCCGGCGCCCGGCCCTCCATTGAACGAGAAGACCAATGGCCGTGTATCCTGTTCGCTCACATCCGTCCGTTTATAGTAGGTATAGAAAATACCAGCCTGTGCTTTGCCCTGTTCATCCCATACGGGTTGCATTCCCGTCGTGGCGGTAAACTTGACGGCTTTACCCTTGATGATCACCTCATGTGAGGTTGTGACGGCAGAATCGGGGTTGAATTTTATGTCTTGCGCATGTGCCGCAGCATGAAGACACAGCAACACTAACAGCAGATGAACTACTTTTCTTTTCATGATCATTTCTTTTTAGGTGTAACTATTGGTAAGCTTCGTTTTGTTCAACATTGGGGTTCGCGCGGATTTCAACCGATGGGATTGGCAAAACCTGCCTGCCAGCATTGGTGAGTGAATAGCTTGGTTGGCTTCCCGTGGTCCTTACGATATCGGCAAAAATGCTCAACCCCAGCCCCCGCCTGATCACATCGAACCAGCGCTGCCCCTCGCCAACAAATTCAAGACGGCGCTCTTCCAATATGGCCGAAATGATCGCGTCTTTTCCATCCGCGTCACTCGGTTGCAGCCCCGCCCGCGCCCTCACCGCGTTCAAATCGGCCAATGCCTCATCAAACCGGTTAAGTTCAGCATAGGCTTCGGCCCTTATCAGGTACTGTTCAGCCAGGCGAAGCAGCTGGAAGTTGTCGCCCTCCTGCGGGTCGTCCCATTTAGTGGGATAGTAGGTGGGTCTCGTAGGACTTTGAGCGATCAACTGTGCACGCAAATCATCCGGATCATCGGTGATGGCCTCGTAGGTAGACTGATGGAGCGCAGTCCCGCCGCGGGCACTCAAATTTGAGGGGTAATACCAGTTGCGTAAGCCATTGGCGTCTGCATTATTAAACTGCACTTCAAACAAGCACTCTTCCGTGTTCTTATTCCTAAAAATCGACATAAACGGCACGTTCAACGGCTTACCTGCGATCGCTTCCGTTGCATATTGCGCTGCCAAATCCCACTGTTGGTTGTATAAATAACACCTCGCCAGCAGGGCACGCGCAGCCGGTTTAGTGGCCTTTACTTTGGTGAGCACGGCCGAACTCCGGCTTTCCGGGAGCAACTGCAATGCTTGAAGCAAGTCTGATTCTGCTTGCGAATAGGTTTCGGCCAAGGTATTTCTTGGGAGCACATCGCTATCGGAGATACCCGAAGAAGGCGTGAGCACAATGACAGCACCAAGTGCTCCATATACCTGCGGATAACCTCCAAAAAGTCGCGCGAGATCAAAATAAGCTAGTCCCCGAATCCAATATGCCTGCCCGACCATGTCGTCTTTTGTGGATTGATCGATGTCCATTTCGGGCACATATGCGATGATATTATTCGCGATATCGATGCATCGGTAATAGGAGGTATAGAGGTCTTCCACCTCCGAATTGTCTACGCTCCAATTGAACTCATCTGCCGCGATCAGCGCATCCCAGGTATCGATCTGCTGCGACATGTCGGATGCCACGTCAGAGATGACCTGCACGCGCCACATATAGGGGGTCTGCAGATTATTATACATCCCGTTTACTGCTCCTTCCGCGCTATTGAGGTTTGAAAATGCCTGGTTGCTGGTAATTTGGGACACAGGCTCCAAATCGAGCAGGTTACATCCCGCTAGTGTGAGCAAACCAAAAAATATTACTGCTTTCAATTTCATGTCCTGTAAATTTTAAAATGTCAGATTTATTCCACCTGTCCACAATCTCGGCTGCGGCATTACGCCCTGGTCGACGCCTTGTACCGTTTCCGATGGGCTAACGGATACTTCGGGATCCAGCCCGCTGTATTTCGTGAACGTCAACACATTTTGTCCAGACACATACAACCTCAACTGGCTTGCACCCAGTTTTTTCACCACGCTGCTCGGCAGCGAATACCCCAGACTTATATTCTTGAGGCGTAGGTAAGACGCATCTTCGATATGCCGGGACGGACGATAATTGATGTTATAGTTGATGTTTGCCATCCTGGGTATATCGGTGGCATCCCCTGGTTGCTGCCACCTATCCAGCTGCTGCGCGCTGTAGCCGGTGGTGCGTTCACCCCCATGTTCGAAGAAATAACGATTATAGTTGAACACGTAATTGCCATAGCTGAACTGGAAGAATGCCGATAGGTCAAAATCCCGGTATCGAAACGTATTGGTCAACCCGCCTTGAAAGTCCGGCCAGGCGTTTTTATCGGATATGAACCGGTCTCTGTTTACATTAAACTCGCCATCCTCGCCCGTGCGCCAGATAATGTTCCCCGTTTGCGGATCCACGCCCAGTTGCTCATGCACATAGAATGAATACAGCGGATAACCTTCTTCCAGCCGGATATATTCTCGCGAAAACTGGTTAAACGGCGAGGCAAGCTTCTTGATCAGATTGCTATTTTTCGAAATGTTCAATCCGATGTCCCAACTAAACAGCTCGCTGTTGATCGCATTGGCGTTGATACCCAATTCAACGCCTTTATTTTCCATTTGACCATAATTTTGCAACATCACGCTATAGCCCGTAGAGCGCGGTACCGGCACTTCCAGCAAAAGATCCCTCGTCTGTTTGTTATAATAGTCCAACGATACGCTAAGTCTGTTTTTGAAGAAGCCGAGGTCGACACCTGCATTGAACTGGGCCGTCGTCTCCCATTTCAGATCGGGGTTTTCGAGCTGCACCGGATTAAAACCAGCGAGATCACCATAGGAAGCCGCTCCACCCTCGCCGGGTGTGGCACCGCCACCGCCGCGATAGCCGCCACGCTGCCCGCCCCACAGCCCCAAAGAGGCATAATTCCCGATCCCGCTCTGGTTGCCGGTAACCCCGTAACTTACGCGCCATTTCCACATCGACACTGCTGATACATTCCGCATAAACGGTTCATCCGACATCACCCACCCTACGGATGCGGAAGGAAATAGCCCCCAGCGATTATTAGCCCCGAAGCGTGATGACCCATCGTACCGCAGATTGAGACTGAGTAGATATCGCTGCTCAAAATCATAATTTACCCTTCCAAACACCGATGCAATCGCCCATTCGCTTTCGTCGCCACTGGAATTTTTCGTTGCAGCGGATGATATCTTCCGGAAGCTATCGCTCGGGAATCCCTGTCCCGTTGCGGTTACAAACGTATTGTTGTTCTTCTGAAATGTCGTACCCGCCAAAAAGTCCAGATGATGCACCGTATTCAGGTCTACCTGATATGTCAACAGGTTTTCATTGATCCAATTCAGGTCGTTCACCACACTGCTTGTCGCTTCACCGCCTACACCTGCTCCAGCCACCATCTTCGTATTGGAGTAGTTATCTTCGCTAATGTAGTTGTTGTCCAAGCTCCAGGTCGTCCGGAATACCAGTCCATCGATAATGGTCCAATCGGCGAAGAAATTACCGATGATCCGGTTGGTATTCATTAGGTAGTCGGTCTCATTTACGATGGCCAATGGGCTCTCCCACACCGGTCGATTGTACGACCCGTCATCATTGTATGCCGGGATATTACTCGGGTAGAAAAACGAATTCGCCAAGGCAGAATTGATGTTATTGCCATTTTGTATGCGGTTGCGCCGGCTATTGGAATAAAAAATACTCGTTCCGAACTTCAAGTCGTCTGATGCAGAAAAATCAATGTTGCTCCGGAATGACTTCCGATTAAACATGACCGGCTTCATAATACCCTCTTGGTCGAAATGATTAGCAGACACCATATAACGGATCCGATCATTGCCTCCGGCAATAGATGCATCAATATTATACACCGTACCCACTTGCATAATCGGGTCCATCCAATTGGTATTGATGGTATTGGCGGGATCGGCATAGGGAGGTGCAAATGCCGCGCCCGAAGGGCTCAGTGCACCCAAGCTTCCATACCGATCGATCCAGTTGTTCGCTGCCGCCTCATTTTGCAGCAATTCGAATGTCGGTCCGTCCACACGCAGCTCGTTCGGATCCTTCCACGCCTTAGACGTTCCCGCATAGGTAGCAATGGATATGGTTGGTTTGCCCGATTTCCCGCGTTTGGTGGTAATCAAGACGACACCGTTGGCGGCCCTGGCTCCGTAGATCGCCGTGGCTGCGGCGTCCTTCAGCACTTCCATCGACTCGATATCGGAAGGATTCAGATCGGCCAGCGGGTTGGTTGCCTGCCCGAATGTCGTTCTCGCCAAATTTTGCGATACAATGGGTACCCCATCGATGACATACAAGGGTTCTGAACTCGCGTTGATAGACGTGCTGCCCCTTACGCGGACAACAATACCTGCCCCCGGCTCGCCGGATGCGGAGGTCACCTGTACCCCTGGAGCCCTACCTTGCAGCATTTGATCGGGACTCGGCATGGGCAGATCTTTTAGCGTCTCCCCGTCCACGCGCGTGATCGCACTGGTGATGGTCCTGCGGCTTTGCTCGCCATAGCCCACGACGACCACTTCATCCAATTGAGAGGCATCCTCTTCCAGCTGGATATCATAAGGTCCCTGACCGGTCGTCACTACCTCTTTGGTTAGATACCCTACATACGACACCTGTATCACCGATCCTTTAATCACAGCGAGCTTGAAAGCTCCAGAACCATCCGTTTTGGTGCCTCGGTTGGGTTGGTCTTTTACGACAATGGTAGCCCCGCTCAAATTTATTCCAGCCGCGTCCTTGACAGTGCCTGTGATGGTCATTTCCTCCTGAATGGGGACGGTGTGCTGCTGCAAAGCGGGAACAAGCGCTGACTTCGGTAAAGAGACGATTACCGTTTCGGAAATGATCTTGTAGCGCATACCCTGTTTGTGGATGACTCGATCCAACACCTCCAATATTTCGGCATCCTTCACCGAAATACTGACTAAATCTGCTAGTTGGACAACCTCATCACTGTACAGGAAACGATAGTTCGTTTGCTTGGTTATTTCGCGAAAAACATATTCGAGATCTGCATTCTTCAACGAAAGCGTTACTTTCTGGGCTCGCCCTTCAGCATAAGCCCCCGCTACAAATGCAATCAGCAAATAAAATGTAATCTTCACGGCAAGCAGGAGTTTAGTGGTCGAGGCACGCCAATGTCCGTTGCTTGGCCTGCCCTTGCCAATTGAAAAGTATTTCATACTTTTGCTTAATTAGGGTTAATTGATAGATTAATTTGACACAGTTTAACTATTAGCCTTCATCGGGAGTGCTGCAACACTCCCGTTTTTTATGCGGCTTTAAAAAATTTGCTCTTTCTTCATCCCGTTAAGTTTGGTGTTTGACAATCAATTAGTTGGAAATCGTATGGAGACCTGCTGCCCATTCACTTCAAACGTGGCACCGCTTAGATAGGACAATATGTCCAATGCCTCCGATAGCTTGAATGACCGCTGGATATTTCCGTTGAACCGCTCCGCAGGCGGTTCGTTTTCAAAAGACACCGATATGTCATACCACCTGGACAGTTGTTCCATGATGTCTGTCATATCATCACTCTTGAAGTAGAAATCGCCGTTTTTCCAGGCTACTGTTTTTGCAATATTCGCCTCATGCAGCGATATGTGCTCCCCCACCCGTGCTTCCTGACCGGGTTTTAGCAACTCCCTCCCCGTTTTGTTGGATATCCGGATAGCTCCTTCAACTAACGTAGCGGTCAGCTGCTTATACGAATTGACATTAAAATGGGTGCCCAATACTTCTATTTGGGTGCTGTCTACTGCCACTTTGAATGGTCGGGCCGCATCATGGGCCACTTCAAAATACGCTTCTCCTTTCAATTCGACCACCCGCTCGTCGCTCCCAAACTGAACCGGAAACCGCAGTTCGGACATGGCATTTAGCCACACCTTGGTGCCATCCGACAAGGTAAGCTGATAGGTACCGGCTTTGGGTATCACCAACGTGTTGTAAATAAGATTGTCAGCTTCTGCATCAGGTGTTTCGTAGGTCAAGCCGCCCTTAGCACTGACGATTTGGGTACCATCTCGTTCCTGCAGCCCCGCGGTATCGTCCCGCAGGTCTACAGATTGCCCATCCGACAAGATCAATTGTGCCTTGTTGCCTCCCGGCATGACATCGTTATGAAAGATATTGCCTGCCTGGGTCATATTGGGTTTAGCTGAACGCGACGGTGAAAACCATATCCAAGAACATGCAATGAGCGCTATGCTCGCTGCATATCCCAGGTAACGCCCGATACGTTTCAGTTGCTTCGCCCGATTCCGCTTTTGTAAGCGTGTCCAAGCAGCATCCACATCAATCTCCCGAATGAAGTCGATATCTCGCTTCGCCCGATCGGTATCTCGAAAGGATTCCAATAATGCCTGGTTTCGCTCATCTTCATTCAGCCATTGCTTTAGGCGGATCTCCTCTCCTTCCGAAAGCTGCCCTAAAAGGTATTTGCCTATCCATTCAGCAATATGGTACTGATTTGGTTTCATCGTCTTGTACAGTATCTTAGGTAGTCCACCACGTGATGGCACCAGTTAGTTATAATAAAGAAACCGAACGTGGGAAATGGGGTGACAAGAAAGCAAATTTTTTAGTCACGCACGAGACACATCAGCAGCAAGACAAATAACTCAGGGTTTAATTTGCCCTTGATGATTTTCAGTCCGCGCTGCTTTTGAGTTTTTACTGTATTGATGCTAATCGCCAGTTTTTCGGCAATCTGTGGGTTAGTCAGCCCTTCCAAGTACCCCAGGCGAAAAACCTCTTGGCACCCATCAGGCATCGATTGGATAATGGCATAGATCTCAGCCATCACCTCCGATCGGATAATTTTGGTCAACACCTCCGACTCTTCCGATTCTTCGTGTTGCTGAATCATATAATAGCGCTGGGTTGTTTTCTCCCGCCTAAGGGTGTTATAGCACGAATTTCGCACCGCTGTGTAAAGGAAGTTCTTTATGGCAATGTCTTGGTCGGCAATGGCGTCCTTGTTATTCCAATAGGCCATGAACGCATCTTGAACGATGTCTTCTACGGCATCCCGATCATGTAACATTTGCCACGCAAAATGGCATAGGCGCGCGTAGTACTTTTTGAAAACGTCCTCGATCGACAAAGCGCAACTGTTGTTCATTTAACTATGATTGGACATAAATTGATGACCGGAGCCAACTTTATCCCAACCTGATTTGATATTGATTTACAATCGGATATCCAAATATTGGAATTGCAATCGTATTTTGCAACTTTTGTACGAAATCAATGGCGGATTTGAGTATTTTAGGCATTTTTTGAGAAGTAAGTCATCCAAATCGATGCGAATGTTCTTTAAAACACCAAACACACCGGCGCGCCCACCGAGATGCGGTTTCCCGTATCGCGCAGCAATCCGGTGTCCGCATCACGGGCGAAGATAACCACCTCGTCCGACTGCTGGTTGGCTACCAACAGGTATTTGCCATCGGGAGAAATCGTAAAGTTGCGCGGACCGCGCCCCAATACCGATTGGTTACCCACCCTGGTGAGCCTGCCACTGGCCCGGTCCACCCGGTAAATGGCCAGCGTGTTGGCATCGCCCCGGTTGGATGCATAGAGGTAGTTGCCATCGAGTGATCGCCTGATGTCTGCCGCACCGTTCTGACCGGTGAAACCCGCCTCATTCATGCCGACTTCCTGAATGGCTTCCAACCGACCCTCGTGCTGGCGGTAGACTTTTACTGTCGCGGTCATTTCCTGCACGAGGTAAACGACACCGCCATCGGCTGACTGCGTGATGTGGCGCGGGCCGCCGCCCGGGGTGCCGCTTGCAAAGGGTTGAGCCGCCGGGCTCAAGGGGCTTTCCCAGTTTTCAGGTCGGTAATCGTAGATTTGGATATGATCCGTACCTAAGTCCTGCACGTAGATGCGCTCCTCGTCTATACTGAAAAAGGCGGAGTGCACGTGTGGCCCTTGCTGCCGGTTTTGATCCGGACCGCTACCTGTATGCTGGATGAGCTGTGTCAGGGCACCGAGGCTCCCATCGGGTTCGATGGGAAAGACGCTGAGGTTGCCCCCGGAGTAATTGGATGCCACGACGTGCCGCCCCTGACTATCGGTTGCCACGTGGCAGGGGTGATCGCCCTGGGTAAGCTGCTTGTTCAGGAATGACAGCTTTCCCGCAGCATGGTCATAGGCATAAGCGCTTACGCTTCCCTTTCCATCACCATTTTCATTGGCGGCATATACATACTTTTTATCGGCGCTGATGACCAAAAAAGAAGGGTTTTCCGAGCTTACCGTACTTTTCAGCGTTGCCCCGCCTGTCGCGGGGTCGAATGCGTATACATAGATACCCTCGCTCTTGCCGGTATTGGTATAGGTACCGATGAGCAGATCGATGGGTTGTTGAGCAAATAGCATGGCGGGCAATGTGATCAAGAGCAATGTAGCGCGTGTTTTCATTTGTAACTATTTTTTTATGACCTCATGCGGCGGCAGGCATCGAAAGCGATATTAGCGATCGTCAGGCAGGGGATCCGGCGGGGCGGGGTCCGCAGGATCGTATACTGCGACGGCTACCCTCGAATCCGCACAGCCGTAATACAGGTACCACTTTTCCCGGTGGTATACCAATCCCTCGATGAATACGGTGCCGTCTACATATTGCCCGCTCTTCTCAAACGGCTCCATTGGTCGCAGGAAAGGGACATCCAGACGTCCGATGGCCTTCGTCGGGTCTTTTTTATCAAACAGCACTTGCCCGGCGCTATAGGTACCCTTGTTGAATCGTCGGTCGCCTTTCGCTGGGTTGTTTTTGCCGTTGTACAGCAACAATATACCCTTGTCCGTCATGATCGCCGGCGGTCCGCACTCGGTCAGGTCACTGTCGAAATGCCCTTCACGTGGCGCAATGAACGCCTGGAGTGCCCCTTGATCGTCCACCACCGGATCCCAGTCGACCAAGTTGTCCGATGTGGCGCCATATACACCGTGTTCGCCCCAGTACAGCCAATATTTGCCGTTGATTTGGGTGATCACCAAGCGACCGTTTTCCAGCTTGGTCAGGATGGAGGCCGACTTGTGCGGCATGTCGAAAAGGTCGGGATAGGTCTTGTTATTCTCGAAAATCGGGCCGTGTTTCTCCCAGTTGAGGAGATCGTTGGATGTCGCCACGCCGAGCCGGGGGATCTTTCTGTTCCATTGGGTATAAAACATGACGTATGTACCGTCTTCGGTCACGGCTATCCGCGGGTCTTCCGTACCGCCGGGCCATTCGTATGCACGCTGGTGATCATCCGCGGGATAAAACACCGGTGTGGTCCTGCGCTCAAAACGGATGCCATCGGCACTGCTGGCATAGCCGATGCGCGAGGTGCGGTGCCCGATGCCCACCCCTGATGGGTCCTCAGCGCGATACAGCACCACAATGTGCCCATCCTTTACGGTTGCCGCCGGGTTAAAGGTGTCGTTGGACTCCCATGCGACCAAGGTATCCGTCATCGGGTCATCAAAGGTGGTATTCATGGGCGAGATGACCGGATTGACGCCTTCCGGACGAACAAAGCCGCCGAGCGCCCAGTCGGGCAGCTCGTTGGTTTCTGCTACAGCCGTTTCTACCGTGGCCGATTGCCGTACGTTGGCCCGTTGCGCACATCCGAGCAGCATGCTCCAACACAACGCCGCCGCTACGGTCCATACGGCATGCCTCGTCCCAATGACCTTCATGATCGTATGCTATGCCAGCCCCAACAAGCGCCGGTTGCCGTCCTCGTCGGCCTTTCCGCCCGCAAAATCGTCAAACGTCTTTTCAGTGACGCGGATGATATGGTCTTTGATGAATATAGCCCCTTCACGAGCACCGTCTTCGGGGTGTTTGAGGGCGCATTCCCATTCCATCACCGCCCATCCCTTGAAGTCATACGCCGTCAGCTTGCTGAATACCGCCTTGAAATCCACCTGCCCATCACCCAGCGAACGGAAGCGACCGGCGCGCTCCACCCAGCCTGAATAACCGCCGTATACGCCCTGTTTGCCCGTTGGGTTAAACTCGGCATCCTTCACATGGAACATCTTGATGCGTTCATGATAGTGGTCGATATATGCGAGGTAGTCTAAGCACTGCAACACGAAATGCGATGGATCGTATAGCAGGCAGGCTCTCGGGTGGTTATCTACCTTTTCCAAAAACCGCTCATAGCTGACCCCATCGTGTAGGTCCTCGCCGGGGTGGATCTCGTAGCACACATCCACACCGTGCTCATCAAACACATCGAGTATCGGGCGCCAACGCTTGGCCAATTCCGTAAAACCGGTATCCACCAGGCCCTGCGGGCGCTGCGGCCAGGGATAGACCGTATGCCACAGCAGCGCCCCGCTGAAGGTCGCGTGTGCATCCAGTCCCAAGTTGCGCGAGGCTTGGGCTGCATACTTCAGCTGCTGCACCGCCCATTCCGTACGTGCCTTTGGGTTGTTATGGTATTGCGCGGGCGCAAAACCATCGAACAGCTGGTCATAGGCCGGATGCACCGCCACCAATTGCCCCTGCAAGTGAGTAGACAATTCCGTGATTTCCAAACCCATTTCAGTGATCTTGCCGTTGATTTCGTCGGCATAGGTCTTGCTCTCTGCCGCCTTTTGCAGATCGAAGTAAGCGGTTGCCCAAGTCGGTATTTGGATGCCCTTGAAGCCCAGTTCCTTCGCCCATTTGCAGATGGACTCAAGGGTATCAAATGGTGGCTGGTCGCCTAAAAATTGTGCCAGGAAGATCCCGGGACCTTTTATTGTTTGCATAATCGTTATAAAATTAAAATAAGATAATCACTGCTCTGCTAAACCGTAAACGGGGTCCACTTTTCATTGCTTTCGTTGCTGCGGATCACATTATCCAAAAACGCCATCCCCCGTACACCATCGGTCACGGACGGGAAGTCAAGCGCATCCGCGCTTACCTGCTCCCCGGACAGCTTGGTACGGAGCGCTCCCGCAAAACGCTTGTACAGGTTTGCAAACGCTTCCAAATAACCCTCGGGGTGTCCGCCGGGAGTACGGGCGAATGCCAGGGCTGCTTGATCCACGTAGCCGTTTTTACCTGCCCGATAGATCTGTATGGGTTGATCATTCTGCTTCAACACCAGCGAGTTGGGCTCCTGTTGGCTCCATTCTAAACCACCCTCTTCGCCGTATAGGCGTATTCTCAAGGCGTTTTCCTCTCCTGCGGCCACTTGTGAGGCGATCAGCACACCGCTGGCTCCATTTTCAAACTGCAGCAGGATATTGCCGTCGTCGTCCAGCTTCCGGCCGGCCACATAGGTATACAGCGCCGCGCACAGCTGGGTGGTCCGCAATCCGGAGATATGCTCCGCCAGGTGCAGCGCGTGGGTACCGATATCGCCCATGCAGCCGGCCTTACCCGACTTCGATGGATCCGTACGCCATGACGCCTGCTTATTGCCGTCCTGCTCCGAAAATTTGCTGAGCCAGCCCTGCGGATACTCCACATAAATTTTGCGGATGGCGCCCAATACCCCATCGCGCACGAGTTTCCGGGCTTGCCGCACCATGGGGTAGCCGGAGTACGTGTGGGTAAGCAAGAAGAGCAGCCCGGTCTCTTCCACCTTTTGCTGGAGCTGCTTGGCTTCTTCCAAGTCGAAGGTCATGGGCTTGTCCAATACGACGTGGAATCCATTCTCCAACGCCATCATGGCGGGCCCGAAGTGGACATGGTTTGGGGTGACGATGCTGACGAAATCCATGCGCTCACCCTCAGGAAGCTTGCGCTCTTCCTCGATCATCTCCTGATAGCTGCCATACACCCGGTTGCTGGGGAGGAAAAGCGCCTCCCCGCTTTCTTTTGATTTTTCTGCATCTGAACTGAACGCACCGCAAACCAATTCGATAACCCCGTCCATGGCAGCGGCAATGCGGTGTATCTCACCGATAAACGCCCCTTTTCCACCGCCTATCATTCCCATTCTCAATTTGCGATTGACACTGTTGTTGACCATAATATATTGATTTTTATTGTTTATCCACTACTGCTATCGTTGGCATTCAATGCTGGCTTATTGGGTACACAAACTTAGAAAAATGCTTTGTATTCACGAACACCTAATTAAAAAAACAAGCTCATTAATCTCAAAAAAACCAATGGTGATGTGTTAAAAATGGTTAAATCCAAGTCGTGTTATTAGCAAATGTGTACATTAGCCATTTGAAATAAGCAGGTTGGTGTCGCGTGCAATGAAAAAACTAATGGTTAGGACATACGTGTTGGCTACTGTCATCCTTACATTTTTGTTCGCAGCATGTCATCCGGAAAAACCCAAGCCCGTAGCCCGATCGTTTGATCGGTACCTCTATCCGGAGGACCTACAGGGAGTCGTGCCAGCCGGGGTAAAAGGGGATGACAGCATCCAGCTTGCACGGGCTTATATTGAGCAATGGTTGCAGCAACAGGCATTATTGCACCATGCACAGCGCAATGTCAACATGAATACCGAACACCTTGAAAAACAAGTGGAAGCGTATAAAAATGGCCTCATCGTCTATGAATATGAGCAGGGTCTGGTTAGCCAAAAGCTGGATACGGTGGTGACCGATGAAGAAATCAAGGCATATTACGATTCGCGCCAAGAATTGTTCGTCCTCAAGCAACCCATCCTGAAAACATCCTATATCCGGCTGAAGCCGGATGCTCCGGAACAGGAACGCGTAAAGCGGTGGTTCCTTTCGGAAGATTTAAAAGAACGCGATCTGCTTGAAAAATACTGCTCCATGTATGCTTCGCAATATGCCCTTTACGACACCACATGGCATTACGTGGATGAGTTGGTCAACAAGATTCCGCTTTCGAAGATCAGTGAGGATGATTATCGCCAAATCGGGCGAATTTTCGAAATAATTGAAAATAATGAATTATATCTGATAATTTTGCACGACTCAAAATTCAGGGACAGCCGGTCGCCGCTGTCATTGGTGCAGCGCAGCATCCGCAACCTGATTTTGAACAAACGCAAAATTGATCTGATCGATCAAATGCAAAAAAGCATCGTAGCGGATGCGCGGGACAAAAATAATATCGAAATATATAACTAATGAGTAGACATAGCTGCATTTTTTTGATTTTGGCGATAGTAGGCACTTCCAGCGGGGCCATGGCCCAAGAAGCGAAAGTGATCGATAAGGTAGCGGCGGTAGTGGGGTCCAACATCATTCTGCAATCGGAGATCGAAATGCAATACGCCCAATACCTTGCCCAAGGCAACAAGGCCAATGACGATTTCAAATGCTACATTCTCCAACAGCAGCTTACCCAAAAACTCTTAGCTCAGCAGGCTGCTATTGACTCCATTGAGGTAAGCGAGGGCGAGGTAGATGACAACATCAACTCCCGGTTGCGCTACATGTCGGGCCAAGCGGGTGGGCAAGAGCGGCTCGAGCGTTTCCTCAACCGTTCGCTCCTTCAGTATAAGGAAGAGATGCGCCCCAGCGTGTATGAGCAGCTGAAGGCCAATAAGATGCAGCAAAACATCGTGACGGATATCGACGTCACTCCCTTGGAGGTAAAGCGCTATTTCGAGTCGCTGGATAAAGACAGCCTCCCCTACTTCAATACCGAAGTCGAGGTAGGCGAACTGGTCGTATACCCCCAGCTCACCCGCGAAGAGAAGCAACAGTATCACGACCGTGCTGAAGAGCTGCGGAAACAGGTAGCAGACGGCACCGACTTTGCCACTGTGGCGCGGCTCTATTCACAGGATCAGGGGTCTGCTCCGTATGGTGGCGACCTGGGATTCAGTACCCGTGACCGCTATGTAAAAGAGTTTTCGGCTGTGGCCTTCCGGCTCAAACCGGGCGAACTTTCTCCCGTCTTCGAGTCGGAGCATGGCTTCCATTTCCTAGAGGTATTGGAGCGGCGTGGTGAAGAAGTGCGCGTACGGCATGTGCTCATCCAGACCAAACCCACGCAAGCCAGCCTGGAGCGGGCTAAAACACATATTGACACCATCTATAATCAGGTGGTCTCGAAGAAGCTCGACTTCTATAACGCCGCTACGCTGTATTCAGACAATAAGGAAACCAAGTACAACGGTGGTATGCTGCTCAACATGGAAAACCAGCAGAGCCGCACCACGCTGATTCCGGCCGATAAACTGGATGCATCTGTTTTTACGGCCATTGACACCCTGCAAGTTGGCGGGTACTCGCAACCGGCGCAATTTACCGACCCCACGGGCAAGATCGGATACCGCTTTACGTACCTCAAATCGAGGACTCCGCCGCACCAAGCCAATCTGGAGCAGGACTTTGCCAAAATCAAGGAGGCAGCCCTGGAAGACAAAATCAACCGCAAGCTAAGTGAGTGGTTTGAAGGGCGCCGGAAAGTGACGTTCATCGATATCAACGAAGCGTACCACGACTGTAGCGATCTGCAGATATGGTTGGAAGACAGCAAGGCGGACGTAGCCAGCAGCAATTAGGGCTTTCCGATCACGGCCGATTTTCGCTCCCCGCTTCAAATAGCATTTCAACGATGACACGCCATTGGAAGTCGGGCTGCAGTTGCCAAATCCTGACGTAGTTGCAGTTGAGCTGTTCATCTCCCATAGCCACTTTCGCGGTGCCATACGAATACGCCAGTTCACCGCTATAGGAGCGGTTGGCGACCAGTGACTTGGCCTGGATGGCCATATCCTGTTTCTGGATAAATTCAAGGATGTTCTCCTTTCCCACGATCGGTGTTTTCCACGGAAAATAGAAGCGGGCGTTATCGGCCAAAAATTCACCATACGCCACGGCCGCGCTGGATTTCAATACCGCCGACAGCAATTGGTCGTTGCTGCTGACGATCTCCTTCCGCTGCTGTATCCGCTCCTTCGTGCGAAACTTGGTGTAGTCTTTATCATCCGGTTCGACATATGCGAGTTCGGGTTCCGTCTCGCCGCCTTTGTGCTCCACCTGCGCCCGAAGGTCTATTTTCCAATCGCCTTTGCGATCCCGCCGCCACACCGTCAGGTACTCTCCATACCGCTTGATGGCGCCGACACGCTGGAACGTCATCGAACCCGCGGTCACCCCCCACTCCATGCTCTTGGCGATCGCTGCAAATGTCGGCTTCCAGGTGAGTACATCGGGGATATTCGGCCGGTTGTTCAAATGCTCCAATGCATCCACCGGGGCGGGGGTAAAAAAGGTAGAGTTGCGGTCTACGACCGACAGCAATGCGGCATGCGGCCCTTCGGTGGCCGACAGCCTCGCAGCCGCCCGGTCCGCCGACAGTAAACTGCCCACCTTGCCCATCACCTGTCCAAAGGCATGGGCAGCAAAAAACATCAAAAAAACAAACGTACAGTACCGAATCATGTTGTGTGTCATCAAATCTTATTCCAAAGCGTGCCGTCTTTGCTGTCCTTTAGCTGGATACCGATGGCGTTCAACCCCTCCCTGATGCGATCGGATGCGGTATAGTCCTTATTTTGCTTGGCGTCATTGCGCAGGGCGATGACGACCGCCATCAGCTTTTCGAAATCATCTGTGCCCGTATGGTCATCGACGAGCCCGAGCACATCATGCACAAAATGCTGCATCAACGTTCGTAACGCGTCTAGCGACGACTCATCCAGGGCAAGCTTACCATCATACGCGCTGTTGATCATGCGCACGGCCTCAAACAGCTCCGCGATCAATACCGGACTGTTAAAATCGTCATGCATGGCCGTATAGCAACGTTGCTGCAATTCCCCGATATCCGATTCCCCTTTTTTGGCGGTTGGCTTCAGCTTGGGCAGCAGCGCCATGGCATTCATGAGCCGTTTATACCCTTTATCGGCAGCTTCCAGCGCCTCGTTGGAGAAGTCGAGCGTACTCCGGTAATGCGCCTGCAACATGAAAAACCGGACCGCCATGGGCGAATATCCACGGCTCAGCAGGGGATGGCTTCCGCTGAAGAGTTCATGGGGCAGGAAACCGTTTCCTGCGGATTTAGACATGCGGGCGCCATTGACCGTCAGCATATTCGTGTGCATCCAGTACTTGGCGGGCTGCGTATGGTTGCAGGCCTGCGACTGCGCAATCTCATTGGTATGGTGCGTAGCGGCAAGGTCCATCCCGCCCCCGTGGATATCGAATTGGTCGCCGAGGTACTTGCTGCTCATCGCCGAGCACTCGATGTGCCATCCGGGGAAGCCTACGCTCCAGGGCGAGGGCCAACGCATGATGTGCTCAGGCTTCGCTTTAATCCACAGCGCGAAATCGAGCCTGCCCCGCTTTTCATCCTGTCCATTCAACTCGCGCGTGTTGTTGAGCATATCCTCCAGCTTGCGGTTCGTGAGGATGGTATAGTCGTATTCCTTCACATATTTCTCCACGTCGAAGTACACGGTGCCATTCGCGACATATGCATATCCTTGATCGATGATCCGTTTGACCATCTCGATCTGCTCGGAAATATGGCCGGTAGCGGTGGGTTCAATACTTGGCGGCAAGGTGTTGAAGAGTCGCAATACCTCATGGAATCCCAGGGTGTACTTCTGTACAATCTCCATGGGCTCCAGTTGCTCCAATTTGGCCTTCTTTGCAAATTTGTCCTCCCCCTCGTCGCGGTCGCCTTCCAAGTGGCCCGCATCGGTGATGTTACGCACGTAACGCACCTTGTAGCCCAGATGAAGCAGGTACCGGAAGATCAGGTCAAAGGATACAAACGTGCGGCAGTTGCCTAAGTGCACATCGCTGTACACCGTGGGACCGCAGACATACATCCCCACGAAAGGCGGATTCAGCGGTTCGAACTTCTCTTTTTTTCTTGTTAACGTATTGTAAAGAACCAAACGGTTATCCATGGGCGCGAAAATACGAATTTATTTCTGCCGGAAATACACCTCCACGGGCACCCCTTCAAAATCAAAGTTTTCGCGCAGCTTATTTTCTACGAAGCGCTTATAAGGCTCTTTAATGTACTGCGGCAGGTTGCAGAAAAAGGCAAACATCGGCGACTTGCCCCCTACCTGCGTGGCGTATTTGATTTTGATATACTTGCCCTTAGTAGCCGGAGGCGGATTATGTTCAATGATGGGCAGCATCACGTCATTCAACTTCGAGGTCGACACTTTCTTTACCTTATTTTCATACACCTTGGTCGCCGCCTCTATCGCTTTGAAAATCCGTTGTTTCTCGGTGACCGACGTGAAGACGATGGGCACATCGGTAAAAGGCGCAATTTTTTCACGGATCAGTTCCTCAAATACCTTGGTCGTCTTGTGGTTTTTCTCGATCAGGTCCCATTTGTTGACCAAAATGACGACCCCTTTGCGGTTCTTTTCGGCAAGGTGAAAAATATTGATGTCTTGCGCCTCTATCCCTTCGGTGGCATCCAGCATGAGGATCACCACATCCGATTCTTCCAATGCCTTGATGGTACGCATCACCGAGTAAAACTCGATATTCTCCTTCACCTTGGTCTTACGGCGCAGACCGGCGGTGTCAATGAGGATAAAATCGTGTCCGTATTGATTATAATGGATACCGATGGAATCGCGTGTGGTACCCGCTATGGGGGTCACGATGTTCCGATCTTTGCCGATGAGTGCATTGATCATGGAAGACTTGCCCACATTTGGCCTACCCACAATGGCATACTTCGGGCGTTCGTCTTCGTACTCCTCTTCCTGCTGGAAATGGGTCACCACCTCATCGAGCAGCTCACCCGTACCCGAACCGGTCATGGACGATATCGGGTAGATTTCGCCCAGTCCAAAGCTATAAAAAATGCTGGCCTCCTGCTGCAGTAGCGGGTGATCTACCTTATTGACGACTACAAATACCGGCTTTTTGCTGCGGCGCAGCACATCTGCAATGGCATCGTCCAGGTCGGTGATACCGGTGGTCACATCCACCAAAAAGAGGATGACAGACGCCTCCTCGATGGCGATGAGCACCTGCTCACGGATAGCCGATTCGAACACATCTTCGGACCCATGCACATACCCGCCGGTATCCACCACCGTAAATTTCTTTCCGATCCACTCGCCCTGTCCGTAATGCCGGTCGCGTGTCACCCCACTGAAGTCGTCCACGATCGCCTTGCGGCTTTCCGTCAGCCGGTTGTACAACGTGGATTTCCCCACGTTCGGCCGTCCTACTATTGCGATGATATTTGCCATAAGGCTACAAAGTTACGGATAAGGAACCGTAAAAGGCTTATGTTGCCTTCAGTTGCTTCAAAATATCGTCCAGGTAGGCACGCTCATTGGCCAGCCGCGGCACCTTATTTTGGCCGCCCAATTTTCCGCGCGACTTCATCCAGCGGTAGAAAGTTCCATCCGGCGCCAGGTGAATGATCGGGAAGCGCAGCGCCAGGTTGTTGAACCGCTTGGCATCATAATCCGAGTTGACTTCGCGCAACGTGGCATCCAATACCTTGCAGAAGGCATCGAAATCATCCGGCTGCACTTCAAACTCAATAACCCACTCATGCGCCCCCGCGTCATCTCCCTTGAAATAAACCGGACCGGCAGTGTAGTCGCGTATAGACGCCCCTGTCTCTGCGCAGGCCCGCTCCAGCGCATGATCAGCATTATCCACGATGAGTTCCTCGCCAAAGGTATTGATATACTGTTTGGTGCGCCCGGTAATCTGGATACGGTAAGGGTGCAGGCTGACAAACTTGATCGTATCGCCCAATAGGTAACGCCATAAACCCGCATTGGTGGAGATGATCAGCGCGTAGTTTTTACCGAGTTCCACCTCGTGGAGGCCCAGTGTCCGGGGATGTTCATCATGCAGGTTTTCCATCGGCAGAAACTCATAGTAAATGCCATAATCAAGCATGAGCAAAAGATCATCCGAATCCGATTGGTCCTGCAGGGCGAAATATCCTTCCGAGGCATTGTAATTTTCCAGGTAGTACATCTCGTCCGAAGGGATGAGCTTCTTGAACTGCTCGCGATAGGGCTTGAAACTGACCCCGCCATGGCTGTAAAATTCGAGGTTGGGCCATACCTCCAAGAGGTTTTCCTTGCCCGTGATTTCGAGGATACGCTTAGCCAGTACCACATTCCACGTCGGCACACCCGAGATGTTGGTCACGTTTTCCCGGATGGTCAGCTGGGCCACATTTTCAATTTTCTCCTCAAAATTAGGGTTCAGCGTCGTCTCCAGGTCGGGCGTCCGGTTAAATTCGGCCCAAAAAGGAAGGTTTCGGATGATGATAGACGACAAGTCGCCATAATACGAATCGGAGTTGAAGCTGTTGATCTGCGAACTTCCCCCTAAGATCACCGCCTTACCGGTCAGGATCTTCGTGTTGGGCCGGTTGTGACAGTACACCGAAAGCATGTCTTTGCCTCCTTGGAAATGGCAGTCTTCCAGCGCTTCTTCGCTTACGGGGATAAACTTGCTGCGATCTGCCGTTGTACCCGATGATTTGGCAAACCACTTGATGTCAGACGGCCACAGGACATTCTGTTCACCCTTGATCATCCGGTCGATATATGGTTTCAGGCTATTGTAGTCCTGTATGGGTACCCGTTCCTTGAAAATTTCAGGCGTAAGAATGGAGTTGTAATCGTACTTCTTCCCCCATTCCGTGGCCTCGGCCGTGGAGATAAGGCTTTGGAACCACTCTTCCTGCACCTCATGCGGATACTTCATGAAGAGCTCAATCTGGTGAATGCGCTTTTTCATGATCCACGTGAATATCGAATTGAAGAGGGCCATATTAAAGCTTCTTTCTTCGTAGCTCAAAATTGCGTCCCAGGTAAAACTTCCTGGCCATCTCATTCACGGCGATTTCCTCGGGCGTACCGGCAAGCATGATCTTGCCTTCGGTAAGCAGATAAGCCCGATCCGTTATCGATAGCGTTTCCTGCACGTTGTGGTCGGTGATCAGGATACCAATGTTGCGGTGCTTGAGTTTAGAAACGATGGTCTGGATCTCCTCTACCGCAATAGGGTCTACCCCTGCAAAGGGCTCATCCAGCAGGATGAAATGAGGGTTGGCGGCCAATGCCCGGGCAATTTCCGTACGGCGGCGTTCGCCGCCCGACAGCAGGTCGCCCCGATTCTTGCGCACCCGATTAAGGCTGAACTCCGCCAGCAGTTCCTCCAATTTCTCTTTTCGCTCGGCTTTATCCTTATAATGGATTTCCAATACCGCCATGATGTTATTTTCCACCGAAAGCTTGCGGAATACCGATGCCTCTTGCGCGAGGTAGCCAATGCCCCGTTGTGCCCTGCGGTACATCGGGTCTTCTGTGATCTCCTCGCCATCGAGGTATACATGGCCTTCATTGGGTTTGATGAGCCCTACAATCATGTAGAACGATGTCGTCTTGCCAGCACCATTCGGTCCCAGCAACCCTACGATCTCCCCCTGCGACACGTCAAACGACACGTCGTTTACCACCGTGCGCTGCCGATATTTCTTGATGAGGTGTTCTGCTTTTAAGATCATTGCAACCTAATGTCCTTTACATTCAATTGGATTCTCCGTTTATCACGCCATACATTCTCCTCGATGGCATAGCAGATATCAATGGGTTTGCCGCTGTTGACCAAGGCTGCATAGCTTCCCAGCCCGAATGCGATACAATCAAACGCGGCGGTACCCTCCTGCATCACGGTCATCTTGAGGTGGCTTCCACCCACCACCATGGCCTGTCCGCAGCTGTAAACCTGTTTGCTCAAAAACAATGGCGTTTCATTCTGCGGACCAAATGGCTCAAACTGCTGCAAAATACGGAAAAATTTGGCATTGATATCCGATAATCGCAGTACCGCATCGATCACGATCTCGCGCTCGAGCATACCCGGCAAGATACTGGCCGATACCACTTCTTCAAAACGCTGTTCAAACAGTGCCACATTTTCGGGCTTCATGGTGAGGCCCGCCGCGTATTTATGCCCGCCAAACTGGTCAAGCAGGTCGCTGCAAGCGCTCAGCGCTCCATACAGGTCAAATCCCACCACCGAGCGGGCGGAGCCTGATACGTGTCCGTTTGTTTGCGTGAGCACCACCGTGGGGCGGTAGTATTTCTCCGTCAGGCGGGTCGCCACGATGCCGATGACACCCTTATGCCAGTCGGGCCTGAATACCACGGTTGAGTTCCGCTGCTGCAACACCTCATCGCCATCGATGATGGCCAGCGCTTCCTCGGTGATGCGCAGGTCAAAATCCTTCCGCTGCGAATTTTGCTCATCGATGCTGCTGCTATACACCGCGGCTTCATGCAGCGACTTGGATATCAGCAGCTTCACCGCATCCTTGGCATGGTCTATCCTCCCCGCGGCATTGATACGCGGACCAATCTGAAAAACGATGTCATTGACCGTAAACCGGCCGCTCTTATGCGTCGATAGGTCGATGAGTGATTGCAGCCCGCAGCAAGGGTTGCTATTGAGCTTCTGTAGCCCAAAGTGCGCGAGTATCCGGTTTTCACCGGTGATCGGCACCATATCCGAAGCGATGCCCACGGCCACCAGATCCAGGTACTGATAGCACTGGTTGATGTCCATGTTGTTTTTCTGGATAAAGGCTTGGATGATCTTAAAGCCGATACCACACCCCGCCAGTTCCTTATACGGGTAAGCACAATCCGGGCGTTTGGGATCCAGCACCGCCACCGCCTCCGGCAGGCGATCGCCGGGGAGGTGATGGTCGCCGATGATAAAATCGATGCCGCGCTCGTTGGCGTAAGCGATCTTGTCCAGCGATTTGATGCCGCAATCCAACGCAATAATGAGTGTAAAACCGTTTTCCGCGGCATAGTCAATGCCCTGGGTGGATATGCCATACCCCTCGGCATAGCGGTCGGGCAGGTAAAACTCCAGCCGGGAGTGAAACTGCCTGAAAAAACTGTACACCACCGCCACGGCGGTGGTACCATCCACGTCATAGTCGCCATAGACCAACACCTTCTCCTTATTGCCTATTGCCCGCTCGATACGGTCGATCGCCCGGTCCATATCGCGCATGAGGAATGGATCGTGCAGCAATGACAGATCCGGACGGAAAAACCGACGGGCATACTCGAAGCTTTCCACGCCCCGATTCACCAGCAAATCAGCCAGCACAGCTTCTACGCCTAGTTCCCCACGGAGCCGTTGCGATGCCGCCAGGTTGCTACAAGAAGCGATTGCCCATCTTTTTTGCATATGTTTCCTCTATGAAAAGGCAAATTTATCTAAGTTTGTGCACTACGAAGCGGTAAAGATAAAAACATGCAGGCACATTCCTTATTCGAAGGTTCATTTTCCGTCGATTCATCCAAAAAGTTCGTTCCGTTTGACGCCTCCAAAGACAGTAAAAAAGACCGTCCGGGATCGCTATTCATCCATGTACACCCATTCCTGGTCGAGTCCGGGGACGGGCTGCTGCTCCTCGATACCGGCATCGGTTTCGCCGACGATGATGGCGACCTGCAATTGCATGACAACATCCGCAAGGCAGGGTTCGACCCCGCAGACGTGCGGTACGTGCTGCTCTCTCATTTGCATAAAGACCATGCAGGCGGCATGGTGGCAGACAGCAACGGGCGGCTCCGCCTAGCCTTCCCCGATGCAGAGTACGTGGTGCAAGCGGGCGAATGGGAGGATGCCTACAGCGGCAAGTCCGATTCGTACCGAACCGAGATTTTTGACGTCCTCCAGCGGAGCGGCAACTTGCTGCTCGTGTCGGGAGATGGGGTGTTGACCAATGAGATTCGTTACGAGCTATCGGGCGGCCACACGCCCCACCATCAGGTATTCCATATCCACAGCGGCGGCGAGCACTACTTCTTCGGCGGCGACGAAGCGCCCGAGCCCGAACAATTTTTCCGGCAGTTTGCCGCCAAATACGATTACGACGGCCGCAAGTCCATGGCCCTGCGCCAGCAGTACTGGGAGCAAGGCAGCATTGAAGGCTGGATCTTCCTCATGTACCATTCCACCAACATCGCCATTGGCCGGCCAGAGCCGAAAGAAAATGGCGATTACCGGCTGATGGATGCCACAGCGTAAAACTGCATCATGCCGGACATCGTCATCTATTGGAAGCATGGGCAGTAGATGGAGGCGTGCATGGGGGCCAACGCCAAACGGCGGTGCATCATCGGGTAGTCAGCTGGCTATCAGGGTGCGGTCACCTTACTGTAAGGGTGCGAAAAACACCCGGCGGACAGCCAGTTGACAGCAGGCAGGAAGCCAATTCACGCGCGGCGGTCTGGCAGCGGTCCGGCAGCAGATAGGCCGGCGTCGGTGTAAATAGTCTTTACATTACCCCCCGCTTTACCGCATCGGTCCCATACCTCATCCGGATACGGTCCATCGCCGTCATCAGATTGATCTCTTCCACCGTATCATGAAATAAATCGATCTGCAAATCCCCGGAAATGAGGTGCGAAAGCTTCACCCCGACCAACCGGATCAGCATCCTGCCCGCATACAGCTTGGCAAACAGGGCCATGACCCTGGCGAAGATAGCCCGCTCAGAATGGGTATACGGCATGCGGGTCTGCATGGTATGCGTATCGAAATCGCTGTATCTGATTTTCAGGGTCACACAGCCTGCGAGCTTCTGGTGCCGCCGCAAGTCGAAAGCCAGCTCATCCACCATGCCGATCAGCGTCCGTTTCAAGCGATCCATATCCATGGTATCTTCATGAAACGTCGTCTCTGTGGATACGCTCTTTTGCTCGCGGAACGGGACAACCGGGCTGCTGTCGATGCCGTTTGCTTTCTTCCAGATACCAACCCCGTTTTCACCCAATACCTTTTTGAGGTTGTCTAGCTCCAGCTGCTGAAGCATGTGGATATGGGTGATGCCCAGATGGCGCAGCCGGGCGGCGGCTTTATCGCCCACCATCGGGATCTTGTCGACGGTCAACGGCGCCAGGAACGCTTTTTCAAGGCCGGCATCTATTTTACGTTCCCCACAGGGTTTGGCTTCCCCGGTGGCAATCTTGCTCACCGTTTTGCTCGTCGAAAGCCCGAATGACACCGGCAATCCCGTCTCCCGCATGATGCGCTGCCGCAGTTCGCGCGTCCATTTCCAGCAGCCGAAAAACCGGTCCATCCCCGTGATGTCGAGATAGTGTTCGTCAATGGATGCCTTTTCCACAACGGGCGCGCAGCGCTCGATGATTTCGGTAACCATGTTCGAATACTGGCTGTATAGGTCATGACTACCCTTTACCACCACCGCGTGGGGGCACAATCGTAGTGCCTGCTTCACCGGCATGGCCGAATGCACGCCGTACCGCCGGGCTTCGTACGAACAGGAAGCCACCACTCCCCTGCCGCTGCTGCCGCCTACCAATACCGGCTTGCCCAGCAGTTCGCGATTGCGCAGGCGCTCCACCGATACGAAGAAGGTATCCAGGTCGCAATGCACAATGTGCCGTTCGCTGCAGTCTTTCATTGTCTAAACTTCAATGAAAGACAAAATTACTAAAATAATTAGTTATTCCCCGATACTCCGCTGACAAAATTTGGCAGGTGCCGAAACGCTGTTATCGTGCCTTCTCGGCTTTATCCATCCACCGACTACTGGTATGCAGGTCAGATTCCAATACGACCTTATAAAAGTCCGACGGGTACTGGCTGATGTCCAGTGTTGCATTCCCATCGGCCAACGCCACTTCTCCCAACGAGATGTATTCATCTTTTCCACCGGTTTTGTGATTGTTGGTTGTGCTAAGCCATACCGTCAGCGCTCCGTCTGCTTTGAAGGGTTTCCACGCCAGTTGCAAGCTGTCTCCCGCCACCGTTGCCTGGGTAAACCGGTGGGACACCTCGCCTGACAAGGGAATACCGTCCCACTCAAACCGGTATTCGCGCGGTGCTTCTACGTCGAGGAAACGCAATACCGTGGGCAGCAAATCCACTGCGGCCGGCTCGTCTTCGCGGAAATGGACGTTCAGGTTTTTATCATTGGTGGCCAGCCAGATGCCGCGCTCGCGGGGGGTCTGTCCGCCATGGTGGAAGCCTTTGTCGTCGCGACCATGATCGGTCACGATATACACCAGCCAATCTTCGTTGAATGTTTTCTCGCGGTATTGGACGGCTTGCCACAGCCGCCCCACTTGGTTGTCGGCTTTGACCACAGCGCTGTCCATCTGTGGACTATCGCCGTAGCCGTGACCGATGTTGTCGGTGTACTGCAGGTATACCCATGAGAGATCCGGCGCGTCTTGGCGGATGGATTGAGCGGCTTCTTTCGATACATGCTCGTCGATCAGGTCGTAGAAGACGCCTTTCGGATCGTGGGGAAATGCCACGGTATCCAGCTCATACCCGTCCTTGTAAAAATCCATCTTGATGTTGCCGGTTTCGGGCTTCCCTTCTCCGATGAGCTTCGTGCGGTTATCCTCCCAAGTGGAATAGATTCCGATCTTCTTTTCGGGATGCTGTTGCTTGAGGTACCAGAAGAAGGTGGGATAATGGTAGTTGATGGAGTCGATTGCATTATCCCACACATTGTGCTTGTGGGTCCACGTACCGGTGATAAAGTGCGTATAGCATACGGCGGAAATCGTGGGCGACTGCGAGTATCCATCTTTTTCGCCGCCGGTATATGCACGTGCATAGCCGCCTACGGCCGCAATGCTGTCTATCCACGGGGTGTTTACCCGCTCGATGACATCGGCTGGAATGCCATCTACAATGGCAAACAGCACCTTCCGTTGCCGCTGCTCGGATGATTGTTGCTGACAGGCGCTGAAGGTAATCAGCACCAGCAATATCCCCAGGATCGATGTCCGCTGACGCGGCAAATCATAACATCTCATCATCGTTTCTTTTGTTGTTATTTGTTTACCTGATCGACTGTCCACCCGTAATCAACATATTCCCAGTTGAAGTCATCGCCATCGGTCGTGACCTTCAGATAGCCTTCTTCCGTACCGTGGAAGGATCCGCTCCACCAGCTGGCACTGATGGCTCCCGCGGTGATGAACTGTACGCCTTTCACGTTGATTTCTTCGTAGAGGTGCTGATGGCCCTGGAGCACGAGCTTCAGCTTGTGGCCGCTGAACAGGTCAAACGCCTGCTTCTGGTTCACGAAGGTATCGGTATCTGTGTACCGTCCTTCCAATACCGGATAGTACAGCGACAGGAAGGGCACGTGCGTGGATACGATGATGGGTTGCTCGGCGGGGGTACTGGCCAGTACCGACTGGAGCCATTGGAACTGCGCATCGCTAAGGCAATAGTTGCCGTCGCATACTTCGGTGCTGTTGAGCACGATGAACCGCCATCCTTTGTGGTCGAAGGTATAATAGGTATCGCCAAAGAAGGACTTAAACAGGGTCTCTCCATAAGCACCGCCCTTATCGCCGTCGCCCCAGTACCGGTCGTGGTTGCCGATGGTGTAGTACCATTTCAGCGAAGAGGTGCCGATCATGTCTTTATATTCCTGGTAGAGCTGTACGGCATCGGCTCGCCGGTCGGCTTTCATGCCATCCACATCTACATTGTCGCCCCCGGTCATCACGAAATCCACTCCGGTCGACCCCACGTGCTCAATGGCCATCTTCAAGCCGTCAAAGGTCTTTGCCTTCGGATTTTTATTCATGTGAAGATCCGTAAAGAATGCAAAGGAGAATTTTTCCTGTGCGAGGCCGCTGTAGGCCAGCGTCAGTAAAACGAGTAAGGAACTGAACTGTTTTTTCATGTTTCATGTAGTTTTTTAATGGTCTGATCGTTATTCCCAATCAAATAGCTGCTGTAGGTTCGGATTCAGCAAGACCTGCTGCTGAGGTACCGGCCGGTAATAATACTTGGGTTCCACAAAGATGCCGGAATTCTCAATGATCAGCAAATTACCTGAGGTCGCGCCACCCAGGAAGATGGATACATCCTGCCCGAACGTACCTGCGCGGTAGTAGGCCATGGTCACCCCAAGACTATTCTCCTTACGGTCCGCCGGGATGGTCTGTGATGCGGGCAGCAATACGATGTCCGGCACATCGTCTCCCGTCAGGTCATGTTCGCCCAAGCGGGAGAAATAAATGCCTTGCGGCTCTTGCTCCAGAAACTTACCGATCCCCCAGCGCATCAGGTCATCGTGGCGGCGCCCTTCGAAGGCCAGTTCCACCCGCCGCTCCCGGCGGATCTCGTAAATCTCCGCGCGTTGCGTAGACGTCACGTTCGAGAACTTGGCTGCTTTTACCGGATCGATGGCCGGATTAAGCGTCATATGAGGCATGCCAGCCCGGTCGCGCAGCAGGTTGATGGACATATCCAGATCAGCCTGCGTCAGCTCACCCAACTCGGCTTTAGCCTCGGCATAGGTCAACAGGACTTCGGCAAAGCGATACAGCGGCACATCCATGTTATTCCGCTCGTCTTGATTGGTAGTATTGTAAAAACCTTTAAGCTGATGGTAGCCGGAGAAGTTTTTAGCCAATTGTTGCACATACAGGCCCGCCCCCTGCGCGTACGTGCCCGAGCGCGACAGCACCCACCCCGGATAGGCATAGGTCTGATACAGCCGGGGGTCGCGATCTTCGAACTCCGCGACAAACTCGTTTTGCTGGTAGTTGGGCTGACTGCTATAATAGCTGCCATCGGCCATCAGGTAGGTCTGCACCAGGTCTTTGAGCGGGTAGGTCTCATAATTGCCAAACACCCCCTCCCCGCTGTCCCCGTTCAGCAGGTTCGCCTCGTAGTAGCGGGCAAAAATAATCTCAGGATTGCCGCCCAGGTTCTGGCTTTTGAATAGGGTGCCGTAGTCCTCCATGGGATTGCCGGTGGAGTATAAGCTGAATGGACCGTTATCCATGATATCCCGGGCAACGGCAGCTGCCTGTTGCAGCAAGGCCGCGGCGCTACCCTCCAGATTCAATTCAGGGTGGTACATCCGGTAGGTGCCTTCATGCAGCAGGAAACGGGCGTAGTCGGCCTTGACCACCCAGCGGTTCACCGCTCCCTGCGACGAGGAGGCATCTACGTTATTGGCGGCAAACTCATAGTCGGCCAACAAGTTGCCGACCACGGTCTCACGCGGGTCGCGACTGCCGAACAACACGTCTTCGTTATCCGTCGTGACCACCACGTCGACCCAGGGGACATCCGAATACCGCTTGACCTTGTCGGCGTAAAACCGGGCGCGGAAAAACCGGGCCAGCCCCTCGAAATGGGCCAGGCGTTCTTCAGCAATAGCGGCATTCCTGAAATTCTCCAAGAAGAAATTGATATTACGCAGCGGTCCCCAACTCCATCCGCCGGTGATCGTAGACGAACTGGGTGTGGTGGTCATGATGGTTTTCAGCTCCACATTCCCCGTGGAATACGCGTTGTCCGTCAGCGTATAAGCCTCGTCGGTATAGATGCCCGTGGAAGGAAAATCATATAGGTTATAGATGGCCAGGTTCAGGTCTTCTTCGGTATTGAAGAAACTTTCCCGGCCAATGGACGTTTCCGGCAGTTTATCCAGAAAGCCATCGTTACAAGCACTGACGGAGGCCGCTAGCAGCACCACAACCGCCCAGTTGGAAAATCTTTTCATGATCGGATTGATGATATGCATGATCGATAATATTAAAACATAATGTTAACGCCGAACGAATAACTCCGCTGGAAAGGATAGGTCATCCCGTTGCCCTCCCCGCTTCCCGTCCCAGTGGCCGGGTTGGTGTTGATACTCGCATTGGTGGTTTCCGGATCGAAGTGCTTCTTGATCTCGGAAAACTCCAGTACGTTTTCCCCGGTGGCAAATACCCGCAGGCTGCTGATCCCCGCACGCTCGGTAAACTGCCTGGGCAGCGTGTAGCCCACTGTGAGGTTTTTCAGCCGGAGGTAAGCCCCGTTCAGCAGGTGGCCGGTATTGGGTATGGCCATCCCCATCGACTGGTCGATGCGGGTACCCAGGTTCACGTCGGCCAGCCAGGATTGCAAGACGGGGAAGCGCGCATCGTGGTTCGGATCGGCCAGACCCAGCGCCAGGTACGATTGGGAATGCTTGGCGCGTTCTTCCGGGCTATCGCCTTCGCCACGGTAGAAATCAAGCAGGTGCTCATACATATTGCCATAAGGCTGTTGGTAAGCACCCCAATACAAGAAGTGCATGGGATAATAGTCCCGCTTGCCTACCCCCTGCCAGAACATACGCACGTCGAAATTCTTCCAGTTCATATTCACATCCAAGCCGAAACGGAAACGTTCGGTAGCGTTGCCGATGACCGAGAGGTCTTTGGTATCGCCCAGGGTATAGCCCTTTTCGATCGCACCGTTGCCGTCCAGGTCTTTAAACTTCGGCCATCCCGGCACGATCTGGAGCGCTCCCCACGGGATAATGGAAGTTTCATCCAGTTGGGCGATTTCCTCCGTGGTCTGAAACAGGCCATCATACTGCAACCCCCAGATTTCGCCCATGTCCATGCCCTCGTAATATTGGGTAATGCTGCCGTTCGGATTATCAAAGCGGGTAATGGTACTCCTGGAGTCAGACAGCACAAAACGTGTTTCCAAGCTGAAAGGCGAACCACCCACCGTGTAGTTATCCCGGTAACCCAGCGAGAGCTCCCAACCCCGTGTCCGCAAGTCTGCCGCATTCTCCCTGGGCTCGCTTGCGCCCAGGATATCCGGCAAGTCCCTGCCCAGGGTGAGCATGCCCAGCGTATGACGGGTGTACTGATCAACGACCACACTGAATCGATCCTGAAGAAAGCCCAGGTCTACCCCAAAGTTGAGCGTATTGACCTTCTCCCAGGTATAATTAGGCGATACGAGCGCCGGTGTAGAGATACCGAAAGGGCGCTCGCCGCCGATGAGGTAGTCCGTCTGGAAGGTAGACATGGATGGAATATACCCGTAGTTGGACACCGCTTGATTGCCCAGGGAACCATAAGAAGCACGGAGTTTCAGGTTGCTGACGACACTGCGGGCACCCTCCATAAACGACTCCTGATCCACCCGCCACGCCACAGACCCGGATGGGAAGAACCCGAAGCGCTTGTCTTTCGGAAAGCGGGAAGAACCGTCATACCGACCGTTGAGCTCCAGGATGTAGCGGTCGTCATAGATATAGTTGAGTCGATAAAACGCGCCGCGCAGTGCATAGGTATCGATGAGCTCCGTACCGCTGGCATCCCCGGTAGCCAACCCAATGGTGGGGAATGAGCTGGAGATTAATCCCGTCCGGGTTACCTCAAATAGCTCACGCCGGTAATCTTCCTGGCTGTAACCCAGTATAGCGGTAAAGGCGTGTCGGTCAATGTCCTTGCTGAGGGTGCCGTAGATATTGAACACCCGGTAATAATCGAATATGCCCCTCCTGGAAGCGGCGTTATCGCCCTCTTCCCGCACATCATCAGGCCCGAACCCGATCAGGTAGGCGGTCCGATAGGAATTGTAGTTCTCGCTGGTTTTGCGGTAGGTATAATCAGCATTCACCCGTAAGAGCCGATCCCAGAACGACAGTTCGGTCGTAAACTGGGTCTGCAGCTGTTCCAAGCGGTTGGTCGTCTCTCCGCCGTCCACGATTCCCGCCGCAGCGCGGCCCACCGGTGAATTGGCCCACGTACCGTCCGGATTGACATCGTAATAGGTAGGAAACATATTGTATATGCCAAATACATCCAGCCGGCTGGGCGATTCCCGCAGCGTATTGCTCATAGAGGTATTGTTGCCCACCTTGATCCAATCGGCCAATTGGTAGTCTACCTTAGCGCGCAGGCTATAGCGATCAAAATAGTCCTGGCCCAGCGTCAGGGCACTGTTCTGCCGGTTGTAGCCACCGGATAGGTAATAACGCACCTCGTTGTTTTCGCTCACCCCGCTGATGGCCAAGTCATGGTTGTGGCTGAAGTTGTAGTCATCAAAAAAGTAACGGGTCCAGTCACGGTCGCCCATATACTCCCACAGGGTCTCGTCAGACGGGTTGACCCGCACACCGGGTACGCTGGGGTCATCCGACCGCTGCCTGGCATATTCGTAGAACTGGTCATTATAGTTCACGTTGTCCCAAGGGGTATTGTCTGTAGACGCTTCCAACAGACGGGAAAACACATAAGGGTCCGTAATCATCTCCGGTATCACCGTAGGGGTATTCCACGTGAAGTTATTGGAATAGCTCACGTTGGTGCCGCCCTGTGTGCCCGTCTTGGTGGTGATGAGGATCACCCCGAATGCGGCACGCGCACCATAGATGGCAGCCGCAGAGGCATCTTTGACCACGGATATGCTGGCAATGTCCTGGGGCGCGATCAGGTTCAGTTCCGCTGAACTGGATTGCACCCCGTCAATCAAAATCAAGGGATCGCCTCCATTGATCGAGGTGATGCCGCGGATATTGATATTCGCGGCCGCTCCCGGTGCACCCGAGTTGAACCGGATATTCAAGTTGGGGATCAGCCCCTGCAAGCCCTGGGAAACATTGGCAATTGGCCGATTCACCAACGCCTTGGTATCCACGTAGTCCACCGCACCCGATAGGTTCACTTTTTTCTGCGTACCGTACCCCACGACCACCACTTCCGAAAGACTGGAGGCATCCTGCTCGAGCACCAGATCATAGTGCTCCTGGTCGGTCACTTCAAATTCCTGCGCCAGATAACCCACCATCGTCAGCCGTAGCCGCTCACCCGGCACAGCCGGCAGGCTGAAACGGCCCTCCTCATCGGTAGTGGTGCCGCCGGGTTTGCCAACCACGGCAATGCTGACGCCCGATAAGGGCAGTCCCTCTGCATCGTGGATCGTACCACTGACGCGTTGCTGCCAAGCCCCGGCAAGTGTCAACGCATCGCGCCCCAGCGCCGAGGCAGCACCCGAACCCATGGAAATAAACACTCCATGCATCAGGCAAATCGCTAACATTATTGATTTACGTTTGAATAGACTAATCATCTTCAATAATTGTTTGTAGGTTATCCGCTCCAAAGGAAAGATGAATATATTAAGTTTACATTAGCCAATTGTTATTTTTATAAACTGAATGTTCATTCAATAAAAACACAATTGTATACATCAAAGATTACTAATATTTTCGTCAAAAAAAACACACATGGGAAGAAAGAGCTTAAAAGAAAGCCGACAGTTGGAAATCGTAAAGGTATTCTACAAAGTAGCTAAGAAAGAGGGTCTCGAGAATACCTCTATCGCCAAGATCGCCAAGGTGATGGATATCAACCCCAGCCTCGTCATCCACTATTTCCAAACCAAGGAAGAGCTCACCTATGCGTTGATCGACTATATTTTAGATAAGTACCTGCTGATATACAAGGTAAGCAAGGATAGCCAGGTGCCGCTCCGGGAGGCGCTGGTCACCGTTATCGACGATCTGTTTTCAAAGAAATGGAACAAGCTGTTTGACGACGGGTTGTTTTACAGCTGCTATGCGTTGACTTTCCGGGAGCGGAAGGCAAAAACCATGTATAAAAGTCTATCGGATTCACTAAGGGAGCGGCTGGCCTCGCTCATCCAGCGATGCAAACAAGCTAAACTGATCACGGTCAGCGATCCGCGCCGTACAGCCGACCTGATCTTTGCGCTGGTAGACGGGGCTTACTTCTACCTCAGCCTGGCCGGTGACGCAAAGGCGTTTGATCTGAAGATTGCCGATTATAAGACGGAAGCTTACCGGCTACTGGGCATCCGTGATGTTGCGCTTTTTGCGCAGGCCACGTAATTTCTTGGCATATCGGAATATCCCGAATACCGCAATCAGCACCCACACGATGTTAGCGGCGATATTGGGACCATCGTTGAAATAGATCGCACTGATGACCAACCCCAAGCCACCGATGGCATTCAGCACTTGGTAAAGTGCGCCATCGAAGCGGATCATCCGGGTATTCAGCAGCAAATAGGCTACGGTACAGAAAATAAATCCCAGCCATCCGATCGCCGTAATCGCTGATGCCGCCATCGCTTTACTTAGCCGCCACGATTTCGATCGCTAACAGGAACTCATCCGAGATCGCCCGGTCGCCGAGGTCGCTGAAGAAATTTCCCGAGCGGTACTTGATATCGAACTTTGTGCGATCGATCTTAATGCCCGTGGCCGTAGCGTGCACCCCACTAGCCGATTGATGCACCACTGCTGGAAATGTGATCGATTTGGTAATGCCTTTGATGGTCAAATCGCCCGTAATCGTCGCATCACTACCCGAGCCGCCAACTTTGGTGATCTTAAAGGTGGCTTCGGGAAACTTGGGCGCATCAAAAAAGTCTTCACTTTTCAGGTGGTCGGCCAGCTTGGTGGCGCGACCGCCCTCCAAATCCGTCACGGCGATACTGTTGATGGCCGCCGTAAAACTACCTCCGGTGAGCGTACCGCCGACAGCGGCCAACTCACCTTTGCTGATGTTGATGGTTCCGGTGTGCTTGCCACCAGCTACATTCTGCCCGGTCCAACTAATCCTGGATTTGCTGGTATCGACCTTGAAAACATCGGCCGCAGAGGGACTAAACGCGTAAAGCGCAAAAATGGCAGCAATGGCCAATACTGATGAGGTGACGGTCTTTTTCATAACTTCTATTTTGTTGCTTCAAACTTAGATAAAGTTGCTTCGAAATGCAAACTTTAATCACATGAGATAAAAAAGCAACGTTATTCGCTGCAGTCTGCTTCCATAGGTGCTCATGAATGCTACGCATTTATCGATCTCTCCTCTGCCATTGAGAGACAACTTTTATAGAGGAAATATAGCTAACGGTTCGCTTGATCGCGTGCGTTGACCTGTATTTTTTTATTGGGCGAAAAACTACCCATATCCGCTAATTCAGCCTTCATCAGGAAGACATTGTACGGCATCCACATGGACATCAGGAAGTACAGGTGATCGCCGGTCGCAGATAATGGATGGAAGTAAGAGCCATACAGTTGAGGATAATCCTCACCCGATGCCAATTCATCAGGTTCGCTCCACGGCCCGGTAATATCCGCAGCCGTGCGCATGGTTATTTGATACCGGTCGGCATTGAAATAGGCGATTATCCATTTTTCATGCGTATCGTTATAGATGAAAGACAGCTCACCCACCTTATCGGCTATTAAGACGGTAGCCTTACGTTCATCACCTCTTACCCATTGATCGGCTGTGCTGTTCCAGTATTCATAATTACTCCGATTTTCGATATCGGACTCCCTGAAACGGGCCAGGTATGCAGGGCTATCCCGCCCGGGCTGCGTACCCATCATATATACATAACCATCTTTCTTGAAATAACCACCCTGCCCGAAATTACTGGCTGACGAGAATACCACATCCTCACATCTCGTCCAAGTCTGGCCGTTATCAACCGATTTGTACATCCCCGAATAGTTAGTCACCCATCCTGTCCATGATTTGATGTTAAAGTAATGCACATAATCCGCCCCATTGGCGCGGATAGCTGCCGTAGGAATGGATGTCCAGTCGCCGTTGCCCGACTGGTCTTTCGCGCCGTAGACAATTTCGCGGGCATTTCCGCTGTTATCGGTAGCCATACCGCTCAGGGATAGTCCGTCTTCCAGCTGCTCATCCGCTGAAAATGCCAACACATTGCTGCGCCAGCTACCGCCATTAGGTCCCGGATTCGCCGGATTGGGCACAAAATCGAGTCCGTATGTGTCGCCGAAAAAAACACCATACTTCCCATGTTCCATTTCCCATATCACACCAAGGTCAGTTCCGCCCACATTCCATGCCGTTGCCGTATTGTTCGGACTCGGAAAAGATTCGCCTGCCATTGCTCTTCCGGTCACTCGGGCTATACGGCTGACATTTCGGATAAAAAACCCCCAACGGTTGTCGACACTCAAGGAAAGGTCTTTCGACTCCTTTCCATCATGGTAATGAGCGGTCAGCACTAACTTGAAAGACTCGGGATCCGATGATTGAATCGTATAGGTAAACACATAGGGTGATGAAAGTTCCTGCCGGTTTATGTTGACCGAATAATGATCTGCTCCGCTTTTCTTGACCGCTATGTAAGCGATGGCATCAAGATCATGGAAACGTAAAACGGCAGATACCGCCTTGGTATCCTTGTCCGGAATAAGGTTTGTTTCCGACGATATGATCTCATCTGCCGGAATATAACCCTTATTGTTGCCATCGTCGCTGCACGACGTTAACAGGCCCAGATAACAACCAAAAGCTATCAATACGCTATAATTTTCAATGTATCCCAAATTCATTCGATCTCCAAAATCTGACCTTGCGAATAGACCCTATCCGGCTTACCTGTTTCCCTTGCCTCGTCCGTCAGGTATCCCGCTAGCTTTACTACAAATCTATACGTTTTACTGGGATCGATTGCAATATCGCGAGACGTACCTTCAGCCCCCACAATGATGATTTCCCTGTAAATATCATTCTCTACTTTTTGTATGCTTATCTCCAACGGTCTCCTAAATGCAGGAGATATATCAGCGGGTATTTCCCACGTCAATTGCACGATGTCTCCCTCCTTGGTGTAATTTAAATTTTCGACGACGGGCAACGCGTGGTCAAAATCCTTATGATCGATAATGCCCCTATCGTAACAACCTGTAAACAAGGCAGCGGTGACTGCTATAAATAGCACATGAACTAAATTTTTCATCTGTATATAATTTGTTTTTTAACGGTGATGAAGCTATCAGATTTATTCATTCCCCCTGTGTGATCGAATAAATCATGATGGTTTCATAACCTATAATTTTACGATTAATACCCCGGATTTTGTGTGTAATTCCCTTTTGCCCAGTTGATTTGGGCTTGTGGTATTGGGAAATATTCGTCGCGCCCAGCAGTAAAGCGTGCGATATCCATCCATGAAAACCTGGTTTTTTCAACGGCAAAATAGTCGTTCATGGTTTTCTCCAAAATGCCCCACCGCTGCAGGTCAAAGAAACGACGCCCTTCACCGGCCATCTCCAGCCGATTTTCCCATTGCAATGCTTTCCACGCGAACGCTTTATCCCACGTACAGTTTACCCCCGGCTGGTATGGTTCGATGTGATAATTCAATATAGGCGATCCGTCTTTTTTCAGCAAACGGGCCGTGCTATTTGCTGCACGCTGACGAACCTTATTGATCAACCCAAGAGATTCGTCCACCCGATCCAGTTGGATCAGCACTTCCGCTTTCCACAATAATACCTCATCGTACCGGATCATCCGTTTATTCATCGAATTGAACTGCCATCCGTCATATAATAAACAGTTACAATCCGGAGGCACCAATTCTTTGATGGATTTCAGGTAACCGTATTCCTCACCGTTCCGGATTCCGGCGGTTTCAAATAATAAGTCGGGGTCATATTTCCAGGGTTGTCCGGGGGCGACCGCCGTGTGGCTGAAACGCGGATCGAATGTATTCTGACCAAAAAACACCTCATCTCCATCTGCATAGCTGCCATTATTGTAGGTATCAAACAGCGGTAATCCGTCAGGTCCGGTTTTGAAGGCGTTTGCCATCGAATAGCTGATTTGATGAAATCCGCAGCATTGGAACCCGCCCCACTGAAACGGATGGTTCAGTCCCTCACTTCTGTTTATTTTACCACCTGTAGAACTACCATCGTCAATGGAATACTGTATTTCCCAAATCGATTCTTTCGTATTGTTATCAAAAGCGATATCAAAGTTCTCCGCGAAATCAGCTTGCAGACCAACCTTTGCGCCTTCCTGATCGGTCAGCTTATTCAGGTAAGTCAAGGCTTCATCCAACCGCTCTTTGTTGATGTTCACCACAGCATGCCGGTCATCCTGCTCGTACGCCATAAACATCAGTGTCCTCGCCACCATAGCTGTCGCAGCGTTCTTGTCTATCCTTCCTTTCTCTGGCTGGATTGCGGGCAAAAGCTCTTCCGCTTTTTTGAAGTCAGCCAGAATCCGCTCCCACAAATATTGATCATTGGGTTGATCCCTGTCTCTGTTGGGGACCGCTTCAAATTCCACTGAAGTACCCACCACATTTTCGTCGATGTAGGGGATGTATTTGAAAAATTGTTTCAGCCTGAAATGGGTAAATGTCCGGATAAATGTCACCTCACCAAGCCGGGCATTTTTTTGCGGAAAATCTTCTTCCGTAATATTTTGCAGCTTTTGTATCGCGGTATTGCACCGCTGTATGACCTGATAAGACACATACCAAGGAAAATCGAGCGGCCAGCCGTTTGGCGTTACACCGACGAATGTCTCCATAAAATGCCAGCCATCACCGTCCCACGTTCCACCGCCGCCCTTGTAGGAATCGTCAGAACGCAATGAACCGGTCCACCAAGGAGAGAAAGGAGAATCCCAGGAGGGAATATCCGTCATCCGGGCATAAGCCGCAGTCACAAAACCTTCCATGTCGCTCGGTTTTGTCAGTAATGATTCGTCCAATACCTGTTTCGGTGGCACATTCAGCGAATCGGCACAGCTAGTCGCGGTCAATACGACAGCAGAAATTATGATGAATTTAAGCTTTTTCATAACAAAAAATTTAGAAAGTGACGTTAAGTCCAAGGGTGAAAAAAAACGGGGTCAAATAACCGTAGCCTGGCATCTCCGGATCGAAACTGGTAAACCGATCCGCACCCCACCATTTTTTGAGCGTAAATACATTACGCGCCGAAGCATATAGCCTTAAATGCTGCATCATCATCTTATTTGACGCTGCACTCGGAAGGGTGTAACCCAGCTCGATGTTCCGCAATTTCAGGTATGATCCATCCTGTACAAAATAACTGGAAAAACGATGTTCTGCATTCTGCGTCGAATTGGATATGGCGGGAATGTCCGAATCCGGATGGTCAAACGACCAGGCATCTAGCATCCGGGTAGCATGGTTTTTATGTGACGGCACGGTGATGTTCCACAAGTCGGATTCGCGCTTCCAACCGTTGTCTACTTTATTGCCAAAAACACCCTGGAAAAACACATTCATATCAAAATTGCGATAACTGAGGTCAAAGGTAACTCCACCAAAGAAATCCGGATCTGTGATTCCGATATAGGTCCGATCATGGAGTTCTTGCACTACACCATTGCCATCCAGGTCCTTGTAACGAATCCGGCCGATGGCTTTTCCGGGTTGTTCAGCGTGGTTGTCGACCTCCTCCTGTGTTTTAAAAATACCATCCGCCACCAAACCGTACAGGATATTAGGTGTCCTGCCCAAGACAAGATCATGGACGCCATCACCCGGATATTTGTTGATGACATTCTCGGGGAGGCTCACCAGCTTGGTTTTGTACGTACCTATATTGGCCGAAATGGCGTATTGAAAAGCATGCTTCGGGTCATTGCGATAGCCGATTTCAAATTCGATCCCGCGGTTATTCATATCCGCACCATTGATCCATGGTTCACCTCCTTCTCCCATGGCTGCGATGTAAGGTGTCTGCACCAAAACATCCCTTGTTTGTTTGAAATAATAGCCTAATGACCCGCTTATCCGATTATTCAGGAAACCGAAATCAACGGCTAGGTCCGTTTGTGTGGTCGTTTCCCATTTCAGATCTGGATTGCCCAACCACGTCCTTCGATAACCCGAATACAGCGGTCCTGTTTCATTTCCTTCTATCGCATACGATGTTCCGAAATAATCGGTTGCAAACGGCGTGGACGTATAGCCACGGGGCAGTCCCTGTACACTCCCGTTTGCACCCCAACCGGCACGTATTTTAAGATCCGATATCACCTCATGGCCCTGCATAAAAGCTTCGTTGCTGATCCGCCAGCCAGCCGAAAATGCCGGAAATATGGCATATCGGTTATTGGCACCAAAGAGGGATGAACCGTCACGGCGCAAGGTAGCAGAGAACAGATATTTGTCGTTATAAACATAGTTAGCTTTACCGAACAAGGAGAAATAGACATACTCATCCGCCGAGCTGCCAAGCGAATACTTCGTGCCTGTCGTCACGCCGATATGGGCAAAATCCCGATCCTCCAGATAAATGCCTTCCCTCCTTGCCGAAAACCCTTCTTGCACAAATCGGGTGTATTCAACCCCCGCCACGGCATCCAGGCTATGCTTCTCCGTATTCATATTATAAGACAATGTATTGGTCCACACATAGCTCAACGGATGAGATTGACTGCTTCCTACATAATTTTCTCCATCACTATTTCGACCTCCGGTCTCAGACCAAAGTTTGTCTACCGTTCGGTTGTAGGCATTTCCATAATCAACCCCGAATTGCGTACGGGCCGATATGCCCTTCCAGATGTCAAGGTCCAGAAAGACATTTCCGATTATTTTGACATAATTACTGATATTGTCCTTGTTGTCTGTCAGTACCCGCACCGGATTCGTGAAATCGTCAAATCCGGCGGCTCCGGCCCATCCTCCGTTTATGTCGTACACAGGGACTGCCGGCGGATTGATCAACGCCCAACGCAGTTCGTTGGCATCCCGGTATTGCAAATACGATACCGCCAGATTCTCGCCTATTTTTAACCGGTCACTGATCAGGCTGTACTCGGTATTGGTACGTATCGAATATTGCCTGAAGAACGTGTGGATCTGCGTACCCTCATTATCATAGTAGCCCAGGGAAAACAAACTTCTTGATCGATCCGTTCCGCTGGAAATCGTCAATTGATGGTTGGTCATCATTGCGGGTTGGAGAATCTCCCCCAGCCAGTCCGTATCCGAGCCCCTGACGGTTTGCTCGGGATTAAGCCATTCCGCAGGTCTCACCGCATCCAATACCGCTCTTCCATTCTCATCCCTATGCCACGTGAAATCGTAGGTGCCAGGCAGCGACATGGGCATGCCATACACTTCTTCATCGTACGCATATGCCCGAAAAGTGGCAACTCCATATTGTTCGGCGTTCATCAATGTCGGCTTATCAATTACCGTACTTAACGCCACACTGCCATTGTATTCAACTTTGGTTTGGCCGACGTTTCCCTTTTTCGTTTGAATCAGAATCACGCCTCCGGAAGCCCGGGCACCGTATATACTGGCGGAAGCAGCGTCTTTCAATACCTGGATGGATTCAATATCACCGGCGTTTATATCACGGAGATTCAGATTCTGGGTAGGCATCCCGTCCAACACGATCAGCGGTGTAACGCCGCCCGACAGCGATGAAAGTCCCCTGATCTGCACATTTACACCTTCCGCAGGATTACCGCCATTCGTGGTAATGTGCACCCCGGCGAGCTTTCCCTGGAGGGATTTCATGGCATTTGCTGAAGGATTTTTAGCAATATCGTCTGCTGACGCGATCGCGATCGAACCCGTAAGATCAGCTTTCCGCTGGGTCATATACCCGACGTATACTTCCGAAAGCATGGTCTCCTCGCCTTCCATCACCACATCGATTACCGTTAACCCTTTTACCGGACGTTCCACCGTTTTTTTACCGGTGTAAGAAAAGACGAGTATGGCTTCTTCTGAAGCAATGGTTACTTCATATCGCCCTGCGGTATTGGTAACCGTACCTACCGCAGATCCTTTGACCTGAACACTGGCGCCTACCAGTGGTTCATTCGTACCTGCTTCTGAGACTATTCCCCGCACTATTTTGTCCTGTCGTATCGCATCGGGACTATTGGTAGCATGGGCATGAACAGCGGGACCTAAAAGCAAGCAGCCCAACATGATTTTGTTCATAGCTTTTTTCATAATGGTATAATTGGTATAATTGGTGAATGCGCCTTACATTTTCGTCCACCGTTTGAAATGGCCTGATCATCAACTCTTGCGTCTGTGTGAAACCTAGGTTACAAGCGTATAAATCCGCTTCATTTATTAACACAGTACGTTGTTGACTTAATTTCTAGGTTCAATATCACCCGGCGATCGGGATTATAACTGTTGGTTAGCGTTAGTTTTCTTTTAGCTAAAATCGGATGTTTTTCGGCAGTTTCACACCTATCCCTTAACCAATACTGACTTTATTTTATCATTGTTGATCCGGGTCAATCGGGCAGTAGGTTTTCGCCAGCTGCCCGCATTTCCCAATAAAATCGTATCTTTGGTCGACTTTTAAACTACTAAGGGGAGACAATCATGTCAATTGTAAGAGAATCAGACCTGATCGGCATTGGTAAAAAGTATCAAATCGAGACTGAAGCCGGAGACAATATGGTGGTCGTCATCCATGACGACGGGCGCCGCGAACTTTACCGCTATGACGAAGCGGAAAGTGAATCCCGGTGCGTGATGACCCTGTCTGACGAGGAATCACGCCAAGTAGCCGGCATCATCGGCGGACTGTCCTACAAACCTAAGGCCCTGGAGACCATTGAAGTTGCACTGGATAACCTGATCATCGAATGGTATAAGGTGGAGGACGGTGCGACCAGTATCAGCAAATCCATCGGGGACCTGGAGGTTCGGAAACGTACGGGCGCTTCGATCATCGCTGCCATCAAAGGCGGAGATAGCATCATCAATCCCGGTCCGGACTATGTCATTACCGCCGATACCACCTTGGTGGTTGCAGGCAAACGGACCCACATCAAATTGTTAAAAGAAATCCTCTGATGCCGTCACACACCCTGATTTTAGAAATTGGTATTGCCGTAGGTTTGGTAGCGCTTGTCGGATTGATATCCAATAGGCTCCGCTTTTCGGTGATTCCTTTTTTCATTCTCATCGGGATGGTGCTCGGCCAGCATGCGCCTACTTTCGGCAACATCGACCTCACCTTTACCGAAAGCAAGCCTTTTATCGATTTCATGGGGCGGCTGGGTGTGTTGTTCTTATTGTTTTACCTAGGACTGGAATTTTCCGTCGGCAGGCTGATCAAGTCGGGCAAGTCTATCGTTACCGGCGGGACGGTCTACGTGGTGCTTAATTTCTGCTCAGGCCTGCTGATCGGTTGGCTGATGGGCCTGCCCTTCAAAGAAACCATGGTGCTGTGCGGTATCATGACCAGCTCGTCTACCGCCATCGTGGCAAAGGTGCTCACGGATCTAAAACGCACGGCAAACCCCGAGACGGAAGTGATCATGGGCATGATCATGTTTGACGACCTGTTTATTGCCATGCATATTTCGTTTCTGTCGGGTCTGATATTGACCGGCAGCAGCTCGTTCTGGACAGTGGCGGGCACTTCGCTGCTCGCATTGGGATTCATTCTGGCCTTCCTCATTTTGGGCCGGAAGCTCGTTCCCGCCATCGACAAAGTGCTTCAAGATAAGTCCTCCGAATTATTCATCCTCGTCGTATTCGCCCTCCTGTTTATCGTTGCCGGCTTTTCCGAAACCATCCATGTTGCCGAAGCCATCGGTGCGTTGATGGCCGGGTTGGTACTAGCGGACTCCCAATACATCAGGCGTATCGAGCAGCTCGTGTTGCCTTTCAAGGACTTTTTTGGCGCCATGTTTTTCTTTAGTTTCGGGCTTTCCATCGATCCCCTTTCGCTGGGCGGTGCGTTCGTCTGGGCAGCTATCGCTGCGGTGGTCACCATCATCGGCAATGTCGCCTCGGGTTATTTTGCATCGCGCTTTGCCGGATTGAAAAAACGAAATGCCGTGGATATCGGCTTTACCCTCGCGGCCAGGGGAGAGTTTTCCATTATCATGGCCAACATCGGCAAAGCGGGCAGTCTATTGCCCGTTATCCAATCATTCGTGGTCGTATATGTATTGATCCTGTCCATCGTGGCTCCGCTCCTAACCAAGGAATCGCGCAACATCTGGAATATGATATTCGGAAAGGATAAGATCGAAAAGAAACCCATAAAAACGCTCAGCGACCTGGAACGTCAGCAAGAGCAATCTTAAAGGGTGCCTTTTGTGAAACAAAGGATACGACCAGGTGTTATTTGAGTAGCCATTATATTCACCATAAAAACGACGATGATGAATCGCTCTATCCTTGCGCTACTGTGCGCGATTACCCTGATTTCCGCTTGTAACCGCGCTCATCAAGCCGATGCGGAAAAAAGAGGTGCGAGAGACCTGTTTCCCATCACCAAAGACCCCGAAAAACCCACTTCCATCGTGCTCCGGCTACTGGACATGAAGGAAAGCGGCGCGTCTGTCTCCTACGTCGCGAAGGGCATCTATCAAGAGGACACGGTAGGCTTTGTGATTGAGATCGATAAGATCATTCCCGCGGGCATCAATTCCGATGGATCGGTGAACGAGGAAATCGGATTTAAAAAAGGGACCATCAAATTTATAAAATCAGGTGTAGCGAGTGACCGGTTCGTATCGGCCTTGGGCGAACTCTGGCAGGTGGATGGCGTAGACAGCATGAAGACACAACCCGTCGAACCCTTGGTGTTTTCGTCGAATAACGACGCTGTCGACTATAGCAAACCGGCAACCGGCAACTTCAAGCTCTTCTTTGGCGAAGACGCACCCGTTCCTGGTGAACTGTTTTTCACCTTGGATAGCTATAAACGGATCATTGAATTTCGGGAGAAAGGTGCGCAATATCGATCTCAGATCGTCCACGCCTTTGCAGAATAACGATTACATAAAACCCAGTTCCAGCCGGGCCACTTCGCTCATCATGCTTTTATCCCATGGCGGGTCGAATGTGAGTTCGACCAATGCTTGGCCCACGCCTTCCACCTCCCCGACCTTACGCTGCACCTCGTCGATGATATCGCCCGCGACGGGGCATCCGGGCGCGGTGAGCGTCATCACTACCTTAGCCGTACCCCCTTCTTTGGTAATCAACTCATAGACCAGCCCCAACTCGAGGATATTTACCGGTATCTCAGGGTCGAATACCGTCTCCAGTACCTCCTTGATGGCGGGTGCAAGCTTCAATGGGTCATTGATAATCATGGTTTTTCTCCGATTCTTCTTACAAAGGTACTGCTTTGCGGCTGCAATGTCAAGGATGGGAGTGTGCCGGAGCCAAGCCGTCATGCGAGAAGCCTACTGGAATCTCTTTACAGTGTATTTCAAAAAAATAATTACCTTTAATTATACAAACCAAAAATAATGAATCTGATTACCTCCGCACAAATACGGGATGCCGATAACCACACGATCGAGACGGAGCCCATCGCCTCCATCGACCTGATGGAACGGGCGTCGGAGGCGTTTGTAGCCCGCTTCATTGCGTTATATCCAGATCCCAATGCCAGCATATTGGTCTGCTGCGGCACGGGCAACAATGGCGGCGACGGACTGGCCATCGCGCGCCTCCTGCAAACCCACCGTTACGATGCCATCGCTGTGTGGGTAGCACGGTTTGGGGGGCATGAAAGCAATGATTTTGCGGCGAACCTTGCCCGCTTATATAACACGCCTATCCCGATCACCGAGTTTTTTCCGGGCGATGAACTGCCAGACATCCATCAGGCCATCGTCATAGACGCCCTGTTGGGTTCGGGGTTAAGCAAGCCCTTGGAAGAAGATTGGTTACGACTGGCCCAGCACATCAACGAAGCGTCAAGCACAACGGTAGCGGTAGATATCCCTACCGGCCTTCGGGCAGACGGTATTATGCCCGAAACGGAATATGTGATTCACGTACACGACGTGGTGTCATTCCAACGGCCCAAACTCAGCTTTTTCTTCCCCGAGTCGGCCAAGGCCATTGATCGATTCCACGTGGTCGACATCGGGCTCGACGAGTCATATATCGAACACCTGCCCAGCGACTTCCGATTGGTCGGCGTTGCGGATATCCAACGGATCTACCGCAAACGGAAACCGTTCAGCCATAAGGGCACCTATGGCCATGCGCTGCTCATCGCTGGCAATATCCGTACCATGGGCGCTGCGCTCCTGAGCTGCGGTGCAAGCCTATACAGCGGGGCCGGCCTTACCTCGGCCTGCATCCCCCGGGAAGGACTTGAGGCGCTGAATATGCGCTACCCCGAAGTGATGTATTGCCCGCGGGAGGAACTGCCAAACGCATGGGAAAAGTTTGATGCTGTGGGCATCGGACCGGGCCTTGGCGACGCCAGCGATATCCTGCTCCGTGTATTGGACTACGCAATAAAACCGCTGGTGTTGGATGCGGATGCCCTCACGTTTCTCGCTGATCATCAATCCAGTATCAAAAAACTGCCCCAACAAAGTATCCTGACGCCCCACATGAAAGAATTTGACCGCCTGTTTGGTACGCATAGCACGTGGTGGGACCGCCTGCGTACCGCACGGGAACAGGCTAATGTGCATCACCTTATCATCGTACTGAAAAACCAATATACCTTCATCGTGATGCCCGATGGCCAGGTGCTGATCAATCCCACCGGCAACCCGGCCATGGCCAGCGGCGGTATGGGCGACGTGCTGACGGGCATGCTGACTTCCTTGCTAGCACAGGGTTACCCCGCGCAGGAAGCCGCGGTGCTGGCCTGTTACCTGCACGGCGCTGCCGGGGACCAGCTGTTTGCGGAGGGGATGGCGGTAGTGCCCGCAGGAAGGCTGATCGAACGAATACCTGAAGTAATCGCTACCTTATTATAAACAAGAATCTACTATGCAACGAATTGTCTCCGTTGATGTGTACAGGGGTTTGGTCATGCTGCTCATGATGGCAGAAGTGCTCAACCTCGCAGCTGTTTCTTCGGCACTGCCGACCAATGGGCTTTGGCAGTGCCTCGCCTTCCATCAAAGCCATGTACCCTGGACCGGGCTCAGCCTGCACGACATGATCCAACCCTCGTTCACCTTCCTTGTCGGTGTAGTACTCCCCTATTCCATCGCCGGCCGCCGGACCAGAGGCGCCAGCACGTCCGGCTTGCTGCTACATACGGCCAAGCGGTCGCTCATTCTCATCCTGCTGGGCATCTTCCTCCGATCCATTCATGCCGAGCAGACCAATTTTACCTTTGAAGATACCCTTACCCAGATTGGCTTGGGCTACACGTTCCTTGTATTGTTGGCATTATGCAGCCGCAGGACACAACTTGCGGCGCTCGTGTTTGTCTTAATTGGGTACTGGCTCGCCTTTGCGTTATATCCACTGCCCGGCGCGGACATTGACTATACCGCTGTGGGTGTGCCGAGCGACTGGACACATCATTTCCAGGGGTTTGCTGCCCATTGGAACAAAAACAGCAACCTGGCCTGGGCTTTTGACCGGTGGTTTTTGAACCTCTTTCCGCGCGAAAGCCCTTTTCTGTTCAACGGAGGCGGCTACGCCACCCTCAGCTTCATCCCTACCCTGGCGACCATGATATTGGGGTTATTCGCCGGAAATGTCCTCCGAAACTCCTCCAATGTACGTGTGATACTGACAAGCCTGTTGAAGTGGGGCGGCATACTGCTAGTATTGGGCATTGTATTCCATGTTTTGGGCGTAAACCCAGTGGTAAAACGCATCTGGACACCGGCATGGGTCTTGGTCAGTGGCGGACTGTGTTTTGGTGCGCTGGCGTTCTTTTACTGGCTGATTGATGTGAAAGGCGTGCACCGATGGGCGTTCCCGCTGACGGTCATCGGCATGAACTCCATCGCCGCCTATGTCATCGCCGATGGGGGCGTGAAAACATTCATCGGCCGGTCCCTATACATCCATTTGGGACCAACGTATGATCAATTCATGGGCACGGCATACAGCACGCTGGTCTCTGGAATATTGATCTTATTGCTTGAATGGCTCATCCTGTATTGGATGTATCGGCAGAAGGTTTTTATAAAAATATAACAAGCCTAACAAGTACTGCGCTATCGGGCCGTCGTGTAAACCATATGCCCGTTAATTATTTTATGCTAGATTTGGAAGTGTCCTACTTAAATCTCTAATATTGCCCCACCAAAAATAAATTTATAAGTGTCGAAGTAACTTATTATTTACAACTAAAAACAAACACAAATGCAAAACACACGGACATTTCCGAGGGGACGCTACGTCCTCCATCGAGCGTATAGGATGTACTATTCCTTGATCGCGCTTTGCTGCCTGTTGGTGTTCCCACCCTATGCGGAGGCAGCTCTGCCAATTTCCCATCAACAAACCGTCACCGGACGCATCAGCACCGCCGATAATACGCCTTTAGCTGGGGTAAGTGTAGTGGAAAAAGGGACTCAAAACACGACGGTGACCAATGATGATGGCCAATTTACACTTACCGTGGCTAATGTTCCCGCCACCTTAGTATTTACCTACATTGGTTATGCCAGCCAGGAAATCCAGGCCACGTCCGGCACACCACTATCGGTGACCCTACAGGCAGACCTCGCTAGTTTGGATGAGGTGGTCGTGGTGGGTTATGGTACGGTTGACAAACGTGACCTGACCACCGCTGTCACCACGATGCGGCCCAAAGATCTGATTCAGGGTAGTGTGTCGCCGTTGATGGCCATCCAAGGCAAAGTGCCGGGGCTCACTGTCGCTTCATCCAATGGCACTGATCCCAATGCCAATATCAGCGTTCAATTGCGTGGCATCAATTCCGTCAATGCGTCCCAAGGTCCGCTGATTGTCATCGATGGTGTGCCCGGGGGCAGTATGAGTACTGTGGTACGCGAAGATATCGAGTCGATCAACGTATTACGCGACGCTTCCGCCGCCGCCATCTATGGTACCCGTGCTTCTGGTGGCGTAATCTTGATCACCACCAAACGTGCGCGCGCTGGATCGGCCAATATCACCTATACCACAGAGGGATTTGTGGAGTCGGTACGCCGACGGCCAGAAGTGCTTTCTCCCGAAGAATACCTAGCACACGATCGCGGTGACGATCTAGGTCATCGCACCGATTGGTACAACGAAGTAACCAATGACAATGCCTTTAGCCATCGGCATGTGATTAATGCCAGTGGTGGAACTGAAAATGCGCAAGTATATGCGACGTTTAACTACCGTGATGCAACTGGAATCGCAATCGGATCAAAACGGAAAGAATACGGCGGACGGATCAATAGTTCATTCAAGCTATTGAACGGATTGGCTGAATTGACCAATAATATAAGTTATAATCACCGGAATTCGGATCTTACCGACAATGGCATCTTCAACATGGCATTAGTTTTAAACCCGACAGAAACACCTTATGACGCTTCCGATCCAACTGGCTACAATGTATGGACCGGCGGGTATGATTACTGGAATCCCGTAGCAGAAGTGATGTTACGGAAAAATCAAAATGAATACAGGAACTTGCTAGCCAATTCGACGTTGAAGGTAAACTTGACCGAAGACTTCAATACATCCGTCATGGTGGGTATCAATAACAGTTCCGAACATCCCACATTTTACCGCTCCTCTCAGCATCGGATCTCTAGGTTGGACAATGTAGACGGCTATGCTAGCCAAGAATATAAACGATGGAATGATCGCACCTTTGAATGGACAGCTAATTATAGTAAACAATTGGTCGATCACAATATCAATGCCGTCGTTGGATACAGCTACCAGGATTTCAACGGACAGGGCTTCAATGCGAACAACTCCGACTTTCCGGTAGATGGATTGGAAGAACACAGCATGGGCAACGGTACCTTCCTCCCCGATGGCCGGGCAGGGATGGGTTCGTGGAAAAACCCTTCGGTAAAGTTGGCAGCATTTTTTGGGCGATTGAACTATAGCTTTATGGATCGTTACCTCCTCACCGCAACTATCCGAAGAGAAGGGTCATCTAAATTTGCGCCGGAAAACCGTTGGGGGACATTCCCCGGTGTATCGCTTGGCTGGCGGGTTTCCGAAGAAGCATTCCTAAAAAACAGTCCTATCCTTAACGATTTAAAAATTAGGGGGGGATATGGCGAAACCGGCAATGAGGGATTCGGCTCGGAAGTAGCCTTCCGCATGTATAGTCCCGATACTTGGTGGCTCGCCAACGATCAGTGGATCCGTACATTCGGCGTACGGCATAATCAAAATGCCGATATCAAATGGGAAGTAAAAAAGGAATTTAACGTAGGATTTGATTTCGGGCTATTTAATAGTAGGCTTTCTGGCTGGTTTGATTACTACGTCCGCAAGGTTGATGACATGATCTACAGCATCAACGTATCCCAACCTCCCGCCATCCACGATCAGACCACGATGAACGTCGGCAATATGGAAAACCGCGGATTTGAAGGTGAGGTTACCGGAGTTATTGTCGACAATGAGAATTGGGAGTATTCGACGACCCTGGCTTTCTCCCACAACAAAAGTGTGCTTAAATCCCTGTGGGGCAACACCACATTCCAAGACCGTAAGGGTTTCCCGGCTCCGGGTTCACCGGGCAATGCCGTACGGTTGTACCCTGGAGAGGAAATCGGTCAGTTTTTCCTATGGCGCCACGCCGGATTTACCGAAGAGGGCAATTGGATGTTGTATGATGCAGAAGGTAATGCATTTGATGTCACTCAGCAAACCAAAACTTTGGCAGACAAGGCGTTTGTGGGCAATGCCATACCACGCGCGATTCTTTCTTGGAACCATTCGGTACGTTACAAGCAATTTGACGCCGGTGTATACATGCGGAGCTGGCTGGGGTATGACGTGTTCAATATGATCAATATGTATTACAGTGTGCCGAACGTGGCTGGCCAGAATGTGCTAAAAAAAGCATATGAAGACCACGCCAATGTCATCGGCGAAAAAGAACTTAGTGACTATTGGCTGGAAAAAGGCAACTTCGTGAAAGTAGATGCCATTAGCGTCGGATACACATTACCGCAGCGATGGTTAAATCCGCTAAAGAGCGTACGAGTTTATGCTACCGGGCGCGACTTACTCGTGTTTACAAAATATTCGGGTCTCGATCCTGAAGTGAACATCAACGGCCTCGACCCCGGTTTTGAAGAACGCGACGCCTACCCGAAGACACGCACATTTATGTTTGGCGTGCAGGTCAATTTCTAATCGATGCATTAACAGTAAATGAATGAATATTATGAAAACCAAAAAAATAAATATAGCGCTGTTGCTCATCTCCATGGTCTGCGCCACAAGCTGTACAAAATTGGAGCAGGAGTGGTACGATCAAGTGGTGCCAGAAACCTTCTTCAAAAGCGAAAAAGACATAATGGCGGCCTTATACCGACCATTTACACACGGACGCTGGTACCTAGGTGGAGATCGGTGGAAATTGCAGGAATATTCAGCTGACCAATTTGCCATCACTACTAAGGGAAGGCACTGGTATAATGGGGGGGAAAATGAACGGTATCACTACCACCGTTGGACCCCGGATGATAACTGGATATGGGAATCATGGCGAGGCACCCTGATGGGCGTAGCACTTGCACTCGACACTAAACAGGATTTGGAAAACGTTGATTATGAAGCGTTGGCACTCACCCAAGCGGACAAAGATGAACACCTCAATCAGTTGAATACACTTATCGCGTTCTTTTACATGCGAGGTCTTGACTACTTTGGCGGCATGCCTGTTTTTGAATCGTTGGATATTGAAGCGCCACCCCGGAATACGGATCAGGAGACATTCGATCATATCGAGCGTCTGTTGCTGGAGGCCATTGACAAATTGCCTGCAAAAGAAGCGGGACAACAAGAAGAAGGAGCGATGAAAAAAGCGGCGGCGGCAGCCATGCTGGCCCAACTGTATTTTAATGCCGAAGCCTATATTGGCCAAGACCGTTTTGCAGATGCCGCGACTATATGCGAAGCTATCATCAACCAGGAATATGGGGCATACAGCCTCGACCCTACTTGGTATGGGCCTCATTCGTTCAACAACGATTCCTCGCCGGAGATTATCTGGTCCATCCCTTCCGAGTTCAATTACCTGCAATACGATTGGTTCTACGCCGATTTTTACCACTACAATACGGCCCGATATTTTGATCTGGATGGGGGAGCTAATAATGGCGCACACCTGACACCCTCGTTGAAGCCCGATGGCACATCTTATGCCAGTGATTTCAAGTTGGGAAGGCCTTACGGAAAATTCCACGATGAAGATCTGCGCAAAAAACCCTATCGGTATTTAGGCGGCGGTCAGTATGAAGGTATGTTCATCGTCGGCGAACATCGTACCCCAACGGGCGAGCCGATAGTAGGCGGTGAGGAATATAATGGCCAGCTACTGGTCTTTGTAGACCAAGTGGCGCGTTTCAGTGAAGTCGGCCCGGGTGAAGAATATGCCTCCGTGGCTGAATTGCCTTCCAAAATGTCGGAAGGGGAAGAAAACACAGGAGTACGCCTGGTGAAAGTGCCCATGCCAAACAATGCGGAGATACGCCTGCGTTGGGGAGCTGATAATCCGGTGATCCGCCTCGCAGAGATCTATTACATGCTAGCCGAATGCAGGCTGCGAGCGGGAGATGCCGCAGGGGCCGCAACCCTCATCAATCAAGTAAGGGCCCGTAACTTCGAGAATGCCGATCCGGATCCTGTTACGGCTGCCAACCTCGATGAATACCGGATGCTGGACGAATGGGGAATTGAATTTCTGGGTGAAGGTCGCAGACGTACCGACCTGATACGTTGGAATAAATTTACGACAGATAGCTGGTGGGATCATGAGCCTTCAGACGACCACTTCAAACGGTTCCCAATTCCAACGCGGGCCATATCGGGCAACAACAACCTGGAGCAGAATCCTGGTTATGAATAGATAGCGCTAAAAACAAGAAAGGCGCTCCTGAATCGGGCGCCTTTCTTGTTAATGTCCGTTTTGCGTCGGTATCTACACAATCGTTTGCGCAAATTACACAACCGTTTGCGTTGCGGAATAAGTTGCAAAGCCGACGTGCTTTGGTTATCATTGGCCAGTACGCAACCCAATTATAAGCCATCCAACAAATTACGCTTAACAAATAAGGAGGGCCTAGTAGCGACGAAATGGTAAGACATGGAAAAGGACAAGCCGGAAGACCGCATGTTATGGCACCAAATTCAAAATGGAAGTGTGGCTGCGTTTACCCAATTGGTCAACAGGTATAGCAATCCGCTGTACGGATACGGTATGCGTTTTTCACCTGACGAAGAGCTCGTGAGGGATTGCATACAGGACGTTTTTCTGACCTTATGGAACCGAAAGGAACACCTGAGCGAGGTGTCCAATGCCAAGTTCTACTTGATGAAGGCGCTGCGGCAAAAAATCATTCGCGAACTGCCCAAATGGCAACGGACGGCTTCTCTGAATAACATACCAATAGAGGAACTTTCTTTTGCCGTCGATTTCGAGGAAGAGGCCACGCTGCCGGGAGCCATCCGCGATAAAGTAAAATCCTACTTAGACCAGCTTTCGCCCCGTCAGAAAGAACTCTTGTACCTACGGTTCTATGAAAACCTGAAACAAGATAAAATCGCCGAGTTGATGGGAATCAGTCGGCAATCCAGCTATAATTTGCAGCACAATGCGCTGCTTGCCCTCCGAAAATTAATTGATTACGATTCAATCGTAGCTTTAATTAGCCTCAGCTGCTTCTTTTTAGTCGCATTCTTTATTTAAAGTTAATATTTTTTTGCTTTTTCTTATGTGCTATGGGTAGATTTTGAATTTACTTGCCTCTATATTGAAAAACATAGAGCAGAAGTGAAAAAATACGCATCTTACCAAATTGATGACTTTCTTAAAGACGATTTCTTTGTCGATTGGGTATTGACACCTACTCCGGCATCTGAAAATCACTGGAACGAGGTATTCTATAGTTTCCCGACCGTCATTCCAGCCGCAGAAGAAGCAAAAAAAATCCTCCTTGCCGTACACATCAAGCCCAGTAACCAAATACCGAGCCGCCTGCAAGAAGCCATCGTCGCTCATGTCACAGCCCAACTCGATGATGCTCCGGAATCGCCAAGACGGAAAAAGTGGTTGTTCCAATACCACTGGTGGTGGATGACCGCAGCCTGTTTGGTGCTTGGGATCGTATGGTTCACGGATGTGGGTAATCACCTAACGATGGCTGAAAGTTCTGGCTTGGTATACCGGCAAGTGGGCAATAATACCAGCCAGCAAAAAATCGCCAACACCTCGGATAAACCGCTACTGCTGCTCTTGCCTGACAATTCAACTGTGGTGCTCGACCCCAAGTCACATATCATTTACAACGCCTATACGTTTGCGGCAAACCGGCAAGTTTTCCTCGATGGAGAAGCCTTTTTCGAAGTACAGGCACAGGAAAACAAGCCCTTTTTCGTTAAAACCAATCACCTCATTGCCCGAGTGGTGGGCACCAGCTTCCGCGTACGGGCATCTGATGAACCGACGGAATGCCGGGTCATCGTGAGCACGGGGTTGGTAGAGGTGCAAAAAGTAGGTGCCGCCGAACCGGAATTGACAAGATCTTTCGATCACATAAACGCCCCGTTGCCGGTCGCGGCTAACGAGGAAGCCCTGTTCGATGCATCGCAAAACCGCCTTATGCGTGAAACCCTATCCCAAGAGACGGATCTATCCAAAGAAGCGGTTGGCGAACTGTTCAATTTCCGGTCGACCCCATTGAAAACCGTACTGGCCACGCTTGGCCAACGGTACCGGGTGACCATCACCATCCAGGATGCAGTCCTGACCGAACGCACCATTACCGCCTCGCTAAGCGACCTCCACCTGTACGAAAAGCTCGACCTCATCAGCAAGGCCGCAGAAGCAAATTACCAAATCGTAGACGGGAAAATCCTGTTCTATGCGGATAATAACACGAATCTCCTAAATGATGACTATGATAAATGATGACTGAATGATGATCCCATAAACCGCCGGCAATGCCTGATGCATCACCGACGATTGAATTACTATCCTTTTCCGCTCGTGAAGAATTGGCCGTTCCGATGAGCGGAAAGGATGTTCCGTTAAATCTTGAAAAATCTAACAACCAAAAGTATGAAAAAAAGACCAACGCTACTAATCATCATGAGAATTAGCACGTTACAAATACTATTTCTAACCCTGTTGGTTGCCACAGGCTTGGCAAACGACACCCGTGCGCAAGGCGTATTGAAAAAGAGTGCCACGCTAGCGGGAAGCACGCAATCTATCAGCAGTTTGCTGGAGACCATGGAGAAGGCATATGGTGTCACGTTTGTGTACAGCCCTGAGCTGATCCATGCAGAGCAGTCCACCGGATTGCCTACCAGGGAATATACGCTTTCAGAAGCCTTGCAACACGTGTTGGGCCCGTTGCGCATCACCTACGAAGTGGTGGGCAAAAATATCGTCCTCAACCGGATGCGGCCCCTCGCCCAAACGCAAACGGAGGTGCGTGGCCGCGTGCTCGATGCCACCGGAACACCGCTTGCCGGTGTCTCCGTGACGGAAAAAGATACACGCAATGGTGCGGTGACCAACGAGGATGGGGAATTTGCCATGACGGTGAGCGAGGCCACAGCAATATTGCGGTTCAGTTACGTCGGCTATATCACGCAGGAAGTACCCGTCGGCACTGGCCAGCTGGACATTGTGCTCGACGAAGATCTGGCAAGCCTCGAAGAAGTGGTCGTGGTGGGTTTCGGTACGCAGAAAAAGACCCACCTTACCGGCGCTGTGAGCCAGATCACGGCCAAGGAGCTGGAAGCGCGGCCCGTGACCAACATGGGACAGGCCCTGCAAGGGTTGATTCCTAACCTGAACATAACCATCCCCACTGGGAATCCGAATTATACACCTGGGTTGAACGTGCGGGGCGGAACCACCTTTTCGGGTGGGGCCATGGTCAACGGCAGCCCCTTGGTGTTGGTGGACGGCATTGAGATGGACATCAACCAACTAAACCCCGAAGACATCGAGAACGTGTCTGTACTGAAAGACGCCGCATCGGCCGCCATATACGGTGCCCGCGCCGCCTTCGGCGTGATGCTGGTGACCACAAAAAAGGGCACAAAAAACAACCGGGCGCAGGTCACCTATAGCGGATCGGCCCAATGGAACAGGCCCTCGCATGTGCCCAATCAACTCGACGCCTTTACCATTCAGGATGCGGCCATCAAAGCTGTGGAGATGCGAAACGAAACGCCTTCGCAGGATATGTATGACAAACTGGAAGCCATCCGCCTGCACATGGAAAACCCGAGCCAATATCCCAGCTACTTCATGAACGGAGAAGAAATTGTTTGGGTGGGCAATACTCGCCCCTACGAAGAGTCGGTACGCGATGCCTCGCCGTTGCAAAAGCATAACATCAACCTATCCGGCGGTACAGAAAAGACGTCATACTACGCCTCCTTGGGTTACATGGGTCAGGAAGGGTTATACAAGATCAATACCGACAAATACCAGCGTTTCAACGCCCTGCTCAACCTGAACTCGCGGGTCACCGACTGGTTCGATATGGAATACCGCACCTCGTTCAACACCACCACTTATACCGAACCGGTAAACCCCGCGGGAAAAGGGGGATGGTGGGGGGCTATGTCGCAGGAACCTTACCGGAACATCAATATGCCGATCATGACGCCCGCCGACTCGCCTGTGGGCGAAATGTACACGGACAATATCCTGTCTTTCATGGACTACGGTTCCCGGAATGGCGAACGGGAAGAAACGATGATATTGGGTGCATCTCCCATCATCCGGCCGCTCAAGGGATGGAAAATCCAGGCGGACATTACCTATAAACGGTACAGCTTCAACCGTAAACAATCCGTGCCGGAGCTGCTCCGCATTGATAATCGTTGGAATGCACCCACCAATGCGCATACCAATCCGACCTATGTGCAACGTTGGAAGGAGGACTCAGATCATTACCTGATCAACGCGTATACCGACTATACATTTTCGCTGAAGGAGGCGCATAACTTTTACGGGCTGGCTGGCTTCAGCCAGGAGTGGTACGTATATGACTATCTTGGCGGACGGGGCGAGGGTATCCTGAGCCCGAGCATCCCCGTCATTCAGCAGACCCTGGGCAATGAATATGCCTATGATTCCGAATCCCATTGGGCTATCCGGAGCGGGTTCTATCGCTTCAACTATGACTATAAGGGCAAGTACCTGTTTGAGTCCAACGGGCGGTACGATGGCTCATCGCGTTTTCCCAAAGACCGTCGTTTCAAGCTCTTCCCGGGGGTATCGGCCGGTTGGCGCATTAGCGAAGAAAACTTCTTCGCTGGCATTAAGCATGTGGTCAACGATCTTAAATTCAGCGCCTCCTACGGTAGTCTGGGAAACCAGAATGTATCATACTATATTTACATTCCCACCTACGGATCGATCGCCCAGGTGCAGCATATTTTTAGCGATTTCCGGCCCTTGGGTATCACCCCTCCCGGACTGGTGGATGCCGACCTGACCTGGGAAACGGCCACCACGCTCAATTTCCGGACGGATATGACGCTGTTCAACCGGCTCGGCGTGACATTCGACTGGTATCACCGCAAGACCACGGATATTCTCATCGCTGGCGATAAATTGCCGGCCGTGCTGGGTGCCGCTGCGCCTACCAGAAACTCCGGCATTATGAGCACCAAGGGCTTCGAGATCGAGGCAAAGTGGCGTGACGCCCTTGATAACGGATTCCGGTATGATGTTGCGTTCAACGTGGGTGACGCCATGAGTGAAGTGGTCTCCTTTGACGGCAACCCCAATAACTTGTTGAATTCGCTGTATGTAGGACAAAAGGCAGGCGAGCTATGGGGGTATGAAACCTATGGCCTCTTCCAGAGTCAGGAAGAAATCGACGGCGCACCCAGTCAGAATAAGCTGAACTCGGGCGTTTGGTATCCAGGCGATGTCCGCTTTGTGGACCTGAATGGCGACGAGGAGATCAGCTCCGGAGCCAGTACCCTAGCCGATCCGGGTGATCGCCGCATCATCGGCAACTCCACGCCGCGTTTCCGGTTCGGTCTCAACATGAATGCTGCGTGGAAAAACTTCGACGTCAACGTGTTCTTCCAAGGGGTGGGCAAGCGCGATTACTGGATCGGCAGCAACCTACTCTGGGGTGCCACAAACGGCGGGGTCGGCACGTGGGAAATCTACGATCAATCGTGGACACCCGAGCGCACCAATGCTTTCTACCCGGCCTATGGCGGCAAATCGACCAACGTCACGACGCAAACCCGCTACTTACAGAACGCGGCCTACATCCGGATGAAAAACCTGTCCATCGGCTACACACTGCCCGAATCGTTGAGCCGCAAAGCGAGCATCAGCAGGGCCCGGCTGTATGCCGCGGGGTTGAATCTCTGGGAATATACCAAGGTACCCGAGGTATTCGATCCCGAGATGATGAGCGCCGATTATCCGATGCTCCGGTCACTGTCACTGGGATTGCATGTAACTTTTTAAGTGATAACCATCAAACATTCAGCAATGAAATCATTCAAGCTATTCATCATAAGTCTTTCGACGCTAATGGGCGTCTCGTGTAATAACGACTTCCTCGAACGTTACCCACTGGATCAGGTAAACGATCAGAATTTCTGGCGGTCTGAGCAAGACCTCGAATTATTCAACAACAACTTCTACGCCACATACATCCAAGGATTCGGCTATGACTGGCAGGATGGCCGTGTCCAACCTTATGACTATAATGTGGCTACTATTGTCTACGGTGATGTCATCACGGACAATGCGGCGCCGAACGCTTACTCGAGAGTGGCCGCCAATCAATATAACGGCCATATCTCGGGCGGCAGTGGCAGCGGGGGTTGGGGCTGGGGCAATGTTCGCTCCCTCAATTATTTCCTGGAAAACTACCGGCGCGGCGATGTTCCCGAAGACGTCCAAAACCTGTACGCCGGTGAGGTGCATTTTTTCAAAGCGTTTGAATATTTCGAGAAGGTCAAGCTGTTCGGCGATGTCCCCTGGATCAGCAAGGTGCTCCAAACGGATTCGCCGGAGCTGCTAGCGCCACGGACGCCGCGGGCCGAGGTGATCGATTCCATTCTGGTCTCCCTAGATAAGGCCATCGAGTGGCTCCCCGCCAAAGGAGCCGAAAAATCGGGCCGGATCAATAAAGACGTCGCCTACCACCTCAAGGCCAGGGTATGCCTGTATGAGGGTACCCGGCGCAAGTACCACCCCGAGATGGGTCTCGATGGCACCGAATTGCTCCGGCAGTGCGCGGCCAGCTGCGAATACCTCATGGGGCAAGGCTATGCCCTGTATTCCACAGGTGATACAGCTTCAGACTACAATAGCCTCTTTGCACAATACAGCTATGCGGGAAATCCAGAGGTCATCCTGTGGAAGGAATACTCAGCCGCGTTGAACCTCGGGGCTGCCTTCAGCCGGTACTATGCGCAAAACCTACGTCATCAACATGGTGCTACGCGGAGCCTGGTAGATGAGTACCTCTGCATCGACGGACTACCCATCTCCAGCAGCCCGTTGTATTTGGGTGATGATTCCATCCAGGTGGAATTGCAGAATCGCGACCCTCGCCTCCCGCAGACCATCTGCAATTTTGGGGAGTATGCGCTGGCATCGCATGTGTCAGGCTCGGGCAATGCGCCGAAACCCAATATCCCCGGGCTCAGCGGCAACAAATGCCCGACAGGCTATCGCGTAGCCAAGTGGTTCTTGGATGATCCGGCCGATTGGGATCGTGTCACCTTGGGTGAGCAGGCTGCTGTCGTCTACCGGTATGCTGAGGTGTTGCTCAACTATGCTGAAGCTAAATATGAGCTCGGCGAGGGTACGCAAGATGTGATTGACCGAACGATCAACTTGATCCGTGCCCGTACCGGCATGCCTGCCCTTGATATTGCCAATATCGCCGCCGACCCCACGCTCGACCAGCAGTATACACAGTATTGCGACTATGTGCCCTCGCCTCTCCTGCGCGAGATCCGTCGGGAGCGCAGGATCGAATTTGCATTCGAAAACTTCCGCTGGGATGACCTCATGCGCTGGAAAGCCGGGCGCTTCCTGGAAATTCCCGTTGAGGGCATCACATTTGTACAGGAGCAATTTCCCGCTGTACGGGTTGGGCAGGATGTCTTCCTCAGTGAAGATGGGCGCATCATGCCGTATTTTCAGACCTTGCCCGATGGGCGGATATTTGATGACCGTCAATATCTTTTCCCCATTCCAGTTGAAGATTTGGTGTTGAACACGAATCTTGTACAGAACCCGGGCTGGGAGCAATGAGTTGAACCCACAATGGACAATCAAAAAAAACGAATGATGAATACGATTTTAACATACACGCTGACGGGGGTCTTTGCCCTAGCCCTGCACCACGGTGCCGAGGCGCAATGGACCGGCCCCAAGCAGAAACCCACCGAGCTGAAGGAAATCGAATATGGCCCCCTCACGCCGCCGCACCGCACCGACCCACAGATGGAGGCCTTCCGCAGCTATGGCCTGGGGCAGTTTATCCACTGGGGGGTGTATGCGATCCCGGGCAACGAGTGGGAGGGCGTGAGCGCCCGCAGCGGGGCGGCGGCCTCCGAGTGGATACGGGCCTGGCGGGGACCCAATGCGCCGGAAAACTGGACCACCATCTACGATAACCTTTACAAGCAGTTCAACCCCAAGGATTTCGACGCCCAACGATGGGCCCGGCAGGCAAAAGAAATGGGTGCCCGGTACCTGATCTTCACCACGAAACACCACGATGGTTTTGCGCTTTGGCCCACGAAATATTCCGACTACAACGTCACGAAGTCGCCGTACCAAAAGGATATTGTAAAGGAGGTGGTCGATGCTTATACGGCAGCGGGGATAGACGTGTACCTATATTTCTCTGTGATGGAGTGGAACAACCCAGACTACATGGGTAAGGCTCCGGAGACGGACGCGGAGAAGAAGCGGTTCGACCGCTTCCTCCAGTATACGCGCAATCAACTGCTGGAACTGCTGGAAAACTATCCGAAGATCAAGGGATTCTGGTTTGATGGTACATGGGATCGATCCTGGATACAGGCTTATGAGTTTACCTACGCGCTGGAAAAAGAGCTGCGCGAGAAACATCCCGGATTGATCATCGGCTCGCGCTTCCGCAATGACGAATACGGGAAGCGCCACTTCGACAGCAACGGACGCCTGCTGGGCGACTACGAGCAGGGCTGGGAACGCAAGCTGCCGGGTGCCTTCGAATGGCTGGACGGCAACGACTGGGACGCGGTCATGACCATTCCGCCCAACGGGTGGGGCTACATGAAAGACTGGTCTGGTCTGTACACCAAGACCACTGATGACCTGCTCGACATGCTCATGCATACGGTATCGATGAATGGCAATTTTGTACTCAACTTCGGCCCCGATGGACAGGGCAACATGCACCCCGGCGAGGATAAACTGGCGACAGAAATCGGTCAATGGATGAAGGAAAACGGGGAAGCCGTCTACGGCGTACGGCATGCCGGCCTCGCCCCTTCCAAGCTGGGCTACTTCACCCGGAGGGCAGACACCCTTTACCTCACCGTGTTCAACCGGCCGGTAAACAACATCGTGCGCATAGCCGTACCCAAGAAATCGGCCGAGGTACCCCTCGCCGCCGAATTGCTGGCCGATGGACAACGTCTGGAAGTGACGCACTCGGACATCGGGCTGGACCTGGACAAGCATACTTACTACGATGTGCGCTTGCCGAGAGCGCTGCAGGCGGAGCGCGCATTTGTGATCCGGATGAAGCTGGGGGCGCCGCAGGCAGAGTCCGGAAACCTCATGGATGCCAAGATGTGAGCACGCCAGTACAACCTAAAATGGAAAGTCCCCGGAGCAATCCGGGGACTTTCCATCGCCTGACAATCAGATTATTATTCTCCCGTATTGGCTGTCAACGTAATGGTTCCGAGGTCTGAAATGATACCGAACCGAACCGGCACATCCGGAATCGTATCCGCCGCTAAACCCGCGGTAGAATCCGGCTCGGCGATCACGGTGTAGTCCCCTTCGGTCAAACCGGATAACAAAAAGAAGCCTTCCGCATTCGGGATCGCACTGGCCGTATCCGTTTCGCTGATGGCATAGATGACAGGATTGGCCGACATCGGCTCCACGATGCCCCGGATCCGGCCATTCGTCAGTTCTGTGAACACCCGCACCACCGGTTTCAGCATATACGAGCCGTTGCCGGTTTCCACAATGGATCGGGCCGCATCAACGTCTGCCCAAATCGTGTAAGACCCATCGGGTATGAGCTCTTGGTGCACGTTGAACTTCAGTCCGCTCTGCTCTCCGGATGGAACTTCCAATGGATACTCGGTTCCATCGACCACGATGGAATTGTCTTCGCCCAATACAAACCGCACCTGCGACAGGACTCCCGCGGGAAGCGTGGCGCGGGCAATCAAGGTATCCACGCCATTCCTAAGTGTCAGTAAATCATAAACGCCCGGAACAACTGCTTCAACGGTCGTCCATCCGACTTCATTGGTATGGAATTCCACCGCTTGGATATCCAGGTACAATGCGTCGAACGCGCCCGGTGCGTCCGTCAGCCGTAGGTCCAGTTTGGCGCTTCCATTATCAACAGATCCGCTTTTACTACATGCACCAAAGAATCCAATGGCACATGCCCATGCCAACAAGGGCAAAACATGTCGCTTTTTCATCATTTTACAGTTAATTATTATTTATTGTATTGGTTAAACAAAAACGCTTTCTTCTTCTTTTGCCCTGGCGCGTGTTCACGCGCAGATTTCTTTCCCGTGATCTTTTTGGCTTGCCCTGGAGGCACCTTGCCGCTTCGGCCAGCGGTATGCACGGCACAGGATCCCAACCAAAGCACCGTAAGGCTGAGCGTTAACATCGTCAGTAATCTTTTCATCGTCGTATAATAATAGGTCCATCCATTCTCAGATAGCTGGAATACCTATTCAAAAAGCCTGCCTTAATACTAATACCTTGAAAAACTGTAGGTTGGGTTGATTAAGAAGTGTATACTTTAGGAGACATGGAAATACTCCCTCACCGCCTTGACTTGCTTATCGCTGAGTACATGCCGTAGCTCGTCTTCAGACGCGTCTTGTATCTTTTTGACCGATTTAAAGGTCTTCAGCAGTTTCTCGGCGGAGGTCTTGCCGATACCGGGGATGTTCTCCAGTTCGGTACGGAATGTCTGTAGGCTGCGCTGCTTGCGGTGAAAGGTAATGCCGAACCGGTGAGCTTCATCGCGCAGGTGCTGGATGACCTTCAACGTCTCGGACTTCTTATCCAAGTACAATGGATACTGATCACCGGGATAAAACAATTCTTCCAGCCGCTTGGCAATGCCGATGACGGTCACCTGTTTATCGATACCCAATAGTTTCAGGCTTTTCAGGGCCGAAGAGAGTTGCCCTTTGCCCCCGTCGATGATGATGAGCTGCGGGAGGGTTTCCCCCTCATCCAGGAGCCGCCGGTATCGCCGGTGCACCGCCTCCTCCATGGTGGCGAAATCGTTGGGGCCTTCTACGGTCTTGACATTGAAATGCCGGTAGTCTTTCTTGGATGGCTTGGCATCCTTGAACACCACCACCGCCGACACGGGGTATTTGCCCTGGAAATTGGAATTATCGAAACATTCGATGTGCTGCGGCAGTACGTTCATCCGCAGGTCTTTTTGCATCTGGGTGAGGATGCGCTCGGCTTTGAGCTCAGGGTTTAGCTTTTCGTACTGGTTGAGCCGCTCTTTTTTGAAATACAAGGCGTTCTTGAGCGATAAGTCAAGCAGGTTTTTCTTTTCGCCCAGCTTGGGCACAGTGAATTTCAGGTTGTCTGCCTCGATGTTGATGGGAAACGGGACAATGATTTCCCCGGAGGTGCTGTTGAACCGGCTCCTGATCTCGGGAATGGCCAGGGTCAGCAGTTCGGCATCGGGCTCATCAAGGCGTTTCTTCAGCTCAACGGTCTGGGTCTGGATGATCACGCCATTCATCACCTTTAGGTAGTTGACGAAGGCATGACTTTGGTCGGCTGCAATGCTGAAGACATCGACGTTGGTGATGGAGGAATTGACTACGGTAGACTTGCTCTGGTAACGGTCCAGGAGGTCAAGCTTGTTCTTCAGGTGATGGGCATATTCAAAACTCAGGTCGGCCACCGCCCGCTCCAGTTGACCCTTCAGGCGCCGGATGACCACCCCAATCTTGCCATTGAGGATGTCGCGGATATCATCAAGGCTCTGCTCGTAGTCTTCCTCCGTCTGATAGCCCTCACAAGGGCCCTTGCAATTGCCGATCTGATATTCGAGGCAGACTTTGAATTTGCCCTTGCTGATGTTTTCCGGTGTGAGGGCGAGGTTGCAGGTGCGCAATGGATACAGTTCGCGGATGGTATCCATGATGGCGTGCATCATGCCCACGGAAGCATAAGGACCAAAATACCTCGAGCCATCCTTGATGTATCTGCGGGTCGGGAAGACCCGGGGGAAGCGTTCGTTTTTGATCACGATCCATGGGTAGGTCTTGTCATCCTTGAGCATGACGTTGTACCGGGGCTGATGCTTTTTGATCAGGCTATTCTCCAGCAGCCAGGCATCGATTTCCGTATCGACGAGGGTAAACGTGATGCGGTTGATCTTGCGCACCAGCACACGGGTTTTACCGTTGAGCAGGTTGGTTTTGACGAAATAGGAGCTTACCCGGTTCTTGAGGTCCTTGGCCTTGCCGATGTACATGAGCGTCCCTTCCGCGTCCCAGTACTGGTACACCCCCGGACGATGCGGTATCGCTTCAAGCGCCTTACGGTAGTCAAACTCGGTCATTTTCAATCAAAACCCAAGCCGATCATCAAGCTTTTCTTCTTCCTCCCCGTAGAACTGCTGATATTTACTGCAATCCAATTCGCGTGTAAGACCGCCCTCCGGCAAGGGAAAATCACCTTTCGAATATTTCAGGGACGCATCGGCATATACTTTCTGCATATACAATGCGAATACCGGCAAGGCTGCTTGCGCGCCTTGACCTTCGGCCATCGAATAGAAGCTGATACCGCGGTCTTCGGCGCCTGTCCATACGCCGCTGACCAGCTCGGGGGTAATGCCGATGAACCAAGCGTCCGCATTGTCGTTGGTGGTACCGGTTTTACCGCCGATGGGATTGGTGAGGTTATACCGGAACCGTATGCGTCCGCCGGATCCTCCATCCACTACACTCTTGAGCATATCCACCATGATGTAGGCGCTTTCGCTGTTCAATACCTTGGTCACCCGGGGTGCTTTCTCGTAGATGGGCATGCCGTTTTTATCCTCGATACGCAAGATGTAGGTCGGTTCTACCCATACGCCATGATTGACAAAGGCGGAATAGGCTCCCACCATGTCGTATACCGAGGCTTCGTAAGCCCCCAGCGCAATGGATGGATATTCCGGCACCTCGGAGGTAATACCCATCTTCTTGGTGAGTGTGGCCACGGGCCTCGCGCCTACTTCGTCGATCATATAGGCCGTGGCAAAGTTCTGTGAATTGGCCAGCGCCCGGCGCAGGGTGATCGGACTGCCGATCGATTCGCCGCGGGGTGACCAGGCATACTGGCCGCTGCCCACCGTCAGCGGCACGTTCGGCACCTGCAGGCATGGTGAGTAGCCATTGTCGATGGCGGCGGCATAGGTAAACGGCTTGGCCGTCGATCCGACCTGCCGGGTACCCATCTTGACCTGATCGTATTTGTAATGTTCGAAATTGATGCCCCCTACCCATGCGCGCACATAGCCTGTATGCGGCTCCATGGACATGAAGGAGTTCCGTAGGATCAGCTTGTTGTAGCGGATGGAATCCATCGGCGTCATGGTGGTATCCCGGTTTCCCTGCCAGGTAAAAATGGTCATCGGTACCGGCGTATTGAAGTCCTTCTGGATCTCTTCCGCCGTTTTGCCAGCCTGCTTGAGCACCCGGTAGCGGTCTGAGCGCTTCATGCCCGTCTCCAGCAACTTGGCCTTGTCGCCGCGGAATGGATCGCGGCTTTTCCATTGCTTGTCGAAGTTAGCTTGAATGGTTTTCATCCATTCTTTTTGCGCCTCTTCGGCATAGCGCTGCATCTTCGAGTTGATGGTCGTATAGATCCGCAGCCCGTCCCGGTCCAGGTCCCATGGCGTACCGTCGGCCTTGGTGATCGACAATTCGGCAAACTGCTGCTGGATTTCGCGCTTCAATACGGCCCGGAAATAAGGTGCAAGCCCCTCGCCGTAATCCGATATGAAGCGCATATCCTTCACCAACGGCGTCTTCATCAGTTTTTCCGATTCCTCACGGGTGATAAAGCCTTCCCTCCGCATGTTATCGATCACCTGATTGCGGCGCCGGATGGCATTCTGCGGATAACGCACGGGGGAGTAAATGCCCGGACCTTTGAGCATGCCCACCAGCAGGGCCGCCTGCTGTACATTCAGCTTATCCGGCGTGGTGTTGAAATACGTGCGCGCAGCCGATTTAATGCCATACGTATTATAAGCACCGAAATCGACCGTATTAAAATACATCGTGATAATCTCCTCTTTGGTGTAGTTGCGCTCTAAGCGCACGGCCGTGATCCATTCCTGGAATTTCTGGATAACTCGCTTGCCGGTATTGCGTGCGCGCCCTTCGGAAAACAGGTTGAGCGCCAGCTGCTGGGTGATGGTACTCGCCCCCTGACGGTTCCCGATCAAGTTATAGAAAATGATCGTGAACGTACGCCGGTAATCGATGCCCGAGTGCCGGTGGAAACGTTTATCTTCGGTCGCAATAAGCGCCTGCACCAAATGAGGCGACAATTCGTCATACCGCACATTGGAGCGATTTTGTACAAAATAGGTGCCCAATACCACGCCGTCATCAGCGATCACCTCCGATGCCAGGTTGCTTTTGGGGTTTTCCAGGTCGCGGAAGGTCGGTAGTTTTCCGAAAAGCCCCATTCCGACACTGAAAATGAATAAAAAGCCCAATAGGATCAGGCCAAGTAGAATCTTCCAAAATTTGCTGGTATATCGGTTGATTTCTTCTTTTGTTAATGTCGTATTCTTCGTTGTCTGTTTTTTCATTGTCGTCCTTATTCCCTACTCCCTGCTCCGGTCGCGCTGTTCCTGATAAATGGCATAGTAGTCGTCTACTTTATCAAAATCAGATAACGTGCCAAAATTAGTTTCGGTGATCACAAATGTGTTATAGAGGTCCGCCGGTATCTTCATAATGTCGGGTAACAGCGGCAATATGCCCTCCTCGTAGCGCCGGGCATCGTCATAATTATCGAACGGTCCGATGTATACCAATTGCGCCTCATCAGCCACCATCTTGAGCTGGTGACTAATACCGCTCCCCGTATACCGGGTGCGGTTGAACTGCCCGATGCCGAATCGGGAAGGCGCCAGGTTAACGCGCCCATTCATCACATTGACGACCACATAGTAAGTCGCCGAATCGGGAAGCAGTTCCAGGTCACGGTAGACATTGGGGCCGATTTCGCCAACTTCGGCGATCCCGGCGAGCTGCTGTCCTGCCAAATCCTGCACATTGCCCAGGGCACGCCCTCCCTGAATACCCGTCTGCCCGGCGGCGCCGACGGCCAATTGCCGGCGCGGCCGCGGTGGCTCCGCGCCGCGGTTGATGACCAGTTGCGGCCACAGCGTCATCGTCGGTTCATCGACAAAACGTGCTCTGTTTTCGTCCATCGCCTGCAGGGCATACATCCGGGTAGCCAGGGAATCCCGATTGGCGGCGATATAGGCCAGGTGCTGGTTCGCCAACGGCGTGATCAAGCTATCCTCGGGAAAGTCCTTCGTGATCTGCAACAGCGCCTGTTCGAAAGTGTCCAGCGTAGATGTCCTGCCCCATGCGAGCGCCCGCAGATAGGCCAGCTGGCTCAGTGTCTGCGCCCGGCCCTGCCCCTCGCTGAGGATGTGCGTCACGGCGGCGATCACCTCCGGATACTGCTGTCGCGTATATTGCATATACACCTTTTCGTAAGCCTGATCCAGCACCTGCTTCTGCTCCTCAAGCTTGGCTAAGTATGCCGGATCGAGGATGACCCGGCTATAAAGTGCATCCGGGTGTTCGCGCAGCAATAGCTCGCGGTAATGTGCCGCCCGCTCTTCATTCACATCGACGTACAGCCGATAGAGGTTGTAATACATCAGCGCGGCATCTTTCGTGTCGGGATACCGCGCCAACAACGCCTCATAGGTCTTGGCGGCCGCTGGATTATCGCGGAGCTCATCGCGGTACATATTCCCGATGCGGATCAGCGCCTCATGGATTTGGCTGTGCGAAGCCGCCAGTTCTGCTTCGGTATCCGGCAATTCGCTTAAATAGTGCTCCCGGAACTGCTGTGCCCATGATGCGCTATCCGGCGCGATGCTGTCTGGCTGTTGGGCAACCGATGCTCCGGCAACCGCCACGGTATCGGCAGTTGCCTGTGCACCCGCCATATCAGTAAACCGCCAATTGTCACGGAGCTGGCGGTTGCCCCACCGGCGCCTGAACTCGGCCTGCCCCATGCCCATGGCATCCGGATTGTTGAAATAAAATCGGTTGTCGGTAAGCGTCTCCGTAGGCTGCGGCAAAAAATCATCGAATGATGAACGCTGGGCAGATCTGCTGGCGGATTGCTGTTTTTTCTCCTTGGCTGCAAATACCTGGGCATACGTGCGGGCAACGATGCTGTCGACTTCCGTTTCACGCTGGGCCTCACCAAGTCCGGCCAGGTATTGCAAGCTATCCTGGTGCGCCACCACTTGCAGCTGTGCAATCAGGTCATCCAAATTGGCGATTTTGCGCTGTACGGCCCCCGCATCGGGAAAATCGGGCGGCAGCGTCATTCCCACGCTGTCATAGTAAAGCTTTGCCGTTTGATAGTCCGCTTCTCCGAAATAATGATCGGCTATTTTCAAGTAGGTCAGTGCCGTCTGGTACCGGTTGGCGCCTTGCTGCCGCAGGGCCAAATCGTAGTTGGCCAACGCTTCCGACAACTGACTGTCCGCATAAAACACCTCGGCGATATGGAAATAGATCTGGTCTTTAAAATCCTTATTTTTCCCATCGCGGAGCATGCGGCGGAGGAGGCCGATGCGGTCTGCCCCCGAGGGGTTCTCCGCCGTTGCCAAAAACACCCGGTTCAGCCCTGCGTGGAATGACATCTCATAGGGCGCATTGCTCCTCACCACACGGCTGTAGTGGTCATATGCCTCTTCCGTGCGCCCGTTTTTCTGAAGCAGCTGCCCCAGCAGGAAATGCCACCGCAACCGAGCGGGTCTATGCTTGGTATGGTCGATGGCTTGCAGCAGCATCGTAATCGCCGATTCCTCGTCATGCATCAGGAGGTAATGCTTCGCCTGCGCGGCAAAGGCCAGTCCGGCGGACTGCTTTTCCGACTCCAAACCCGTGAATGCCGTGTCCAATACCAGTCCCGCTTCGGTAAGATTGCCCAGCTGCATCAGCGAACGCGCCTTCCATACCAATGCCGCTTGCCGGTATGCAGGCATGTCGGCAAAGGTGTTGGCTAAGTAGGTGAAAAACTCCACCGCATTATAATAATTCCCTTTCAGGTAATTCGCTTTACCGGTCAATAGGTACGCTTCGTTAATGTATTTGCTCTTGGTTTTCTTATTGATGATGTCCAATGCCTTGCCGATCACCGAATCCATCAATGGGGTATTGGACGAAGCGCTGGTCTCCGTAGGCTCCACCAGCACGGGAAGCAGTTGCTGATAATTGTCTCGATGGGCCTCAAAATTCTCGCGCTCGGCATCCGCGATGATCTTGCGGCCATGATAAACGATATTGTAACGGGCCGTCAGGTTTTCCATCATATCGTAGTTCGCTTCACCTTCTTGCTTTTTGTTTGCCGCACAAGCGGCAATCGTGCCCGCCATCAATGCCAAAAGCATGAAGCGAAAGAACGGAGGGATATGAATGTCACGTTTCAATACCGCGATTTCTTAGTGAATGCCCAATATAAAATAAATATCTTTGCTGGGGAATACACCTGCAAAAATATCATTTATTTTGATACCTCGCATGGAAAGGAGGAACACGTTGGCTAAACAGCAAAACAAACTTTCAAAGGCGCTCAATGCCCGCTATAAGGTGATTATTCTTCACGAAGACACCTTCGAGGAGAAAGCCGCTTTCACCGGCAAGCTTTGGTATTGGATGACCGGAACGGTCTCCGCTGCGGTGGTGCTGGTAATGTTGACGGTCGTGCTTATCCGGTCTACCTCCTTGCGCGAGTACGTCATCGGCAACTCCCTAAGCCGGTACGACCGCATCCAGCTCGTCGAAGCCTACGCGCGGATCGACTCCATGGAGCAGGTAGCACAGGCCCACGAGGTCTACCTCAACAATCTCCGGCAGGTCATCACTGGACAGGCAGGGGAGACCCTGGAAGAAGCCGCCAGGCAACGGGCCGCCGAAGAAAACACGGCATCGGAATCCGCATCGGTTTCGGATACCGGACTCTCGGCGGATGAACTGGCCCTCCGCGAGTTGGTCGAATCCGGCGCACCGTATGACCTGTCCGAAAATCAGGGCAGTACCCGCACGGGCATTTCGTCTTACACGTTCTATAGCCCGATTGAAGGCATCATCAGTTCGCATTTCAGTGCCCGCGAAGAACATTATGCGGTAGACATCGCTGTGAAGCAAAACGAACCGGTGCGCGCCACGTTGAGCGGGCACGTGGTGTTTGCCTCCTATACACCTGAAACCGGGTATGTTGTGATCCTGCAACACGGCAATAATTTGTTATCGCTTTACAAACATTGCGCGTCAATTATCAAAAAAGTTGGTAGCTTTGTACGTGGTGGGGAAGTTGTCGCCTTCGCGGGCGACACAGGAGAGTTGAGTACCGGTCCGCACCTCCATTTCGAGCTGTGGTACAACGGCAGTCCTGTAAATCCCACAGATTACGTTGCTTTTTGAAAATACCTTTTGAAAAACACCCTACGTTATACCTAAGCAGTACCGACATGTTTGTAAACAAAAAAACCGAAAAACTACAGGAACAACGGGAAAACGGCTTCAATCTGATCGCCTATGGAACGGAAATCACAGGCGACATCAGCACCTCCGGCGACCTGCGCATCGATGGCCAAATCCTCGGCAATGTCAGTTGCACCGCCAAATTGGTCATCGGCGAAAGCGGCGACATCAAAGGCAACATCAACTGCTATTCCGGCGAGATCTCGGGAACCGTCCTCGGACAGATTGTTGCCAAAGAAATGCTGCAGCTCAACCGTTCGGCCTCGATCAAAGGCGACATCGAAGCCACCCGTTTCATCGTTGAAGACGGCGCCTCCATCAACGGCAGGTGCACCACCAACAAAAGCCTGAGTTTGCCCAGCCACCTGCCCGAAGTGAAGCTTATCACCTATGAAAAACCCCAAGCGCTCACCGAATAACGCGCTGGGTAAATATGCCTATTTGAGCGGCGTAGGATTCCAGATGATTGCCATTATCGGTGTATTCACGTACATTGGTCACCGCATCGATGAATCACGCCATGCGGCGACACCGCTGTGGACCGCACTGTTTGCCTTCTTTGGCGTATGCATCAGCATCTACACGGTGATACGGGCTGTAATCAAAAGGCAATAAGACGCGGGGCAAACGCCGGTTATTGCTGCTTTTTCCATCTTATTATGTTCAGATAGACAGAAAGCAGCGCAACGGCTGCAAAACTCACGGCTGTCACCATATCAATCGTGGACGCGCTGATGTCAGCGCCCGTCAGGTGATCTGCCTGGTACTTAATAAATGAATTGGGAAGGTTTTCTTCCCCTAATTCAGCTTTTACCTGCCATTGCCAGTCCGTGATGGGGCAATAACCGATCCCAAACCATATGCCGAGTAACAGCCACGAAGCCGCCGTAAGCAATACGCTGTATAGGTGTAACCTACGCGTGGACGGCCATATCCATCCCAGCAGGTTGAAGCCAATGATTACCAGATGCAACAGCGAAAAAAAGACGTCAAGCAACCTCAGTCCTATCATAATACTCAAAGATACGACATTATTGGTCGCTCGCCGCGACTAGGCTTGGTACTTTTGCGATCAAAAGTACCCAAAAATCGCCGCTGTACCCAGCTGCTACGGTCGGTAGTGCATCCCATTGCGTACCGCAGCTGGCTAAGGCGGCATTTTCAGCAATACGGGGATCTCTGCGAGCATTCAACAGCGGACAGCCCTATATTATCGCTGGAGCCGGCCAGGCCTGGGGGATACCGCTACCGTGATTCAGGCGGTTGCAGAGACAACCTAGGAATTGGGAGCAACGCGAACCGATTCCAGTTGTCGAGCAATCGCCTGAATCACAATGTAAACCGTCTCGAAATCGTAAACCCCCACCTGAACTGCCCCTTGCCCCATGATGAGGTAGTTTCCGGGATATACTGTATCTCCTGGATAGCGGTGGCGTTGGTAAAATTGAGGTTGAATACATGACCGCCCGTTTCGATCTCCAAGCCCACCCCCAAGGGATTGTATAACGCTGTGATGGCATCTGCATACCGCTCCTTGCTTGCCGTCGTGCGGAATGGCAGAAAATAATCCATCACTAGCGCCATACGCCTGCTCACCTTCAACCTTCCCCCTATCCCCACAGCAAACAGGTCTTCTTGATCATCGTAATAGGCCGTCGTATTCCGGCGAATGTATGTAGGATGCACCGCCACAGACAGTCGGTCGCCGAATTTACGGGCGAGGATGAGCTGCACAGCGGCATTGAACCGGTCCGAAAACTGCCGGTAGGATATCGCCTCATCATCATTCTCCTGGTCCGCCCCCACTCCGGGGATGACCACGCTGGTATATAGCGTCATCGACAGCGGAATCTTTCCGTCCACCGTCTGCCGCAGGAACCGATACTTCACATTGGCCTCATATAGCTGCGTCACCCGGGTAGTGCCCTTGGCCCGCGCGATCCCTACATTCAAATCGTCCGTAAGGCCATACTCAAAACCGATCCGGATGTCGGTGGAGTTGTCCAGCCCAAAGAAATTCTTGGCGCCGCCATTGGCCCCCGCGATGTCACCAAAGCGGTGGTCGACCTTGAAATCGAGCTCACGCTTGTGAATGGTTTCGGTGGATTGGCTGTTGATGATGCGCGTGGTTTTAAACGTCGCTTCCACGGCTTCGCGCTTGTGGGTACTATCGCCAGCCAAAGCGGCTTCTAAATCGGTCTGCGCCGATAGGGAACCGCATGCGGCCAATATCGCCGCAAACGTCAGGATCGGATATTTACTAATTATTGCTATACACATAAGATACTGGTTTACTGCCGCTGATAGGTTGAAGAAACTTCTACGTCCACCACCTCCGCAATATTCTTGATGACCACGCGCGGTATCTTGACATCATGATCGGCCAGTCGCACCTTGAATTTGGCATGGGCAGATACTGTTGTTCCGGCGATTTTAATAGTGGCCTGGGTGGTATAAGGCTTCTTCACACCGTGTATGGTCAACTGCCCGGCCACGGTCACCCGGTGGGTGCCGTCGGCGCCCCAGTCGACGGATTCGTTGATCTTGCCACTGTACACGGCCTCGGGAAATTTGTCGCTCTCCAGGTAGTTTTCGTTGAAGTGTTCCTGCATCAGCCGTTTCTCAAATACAAACGATTTGATGGGCACCTTAAAGGCGATTTCATTGGTTTTGGTCTGGAGAGCCGAACTGGCCTTTTGCGTGACGGCGGCGATGTTTTCCAGGGGTGCTTCCGAAAAAAAGGAGATGCGGCTCTGCCGATCGACCAAGATGTCCTGTGCCTCCGCACGGAAGCACAGGAACATCACGAAAAACCAAACCAGATGTCTTTTCATTGCGGCGCTCCCTTTTCAACCCATGCCGCCAGCAATTGCAGTTCGCGGGCAGATAAGCTTCCGTTCTGGGGCATGATCCGGCGGACCACCACCGCATCGTTGATGCGCGCCAGGTTGTCTCTCACGGAACCATACCCCGAAAAGACCCATTGCGACGTACCGGCTCCGGAGCCGGTATGGCAGCTGCTGCACCGAGTTTGGAACAGTCCGTCCACAAAATTGGTATAGGTCACATTGTCCACCGTTACTTCATCTCCGTCGGGTGGTTCCGGAGCCGGGTCGTCATCTTTTCCGCATCCGCCAAAAGCAAGCACCAGCGTGCCGAGCAACATTGTTTTCCATACGTGTCGTTTCATGTCGTTATTCGTTAATAGTTAGTAATTGTGCAAAAAATAGCCTTCCGCCGACTAAGGTGCGGGGGCTTCTGGTGCGTCCGGACCGAGCACGGGCCAAACGCCTACTGCCGGAAAATCGATCCCCTTGGTTTCGCCGCGAACGGCATCCTGCCCGAAATAGTAAAGCGGCCAGCCTTTGTAGGTCAATTGGGTGCGGCCATGCATCGTGATCTCGGCCAGGTCGTCCGCGTCGATTATTGAGGGCACGGATTGAGGACCAGACTCATATATCGGCCATACGCCGTTATTGCTGAAGTCGGGGTTCGTGAAATTGTTGATGTTATACCGATCGTTCCGGAATCCATATAACGTGCGCCCATACGCATCGACGAGGTATGGTGTCAGCTCTTCACCCGGCGTCAGATCGGCTTTATAGGCCGTTCCATCACCGCCCACCAGCTGGTGCCGCACGAGCATCACCGAATAATCCGGTTTGGCCACAAACCAGTTCCCTCCCACGCCGTCACCCGTGACTTCACCCGGTGTACCACCATCGCCCGAATAGTAATACAGGGGCCAACCTTTATAGGTGCTTTGCATCGTGCCATCCTCCCAAGTAATGGTACCCACATCTTCGCTGTCGATGCCTTCCGCAGGCGCATCGCTATGGTATACGGGCCACAGCGACAAGCAATTGCCGGTACATGCCGAATTGCCGTCGGCATCGCGCGCGAAGAAGTAAAGTGCGTGCCCTTCTCCGTCGGTCAGCACCTGCCCGTAGGTTGCATGGGTTTGTAAGCGGATACCGGCCGTTTCGGGTTCCGGTTGGGGCTCGTCATCGTTGCAAGCCAAGGTGAATAAGCAAACCGCTGCGGTTGCCCATCCTATTCGTCCAGTAGAAAGAATGCTCATCTTCGTTGTTTTTGGTAAGTCGTTCATGGGGATTACGTAAAAAAAAGGCGATGGGTTGCCTTGGTCGACCGGATAAAAAAAATATTTCTCAAAGGCAACCTTTGGTCGTATTTCTTCGTAATATTAGTTGTTATATAACAAGAAACGCTTGCCGACGCTTAATGAAGAAGAAGTACAAAAGTATATTGCCGGATGCCTGAAACACGATAAGGAAAGTCAATATGCTTTGTTCAAGCATTTCTATAGCTACGCTATGGGAATATGCAGGCGCTATGCACAAACGTCGGACGAAGCATCGGACATCCTGAGCGAAAGTTTCCTGAAAGTATTCAGCCATATCGAAAAGTATGACGCCTCAAAGCCGTTTAAATCGTGGGTAGGGAAAATCGCGACCAATACCGCCATCGACTATTACCGTGCAAACCTCAAATTTGGGCAGCAGGAAGATGTGGAAGACCATGAACAGATCAGTAATGAGGCAAGTGTCTATGGCAAATTGGCTTATGATGACTTATTGCTGCTCGTGCGGTCGCTCAGCCCGGCCTACCAAGCCGTATTCAACCTGTATGCCATAGACGGTTATAACCATCATGAGATAGCAGAACTGCTGGGCATTACAGTGAATACCTCCAAATCGAACCTGCATAAGGCGCGCAAAAGGCTTCAGGAGCTGCTTAATGAACGAGGTAAAAAAACATATGACCCGGCACCAAAAACAAACCAGGCGCAAATGATGGAATCAAAGAAAATCAATAATGGAAGATAAACACCCCATCGATAACCTTTTCAGCGACGGACTCGCCGACCCGCACATCCCCTTCGAGGAGCAGGATTGGAAGGCGCTGTCCCGGAAGTTGCACGGCCGCAAGAAGCGCCCGCTGCCGCTGCTGATCTGGATCGGAAGCGGGGCAGCTGCCGCGATCATTCTTGCCGCAATCTTGCTGTTCGATAACGGTCGGATGCCCGAGGATCGGCGGGTGGTAGATGCGGTAAACGAGGGTACGCAGCGTGGGGCGCCGGACGAAGGGCGCAGCGTTTCGATAACCGGCGGTGATCAGGCAAATGAAGGTGATCCGGTGAACGAAAGTGATCCGCCGAACGAGGATCATGAACCGAATGTCGCGGTCCGCACGCCGGATCGCAACTTTACGACCCCTGACAACGCGTGGAGAACGACGGTTTTCTCTCCCGTATCCGGCGTCAAACCTACACTGGGCACGCCGCCGCCTGCCCGCTATGGAGATATTCCCCGAAGCACCATCCGGATACCTCCGGATGCCTATACCGCTGCTCGTCCAGCCGTTACGGAAGAAGGGCCGGATAGCGATACCGTTACCCCTGGGCAGCAACGCGGCTGGGCGCTGAGTGTCGTCGCGGCTCCGGACCTTTCAGGCACGCAACCCCTGAGCGGCAAGCTCAGCAGCAACATTGGCCTAGTGGCGACCTACCATCTCACGAATCGGCTGAGCGTCACCAGCGGTGCCCTGTATGCCAAAAAGGTTTACCAAGCCCCCTTCAGCGCCTACCGCACAGCAGGCGGATGGTCTGCTTACGGGGATGTACCACAGTGGGTCGATGCCGATTGCCGGGTGATCGATATTCCCTTGACGGTCAATTACACATTAAGCCAGAGCAGCAACCATGCGTGGCTGGTATCCGGCGGGGTGTCCAGCTACATCATGCTCCGCGAAACGTACGACTTCCGGTATCCTGAAAACCAACACGGTTATCCCCAACAATACCGGATCAGCAATGAAAACCGCCACATCCTGGGTATCGGCAATCTGTCGATCGGCTATCAACGTAAAGTGACCCCTTCATTCTCGCTTACGGTGCAGCCCTTTGTAAAAGTACCGCTGACCGGCATTGGCAATGGCAACCTCAAACTTTATTCCACAGGCGTATCCGTATCGGCTGATATCGACCTCGCGCGGCGCAGCAAGCGGTAATAACGTTAATCCGCCTTATTCTTCACATACTTCTCCAGCCATTGATCCATCTCCCACAGGGTGTGATAAACAGATTCTTTGGCGCGGTAGCCGTGCAATTCTTTGGGAAGGAAAACCAACCGGATGGTCCCGCCATGCCCTTTGATAGCGGCATATAGGCGCTCGCTGTTGATCGGAAATGTTCCTGAATTGTCATCGTCCATGCCGTGGATAAGCAAGATCGGGGTTTTGATTTTATCGGCGAAGCTGAACGGCGACATCTGATAGTAAACCTCGGGCGCCTGCCAATACGTGCGCGGCTCGGCTTGGAAGCCAAAGGGTGTCAGCGTACGGTTGTAGGCCCCGCTTCTGGCGAGCCCCGCAGCAAACAGGTTGGTATGCGCAAGCAGGTTGGCGGTCATGAAGGCACCGTAGGAGTGTCCGCCTACGCCCACGCGCTTGGGATCTGCAACACCGAGACCGGCCACGTAGTTAATGGCCGCTTCCGCGTTGGCCTGTAATTGGGGCACGAACGTATCGTTGGGCTCTTCGTCGCCCTCGCCCACAATGGGCATGTCGGCATTGTCAAGCACTGCATATCCGCGGGTGACCCAATAGATGGGCGAACCCCAGGAGATCCGGGTGAAACGATAAGGCGACCCCTTGATTTGGCTGGCCGCCGCCGCCGTTTTAAATTCCCGGGGATAGGCCCACATCAGCATCGGAAGCGGTCCGTCCTCTTTCTTGTACCCCTTGGGCAGATAGAGGGTGCCCGTGAGTGTCAAGCCATCGTTCCGGGGATATGAGAGCTGTTGCTTCTGTACGCCCTTGAGCGAAGGATAAGGATCTGGGAAGGCTGTAATAGGGGTCATCGACCGATTTTTGAGGTTCACGCTGTAATAATTAGGCGCTTCCTCCAGCGACTCCCGGGAGATGATCAGCGTACCGGTATTGTCAAAAAACACCGGAGATTCGTAATACGGCGCCTGCGAGCGGAACAAGGTATCCGTCTTGCCGGATAACAGATTCCACCGCATCACAAAAGGCCTATCGCCCTCGGGCGAAGCCCCCGACGAAATGGTGAAAACTGTCGGCTGCTTGCCTTTATCCAACAACAATACCGAGTGATCATAGGCGTTTGGCGTGTACACAAAGCGACCGGGGTCGGTATAGGTATCTTCCGAAGAACGGTCGGCAATGGTTTTGATCGTATCCCCGCTATTGGAATCAAACAGGGTCATCTTTTCCGCCCGGGTCTGCCGCCACCGTTCGCTCAATATCGCATAGTCCTTGTCTGCCCAGGTAATCCCCCCATACCGCAGTGTGGTGCTGATCAGCTTGGTGGGCTCGGCTGCAAAGGGGGCGTCCAGCTGGTACACCGCATCGCGCTGGTCAACTTCTTTCCGTGCAATCCCCCCATCCAATGCTTCCGCCCAATACAAGGTCGCCGGTTTATCCGGGCGCCAGTCATATCCCCGGGGTCCGGGCGTCACGTTGTCAAAACCGATGGGCACATTGTCGGCCAGCGGCGCCTCATACAATTTTTTTACTTCGGTGCCCTTGCTGTCCCAAACCAATACATGGTAAGGGAAGGAGAATACCGGCACCAAGTAGGAATAAGGGTGCTCTACACGTTGTACCAGGAGGTAACTCCCGTCCGGGGAGTAGCGCAGGGAGCGGTAAATCCCCGGCGTGCCGATGGTAGTGATGCCGCCTTGAAGGTCTACCAAACCCAGCTGAGCCGTCATGAAGTAGTCAAACAACGTTTCGTCGTATGGGTTTTCGAGCAGATTCTGGTAGGTACGTGAAGGCGCTTCCTTGCCTAAGTTTTCCTGCACGACAGGGCCTGTAGGCACTTCATTGGCTTTGGGCAGTTCACCCCTTCCTTCTGGGACAAACTTGGCCAATATCCGTTCCCCGTCGGGTGTCCAGGAAAGCGTAGAGCCGAATGCATCGTTCAACGGTTTTTCGACCAGTTTTCTGGCGCTGAATTGCTGCATATCGGCCAGCCAGAGTTCCACCGTAGTGGAAGTGCTGTTGCTGAAGGCGATCCATTTCTCATCGGGACTCAGCGTCACGTTGCCGATGCGTGCCTCGGCAGGTAACCCCGCGATCGGATTCTCCCGACCGGTTTTTACATCCTTTACCACGATGGCGGTAAATCCACTGCCCTCACCGGCATTGTTGGCCGGATTGAGCCGCAAGCCCGCCAACCCCAACACCGGCTGGGAAATATCGGCTATCGTCGGATAGTCCGGACGATCGAGCAACAGCATCTTGTCCCTACTTTTGGTAAACACGACCGAAGGCGTCGTCGGTGCATCCACCAGTTCGCGGATACTCTCGGGTGGCGCTTGGTAGGTTAGGCTGTTTTGGGCAATCGCCGTCGATAAAAACAGCAATAAAAATAGCATCAGTGCGATGCCATGCGGTGTATACGTTCTTTTCATGACTTTTTTTAGTGTTAATCGTGTCAGTTCATCAAATATGAACCATTTTTACTAAAAAAATAGCCTAGTAACTATCAAGTTACGTTTTTTGAATCAGTTTCGCTCAATCAAACACACGGCATATGCCACTACACCCTCTTGCCTACCGATAAAACCCATTGTTTCATTGGTAGTAGCCTTTATGGAGATGTCTTCTGAAGTAATACCTGCTGCCGATGCGATGTTTTGTTTCATATCCGTGATGTACGGCTTAATTTTAGGCGCCTCCAGGCATAACATCGCATCGATGTTGCCTACCGTCCAGTTACCCTCAGCCAATAACCTGACGCATTCCTCCAGCAATAGTAGGCTGCTGATGCCTTTCCACCGTTCATCCGTATTCGGAAAGTGATGACCGATATCACCCAAATTGGCCGCCCCAAGCAGGGCATCACATATGGCATGAACCAACACATCGGCATCGGAATGCCCGAAAGCACCCGAATGGTGCGGAATCTGTACACCACCCAATAAAAACGGATGCCCCTCCTTGAGCTGATGGACATCAAACCCAAACCCTACTTTTATCTTCATATCGTTTCTTACTTTATTCAATCACCGATCACCCACCACCGATCACCCATCATCGACCACCCATCACCGACCGCCGATCACCAGTCACCAACCACCATCTCAAACATAAAGTTATTTTTTTGCAGAACACATCAATAATTTACTATTTTTGATTTCTAGAAAAGAAACGTGTCTTTCTGATGTACCGAATGAAAACAACACATACCTATCTTGCCCATTTCCTCTCGCTGCTTGTCTGCGGGACGTTATTGAGTTCCTGTAAGAACCGGAGCGGTGTATCGTCCAAAACCGGAGTGGCTTATAACGATCCGCATAATGGTGGACTTCAAATCAACCGGAAAGTAAAAGAAGGACCCGGGCCGGGCTTGGTGGTCATTGAAGGCGGCACCTTCGTGATGGGCGGCAGTCTGAATGAAGACATCACCTACGCCCATGATAACCTGAAACGCCGGGTGACCGTCGCATCTTTTTACATGGATGAAACGGAGGTATCCAACGCCGATTGGCTGGAATACCTGCATTGGCTCAACCAAAATTTTCCGGAGGATAAAGAACTTTATTACAATGCCCTGCCCGATACACTGGTATGGCGTCAGCCGCTCTCTTACAATGAGCCGTATGTAGACCTGTACCTCCGGCACCCTGCGTATCAGGATTACCCGGTGGTGGGTATCACCTGGGAGCAGGCCAATGGCTATTGCGTGTGGCGTACAGACCGCGTAAATGAGCATATCCTCCGGGAGAAAGGAGCATTGGTCGATTACCGCACGCTGGCAGAATCGCAAGCGCGACCTGCCGAACCGTTCAATACCGACATCTACCTCAACGGCCAATACCGTGGTGAAGGCATCGACGGCGAAAAGATGCCAAAGGACAATAAGCCCGGTGCCGAAGACGGTGCACGCCGTCCCGTACGGATGGAAGATGGGGTACTCAAGCAACCCTACCGGCTGCCAACCGAAGCAGAATGGGAGTATGCAGCATTGGGCCTCGTCGGCAATACAGAATTCGGAAACATTGAAAGCAGCCGGGTATACCCGTGGAATGGATTGGGCGTACGCTCACCTAAGCGCCGTACACAGGGCTTAATGATGGCCAATTTCAAGCCTACAGGCGGAGACAACATGGGGGTGGCCGGCTACCTCAACGACGGCGGGGACATCACCGTATCGGTCACCAGTTACCTTCCCAACGACTACGGATTGTATAACATGGGAGGCAATGTCAACGAGTGGGTGAGCGATGTCTACCGGCAGCTATCTTACGAGGATTTTGAGGATTTCAATCCGTTCCGCGGCAACGTGTATATGGACAAGGAGTATGAAGACCCAGAAAAAGGAATCATTGCCAAAGATAAATATGGCCGCCCCATTAAGGTACCGGCCAAAGCACCAAGAAAACAGACCTGGGAAGAGCTGCAAACCGCCGCTGCGGATTCCACACAAGCAGGCTTCGACCATGACGTGCGCGGTCACGCAGACGAAACGAACGAAGAGTTGTATGGCGTCACGTCATTGATCAATGATAAAGCCAGGGTATACAAAGGCGGATCATGGAACGACCGCGCATATTGGCTCAATCCGGCTACAAGACGCTACATGCAACAGGATGCATCCGATGCGATGACCGGATTCCGCTGTGCCATGACCTTGGTTGGCTCGCCGGTAGTCAATACGAAGACGGCACCCTCCTTCCCAGCAAACCGGACCCAAGGGCAGGGCAGCAAGAAAGTATTGGGGATTTTTTAGTTAGTTTGAGACATTAGATATCAGACAGGAGACGTTAGACGTTAGACATTAGACAAACACGGCCGCATCGCCTTCTTGGCACCATGCGGCCGTGTTTGCGTTCATAGCTGACCCCACTACGCAATACAACCAACTAAAAAGAGCATCCGCTTCACGAATGCTCCCTTTTATAGGTCGAAATCCGTACGATTAGTTGGCGGACTCGGTATAATAAATATTCAGTTTCATTTTCAGATTGGGGTCTGTGCCATGCTGGATGACTGCCCGATTGCCGGTATTCAACACGGGATAATAAGGCACCGAATTGTCAGAAGCGGCCGCAGGGGCTACAAAAAACTCGCTGCTATTTATTTTGCCTAAGAGCAGATCCTGAATATAGGAGGTCAGGTGAAAAACATAGCGCTTTTTACCGCTATCCAAATGGCCGCCAAAGGCCATCCATTGCCCGTTATATCGATACCAAAGGCTACGTCCATCACCCGAAAAACCATTGCTGCTTGAACGGGAGTCGCCGTCTGGAAGTGGCTGCCGTTGTCCGGCAATGTCTTCACGGTAGAGCGTAAGGCGCGGTGCCTGGAGTTCAAAATTACCTTCAGGTGTTTCCGAATCGACGTATAGCACCAATTCGGCTTTGTTTACCGCGATGTTGCGTCCTTTCAACGAATCGATGTACGGTATCCGCAATCGGGTCCGAAGCCCGGCAGGCGCTTGCAGGTAAAAGCGGTCATAACCTCCTGTCGGGTTTTCCAGTTGGGCCTGCACCTCGGCAGTATAGGTCCGCTTGATGCTTGAGGTAATCCGTTGATAGGTCGATCCGGTGTAGCTATCGCCTATGGTGGTAGGCAAAAACGTGCGCACGGTATCAATTCCAGCGGCATCACCCTCTTCCCCGTTGGGCTGCCGATAGACAAGCTCGATGCCCGTGATACCTGACGTGCCTCGTAAAGTCACCAATCCGCCAATGCCCGTCGTTGCCGCGTCGTCGACGCTCAAGTAGAGCCCCTTCACATGGTCATTAAAGCCCGCCTCTGTGGAAAGCTGGGCCGAATCGATCGACTCGCTGAACAACTCCTTGAAGAAAGCGGCAGAAAGCGCAATGCGTAGCTGCGGAATATCCTTCACGACGGAATCCTTGCCGTCGATGTATTTGGTTAAGCTCACGCTATCGGATAGCTTATATGCAAAACGGCTGATCGTCTTGGTGCCGACGACCTCATCACCCACCGCCCATTGTTTGGAAGAATAGGTGCCGTCGGTATAAGGCTCTCCCAATTGACGCACTTGCAAGGAAAAAGCAGTATTGAGCGTATCCCCGAAATATTCTGCCCCGTAGGGAAGCACCAATATCACAGAATCCATCTCAGCGTCCGGCCGGATACGGGGTACCGAAGCAGGCTTGCCGATGGCCAATGCAAGGTCGGCTACCGTCTCGCCGATCACCGGATCAGCAAACCAACCGAAAACCGTTTGATTGAATGTGGATGACCGTGCGCTGTCATCCCGTAGCGTGATCGCCTCCAGTGTAAGGGTGTCCGTCAGCACGCCCGTAATCTGATCTTCCGGGTCTACATCCAGTCCGATTCCCGATGGATTGGTACACGCCCCCAAAACAAAAAGACCTATCAACAGTGTCAATAAGTCCTTGATATGATAATTCATTCGTAAGTAATCTGTCTTTTTCAAAATTATGCTTCCACTTCCGTCTCCAGCTCCACGCTTGAAAACTGTTCGTAAAGGTTGCAATAATTTTCGAATTCTGCGCTGTCTTCTAGCTCATATGCTGGAATATCGCCCTTTTTAACAATATTTAACAATTGTTCATCCACTGCATCACCCGTCAAGACAACGGCATCGGAATAGGACAACGCGCCCTGATACAATCCGACATAATCACCGGCGCCATAGGCCGCTACATCCTCAGTGGTCATGTTGCCCGTTCGGGCAATTTCGGAAAAGTTCTCGCCCAGGGAAAAATCGACATCTTCCTTGTACAGCGAGTAAATCACTTTCGCGTCCTTAAACGTCGGATCATTCTTGTAAGCGGTCTTTACATACGCTGGTATCAACGCGCTCATCCAGCCATGGCAATGGATCACATCAGGCGCCCACCCCAACTTCTTCACCGTCTCCAAAGCACCCTTGCAGAAAAACACCGTACGCTCGTTGTTGTCTTCAAAAAACTTGCCGCAGTCATCACAGAACACGTGCTTCCGCTGGAAGTATTCCTCATTATCCAAGAAATACACCTGCATGCGCGCCGCCGGAATGGATGCGACCTTAATGATCAACGGATTGTCGTTGTTATCCACAACGATGTTCATCCCCGAAAGCCTGATGACTTCATGTAATCGGTTTCGGCGCTCGTTGATGTTCCCGAAGCGCGGCATCAGAATGCGGATTTCGTAACCTTTTTCCTGCATGGCCTGTGGCAGCTGGCGGGTGATTTCAGAAATTTTACTTAGTTCGAGGAAAGGCGACATCTCGTGGGTAACAAACAGAATCTTCGTTTTTGCCATCTCCAATTTATTGTTTTTAATTTGTATTAGAAAAGTAAAATCGGTTTGCAAAGATAATCAATTTTTATCAATATACCAATTAGTTACACCGATGCATGACGAGATAACATAAAAAATTATCATTTTTGCCAAACAAAAAACGGATCAACCTGTTGAAAACAGCTAAGACCAAAGCATTGTTGCAAGAATCTCCCCGGCATTTATTTTTTGCGTGAAGACACCATCTGTATTGTTGAATCCGAATGTTATTTTCCATGCTTGATTTAAGCTTTGTTTTCATAAATTTGTACCACTATGGTAATAGAACGCATTGAAGACAACCAGATCAAGATTACGCTATCATCGGCAATTGATAGCTTTGGCTTGCAGCGCTTGATTGATTACATCAATTATTTGGAATCCGTTGCCAAGAACAAAGCCACCCAGGCCGATGCAGACCAATTAGCTGACGAAGTCAATGCGTCTTGGTGGAATAAGAACAAAACCCGTTTCGTCAAGTGAACCTAATCGTTGACGCGGAGACAAAAAGTTGGTGGCAGGGTTGGCAAAAAAGGGATTTTCCGAATTTCTCGACACCGAGTCGGTATACCAATTGAGGAACCAATTGAAATCCGGCTGATATACCTTTCAAATCTAGGGTTTACCATTATTGTTGCAAATTCTATTCAGTGAAAACTTTTAAAACCAAAAACACACTGCATACGCACCTGCAGCGTTACCGGCACAACGGCCTACGCATTGCTTTCGTTCCGACCATGGGAGCACTGCACCAAGGCCATATTGCACTTGTCAACCACGCCAAGAAATTGGCCGACGTGGTGGTATGCAGCATCTTTGTAAACCCCACGCAGTTCAACGACCCCAAAGACCTGGAGAAATATCCCCGCCCCATTGAGCGGGACACCGCCCTGTTGCGAGACGCCCAATGCGATGTGCTTTTCCAACCGGAGGTGGAGGAACTATATGCCCCCGGTGAACAATGGCACCTCGACCTCGGCGGACTGGATGATGTGTTAGAGGGGCTGCATCGCCCGGGGCATTTCCAAGGCGTCACCCAAGTGGTGAAGAAGCTTTTCGATGCGGTGCAACCGGACGTGGCCTGCTTCGGCCAGAAAGACTTCCAGCAATACCGGGTGGTAGCATATATGGTGGACACGTTGCAGTTGCCCGTGACGCTGGAAATGTGCCCGACCATCCGCGAGCCGGATGGACTGGCCATGAGTTCACGCAATGTGCGGCTGACGGAACAGGGACGTAGACAGGCGCTGGCACTGTATCGCACGTTGCGCCAGGCGAAAGCCGATAGGGATAGCCACACCCTGCAAGCCCTACGGAAAAACGCGATCAAAACATTAGAAAACAGCCCCGGTGTCCAGCTGGAATATTTCGCGATCTACGATGCCGACACCTTTCAGGAAGTACAGGAGGGGTCTGGCCGGAACCTGGTGGCCTTGGTAGCCGCGTGGGTGGATGGCGTGCGGCTGATTGATAATGTGTTGCTGTGAAGCATGCTCATCAATCAAGCAATTTGCTGATGACCTCTTTAAGCCGTTTGTTTCCCATGTATCCAATAGTCATTTCTATTAATCCCCCATGCTTATCATATATCAGATAAGCCGGGATGGAAGAAAAGCCGAACTCATCATATAAAGCCAACATTTGCTTACGTGAAATATAATAATGCTCGCCGCCCAATACGGCAACAAATTCATGCCATTTCTGCACGTCGGATGTTTCATCTGTGACATAGACGAATGCCACCTCTTTGTCCGCAAACTCTTCCTTCACTGGCTTTGACTCACCGAATGCTTCGATACACGGCCCACACCATGTTGCCCAAAAATCAAGCACTACGACTTTATTTTTAATATCTTCTAAAATCGATTCCATAACTGTACTGTCTTGTTCGAAAGGAAGATAAAACCTACTACTGCTTTGTTCTCTCGCAACCAAGCTCCTTTTATGCTCGTGAAATATATAATTTGGAATTTCAGGGTTTTTAAAATAATCAATGATATCAAAGATTTGGCGATCCGAAAGCGATACACCCCGGCTGATTTGATCAATGAACGCATTTGCAATCATCATATCGAAAAAAAGGTTATCCTTAGCATCAAAAATGGGTTCAAAATTGTCAATCAATCTCGCTTTGTATTGATTAATATCGACATCACTTATATGCGGCAGGCCGAGAAGCGTATCTTTTGCCATCGCATTCAGAAATTCATAGTGTGCTCCGGAAAGGAGCGATGCAGTATCTGCTAAATGTGAATCAACTATTCCAGAATAGTAGTCTAAATTTCGGGAAGGAATTTGCTGATGAGCTTCTAAAGAGTCCATCCCAGCGTTTTGATTACTTAGAATGATGTGCCGTGGGTATTCGCATAAAGGCGTCAGCATGAACATCCGGAAAGAATTAGAGAAAAACGTCTTTGCTGTTGATGAATTGAGAATAGGATTAAACGCTGATAATACGCTGTTAACCCGCGTTAGCTGCGCGTCCCGATAATCCAGGGCCGACTCATATTTTTTTGCTTTGGGGATGTGTTTATAATAACCTTTGCCAGTCAAATTATAAATGGATTCAGACTCTTCAAATATTTCCTTAAAAGGCCCTGAATACAAAAAATCGATTGCGTTCCCATTCCCACTGATTTTTATCGTAGATGTATGGTTTGGCAATACTGCAAAGGGATAGTCTTTGTCCAGCACATGAAGCCTAACCGTCGTGGGACCAAACGTATAAAATGATGCAAAATATACAGAGTCGCTTACCGCTACCATTTTCTCGGGTCTCATACCCTGTAAGGGGTTTGCAAATAAAATAGATGGAGAGATTTTGGTGAATGAATGAATAATCAAGTTAGTGTACCCACTTTGGAGATACACTTCCTGAGCTTTTACTGAAAAACAGAATACTAGCGATAAGATTGAACTCAGGCATCTTAGATAGGGAGTACTTTTGCTGTTTATAGGAGAGATTTGAAAAAGCATTGGCACGAAATTAAGCTAGTATGTTGGTATCGCATAATGGCCCTTCAATCTGTCCAGCTGTCCGATCCTAACCTTGGCAACATATTTTTCACCCCGAAATCAGAAAACGCATCAAAGAGCGCACTGTCTGTCAGTGATTCGGGTGTGTTATGAGGGCGGCTTTAACAGTTGTTTTGTGACAGAGAAACATAAAGTTATACATTAGCCTTTATCCACTATCAAAGATAGAACGATATCGATGAACATCAACCGAACACCTTAAATTTAACCAAAAATTAATGCAAACGTATAACGGTGTAGGGCTGCTGATAATGACCGAGAGCTATACCGATATGCAGAAAATCTTCGATAAAAAATAGCGAACCCCCCTTGGCTTTTTTTATTTTATTAATTGTTTTATTATCAATATTTTATATGCATTTAGAGATATATTTTGTCGCAAAAAAAGTAAAAATTTGCGACGTGAAAAGGTATATTCGAACGTGCCGTTGTCGATAATATTACTACAGAAAGTATAAAAAATTGGAATCATCGTCCAAATACATTAGCTTTGGGTTGTCAACTGATTTCCACCATTCCCTGATGATTTGCACCGGATAGCCGGCGCCCCACTCGGAGCATCCCCATACATGCTACATATCACCTTGCTACCTTCTTCGTAGTGAGTCCAAGGTGAGTCCACCTTGAGTCCATAGTGAGTCCACCTTTTTGCGGAAAAACATGGACTCACCATGGATTTACCATTGGTTCATGATGGGTTCATAGCGGAGTAGGTACGAAGCAAGTATGGAGAAGGTACTGAGCGGGTGGAGTGTACATGTAACAGGAAACTGTCTGATGGATGGTAAAAGCCAGATTACCGCGTAGGAAACGCTAAATTAACACTAATCCGACAAAAACGCAAAGCAAACCTTATTTTTATTTTCCGTATCTTTGCACCATGGTTATCGAGGTATTGAAATCCAAGATCCATCGGGTACGCGTCACACAGGCGGAATTGAACTATGTGGGAAGCATCACGATTGATGAAGATTTGATGGATGCGGCAAATATCATTGCCAACGAGAAGGTGCAGGTCGTCAACAATAACAACGGCGCACGTTTCGAAACCTATGTGATTAAAGGCGAACGCGGGTCGGGCATCGTATGTCTCAACGGCGCGGCCGCCCGCTTGGTGCAGGTGGGTGATATTGTCATCATCATTTCCTATGCGCTCATGGACTTCGAGGAGGCCAAGAAATATCAGCCCGTATTGGTATTTCCGGACGAAAATAACCGGCTGATCTAAACTTAACAATTATTTATTGCTGATTCAGCCAAACCTTTGGCTATTTTTGTGCCATTGTATCCAACATAATACAACTTTGGGCGTGAGGATCATGCCATTTGGTGTAATTTTGTGAGTAACGGTCCATTTTTTATCAGATTCCGATGTGGAATAACAGCATCCGTCCGAAAATAGCCTTATTTCAAGCGATCTTGTTCTGCTTGATTGTCGCCAGCGGCACGGTGTTCATGCATAAGCATAAAACCGCTGACGGACGGATCGTCATCCACACCCACCCCTATAACCTCAATAAAGACCCGGATGCGACGAAGCATCACCATTCGGATACGGAGATCCATTTATTGGATGTCATCTTCCATGGCAATTTCATCCAACCGCAATTTACCCATTATGTACAGCCGGTCATTACGCCTATACACGTGGCGTATCTTCCTTATCGGGCACGCGGACTGGAAACAAAAGATCTTCATTATGCATATTTAAGGGGCCCGCCCCAAAGCGTCTAACGCCTTTTCCTTCGAGTTCAGTAGAATCGCCTCCACAGGTTTGCATCCCCACGGAGGCAACACATCACACATGGTCAGATATAGTTGATTATCAGCTATATGATCATGATCCGTTAGACGCTTTTACATTCATCCAATGCGCACCAAATTGACTATACTGTATTTTTCCCTGCTGACGCTTTTTACGGCCGCCGCTTATGGCCAGACATCGTCTATCAAGGGCACTGTTACCGATAAAAGCGGGACCGCCGTCCCTTATGCGACTGTTGCGCTTCCCGCCCTGAAGATTGGCACGACTGCCGATAGCCTGGGCACCTATGCGCTGACGGGTGTCCCCGCCGGCAACTGGGAATTGGAAGTAAAATATGTCGGCTACCAACCGCATAGTACGAAGATCCGGACCAACGGCACTACGCCGACCACAAAAGATATCGTGTTGACCGATGAAAGTGCCTCCCTCGATGAAGTGGTGGTATCCGGTACGATGAAAGAAGTATCCAAGCTGGACAGCCCGGTACCGGTGGAAGTGTACTCGGCTAAGTTTTTCAAGGCTAATCCCTCCCCTTCGGTGTTCGATGCCTTGCAGAACATCAATGGCGTCAGACCTCAGCTCAACTGCAACATCTGCAATACGGGGGATATCCACATCAATGGGCTGGAAGGCCCTTATACGATGGTGCTGATCGACGGCATGCCCATCGTGAGCGGCCTGTCTACCGTGTATGGGCTCAGCGGCATCCCGCAGTCGCTGATCGACCGGGTAGAGATCGTCAAGGGTCCGGCGTCGACGCTTTACGGCAGTGAAGCCGTCGGCGGACTGATCAATATCATCACCAAAAATCCGCGGACGACACCCTTACTGGCGGTGGATGCCTTCGGTACCGGCTGGGGCGAGATCAATGCGGATGTTGCCGTCAAAGTCAACGTCAGCGACAAGGTCCAGTCCCTCCTCGGGGCCAACTACTTTAACTACCAAAACACGATTGATAATAACAACGACAATTTTACGGATCTGACCTTGCAGCATCGCATATCCGTATTCAACAAGTGGAATTTTGAGCGACCCGAAAATCGTGTTTTTTCCTTTGCGGCGCGGTATATCTATGAAGACCGCTGGGGTGGTGAGATGAATTGGGGGCCGCAGTACCGGGGTACGGACGAGGTGTACGGCGAAAGCATATACACCAGCCGATGGGAATTGTTCGGCACCTACCAACTGCCCGTCAAGGAACACATCATGGTCATGTTCAGCGCGAATGGGCACGACCAAAACAGCGTGTACGGAAGTACGCCTTTTTTGGCTGACCAGTACATTGGCTTCGGACAGGTGACGTGGAATAAACCCGCAGGCAACCATGATCTGTTGGCTGGGATGACTTATCGGTATACGTATTATGACGACAGTACGCCCGTCACCGCTCAGCAGGATAACACGGACATCAACAAGCCGACGCATACGAAGCTTCCGGGCGTATTTCTCCAGGATGAGATCAGCCTCAACGAAAATCACAAATTATTGCTGGGCGCCCGTTATGACTACAATTCCATCCATGGCAGTATCCTAACCCCGCGTGCCAATTATAAATGGAGTTCTACCAATAAGAATAACATCTTGCGGCTGAGTTTCGGAAACGGTTATCGCGTAGCCAACGTGTTCACGGAGGACCACTCGGCGCTGACCGGCGCGCGGGAGGTGGTGTTTGAGGGCGACCTCAAGCCGGAAACATCGTGGAATGGCAACCTCAATTTTGTGAAGAAAGTGCCGCTGGGCAGCGGGGGGATCATCGGTTTTGATGCTACGGTGTTTTACACCTATTTCAACAATAAAATCATCGCGGACTATGATACCGACGCTACCAGGATATCCTTTGGCAACTTGGATGGCCACGCCATCTCACAGGGGGTGTCGCTGAATGTTGACCTTGCGTTGATGAACGGACTCAAGCTGACAGCGGGTGCCACGGCCATGGATGTGTACAGCGAAGAGGCAGGCCAGAAGGTACAGCAGCTGTTTACCGAGAAATTTACCGGCGTTTGGAGCGCCAGCTATACGCTGAAGCGCCTGGGGCTTACCTTGGACTACACCGGAAACCTGTATGGCCCGATGCGCTTGCCGCTGCTCAGTGCTGCGGATCCGCGCTCGGAATTTTCGCCCTGGTGGAGCATCCAGAACATCCAGCTGAGCAAATCCTTCGGCAATGGGATCGAAGTCTACGGCGGGATAAAGAACCTGCTGAACTGGACACCGAACAAGGGGAACCCGTTTATCATCGCCCGTGCAAATGATCCGTTTGACAAGCAGGTTGAATTTGACGGAAACGGACAGGCCATGGTGACGGCCGAAAATCCTTACGGGCTTACCTTCGATCCTTCATATGTCTTTGGGCCAAACCAAGGGGCAAGGGGATTTGTTGGTATCCGGTATAGCTTTTACTAAGGTTATCTTAACGATAAGGAGGCATATGCTATCCGTCAAAAGATTGATGTTGCTCGTGTTGATGATCTCCTTGACCGGTGGTGCCAGGAGTCAGGTCGCTGCGACACCCATCGGCGACCTGACGGATAGCATACGCATCCATCCTAAACCCGCGCTGATCCTGATCACAACCGGTTGGTGCACGTATTGCCACCTGCAAAAAGCGCAATTGAAGAAAAACAAGAGCTTCCAACAAGCCGCTTCGCAATTTTACTTCACGGAAGTTGATGCCGAATCAAAAGCACCCATCGCGTTTAATGGCAGCACGTATCAATTTAACGCCACCGGGGTTTCCACCGGGCTCCATGAGCTGTCCTATGCGCTGGGCAACGTGGATGGCCGATTGGCCTTCCCGACCTGGGTGCTGATCAATGAACATTTTGAAATCCTCTTTAAATACCCGGGTGTACTCCGGCCGAAGGACGTCAATGCATTGCTCGACGCAATGAATAACAGAAAAACCTTGCATTAATTAGAAATATTGCTTTTATTGCAAGAAATTTAACAGCTACCTATGTTAAAGCGCGTGGTTCAGGCAATTATCTGCTTGTTTGTAGTGCTGTCTTCCTGTGAGCCACGGGCCGATGAGGTGCTGGAACCCCTCATGCCGACGTCGCCGGGTGCCACTGAACAACCTGATGGATACCTTCCGCAGGACACGATAGCGACCGACTCCATCGCCGTGCTGGCACTGGCCGAGATCAATGCCTGGCGGCAAAAAGGCTGTGATTGCGGCGATCAGCACATGCCGCCTACAGCCAGCAAGGTCACCTGGAATGCCCGGCTTTACGATGCTGCGCTGGCTCATGCGCGGGACATGCAAGCAAACAATTACTTCAGCCATACGAGTCCATCGGGCGAAAACGTCTACCATCGCCTGGTCACCGCAGCGTATATATCCGATGCTTCGGAGGTGCTTTCTTATGGCGAAAATATTGCTTTCGGCAAGTTTGACCTGAAGACCGTCATCCAAAAATGGTTGGCAAGTCCGAGCCACTGTGTCAACATCATGCGCGATTCGTACCGCGAAATGGCCATCGCCCACGAGGGTAACTATTGGGTGCAGGTGTTCGGTGGACGCCGATAGGCGCTGGGGCGTTATTGATGAGATTGCGTATAATATGCTTTGCTGAGCTCTACCAGCAACGCCGGAATAACCTCCTTCGTTACACCTTTGGCATATTCGGTATACTGCAGCGTATTGGGGTTGAATTCCCGCGCAAAGTACAAGTCAAATACTGGCGTTTGACTATTGCTAAGCGATTGGTTTTTCTGGATGACGATGCTGGTAAACCAACGCGTATCATTGCCGGTAATGACACTGAATGTCAGTCCGTGCGTGCAAATATCCTGCTGGTCCAGTTCACTCACCAAGAACTGCTTGAGCTTGAGGGCGTCTTCGTCCAGCACCGGGATGTGCCAGTTGAGTTCAAGGCTTGAGTGGCGCATGTTGATGCCCATGCCGCCCATCATCTTATTCCACAGCAAGCGATCATGCTCCCGGATGGGTTTCACCACGAACGACTTCCAGGGGGTCAGGTAGAAATACGGGATGTGCTGGTCGATGCACAGCTGGCATGCCTGCTCGAGGAAGGGGATGCTGAACCGGTTGTTTCTCCAATATAAACCAAGCCACCATTCGTCATGCTCCAGCGGTTCGAGCCCCTCATAATAGGGGAAATACGGCGATGGCAGCACCAGCGGATCCCGTGTCACCACCGTATCCAGCTTGATTTGCTCTGCAAGTCCTACTACCAGATCGGGTATAGTTGCTTTGGGGTCGCGCAGCAGCCGCTGATCCAAAAAATCACAGAGTCTGGCGATATCCCGACTGTTGACCAGGGTGGGCCACTTCTCGAGGCGGTCACCCGTATGGTCGTTCCGAAGATAAAGGTACCAGTAATGCGGCCGTGCAGACGCCACGAAGTTCAAATCGCCTGTAAACAGCGGAATCAGTGCTTGTTTCGGATCGGTGATGTTGATCTTGAGCCTCGGCGGCACCCGAAACGAATCCAATACCGAGCGGTACGTGGCGAGGTCCAGCCAGGGGGTCGTTTCCGTGATACCGATGGTAACGGCACTGCTGGCGATGTTTTGGAACAGCTCACGATGCCCCTGCCGGAAATCGATATGCTGGCCCTCCAATTGCTTGGCCACCAGATCCAGTCCGCCGAATGACACCGGAAACAGGATATCCTGCCTCGACCCGAATAGGACAAATTCATTCCCCAGCGATGCCGATGCCTGTAAGATCACCCGCAGGTCCCAGGGGGATACCATACCCCCCTTTACGAACACCCGCACCAAGTTGTCCTTGTCGATACGGGTGATCATCGATATCCGTTGCGGCATTATCCGATCATTCGCAAAGGCGTCCATTATACGATGTTTTCCTTCATGGCTTTATTGATCATGTCCACGGCATTGTTGACGGCCAGTTTCTTCATGATATTGAACCGGTGGGTCTCCACGGTCCGTACACTTTTGCCGAGCAACTCGGCGATATCCTTATTGTGCTTACCATTGACCACCATGGTCAGGATCTGTTTCTCACGCTTAGACAGGCCATAGGCATCTTTCTTCTCCGCTTTGCTGATGATGGACGGACTCGCAGCATTGAGCAACTGATTCGCCAGTACATTGGATACGGCACCGCTGTAGTAGCGGCTACCGTGGTGGATCTGTTTGATGGCCTTGATAAACTCGCTCTTGTCGGTATCTTTGAGCAAATAGCCCCATGCGCCGGCAGAAAGCGATTGCAAAACATACTCTTCGGTATCATGCATGGAGAGGATAACCACCTTGGTTGGCAGCTGGCTTTCCGCTAGGGTGGCGCACGCGTCCAACCCATTCATCTCGGGCATCCGGATGTCCATGATGGCCAGATCGGGCTGGCGTTCCCTGACCAATTCAACGGCCTGCAAGCCGTTATTCGCCTCGCCCACCACCGTAATCTCGCCATCGGCTTCCAGCATGGCTTTGAGGCCATCCCGCACCAGCACATGGTCATCCACTAATACAACGCTAATTCTTTCCATGTTATCAACCTATCGGGTTCTGCGTCAAAGGTACAAAAAGCCGCACAATGGTTCCTTTGCCTTTCGTTGATTGGATGTCTAAGTCGCCATTGATATACGCTGCGCGTTCGTGCATATTGAGAAAGCCGTGCCCGATGTCCGCATTGAGGGTATGCGTATCGCGCTTCTCGAACCCAACGCCAAAGTCCTGCACCGTCACGGCCAATTGGGCTTCATCGTGTTTCAACACCACGTCGATCTGCGCCGACGCCGCGTATTTTACGGCATTGTTCAGCGCCTCCTGCACAATGCGGAACACGTTGTTCTCCACCTTGGAAGCCATCCGTTCGTTGAAGCCCGTTTCATTGGCAAAGGTGATCCTCGCCCCGCTTATGCGATCGATTTCCTGCACCAATGTTTTCAGTCCGGCAGCCAGTCCGTAGTCGCTGAGTACCGGCGGATTGAGGTTGAATGTCACCCGCCGGACCTCTTGGATCACCTCCTTCACCACCTGATCGATTTCGGCAAGCTTCTGTTCCGCTTCTTGCGGCCGGGCGATGTTGATGGCGGCCAGCTGGAATTTGAGCGAGGTCAGCAGCTGCCCGATGCCGTCATGGATGTTCATCGCGATGCGCTTGCGCTCTTCCTCTTGCCCTTCGAGCACCAATACCGACCGAAACTTCTGCTCGTTGATCTTCCGTTCGATCTCGGCCCGGTCTTTCCGGTAAATCCCCTGCTCGGCTTGTCTTTTCATGGTCAGGTCTGCCATCATGATGTCCAAGTGGGCGACCTGCCCGTCTTCCGCGTAGATGGGGATGATGTGGGTATCCACGTATCGGTTTGTTCCTTCACCGTCTTTGATCACCAATTCGCGAGACCAGTTTTTCCCGTCGGATACGGTTTCGATCAGCTCGTCCATGAAATCCTCCCCGGCCTCCCCCTCGATGCCCACCCAAGCCGCGATGGTGCTGCCCTGCATGCCCAGCACAGTCGGCCCCAACACCTTTCCCAATACGGGCAATACGTCGGTCACGCTGCCGCCACGGTCAGCCCGGGCGACCAGTTTTGGCGTGGAAACGGGGATCGAAATGGCCGATATTCGCTTGTAGGAGGCTTCGAGTGAACCGTACAGGGCGCCGATCTCCTTGCTCATCTGTTGGGCATCTCGCTCCGATTTGATCAGCCGGACCAGTGTTTCGCTGATGCGCCGGGTGGTGGGAATGAAGATCAGCGCGATTTCCAGTGCGATAATGGTCAGCGCGATGGCCAGCAACCAATATTCAATGCGTCTCAGGCGGGTCACCTTGCCTGCGGCCTGGGTTTCGAAGCGCTGCACGGTGCGCTCCATGGCGGCGAGGAATGGGCCCTCATGCTGCAAGATTTCCGTCACGGATGGTTCCAACACCGCATAATCGACCGTCAGCTGCCGCTCCAGCTCGGCGCAAAGCATTCCGCTGGCCTGCATGATGGTCGTGAAATGGGGCGCGCTCTCGGTCAATACACCGCCCGCCCGCGAGAGTGCTTCCTGCGCCGACTGCCATTCGGCGCGCGCGCTGTGCAGTTGATCCAAGACCTCCCCCCGGCCAGCGCGGTCCCTGCGTACTTGCAGTTCAAGTGCCAGTTTGGCGATCTGCTGGCCCAGCATGCGCTGCCTGCCGGCCATGTTGATGAGACGGGCGTCATCTTCCTGCTGATGCAGGTGATGCTGCACGAGCAGCTGACCTGCCACCATGCTCATCGCAATCGCGCTCAGGGCCAATAGGTAATATAGCCGCAGCCTGCCAAACGGACTCCGCTGCTGCGGAAGAGGTGTATCGTGCTCGGTCATGGGCTGTTATAATTGTTGAAACAATGCTCGAATCCCACGGGGCAGGGCAAGGTCGCCGCGCCGACGAATTCCAATACGTGCATCATGCTATTACGGACCAATCCAGCGGCCATCACACGATCGGCGACAGCTGCCAGCGCAGGCGCGGCATATACGCCGCACAACGGCTGGGGCACCCCATCGTGTACAAACACGAGGGCCGTGCTGGGCTCCTGGGTGAACCGATCCATCAACCGCTGCAATACCGATGTCTCCATATCGACCAGGTCACAGGCCAGCACCAGCACGTTGGCTGTCGGGAACCGCCGATGGACGCTCAGCAACCCGCGCAGTGGTCCGCCTATCGGCAGCTCCCCATCGTCTTCCACACAGGCCGCTGCCGTAAAAATCGCGCCGTAGGCGGTCCGTTGCTGCGCATTGACCGACAGCACCCCCCGGGGCACCACTGCCTGCAGCACCTCATATGCTCGCCCAGCCCAGTGCTGCCCATCGTGGAGCAGCAGGCCTTTGTCCGTCCCCATCCGCGAGCTCCTCCCGCCACAAAGCACTGCGCCGATCGTTTCCATTGTTATACATGATCATGCCGCATGCCACCCGCCACCCTGAAAATGTGGATGATGTACGGAAAGAGTGCATCCATGGTCTCCGCGGCACCACGTGTAGATCCGGGTAACGTGAGCACCAGCGTATGGCCCATGAAACCGGCCACTCCCCGCGAGAGCATCGCATAAGGCGTCCGCTGCTGCCCGTAGGCACGGGCAGCCTCCATGATGCCCGGTATCTCCCGGTCCAGCAGGGGAGCGATCGCTTCGGGCGTGACATCCCGCGGCGAGAGCCCTGTACCGCCGGTGAATATCACCAGCTGGTAACCGGCATCGCTCAGCTCCCGGGCCGTGCCTTGGATGGCCTCCAGCTCGTCGGGAATGACGGCATAGTGCGCCACTTCCAGTCCGTATTGCCCCAGTTTCTGCACCACCGTTTTGCCGGCAGCATCCTGTTTCTTTCCGGCAGACACGCTGTCCGAGCAAACCACCACGGCGCAGCGCAGTCCATCCGTAGCCTGATCGGCATAGGCGGATTTACCGCCCGATTTGGCGTCCAGCCGGATCTGGGTGATCTCCACCGCCGGATCGATCGGCTTCAGCATGTCATACATGGTGAGCGCCGTGATGGCCGCGCCATGCATGGCTTCCACTTCCACGCCGGTCTTGTAAATGGTGCGCACCGTTACGCGGATGACGATGGTCATAGCCATCACCTCATAAGTGATCGTCGCAAACTCGATGGGCAGGGGATGGCAATCCGGGATCACGTCGCTCGTCTTCTTGATGGCCAGCAGTCCCGCCGCGCGGGAATATTCCAGTACATCGCCCTTGGGGACGGTCCGGTTGTTTACCGCCTCCATGGTCTCCGGTTTCGACACGCTAACCGTCGCCACCGCCACCGCACTGCGCAAGCTGCTGATCTTATGGGTAATGTCTACCATACCTTACGTATTTACCTTCCATTGATAGGTGTCATCCACCAATACCTCCCTGCCCCAGATGGGCAGCTCACGCTTGATGCGCTCCACCAATTCATCGCATGCATCAAGCGCCGCGCGGCGGTGTACCGCCGAAGTGAAGACAAACAAACATTGCTGCCCCACATCCACCCGCCCCAGGCTGTGATACACATGCATGCAAGTGAGCGGAAAGCGGCCAAAGAGGTCCTCGCGGATGCGGTGCATCTGCTGACAGGCCATGTCTTCATAGGCCGTGTATTCGATGGCAGCCACCGTTTTATCCCCGATGGCATCCGCCCGTACTTGGCCCAGGAAGATGCTGTGTGCGCCGATATCGACCTTGCTGCTGTGTGCAGCGATGCGCTCGGCGATGAAGGCCGGAGAGATCGGTCCGGCTACAAAAATATTCTTGATCGCGTGTGTCATTCGTACTTGTTTGTTTTCAGTGGCCTCATGGAACCTGCATGTCTATTTTTTTTGCTCATGCAGGTTTCATTCGTATTTGTTTGTTTTCAGCGGCCTCATGGAACGTGCGTATGTCACGGCAACGGATGTACCTCCACCAGCTCACCCTTATTGACCACCTCCATCTCTTCGGGCAACCGGACCAAGCAATTCGATACCGCGAATGAGCGAAGCCGGTACGACTCCTGCGCGGAGAGAATCTGTACCGCCCCCTCCTCGTAATGGCCCTTGAGAAAGTACGTCAGTCCCTGTTTTTTCACTACGTCACCGCCAAGAGGCAGGCGAACGGGCGCGGGCATCAGTTGCCGATTGGTCAGTTCCGCTAAGGCAGGCACCACATACTCGTAAAAACACACCAGCACGGAGGCCGGATTTCCGGGCAGGCCGAAGACCGGCATACGGTCTTTCATGCCAAAAAACAGCGGCTTGCCCGGCTTCTGGCGCACCTTATAAAACTGCTCCTCCACGCCGCACCGCTGCAGTGCATGCTTCACATAGTCGTGGTCGCCCACGCTGATGCCTCCCGCAACCAGCACCAGGTCCGCTTCACGTAATGCCGCTGCAAGTCGCCCGCTAATCAGCTCCAAATCATCTTCCACCTGTGTGACCACGATATCGGCCATGTGAAATTGATGCAATGCCGCGCACAGCGTAAGGGAATTAGACTCGTATACCTGTCCGTGTTGCAACGGCGTACCGGGCGCCTGCAACTCGTCGCCCGTGACCACGATGGCTATCCTCGGCTTGGGGACTACGGCGACCTCCGTTATCCCGATGCCCGCTAAGAAACCGATGGCTGCGGGGGTCAGCACTGTCCCGTTGCGCATCGCCAGCTGTCCGTTCTTGATATCAGACCCCTGCGGCCTCATGTTGGTTCCCGGTGTTAGCCGATCGTCTTCAATGACCAGCATGCCATCCTGTTCCCGGGCGTACTCCTGCATCACCACCGTATCCGCACGATCCGGCAACGGTGCCCCAGTGAAGATCCGCATGGCCTCCCCAGCGGCCAACGTATGGGCGGTCCGGCTCCCTGCAGCCACCTCGCCCACCACACGCAATGGGCCATGCGCGGCACGATCCGCAAAATGGAAGGCATAGCCATCCATTGCCGATTGGCGGAACGGCGGGAAATCTCCTTTGGCATGACAATCTTCGGCGAGCGCACATCCAAGCGCCTGCACCAGTGTCATCTTTCGGGCTTCCAGGGGGGTGACCCGCTGTCGTATAATCGCTTTTGCCTCGTCTACCCCGATCATGGTCTACTTCTTGTCCGTATGCCCCAAATCCTTATCCGGCGCCACGCGGTCGCGGACCAGCCGTTTCAGCGCAGCGATTTCGGGGAAGCCATCCACCTTGCGATCGAGGATCAGCACCCCGTCGACATACATGCAGAATTTACCGCCTGTCTCCGATGGACAGAGGCTTACCCCCTGCAGCTCGTCGGTAAACGTGGTGAGCAGCTCCGATGCCATGTAGGCCGCTCGCAGCAACCATCCGCACTTGGGGCAGTATTCAATCGTGATGGTGGGTTTCATTCGATAATCATCTGTTCTTAATGGCCTCATGGAACCTGCATGTTCATCGCCTGTTATGCAAGGCGCTGACATGACAGGTTTCATTCTTCGAAAATACACAAATTTTGGGTTCACGCAAAGCGCTACCGTCTGGACATACTCCAGAATTTAGTGCCTCTTCCAGCCCGTCAAAACGAATCCGGCTGGGCTGCTCCCTTGCCATCTATTGCCGCGGGCTTTCCGCCTCAAGCCGGCGGAAAGCCCGCGGCCTGCCAGCAGCAGACCAAGCGGATCACGAAGTAAAGCGCAGCGGAACGTCTTGATCCGCGCATAAAAAAGGCTTTGCAAACAAATGCAACGACGGCCTCCCGCCTGAACGCTTGGCTCCCGCGTGCCGAAATCCGATATCTTTCGGTATGTCCAGACTACCGTATACCCCCTCAAACATGCGGTATTTCATCAAACAACGTTTCGGCGGCGACTTCCTTCAGGGCTTGTTTGTCTGCCTCGCAGACGGGGCAGCGATACTGTTGGGGCAGCGCTGCAAACGCCGTATCGGGGGCAATCCCCTGCGCCTCATCGCCCGCCGTTGGGTCATATACCGTCAGGCATGCCTGGCATTGGTAAACGCGCCTCGACTCGGCCACCACTGAAGCGGGCTTCGCATGATCTTCCGATGCCAGGTCCAACGGATGCTCGTTGTGGAAATAGAACAAATTGCAGAGGGACACCAGGTTCTTGCCGATGGCTTCCTTCGGTATGCCTTTTTTGAAAGACAGCAGTTCATTCGCATTGGGGTTGAAGTCTTTCGTATACAGGATATCGAACCGTTCGGATGAACCGAATGCTTTCAGGCGGTCGGGAAGCTTCCGGATCACAATGGAGCCGAACATACTGGAACGCGGCCGCGTCTGGATGGCGAAGCAAAGCCCATAGGTGCGCACATCTCCCCGGTCGAAATAGTGGATGATGGCCTGCTTCAATGCCGCCACATCGTCCTTGTTGTCTTCGATCTGCCAATTCAGCTCATTGGCTGCATGCCGCACATTGATGCGGTGTTTGCTCAGCACATGCCCCCACAGCGCTCGCTGCCCGGCGGCAATGTCTTTGATCACGATGCTTTTCCAGGGTGTGGTGTACAGCTGGGCCACCTTCGTCTGCTGGCACACCAGGCAGATGTCTTTCAGGAAGGATACGCTGAACAATTCGTTGCGCCGGTAAATGCCCAGCCAGTAGGTGTTATCGCTCTTATTGAAGCCTTCGTAGTACAGCAGGGCGAACCGCGGTGGCTGGATCGGCTCGTCCTGCGGCTTTGCGATATAAGTAACCCGTTTCCGCACGAGGGCATGCAGCTCGCTCCCCCGTACAGCCGCCTCGTGCTGGCCGGATTCGTTCCATCGGAGGATCGTGTGTTCCAGCGCTTTGGATACCCGTGCAATATCGTTGGTATATACCAATTCGGGCCAGTAATAGTAGGTGCTTCCCTTTGGGAACCGAATACAGAGGTGCCAATAGTGGGCGGACGACGAGGTGATCCAATTGATGTGGCCGGTGAAGAGCGGCACGAAGGTCTGTTGCTGATCGCAGATGTTCACCTTCAGCCGGGGTGTATAGTCAAACAGGTCGAACACATCCTTATACCCCCCTTCGCGCAGCCAGGTGTCATCGATGGCGATGTTGACCGCCGGATAGGAGCTAACGATATTGGGTGGCGCGTCGGCATAGGGGTATGCCGGGATCCGGTGTTGATTGCACGCCTCCACGAATGGGGTCAGCTGTTTGGCCGGGATATTCACGATCATATCCTGGCGAAGGCCGAAGCGCACATCAGATACCCCAATGCCCGTGAGCAGGTCGAGGATCGTATTGAGCTGACCCGGCGATACGATGCCGCCCCTGAACGGAATGATATATGCGTGTGTATGTTCCATGTTGCGTTAAACCGCTTTCCGCATCGTCTCCTGTATTTCGGTGTCGGCTATCCGATCCAGTATCGCCTGCACTTCGGGTCGGCAGCTCCCGCAGCCCAGGCCTGCGCCCGATGCCTCACACAGCGCCTTCAGGTCTGTGCATCCGTTGCTGATGGCCTGGGTGATGTTTCCTTCACCCACATTTCCGCAGGAGCAGACCACCTTGCCCAACACCGGTGTCACCGGCTTACCCGAGCGCAACAGCTCCAGCCGCTTATCGGAGAGTTCGATCTGCTGTTCGATGAGGTGTTTGAACTCGGCAAACTCACTTTTATCGCCGATCAATATAGCACCCACCAGCCGGTCTTTGTGCACGATGCACTTTTTGTAATACCGCTTGGCCTTATCGATGAATACCACCTCCTCGTAGGCTCCATCGTTATTGGGCACTTCTGGCAGGCCGATGGAACATAACTCGGTGCCCCGCACTTTGAGCAGGTTCATCGGCAGCGAGCCCGCGTAGGGCTCGCCGATATCCCCACTCACATACCGAGCTACCACCGCGGCCTGCTGTTCGGCCGCGGCGGTGATCCCATAAAGCTTGCCATTAAACTCCGCGATCTCCCCAATGGCAAAAATATCCGGATCAGCCGTACGCAGGTATTCATCAACCAGCACCCCACGCTTGCAGGCCAAGCCACTGGCCTTGGCAAGCTCAATGTTCGGCGTGGTGCCGATGGCCATCACCACCGCCTGGCAGGCAATTTCGCCGCCGCTCTTGAGGCGCACACCGCGTATCTGCCCGTTGCCGACGAAGCGCTCCACCTCATCGTTGAACAGTACCTCGATGCCCTTTTCGACCAATTCCTCGTGCAGCAGTTGGCAACCGAGCACATCCAGCTGCCGATCCATCAGGCGGGATGACCGCTGCAGGATGCAACTGCCCACGCGGAGTTCCTGGAGCGATGCCGCGAGTTCGATGCCCAGCAAACCGCCGCCGATAATGACTACTTTGCCTTTCTTGGGGTCGATGTGCGCCAGAAAATCATCGGCATCGCGCCGGCTGCGCATCGTAAACAGGCCCGCCATTGCGGGTAAATCCTTCAACGTGGAGGCGCGGCTCCCCGTAGCCATCACCAACAGGTCATACGCATGCTCTCGGCCAAGGCTGTCGGTCACCGTCTTCCGCTCCCGGTCGATGCGTTCGACGCTGGTACCCCGGTGCACGGTGATGCGGCACTCGGCTTCGCCGCCGTCCCGCATGCGCAGGAGCTGCGACCACCCCATTGCACCGCTTATGTAGTCGGGCAGCATGATGCGGTTGTAAAAGGCTGCCGGTTCCTTGCTGAATACGGTGATCTCGTCATCGGTATTCAGCTCGCGGTAATGCTTGACAAATGCAAATGCCCCGGCGCCGGCGCCGACGACCACGATGCGTTGCCTCAACTTGCAATACCGCCACACGGCCACTGCCGAAAATTTGAAATCGGGCTCCTTCGAGATGGGATCCAACAAGTTATTCGTCGTATTATTAGCCCGGTGGAGGTCGCTATCCAGCACCTTGCCCCAGTGCATAGGCAGAAACACCACGCCCGGCTTGATATCCCCGCTCAGCTGCGCCTTTACCCGTACTGTGCCCCGGCGACTGTTCACTTCCACCAAGTCGCCCTCGCCAATGCCGCGCACTGCGGCATCATCGGGGTGTATCTCCAGAAACGCCTGCGCAATGTGCTGCCGCAGCCGGTTTACTTTGCCCGTCTTGCTCATCGTATGCCACTGATCGCGGATGCGCCCCGTGGTCAAGATCAGGGGAAAGTCGGGACTCACCCGTTCGGATAAATTCGCATCGTCACATGCATGGATGGCCGCCCTGCCGGTAGGGGTGTAAAACCGGTGATCGGTAAACAGGCGCTCCTGCCCCCGGGGGGCCTCGGCGTTTGCTGGATACGGCCATTGGACGGTCCGCTTTTCGCGCAGGACCGCGTAGCTCAACCCCGATATATCGATACGGGTGCCCGCCGTAAGCCGGCAGTGCTCGGCATAGACTTCCGCCATATCGGCATAGTCAAACCCGTGGAAACCCATTTCACGTGCAAAGCGGCAGAGGATCTCCGCGTCGGGCAATGCTTCACCCGGCGCATCCACCACCTTGCCGAGGTAGGTAATCCGGCGCTCGGCATTGGTCATCGTGCCTTCCTTTTCGGCCCAGGCCGCTGCAGGCAGCACCACATCGGCGTAGCGCAGCGTTTCTGGCTTGCGGCTGATCTCCTGCACCACCACAAACTTCGCTTTGGCCAGAGCGGCCTCCGCCTTGCGCACATCAGGCAAGCTCACCAGCGGATTGGTACCCATGATCCAGATCGCTTTCAGCCGCCCGTCGTCCAGCGCTTCAAACATCTCCGTAGCCGTATAGCCCACCTTCGGCGAAATCGGGCCGCTGTCCCAGAACCCCTGTACAAAACGGCGGTCGTCCGCACTCGCCAGCGAACGATGCGCCGGCAGGAGATTGGCCAGTCCACCCACCTCACGCCCACCCATGGCATTGGGTTGTCCGGTCAGGGAGAACGGGCCGCTGCCCGGCTTACCGATGTGGCCGGTGATCAGGTTGAGGTTGATCAACGACAGGTTTTTGCTCACGCCCACCACACTTTGGTTGAGCCCCATGGTCCACATGGTGAGCAAACCTGAAGCCTGCGCAATCATCGATGCCGCTGCATGGATAAGCGCTTCGGACACCCCGCAGATGGCAGCGGCCTCCGCCACCGAGCGTTGCATCACCTGGGCACTGAAGGCCGCGAATCCCGTCGTATGGTCGTGGATAAATTCGGCGTCGACATCGCCGTTTTCAATTAAAACCCGGGCGATGGCGTGATGCAGCGTGATATCGGTGCCCGGGTGCACCTGCAAGTGCAGGTCGGCCACCGCGCACGTCTGCGTGCGCCGCGGATCACTCACAATGATCTTCAGGTTTGGATTAGCCGCTTTCGCCGCTTCCACCCGTCTCCAGAGGATGGGGTGGCACCATGCGGGATTGGCCCCTGCCACGAAGATGCAGTCAGCCTGCTCGATATCATCATAACAAACCGGCACGCTATCCTCGCCGAGGCTCATCTTATAGGCCGCCACGGCACTGCTCATGCACAGGCGTGAGTTGGTATCGATGTTATTGCTGCCGATGAATCCCTTGACCAGCTTGTTGACGATGTAATACTCCTCGGTGAGGCACTGGCCCGATGCATAAAACGCCACGCTCTCCGGACCGTGCTGCCGGATCAGCGAGCTGAATACCGCAGCGGTGCGACGGAGCGCCATCTCCCAATTGACGCGCCGCCTGGGCATGTACTTGCTGTAGCGCATTTCCGGATACAGCAGCCGATCGCTGGTATCCATGACGGTATAATGCAAGTTCATGCCTTTGCTGCACAGCATGCCCCTATTCACAGGGTGCTGCTTATCCCCCTCCACCCGTAAACTCCCGTCCCGGTTCTTGTGTACCTCTACCCCGCATCCCACCCCACAGTAGCAACAAGTCGTCTTGATGATCTCCGGCATGATCAATATGCTATGATTTCACTTCCACTGCGCGGGCTTCTCCAAACACGCGCGTTTCGCCCACAGCCCCTTCCTTATCGAAGCTCGTGGCAAAGACCAGGGCCGCCACCACGATGACTGCCACCCCGATATACAGGAATGCCGTAGCATAGCTGATGTTCTCCGCTTTGAACAGGAATCCGAACAGCATGCCCCCCAGGTTGCCCCCTGCCCCCACGATACCGCTCACCATCCCCACATTATTTTTATTGACAAACGGGACGATGCCATAGGTCGCGCCATTTGCCATTTTGAGGAACAGCGCAAAAGACAGCATGGATACGACCGCCAGGACGATCGATCCGGCCTGGGCAAAGAGCATGATGCCTGCGCCTTCGAGCACGAGCAGGATGCCCAGCAGCACCCCCTTGCCCCGGAGCCCCGATTGCCTCCCGACCCGATCGGAGGCCACGCCCCCGATGGCGCGTGCGAAAATGTTCATGGCCCCGAATACACCCGCCCACAGTCCGGCCGATGCCTGCGACAGCTGGAAGGTATCTACAAAATACAGGGCCGCGACGTTGTCAAACGTGATCTCCACGCCGAAGCATACTGCATAGGCTACCGAAAGGGCCCATATACGCCAATCGGCCAGCACCCGCCAGTCGGATTGCACACGGCCTTGCTGCGGCCGCCCGACTTCGCTATAGTTGCCTGCGGGCGTATCCTGGGTATACCGGTAATAGAGCCACGCCACCCCCCACATCATGACCGCGGGCAGCACCATCGCATAGCGCCACGCCTGCGGACTGGCATAGCCGATGCCCACGATGGCCGCAAAGATCAACGGCATCACCATATTCGTGATGCCACCGCCCAGGTTGCCCAGTCCACCCGCCACGGCATTTGCCGTCCCTTTTACCTGCGCGTTGAACATGACCGAGCAGTGGAATTGCGTGATGACGAACGAGGCCCCGATGACGCCAATGGCGGCGCGGAACAGCAGCAATAGGTGATAGTCGCGGGCCAACCCCACCAGCAGTACCGGTATGGAACCCACGAGCAGCATGACCACCGCCGTCTTCCTCGGTCCCCACACATCACAAAGCCTTCCGATAACGAGACGCGCGATAATGGTAGACGATACAGAAACGATGATCAGGTTGCCCACCTCGTTTTTGGTGAGACCCATTTCATCACGGATGGTGGGCATCAGTGGCGCCAGGCCAAACCAGCCGAAGAAACAGACGAAGAACATGAGCCACGTGATGTGGAATGTCCGCATCTGCACCCCTTTCAGGCTGAAGAATTTGAGTTCACCCAACGGGCGGTTTTCCGTTGCTTCAGCCATATACTTCCTCCTCACAGGTGCTTACGCCGATGAATACCTGACCGTCTTCCACTTTCACGGGGTACACCTTGATGGCACATTCCTCGCCGTTGATGCAACGCCCATCGACCAACGAAAAGGTTTTTTTATGGAACGGGCACGCCACTTTCGGTTCCCCATTGTCCGAACCGATCATGCCGCGGCTCAGCGCCATCTGCTGCCGGTGCGGACATTGATTCTGCGACGCATACCATTCGCCCCGGCGGGCAAAATGGAATAAGGCAATCTGTTCTTCCTGATATTTCACACATACCCCCCCGTTGGCGGGTACATCTTCCAGCCTGCAGGCCAGGAACCACGTGATGCTATCGTTCGATGTTGTGTTCATAAGGCAATTATTGAAGTTGTTATTTCCAGTCGACCACTTTTTTCTGCTCCCGCATCGGCTCAAACCGGACCGTCGGATCTTTCTCTTCCGGCGCATTCACGAAATGGCTGAAGCGCTTGCGGACCTGCGGGTCGCTTACCGCCATTTTCCATTCACAGGCATAGTTGTCTACCAGCAGCTGCATGTCGCGCTCCCATTGTTCGGCCATGCCGAGGCTATCGTTGATGACCACATTGCGCAGGTAGTCGATGCCGCCCTCCATCTTGTTGAGCCAAGTGGCTGTGCGCGTGAGCGGATCGGCCGTGCTGATGTAAAATTGCAGGAAGCGGTCGATGTAGCGGATGCAGGTTTCGCTATCCAGGTCCGTCGCCAGCAATTGCGCGTGCTGCGGTTTGCTGCCTCCATTGCCGCACACGTAGAGATTCCACCCCTTTTCGGTGGCGATGATGCCAAAATCTTTGCTCTGCGCTTCGGCGCACTCCCGGATGCAGCCGGAAACGGCCGACTTGATCTTGTGCGGTGCCCGGAGGCCACGGTAACGTTCTTCGACCCGTATGGCGAAGCTTACACTATCGAGCAAGCCAAACCGGCACCACGTGCTGCCTACGCAGCTCTTAACGGTGCGGAGCGCCTTGCCGTAGGCGTGACCGCTCTCGAAGCCCGCAGCGATGAGTTCCTCCCATATTGCGGGCAGGTCGCTAAGGTGCGCGCCGAACAGGTCGATGCGCTGTCCACCCGTAATCTTGGTATACAGGTTGTATTTCTTGGCCACGTGACCGATGACGATGAGCTTATCCGGCGTGATTTCGCCGCCGGGTATGCGCGGCACCACCGAATACGTGCCGCCCTTTTGGATATTGGCCAGAAACCGGTCGTTGCTGTCCTGCGCGGTATCGTTGTTCTTGTGCAGGATCATCTCGTTCCAGAGGCTGGCAACAATGGAACTGACGGCCGGTTTGCAGACCTCACAGCCGTCGCCCGCACCCAATTGGTCGAGCACTTCGTCATAGGTTTTCAACGCATGAAGCTTCACCAAGTCATACAGTTCCTGCCGGGAATAGGCGAAATGCTCACAGAGTACATTGCGCACATACTTGCCCTGCGCTTTCATGGTATGCACCATCAGGTCTTTCACCATCGGCAGGCAGCCTCCGCATCCCGTACCCGCTTTGGTACATTGCTTGATGGCCTCCACGGTCTCACACCCGTCATTAACCGCCTGGCAGATGCTTCCCTTGCTGATGCCTTCGCAGCTGCATATCAACGCCTCATCCGGCAGTCCGAGCACCCCGGCACCACCATCGCCCTGTCCACCGCGCGTACCTAAGATCACGTCTTCCGGATCCGGCGGCAGCACCAGCTGGTTTTTACAGGTTTGCAGCAACATGTTATAGCTTTCCGCATCTCCCACGAGGATGCCGCCCAGCAGGTATTTGCCGTCGTTGCTGATGTTGATCCGCTTGTACACCCCTTTGGCCGATTGCTCGAACACCACCGACCGGCAGCTTTCGCGCTCGCCGAAGGGGTCGCCGAAACTCGCCACGTCTATGCCGATCAGCTTGAGTTTCGTGCTCATATCGAACCCATGGAACGCCTTCTCCCCCTTGCCTTCCGCCAGCGAGGCGGCCATCACTTCGGCCATCTCGTATCCCGGAGCCACCAAGCCATAGATCATCCCCTGGTGCAGCGCACATTCGCCGATCGCGTAGATACTGGGGTCGGTGGTCTGCAGGTATTCATCGACCACGATGCCGCCCCGCGGACCCACTTCCAGTCCCGACGCCGCGGCCAGCTCATCGCGCGGGCGGATACCCGCCGAAATCACCAGCATATCGACTTCCAGCTGGGTATCGTCCGAGAACTGCAAGCCTTCAATAGTCTCTGCTCCATAAATCGCCGATGTGCTTTTTGCGGTATGGATACGCAGGCCCAGTTGTTCCAATTTCGACTGGAGCATCCGAGAGCCTACATCATCGATCTGCCGGGGCATCAGCCGGGGGGCAAACTCGATCACGTGCGTATCGGCAATCCCCAGGTCGAGCATCGCCTTGGCCGCCTCCAATCCCAATAGCCCGCCGCCGATGACCGCCCCTCTTTTCACCTGTTTGGCATAGCCGGCCATCAGCTCCAAGTCTTCAATGGTACGGTATACGAACACCCCTTGCTTATCCACCCCGGGGATGGGAGGCACGAATGCCGAAGAACCGGTGGCCAGCACGAGGACATCATAGGGGTCAGCGACCCCTTGGTGCGTGATGATGCATTTATGGATGCGGTCGATGCCCACCACCAATGCGCCAGTAACCAACCGGATGTTTTGCTCGGCATACCACGACGCCGGTGCCATCAACAGCTCATCGGCTGTTTTGCCCGAGAAATACGCACTCAGGTGCACCCGGTCATAGGCTGGCCGTGGCTCCTCTCCGTATACAGTAACCTCGAAACGATCGTAACCCGCTTTTTTGCTTAGTTTTTCGCAAAACTTATAGCCAACCATCCCGTTTCCAACAACTATTACCTTCATTTTTCTGTTATTTTTACGTAAATAACCGTTAACTCCGTCAAAATAAGGGTTATTTTTTTAGAAAAACAAGTATTAATTCAAAATATATACGTAATTTTACTTAAATTTTAATGAAATGCATTGCTCGATACTTAGAAATACCGGAGACGCGGGCTTCATTACGGTAAAAGCGTTGAAGCGGATTCAATCCGCCGATGTCATTTGGATGGACGAACATGTGGATTCGGACGTATTGCGGCATATCGGGGAACACTGCTCGGTCGCCCGGAGTTTGGACGAGGTGTTGCGATACCTTCAACACGAGGCGGCACATCCGGGCATCCGGCTTGCGCGGCTGACAGAGGAACGCGACAGCAGTCCGGAAAGGGAACGGTTTGAGCTGATGCTGTTCAGCGCGATGGGATTCGCCGTGGAAATCGTACCGGGTATCAGCAACGTGATCCGCGTGAGCGGGGCAAGCACCTTTCCGCTCACGGTGCGGGGGCGCAACGAAAGTTTCTGGGTATGGCGGGGGACTGCCGCTCAAACCGGCGATCCCGCGACCTTAACGGCCTGGGAAGACGTCGCAGCGACACAGGCTACCCTCATCGCGGTCAACCCCCCGACAGGCGATATGCCGCGGCTGCTCCGCGCCGTCGCTGCCCGTCGCCATGCGCACACCCCCGTATTATACAGCAGTAGAGACGGCCAGGAGACGATACTTCACCTAGCGCAGCTGGCAACGATGCAGGTGGACTGGCAAAGCTGCCACCTCTTGGTGGTCAACCCTTCTCCGAAAACGCTCCCAAAAAGCGCGCATATGGGTGTGTCGCATCCCTTATCCCTCGAAGTCGGTTATGCCGCCGGTTGACCGGAGCCACGCCATGAGGTCACTCTTATGCTGGCTAACCGACCGGCCGATGATGATGACCGCGGGCGCGCCGATCCCCGCGCGTTTGGCTTCGGTGAGCACGGTGCCCACCTCGGCAAACAGAATCCGCTCACCGGCCGTGGAGCCGTTTTGAATGATCGCCACCGGTACGTCGCTTTTTCCTTCCAGCACGTAAGTTTCCACGATCTCCCCCAGGTTATTGATGCCCATCAGGATGACGGCTGTGATGTCATTGCGGGCCGCGACCGCCACGTCTTCCGCCATCTGTCCATCTTTGGTCGCCCCGGTGATCACCCAAAAACTATCGGAGATCCCCTCGGCGGTAAGCGGTATGCCATGGGCTTCCGCCAAGCCCAACGCACTGGATACGCCAGGCACCACCTCCACCGGCAGTCCCTGCTGACGCACATAGTGGAGTTCCTCGTTGCCGCGACCGAAAACATAAGGATCGCCGCCTTTCAGCCGCACGACATGGCCACGCTCCTGCGCATACTGCACCAACATCCGGTTGATCTCCGCTTGCGGGAATGCATGATTGCCCGCACGCTTGCCTACGAAGACCTGCAGCGATCCCTCGGAGGTATACGCCAATAATTCCTTGCTGACCAGCGCATCATACAGTACCACATCGGCCGTGCGCAGCGCCTCGACCCCGCGGAGGCTGATCAATTCGGGGTCGCCGGGACCCGCTCCGACCAACGTGACCCTGGCGCTCGGATGACGCGGGACTTCTGGAGGTGTTCCTTCCATTATTTCTCATCTATTGTAGCAATCTTTGACACCGTCTCGTTTACTTATGACAAACTTTATGGCTTACTGGTTTTCAAGGTGTTAAACAAACCTTTACTCCCGTATTTTGTTAAAAAGTGTTAAGGAACTAATTAATCAGATTATTTAAATAACTTTGCGACTTGCGAAGTTGGACGCGTAAAACTATGAAACCTGCATGAGTTTCCGCTTAAAAAGATTGCCGCTGGCTCATGCAAGCATCATTGCCGCAAAAAACAATTATTAAAATGAAAAAAGCAAACGTATTTGTAATGGGGTTGTTGGTGGTATCGGCATTCTCTTCGTGTCTTAAGGAAGAAGATAGTTTCGATGCTGCGGCGCAGTATGAACTGGAAAAACCCATTATCGAAGCCTACGCCATGGCAAACCTGGATAACCCGCTGTTTCACGAACGTACGGGCATCTGGTATGAAATCATTGAACCGGGCGATCCCGCGTCTTACCAGTACAAAGTGATTGAAAGCCAAAATGCCATCGAGGCACCAGCCGTATGGGTCAATTATGAAGGACGGTTGGTCAACTCCGATACCGAATTTGATTCCGATGATACCGCAGGCGGCGTGAAAATGTCTTTGGCGGGTGTCATTCTGGCCTGGCAGGCTATCTTTTTCCCCGAAGAGATTATCTACGGTGAAGACGGCGAGTTACTGGAAGAACCGGCCGAATTTGGCGGCATCACGGAGAGCGGCTTAGGGGCAGGCGCGGTGGTGCGCATCGTAACCCCTTCACGGTGGGCTTACGCAAATCAGGGTCAAGGATCGATTCCGGCAAATGCGCCGTTATACTTCGAGATCACGGTCCATGATATCCAGGAACCAGATGCGTCTGGCACCAATTGATTAAACGCACTATAATCGTATACCGGCAACAATGATCAAATCGACTTCCCGTATTGTAACTATTGGCATCGCAGCTCTTGCCTTTTTCGTGGGTTGCGAAAAGAAAGAATACCAATCTTTTGAGGAATTGGACAATGCCAATATCCTCGAATATATCCAGAAAAACAATCTCAACGTCAGCCAATACAAGGATACCGATCTGTTTTATGAGGTGTTGGAGGAAGGTACCGGCAATCCGATCGATTATACCAAGACCTATCCGGTGGTCTATACGGTGAAAAGCCTGGATGGGGTATATAACTCCGGTGACACCATGAGCTTTAATAACCGCTACGCCGATTACTTCGGTTATTTTCCTTTCGGCTCGTCAGCTGCTGGCACCCCCACGGTGGAACGCCCGGGCGATTTCAAGGAAGTCATCCGTGAAATCCTGCAAAACACCAACGGAAAAATCCGCATCATCGTACCCTCGCGGCTCATGTACGGCCGCAACGGCGTGCCCAGCCAAGGCATCCCGCCCAACGCGTCATTGGACTATGTGGTGACCGTGCATGATAATTTTGAGGCCTATGAAGACGGCGTAATCCAAAACATGATCGCCAAAGCCGGACTCAACCTTGAAGACTTCACCAAGACCGAGGACAGCATTTATTACCATATCATCGACCAAGGCGACGGCGATGCGATCACCGCCGATTCGACCGTCAACGTTAACTATACCCTTAAAAATTCGGCGGCTACGGTTATCGATTCGGGCACTGATGCCGAATTCGATTTGGCTGGGGGTACGATTGTCGCTTGGTCGAAGGTCATTCCATTAATCAACAAAGGTGGTAAAATTCGGTTCTTTGTGCCAAGTTCACAAGGATATGGAGTTACCGGAGGGAGAGATCAATATGGCAACTTCACCATACCTCAATTTTTTTCACTTGATTTTGAGGTCGAGGTATTGGATAAGTAAACGATTTTGATATTTCATTGGAAGCTCGCAACTCCTTGCGGGCTTTTTTTATCTCCCCTTATACCTCGACCCCTCCAGCACCGCCTGCGCGTCGGTGATACCCAGTAATTCCTCCGGCGTGGTTTCGGGGTGCCGTTCCATGTATTTCCGAACGATCTGCCAGCCGATGAACACACCAAGTTTGGGAGCGGATTCATTTTGCTCTCCAAGCTCCGGCGTAAAGGGGGCTTCACCGAGGTACTTCTGGATGCGGTTATAATCGGCCTCATACAGCAGGTTTTCCTGTAAGAACCATGCCCAGATATCGCGTTCGAAACGGTTGGCCCATTCCTGCTGTTGGCTGGTGTATCCGATTTTGAGACTGTCCGGCACGGTCGGCATCACTTGGTCCATCACGTATAACACCTTGCCCTGGTATACCATATGCGCCAGGAGCGTCACATCCAGCTCGTCCTGCGGGTACAGCTCTTCGCGGATGTAACTCTCCGTCACCCGCGGCACGATGTTTTCCGGTGTGAACCGCTGCGAAAGGTAATGGGGAATGCTGTTCCGCAGCGCGGGATAAAACTTGGAATCGGCTCCGAGGAACATATCCAACCCGATCCCGATGTAATCTTCGCCGATGGGAGTCTGTACGGCAAACCCCGAAAAGAAGGCGATAAACCGCGGGATATCGATCTGGGGGAAGTAATATTTCAGGTGCTTGAACGCATCGGTCAGCCCGGCTTCCTGCACGGCCATATCGGGATAGGTTTCGTAGACGCTGGCTTTCAACGCCTTGAAATCATCGGTCGCCACTACCTCCTGCAACACCGCCGCCAGCCCGACGCTATCCAGCGGATTGCCCGCTTCCAACATGTGCTGCATGTAATCGGCATAAAAATAGCCGTAGCGGTGAAGCCATTCGCGGTTTTTCTGGAGGATATTGCCGGGCCCCAGGCTATCCAGCGCCTGATCGAAGCGTTCGATGCGGATGGCTATATCGATATGGCTGACGTCTACCCGTTCGCGTCTATTGCACGAACACAGCATCACAATCAAAAAAAAGCTATAAATTTGTGAAGTGCGGATTTTGAGCATCATTTTTGTTCCTTAGCCGACGACGAAGTTAAGGATTTTGATGGGTTTTGATGAAACGCGGATAAGTAGATTGATATGCAGAAAAAAACAATACTATTCTCCTTTTTACCTTTATTGTTGATGCTTAACCACCAACGTGGTATGGCCCAGGACTACAACAGTTCGGTTTATCAATATAAACCTGTGTCTCTAGGCATTACGTTTTCGCCTCATCTCGGCTGGATGCGCTACGGCGATGCGGATGGTTATGAGAGCCGTCCAAAATTGGGGTATGCCTATGGCTTGCTTGCCGACTTTGCTTTCACGGAAAATTACTATTTCTCTACCGGGCTGTTGATCAATACGCTGAATAGCGAAATGGAATATGCAGACCCTACCGCAAACACCGTACCCGGTGCCGACCTTACCCACAGTTATCGGCTGCAGTACGCCGAAATCCCCCTATCCCTCAAGCTGAAAAGCACCATGCGGTACTTCCGCAGCTACTATGGGCAGTTCGGTTTTACAGGCGGATTGAAGCTCAACGCCAAAGAAAAGATGCCCGGCGCTTCTTCCCGTACCTCCCTTGGCGATGATGCCGATTTCTTCCGATTAGCGTTGCAAATCGGCGGCGGGGTGGAGTGGCAGCTCGATCACAACCTGGTGATGGTCACCGGCCTGACCTTCAACAACGGGTTTACGCGGGTGATCAAGCAAGGCGAACCCCGCAATTCGTATGTGGCGTTTAATTTCGGCATCTTTTTCTAACGGTTACCAGCAATACGCGACATGATCATCGCTTTAGCACAGCTCACTTACCACATCGGTCACTTCGAATGCAATAACGAGGCCATCATCTGGGCCATCACAGAGGCAAAGGATCGCGGCGCCGATATGGTGGTATTTGCCGAGCTGGCCATCGGCGGATATCCGGCCAAAGACCTGCTCCGCTCACCGGCTTTCCTGGACCGCTGCGAGACTGCCGTCGCTGAGATCGCCACCCATTGCAATGGGATTGCCTGCATTATCGGCGCACCCATACGCAACACCACCGGAAAAGGCAAGCCCTTGTATAACGCTGCGCTGTTCATTGCGGATGGTGCCGTGCAGCAGGTGGTACACAAAGGACTCCTGCCCGACTACGATGTGTTTGATGAGTATCGCTATTTCCAGCCGGCCAATGCCTTCACGTGTGTCATTTTTAATAACCAAAAAATAGCGCTGACCATCTGTGAGGACCTTTGGAATATTGCCACACCGAAGTTATACCGCCGGAATCCCATGGACGCGTTGCGGGAAGAGCATCCCGATATCATCATCAACATTGCTGCCTCTCCGTTTTCTTATAATCACCTCAAGGAGCGGATGGAGGTGCTGCAGGCCCACGCCCGCGAAACCGGCGTACCGCTGCTATACCTCAACCAAGTGGGCGCACATGCCGACATCATTTTCGATGGCCGGTCGCTCATGCTGTCTCATACCGGTGAACTGGTAGACATGATGGCTTCGTTTGCAGAGGACTTTAAGTGCTACGAGCTCACCGGCAAAACCCTCACCCCGCTGCATGAGGTAAGCGCTATCGAGGGACCGTTGGACACGCCGCTGATCCATCAGGCGCTGGTCATGGGTATCCGCGATTATTTCTGCAAATCAGGCTTTAAAAAGGCTGTAGTGGGCCTGTCCGGCGGCATCGACTCGGCAGTGGTCGCGGCGCTGGCCTGCGAGGCGCTCGGTCCGGAAAATGTGCTGGCCGTGCTCATGCCTTCGGCGTATTCCAGCGATCATTCCATCAAGGACGCCCTCGATCTGGTGCAAAATACAGGTTGCCACCATGAAACCGTGCCCATACAGCCCATGGCTGATGCATTCAGCCAAAGCCTTGCACAAGCATTCGAAGGATTGGCCCCCGACGTAACGGAGGAGAACATCCAAGCCCGCATCCGCGGCACCTTGCTGATGGCATTTTCCAACAAACAGGGCTACATCCTGCTCAATACCTCCAATAAGAGCGAAGCCGCCGTGGGGTATGGTACCTTATATGGCGATATGGCCGGGGCGCTGGGCGTCATCGGCGATGTCTACAAGACCCAGGTCTATAAGTTGGCTGGCTATATCAACCGTAATACCATCATCATACCGCACCACACCATCACGAAAGCCCCATCGGCCGAATTGAGGCCGAACCAGAAAGACAGCGACTCCCTGCCGGAATACGAGTTGCTGGATTCGGTATTGTTCCAGTACATCGAAAATGAAAAGAGTGCGGAGCAGATCATCGCGCTGGGGTTTGATGAGCAGCTGGTACACCGTGTATTGAACCTGGTAAACAAAGCCGAATTCAAGCGCTACCAAGCCCCGCCGATATTGCGCGTAAGCAGCAAGGCCTTTGGCGTAGGCAGGGCCATGCCCCTGGTAGCCAAATATCCATAGCCTCCGATTAAACCATCGTTCCTTTGATATGTCTAATAATGGTAAGCTTATTATCATTAGGGATTAATTAATATAAGGAGATATACGCCATGAAAAGGCTGTTATTATTTTTCGTCCCGCTGTGGGTACTAGCGTCCTGCTCGTCTTACCAATATCACACGACCAAGATCCAAAGCACCGATTTCTCACAGTACCGGACATACGGGTGGTTGCCACCGGTAGACTCATTGTCCAAATCGTATTTTGACAATGATATTGCCCGCGCAAACATCATGGAGACCGCCAACCGGGAGCTGGAAGCCAAGGGTCTGCAGTATTCGAAAGACAACCCGGACCTGCTTTTCCGGTATATTGCCATTGTCAACAATAAAAGTCGACCGTTATACGGCGGAATGGGTCCTTGGGGGATGTGGGGGTATAACCCCTGGATGTGGGGTGCTGGCTGGGGATACGGCTGGGGAGCATGGAACCGGCCCGTCGGTGAAGAACGCTACCGGGCTGGCCACGTCATCATCGAAGCCCGGGATCGGCAATCGAATACCGTCATCTGGCAGGCCCGCGGCTCGGGTGAAGTGAATAATCCGGAAAAGGCCATCAATAAGTTGCCTGACGTCGTCGCCGGCGTGATCGAACAGTTTCCGGTGGAACGGTGATCGGTGGTGAGTACAGGTCACAGACTACCGGCCACTAAATAGAAGACCTCAGCGTCAGGTAAAACGGCACTTTTTCATGCCGTTTGGCGTTATCGAGGATCACCTGTGCGGCGAGTTCTCCCATGCGCCGGAAGTCGGTGGATACGGTAGTGATGCCGTTGAGGATGAATTTCTTCAGGAGCGTCTCATTGTACGAAATGATGCCCACCTGTTTGCCGATCTTCAATTTCAAGGATATTACCCGATCGAGCAATTTCACCAGATCGTCTTCCATCAGGTTGATATAGGCCTCCCCTGCTGATATGGGTTCCTCGGAAATATCGCCCACCAATAGGTGATTAAACGCATACTGCTGGCAGAACCGATAGAATCCTTTGATGATACCCTTGGGGAAGTAGCTTTTGTCGGGAAAGATAAGTTTGAGCGTGTGGTATTTGCTGAGCTGCTCCCGTGCTTGGTCTAAGGCGTTGTAAATGTCCTTTTCGAAATCTTCGTATACCGCGGCGTATTCCCCATCCACTTCCGGCACCAACTTATCCAAGAGCACCAATTTATCTTTCGGGATGGTATTGATGATTTCGGCGGCTTTATCCCGCCCTTCGATAAAATGGGGGATGATGACGTAATGGGTGTATTCCTGCCGGAGGTTTTGCAGCAATTTCCTGAACAGCGAGAGGTCATTGTTATAAATGTAGAAATCAACGGCGGCATCGCTGCCGATGGCTTCTACAAATGCGTCGTAAATGATTTTCTTATGGGCACTCAACTTGTTAAAAAACAATACGATCTGCAGCTTACGCCGGAATTCGGCGTTGGTGATGTAATACCCCTTTCCGGGGACCGACCCCAGTACGCCCAATTGCTTGAGGTGCTTGTACCCTTTTTCGGCGGTATCGCGCGATATTTCCAATACGTAGCTCAGTTCATTGATGGACGGAAGCATGTCGTCCTTCTTGATCTTCCCTGCTTCCACAGCGTTGACAATCGCATTGGCCAGCTGCAAATACTTAGGGGTGGCAGAGTACTCGTTGATGTGAATATGGTCTAATAGCGCTTCGGGCTTCATGATTTCGCTCATACGTTTGGCGCATTAAAGATAAGGGGTTATGCAGAGAATCCATCATTTCAGGTAAAATACTTCGGTTAACGGTATACTCACCGGCGAGTTGTCGGCATTGGTTTCCATAATATCGGCCATATAGGCCCACCATCGCTGCACGACGGGATGATTCCCCAAATCCTGCGACGATTGCCCCGCTTCCTGTTGCACGGCGAACAAGGTATTGGTTGCCTCATCCAGAAAAATCGAGTAATCGCTTACCCCGTGCGCCTTCAATAGCTCAACCAATTCGGGCCATATCGCCGCATGCCTTTTCTTGTATTCTTCCCGACATCCGGGCATCAACTTCATCTTGAATGCGATACGTTGCATGTCAATCCTTAACCTGAATAATCTTGACCCCTTTGGGCGCCTTGATCTCCGAGTGTATACGTCCATCCGGTTGCTTGGTATGCTTCACATACAACACGCCATAAGGTGTCGGAAATGTTCCTTCCGCATACTCCAGATCGCCCAGATGGGGATCGATGGCGATCTCCTTGCTGCCCGGAGCGATCACGTTGATTCCCAGTACATGCTCGGTAAGCCAGGCGGTAGGTCCGGATGCCCACCCGTGGCATAAGCTATGCCTGAACCCGATGTAGCAGTACGCACCGTAATCGCCATGGATATCCTTTTGATTTGCCGGTACCAACTCATCGATGCGGGCGGCATTGGGCAGCCACTCGAGGTTAAAGTCCTCCCAAAACGTGGTAGCGCCCAAGTCCAGCATGGCACCCCAATAGCTTCGGATGACATCCAACGCACCATGATAGTTCCCCGCTTTGGCCATGGCCTTTAGCATGTAATACCCATAGAACGTGGAGAAGTTTTTTGCGCCGCCCACGGCCAACACTTGTTCGTTAGCCTCTGCCGCGGGCACCATATCTGCCAAGGCCAACAAGGCGGCTGCTTGCTTGGAATGACCCATCGGCGGCACATGCTGCCGTAGTTTGCGAACCGCTTCTTCCGCGACTTGCTTGGTTTCCTGATCACCTATCATTTCGCCCAGTTCAGCGGCGGTGGCTAACGACCAGATCGTCATCGCCTGCAAACCGGCGTGAATGGCCGCCGGGTCTTCGCTGGATGGCCAGTCGAGGAAGCGGTTGCCATCCATCAACTCTTTTCCATCGGGTCCGATCTTCGAAACAATCTGCCGGACCAACGCTGAAAGGTAGGGCTGCTGGGCTTTGAGGTAATCCAGATCGCCGTGATGCATATACCAATCGCGATGCAGGATGATCCACCACATGGAATAGGTACTGATGCCACTCATCCAGCCCGGTAGCGGGGTCACGTCTCTGGCCAGATCCAAGCTTTTGGGCACCACTTCATTATAGCCAAATACGCTATTTACGGTTGACACCTCCGGATGCAGGTCGCCCACCCACACCAAACGGTCACGTTTGATACCATCCCATAAATACGCCTGCATGTTGAGGTGCACGGTATAGGCTCCGGTCTGCCATATTTGATTGAGGCGCTCGTCATTGCTCTTGAACGATCCCAAATAGGGAATGTCCCGATAGGTAAAGATGGCGCGCACCTCTTTCAAGTGCAGTTCGGCATCGGCATCCAGCAGATCGATGCGCACAAAGCGGAAGCCCGTTTCCCCGATCTGTATTTTGCCCAGCCAGGGCACCTGTAGACGAAAGTCACGTATGGCGTGGTCATTGGTGGCGCCCTTTTCGCCGATTTCGGCCATCGCCTCACTTGCAGATTCGCCAAAACGGATGCGCACGTTGCGGGGAATATTCCCCGGTGCCCACATACCCGTCACGATTTCCAGTCCGCCATGCAATTCTTGACCAAAGTCCAGCAGGATACTGGCGGTATCTGTTCCACTATTTTTCAGCACGGAGATACTCGCGTTGGTCAAGTCCGCCTGACCATTGCCTGGTTTAAGTAACTGCTCCTCGTTCGTGACACTCCCTGCTTGCCATATCACACGGGTGGGCGAATGGTATTCGTGCACACGCTCGTCCCTTGCCGCCGAATCACTCCGGGTCTCCGCCTGTTGCCCGAACGTCCAATGGATCATTCCAATTACACAAACCAAGGCTAAAACGCCGTGTCGCTTTTTCATCATTTTGCTTCAGATTTATAATCAAGCGCAAGATAATGAGAATGGCAGATAGCCGTATCCTGTGCTTACCTGATACATCCGAGCTAGATGTAACTGGACTTACCCCGAAAATAAGCAGCCCCGGAACCAGGCGTTCGGTCTGGAAGCCTCCGTTGCACCTGTTTGCAAAGCATTGTACGGCGTGTATTGAAGCCGTTCCGCTTCGCTGCACTTCTGCAATACACTTGCCTACTGCTGGTACGGTCGGTACTGCCTATGCTTTGCTGCTCAGTGCCGCCTCTGGCTTCAGATGTCCTCACGTCCGGATTCCGGTGCCTTGACGGATATCCGGGAAAGCCGTCTGAGCAGGGATGGCATGGGGCTGCGAATGAAGCAATCAGCAGCCAAGCCGGACGCTTTGACGGGCTGAAAGGACACGCTAAATTTTGGGCATATCCAGAGAGATGTGGTTAAAACACAACCTCGTAACTCCCCGCTGCCAGCGGCGGCAGCCGCAGCCATCCATTTACTTCATCGGCCTTTATAGGCTCCCCGTTTACTGTTATCCGTGGCTTGCGCTTGGCTGACAGCGGCAATTCTACCCGAGCGGAGGTGTTCCCCGGCACCGTCAGCTGCATTTCGTATGCCGAGTCGCTTTGCTTACAGGAAAGGATGATGCTTCCCTTAATGGTCGGCACCTTAATGGTCGCCCATTCCAATGATCCGATCTGCGGCCGCACGCGGAAGGTGTCCCACCCCGGTTGCAGCGGCTCCACCCCCATCAGCTTCCGCGGAATGGCATTGGCGGGCACTGCACCCCAAGCGTGGTTCCAATCCTGGTTGGGTTTGTATTTGTTATCCCATGCTTCCATGGTCACGGTGCTTCCCGCGCGGATCATGTTGTACCAGCTGCGGTCGGCTTGCGAGGCCAGTAGCGACAGCCCGTAATTCCCATCGCCCGCTTCATACACCGCATCCAGCAGAAATTGACTGCCGTACACGCTGCACGCCAGTCCCCTCGAACGGATAAAATCCATCACCGCTTTCTTATTTTTTTCCGGTACCAGACCAAAGGCCATGGCCATCATATTGGTGTGCAGGGACGCATGCTCGGTATCAACACCGTCCCGATAAGATTTTTGTTGCCTGTCCCACAGCAGGGTTTGAAATGCACGGTACGTTTCATCCGCTTTTTTGCCGAACAGCTCCCCATCGTCATCCTCACCCAAAGTCGTTGCAAGCTCAGCCATGTTCCGGAGCGCCCGGTAATGGAAGGCATTGACTACCGCATTGTAGGTGGTAAACACGAAACCATCCGTTTCCCCATTGCCCACCATCCCAAAGCCACCGGTATGCGGCCAGTCTACGATGTCGCGCAGGGAATCGCCCTGGTAATGGATGGCTTTCATGAGCGCCGGGGTCTGTTTCCCCCTCTTGGTACTGATCAACCCGTTGGTCTCGCGCAAAGGCAGTAGCAACTTGGCTTTCAGATCCGCGTAATGCGTCCGCACGGAGCGCACGTCGCCAGTATACACATAATCGTTGTAGGCCATCAGTACGGATTGCAGTATCCATTCGGTAGGCCAGGTCGCATGGCGGAGCAGGTACTCATGCGAGCGGCGAGCCAGGCTATATTCCCTGTCGACACCGTAATGGCTGAGTTGATTGATGTAGGCATCGGCTTCGTAAGGGATGCGCTCGCGGTCTCCATCCACATAAATGCCCGCAAAGGAAGTCGCCTTCATGCTGTATTTGCATAACTCCCAAACAGCGTTCAGCACGGTGTCTGAGCTCTCAAAATGCGCGGCAAAGTCATCAAAGGGGTAATGCACCGTGGAGCGGATGATATCGGTCGCTGCCAGTTCTTCCTTGTAGCCCTCCACCTCCACATACCGGAACGGCAGCACCTCACCGATATATGCTGGCATCCTGACGGCGGACGGACCGGTATTGCGCCTATCGGGCTTGAATTGCAGGAAATAGGTATGCCTGCCGCGTTTTAAGGGTACTTGATATTCGGCATAGCGAATCGTGCCTCCGGGTTTGCGGTTGATGCTGCCATCCGCATTGAGGGCCTCGCCCAGCCGGACGGTCAGCGTATCCCACCCTCGATCGGAAACCAACGTGAGGCGCAGCTGCCCAAAGGATGCCCGGGCAAAATCCACCCGTAGCGCCTGCCCGACCCGGACCATCCGCGAAGGTGTTTCATCTGTTTTCTGCAAGGGATAATATGCGGTTTGATAATCTTGAAGGGTATCCGCCGTCCAAAACCGTCTGATGGGTGACCAGGGAGTCGGCTTCCCTTCCCCATCCCACACCATCACCCGCCACGTGTAGGCGGTGTTGGGCCTCAGCGGCTGCCCGCGGTACAGCACGTTAGTAGATTCATCGTCGTCCACCTTGCCGGAGTCCCAAATGTTGCCAACACCATCGGCCACGCTGTCGGGGTTATCCGATACCAAGATGCGGTAAGCGGATTGCGCCGCGCCCGGTTTCGCGCCCGTCAGTTCCCATCCCAATGCCGGTTGTTTATTGGCTATCCGAACGTGTTGACCGGCGCCGCTAGGACTGCCCGTTGCCGGATACCCATTGACCACCTGAAAATCGGCGTACTGCAGGTGATCCACGCTTAAGTTGAGCAATTGGATGTCTTGGGCATGTACCGCCAGCGCGATGCTTGATAAGCCTAACAAGAAAACAGGTGATAATCGAAATTTGTGCATTAATAACTCAGTTTAAATTCGTGCCTTCCGGCACCTACATCTTTCAAAAGTACGTAATTGGCTGTTTTCTTTGCTTTTTCGCTCGCTATGCCGTTCTGCGACAGGCGATAGTCATCCACACCCTCGGGAATCGGCAAATAGACATCCGCGGTGACATTAGCCGGCAACGACACCGTCAACACGAAACCATGCTGCTGTACGTCAAACCCCGCCGCTATCGGTCCGCTGATCGTCGGCAGCTGTGCCTTGGCCCAGGCCAGTCCGGCCGGCTGCGGCTTGATGGTCACGTGTTTGAACGCCGGAGCCGCCGGCGTGATCCCGATCACTTTTCTCGGCAGGATGTGTGCGGGTGAAGCACTCCAGGCATGGCTCCAGCCGTTGTTGTTTTTATACTTATTGTCCCAGGCCTCGGTGGTCATCGTAGCGCCCACGCGCAGCATATTGTACCAGCTCCGGTCGCTTTTAGACGTCAAAAGCGACATGGCGTATGCGCCTTCTCCCGCATCGAACAAGCCTTCCAACAAATAATTAGCGCCGTAGACGCCACAAGCCATCCCTTTTGTCTTGATGTAATCCAGCACCCGCTGCTTTTCTTTTTCGGGGACCAAGCCAAACACCAAGGAATAGAGGTTGGCGTGCAGGGACGCATGATCGGTTCCGATCCCATCCGTATAAATACCCTGTTTTTGATCAAAGAAATGGCGCTGGAAAATCTCGAAAAGGCGGACATGCATGTTCTTATACCGCTGGGCATCCGCATCATTCCCAATGGCGCGGGCCATGTTTTCCATTAACTTCAACGTGTGGTAATGAAACGCATTGACCACGGTATTGTAGTCCGTGAAGACATAGCCATCGGTCTCCCCGCCTTCGGGTATCGCCGCCGAACGCTGAGGCCAGTCCACGATATCGCGCAACGTTTCGCCGTTGAAGAAAATGGATTTCCGGAACTCCTCGGTAACCAGGCCCGTCGTCGTGGATATCAATCCATTGGGCATGGTCAGCGCGGTCATCAATTTCGGTTTGATGTCCTCATAATTTTTCAGGATCACCTGTTTGTCGCCAGTATGCAGGTAATCCGTCCAGACCATCATGATCGAGTGCGATATCCACTCGGTGGGCCATGTCGCATGGTAGATCATGTTTTCCAGGCTATACCGCGCGGTAGCAAACTCACGATCCACCGCATAGTGTCCCAGTTGGTGAATATATGCATCGGCCTCATACATCATCCGCTCCCGCTGGCTGGCGGCATAGTCCCCGTTGAACGTATTGGCGATGACCGAATACCGGCACAGGTCATAAATCTTGTTGAGCACACTGTCGCTGCTGACGAAATACGATGCCTCCTCATCAAACGGCACATGCAGGCTCAACTGCTCCGCGGAAACGACCGACAGGTCCAAATCGGCTCCGGCGATTTCCAAAAAGCGAAACGGAATCACCTCCATCATGTGTTCGGGCATGGTCTGGCTATGGGGATAGTGCGCCTCGAAGCGCGGAATATCCAATGGATAGGTATGCGTCCCTTCCTTAATGGGCAACGCGTATTCCTGGTAAATCACACCGCCGCCCGGCTTAGCGTCTATCGAATCTCCGGCATTTTTTTCGCCCACACGTACGGTCAACGTTGTATCCTTCCGTTCACCAGGCCTTGCCTTCCAATCCAGTGTCAGCGCCACATTGGCAAATCCGGCTTTTTCGAATGCGACAAACCAAGTACCGTTCGCTCGGCGTGTCAATCTGATGGGATCAGCCGGATGGTACTGAACAGGCGGGCGATCTTCGAACGTCCACAACCCATTCTCCTGTGCTGTATCGAGCCTCACCCACCGGCTTTCGCCGGGCCAGCGTTTATCCCGCAGGGCATCCCCGATATTGAACCGCTGAACCGCGCTGTAGGCAGACACCTGTCCGCTTTTATTCCACACCCTCACCATCCAATAGTACGCCATTTGGGGTGCAAGCTTTTCCCCGGCATAGGCGATGTGCAACGCATTGCGTTCCGTGACCCGGCCACTATCCCACAGATCCGGCTTACCGGCCTTCAGGAGTACCGGAGAGGACGCGGCAAGCACCTGGTAGGCGGTCTGATAATCGCCGTTTTCCAACGTGGGCACCACCCAGCTAAACGTCGGTGCTAACGTGGTGATGACCGACCGTTCAGGTCTCGTCAGCAGGTTGGTCATCAGCCCGGTAGGCGCTGCGGTCGTATCCGCAGCACCTACATGACCAATGCTGAGCCAAATCCAGCCTAACAGTAATCTAAAACCAACCATCCTTACCTATTTTGCCATCCTTCATTCTGCGCCAACGGCACATCCTTGTTCGTGTCGATAACGGTATTGGGGATGGGCCAGAGGTTATAATCAAATGTAAGCGTCGCCTGCGCCTCCGGCCAGAACGCATATTGGCGGATGCGGTCAACAGCGGTGGTCCCGCCCATGCGCAGCAAGGTATTCCAGCGACTTTCCTCATATATCAATTCCCGTGCACGTTCATCCAAAATCAGGCTGAACTGGTCGTCCATATCCGCAGCGGTGACCATATAGGCGCATTGCGCCCGCTCGCGCAGCAGGTTGATGTCGGTGGCGGCACCACCCTTATCACCCAGCCGCTGTTTGGCCTCTGCCCGCAACAGGATGGTCTCCGAGAGGCGGATAAAGTAATCATCGCGGAAGAGATTACTCATGTTTTCACCATCCTCTACCCCCGTATACCGGTCCGTCGCGATTTTGCAGGATACCGGATAGCATAAGCTTTGATTGTTTTTGTTGGTGGCCGCATCGCTGCTTCCATTGTAGATCACCTCCCAAGGCACCGGCTGTCCATAGTATGGAGATGAGGCGACATTCCCGATAAACGTGCGGCGGAACACGATATCGGAGTTGCGCAAATCGTCTGCCCACTGATCCGCATAGATCTCGTCCCGTGTATACATCGTCGGGATCATCTGGGCAATGCCCCTGCCGCCGACATCTTCCAATGTGCCGGTCAAGTGCGCAGGCGCGCCATCGCGGAACACCGGACTGTATGTCCGGGAATACGGCAGCTTCGACCGGCCATCTTCCGCACGGTAGGCCGAGTAGTCGATCTGTAACGTCCAAATCGCCTCGGTATTCCCGTCCTGGTAGTTGACATTATCTTCCTGGAACAAATCCCAGTACACATTGCCCTGCTCTTCCTCCTGCCGCGAGCCGAACCGCGATTTCATCAATGAAAACGTGCCCCCGTTGATCACTTTATCGGCATTGGACACGGATTGATTGAATGCCGCCTGCGCAGCCCCCGCGTCTCCATCAGCGGCAAGTTGTATTCCCTGCGCAAGAAACGCCCTGGATAGCATGTGCTGAGCCGCGCCTTGCACCAGACGTCCGCCTTCGGCAGTTGTCGGAGGCAGGTCATTTTCAATGGCCAGCAACTCATCGATGGCAAACTGGTAGGTTTCTACCCGTGTAGTACGCGCAAAATCGTACTTCGGCTCAGTGGTGATCTCCGTCACGATGGGCACGCCACCGAACAATTCGCCCAGGTTGAGGTAAGCAAATGCCCTGAAAAACCGCGCCTGAGCCACAGTATAAGCCTTTTCTTCGGGAGTAGACCAGGATATATGCTCCAAATCCGCAGCATATATCGCCAGATTAGCCTTGGCAATGATCTGATACCACGTGCTGTATATATTGTAGAACGTGCCGTTATCCGGGTTGATGTTTCCGTAATTGTTGAAAGACGCACCGCGCCGGATGCTGGCCACATCAAACATGTCGGTACCATTGCCCCGCAACACAAAAATCCAGCCTTCCTCCGCTGGATTGGCCCACAGATCCCGAAGCTGGGAATAAATGGCCACCACCGCTTGGTCGATCTGCGCAGACGTGCTGAAGGCATTGTCCACCGTATAAAACGTAGGCGGTGTTTCGGTCAGGAACTCGCTGTCCGGCTCGCATCCTACGAAGCCCAGCAGCAAAACCGCCACCGTGCTGAAACCATATATTATATTTCTTTTCATGTCCGTAATATGCTAATGATTAAAAACTCAAATTAACGCCCAGGGAATAGGTAGAGGCCACCGGTAGACGGGCAGCATCGCCAGTATCTGATTCCCGGATAGTAGCTCCCACTTCCGGATCGCCCCCGAACCAGTCCGTAAACGTGGCCAGGTTCCTCGCTGTGGCAAACACCTTCAAAGATCCGATTCGCGCGGCCTGCAGCCAGGGCTGGTCAAAGGTGTAGGCCAACGTGACGTCCTGCACCCGTACAAATCCTCGGCTTTGCAGGCCCAGGAAGCGCCCATCCCCGGCGAAGATAGCCGATGGATATACATCGCTTGGGTTTTCAGATGTCCAGAATGGGATATAGGGTGTGTTGTCATTGAACCGGCCTGTGCCACTGGTCATGTACGCCGAGACGTTCGACCGCATGTACATGTTATTGCCGCCGAATGTTCCCGTCACCATCACATACAGGCTCAGGTTTTTATAAGACACGTTACTGCTGAAATTCAAGCGGAAATTTTCTTTGTCATACCCCAGTATTTTGCGGTCTGCCGCCGTAATGCCCGGCTCCCCATCCAGATCGCGGTACTTGGGCGCGCCCGGCGCCGCCCCGGTCAGCTCGATGTATTCGGTATCCCCTTCCTGCACAATGCCGATCTGTTCGTAGCCATAAATCGCTTCCAACGATTTGCCGATAAATAAGCTGTTGGCAATGTCGTCATCTTCCAAGCCATCTCCATCAATGTCATCTCCATAGAGGGACACCAGCTTGTTGAAGTTCTTCCAGAAGGTCACCGTCGTGCTCCAGTTCCAGTCGGGTTTTTGAATGTTGATGGTCCGCACCGTGGTCTCAAAACCGGTATTGTTTACCTGCCCCATAGACGTGAACATAGTTTTGAAGCCTGTCATCACCGGGATATTCCGCGTAAAGATCTGGTCGGTGGTCTTGGCAAAGTAGGCATCTACATCCCAGAAAATCCGACTGCCGAGCCAAGTCGATTCAAATCCTGCATTCCAGGATGAGGTCGTTTCCCAGCCAAGTGAGGTGTTGCCGAGCGTATTTTGATACAATCCATAATATACCCGTCCTGGTTCGTTAGAAAATTCATAACGTGCCCCGCCACTTGCCGCATTGGCCACAGCCGATAAGGTGCCATATGGATTAAGCCCCTGATTACCATTCTGCCCCCATGAAAACTTGAGTTTCATGTCATCCAACACGCTAAGCGATGCCATAAACGGTTCATTGGTAATCCGCCAAGCCAAACCGGCCGCCCAAAAATTGGCCCATTTATTATCTACACCAAATACCGAGGCCCCGTCACGGCGATATGACCCCGTGAAATAATATTTATCATCAAACGAATAGTTTATCCTCCCCAGATAACCAATGTTCGCCCGTTCGTAATTCCGAGTCGACATACTATTCAGATTTGTCCCGTCATAATCGATGCGCTGCACCGTGGCTTTATGCAGTCCCTCCAGACCTAACGCGGTATTTCCATTGGCAGCGAAGTCACTGCCCGTCATGACGTAACGTTCATGATGCAGAAAATCCCTTGTGGCCACGAGCGTGACATCAACAGTGTGCCGGTCAAAATCCCGGTTGAAATTGATGATATTATCCCACACATAGCTATTCGCCTTCCGTTTTTCAATATTGCCATTCGCATTCGTCAAAAGCCCTTGGATCACGGCTGGACTATACCGTTCCGGTGATTCGCCCTCCTGCACATAATTGGTTTCATAGTAAAAATTGCCATAATGTGTTTCGTCCTGGTTGAGCAAATAGTTGACCCGATAGGTAAGACCTTCTACCCAGGGCACTTTGACCACCGCATGCGTATTCAACCGATAGTTAAACAGAAAGTCCTCGTTGTCACGCGTCTCATCATCCACACCCCAAAGCGGGTTGACCAACGATTGGGTATAGGGATATTTCTCCAGGTTGCCCTGGTCGTCCCGGTACGCAACGCCGTAGGGCGACATGATCTGTGCCGAATTGATATTGGCCGCCACACCGGAATAATCCCGTTTGGAAAAACCAGCGTCGACACCCACTTCCAGCCATTTGGTAATGTTGGTATTCAATTTTCCTAATAGCGCTATCCGGTTAAACTGGTCGCCCACGATGATGCTCTTATTATCGTCATAGGAGGTAGACAGGTAGTAGTTGATGTTTTCCGTGGCGCCGGATATGGCCGCTTGGTAATTCTGCATTGCACCCGTCCGGCTTATCTCGTCCAGCCACACTGTCTCCCGGCCGGCTTCGCGGTTAGCCAACTCACCGGTCTTCATCCAATTGGTTGTTCCCGGCGTGTATTGGTTCCTGGCGTTGACCACTTCTATCCATTCTTCGGCAGGCAGCATTTCGACCCTATTTTGCCATTGTTGGAAACCGGTAGAAGCATTGAAGCTGATCACCGGCTTACCGGTGCGGCCCCGCTTGGTCGTGATGGCGATGACCCCATTGGCAGACCGCGATCCGTAGGCCGCGGCGGAAGTCGCATCTTTGAGCACATCCAGCGTGGCGATATCATTGGGATTGATATCGCTCACGCTACCCATGAAGATCACCCCATCCAACACGATCAACGGGGTATTGATCCCATTGATGGAATTCTGGCCGCGTATCTCCATCGCAGGCTGCCCGCCTGCGGTATTGGAGGCTCCGATATTCAAGCCCGTGACACTGCCTTTTAAGGCTTCAAGGGCATTTATGTTCGGCGCCAACGCTACGGGTGAATTCTCGAGATTGAGGGACCCCACCGATCCCGTAAAGTCCTTCCGTTTGGTGGTGCCATACCCGACGACCACCACTTCATCCAGGTTCGATGATTCGGGCTGAAGCACCACTTGGAGCGTTCGCTCGTTGCCCACGGTCACTTCATCCGGCAAAAACCCGAGTGCGCGGAACACCAACACATCTCCGTTGGCCGCCTGGATCTGGAACTGTCCATCGGCATCCGTAGCGGCACCGCGGGACGTGCCTCGCACCAATACGGACACCCCTTCCAAGGGATTGCCCAGGGAGTCGCGCACCACGCCGCTGACCACCTCTTGCAGGGGTGTCCTGCTCGTCCGTGCGCTGCGCGGCTCGCCGGGACCAGCTACCGCCAGCTGTAGGCCTGCAAGGACCAATAGCAATAGTGTTTTCACCATCACCAAACAGCGGAACGGATAAATCACCCGTTTTCCGCAGTTATTTGCAGTAAATACTGTATACATGATAATTTTGGTTATAATTAATAATTGGTTTATCTCATCAATTGGTTAGGTACCCGTTTCATCCGAACGGTAACGAAGGGTGTAACGTTTTAATTATTCATTGCGATACCTCCTTTCAACATGTTGAGGTTGGTCAGTCGACGTAACCGTTTTATAATTGTCAATACTACAATACTACTGCCTTTCACGTTAAGCAGTGTCCTGTACTGTCCTGCTACAGTCTTGTTCATACCTCGCTTCGCGCAATTGCTTCATCCAGCAATTAATCTCCCATTGATGGGCTAGACTAGGACGCCTAATAGCCCGGATTTTGCGTCAAATTGGTGTTAATCTGCAGCTCACGGGCAGGTATGGCATAGATGAACTTGTTTTCATTAATGTCAAAGGTATTGGGAAGCAACCAACCGTAAAGCGCTTTCATACGTTCGCCCTTTGCTTGGATAGTTTCAATAGCCGTCCCAGTACGTATCAGATCCATCCAACGGTGGTTTTCAAACGCTAGTTCATGCCGCATTTCATTGGCAACATCCAACGCCGTTACCGAACTGAGCTCCTCCAGGTTCGCCCGCCGCCTAACTTGGTTGATGTAGGGCAATGCCTCCGCTTCGCGTCCCTGAGCCACCAGGCTTTCTGCCAATAGGAGCAGTGCGCCGGCATACCGGAAAACCGGCCAGTTATTGTCCGTATTGAATTCAACTTGATATGGCGGATGTAGGTATTTCCGAATGAAGTACTGGTAGCCCACACCTGGTGTGGGTTCATAACCTACCGGACTTTTGACAGCGGTGATCGTCATTACATCGTTGTCGTCGACTGCTCCTTCGGCTATTGCTATAGACGCCGGCAACCGCAGGTCACCTGCTTCATACGAGTCTACCATCTCTTGGGTGGGTACATTCCAGCCGCCACTGGCCAAGCCACCCCTGGCGTTGGTGCCGTTTACGCCAAGAATAAAGTCAGGGTTGGTGGCCTTTGGAATGAACCGCCAGATGAAATCGCTGTGCTGCCCTTCGTTGCCCTGCTTGTATTGCACTTCGAATATGGATTCCTTGTTGTTTTTATGTACCGGGTCAAACACATCGGCATAATTATCCATTAATCCGTAATTCATTTCGGTAATATCCAAAAGTTCGGCAGTTGCCTTTTCGGCTTCCTTTGTAGGTTTAGCCAGGTACGCATAGGCAAGCAGCATTTTGGCGGCACCTTTTGTTGCCTTACCGGATTGCGGAAATGTAGCGGCGACAGGCAACAACGGTATAGCGGTATTCAGGTCGACAACGATTTGGTCGTATACTTCAGCAGCTGTAGACCGGGGTATAAAAGCTTCGTCCGTCGTCACGATTTCCTTCAGTTGGAGCGGTACCCCACCGAAGTGCTGCACCAGATCGTAATAATAAAACGCCCGCAGGAACAGCGCTTCGCCGGAGATTCTATCCTTCTCCTCAGCTGTCAACGGCGCGTTTTCCAGCCGGCTTAGTATCGTATTGACCTTGGAAATACCTTGGTAAGCGTTGCCGTAGCGGTTACCCGGCGAATTGGGCGACTGGCTGGTGGTGCTGTTGTCCCTGAATTCCGGATAAGCTTCGGCACTGACGAATGAGCCCCTATCGGCTGCATAGCGCGTAAAGAAGGTGTTATCTGACCGCATTTCGTCCATATAGATGCCCATGAAGGCGATTCCCCTTAGATTGGTATAGGCGGCGGCTGTTGCCTGGTCAAACTGATCTGCACTTTGATAAAACGAAGCGGAACTCAGCGACGTGGGTGGAACAAGGTCGAGAAAATCATTCGAGCAGGATGTAAGCGCCAGCATCGAAACGGTGAAATATGTTATTCTTTTCATGATGATTCTTTTATTGATTTGATTGCCTTTCTAAAAGCCCAGACGTATACCTGCAGAAAATATCCGCGGAATGGGATAACCCGCAAAATCGCGCCCCTGGTTTAATCCGTTCAATCCATTGATCCCTGCTTCTGGGTTAAGCCCGGGGTAATTGGTGAGGATAAAGGCATTCTGTGCACTCAGGTAAGCACGTATTGATTTGAAATAGGTGATGGCCGGCGACGTGAACGTGTAACCCAACGTGATGTTCTTTGCCGCGATATATGAACCATCGAACACCTGCCTCGTCGTGAAATTACGGAAATCTTCCGTGGTGCCGCTGCGCGTGCGGGGGTAGATACCATCGCCCGGGTTTTCGGGTGACCGCCAACGACCTGCCACACCTTTCCTGACATTGAAAACCCCATCAATATTTTCGGTGGACTGGAAGGCATCATCCGAGATATCATTGCCCACGGTTCCGGCGAGAACGATACTCAGATCGAAGTTTTTATAGGAAAAGCTGTTGGTAAGCCCGTAGACAAATTTAGGATTGGGGTTTCCGATAAACGTCCGGTCGTGGCTGTCGATGATACCATCGGGAACACCATCCGGACCGCTGATATCCGCGAAGCGGGCCGTGCCTACCATCGATGTAGCACTGTGGGGTTGGGTCTCAAATTCCTCCTGTGTCATATACACCCCGGTATTGATGTATCCATAGAACATCCCGATGGGGTATCCCACAGCCGTGCGGTTATCATCCCAATATAGGTTATATCCGCCGATCGGCGCGTCGTTTGTCCCCAACTTTTTAACCACGTTTCGATCGAACGAAATGTTGAAATCAGTGGTCCATTGGAAGTCGCCCACGAAGTTTCTCGACCCCACCGTAAACTCGTGCCCCCAGAAGTCAAATCGGCCTATATTGGAGGTGATGCTCGAAAATCCAGACTGTATCGGAATATCGATACCATACAGTAAGCCGTCGGTTTTCTTCCAGTAGTAATCATAGGTAAAGAACAACCGGTTGTTGAACAGTTCCATATCCAGCCCAATGTCATAGCCTTCCGTGCTTTCCCAGGTCAGAAAGCTGTTGCCGATGCCGTTCAATGATTTACCCGGCGTAACCTGGTTGTTAAACACGTAATCGTTGCTGTTTACCGCGGCCAGATACGTGTAATTGCCGATGTTGTTGTTGCCAACCTTGCCATAACTCACCCGTAATTTCAGCAGGTCGATTGCCTGGATACCCTGCATAAACGATTCTTCCGACAGCACCCAGCCGAGCGATGCCGACGGGAAACTACCGAACCGGGTATTTTGACCGAACTTGGACGAGCCGTCACTGCGGAAAGCGAATGAAGCAATGTACTTCCCTTTGTAATTATAATTCAACCGCCCGAGGTAGGACAGCAGTGACCATTCATCGGCACCGACATTGCCGATGCGGGTGATGGCCGCGCTGATCCACGGAATGTCGTCGTCAGCAAACTCGCGACCGTCAATGTTGCTGTTTTCGGAGGAGAACTTCTGAACCGTGTAACCTCCGAGCAGTTCGAAATGATGGCTGTCGTTGAATGATTTTTCGTAGGTTAGCGTATTTTCACTTAACCAGGTCAGGAAACCACTGGTCCCGTATGAACCGGTAGCCATTTGCGGCGGTGCGCTTCCCAGCCCGCCCTGTGAGGTGGATGGGTTAAATGCCCGTGTAACGGTATTGTCCGTATTGACATTGAAGGCGGTTTTCGCCTTTAAACCTTCCAACAGTTCGTACTCGACATAGGCATTGGCCAAGAAGCGGTTTGCCCGGGCCTTGCGGATACGTTCCGTAACGACCCGGTACCAGTTTGGATTGGGAAACATACCCGGCTGGGAAAACGCAATCGGGTACGTGCCATCTTCGTTTCTGTAAGAGAGGCTAGGATCCATCAAATACGCTAATTGAATGATATTCCGCCCATTATCCAGGCCCGCCACACCGTTATTGTAGCCGTTGGAAAATTCCAGGTTGAGTCCAAGTGTAAGGCGGTCCGTGGCATTGTAGATGTTATTGGTCCGCACGGTAATCCGACGGTCGTCGGTGTTCAAGATCACCCCTTCTTGCTTATTGAGGTTGAGATTGAATACAGACTTCAGCTTCGGGGTGCCGGCGCTGTAGGCGATGTTGTAGTTTTGGTTCAGCGCATCCCGCAGCAGCACGTCGAACCAATCGGTGCCGTAATCTCCGGCGTAACGGCTTGGATCGGCATATACTTCGGGCACACCACCGGCATACCCTTCATACCGGGCGGCATCTTCGTAATACTCTTTTTTGAACTGTGCAAACTCCTCCGCATTCATGAGGTCAGGCCGTCCTCGCTGGGGCACCTCCTGCAGCCCCATAGTGGCAGAAAGTTCGAGGTGTTGCTGGCCATCCTTGGCTTGCTTGGTCGTCACCAGCACCACCCCGTTGGCCGCACGTGATCCGTAAAGTGCCGCCGCAGATGCGTCTTTCAACACGCTGATGGATTCGATCTCATCTGGACTAAGTGTTTGGAGCCCGCTGGCGGAAGGAAACCCGTCAATGACAATAAGCGGTTGGTTTCCCGCACCGATGGAGGCCGCTCCCCGGATGCGGAAGGACATCTCCGAACCCGGTGTGCCGGAATTGTGATTAATCTGCACGCCGGCCATCCTGCCCTGCAACTTCTGGCCAATATTGGCCACCGGCATGTCCCTGAGCTTTGTGGCATCGACCTGCGCAACAGCTCCGGTAAGTTCTCTTTTCTTTTGTGTACCGTAGCTGACGATCACAACTTCTTCCAACTCCTCGGAAGCAGGTGTTAGTTGGACCTGCAAGCTGCCGTCCGTCACGATGATGGATTTCTGCTGATAGCCGATCGAGCTGAACACCAAGATATCACCTGGCGAGGCCTCGATGGTGAAGTGTCCTTGTCCATCGGTCTGCACGCTGGTGGATGAGCCCCGCAAGGTCACGGTTACACCGCCGACGGGTGCCATGGTTGCCGAATCGGTAACCATGCCCGTTGCTCGTGTCTGCGCTTTGGCGGGGCCACTGTTTACCAGGAAACATAGCAGCGCCAAAAAGCAGAAAACGAGCTGTCTGTCATATTTTGTTCTCATAATGAATGGGTTTGTTTTTAAAATTAGTTGTCAGTTAATAGTTGGTTTCTGATCAGTGATCTAACAGTATAAACGACCACGCCCCCGCTTTCACGTCGAAATAGCAGTACGTTTCATCTTCCCCGAGATGGCTTATCGACGGGTGATCGCGGGGTTTGCCTCCTTTTTCCAGCAATACGTCGCCGTTCACCGTAATTGTCGACCAGCCCGTTTTGAGCTTGGGTATCCCGATACGGGCCGTTGTTCTGGTCGGAACAACAGCCGACAGGGACAAGTTATCTTCCGTACGTTTCAGCTCAACGGTGATATTACCCTTTGCCGTTGGCGTGATGCAGTATATCTCATCCAATGTGCCCAATTGGGGTAAGATGCTGAACGTTTCAAAACCCGGTCTTTCTGGGGCGATGCCAGCGACATACTGATGCATCAGTGTCAATGGTCCCCCGGACCAACCATGGTTATACGATCCACCACCGTAGCCGGCCGAGCCAACGCCCCATCCTTCCCAAAGCGTCGTGAGCGGGCTTTCCACCATGTTCGTGTAACGCGTTTTCATCCGTTCCAGCCCGCCTTTCGCATCACCCATTATGAAAAACGCTTCCAGGATGTATTTTTCCATATAGGGGCTTGCATGGAATTCGGTTTCCAAGACCTTTTTAATGGCGCCATACTTAGTGCTATCGGCAAGGCCGGCAACCACGGCAAGCCCATTTCCTCGATCGTCGATAACGCTGGTATTTGACGGACTTTTATAGGCGGCACCCGTCCAGAACCGCCTGTTGAAATTCGTTTTTATCGATTCCGAAGCTGCCCGGTAGCTGGGGATATCCGCTTGGTTTCCCGTAAGCTCCGCCATTCCGATAGCTCCTTCCAGCGCCATGTAATACCAAGCATTTTCAATCAACGGCGTGTCGATATCTTCCCCCCAGTCCATCCAGTCCCAGCCGCCCGGACGATGGATGACTAGGCCATCTTCACCGAATTTCCATAACTTCAGATAGCGTTTGACCGCCGGGTACACGTAACGCATCGTCGCGGTATCAGCGGTATAACGGAAGTAGTTCCAGAACCCATATTTGCCGATACTGGCAAGCATCTGCGCAGGCAGTTCCCGATCCCAGTTGCCGGCAGGTACCGGTGAATACAGCACGCCATCCGCTTTCTGCCAGTCTACCAGGTTTCGGATCGCTTTCTGAATGGCCAGGTGCCCATTCCCGTCGCAGGCATATAGGATTTCACCCAGCAGGATGACCGCGTCACCCCACCATTGTGCACGTTCGCGATCCGGATCCTGAATGGCATCCCGCAGATTGACATTGAGGGTGTTGTATGATTTTTCCCAAAGCGTGTTGAGAAAAGGGTCATCCGCCTTGAAAACGCCCAGCCGTTCAGTATTATAGCGTGTTTCCCGGTATTTTAATTCCAGGATGTTGACTCCCTTGGGGATCGCGTAGCGAACCTCGTGCCCATTCATGTAGCCGAACGTTTCAAAATCCTGCACCCCTTCTTTGGTGATGTATTCCGTACGCACATTGAACTCGCTCCCGCCCTTGTAGTTATCCGTCCGGATATCGATCTTAAGCCCGGCGGGGGCATCAATTTTGAGGTAGGGCGTGATGGAGATGTTCCTGGGAAGCTTGGCTATCACGGTATCACCGTCACTCGTGCGGCGCAATTCGGCTTCGTTTTCATAAGCCACCAAACCGGAGTCGTACCACATCGGAATCGGTCTTTTTTCTAATTTATTCCAAGGGGCTATTGGCGGGCTACCATAAGACACGACGGGTTGCCAAGCCTTGCCGCCAACATCGCCCAGGCGCCAGTCCGGCACGTCATTCCTGGCATCGAAATGGATGTTGAACTCCGGCAGGCGGTAATTAGGAAGCGGCGGTCCGGTATGGCCAAAAGCAGGATGCCTGATGGCCTTCCAAGTAGTGTCTGATCTGATCGTTGCGCCACCCAGCACCGCTTCAAACAGGAGTGCGGACTTGCCGCTGTTTTTGTGGTTAAATCCATCCCGACCCCAATACCACGTCAAAACAGCGATGGTGTTTTCTCCCTTCGTTAAATAGGGAGCCACGTCTACCTCATCGTAGTACGTGTCACGGGGGTTGGGGCCTCTTTTCAACTGCCCTTCAAACACCACCAGCTCTCCATTTATCCAAAGCCAGTATTTCGAATCCGTAGCGATTTTGGCGTATGCTGTCTTGGGCAGGTTTTCTATTGCATACGTTTTGTAATACGCGGTCCATATATTGGTGTCCGCCGCCGCATGCGGAAATCCTATCCACGCTGCCTGCCAATTCACATGCTGGCCAAAAGCCGGAAGGCCAATCAACAGCATCGCAATGCATCGGAAAGATTTGGTAAAATACCTCATATCAGTTCAATCAATTGGTTAGCAATCCATTGTGACGTCAACGCAACCGAAGTGCGAACGTCGTCAGGCCGGTTCCATCGGCTTTGGCTGTCAATGATCCGTCCGAAGTCACCTTTACTTTCCTGCGTTTTCCGTCTACCGTCAACGCATAGCTGGCACCGGGCGTAAGCCCGTGAAGGGTAATCTGCTTTGGTCGGTTGCCCTTCACGGTCCATTGACAACTGACGCCGTCCCATTGGGTTACGTGCAGGTCGGCGAATTCGTCTTGTTCGGCATGCACGACCAACCGCATAGCCTCCTCATTTTCGGGATAATAAATCACATCAGTGCCCGACCTCCCTACACCGAAGGCCTGACTGCTCCGCACCGAAAAATCCCGCGTACGCAATTGGTAGTCATTTATACGGAGCGAAACTTCGTATACGGTGTCTCGCAGCGTGTACGTAAATTGGGTACCATTGAGTTCAGGCACCAAGTTGGGCTCCAACCCCATCCGGTTCCACTTGGGACGGATGCCATAGATATCGCTGTATAGCGCAGTCACCGTGGTGGCTATGCCCGCCAATATATCAGTACCCAACCCCTTCTGGTCCACCCTGCTGTACCGCTGCGAAGAAAGTCCATCCTTTCGGTATTGGGTGAGGATATTACGGATGTATTTCAAGGCCAAATCCCGATCGTATTGTACGTAGGATCGTATGCCGAGATATCCCCACGTGGGAAAGATATCACCGTTCTCATAACGCGGAAACGGCCAGTTGTTGTCGTGCACTTCTTCCCGTTTGAACGAATCGAAGCACAATGGCCAATGGAAAAGATTTTCTTCGGACGTGCGCCGCTCGATATTTCCGAGGATCGTGGCCACGCGTTGCTTATCGTCGCACAGTCCGAAGGCGATGGCAGCAAAATTCACCGGCGTCACGAGGTTGTCACCCCGCACGGTGCCGTCGTTGTCTCGCCAGTATACATACTGCTTCTTTTCGGGCGACCAAAAACCGCCTTCCTCCACGGTCTTGTTGAATGCTTCTTTCAGTCGGTCGGCGATCCTTCGGTAGTCATCCGCTTTTTCTTTGTCGCCCAGTACCTGCTCACATGCTGTCCATAGGTTGAGCGCCTCATACAGTTGCGCGTTGACGAACGCATTCTCGAAACTCGCCCACACGATGTCTATCCAGTCGCTGGCCTGCTGCTCAGAGACGTTGTTATTGACCATCTCAAAGATTCCATTCCCATCGGTATCCCTACGGATCAACCAGTCGAGCGCGCGTTCGCATGATTCCTTGTGCGAACGCAACCAAGCAACATCGCCCGTCTGCTGGAATTGTTCGGCGGTGTTGATGATGTACCCGGTTTGGGAATCGAGGGTATACCCCCACATCGCTTCATAATAGCCGGTTTCCGGATTGTAGGTGCCCGGTATTTCGTCGCCGGGCACGTTGTGCCAGCGCGACAGTACACGGCCATCGGGAAGCGTAGCGAGGTCACGCTCCTGATCGAGTGTGGCGGATAGGTTATCGGTGTAGTTTTGATCGTTCACCGCCAAACCGATCTGGGCGAAAAAAGGTTCGTGCAAGCATTTCCAGTTCGTGATCCATCCGTTGGCTCCAACGATATGGTTGTCCACCACGCCATAACGGGCCGTCGTGTTGAGCAATTCGCGGACCGCTGCCACATCGATACCGGGCAATGTGCCCCGGTCGTAGATTTCAAGGTAATTGGTGTAGGTCAGTTCGTAGGTAACCGATACCGTTCCTTGCTTGACCTTGAAAGGCGCAAACACATCAGCCTTTTTATGGACAAAGCGGCTCAAATGATAACGCTGGTCCAATTCGGCATCGGTAATCAAGTGCGTGCAGGTGAAGGCACCCTGTTCATTGTGTGAGTACTTGGTCGCAATGTGTTGGTCATTGCCAGCGATTGCCGCTATTCGCAAGCCATCTTCTTCATCCTCGTTCCAAAATGTTACCCCGCCGGTATGTACGCCATACGTATCGTTGGGCGACGACAAGTACTTGCACCAAACCATTCCCCCGTTGTCCAGTATTCCACCTTTCCATGTCGTCAAGTCGGCAAAATGCCAGATCGGCATCGCCATGTCTTCCATCGCCACGGGTTCGGGGTATGTCCGGCTGATGGTCCATAGTACCCTATCCCCCTCCAGTTTGAACCGCCATGACTCCACGATATTCCCCAAAGTAATCCCTTCCACATCGATCTGGTCAGCTTGGGATGAAACCTTGATTTGCTGGGGTTGCCCCCAGGATGTCCAGTGCGCGTCGGCCGTCTGTACGGCCGTATAGATGCCGGTGTGTGCTAATCTATTTTTATTGTTGACAAGCAGTTCAGTCACCTTGCAACCCGACGAATAGTCGATAAGCAGGGCAAGCCGCTTGTTCGCTGTAGCGATACGGATGATCTTGTTGCCGGAATCATGGTCGACCTGACCACTGGCACCCCAGGCGACAAGCGCCAGCCAGGCCGTCAGCGAAAATCGGCATACGTTCATCAATCGGTGGCAACGTTTGGTCATGTTACAATGGGTTTATCCAGGTGTTCATACCTCGCTTCGAGCAATTGCTTCATCCAGCAATTAATCTCCCACTGGTCAGCCACGGTCTGCGTAGTAAACGGGACGTAAGACATGTACGGATAAGGCCCGAATTCGGGTGTAATGGTGGTACGCTCACAGCCAGTTTGCTGTAAATGGGCTATCCAACGGTCCCACCAGGCCAGGTGATGCGTCAACGCTTCCTGATTTTCCGGCGCCCGCGGATCGGTCACTTGGGGACCCTCCGGGAATCCTACCCGGGCATGTAAATGTTTGCCATGCGTGATCGCAGCATCAATGGCATCGTCCTGATCTTCGAGGTAGCTCTCCGAGACACATACCCAGTGCGAAAAATCAAGGGCCAGCTCCAGCGATGGGAGTGTCCTCAGGTAATCTTTGACGACATGGGCAGCAAACGACCATTTGTTGCGATGCGTTTCCTGAATGATGCGGATCGATGACTCGCGGCTTATCCGGTCACAAATGGCAAAGCACACCTCCATCTGTGCACGGCTGTAATACTCCCGCCCGGTTTGCGATACGATGAATTGCGGCTTTACGGTTTGGCTTTGGTATTCCAACAACGCATAAAGGTTGCGCTCCAAGGCGGCTGTATACCGGTTGAAATCCTTCCCCTCATGGAGCTCGGCGTGGAGCAGTATATACGACAATCCATTATCGGTGAGCGCATCGACCATATCCACGTTCTTCGGCCGGTCCGCCAAGGGGAATACCTCCACACCGGCAAAGCCTTCCTGCGCCACCCGCTGGGCGAAGCTGTACCATGCCATGCCCTCCGAACCCCACCGCGGATAATAGAAATCGATTTTCATGCGCGTTTATAGATGAGCGGGTTTTGTTCATCATTATCCAATGGATCGCCTACATTAAGGGACTCCGCGTACTCATCGGGCAGGATATTGGGCGTGCCGTTATAGGTATTGCCATCTGGCATATAGGCGCAGGTCATGGCCCGGCGGAAACCGGGCGTCATGTTGGCATGGGCGCCGTGGATCGTCAGCCCATTGTGGAAGGAGCAGCTCCCCGCTTTCATAACCGCAGCGTGGGCCTTTGTTTGTTTAAATTCAGGGTAAACCTCGAAAATCCCAGCCATGTTCTTTCCGATGCCTGCATTCTCGAAAGTCGTTGTTTTATGAGAACCGGGGATGAAGAACAAACAACCATTTTCAAGCGTCGCATCGTCTAGCGCCACCCAAATGGATAATGCACGTCGGTCTGAAAACGACCAGAAAGGCGTATCGAGGTGCCAGGAAGTCGGATTGGCCCAGGGCCGCTTGATCAAGGCCTGGTCATGCCAGATGCGGATCCCGTCTACCCCAGCCAAATCAGCGGCCATCTTGCCGATACGGTCATCCACCATCAGCTGCTTCACGTCTTCGCTGGTCTGCCACAGGTTGAGCAGTTGGTCAAATACATTATTGAAATACGCAGCATCCTCGTTGATGCCGTCATCTTCACCCAAGCGGACTTCCTTGCCCGGTATTTTAAGGCCGTTGCGCTCCCCGATGGCTTTGGTCACCGCGTGCCGCCAATGTTCCAGCTCTTCGGCAGTTAAAAAATCGTCGATGATGACATAACCATTTTCTCTATAAAAATTGATTTGCTCATTACTTAAGTCGGTATTCATAAACGTATCATAATTGGTATATCACAAATATAGGGCTGCGATAAACTGTAGAAAATGACTTAATTCAACATTTACTTGCACTTTTTGATATTTTAGCGATCCCGAAATGCCGGAAATTTGTTATTTGTAAACCTAGTCGGCTTTCCGTATGTTTGAACTATTGATACAACGAACCGGTTATGAATAATTATCATAAATACCTGCATATAAGTGATGTAGACCGGGAGTTTGGTTTCTACGTGACGACAGTCGGTTATAGTAAAATCGACAAACATGCCCACTATCCCGATGTCACTCAACATCCGGCCGACCATGTCTTTTCCTGGAATAAAGGTCGCATCCTGGATGGTTATTATGTGGTGTTCATCACCAGTGGGCGTGGGGTATTCGAGTCGGCCAAAACACCCCCTCAAACGATTGAAACGGGGACGTGCTTTATACTGTTCCCCGGCATTTGGCACCGGTATAAACCCAACCCTGCTTTCGGATGGGAGGAGTATTGGGTGGGCTTTAATGGCAGTTTCCCCCGGCAGGTCATGGACACCTTCTTCCATCCAGAAAATCCCTTCGTCGAGACGGGTCTCAGCAAGGAGTTGATGGCTGCCTTTATCCAATTGCTAAATGCCGTTTCACAGGTTCAAATCGGATACCAGCAAATCATTACCGGGATCGTCCTACAGGTTATCGGATTGCTCAACCGGGTGAACCTGACGGCAAAAAATGATAATGATCCCGAATCCATCTGGGTATCAAAAGCCATCTTCAAACTCCAGCATGAGCTGAGTAACCCCATCTATATGCAAGATCTGGTTGCCGAATTTCCCCTCAGCTATTCAACGTTCAGGAAATCCTTTAAACGGATTACGGGCAAATCGCCCAATCAATACCATCTCGACCTCCGGCTTGACAAAGCCGAAGAACTCCTCAAGAGCACCAGCCTGACGGTTCAGGAGATCGGCTATCATACGGGCTTTGAGTCGCCCTATTATTTTTCAAGGTTATTTAAGAAGAAGTTTGGGGTGTCGCCGAAGGGGTTTCGAAAGGCGCTCGTACCCGCTCCCTGACGGCTGCGGATGGCTTGGCTATCTGCCTGCTTTTGGCGCCCAGTCTGGGTGCTGCACGGAGCAGTAATATACCGCGCAAACAGCCAGCTGAACATTGGAAGACAGCTAGCTGCTGCGCGGCTTTTGGGTATCCTATTAAAGGGTTTTCAATCGTATATTCCGATAGGCGATTGTCATCGGCGGACCTACATGCACCTGAAATCCCAGTAACCCTTCGGATTTGCGGTTTTTCTCGTCGTCATCGACCACTTCACTCATTAAGGTGCCATTGATGTAATGCTGCAGGCGATTGCCTTTTGCCACAATCCGGATTTCATTCCAGTCGCCCTTCTTGATTTGCGCTTTCAGCGAATCCCGGTTGCCCAATGAATCGGTTTGAATCCCTGCCGTCCAGACATTGCCTTTCGCATGGTCGCCGATTTCGCCGTCCACGGGTGGAAGGCGCATCTGCTGGCCGGGGAAGGCGAGGATGGTCCGGCCGCGTTCCTCGTAATTTTGTCCGGTATAGGTATTGGCCGCATCAATGTCGGCTTGGTACCCCCGCAGGGCAAAGGGAACATCCGGCACTTCTTCGCTCCGGTAATTCACTCCGCTATTTCCCTCTCCGATTAGCCGGAATTCGGCGATCAGTTCGAAATCAGCCGGCCGGCCACCTTCCCAGATGATGAATGAGTTTTTGTCAATTTCTTTGCCCGGCCGTATTTCGCCCACGATGGCTTGGTCTTCTACCCGCCAAAGTGCGGTATCCCCACGCCATCCGGATAGGCTGACCCCATCAAAAATCGCTTCAAAATCCTCTTGGGCTACTTGATCCGTTGTCTCCTGATCGGCTGTTGATTGGTGACTGCCGCCGGATGTACAGGCCGTGTACATCAATGCTGATAAGACAACTCCTCCGGCAGCCAGGCCATTCCGGAAACCATTCCAATTTTTTAACATGCTATGTTGATTATATAAATTAACAAACTTCAATCTAGCTCGACTGCTGTATCTTTCCAACTGCGCGACTTGGCCGATTCGATAACGGCTTCACAGACTTTTTGTGTCTCGTACGCGTTTTTGAAATCGGGCTGACAAGGTTCTCCCGATTCGAGGCTTTTCAGAAAATCAGCCACTTGATGAACGAAACTGTGCTCATAGCCGATTCCCAAGCCTGGCACCCACCATTTATCCATATAAGGATGATCGCCGTTGGTCACATGGATGGAGCTCCACCCCTTTACATCCGAATCTACCGCGTTGTCGAAATATTCCAGGCGGTTCAGATCATGCAAGTCCCAGCGGATGGAGGCGTGCTCGCCATTGATTTCAAACGTATACAGTGCCTTATGCCCGCGGGCATATCGGGTAGATTCAAACAATCCCAGCGATCCATTTGAAAACCGGCAATGGAAGATGCATGCATCATCGATGCCGACGTCCTGTAGTTTACCGGTATCCAGGTGCACACGCTGTTTGACGAACGTTTCGGTGACGGCGGACACTTCGGTAATCCCGCCGTTCAACCACATGGCCGTGTCGATGCAATGCGCCAGCAAATCACCGGTCACACCGGACCCTGCCACGTCGACGTCCATGCGCCACGCCGCATCCCCGCCCTGGGGCATATCGGCGTTGATGGTCCAGTCTTGCAGGAAATTGGCCCGGTAATGAAAGATCTTGCCCAATTTGCCGGATGCGACTATTTTTTTAGCTAGGGTAACGGCAGGCAAACGCCGGTAGTTGTACCATACGGTATTGGCCACGCCGGCTTTTGATACGGCATCAACCATCTGTTTGGCCTCATCGAGGTTCCTCGCCAGCGGCTTTTCGGTCAGCACGATCTTTCCGGCTGCTGCCGCTGCGATCGCAATCTCAGCATGCAGGTGGTTGGGCGTGCAGATGTCTACCGCATCGATATCGTCCCTGGCGATGAGCTTCCGCCAGTCGGTTTCGTATGATGCAAACCCCCACTGTTCGGCGAAGGCCTTCACTTTTTCTTCCCGACGCGAGCATACTGCCTGCAATACCGGCTGATACTGCAAATCGGGAAAGAAGTTGGGCACCCTGTTATATCCGTTGGAGTGGGTGCGGCCCATAAAGCCACAACCAATTAATCCTATTCTCAGTTCCTTTTTATTATTCATTTTTTCTCTTTTTTATGCGTTGGTTTTATGCCTATGCTTGCCACCCATGTGCTTCGCGGACGCTGATCATGGCTGCGAGGATATCGTTCCAGGTCTGTTGCTGGTTCAACACAGCGTTGGGGAACATGCACCCATCCCAGCAGATATGGTCAAACGCCTTGGTGAGTTGCCCCTGTTCGTCACGCAGCCAGTAGCCTGCTACCTTGGGGATATCCAGCTTGCCGTTCGGATCATTGGGAAGGCAATGCCGACCGGTCTTGTCGTGCGATCCGGAACCGAAAACGGTGCCGTCATTCTGCGCTACGTGGAAGTCGATGGTCCATGGACGCAGCGCTGCGGTAAGTGTACGCAGGCCCTCGGCGAGGGCCTCTTCATCATCCCACCGGAAATCTGCCGGCAGGATACGATCTTCGGGTTTATTGTAACCCAGCAGGTACAGAAACGTGTGGGACATATCCGCTTGGAAACCCATGTTTGGCCGATCCACGGCCTCCAGGGTATTGATCATAGCTTTCCAACTGTGCATCCCTCCCCAGCAGATCTCGCCTTCGGCGGCTAGCCGTTCGCCGTAATCGGCCGCTACATCACATGCTTCGCGGAATGTCTCCGCAATGATCGCCGTGTTGCCTGCCGGGTCTTCTGCCCAGACAGCCGGTGTGCAAGATGAATCGATGCGCACCACCCCATAGGGGCGGATACCCAGTTCCTTTAGCCGCTGGCCGAACTGGCAGGCCTTGCGCACCATATCTACAAATATGGTCCGGTTTTCCCTGCTCCCCATTGCCGATCCGGCCCAGATGGGTGCCACTAGCGATCCGATCGTGAGGCCATGGGAGGCAACCTTGTCTGCCAGCCGCTTCACCTCATCCTCACCGCCGTTGATGTTTACATGGGGGTCCAGCAGGCCGATGTCTACGCCGTCGAATTTCACCCCGTCGACCTCCGCTGCTGCCGTATAGGCGAGCAGATCATCAAACGGGATGACCGGTTCTGCATCAGGCCCTTTGCCCACGATTCCAGGCCAGGTCGCATTGTGTAATTTGGGGAAATTATTAGCTGTGCTCATATCTTTTTATATTATGTTTCTGTTATGATAATATCAGGTCGGGATTGCCCGGACCAAAATGCTTCAGCATCACGATGGGATCCGTTTTGGAATGGTTGACGATCTTGACCCCTGCCATGGCCGCTGCCTCGCTGACGAAATACTCGTCGTGCGTCAGCTGCCCGTAGCGGATCAGCGCTGGGGTCTCGATCTCCCATACGCCCATCGTCCCGCGTCCTTGCATCATGATCATCCCATATGCAGCGCTGTCGCGAATCGTCACCGAAGCGCCAGGCAGCACGGTCAGTTCCTTCGCACTGAAGGCGTCCGATTTGTAGCATATCCATTTCTCCACATACCCCGCTTCCTGCATCTCCGCCTCCGGACGAACCGGCAACGGTGCCATGAAGCGGTTTTGCATGGTATTTGGGTCCAGGTTCAGTTCCCAGTCCAACACATCGATCAATTCGTCGAAGTCGCCCACCCGATCCTTTGGCGTACCGTTCCACAGCAACTCCTCGGGAATGATCGCCTCATTGACTAGCGATTGGTACATCGCGAATACATCTGATGCTTTCTGGGGCTCATAGGTGCACAGGCTCCCCGGCGCATGCAGCAAGCCCGGCGGAACATCCCAACCTGTACCCGGCTCCAGCCGATACGCCTGTGAAAAATTCGTGATCTTGTTATCCCCTTTCGTGAAGTTCACCAGGCATTCCCGGATCTGGTCCTTGGTCGTACCCGGGGCAAGACCGATAAATGTATACGGAAAATCACCCCCATGGTTGTTCACTTGAGGCGGAAAATAATAGGCCTCCGGCTTCCCCTTCTGTCCGATGAGCGCCGCTTTCTCATCATTATGATGCACATGGTGGGGGAGCGGACCCATGTTGTCGAAAAACTTGGAGTATATCGGCCAGCTTTTATGCTCGTCCCAAAGCCGCGAACCGATTAACGCCCCCTTCAATTCTTCGACCGCATCCCGTAGCAGGAATTGAACTTCTCGACCCGACTGTCCATGGACAACCGGGCTTAACCCTTCGTTTTCACCGGTCAATGGTCCGTTCTTGGCCGGCGTCGTCGACGAAAACCACCGCTCATCTATTCCGCCCCGCGCACCGCCCAAGATATAATAATCGTCCGGATGCAACTTGATCCTACGGCCCGGTACACAGAACGAACGCGGCACCCACGTCGGCGCCAACCGCAATATCCCCTCACCCGACTCCAGTGCTTCTTTCGCTATCTTACTTGTTTCCATGTGATAATTATTGATTTATATTAAGTTACTACGTCCAAAATTAATAATTTAAGCGGCAAACGGGAGGCATCTTGCCTGATTAATAGCCCGTGTTTTGTATCAAATTTGTGTTATTCCGCACTTCGCTGGTCGGTATAGGAAACAGCAATTCACGTTCTTTCAAAACGGGGCCGTAGGAGAACCGATGCCCCACATAATCGTCAAATTGTTTGGTCCCTACATTAAATGCTTTGCGCAACCGTACCATGTCAAACCAGGTCTTATTTTCAAAGCACAGTTCATACCACCGTTCTTTCCAGATAGCTTCCCGCAGTTGCTCCTTGGATAGCCCTTCAAGATCCGCCAATTCGGCCCGTGACCGGATGGCATTGACCGCCTCATAAGCGTCTGTGTTAGGCCCATTCACCTCATTGGATGCTTCAGCAAACGTCAGCAATACATTGGCATACCGGATGACGGGCCAATTCAGGTCACTATTTGCGGTACTGGTTTGGGCGACCTCATCAAAATGCTTCCAAATAAAATACCCCCCCAGATCTACCACTTGGTTTCGATTCGACTCATGGGTATACTCGGTAAAGAAAAACTGCTTTTCCTGGATACGCAAATCATTTGGCTCATAGGATTCGACAAAATCCGCAGTCGCATAGATCCCGCCCGTCTCATCCGAATATTGTGAAATATTCTTGTTGTACGGAATGATGGCCACCTGCCAATTGGAAGGGATCAATTGGGTTGCGAATTGGATCATGAAAATATTTTCTCCGATGTTTTTCATATCGGGATCGTGCAGATCGTCGTAGCCATCAAAAAGCTCGAATTCTTCTGAATCGATCACCTCTTTCGCTTTTTCCGCAGCTAAGCTGTAATGCGTTTCACCTTTTTGCAACGGATAGCCTGCCATGGTCAGGTATACTTCGGCCAACAGTGACTTGACAGCTCCTAAACTCGCCCGACCGGAGGCGTCTCTCCAGGGCATTCCGGCGGCCTCCGCGGTGGTGAGGTCCTGCACGATCAACTCATAAACTGCTTCCGGATCTGCCTGCTGGGGCCTCAACTGTTCAGAGTCCAATGTCACCGGTTCGGTAATCAACGGTATATGACCAAACATCCTGACCAATTGGAAATAATACCAAGCTCTCAAAAAATGGGCTTCCCCCAACAGGCGCGTAGCCTCGGCTTCGTCCATGGTGATTTCCGGGATTTTGGCAATGGATAGATTGGCGTTGCCGATCCCTCGGTAATAATGCTGCCAATACGTTTGCCCGTAACCATTGTCGGATGTATTGTTTAGGTCTTTGACAAAATAGCTATTCGCAGCCTGCCCCAGGTCGGTAGCTGCCAAGCCTGTGGCAAACTCGGTCATCATCCATGCCCCTCCGCCAAAACCGCTTCCCATTGGCTCCCGCAGGCTTGCATAAATCGAGTTCACGGAACTCCGCGCATGCGCAGGCTTTGTAAAATACGCATCCACGGTAAAGTTGCTGGGATCTGCTTCGCTCAAGAATTCGGAACAGCCCGTCAATGCAAATGTCCCTGCTCCGAGAGCCATCGCTATATATTTTGATGCTATTGTTTTCATCGCTTCGTCGTTTTGATGTTAGCTAACTAGTTACAAGCTGATATTTAAGCCCAACATAAACACCCGTGGCCGTGGATAATCATATAGTCCATATCCTTGACCAAAAGCGGAACCGGAATTGGAGACCTCGGGATCGAAACCACTGTACTTCGTAGCGACAAAGAAGTTTTGTACCGATCCATAGATCCGCAACCGCTGTAACTTCAGCCGCGAGGCGAATTCAGCGGGAAATGCGTAAGCCAACAGCAAGTTTCTCCCCCGGATAAATGACGCATCTGTCACCTTATGACTGTCATCAAACGTGTCATAACCCGCTGGAATGGGCCGTACTTGCGCAATTGGCGTGTTTTGATTGCTTTCGGTCCAAGCATTCAACACGGTTTTATAACTGTTTGCAATACCCTGCCTGTCTTCAGCTGAGTGGATGCTTCGATCGAGCACGTCATTGCCATACATATATTGTAGGTCCAGGGTCAACGACCAAGCTTTGTATTGGAACGTGTTCAGGAAGGTTCCAAATCCATCGGGAATACCTTTTCCGATAATTGTACGGTCGTTGTCATTGATAATGCCATCGTTATTCAAGTCCAAGAACTTGATGTCTCCTGGCAGCTTATTATAAATCGCAGCTTCTTCGGCTTCGGCCGTAGACCAGGTTCCCAGGTGCTCCCGTCCGAAGAACGACCCCACGGGTTCGCCGACACGGATAATCGTTGCCGCGCCCGGGAAGATGTCACTGCCACCAGAAAGCGCCAGCACTTTATTTTGGTTGATGGAAATATTGAACGTTGTATTCCAAGAGAAGTCCTCGGTTTGTACATTGGTGGTGTTGAGTGACACCTCAATCCCTTTGTTTTCCATGCTACCGATATTCGTAAAAATGCTGGCATGTCCGCTGGTATAGGGCAGTGGGGCATCCAAGAGCATTTGATCCACCTTCCGGCGGTATAAATCCACTTCGAGATTTACCCGATTGGAAAAAAGCCCCAGTTCCAGTCCGATGTCCACCTGTTGCGTTTTTTCCCACTGCAGCGCAGGATTGGCAATGCGCCCCGTACCTATCCCGACTTCGCGGGATCCACCAAAGATCACTTCATAGTTGCCCATTCCTGGCAATGCGCGGTACGCGGGAATTTCCGAGTTGCCGGTTGCGCCATAACTTGCGCGGAGTTTCAGGTTCGAGACAGCTGGCAAGTCCTGCATGAAGGGCTCGTCACTCACGCGCCATGCCAGTGCGGCCGAAGGGAAGAAGGCGTACTGGTTTTCCTCGCCGAATTTTGAAGATCCGTCGATCCGTCCGGTGAACGTAACGAGGTACTTGCCCATCAATGTGTAATTTAAACGTGTAAAATAGGAATTAAGTCCATACCCCTCCCCAAAAGACCGGGGAGCCAACGCCGTCGCGCCTGAGCCCAGGTTATTAAACTCGAAGTAGCTATCCGTGAAACCCTCCGCACTGGCTTCGTTTTCAAAACGGCCTACATGCTGCCAAGAAAGGCCGAGCATCGCATTCAGCGAGTGGATATCCCCGAAATCTTTGTTGTAGGTCAGGTAGTTTTCAAATTGCCACGAATTCACCCGATTGTTGGTCACCGAAGCATTGCCATTTGTAGATATGTATTGCAGCCCCGCCGCTGCAAAATAGTCCCTGCGTTGATTGATGATATTCGTTCCGAGGGTCGATCGCAATTCCAGGTTTTCAGCCAACTTGATGTTGGCATACATATTACCCAGCATGGTTTGCGTACGTAAAAAAAACAGCCGCTCGTCGGCCACGCGAATGGGGTTATCTCCTCCTTCCATGCCGGGATAATCCCGGTTGCTTGCCCATGAACCATCGGCATACCGCACGGGCACGATGGGCAAGGCTTCCAATACCTGCCGGATCATCGTAATACCTCCCCCGTCCAGCTGATCGACTTGTTTCTCATCCTGGTCGGTATACCCCAGCGAGCCGCCTACGCGTAGCCAGTCCTTGATGTCGCTGTCAAAAACAAAGCGTCCGGCGTATCGCTTTTGCCACGAGCCGTACACCACCCCATTTTCATTGCGGTAGTTCAGGAATGCGCCATAACTTCCCTTTTCATTCCCATTGGTAAAGCCCAATTGATGGTTTTGCGTAAAGGCTTCCTGAAAGGCTTCCTCCTGCCAGTTGATGTCATACAAGGGGTTTCCCTGTTCATCAAAAAGCAGCGGGTTTGTCCGCTTCGTACGGGGGTCGACATATTTCGTGCCTGTTGCCCAACCCTCCGGGTCAAATTTTTCGGCATTGGCGTAAGCAAGCTCTTCTACCCGCAGGAATTCTTCCGAACTGAGCACCGGCAACAATTTCGGGGCGACCCCCAAGCTGAAATCCGAATCGTAGGTCAACGCACCGCCGCCGGGTGTTCCCCGTTTGGTTGTCACCAAAATGACGCCATTTGCACCGCGGGCACCATAGATGGCTGTCGAGGAAGCATCTTTCAGTACCTCGATGGAAGCAATATCATTCGGATTGAGATAATCAATGGGTGTACTGCCATTCTGGAGTCCGACGGTATTTAAAATAACCCCATCGATGACATACAGCGGGTTGTTGGACACGCTGATGGAACTGGCCCCGCGTATACGGACGTTGGTCCTTCCGCCGGGCCGTCCGGAGCTTGAGGACACATTGACACCAGTTACCCGCCCGGCTAGTCCCTGGTTGAGGGAAGAGGCAGGCCGTTCCTGAAGTGCCTCCGCTTTTACGGTTCCGACTGCCCCCGTCAAATCGGATTTCCGTTGCGTACCGTATCCCACCACCACCACTTCATCCAAGTCTGTCTGGCTGTGTTCCATCACGACGTTCAGCGAAGCGCCTGCAACAGGCAACTCCTGCAAATCATAACCGACACCGCTGAATACCAGTATTGCTCCTTCGCTTTTTTGTAAGGTGATGGTATATTCACCCCGGTCATTGGTACTGGTGCTGTTGCTGGTACCCTTTTCTACGACGGTCACCCCGCTGATCGGGGCCTGCGCGGCATCGGTCACCTTTCCGCTCACCGTCTCCTGACTGCCAGGGTCGGCCCAAGCGGCCCGAACCATACTGATGATCAATAACGCAAGCACATATACCCCGCCGTTCCTCCGCCTTTGCCGCTTTCTTTCGGGGTAGCTGCGCAAGTAGGTTAGGTTGTCTTTACGCTTGTTCATAATAAAGTAATTTGGTTAGTTAAAAAATTATTTAATTGGCTTTCAATATTTTATAACTAGTTTGATGCTTTATAATGGACATAAGACTCCCCTGAACCACGATCGGATACCTTGCCCGTGATGCTAGTTGTTTTTAATAACTGTGCTGTCAGATCTTAAAAATCCGCGCCGTTTACCTGCATGGGCGAGCTTTCAGCAGGTAACCGGGCGGGCAGCCGTTAATGCATCGGCTGCGCTGCTGTCGTCGGTGCAGCCTTATCTTTTAAATTCTTTTGCCAAAAGAAGAAAATCGTGAACAATACGATCAAAATGACGGGAAAAGATATCATCTTGACCAATGCATCCTGACCCGTAGCCAGCTCCAACGCGGAGTCGGTCAATCCGGCGGCCGCATTTTTTGCCCGGGCGCTGTCAATCCAGTTTCCGATGACCGGTTGGAAAATTGCCGAAGAGAACATGCCTGCCCCGCCGATGATGGACATACCCAACGCACCGCTCTTGGGAACGCGCTGCGCCGTAGCCCCCACCATCACCGGCCAGAAATAGCAGATGCCGAGCGCGAATATGATGGTCGCCACATACGCGAGTGGCCCGGTGACCGTGCTGAACATATAGATACCGATGGCCGTCAGGATCGCGCCGCCTAAGAGCACGCCGGTCTGCCCAAATGCTTTGACCACAGGTCCCGCAAAAAACCTTCCTACCGCCATCAGTCCGCTCGTCAACGCTAAAATCAGCATGGGTTCGGCGCCGCTATTGCTCATGATCACACTCACCCATTGGTTAGGACCGAATTCGGAAATAGCTGTCAGAAACATGCAGATAAACAAGAAGATAAATGTAGGGGTGAACATTGCCCGGAGGTTTTGGGCCAGGGAGGTAGCCGCTTCCACCACTGGTTTCGGGAAGGTCTTGCCGTAAAATAGGATGGCGTATATGACGGTCGGTACCATGGTCACCCACATCTGTACCTGCCAGCTGAACCCGATGCTGGTCATGGCCTGGGAGAGGAGGGAGCCTAATAGGATACCCCCTGGGAACCACATGTGAAACCTGTTCAGCATCTTATCCATTTTCACGCCTGAATACATGTCTGCAATCATGGGATTACAGGCAGCCTCTGTACAGCCGTTGCCGAAGCCGATAAATAACGTGGAGATCAGCAAGGTTGAATAACCACCGGCATAGATGGTCATGATGATCCCAATAGTATGTGCGATGAACGCAACGCGCATGATATTCCTGGCACCGAAGGAGTGATAGATCAACCCGCCGATAATCATGGAAATGGGGAATCCAAAAAAGAACATGGAATTAACAACCCCTAACTGTGTTGCCGTCAAGTTGAATTCTTCACCAAGCTGGGGCAGGATTCCCGCCCGGATCGAAAAGGTGAATGCCGTTGTGATCAGCGCAAAACATGATCCATTAAATAAAGCACTTTTATTAATATTCTCGTTCATATCGATACGGTTTTAATTGGTTTTCAACTATTGGTTTTACTATTGGTAATCGCTTGCCACCCGCGGCACATAAGCAAAGATATTATTTTGGACATACAATGCTATCCTGTCCCGTCCTGAATATTCCGATGGGCCCCGCGCACTGCCTGCCCGCTTGGTGATCCAGAAATAGACAAGGACAGACCATGACAGTTAACAAGAAAACAATAACTAACATTGACCTTAGTTTAATTAGCTGCCAATGTAGCAAAACCTAACAAACTAACAAAATAATACCGGTATTTTCATGCTTATGAAAACAAAACACCGCAGAACGAACATCCTTCGATTGCTTATGCTATTTGGAGCCGCCTTCATCATGTCACAGGCGCTTCAATGTACCGCTCCTTCACCGGCATTGACCCTTAAAAAGGGGGCTCACATTATCCTAATCGGCAATAATCTCGGGTCAAGGATGATGAATTACGGATATTTTGAGACGGAGATGCAGCTCCGCTATCCAGACAGCCTATTGTATATCCGGAATATGAGCGATGGGGGCAATACACCGGGGTTCAGGCCCCACTCCGGCCGGCCCTCTCCCTGGGCCTTTCCGGGCGCTGATAAATTCCAGACCGAATTGGCGAATGACCCCCATAACGAAGGCCATTGGGAAACGCCGGATGAATGGATCACGCGCCATCAGGCGGATATCATCGTTGCCTTTTTCGGGTTTGACGAATCCTTTCTGGGTGAAGCGGGATTGCAGCGGTACAAAGACGAACTCGATGCTTTTATCATACATACCTTGCAGCAACGTTACAATGGCGTATCAGCTCCGCAGCTTGCCATTGTATCACCCATTGCGTTCGAGGATCTCTCCGACCAATACGACTTGCCGGATGGCAAGCAGGAAAATCGCAACCTATCCCTGTATACCGAGGCGATGAAGGAAATAACGAGTCGGCACAAGGTCCACTTTGTGGATATGTATACCCCCTTTAAAAAGCTGTTCGATCAAGCCGACGAACCCCTCACCATCGATGGGTCACAGCTTACCGATGCCGGTTATGCGGTGTTTTCCACGCGCCTGGCCGATGCTATTTTCGGCAAGAAAAAACCGGACGAAACCCATCGGGAATTGGTCCACGCTGCCGTGATGGAAAAGAACTGGGTATGGCACAAAGACATTAAAATGCCCAATGGCGTCCAGGCATTCGGGCGACGCTACGACCCCTTCGGACCGGACAATTATCCTGCTGAAATAGCCAAGATCAGGGAGATGACAGCCCTAAGGGATGAAGCCATCTGGAAAGCACTTAAGGGCGAAAAGATGAACCTGGATAGCGCCGATGCCCTCACATCGAAACTGCCCGAGGTGGAAACCAATTATTCCTATGATACCAAAAAAGGCAATCCGGCATACCTGCAGGGGCTCAATGCCCTGGAAAAATTCAAGATGGCACCGGGGTATAAAATAGACTTATTTGCTTCTGAAGCGGAATTTCCGGACCTGAGGAAGCCTGTGCAGATGACCTTCGATAACGAGGGACGGCTGTGGGTGGCTACCATGCCATCTTATCCCCACTGGCGGCCGGGTGACCCGAAGCCAAATGACAAGATCATCATCCTGGCGGATACCGACAATGACGGCAAAGCCGACAAGCAGTCGGTGTTTGCCGATAGCCTGCACTTACCTATGGGATTTGAGATCGCCCCGGAGGGGGTGTATGTCTCTCAAGGCACGAATATGGTACTGCTCAAGGATACCGATGACGACGGGAAGGCGGATCGGCAAGAAATCCTATTGAGCGGTTTTGACGACCATGATACGCATCATGCGCACCACGCCTATACCGCCGATCCCTCGGGCGCCATCTATATGGGGCAGGGGGTGTTTCTGCTCAGTGACATTGAGACCTCATACGGCCCTGTCCGAGGCACCAATGGCGGTTTTTTCCGTTATGATCCGGCCAGGCGCAAGCTTGAATTCACCGCGCAGCTGTCCATTCCCAATCCCTGGGGCATTGCATTTGACGAGTGGGGGCAGAATTTTTACGCGGAGACGTCAGGGCCTGATGTCAGCTGGATGATGCCGGGGTCGGTGAGACCGACCTATGGCAAATTCACGCCAAAATCAAGGAACCTCATTGAAGAAAAGCACAAGGTGCGGCCTACGGCCGGACTGGAGTTTGTATCGAGCCGTCATTTTCCGGATGATGTGCAGGGCGACTTCCTCATCAACAATACCATCGGCTTCTTAGGCACCAAGCAGCACACGTTGACCGATGATGGCACCGGGTATAAAAGCCAGCACCGGCAAGACCTCGTGCAGTCTGACGACCCCAATTTCCGGCCGGTGGATGTGGAATTTGCCCCCGATGGCTCGCTATACGTGATCGACTGGCACAACATCCTGATCGGCCACATGCAGCATAATCAGCGTGATCCGCTTCGCGACCATAGCCATGGACGCATTTACCGGATCACGTATCCCGCACGTCCCTTGGTCAAGCCTGCGCAAGTAGCGGGCGCCCCTGTCGATACATTGCTGGACAACCTCAAGCTGCCGGAATACCGCACCCGCTACCGGACCCGCCGCGAACTTCGCGGGCGGGATGCCAAAGAGGTGCTTACCCATCTTAACACCTGGATCGAAAAACTTGACCAAAACGATGCCCGCTATGAACATCATTTGCTGGAAGGCTTATGGGTAAGCTGGGGGCTCAATCAGGTTGATCAAGCGTTGCTTCGCCGGCTGCTCGGCGCCAAGGATTACCGGGCTAGGGCAGCTGCGGTGCGCGTACTGCGGTATACCGGGCATCAGGTAGCCGATCAGGCGCAATTGCTGCAGAAAGCCGCCAGCGATGAGCACGGGCGTGTCCGCTTAGAGGCGCTGGTGGCGGCCTCTTGGTTGGATAAGGCCGAAGCATTGCCGATTTTAGACGAAGCGGCGAAGAAACCGCTGGACGACTGGATGTTGGATGCGTACCACACGGCGCGTACGCGCGTCGAAGGGGGTGCGGAAGTTGCCAAAAAGGAAGAAGCGGTCAACACAGACTTGACCGGTGCCGATCTGGCGCTTTATAAACAAGGAAAACTGATTTATGAACGGGATGGCTTCTGTATCACCTGCCACCAACCCAACGGGAAAGGTCTGGAGGCCTCTGGCTTCCCGCCGCTGGCCGGCACGCCGTGGGTGCTCGATAACGACGAACGCCTGATCAAGCTTACGCTGAAAGGCTTGCAGGGTCCCATAGAAGTGCTCGGCAAATCATATCCCGGCCAGGTGCCCATGACCCCGTTCGAGGGACTGCTGGACGACGAAGGAGTTGCGGCGGTACTTACCTACGTAAAAAATTCCTTTGGCAACAAAGGCGCAGCCATCGATCCTGAACAGGTGAAAGCAATACGGGCGGCCATTGCCGATAAGAAGGGCTTTTATACGCCCGAAGAGTTACTCAAAGCGCATCCACTGGAATAGAAGTGTCCCCCTATCCGAAATGAGCGCGTAAAAACGAAAGGCCCTTGACTGCGATGTCTTCAGCAGAGGGTTCGACGTTGCGCCAGATGGATGCTGCCTTGGCGATGATCTTGACATCGGGGGTAAACGATTCAATGACCAGGCTACCGGTGTAATTGATGGTTGCCAACGCATCGCGGATACCATTCCAGTTGATGTGATCGCCACCCGGTGCGCCCCGGTCGCAGCCACAGGCATGGACGTGCAGCAGGTGCCGCCCGGCGCTGATGATCGCTGCAGCTTGGTCTTTTTCTTCAATATTCATGTGGTAGGTGTCTAACAGCAGACCAACCGCATCGTGATCCACCGCCTCAACGAGTGCCAAACCCTGCTCACATGTATTGATAAAATCGGTCTCATAGCGGTTCAGCGGCTCAATGGCCAGTTTCAATCCCAAGCCATCCGCACGCGCGCCCAATGTTTTCAAATGCCTCACTATGATGTCCCGTTGCACCTGATATTGGTCTTCGGTGGTCTGCTCTGCCCTACCCACCACGGAGTAGAGCGGTCCCACCAATACTGGGCACCCCAATACCGCCATGGCGTCCAACGCGCCGTTGATGTAATCCATTGCCTGCCGCTGCTCGGCTTCGGTGCCACGCAGGTCACGGCCAGGCCCCATGGCGGCGCAAATCGAACTGCATATTAGTCCGTTATCATCCAACGCCTTGCGGATCGTGTGCGCATCGATATGCGAAGCATCCTCAAGGGCTATTTCTACCGCATCAAACCCCCATGCTTTAAACTGCTGGAGAACCGCAATGCTGTCATTGGTAAATGGGGAGGTCAGCAAGAATGTATTGACACCGAATGTTAACATGGTTTCTTTATTATATGAAGTGTATTATTCAACGGGCTAACGGTCTTCTTTTAATTGATAATCTTCGGGGCGCTTTCCCTTTTTAAAACTACCGAAACCGAACATGGTGGGTTGGTAGGGGGTCACAAATGCCACATCGGCCTCCTCAGGGATATCCTGTTCAAGGTCAACCGCCCAAAGGCAGGCATTGACCAATAACCTCCGGAGGTCTTCGTTGACCAAGTCCACCGACGCGCCCATCGTGGTCGCAAAGGCTTTCCCAGCGCTGCCCCCCGGTACCTGATATTCCCTGGTCCAGGCAATGGGCAGGGCCGCTTTGTCTGTATTGATGGGTGCATCGGCTGTCATGCCGCTGGTGGACTGCCCATACAACAGCACATCCGCCCCATCCAAGGAACCAACGGTATACACGTCGGTCGGCACCCAGATGTCTTCCACCCCATTCAATATCGGATTGGCCGCATTGGCCTCGTGTATCACCGCACGTGTTCCCTCCTTGCCATGGTCGCCATGGTGGTTTACCCAGGTTTCGCCCAGGACTAACATGCCAAATCCTTTTTCCCAGCCGGGCACGGTACTTTGAAAATCGTATTTAGCCAAGGAATCTTCCGGGTGCTTGGCATAGTGGAAGGCGTGGGTAGCGGTGCGCAGGCCCACCACGGGTTTCCCCTTTTTCAGGTATGCATCTACATGGCGCATCTGATCGGGCGGCAGCTCGCGGAAACGGGTAAAAATAACCATCAAGTCGGCCGACTCCAGCTTTTCCAGTCCCGGAATATTAGACTGCTGCTCCGCGTCGATCTCCCCGCTCGAGGGGTCTATGGAAAACAACACCGTACAGGTAAATCCATATTTCTTGGCCAGCAGTTGTGCAAGCATCGGCAAGGCCTCTTCGGAGCGGTACTCTTCATCCCCACTGATAAAGACAATCTGTTTTCCCTTTCCGGGACCTTCATCGCCGGTATAGGTGACCCATTGTTCTTCGGCGGTGTCGGGTGACTCCTTCGCTGAACAGCAGGTGAAGCAAACCAGTACGAGCAGCAGTAACGGTGCCGATAGCTTTCGATTTTTCGTCTTCATACGCGGGGTGTTGTTGTTTGTAAAAATTCGTCGATTGCTCCAGGGGTATCTAATACGCGCACACGCAGGGCATAACTCCGCCGTTCCCCGGGCTGCAACATGATCAGCGAGCCATTCTTTCGGGCCTGCGACTGCCCAACCGGGGGATGGGTGCCAGGCTCCAGTCCCACCACGTATTCCCCGGGTCCCCAATGTTGCCAATTAGTCAGCCAAGGCAACTGTTGTTTATTAAATTCAATGGCCAGCGCCACGCCTATCTTCGGGTTATGAATACCGCAGCGACACATGCCTGTTTCGTCTGCACGTACATCGATGAATGCAGCTTCTTCACCACCGCCGACGTGATCCTGTAAAGGCGGTTGGCCTTTGCGGAACGGCGACCCTTCACGGAAGATCTTCGCATTGCTTTCGCCCTCGCGTGAGGTCCACAGCCCATTCCAGCAAATATCCACGCCTTCATCCACCAATGGCCAGCCCAGGTTCATATGATAAAGCAGCATATGAGGAGCTGGCGTATTTCCATGGTTGACTACCTCATCTCGAATAGCGATCCAAGGCTCGCCCAGCCTGCTCGAAATCGTGCGTTTCAGCACCAGTTGCATGCCTAAGGGCTGGGATTGCCTGACAACGCCCGTGATGCTCATATCCAAATGGCCCAATCGCGGGTCGGGCTGGATGATCGATTCGAGGGTAGCGGGCAGCCCGCTAAACTGGCTGTGAAGCCCCCGATCCCCGTGCTCATCCGATTCCGGTCCGCCTACGTGGTCCAGTCCACAGGTGGTGAGCAACCCACCACCGAAGCCCTTCAGCCATTCAACTCCCTGATAGCCGGCAGGCATCGGACCCGTAATCCCGAGGTGGCTGATCCACGCCAGGCTATGGGCATTGTAAAATGCGTCGGCAATGTCGAGCCCGCGGTCAATAACAACCCGGTAGCGGAGCCCTGCTCCGGTATTCACCCATGCAACGCGTGTGCCCTTACCAGGACCATTATCCAAGATAGAAGTCTCTATCCCCCCGATTTGCAGGGGGTTAGAGACCTTATTTGTCCAATCCTCCATCGGTACCCCGCCTTGCATCCTTAGTCACTTTTATAACGCGGGCTATTTTCATTGCCGCCGGCCATCAAGTAGGCAATCAAATCTTTCAGCTCTTCTTCGTTCAGCACGTTCAAGGTACCCGGTGGCATGATCGATACTTTCGACACCTTGATGTCCTCCACGTCCTTCTTCGGTATTTTCTTCAAGGCTTGGGGGTCATACGGATTTTGGGAGATCGTGTAATTTGTTTCATCCTCGTCCATCAGTCGGCCCAACACCGAGGTGCCGTCGCTCAGGTGGAAGACCTTCGATTCGTATTGATCGGAAATCACTTGATTAGGCTCGATGATGGCTTGCAGCTGATCCTTCACCGAGAAACGAGTGCCCAATTGCGTGAGATCCGGTCCGGCAGACCCACCTTCTCCCTGTATGGTGTGACATGACCCGCAACGGATGGCTGCAAATAAGGATTGCCCCCGTTTAAAATCTCGTTTCCCTTTATCGGCCTCTATGACTTTCTGCGCCTCTTCGATTTTCCAAGCCCTGCCGGGTCCCTTCGGTGGTTCCGCAGCCAACATCAGCGCGTTGCCCGATTCGGAAAGAAGCGAATCACCCGAGAGCGTATTGTAATGGGCAAACTGTTCCTTTGGCACATTTTCCAGTGCCAGCTTACGTGCCCGGTCAAGGAAGCCGACAAAACTGTTGCCTCCCTTGTAGCCAAACGCACCGTAAAACCACTTGAAATACCGTTCGTACAGCTCGGGTGTCCATCCTGCCCGTGCCTTGCTCAACGCCGTGGCAAAGTAGATTTGCTGGGCCGGCGGGGTTTTTGCAATCGTATTGGCGATATCCAATCCATATTGCGGATTCCGCAGGATCAGATCCGCCGAACTGGTGAGCATCGGCATGACCACGGTCGAATCGTCTTTGGCGCTATCTAGCAAGGCCAGCGTCCGTTCCACCACATAAGGTGCGCTGATGTGGGCCAAGAGTTTGCTCAGTTCGCGGTTAAGTGCATTGTCCGCCGCCGGGTATTGTCCTTCAAGGTAGGTGGCCAGGCGGCTGTTGAGGGCCTCATCGGGCTTCTCCATGCGATACAACGCCAATTCAAATGCCCGCAGCAGGCCGATTTTGTTTTCTCTCGATATCCGGTTGATATCCACCGTCATCAATTTCCGGACGATCAATGGTTGCAGCACCGGATAATCCAGCTTGGTCATCGCAACCATCGCGTTTGTCACGGTTCTGATATTCCGCTCGCGGAATGCCCGCTTTCCCCATAGCCCGATGGGTTGATGCATGAGCGCCACGGTCGCCGCATACCGGATGTGCCGGTCTTCGTGATCCAGGTAGGGCCATACTTCGTTGACCACGTTCGAATCGGCCGGACTGTCATGGTATACTTCAAGCTTCCTGCGGATAGCCATTTCTTCGGTGATGTCGCTTTTCCGTTCCGATGGTTCCTTTACCTTGTCGTAATCTTTATAATACACCCTGTACAGGTCGGACTCCAATCGCCGGCCGCCGCTGAGGAAATACAGGGCCCCATCCGGACCGATTTCGCCGTCGGTGAGCGGCAGTGGCGTGCCGGAAAGGAATTCTTCTGCCGTCGCATGATAGGTAGCGCCCTCCTGTTCCAGCTGGACGGCATAGATGATGCCGAAGCTCCAGTCAAATGCGAGCAGGCTGTTGCGGTATTTATCGGGGAATTTGGCGTTCCCGGCATACACCAGGTTAGTGGGCGACCCCTGACCGATATTCAGCAGCGAGGGCAGGTCATCGGGATAATATGTCGGCCATTTGCTATTGCCTGTACGCCAGCCAAATTCAGCTCCGCTCGTGACATGCAGCAGACGGGTCGGCCTGTACCACGGCATCCCAAAATCCCACTCCATATCCGAATCATAGGCGAAGAGTTCGTCGTCGTCATTGAACGCGATATCAAAGGTGTTCCGAAATCCAGCCGCTACCAACTGCCAATCCTGTCCAAGCGAATCAGTTTTGGCGATCCAGCCGCCCGGGGCCATCCGGTCTGTGGCGTGGCCCTGCGGATCTTTTATCAACTGGAAGATGTTATCTTCGTCCCACGTGTTGGGCAAACGGTAGCTATCCATTTCTGGCACATCGGTATGATTACCGCATACGAGGTATAACGATTTTTTATCCGGTGCCAGAATGATACTGTGCGGTCCATGCTCGCCATCTCCGTTAAACGACTTCAACAGGGTGATCTCATCAAATTGGTCATCGTTGTCGTTGTCTTTCAGCCGGTACAGTCCGCTGCTCTTTTCAAGCTTTTCGTTGCCGCCATGGTTGACCATGACATAGAGGCTGTTAAATGCCCAAAGCAATCCCTGTGCATATCCCATTCCAAGCTTGGTCTGGGTGGTATCGTCCTTCCATTCATCCCCCGGCAGGGTCAGCGGCTGCGGTTTGGTGGTCAGCGTATCCGTACCGATCTCCGAGAGCTCCAGGCGGTACAGTGATCCATATTGGTCGGACACGATCATCCGTCCTTTGTCATCGAATGTCATGGCCACCCACGATCCCTGCTTATTTTCAGAAGGGGTGTAGAGGTGCTCGACGACAAAATCCGGTGCAACGGTGATCTTTTCCACCTTGGGTTCCACATCTGCCTGTTTCGTTTCTTCATCCTCGGTCTGGCATGCCGAGGTCATCAGCAATGCTGCAAGGGCAACTGCTAATCCGGGACTACATTTAAAAATCTGCATATATGATACTGGTTGTATGAACTGATTGTTATCTGGATATCATTCAGGATGCTGTAATATAATTGGACACTAGTACAATGATAGGGTAACCATACCGGGATGGCAACCTGCACTATCCTGAATACAGAAATCCAGTCCATCACCATCCCGGATTCTGTTCAAACCCATTCAAGCGGATCTCCCGTGCGGGAATGGGGAATAACAACTTATGCGGCTGGATATTATACGCTGCACTGCTCAGCCTGGTCAACCGTTCCTTCTCTTCCGTGCCGTGCGCGGTCATCACCTCAACGGCCTTGCCGGTCCGCAACAGTTGATACCAGCGGTGGTTTTCAAAAGCAACTTCCACCCGCTGCTCGTGATAGACCGCCTCCCGGAATGCCTCCTGTCCGAGACCTGCCAAGGGTTCCAGGTTTGCCCGTTCCCTTACGGCATTGAGGTGTGTGTAGGGGTCGCCCGTGCCGGTTTCATTGAGCGCCTCTGCGAGCATCAGCAACACGTGGGAATACCGATAAACCGGCCAATTTTCATTGGCGCGCCCGTCTTCCAGAAAAGGGGGATGGTAGTACTTTTTGATGAAGGGAATGTCGCCATCGAATGCCTCGGACTCCTCGAAATTAGCATTCGAAGGGTCGCTGAACATGGCAATGGATGCGTCCCTGCGCACGTCGCCATCTTCGTAGGCCTGATAAATACTGGGTGTCGGGATGTTACTTCCACCGAGGTTGCCCGGGAATCCGACCAACTCGTCCTTGGCATTGCGCGGACCAAACTGAAAGATGAAATTGCTGGCTTCGGATTGCAGGCCGTCATCAAACTGGATCGCAAACACGGATTCCGCATTATTCTTGAAAGCGGGGTCAAAGTTGTCTGCATAGTCAGGCAACAGCGCATAACCGAGCTCCAACACTTGCTGCAATGCCGCAGCTGCCTCGTCAAAGTGCTGCAAGGTCAGGTGCACCTCGCCCAGCAGGGTCAACGCCGCACCCTTCGTTGCGCGGCCGACATCGGGTCCGGTATAGGATTCCGGCAGGTTGGCCACGGCGGCATCGGCATCAGCCAGGATCTGATTGTACACCTCATCGACACTCGCCCGACCCTCCGAGAAGGCACTCTCCGGATCTGATATTTCATCCAAGACCAGCGGCACCGGACCGAAAAGCCGGACCAGGTGAAAATACTGCAACGCCCGCAAAAACTGCGCTTCACCCTTATACCTGGTTTTGACGGCTTCATCTGAAAATTCCACGGCGTCAATACGGCCCAAAATAACATTCGTCTGCTGGATGTTGCGGTAGAGCAGGTTCCACGTATTATTGACGTAATTGTTGGTCGACGTGATGAGAAATTCATCGATCTCCTCACGCTGCTGGGCACCCCTATCCGATTCGTCAAACTGGTAATTCGTGTTATCGGCCACCATCTCCGTCATCGCCCAGTAGTAGTCGGCGGTGTAAAGCTCCTGAAGGGAGCCATACGCGCCGTTTACCGCCCGCAAAAATTGGCTTTCATTCTGGTAGTACGTAGCATCGCTTGAAAAGGTATGTGGTTCTACTTCCAGCATATGGTGGCATGATCCCATGGTAAACAAAAGTACCAATAGGAGGATATATTTTTGGTTCTTCTTCATTTTTCCTCGAATAATTGATTAATTAAAAACTGAAATTAATCCCCAGCGTATAGATACGCGGCACCGGGTAATTGGAATAATCGATTCCCGGAACAAGTGCCCCGGTATCGTCCCGATTATAATTGGTGCCTTCGGGATTGCCGCTGTAGCCGGTAAACAAGAAGGCGTTTTGGAGGGTGGCATATACCCTTGCACTTTTGATCAATCGGCTTTGCTCCGTTCCTGCGGGCAGGTTATAACCCAAGGTGATATTCTTGATCCATGCATAGTCGGTCTTCTCGATCCACAGGCTATGTGTATCCCGGTACATGACCCGCCCCCTGCCGGTACCGTTTGTAGTGGGCACCAAGCCGTTTCCGGGTTGTTCGGGCGAGCGCCACCGATTCATGATATCCCGGTTTACATTAAACACCCCGTCGATGTTTCCGGTATAGAAATTAGTAGCGCGCAACATCTCTGCGCCCGCAGCACCAACCACCAGCACACGGAAATCAAAATCTTTGTATCGCAACACATTGGTGATCCCCCAATTGAAGTCCGGATACGGATTGCCGATCACATCAAAGTCCTGGAAGGGAGTGATCTCGCCATCGCCGTTGACATCGCGAAAACGCATATTCCCTGGGATGGCACCCGGGAAAGCCGGGTAATTTTGAAGGTCCTGCTCGTTTTGATAGATCCCTTCATACACGTACCCGATGATCATGCCTACGGGACTTCCGATCCGCGTGATGTTGGTGGGGTTGCCCTCACTGCTCAGACCGGAATAGATGGGGTCTTCGCTACGTCCCAGCGTGATCACCTTATTGCGGTTGAAGGAAATGTTGAGGTTGGTAGACCACTCGAAATCGTCCGAAACGATGTTAACCGTATTCAGTCCCAGCTCCACGCCGCGGTTGCGCACGTCGCCCCGATTTTCGGTGACCGTACCAAAGCCGGAAGATTGCGGGATTTCCACATTCAACAGGAGATCCTGCGTATTCCGGTTATAGAAATCCGCGGTCAGGTTAATCCGGTTGTCCAGGAAATTAAAGTCGACACCCAGGTTTAATTCGCGCATACGCTCCCAGCCCAGGTTGGGATTAGCTACAGTATTCATCACCCGTCCACTGCCCAACGTGCCATCAAACACATAGTCCCTGGTGCCGATGTTGCTCATGTAGGAATAATTCCCGATGTTGAAATTGCCCGTAAATCCATAAGATGCGCGCAGTTTCAGTTCATCGATCCACGTACTGTTTTTCAGAAAATTCTCTTCGGACAACCGCCACCCGAGGGCGAAGGAAGGGAAGGTACCCCAGCGGTTATTGGCACCGAAGCGCGAAGACCCATCGGTCCGCACCGTAGCCGTCACAAGGTACTTGTCGGCAAAGGAATAATTAGCCCGCGCCAGATACGAAATCAGCGCCCAATCGCTGATGTCAATGCCTCCCATTGTTATCCGTGCAGCCGCATTTAATGACTGGATATCATCATCAGGAAACTGCACTCCATTGAAGGTATTGTTATGAATCTTCTGTTGCTGAACCGTATAGCCGATCAATCCCGAAAGGGAATGCCCTGATTCGCTGTTATAGTCATAGGTCAAGGTGTTTTCATTCAACCAATTCAGGTATTTCACGTTGCCATAGTTGCCAGAGGGAACCGATGGCGGCCGGGCGTTTTGGTTACCCAAAATCGATGGCCGGAAATACTGGGAGTCTCCGTCTTCAAAATCAACATTAAAGGACGATTTGAATTTCAGGTTTTTGACGATCTCAAACTCCCCAAAGGTATTCATCAGGATCCGGGTACGGTTGCCCTTGTTGACCGTCTCATTCAAGAACATGATGGGGTTAGGGATGCCGAAGGTCCCCGGCGACTCGATGTAGTCGTTGTAGCTGCCATCGGCATTGTATGCCGGAGGGATCGGGTTGGCGATTTCAAACCCTTCATCCCGGCCCTGTCCTGTCACTCCGCCCTTCAGGAAGGTCATGGAAGGCGACAGGTTGACCCCCACTTTAAACCGATCCGTAATATCAGCATCTACGTTGGCACGTAAGGAAAACCGATCAAAACTGGTGTTGAGCATGACCCCTTCTTGATTAAAGTACCCGGCGGAAACGAAAGTCCTGACGTTTTCGTTCCCCCCGCTGATACTTATCCCAAGGTCAGACATCGGTGCCACTCGCGTGACCGCATCATACCAATCCGTCCCTTCGCCGATCGCCGCGGGGTTGCGGTAGATCTCCGGGATATCCTCCAACGTAGGTTCGCGCCCCTCTTCAAACCGGATTTGGTCTTCAATGGCTTCTTTCCTGAACTGCGCAAACTCTTGGCCATTCATCAGGTCGGGCCTCCCTTTTTGCGGCACTTCCTGCAAACCGCTGCTCATGGTCACCTGTATCTGGGGTTTTCCGCTGCTTCCCCGTTTGGTGGTGATCATCACCACGCCATTGGCCCCGCGCGAGCCGTAGATGGCCGTCGCCGAGGCATCCTTCAGTACCGTCATCGATTCGATATCCTGCGGGTTCAATGAACTCATCGGATTAGATTGCTGACTGGACGATGACGGCACCGGGAAACCATCAATCACATAAAGCGGTTCGCTGCCCGCACCGATTGCCCCGATACCCCTTACCTGTATTTTTGGTCCCCCTCCCGGTGTACCGTTAGACGTGCTTACGTTGACACCGGATACCTGTCCGGAAAGCCCTTGGTCCAAGCTGGCAACAGACTGTCCCCGTACGTTTGACATGCTGATCGGCGCGATCGACCCGGTAACATCCTTTTTTTGCTGGCTGCCGTATCCGACGATGACCACCTCCTCCAAATCGGCGGTCTCCCCTTCCAACACGATTGCTATCGACGTTTGGTCGCCCAGGGTTACCTCTTGCGAAAGGTATCCGACATTGGTAAAGATCAAGACCTCTCCGGGCTTAGCCTCCAACTGGAAGCGTCCGTCGGCATCCGTAGCCGTACCCCGAGATGTCCCTTTGACCTGTACGGTCACGCCTTCCACCGCCTTGCCCTGTGCATCTTTCACCGTACCGGTTACTTGTTCCTGTCCGATTCTATTTTCGTTGGCGGCGGGCGCAGCCTTTACGACCGTCAACAGTAGTATGATCTTCATCAAAACCAGTATGCTGATCGGTCTAAAATTCGGTCTATAGCAGTATTTGCCTGATTTTTTTTTATACATTTGAACTTGGGTTTATTAATTAATAATTGGTCTCACAATCAATTTTGGTTAGTCCCCCAGTCTATCATTTGGTAGACGGAAACCGAGTGCGGGCCAACGCCTCGGTTTCTATTTGGTGACCCTGTTCGTTCATTGGTCATCGCTTCATGATGGTGATCCTCCTTCCTGCTATACTAACATTAACCATGTTGTCTTTTTTCACGTCTATATCAGCTTGCTGCGTTTTACGGATTGCCGTCTTTCCAGCTTGCAGCAGCGCGGCATCGCCCGTCCGTTGGCTTACGTATATTCGATGAGCTATCACCCGGCATGACCTGGTCTTCGTCCGCCAAAACAACCGCAGCTTTATCCGTACCGGGCTCCATCCCATAGTGGCTTACCGCTTGTTCAACGGTCAGCTCCTTGACGCTGCAATCGCTTGGATAAAAATAAACCATCGCCGATGCAGCCGTCAGCAATGCGGCAGCCGCTACCACCTTAAACCACCTGAATGACCAACGTACCTGTTTGCGATCAGGAGACTGATCGTCTTTTCCGCTATCGAGTATGCCCTGCAAGATGCTGTTGCCCTGTGTTGCTGAAAATAGGATCTGCTTTGCCTCAAATGTGTTCCATTTTTCCTGGAGGAGCTGTACGACGGTATCCTCGTTCGACGGATCGGACAAGAGCTCCTGCAATTCTTCTTTCTCCTCCGGACGCAAGGTATCCGCCAGCGCACGATCAATCAGTAGCAGAAGTCTGGAATTGTCCATTTCAATTAACCTTCGGGCGATAGTTTTTATTGGTCCTCATGATAAAGACACCGGATACTCAAAAAGTGGATATAAAAAGCGATTCTTTTTTTGATGATCCGCGTTTGAGGGCAACTACGCCTTAAACCAATGCCTCAGTCCTGACAAATTCGCTGATGGCTTTTATGGCCAAGTACTGGTACTTTTTAACGGATTCGACAGACAGATTCATCCGTCTTGAGATTTCCAGGTTTTTCAGTCCTTGTCGCCGTAAGACAAAAACTTTTTGCTGCTGTGGCGGCAACAATTGAACTGCCCGATCCACTAATTCGTGGTGGTCTCCCGTGCCTTTTATATCCATCTCTTCCTGCGGGGCGTCCACTTCCGATAGGTACGCCTGCCTGTTCCCCCGTTCGGTGGTCATCCGGCGGATGTGATTGAGCGCGTGGTTGCGGCAAAGGATAAAGAGGTAAGCATCAAACGTCCTTACCTGAGGAAGTGACCCTCTGTTGATCCAGACTTTGGCAAACACCTCCTGTACGATCTCTCCGGTAACGTCGATGTCTTGCGTGAGCGTCTGAACAAACGCACCGATCTGGTTATAATACGCATGAAATACTTGGGCAAAGGCACGTTCATCGCCCCGTGCGATCCGGGTCAATAGTTCTGCCTCGTTTGGTAGTCTATGCAACGCCATAATACATTCATTAAACCCTTATTGTGCAAGGGTACAACTAGATACACAGGTAGCTTGTTTTAGTAAATGTTTAATGCGTATAAAGCGTACTATAATTGGACACTAAAGCAATGATAGCACAAGTATGCCGGGATGGCAACCTGTACTATCCTGAAAGTTAAGCACCCAATAGCTCCAATTCGGGCTCGTGTACCCCGTCAGGAGTGGTGTAAAACGGTCGGCCTTCGATGACGGCATGTTTCTTAGGATCTACCCCGAGGGCGTGGTAAACCGTTTGGTGGATCTGCTCGATCCGAATGGGTTTTTCGATGGTTTTGCAGGGCCGCTCGTCGGCGGTCTTGCCATATACGAACCCTTTCTTGACACCGCCACCGAACATCAATATCGAGCAACCATCTGTAAAATGCCGGTGCATGCCATAGTTTTTGATATCATTGATCACATCCGGTTGCGCTACTTGATGTTTCACCTCAGCACCCGGGCGGCCTTCCATCACCATATCCCGACTGAATTCGCTGGCCACGATCACCAACGTGCGGTCCAGGTGCCCGCTGCGATCCAGGTCTTTGATCAGCTGCGCAATCGGCGCGTCGATCAGTTTTTTCATGTCGCGCGTACGTGTATGGCCATTCTCGTGGGTGTCCCATCCCATAAAGGGCTCATATTCAGACGTCACGCTGATAAACCGGGCACCCTGCTCGGTGAGCCGGCGCGCCATCAGGCATCCCAACCCAAATTTACCCGTATTGTAGATGGCATAGCTTTCCTTGGGCTCATCGCTCAAGTCAAACGCTTTGGCCTCCGGTGATTTCAATAGCATATACGATTGCTCCATCGATCGTTTGAACGATTCCTTTTGATAGTCACTACCATGCTCGCCGATGGGACTTTTGCCGAGCAGTTCCTCATAGAATTGATTACGCCGTTCGAAGCGGCTGAAAGACATGCCCGCTGGAGGTCTTACCGCGTCAAGCCCTGAGGATGGATCGGGTATCATAAACGGGCCATATTCGCTGCCCAGGAAACCCGCCGTATGGAAGGCTTTCAATTCCTCGGCCTCCCCGACGGTCATCCGCTGGCCGATATCGATAAATGCCGGTATTACCGGATTTTTGGGACCTAATTCCTGCGCGATCCAGGCACCGATATGGGGTGCCGCCACCGTTTGCGGAGGCTCATAGCACGTATGCCAGTGATATTGGTGCCGCGAATGCAGGATATGCCCCAGATCGGCCGCCATATACGAGCGAATGAGCGTACCCTTATCCATGATTGCGGCAATGTTTTCCAACCCCTCCGAAAACTGGATGCCATCCAGCGCCGTAGGGATGGCTTTGAAGGTACTCAGTACGCGATTCGAATCCAAGCCCTTTTCAAATGGAGTATACCTTTTCGGGTCAAACGTATCGGTATGAGCCATACCGCCCGCCATCCAGAGCAGGATGACCGTGTCGGCCATCGCAGTCGGTTTTCCGCTACATGAGGCCAAAAAACCCGAAAGGGGAGCACCCGCCGCCAATGCCGCCAGCGTACCCGCACTGGCGGTTTTCAGAAAATCTCTTCTATTGTACTGCATTTGATATCGTATAACAAACCATTCGGTCACTTGTTTCTTTAATCAATGAACTGAAACTCAGGCAGCAGCACCACGGCCCACAACAGGTCCTGTACCTGTGCTTCCTGAACCGTATCCCCCAGCAACCCCTGCGCTGCCCGCCGTTCCTTATCCGTAGGTTCACGACCCAAGCTCTGCCTGTAAACCGCATGGATGAGTTCATCGCTGCTTTTGTAAGTGGTTACCCAGTTGCTGGCACCCTTTGCCAATGTTTCGTTGAGCAGCGTACCATTCGTCAGTTCCATGGCCTGGAGCAGATTTGACTGCCCGTCGCGCACGCTGGTCACGTTCTCCCGGCTGGGCCGGCCCAGTGCCGTGAGGAACGGATCATTCTGTACCAACGATGCCCGTACAAATGGAAACTCCCGCTGGTACGATTCCGCCTCGCCATAGGGATTATATTTAAGCGCTGAGATCGGATATACCGGATGTACCACGGTGCTCACGGCATCCGCAAACTGCTCCGCCGTAAGCTTGCGCTTCAGCATACCGGTAAACACAAATTTCGGCGAATTGATCACCTCTGGGTTTTCAATGGACATAGAAGGCTGTTGATAGATCTTTGATGTGGTAATGAGGTAGATCAATTGCTTGATGTCATAACCCCCTTCCACGAAGTATACGGCCAGCCAATCCAGCAGATCGTCACTCCAAGGTTCCTTGTCCATTTCATCCGTCGGCGCAACGATCCCACGTCCCATTAGCTGCGCCCAGATGCGATTCACCACGGTCCGATATAGGCGGCCGTTTTCCGGCTTGGTCAATGACTCGGCCAGTTCCGCGGACTTTTGTTTGACCGTGGCCTCCTTCGAGATGCGCCCCAGCTCTTGCCAAAGCATGCGGGTATCGGCCATTTTCCCGGTGGGGATATCGCATCGATTGATCTCCAAGGGTTTTTCCGAAAATATGTTCGCAAATGCGTAGGCATCATCCAATTTCCAGTTGCTCACAAAGCTATCGTGGCACGAGGCGCATTTCAGGTTCAATCCAAGCAAGGCTTGTGAAACATTTTGCGCCGCCTGCATGGCGGTGGTCTGGCTGCTATTGACCGCCCCGCGCCATTCAATACCCTTGATGAATCCTTTTGAGCTTTCATCCGGATCGAGCAGCTCCATCACGAATTGCTTATAAGGCTTATTGCTTGCCAATGACCGATAAAGCCAGTCCGATATGTTGAACCGCCCATTGGTAATATACCCCGTGCCGGAATAATCGTTTCGTAACAGGTCATTCCAAAAGGTCGTCCAATGGGTGGCATAATCGTCATTCTTGGCCAATAGCGTTTCAATGATCCGGTTGCGTTTATCACCCAGGGTGTCCGCTTCGAACTGTTGCAGTTCCTCGGGTGTAGGCGGCAATCCGATGATATCGAAAAACACGCGGCGCAGAAACGTGCGGTCGTCAACGACCGACTGCCATTCGACCCCTTTCTTCTCAAAATAAGCATTCACCCACAGGTCTATCGGATTCGATAGGCCATCGACTGCGGCCGGAAGCTCCGGCTTCCTCGGCGCCAGCTTCGCTTCTCTGAAGATTCCTTTGGCAGCACCGTCGGGCCAGGGCGCCCCTTTATTGATCCACAGTTTGAGTACTTCAATATCCTGCTCACCCAGCGGTTTGCCTTTCCCTGGCATGGCTTCCTTGTGCCCTGCCGGTAAGGTGACACGCCGGATCAATTCGCTTTTCTGCGCGTCACCCGGTTGAATGACCGGACCCGATTCTCCGCCTTTGAAAACCAACTCCTTATCATCAAGGCGCAGCTTGCCTTCGGATTTGTCGCTGCTGTGGCATTGATAACAATGGTGCGCCAGGATGGTACGGGCAGCGATGTTGAGTTCCGCCTCCTGCTCAGCGCTCAGGCTGGCTGTATCACTGGCAAAGGAAGCCCAATCGAGGTTCATGGACGATGCATCCCCGCCGATTTCGGCCAGTTGCTCGTGTTGTGGTGCCCATGGTGTCACACCGATCAGGTAATCTTGTCCGTGGGTAAGCGAACCGCCGTAATGTCCGGCAATAAATATACCCATCGCCGTCAGGAAGAGCACACCCCTATAAACACGTATCAAGCCGTAGGTATGCTTGTTGACAATAAACCACAACAACAGCGCAGCCGCCGCACCTAAAATGGCGGTAGCCCACCCCGTCCACTGATGAAGGATAAACGTATCGCCCCCATAATCTCCCGAGGACGCAAGCAACCAACCGAACAGCACCGCAAACGCGGCACTGCCGGCACCTAAAAACACCATCCAACGAATACCGGGCCGCAGCTGCGACTCAAATTTGCGCAGGGTAGCCAACTCCATGATGGCCCCGATGAGCAATAAGGTCACTGGGAAATGCACCATCAACGGGTGAAGCCGACCCAAAAATTCCCAGCCCCACCACCTTTCCGGGGCGGTAACCGCTTGCTCAGCCATTGCGGCCTGCGTGGTATCAGCGAGGGCTACTGCGTGAATAAAAATGGCTCCTACAAATGCCGACAAGGCTTTGATCACAGCAGGATAGTATATTGGTCTATTAACTTGCATCATTTAAATACAGTTCTACTCGGCCACCAAAACATCAAAAAAAATGTGATTTATAGCAGCCAAGCAGCTAATTCGGTTATAACAAAGATAATAAGAAAAAATTGGACAACTATCCTGTACTCTTATGCTTATTCGTCTCACGACCGCAAGCTATCCAATATGACATCCCTGATCGCGGTGGGGTCCAATTGATCTCCTCGTTGCCGGTCTTTCGTGATCAGCAAGGGGTAGTAGGCGTCCGGGATGTCGACAGCGCCGTGTGACCCCTTTACTAGGGAAGCATCCAGGGGGATGACATCCATCACGTACCGAAAGCCCAGCTTCTTTCGGAGCAGCTGATAGCCCGCCCGCAACTTAGACGTCATAAACATCTCTACGGGGTCGTACCCCGGCTTTTTATGGATGTCGACCACCCGGGCATAATCGGGCGCCCGCTGATCATCCAACCAGAAATAATACGTAAACCAACTGTCGGCCTCGGCTACGGCTACCAGGTCCCCGGCCCGCTCATGGTCGAGGTGGTATTGTTTTTTCCCCTCATCGTCCAGCACCAGTGCGATCCCCTCCTCGGCCGCCAGCAGCTGCATCACCTGCGCCTTGACGGCTTCATTTTTGGTATAAATATGTGCGATCTGATGGTCGGCGACGGCAAACGCCTGAGATGCCCCCGCGTCAAGCAATTCCAAGCCCCGCTCTACACGGATGCCCAGCAAACCAGCGTTGCGCAGCAGGCGATTGATGTGTATGGGCCGCGAGACCGGCACAATGCCGTATTCCGACAGCAGGATGACATTGGCCCCCCGTTGCTCGAAAAAGGTGACCAGCCGCTCCAATAGGGTATCGATTTCGCCCACCTCTTTGCCGATCTGTGTCAAATCCGGACCAAACTTCTGCTGGCAATAGTCCAGGTGGGGCAGGTACACCAGGCTCAGCGTAGGCTGATACCGTTCTTCTACATACATGGCCGCATTGGCAATCCATTCGGACGATGCAATATCAGCCCCTGGGCCCCAGAAACTAAACAAGGGGAACTGCCCAAACCGTTGCTGCAACTCGTCGCGTAGGCTTGCGGGATAAGAATAGCAGTCCGGCATCTTCCGGCCATCGGCCAGGTAATTGGGTCGCGGGGTCACGGAATAGTCGGCACCGCCATACATGTTGTACCACCAGAACAACTGGGCACAGGTAAAACTGGGATCCATCCGCTTGGCGGTGTCCCACACGGACTCGCCCTGTACGAGTTTGTTGGACTGCTTCCAGAATTTTATTTCGCAGTCCGTGCGGTCGTACCAGCCATTGCCCACGATGCCATGCTGCGCCGGCCATAAGCCGGTCAAGTAGGTGGATTGCATGGAGGTGGTCACCGCCGGCAGGTGCGGATTGATCCGGCTCAGGTGGGCGTTTTCCAGGTATTTCTTTAAAAATGGGGTGTACTCGCCGATCAAGGCGTATGACAATCCCACCACATCGATGACAACCGTCTTTCTCATGTTAGCGCTGTTCATTCAATTGATCAAGCACCCAATTCAGTTCCCGCGAAATGGAATCCGCGATCGGAAGCTGCAGGTGCTCGGGCAACACGGCCCACGTGTAGGTTTCCACCTCGAGGTGAGGGGTAAGCTGCCGTTCCCGCTGGAGATCCAGTACCTGTTTGATGTCCGATTGCGTGGATTTCAGCACCCCCAGGTCTTCCAAAAAAATCGGCACATGGAAATGCGAACGCCACTCGGTCGCTTGCTCATCAAAAAGCCTGGATTGTGCATCGGGCAGGTCCTTGAAACGGACAAGGCTTCCATTCCGCTGCCTTGCAATCACCTGGTGCAGGTAGGTCGGCTCATCGAACGCCATGAACGCCTCTCCTAGCAACTGCCGGGCCGCGCGGTCGGACGGCATCGCCGCCTTGATGGCTGCACTGATCTGAAACTTGCCGATTTGGATATCCTGCCGGGCCAGCGCTTCCACCACGCGGTCGTGCTGTTCATACCCCAAGGCAAAATGGCAGACATCATAACAAAGCCGGATATGGTGTTTGAGTGCCTGCTCCGCCTCGGAAGCCGTCATTCCGAACTGCTTCGATAAGACGGCTATCCCCGCAGGTACCAGCTCACCTTCGTACCAGGCGATGAACTCCGCTCCGCTCTCCAGCACACCGTCCGGCTCGGGTTCGATATCGAGGTGCAGGGCTTTCCCCTGTTCGCGTTGCAGCTGTACCAAGTGACCGGCAACGGCAATGATCTGGCGGGTGGCATGCGCCCGCATCGTTGCCCACTGCTGCTGGGTAGCGTTGTACCCGTGCCGATAAGCCAGCGGTGAAGTGGATATGCCGCCCTCCATCCGTTCGGGAAGCAATCGGGCCAGGACGTCGAACATCCGCTTGGTATAGTCGAGCCGCTCCGCTGTCGTCCAATCGGGGGCGTGCACCCGTGCCTTCACCACCGCATCATGGAATGCGCCAAACGGAAAACCGTTCATCGTAAACACATAAGCGTCTACCTCAGCAAGCCAGTCCTTCAATTCTGCCAGGTTCCGCTCAGCGGTCAGCGACCGGCTTGCCAAATCCGACAGGCGTAGTCCCAAGCCCGTCGGATGGTTGGGGGCGGTTGTTTTTTTTACCTGCGGAAAATGGCTCTTTAACAGTTTAAAGTGATCATCCCACGTTTCTCCGCCGTGGATATTGGTACAATACGTCAGGTGTCCGAATACGGTCAACATATCAGCTGTGCATCATGACCTGCTGCTGCAAGGCTGATGCCCCCCGCAGGATCAGGTCGTTATCCAACGCATGTACTTCCACTCCTTTGCCGATGGCCTCCAGCAGCATGACGGTCAGTTGCCCGCCCAGGTGCTCCCTGAATTCCTCCAACCCGGCTAGCAGCGGATGGCGGCCATTATCCGCCTCCAAGAGCGGGTGGAATATGGGCAGCCCCAATGCCTGCAACACCTCCACAATGCGTTGGGCATCCGCTGCCGGCAAGCGTCCGGCAAGGGATGAATATACGCTATCCAAGGCAATGCCGATGGCAACCGCTTCGCCGTGCATCACCTCAAATGCCGAAAGCTGCTCCAGCTTGTGGGCACTCCAATGGCCGAAATCCAATGGTCTGGAGGAGCCGAATTCAAACGGATCGCTTCCTGCGATATGCTGCAAATGCAATTCGGCACACCGGTAAATCAAGTGGCCCATCGCATCCATATTGCGGTCGCGGAGCTGTGCCGTATGCTGCGCGATCCACTCGAAGAAATCCGCATCTTTGATCAATGCCACTTTCACCGCTTCCGAAATGCCCGCAATCCATGCCCGGTGGGGTAATGTTTGCAGGAACAACCGATCATTGAAGACGGCTACAGGCGGACTGAACGTGCCGATGAAATTCTTTTTGCCCCGGTAGTTGATGCCGTTTTTCACCCCCATTCCGGAGTCGTTCTGGGAAAGCACGGTTGTCGGTATCCGGATGTGGCGTATCCCCCGGTGTGCGATGGCGGCAGCATAGCCTACGGCATCCAATACCGCGCCGCCGCCGATGGCCATCACGTACGAATGGCGGTCAATACCATGCCGGTCCACCGCGTCGATCAGGCGGTCTACTACCGTGGGATCATTCTTCGCGGTTTCCCCGCCCGGCACCATTACTATTTCATCCACTAGCTGTACGTTCGCCAGGCCCTTGAAATAGGCGGTTATGCGCGCCAGCAGTCCCGCATGATGCGCTGCCAAGCCCTCATCCACCACGACCAATAATTTGGGCGTCGGATCCGCAGCCCGGTGTTCAAAAAACTGCGCCAACAACGGGTTGTCGGCAGCGAACACATCCGTTGTAAAGTGTATGTCGTATTGGTATGTAACCGTAAACGATTGTTTAATCGATTGCGTAATCATGTGAAAAAAGTTGCCTGCTAAGTAACCGAAAACAATTTTGATAGCCAAATGGATATTGGGAAAAGTGACAGAACAAGGAGGGTAAGTGGCCAACTACCCGCCGCCGCTGTCCACGCCGCATTCATGAAGATCAGGCCGAGCACACCGTGTTTGACCGCCTTGCGGATGTCCGGCGCATCCTGTGTTTTGACGGCCCTCATCAATGGAGGGTAAATGAATAACGCGAACGCGGCTAACATCCCTAAACCCAGACCGATCTCGCCCCTGAACACACCGAAATAGGCAATCAATCCGATTACCAGCGCATATAACCCCGCCGAAAGCAAGAGCGGCATTTTTTTGCCGCCGTGTACCTCACCCCGGCTGATGGTGGTCACCCCAGCGATGTAAACCACGGGTATGAAGGCAAGGAACCACGCCTGTTCAAGAGCCGGGATGGCATAGCTGATGCCTAACAGCAGATTCAGCCCGCGGCAAAGCCCCATCGCCACAGGTCCCATGACCGCGTGATGCTTCGCCCACCGGTCATATACCAAACACATCAGCACAATGGCAATGGCAATTCCCCCGGAAACAACCCCGATCAGTCCAGCGGCCAACACGCCGACGGCAAACAACGCCGTTCCCCAATAGACAGCATGAAGTAGCGGCACCCGTCCGCTGGGTATCGGGCGTTCCGGTCGTTCTTTGGCATCCAACGCCGCATCAAACACATCATTGAACACCACCCCACCCCCATAGAGTCCGGCAGTCGCCAGTGCCAGCAGCGCCAGCGTAGGCCAGGATAATGCCGTAGATCCATTGCCCAGGTACAGCATGGCAATGGCGGCCCCGGCAAGCACGTCCGAAATGGCCGTCATGACATTGGCGGGCCTCATCAGCTGCAAAAAAGGCTTCAACATCCCCACGCCCTTCAGGAAATGATGATCGAATCCGCATCCCTGCGGGGCTGCTGACCGCCGCGCAACACCGAATTGCCTTCGAACTTCTGCGCTTGGTCGATGTTGATTTTTTCGTTGAGCAGCTGTTCATCCAACTGTCCGCTTTGGGAAAAGGCCGCAATCGCATTCGTGTAGCACACCGATTCGATGTCTTCCTTCGCGACGCCGCTTTTCACCATCAATGCCGCCGTCTTGGGCACCGCCAAGGGATCGCTGATCCCCCAATCGGCGGCGGAATTGACCATGATGCGCTCGGCGCCGTATTGCTTAACGATCTGCACCATGCGTTCGTTGCCCATTTTGGTAAACGGGTAGATGGTAAACGCCGCCCAAAAGCCCCTATCCAATACCTCCCTCACTGTTTCCTCCGTATTATGGTCAATGATGACCATGCCCGGATCAAGTCCGTGTTCCAGGGCAATATCCATGCTGCGGGATGTGCCCTTGGTCTTATCGCGGTGCGGTGTATGCACCTGTACGGGGAGCCCGGCCTCCTTGGCGAGTTCCAATTGCAGGCGGTAGTATTTTTCCTCGGCAGCGGTTTGGTCATCAAAGCCGATTTCGCCAACGCCGACCACGCCATCCTTATAGATGAAGAATGGCAATAGTTCCATCACCTGCTCGGCGAGCGCTTCATTATTGGCCTCCCTGGAGTTGAGGCCAATGGTGCAGAAATGCCTGATGCCGAATTGGGACGCGCGGAACCGCTCCCATCCGATCAGGCTGCTGTAATAATCGCGAAAGGTATCGATACCTGTGCGCGGCTGTCCCACCCAAAAAGCGGGCTCGATGAGGCCCACCACCCCGGCATCCGCCATCGCCTGATAATCGTCTGTCGTCCGTGAAACCATGTGTACATGCGGATCGAAAAACCGATACCCTTTTACCAAATCCAACTCCAATGCCACACGTTGCCCCATGGCCGCGCGATCCTGTTCGTGATAAGTGCACATTTCGATATAACTAATGATGATCGTATTTTTCAAATCCTTGCGGCCAGTCTTCCCAAGGAGTATCCGTGGCGTCTGACCATTCCATCGCCTCGTCGTTTCCGTCGATGTAGGCCACCGCCGGGTCAAAGCCGCTTTGTTTAAAGGCGTAAGCAATGGCCTTCCGCTCCAGCAACGCCTGGCTTTCCTTCAGGACCTGCGCCATCAAATGATACGCCCGTTCATCCATAAAGGGGGCCACCAGTATCCACAAGAGCGGGTCGATTTCCCGCTTTGCGGCATAGCGTTCGTACGCATAGTCAACCAGCGCCTGGGCAAGCCGGGGGTTATTCCGTGGGACAAGTCCAATGATCTCCAGAATGTTTTCTTCCGTAAAAAATGCCTTGAGCACCAGCTGGTTCCAGGCACCTTCGTCTAAGAAACGGCTCGGGTAGGGATTGTGTAGCATCACCGCCTGCCGGGCAGGTCCCACATTGCTCCGAATGCCCTCTTTGCAGCGCGATTGCCATGCTTCGGGATAGTGATACACGGGAAGCGCCGCATACAACGCCGCAAGCTCCTCCATTTCACCATAGGCAAACAACTGTTCAATCAATTGGACGTAAGCTTCCTCCTCCAGCTTGGGAATCGCCATCAGCACCCAAACCCGCGCCAGCCTAACCAGCGGCCAATGGCTGACCAGCAAAGGCAGTTGGTGGCTCCCCTGGCTTATCGCACCAAGTGAAATGGGCAACATCTTATTAGCGGATCTGATCTGCCGCGGAAGCGCGGTAAACGACCGGGCCACCCTGCCCGGTTGAGGGTCGGCAGCAACCTGCGCTACCTGCTCGGATAACCATTCCCACTCATCCCGCTGTATATGCTGTTTTATCGTATCTCCAATCACGTTGCCCATCGCCCTACGGGCTTCCTGCGAATCTCCTTGTAAGCGATCCATAAACACATTCCTTTCGTTCTGAAAATCAGCCAAACTTAGCTAAACTTGCCTATAAATACAAGTTAACTCTTTCTAATGATGCCCGTATTCCAAAAGAAGTTGCTACATTCGTACTAAACTAATTTCATTCACCATGGATAATATCATGAACCTATTAAACGGCGGTCTGGGTAAAGACGTTGTTGAGGGAATTACAAAGAAAACAGGTACTTCGGCACAGGAAACACAAGCAGTGGTCAGCAGTGCGCTGCCGGCATTGCTTGGCTCCTTGCAAAACAACGCCAGCAGCTCCGAAGGCGCCCAGGGCATCCTGAATGCGATCACGTCCAAACACGATGGAAGCATCCTGGATAACCTATCGGGCTTTTTCGACCAGGATGACACGTCTGACGGCGACGGGATCTTGGGCCACGTGTTGGGCGACAAGCGCGGAACATTGGAAAACTCCATCAGCAGCAAAACCGGCGTGTCGGCCAGCAAGGTATCCGGCATCCTCGCCATGTTGGCACCCATCGTGATGGGATACCTCGGTAAGCAAAGCCGCAGCAGCAATGTCAACGACGGCGGCGGGCTGAGCGGTATGTTGGGCGGGTTGCTCGGCGGCCAGTCCGGCGGCAATATCCTGGGCAGCTTAGGCGGCTCGCTCGATCAAAACGGCGACGGCAAACTGGGCATCGATGATGTCGGCGGGTTGCTGGGCGGCTTTTTCGGGAAGAAATAATGGATAAAGCCCACTAACCGAATGAACAGACGGAAAGTGGGCTTTATCTTCCACCCGGTGTGCAGCGTCAGTTCCAGATGGATGCTGCACGAAATACTTCCAGGTTCTTTACTTCGATATTGTTCCCCCAGAAGTGGAATCCTTCATCGTTATTGCTTTCGGGTTTCCGTTCCATCGCATAGGAGTATGCACCGCCATCGATAAACACCTCAATACTGGTCCTATCGATATAGATATCGGCTGAAATCTCCATACTGGTCAGATCCTCCGGTGAATAGAACACCCCGTTCAGCGTATTGGGGTTCAGGTCATAATCAACGATCCGCTGCCCGAAGAGGTTGAATCCGGCGTTGGTAGCGTGCGACAATTTTATGGTGGCCTTTATCCGCAAACGATCAACATCATCAAATTCGTTCAATAGCTCGTTCGCTTTGTCCGACGTAAGGCCCTTCCAATGCTGTGCCAGAGCAAAGAGTTGTTCGGTCTCTTTTACCGGCACATTGAATACCCGCGGACCGTTTTTCGTGGTCCGCAGGGTCAGTTCCGTGGGCAGCAGCATCATGCCGTTAAACGGCATACCCGGATGGCTTATCCGCCCCCAACCGATCTGCACACGGCGACCGTCTGGCATGTCGGTGTAGGTTTGCGCCGCATAGATCGACCCTGTGGTATACTGGTATTTTCCTGCCTCGGGTGTAAACTGCTTCCCGTCAAACGAGCCTAACATGTACGTTCCAGAAGCGCCATACATCACCCATTTGGTGTTGCTGGTGTCGCCATCGATCGGCAGTTCAAACAGTTCGGGGCACTCCCAGAATCCCGTTACATGGCTTTCGTAGTTCCATTCCTTGAGGTTTGCAGACGTGTATATCGAATGGCCGTCGCGCTCATTCAGCACCATCACCCAGTGATTGCCCGGCTTATACCAAAACACTTTCGGATCGCGCGTGTCTTTGCTGTTCCACACGGCCTTGGAGTCGATCACCGGGTTTCCGTCATACTTCGTAAACGTACGTCCGTTATCGAGGCTATAGGCGATACACTGCACCTGCTTTTCGGGGCTGTCTGCGGTATAGGCCACCACCATCGCCGGCGTGTTGCCGTTATTGTAACCAGCGGTGTTTGCGTAGTCGATCACGGCAGAGCCCGAAAACATCGTGCCATGTTGGTCGGGAAACAAGGCAACCGGCAATTCCTGCCAATGGATCAGATCCTTGCTCACGGCGTGCCCCCAATGCATGTTCTCCCACTCGCGTTCATATGGATTGTGCTGATAGAAGAGGTGGTATTCTCCGTCATAGTAGATCAGGCCATTCGGATCATTTATCCATCCGCGCCGGGTAGTGAAATGGAACTGTGGGCGGTTTTTCTCTTCATAAAGACTGTCTTGCCCCGCGATGGCGTCGTCCTGATAAATATGATCCAATCCCTTTTCATTACCCTCATAGGTGATTTTAATCGTTTTGCCCTTCAGGTCTGATACATCCTTAAATACCCAATAGTCGGCTTCATCCGGAGCAAGGCGTATCACCACCGATAGATCGGGTTTACCGTCTACCTGAAACGTCATGCGGGACCTATCCTCTTGGTGCGATACCGGAAAATTGAGGTATTTCTTGGTGATTTTGATTGCTAGCTCTTCTGCCGATATGGAAAAGATACACCCTACAAGCGCCATACTGGCCGTGAATACCCTTAGTGTGAATGGTTTCATATGCTATTTTGATTGGTTTGTTTCATTCCGTTGACGATGATTGTGCGCCATCAATACCCAGGTACTCCATCAGTTCAGTAGCTGCCGCCCTGCCCGCGCGGTTGGCTCCAATAGTGGATGCTGAAGGACCATAACCCACCAAGTGAATCCGGGAATCTTTGGCCACCCTGGTGGCCAGTCGACCGGCCATGGTGATGCCCCCATTGGGTTCACGCAGCATCAACGGCATGAGGTGGTCCAGTGAACTGCGAAAACCGGTGCACCACAAGATGACATCAGCCTTTTCCGCAAGACCATCTGCCCAGCGCACCCCATCTGCTGTGATCTCGCTGAACATCGGCAACCGCGTCAACACGCCGCGCGCTTGCATGGATTCGATCGCTGGTGTCACGGGCAACCCCGTGACGGACACGACCGAACCGGGAGGCAATCCTTTACGCACACGGTCTTCCACGAGGGCTACGGCGGCGCGCCCCGCCCCCTCGTCAAACGGTCCTTGCCGGAACACCGGAGGTCTTCGGGTGACCCATGTGGTCGTGGTTACCCGCGAAATTTCATCAAGCAATTGTATGGCCGATATGCCCCCGCCAACGATGATCACATGCTTGCCGACGAATGCATCAGCCGCTTGGTAATCTTTGGTATGCAGCTGAATACCCTTAAATAAGCTGGCCCCGGGATATTCGGGAATATACGGCGTTTCCCACGTGCCCGTGGCGTTGATAATGCCCCGTGCTGAAAAATAACCCCGATCCGTTTCGATACGAAAACGTCCCTCCCGTTCGCATACCACGTTCACCCTGACGGGCCGATACACGATCAGGCCGAATGTTTTTTCATAGATTTCAAAGTAATGCGGCACGGCGATATTGGCCCGCACTTCGGGGGTGTTGCCCTCCACGGTATCCGAAAAGGGCAAACCCGGCAGATCATGGATCCGGTTTACGGTACTCAAGGTCAGCGAAGGCCAGCGGTATTGCCAGGCGCCACCGGATTGGGGCGATTGGTCTAAGATGACAAAATCACGCCCTTGGTTCAACCCACTTTTCCGCAGGTAGTACGCTGCGGAAAGACCTGCCTGGCCGGCCCCGATGACCACAATACCGGTTTTATAGCGCAGCGTGGCTGCAGATTGTGGGGACATAACGATCCTGATTAAATACCGTATTTCCGAAGAATCTCCTGCACCGTCGGCCTGATCTTCTGTAACATTCGATCAAAACCCAAGTCGTTCGGATGCGTACCATCGGTCGTGCCCTCATGGTCAGCGCCTAACAAATTTTCTGCCGTGATCAGGTAAAGATCATCATCCGCGCGTTGGAGCAGAGCAATCTCTTGTTCGAAATTGGCATTCTGCGCAGCCACCCGCTTGGCAATCCCCTCATCGAAATTTCCGCCCTCGCGAACAATACTTTGAATGGCGATAATCGGCACGCCGGGATGCCGGGCGCGGATGGTTTTCACCAGATTGGCCGTACGTTCGGTGACCTGTTCCGGAGAAGAATTGGGCACACAATCCAGGATAAACGCATCCATGGGCATCGTAGCGATCATGTCGGCCACCGTAGCCTCCATCTTTGCATTGCCACTCACCCCCAGATTGATGATGTTGTAGCCCGTTTCTCTCGAGAGTCTTGCGGGGTAGGCCAGTCCGGGTCTACTGGCGGAAGCTCCATGCACGATACTGGAGCCATACACGACTATATTTTTGCGGAAGGGGTTTGGTTTGGCCTCAAGGTCAGCGCCTTCCTCCACACCGATTTGCAGGGAAATCGTCTCGTCATAAAGCGGAAGATACAGCAGGCATTCCTGATCAACCTGAGCCATATTTTGCACCATCACCGATTCGCTGCAATCACTCGTACCCGGCCGGGCAACGCCGGCATATTGCCACTGCTCATCGCGCTTGATATACAGATCCATTCCTTCGTGGGCGATGGCGGTCATGTTGTTGCCCGGCTTGCGCGGACTGGTGCACCACTTGACAGCAATCTGGGAACTGTTTGTGCTGAAACTGATGGCTAAACCGGCCGAATGTGTGAGCAGTTGCTTTACGGATGGGGGTATCTCCCGAAAGGCAGCCGTATCCACCCGATGGAAATAGGGTGCTCCGGGCAGGGCTTTTCCGATCAGGGTGAGATGATGGGCGTCTGTATATTGCAGTGGTTTTTTAGGTTGGGCAAAAGCGTGAATCGCGCTGCAAAACCAGGCAAGCAACAGTAGGCGGTGAGCGAATGACTTGATCATGTTAGCTAAGTGGTCTGTTTCGGCATTAAAGATAGCAAAAACTCGCCAAGGAGATTGTATTCGTATTACTCCAATTGGTAAACGAGCATATCTCCCGGAGCCACCAGCTGTTCTTCTGAGAAACGGGAGGCCGGTACTAAGCGGCCGTCCTTCAAAACCTTTTTGACCCCACTTTCAAAGGCCAGTCCCAGCGCCAGGCGTTGCTGAAAATCCCGATTGACGATTACCAGGTATCGGTGTCGACCATTTTGCAATTCCGAAACAATGGCCCCGGCTGACGGCCACTCCCTACCCTCTCGGGCATTGTCTATCGTGTCTAATATTTCCAGGCGGGTAACCTTGGCCGACAACACGGATAAGCGGGTAGTATGCAGGGGAATGTGGTGACCCGTGTGGCGCACCGTTCGTACCTCAGCACCCAAAAACACCGGTGTTAACGCTTTTATTTCCTGATTCAGCGCTTTTAGTTCGTCGTAAACATCGGTACGCTTTCCGTCCAGTCCGATGGGGCCGTGATGGAAATTCCAAGCGTCGTTCTTACCGGGGGTCCAATAGGTAAAATATTGCAGGCCCTGTGCACCATAAGCCAGGTTGCTGAATTGTTGCAGACGCATCTGGGCAATGTCCGGAATGGGATAAGGCTCATGAGCAACGGTCAGCGAAAACGCCCAAAAGGGTCTTCCGGCCTTCTTTGCTTCATCCGAAAAAATTTCGAGGTTTTCATAATAACTCGGCCGCAGGGCATAACCGTCTTCCGTTTCCACCACCGGGTAATGGTCAAATGAAAGTATTTGAGTGGGGACTTCTTCAATATAGCGGCGCACATACTCCCGGTAGCTGCTGGCTTTCAGTCCATCCAAACTGGCATAATTTGGCAAGAGATTGATATAGCAGTAATGTGCATCATCCAATTCCTGTATCTTACGCGTCCACGCACCCAAATCCGCAAACGCAGCGGTATTCGGTTCATCGACCAGGTGATAGCCTGCTAGGGCGGGATGCTTCATGAAGCGCTTTACGGTAGCCTCCGTTTCGGTATACAATTCGGGACAGGAAATGGCGATTTTCACGCCGGCCTCCTGTGCCGCATCCAGCGCCTTTTGCACCGCATCCGCATCGGGATAGGGCGTATACGATTGATTCATTCCGGTCTCTTTCAGTTCCCGGAAACGGGCGGGACTGGTCTCTTCGGGTGGGATGCTGTACCACGCGAGTATGGGCATGTCGCCCACAGGTGCCAATCGAAGATCGTCACCCTGGGCGGCTTTTTGGTTAGCGATGCAGCCAACGAAGAGCCATGCCAAAAAGCAATAAAAAATGTTTTTCATCATCGCTTACGTTAGTTCATCTAAAACCGCACCAGCACATTAAACCGGCCCCCGGGTGCCGCATCTCCATTGACATACCAGTCGAGCGGATCTGCTTTCTGCATGTTGTCAGACCACTTCAATTCCAGCGTTACATCGCTGGCCGGCAAACCAAGCGCGGCGAACGGCACGGTGATCATCAATTGATTGCCGGAAACCTGATGGCTCACGGCACCGATGTGCTGCCAGGAGCCATTCACATAGCGCTGGAGGTCATTGCCGCTAACGATTCGAAAATCGTAACCCAACCAACCGGATTGATACGACTGGTCTACGTTTAGCCAGAGCGTCATCCAATTATCGCCCAAAACCGGCGTAATAGTGTTTGCTGTTTTGGCGTAAAAATAAAGCACCTCATCGCTTGCGGCTACCTTGAGGGTTTCGAAATCGTTGCGCCCGGTTTCATTTACATAGGTCACCACGGGATCAGACTGGGCCCCTGGGTGATGACGGTGCAGCACATCGCCGACGTAGTCGGTGTAGGCGGGCACTACTTGGTCCCAATCAGCCCAATTGCCGATCGGTGCCCGGATGCCGGATGCGGGCACCGTATCCGTCCCTTTATAGTAGCGTATATTGCTCACCATCTGCATGTAATAATGATCTTTGAGACCATCGGTCAACGACGGCTCGATATCCCGGCTATATTCGGCATTGGCTTGGTCTACAAACAGCGCTTGGTTCTTGTCGCCTGTGCTGCGCCGCCATTTGCCGGCAATCCATTCGTTCCAGCCGGTAATGAAGATGAAGGGGACATTTTGCTGCAAGGCGAAATCCCATTGCTCCTGCACGTTGTATCCATACCAAAGATCTTTTGCGGGGTCGCCGGGTGAACCTTGGCGATAACTCCTGCCCCAATTGCCCGCTTGTCCGTGGAATGCCGAGCCGCCCATTGAGGCGTCTAAGTTGGGGTGTTGCGCAGTGGAAACATTGACGATCTCCCGCTCGCCTTGGCGATTGGAGTAAACCTTTTGCGGACGCTGGAATTCAATCCAGGGCCACCCGTTTACCTTCTGGGGTTCATTGGGCCACTGCGATTCCCGGATAGTGAAAAACGCGGCATAATCACGCCCCGCCGCTTCGGGTGACAGGCCGATGATCAGCGGTTTCCCTTCCAGGTAAAACCAGCAGTCGGGGTAGCGATGCGGTGCACCCGCTTTGTAGTAGTTATTATAGATCTCTTGCATCGCCTCGCCCGAGGCAGTATTGGTATAAAAGACGAGTTTAGGCGGTTGTTTCCCCTGTTTCCGGATGGCGTCCATCGCCCTCATCAGCGCATCGGACTGTTGCGGATAGGTCAGCCGGTTCGTCGCGTCGAGGACCAGAAAATCCACGCCGGCATCCGTCAGCAACTGCATGTTTTTCAGGTGTACCCAATAATCATCGCCCCGGTAATAGCCATAGATGGATTCGCCCCAAAAGTAATACTTGCCCGGCAGACCCGCGCCACCGCCCCAGCCGGGATGGTCGAAATCCTTGAAAACCTCCGGTGTTTTGGCATATAATTCCGTTAAGTCCCAATGCTTTTCAGACGTAGGCGATGCCTTATCGCCCTGCCACAGGAAGTAAAACAAGCCCACGTGCCGGTCGGCCTTCGGTCCTCCCGTTTCTTCATATTGCGGCAACACGCGTCCCAATTCATCCATTCCAGCAAGCGGCTGGGCTGCCACCGGCTGCATCACGAAGGCGGCTACGACGCCCGATAATAATATGCGTAAAATCATGTCTATAATTCGTTAAAACCGCTACCGCTGCCAGATGCAGCGATAGTTAAACCGGCGGTTGGGCGCGGTATCCCCGTCCACGCACAGCGAAATCGGGTCTACCAGATCGGCCGCATGGTCGCTCCATTTAAAATCAAAAACGAATTGCTTGCCGGTAAGGCCAAGCAATTTCCGCGGGATAGCCAATTCCAATTCGTTGCCCGCATACTGATAAGGCAGGTCCGATACGTGCGACCAAGGATTCCCGGGACGCTGCGCATCATAGCGCATAAGCGTGGTCCGGGATTTGTCTTTCGCGTGCTTATTCACGAGGAAATCATAACCGTACCAGCCCGTTTCAGGATCATTGTCTGCATCAATGAGCAGGAGCATCCAGTTGTTGTCCGTATGCGGCGATAAAGGACCAGCAGACTGCACGTAGAAATAGACCGCATCACGGCCGACTGCCACTTTAGAGGTTATCACATCGTTGCGGCCGGAGTTGTTTTGGTAATGATTCCCACCGTACCCCTTGTAGTCCCGATGGAATATGTCCCCTTTCGTATCACGGTATTCCACCGTTGCCTTGTCCCAATCCCGGTAGTTGCCGTCAATTACCATTTTGCTGATTCCCTGGAGTTCAGGGATGGGACGCACACCCTTATACCGCCGGATGTTCTGCGCCATCTGCATGTAATAGTTGTCGGTATATCCGCCTTTCATAGGTTGTATGGCCCTATTGAACTCGGCGTTATACTGATCGACGAAAAAGTAAGGACTTTCCCGTCGCATAAAATCGGTCGCTTTCCCTTCAGCAGGGTGATACTTGCCGGCCGTCCATTCATTCCAGTCGTTGATGTAGAGAAACTGCGGATCGGATTTAAGCGCTTCCTCCCACCGTTCCTGAAAATAGATGCCGTACCCTTCGGGATGATCGACCGTCTGCTTCAGCCAAGGCACGTACGTCGGCTCAGGAAGATCCTGCTCGGTCAGCGGAGGCTCACCCTTCTCGCGGGTCCACGATTTGCCCACCAGGCTCGATGGGTGTTGCGCAGGCGTGACCGCTGCCTCTTCTTTCACGCCGCCGTGCGTGGAAAGCAAGCTATCGGGATGCATGGCGCGCACTTTTTCATTGCCCAAGTCGTACCCAAAACTCCAGTTATCTTCGGTGCCTACAAATCGCTGGCCTGCCCATTTATAGTAACCCCACCACATGGTGCGGAGGGTAAAAAAGTCCTTGACCTCCTTGGTGTAGTCTTTATAGAATTCCTCCGTATAATCCGGGTCGCCGTAGTGCGGGTGGTTGACGTCTGTTTTGGCCGCCGGATCGAAATGCGGATTCGGCTGCTTGGTGTCTTGGCCATTGGCATCGTACTTGGGATTGCCGTTGTATAGCAATAGGGGCTTGCCATCCCATTGAAACCACAGGTCACGGAACCGGCCCGCTTTGTAAATACGATCGTAGAGATCCTGCACCACCGTAATCACCGGTCCGTTAAACGCCCAGAAGCAAAATGTCGGCACTTGATTGCCTTCGGCTTTCATTTCCAGCATGGTGTTGAAAAGCACCTCCCACTCATCCCAGTACCGTACGGCATTCGTCACATCCATCACCAGCACATCCACTCCGGCATCCGCCAACATGGAAAGGTCTTTGCGGATCACATATTCGTCTTTGCTCAAAAAATAGCCCATCTCCGGTTCGCCCCAATGATACGACCCGCCCTGCCAGCGCTCGTGCTTGGCATCCAGCCGCGCCGCGGGGTCAGCCGAAAGGATCTTGCTGACATCTGCCGTGTATGGACTGGGCAGATCAGCATTCCCATCGCCATGCCACGTGATGTAAAAAATGCCGACGATCCTACGCTGATCCGTCTTTACCGGTCCCACCGTCTCATAATCCGGCATGGTACGGCCCAAAGCGTCCGACGCCACCCAGGTATCCGCAAAAAGATCCCGATACCTCCCGTCGGCATCCGCGGTATCCCGCGCAGCAATCAATGGTTGCTGGCCGCTATGCGTCCCAGCCGATAAAAAGACCATCCCGATCAATGTCAACAGGTAACCGGCTAACCTGCCGTGCGTAGTTGCTTTCATAACGAATGGTGCTTAACGAGCGCTGTAGATAAAATTAAACCGGCCACCGGGTGCGGAATCGCCGTTGACATAAAAATCCATGATATTCCCGTTCTCCTGCATGTTGTCGTTCCACTTAAACTCGATATCCACTTCCCGTTCGTCCAAACCCAGCACCTCCTTGGCAATCGCCAGCTCGAGCTTACTGTGGTTGACCGCAAAAGGCACCTTGGCCACTGCTTCCCATTCCCAGCGGTTGCCGACGTTGCGTTCGACCACCGCTTTATTGCCATCCGGACTCACCCGGTTAACGATTACATCATATCCATTCCATCCGGTTGCTTTGTCGCGGTCGATATCGATCAGTAGCATCATCCAGTTGCGGTCTTTCGGAGCCGTCAGCTTTTCGGCCGCCTCCACATAGAAATACAGGTGGTCGTCGTCGCGGGCCACCTTTGCCCCAACGATGTCATTCCTTCCCGTACGGTTGGTATAGTACTGGTCATGTCGCCCGCGATGATCACGGTGCAAGGTGTTGCCTTTATAGTGGCTGTAATGTGGCATCACCCCTTCCCAATCGCCCCAGCGCCCCATGCGGATCGTTTTTGGCTCCGATACACGTTCCCCGGGTGCCATGCCTTTGAATTTCCGCACATTGTCTACCAACTGGAGGTAATACACATCCCCCTTGTCACCCCACCCTTTATTCGGTTCGATATCCCGGCTATGATTCCAGTCAAACTGATCGACGAACGAAAAGGGATCGCCCGTCCAGCCGTGCTCCGGCAGCCATTGTCCGGCGATATACTCATTCCACCCGGTGACAAACACCAATTCCGGATCCACCTCAAACGCCCGATCCCATTGCTCCTGAAAATTCCAGCCATACAGGTATCCATCCGCACGCGGGTCGAACCCGTTGCGTTGGCTATAACTGCGCCCGTAGGTACCCGGCAGGTTGAAGGCACTGCAATGGCCACCCGTGGCTGGTCCCGCATTCTGTGCAACCCCCACGGTCACCTGTTCAAAGGTGCCGCTTTCGCTCTTGACATAGCCGTGTTGCGGATAATTTTCGAGCCATCCCCACTGGTCGTTCCGTTTTGGCCCATCCACATAATCGGGCTGGCCCGGACGGAAGGTGAAAAACTCCGCGATCTCCCGGTCTTCCTCCGTATCGCTTAAGTTATCGGGGTAGCCCATGATGCAGGGTTTACCTTTCCACATAAACCAGAGGTTTTGGTACCTTTCGGGTTTGTATACATCCCGGTACAGCTGCCGCAGGGACACCAACGCGTTGGGTACCGGCCCGAACGGAAGCATAAAGGCGATCTTGGGAACCTTGACGCCATCGCGCTGCGCTTGGTCCCATGTCTTCATCAAGGCTTCATACGAATCCTGCCAGGTAAGGCTCCCATTGGTGCAATCGAAAAACACCGCATCGACACCGGCGTCTGCCAGCATTTCGGCATGCTTGCGCAGTACCCAAGGATCGGTGGTTTTATAATACCCGAAAAGCGGTTGGTCCCAGTAGAAAAACCCGGGCTTCTTGGTGCCCCACGCCGGATGGTTATAATCTTTCATCGCTTCCGGATGCTTCCGGACGATCTCGGTAATGTTCTTCACCTGATACGTGGTATCATCTTCCCCCTGATGCCATGTCCAGTAGAACATAGCTACAAATTTCTCCTGTTTCTTGTCGCCGGCCGATTGGTGATCGCGGGCCTTCCGGCCCAGGGCATCCGTCAGCGCCCACTGGTCGCTGTTGATCGTCTGGCCAAAAAGGACCGACGGCAGCAACGTGCTCAACAATACCCCAATGGGGATCAGTTTCATCATGGTTGTCATGTTCATGTTTGTCATACTTAGTCCAGCCATCCGGGGTTCTGCCAGTTTTCGCCACCCAGCCCGATGATTTTGTCTACATCTGCCTGATCAATGGGATACATCAGCCATTTATCGCCGGTGGTGTTCCGGTTGACGAGCTTGAATCGGTTATATCGGTATTCATCGCCTGACCGCTCAATCCGCATCCCGGTAACGAATCCGTCCGTCTCACCCATGATCTTCCATCGGCGCACGTCGAAAAACCGGTGCTCTTCGAAGGCCAGTTCGATACGTCTTTCATTCCGGTACCGTTTTTCGAATTCCTCAACGGGCAGACCCATCGGCAGTGCCGGCATTCCTGCGCGTGCGCGCACGGCATTCACGGCATCCCGGGCACTCATGGAAATGCCGCTTGCCGAAATGGTGGCCTCGGGGCCTGCAGACTGATAAGCAGATTCGGCAAAATTCAGGTACACCTCCGCCAATCGAAAGAGCCGGATATACCCATCTGCGTTATTCCCGCTTCCAGAGCGGTAATTGTTGAACTTCCGCAGGTAGTACCCCGTCCGGGTATTTTTGACGTTGGTGGAGGAGATGCCTTCCCGTCCGCCGACGAACGTTTCAAGCCCACCACCGCCACCCGAAGACTCCGTGATCCGGATATTCCGGATGTTGATATTCTTTCCAGAGGCTGCCCCCAAATCAAACCGGATCACATCGCCTGCATTTCCCCAGCCGAAGGTTCCTACACTCGGTCCAATGTCAATGGTATGGGTGGTCCAATCGGCCGATGCTGGAATATTGGGATAGGTGGTAGACCTCCCGCCGGCAATGGGACTGAAAAAGAGTTCCGGTCCGTCGATGCCTGTCGCGCTTCGGTACTCAAAGCTCAGTACCATATTGGGGTATCGATTCAACGCAGACGTCAGTGCCGACACCTGAATAAACGGATCCCCGCCAGTGGTCGTAAGGCTATAGTAGTCCTCCACTTCCACTGCATTCAGTTGGTTGGCCGTCCCCAGCTGGAGGGAAAGCTCATATTCCTCGCTGGCCGCCGCACCCAAGGTCTTTGGCGCACCATTGTAATAGATGGATGCGTAAAACCGGGGATCCCTGCCCGCATATGGGTTATCGGGGTTATAGCCCGACGCCTCATTAACGATTGGCTCCAAATGGTCTGCATCGGCATACCCCAAGATGGCTGCCTGGCCATTGGCCATCTCATAGGCATCTACCAATTCTTGCGAAGGGTTGGGGCCGGATTTTTCCTGCCCGGTGGTCGATGGCAGCCCGGCGTACTTCCACACTTCCTTCTGCCCGCCGGCTTGATAGATGGTTTCCTTGTCGTATGACCGCCTGTCATTCGGGTCGGTAATGAAGTACAGCGCATATGCGTTTTGGGCGGCATTGGGTGCCGGTTGGTCATCAAATAGCTGATAGTCGTTGGCCAGCAACTGTGATAAGGCTTCGGCATTGATTTGCGTCGCCCGTTCCCAGGTATAGGTCCCGTCGGACCATAGCGGACTGGCCGCATAGGTGGCCGCTTGAGACTTGATGGCGTAGGCCACCGCGCGGGTCATGATCCCATTTTGGTTTTCGTAAATGGCCCAGTGAAAACCCAGTTCCGTGTCGGGTACAGCAAGCGCCGCATCGCAGTCGGCCAGGATAAAGTCGACAACCTGCGCAAAGGAGGCCCGCTGATCCGTCGAAAAGTCATGACCGATCTCCAGCGGCACATCCAATAGTGGCACCCCTCCATAACGCTTGATCAGTTGCAGGTAATACAAGGCCCGCAATGTCCGAGCCTGCGCCACCCAGCCGGCTTTTTCCTCTTCGGAGGCGTATACCGTCGCGGTTTTCATGTTTTCGATGAATACATTGCATTTCCGGATACCGATATACAGCATTGACCAAGGGCTACCGTCTGATGAGTAGCTCGGGTAGTTGGACGAGGTGACATTGCCGGCGTACCAAAAGCTATATTTAGGTGATCCCGTCCCGTTCATATCACCGTTCTCCGACTCGTCGGTGTAGGAGGCCCTGTCCATATCCGGATGCGGAAGATAACCGTAGCATGAATTCAGGTAACCCCTTGTCCGATTGTAATCAGTAAATATCTGATCGGTAGTAATCCTGCCATCTGAGGGCAGCTCGAGTTGCTTGTTGCACGAAGTCGCCACACACAACAATACCCCCGTTACCAAACTTAATTTTTTCATAATATCTCTCCTATTATATCAAAATAGCTGCGTCAAAAGAATAAATTCACACCCACGTTGTACACCCGATAAACCGGGATCGCTCTGAAACCCTCGCCTTCGGGACCGAAATCAGCTGTCTTCATGTGATCCCACGTCAACAGGTTTTGTCCTGATAGGTGCACCCTGATTTTATGCGCCCCCAGTGCCCCTGCTGCATTCCCCGTAAGGGTGTATCCCAGATCTACGTTCTTGAGCCGTAGGTACGATCGGTCATAGACATTAAAACTGGAGTTTACGTGGCTCGAAGATGCTCCCGTAGATAAGGCCGGATAGGTGATTTCTTCACCGTTTTCATAACGCTCGGGTGTCCATGCCTGCTGGTGAAGCGACGTAAAAATGCCGTCGAGATCATTTTCCCAGACGCCGATGCCCGACATGAATCGGGAATAGCCACCCAGTCCCTGGAACAGGACATTCACGTCAAAGCCTTTGTAAGTGAGGCCACCATAAAACGAGTAGATATATTGAGGTATTGCACCACTGCCAAGCGGAGCCTGATCCTTATCATCCAATAAACCATCTCCGTTCAGGTCGATGAACTTCAAATCGCCCAGCCGTGGGTCGATGTTATACTCCACCGTATTGTTGTCCAGCTCCGTCTGGGTATTGAAATAGCCATTGCCATTGCTGTAATCCACCAGGTAACCGAACGCCTGTCCATACGCAAAGCCTTGGGACCGGTAGCGATAGGCATAATCTTCGGTGCGTATGGCTTCATCCACGAAGACGACTTCGCTATCGTTGTACGACAGCATCCCCCCGAGCGTGAAACGCGTGTGTTGGTTCAGCGCTTTTTGGTAATCAAGGGCGACTTCGTATCCTTGGTTTTCGAACACGCCGCCGTTGATCGATGGATAACTATTCAACGGGATTCCCTGATATGACGGGATCGTATTGGCAGCATCGATCACCATATTTTCCATCTTTTCCTTGAATACGTCCACGGAAAGGGAAAACGCGTTGAATAATCCCACATCCAGCCCAAGGTTGGTTTTAGTGGCGATCTCCGCCGCTAAATCGGGATTGCCAAAGCCATGCTCGAGAATCAAATATTGCAGATAGGGGATACTGCCTCCCGCAGCCGCCTCGATATCATCCAGATAGGAATAGCGGGCCAAACCACTTTGATCATTCGCGGTTTTGCCCCATGCCGCGCGCAGGCGCAGATTGGTCACCACATTATTGCCCGCGAGAAACCCTTCGTTGGATATCGCCCAAGCGGCAGAGAAAGCCGGAGTCGCCGTATACCGCTTATGCGGAGCATATTGTTCTGATCCCGAGTATCCAAGCACCGCACGCACGAAATACCGATTATCGTATCCGTAGTTGGCATCGATGCCGGTGCTCAACCGGTTATACGGCAGCAGGTCTGGCGAATTGGTATTGGCCTTGGTCAGATTCTGGAAATAGGCATAGGCCGTACCGCTCACCTCATGCACGCCAAACGTGCGCTGGTAGCTGAGCACACCGTTGTACGTGAGGTGATAGTAGTGGGAGTGCCCTTTGCTATAGGCCAGCGGACTATTGGTGTTTTCGGTTTTGCGGAAAAATTCCAGCTCGGTAGTATTTTCCGACCGGCGCTGCCAGCGCTCGTAGTCTTGCAGCGTATTGAGACTGCCCACCGAATTGGTCTGATAGGCAAAGAGACCCGTCAGTGTCAACCCTTTCGTGAAAAATCCCAGATCCGCATTCAACCCGAACTGCGATGTGATGTTGGTGACGGTATGATTTCGATAGCCCGAACGGTTCAACCGCCCATAGGTCGGCTCGCCGATCAGCTGGGTGGTCAGCACTTGGTCGCTGGAGGGGGTGGGTTGCCCGGTTTCAGGATCGATGACCGTTGGCGTGAAGGGGCCATACATCGTCGGGGGCAACTCGAAGATACTGCCATACACATCTGCGACACTGGAACCGGGGGTACGCTCCCGTTTGACGTTCCCGGCGAGCCGGACAAATGCGCTTAAATAATCATTCAGCTTCATATCGACATTCGAACGGTAGTTTACCCACAGGTTCACCGGATCCGTCTTATACTCGGGTTGATCCGTGTTGTAAATACCTCCCTGACGCATGAAATTCGCATTGGAATAGAAGGTGATCCGGTCATTGCCGCCCGTGACATTGACCCCGACGCGCTGCATATTGCTCAGGTCCTTCATGAAATACCGGTACCAATCGTTACTGGGGTACAGCTCTGGACTGTCGCCGGATCGGAAATGGGCGATATCTTCTTCGGTGAAAAACGGTGATAAGCCATTGTTTGCCGCCGCTTGGTTGCGCAACGCCGCATATTCCGCGGAACCGATAAAGGTAGGCCTGGTGGTCATTTGCTGGACGGCATGATCCAGGGTGGCCGAAACATTCAGCGGCCCTTTGCGTCCCCGTTTGGTTTTGATGACGATGATGCCATTGGCGCCCAGGGTCCCGTACATGGCCTGGGAAGCGGCATCTTTCAGGATACTGATGGATTCGATCTCATTGGCCGAGATATACTCCAATGTCTGGTTCGCATTATACGAGGTGATGATGCCGTCGATCATGGCCAGTGGACTACTACCCCTCGCGGCGGAAACGCCCCTGACGTATAAACTGGTATTTGCCCTGGACAATTCGGAGGTAGCTTCCTGGGTAATCAACCCGGGGAATCTGCCCGCAAAGCTCATGCGGAGGTTGGCTACGGGTGAGCGTTCGAGTACGCTCCCATCTACGGACGCGACTGAACCGCTGAGCGCCCCCCGCCGAATGACGGAATAACCCAATTCAACCTGCTCATCGGTCCCGTGGATATCATCCTCCAATACGGCGTCTACCTTTCTGGAATCACCGATCGCGATTCGCTGGGTCTTGTAGTAGGTAGCTGAAATCAGCAGGGCATCGCTCTCATCCGTGATGTCAATGGTATATTGACCGTCATAGGCTGTAGAAGAGCCATTCTTGCCATTCGCAGACGTGATGATAGCGCCCACCACGGGTTTGCCCCACTGGTCCTGCACCTGCCCGGTCACGGTCACCACCGTTTCATCTTGTGCCGTAGCATCGATGCGCAAAAGGCACATCATCAAGCAGCACAGGGCATATATCTTATTTAATCTGATCTGGTTCATAAGTGTGATTTATTCGTTCACGTTCGTTTTCAATTGCTTCCCGTCATCCTACCACCCGGGGTTCTGCCAGTTTGCACCGGTGATCGCCAGCAGCCTATTGGCTTCGGCCAAGGGGATGGGCACCAACAGGAACTTGTTGGTATAACAAAGCCTACCTTCTGCTCTGACAGACCGGCGCCCATAGGTGTAGGTGCCGTCCGTATTGCGCGTAATCGCCGCTGCGGTGATCCAACGATCCGTTTGGGTAAGATCCCCCTCGGGCGAAGACCATCTTCTTACATCGAAGTAGCGGTTTTCTTCGAACGCCAGTTCGACGCGCCGCTCATGACGCACACGCGTGATCAACTGCTCTTGGGTCAACCCCTCTGGTAACGGGGGCATTCCTACCCGGTTGCGGATCTCATCAACGGCGGCTTTGGCTTCGTCGAGGTGACCCGTCTCCGCTGCTGCTTCCGCAAAATTGAGAATGACCTCACCCAGCCGGAACAGCTTCCAATTAGCCCCGCTCACGGGATTATCATTGCCTGATGTGGGATGCAGGAACTTACGCTCGAAATACCCCGTGCGGGTGGCAAACCGGTTGCTTTCGTGAATGCCCGTCCGCGGCTCGCCGATATACGTGGCGATGACGCGTGTGCGATTGCCGTTGCTGGCCGGATAATTCTCGGGAGATTCCGATGATTCGGTGAAATTCCACAGCGCTTTTCGTTTCGAGCCGTTGTAATAAATCGACGCATAAAAACGCGGGTCTCTGTTTTCATAAGGGTTCTGCGGGTCGTATACGGTATTGCTGGGATTGTAGTTTGGCTCCAGGTGCTTCTCGTCCAAATAGGGATTTTCCAGGTCCAGTATGGGCTGTCCATCGATGGTTTCATAAGCATCGACCATTTCCTGGGATGGACATGTGCCCGATTTGTAGCCATCCTGCGCGCCTATGCCGTCGATGTTCCAGATATTGCCCTGCCCCTGCCTGCTTTGGTACAGCGTTTCCTTATCGACCGGATTATTGGAGTAGGCCATCGTATTGGTAAAGTACTCGTTGTATAGTGCCGCCTTCTCATTGTTATCCGGACCGAAAAACGAGGTTTCTGATTGGTAGGTCTGCGGGAAGTTGACCTGGTTGTATAATTCAAAGCCCTGGGCCCGTAAATTGGCAAGCGCGGTTTTATTCAGTTCATAGGCTTCCTCCCAGTGATCCTGCCCACCATTAAATAGGGGGCTGGCGGCAAAGAGCATCATCTTGGATTTGAGTGCTTCGGCCATCGCCTTGTTTACGCGGCCGGCCTCGGCCCCAGAAGTGATCCGGTAGGGCAGCTCCTCGGTTGCCAGGGCCACGTTGCAGTCTTCTTCGATGAATTTGACCACCTCGTAAAAGCTGGCTTTGGTCAATCCCGAGAAATCGGCGTCAAATTGATAGGGTTCGCGGATGATCGGCAGTGCCGCGCCGAACCATTTCAGCAGCTCGGAATAATAATAGGCCCTGAGCAAGTGGGCCTCCGCTTTCCAACGCGGTCTATTCTGCTCGTCTATGACGGTGGCGTTGTCTATGTGGCTGATGAATACCGAACAATTATAGATGCCGTTCCAGTACCGGGCCCAGTAGTCGCCGTTTCCATTTTCGGCACTGACATTGGCAATCGGATGGCTTCCGGCAGAGGCGGCGCCGTTGTACATCCGCCCGGCCATCAGTCCCGACTCCGCCTCCGCATCCGTATCCCAGGCCTCGTCGCTCCACACCACGGGACCCCTACTCCAGAAAAAATAGAGCGTCCCCTTACTAGGCATATTATTGTAGCAGGAGTTTAAAAACGCCCGCACCTTGGCATCGTCTTCAAAGACTTCATCGATCGATAGTTTTCCATCTGGAGCCATGTCCAGCGCCTTGTTGCACGAACTGCTATATACCACGCCGAGCAGCAAGAATATTAGTTGTCTTAATTTCATAACCGGTTCGCTTTATAGGGTTAGGTTTAAACCAAAATTAAATGTTTTCGTAATGGGGTAGCCCAATGAATCGCTGTTTTCGGGATCCAAGTGGTCCATCTGCAGGCGGTCCCACACATATAGGTTCTGTCCGCTGGCGTAGATCCGCAGCGCACGCACACCAAACCGTTCGAACAGCTGGCTGGGAAGGGTGTACCCCAGTTCGACATTTCGGAGGCGGACAAACGACCGATCCATGATGAAAAAGTCATTAGCGGTATGATTGGTTGTCGTTTGGGTGCTCAAGGCCGGATAGGTGATCGCCTCACCGCTGGCGTAGCGCTCGGGTGTCCACGCCGTCCGTTGATAGCCGAAATAAGTACCCAGCTTGATGTTTTCGTATACCCCTTGATTGGCATATCCCGTAGAAAAACGGCTGATCCCCTGAAAAAATATACTGAAGTCCAATCCCTTATAATCAAATCCGACGTCAATCCCGAAAATACTTCCGGGAATGCTCGTGTATTTGATAGGCGCCTGGTCTTTATCATCCACGGTACCGTCACCATTCAAATCAACGTACTTGAAGTCGCCCAACCCCGGCGTACCGAATCCATACGTAGTATGCGAGAGGTATTCGTCCAATTCTTCTTGGGTGTTGAAATACCCGTTGCCATTGCTGTAATCGATTTTATACCCCCAGGCTTGTCCCAGCGAAAAGCCCGTGGTGCGGTTTTGATAAACATACGTTTCGTCGCGCATGGCTTCATCCAGAAACTTTACCTCGTTTTTGTTAACCCCGTAATTGCCTCGGATACGAAGATTGAAATCATGGAATAACTGCTTATTATAGATTAGCTCGAGCTCAAATCCTTTGTTGTCTACTTCCCCCATGTTGACTTTCGGGATATTGCCCAACGGAATCCCCTGTAACTCGGGCACCGTCCCCCGTGAAATCAGGATATTGGTCCGATTTTCGATGAAATAGTCAAACACCAGGCTCAGGCTGTTGAGCAGCTGCAGATCTACACCGTAATTCTGTTTCAACGCAATCTCCCAGCCGATGTTGGGGTTACCCAATAATCCTTGGTTAATGCCGCCGCCCAGGCTACCCAATGGTCCACCGCCCAGTGTGATATTATCCTGATACAAGAAGCGTGCGGTACCGATCTGGTCATTACCGACTTTCCCATAGGACGCCCTCAACTTGAGGTTTGTCAACACCGGGCTTCCTGAAAGAAACGATTCGTTGCTGATGACCCAACCGACCGAGACCGCAGGGAAAAAGCCAAAGCGGTTGCCAGGGGCAAACTGTTCGGAGCCGTTATAGCCGACGTTCACCTCAGCGAGGTAGCGATTATCGTATCCATAGGTCGCACGTCCAGCCAATCCGACCACATTGAAAGGTATTTCACCACCGGTGGATTCCCATTTGTCCCGCTGCCCGAGAATCATGCCAGTTACCTCATGCTTTTCGGCAAATGTCCGGGCGTAGTTGATGGACCCCTGCAAATTGATGTTGTAGCGAGAGTCTGCCGCCTTGATCAGCTTTAGCAAGCTTTCATCCGGCCGCATGATGGCATATGACAGCTCATCGGTCTCGTAGTTGATATTGGCCACGTAGAGGCGTTCGCGTTTCTCCCCCTGCATCGCTGTGGTCGCCCGTGTATCGTATGAAACCATGCCTTTCACGCTCAGGCCTTCGGTGACCAGTTTTCCCAGATCCCATTGCATCCCCAGCGTGCTGTTGAGGTTGGAGCGCATTTCATTACGGTAGCCCATTCGGTTCATGATCTCGAAGGCAGACCGATCGAGGTATCCCGGATCGACGATCTGTCCGGGTTCTACGCCAAAACCATCGATCGTTGTCGGACCGGGCGTCAGGGGCAGGATGGTCTGTGCCTGATAGAACAGGTCGCGTATCATCCAGTTGGTGTCGCCTCCACCATACAGCCAAGCGGCTGGCATGTTCACCTGCTCAATATAGCTTCCAATGTTTAAGTAGGCCGACAGGGACTGGGAGATGCGATAGTCCAGGTTGCTGCGGAAATTGTAGCGGTCCAGCCAGGATGAGGCATCATAGCCCAATGCCGACTCCGGCTCTACCTTGAGGTTTCCACCTTGGTGGAGATAGGCCGCATTGACGAAATACGATACTTTGTCGGTCCCGCCAGTGGCATTGACATTCAGCCTGGTCTGCGGAGTATACCTCGAAATGAACTCCCGATAGTAATCATGATCTGGATACATGTAATTCCGGATGGCCGCCTTCGTCGCGTAATCCGGATCAGTAGGATCTAGACCGATCAACGGGTTTAGGTATTTTTCCCGCATTTCATCGGTATAGGGTAAGGTGAGGTTGTCATTTGCCGAAGCCTCATTCCGCAGGTCGATGTACTCCCAGGAGTGCAAGCGTTCGGGTTCTTTGGTCAGGGCGTTATAACTTTGATCCAGCGCGATGTTAAATTCCGTCCGGCCCTCCTGCCCCCGTCGTGTCGTAATCAGGATGACCCCGTTGGCGCCGCGTACGCCGAATACTGCCGTCGCCGAAGCATCTTTCAAGACGCTGACCGACTCGATTTCATTGGCATCCAATGTGCGGATGTTATCCCGCGGTACACCATCGATTAGGATCAGCGGACTCTTTCCGTTCGTCGTAGCGGCGCCGCGCAGATACAGCGTCGCGTCGTCGCGCCCGGGTTGCCCACCTGCGGATTGAAAGGACGTCAGACCAGACAGCCGACCCGCCAAGGATACCGCCAAGCTGGCGGATGAACTTTTTCGGAGCTCCTTGCTGGTTACACTTGAAACAGCTCCGGTAACGGATATCTTTTTCTGCTGTCCGTAACCCACCACCACAACTTCGTCAAGCCCCTCGGTGGACGAGCTCAGCCGAATGTCCACGCGATTGCTGCCTTGTAACGGTTGATATGCCGTATGATAGCCCAAATAGGCAAAAACCAGCGTCGCATCGGCGGGCGTGTTGATGCTATATTCGCCGTTTTCATTGGTTTTGGTACTCATGGCCGATCCCTGTACGCTGACCGTGACCCCCGGAAGCGGACTGCTGTCCAATGAATCCAGCACCACGCCCGTCACGGCGATCCGTTCTTGCGCATAACCGGCGGAACCGAGACCTATGATGGCCGGTAGCAACATGACCATCACGCGCAGCCCCATATACACGTTTTTTATTCCCATAATTTAAAATTTAATGATTGGTTAGCAATATCGATGTTTACGGCGCGCTGAAAAGGCGTTATTGAACGGTCAAGAACGATACAACAATGCGCTTCATCATCGTAGGTTAATTGAAAATGGTTAGTTGCAGCTTATCTACAACACGTATATCATTCCCATGAGCAAGCGTAACGATATCGTCACAGCGGAGTAGTCGGAAGAGCGTGATCCATAATTTCGGTGTCGTTAATTGGTTATAATAACACAAATATAACCCGAGCGCTTTCTTGCGGCAACCCGCTCCATACTGAGGCAACCTGTACCGTCCTGACTCCGAAAATGTTAGCGCCTCCTTATTCGTAGATTTCCAGCTCGACCGGTCCCAGTAAACCCGAGCGGTGAAGCGGGCTATCCGCGGTATAGGGGTTTACGAATGTCCATGTCGTTCGCTTTTCAGCGGGCAAACGATGATCGCCGATCAGCCTGTTTGCCCAGGTGTTTACAACCCTCACTTCGATGACATTACTACCGGATTGCCATGCTTGGGTAACATCCAACCGGTAGGGTGGTGTCCAAACCCCTCCAATAGCTTGTCCGTTTACGGTGACATCGGCTAGGGCAACCAGCGATCCAAGATTCAGGAAAACGCGGCTATCGCCCAAGGAGCCCTGGTGTTCAATAGTGGTCCGATATACGGCCGAGCCTGAAAAGTGGGCAATGGCCGTATCCGGATGCAAGGACCAGTCTATCAGGCTGTCTAGCTGGGTCGCAAACGTGCTGGAATCCGGCCGGGTGAATTCGACCTTCCACGGTCCGGACACCGCGATAACTTCTTTGGGAGCAGGGAAATTATCCGCACCTTCCGCTTGATCCCCGGCCGGCTTTCGGAATACGATAAAGGCGCTCCCGTAGCTATCCAGTTCCAGCGGCACGGTGGTTCCCTTTCCGTCATCATCAAACTGCGGGAGATCACGCTGTGTCCCGTATACCGCGTCCCATAATTCCGGCTGTTTGCCCGTGACGCGGAAGACCGGATTCAACTGGATTTTTTGGTCGCTTTGATTGGACACGAAGTAAATATCGCCATCGGGTAGTGTGCGGTGTATGAAGGCCACCGGATCGATATCCGACAACAGCACATCCGGCAATGTCTCCGCCCGCTCCAAGGCCTCCTGCATGGTCATCCCGCTCAACACGAGACCCTCACCATAAGCATGTTCCTGCGAGCTGTCATCCATATTTCCCCAGAGTGTATCAGCCAGGCGCTGAACCTCCTCATCCGCCTTGCCGTAATCGGCTAAGCTCGGTGAGCGCTGCGGCTTAGGCCCCAAAATGACTCCTCCGGCTTTTACCAGCTGCTCGATTTTGGCTAATAGTTCAGGCCTGATCGTTTCCAGTTTTGGCAACACGAGTATCCGATAAGAAAGGCCGTCGGGCAATGTAAAGCGACCGTCCTTCATCGTCATCCTATTCATGATGACTTCTGCATTGATGTAATCAAAGGCATACCCCTTGGGCAGCGGGGGGTCCTGCACACCGGTCATCTTAGGCGCATCTTCGCCGATGAAATAGGCCACATCCGCCTCATAGCGCCCTTGTTGCAGCAGGTAGTTGCATCGTTTCAGGTAGTCGATGAACTCGTCCATGTCGTCAAACCAGGTGTTGAACCGATTGAATTCGTTGCCGAACCAGGCGTTTACACCCGGGCGTTTGTCCTCATACGGCTGGTGGATATACACATGCAACAAGGTATTGTTGATCCCTTCGGCAAAGAAGCGATCGCCCCGCTGCTTGAACATCGCCGGATACCGGCCAAAGGTGTTGCCCGCCGCCGTAAACGACTCCGCAGACACCTTGTTTTTCCCATAGATATGGGCCGCCGAAGACGCCGCCCGATTCTCGATATTGCCCAATTCGCCCTCGCTCCAGAATTCGCCCCCTATCTCATCCGATTGCCCGCCGTATTGCAGAAACTCGCCCGGAAAGCCCCAATGTCCGTAGTTTTCCAACCATATCGTGAGGCCGTGTTTATGGCTCACCTCGCGCAATCCGCCTACATACTCATACGCCACCTTGTCCGCCACGAAACGACGCACGTCCCATAGAAATCGGTCGGATTGATCCTGGCTGCCCACCACATGGCCATAGAAAACCGGAATATACGGCGTAGGATCATAACCAAATGCCGTTTTGAATTTTTCCTCAAAATCATCTGTCCAATTCTGTCCACCGGTTTCGTAGCTGTCCTGTACGGCCACCTTGAATGTCTTGCGGTCTTCAGCAGGTATACGCCGCAGAATTTCGCCCAGAAAGGCATCGAAATGCCCTATGACGTGCTCCTGATTCATCTTGTCCACTTCGAGCCCCCGGCCTTCGGGGCTGGCCGGCGAATTGGTCACCCCGGTGGGCAGCATCCCGGTTTGAAGAATAATCCAGCGGCCTTCGGGAACATTCCACGACAGCTCACCATCAGCCGATAGCTGGGCAGTGATATCCCTCACGTCCGACGGCGAAACGGCTAATGCCGTATCGCCCAGCTCGGCCTGACGCTCCCATTGGTAGTCGTGCCAGTAAGGCAGCGGGGTCGGGTGCATGCGGACCAGCGATTTCTCCTTGAAACGCTCCACGCGGGCACCGGCGCTCCATTCGACTTCGGCAATACCGGCTTCCCCTGTTACCTCATCGATCACCAATCGGAAAGCATTGCTTTCTACCGCGTCAAAAGACACCACTACGGGTGCATATTGCTCAAAACCGACGTTCAGTGCATTATTGGTACGATCCAGCCGGAAGGTCTTGACCGATTCAAAGGCACCGTTTTTAAGCACTTCCAACGATACATCAAAACCCATATTGCGCTTCGCTGGGTATATCGTGACGCTTTGCGCGGTGAAGGCGTTGTCAGTGGAAATGGTGAATGTCGATTGCACGGCTGCCGGCAAACGGACTTCTGTGTTCTGATCGCTGTCAAATAGGTTGCCCAAGGGTTGTCCGCTGACGGTGGACTGCACCTGGGGATTAAGATCGGCCAATCGCACGCCATAGTCTTTGGGCGCTTTAAATGCCAGCACCTTCACCGGCTGGAAATCTCCCTGAGGCGAGGGCAGCACATCTTTAAACTGCATAGGCCCTACCACCGAGGTATCCGCCGCAGCGAGGTAACGCATCGCCTGATCGGGTTTTACCCATGGTCCGCCCGATTGGCTCCAGCCCGGGCTATTGAATAAACCGATTTCGATATCCAATTCGGTAGCCGTCTTCAGTGCGGTATGTAGAATATCCCACCACTCATCGCTGAAAAGTTTGACCTTTCCGTAGGACCCCTCAGGCAGGTCATCCAATCCGATGTTGCCGATGAATGCCCGGTTGATACCTTCCTTTTTCATCGCATGCAGGTCGTTGATCACACCCGCTTTGGATACGTTATCCGAAATCCAGTACCAATACACACTGGTTTGGATCGAATCCGGCGCTTCGGCAAAGGTCTTTTGCATATCATCCCAATCGGTCTTATTGGATTGGAGTGCATGACAGGCGGTTAATAGGGATATCGCCCCAATCGCTATCAGGGAGTGTACGGCATTCATGATTTGGGAATTAATGTTGTCTAAAATAATGTACTCCTTTTTTATTCGATGCCACGATGTCTTGGCGACCGTCTCCATCCACATCTTCCACCACCACATGCAGGCCTACACCCGAGTTGTCGTCAACTTGGTGGGCCGTCCAGTAGGGCTCCTTGCCTGGCGTGTGTTCATACCAATACAGCACTGCGGGCTCCCGTGCGCCGGGATCATGCCCATTGTGCGCAAAAAACCGCTTGCCTGTGATCAGGTCGGGGTTTCCATCGCCATTCATATCTTTCAATAGCAGTCCATGGCTTTGTGAAAACGTACTGTCGATCACATGCCTTATCCATTTGCTGCTGTCGGCGCCATCCTGCTGTTGCTCATACCACCAGATACCATAGTGATGGGCTGAGGAACTGATCACATCCAGCAGGCCGTCCTGATTCACATCATAGGTATACATCTGTGCGCAATCTCCGCCGAAATCCGTGGCATGGAACAGCCAGGGTTCGCCGTTATGCGCCGCCGGAGCTTCCCACCATCCCTTGTTGATCAGGATATCACGGCGGCCATCGCCATTGAGGTCTTCGGCCCCAAGTCCATGGGTATATTGATGCGTACCCAGGTCAGCCACGGTACTCACCACGTGCTTCACCCAAATCGTATCGCCTGGCTTATTCGGTGCACGCAGCCAGATAACTTGCCGCGCCTCGGGGTCGTTGCCCACCAGGTCTGGCCGATCGTCGCCGTCTACATCGACAAGGAGTGGCGTTTCATTCCCGAATGTGGCATGAATAACGTGCTCTTTCCAATGCCCCGGTTCATTCTTGGGGTTTTGATACCATGTCACCTCTTTCCCTGGGAAACCTACCCGGATGACGTCCGCCCACCCATCCTGATCGACATCCATCGAAAAATTAAGGAAGGCATTGCTGTAGCCCTTGTCATATTCAAAGGCCTGCGGGACGGCCAGTTCATGCTGCTTCCAGTCTGGTGCTTCAAACCAATACGCGCCAGCGATGATATCCATGTTGCCATCGTTGTTGATGTCTGCAACCGCCGAGCCTTCGGAAACGAACGTATCGCAAAGCACCTGCTTTTCAAATGCTACCTGCATACCCTTCTGCGATTGTCCCGTGCAGGTATAAGACGCAGCGGCCATCAATAGCAAAATCAGTATGTTTCTACCTGATCCATTCATGGTTATTTCCTCCTATTTTTATTTGATACTCAATAAATATTCCATCAACGACCCATACTCATCTTCGCTGAGGGTGTGCCTGAACTGGTCGGGCATCAAGGTATAGGGCGAAGCGGTGTATGATTTCATGTCCTTTTTGGCAATTTTAAACTCTTTGCCGCTGATATCTGCAAACACCATGACCGCACCCTCCGTCCGGCGATACAAGCCGGTGGTCTGCTTGCCATTGTTCAGCGTGATGTTATAGGTGCGGAACGATTCCGATATGTTCCGGTTGGGGTCCAGTATTTTTTCGGTCAGCGCCCGGACGCCCCAATTTCCGATACCATCCAGTTGTGGACCGATCAACCCGCCGGCGCCGCCTACTTGGTGGCATATCGCGCAGTTCAGTTCAAACAGCGCCCGGCCTTTTTCCACGCGTTTACCGGTTTCCTTAAATCCGGCTATCCGAGCCTCAATCAACTTCTTTCGGGCGGCCCGTTCGTCTTCACCCTTAGCCAGCAACTGCTTCATGCGTTCCAGCTGTCGGGGTCGTGCATGAGTGGCAACGGCCTCTTTGACTTTGAACTCTGCGAGTAAATCGGCTGGGGCTTCATTGGCTTCTATGGTCCGCAGCAGGTGTTCGATGCCTTCGGGTGAACCGGCTAACGTGGTGGCCGCAGCGAGTTGTACCGGCCTTGCACTGCCCGCTAATCCTTGCTGGAGATATCGCCAGGAGGACTCCTGCCGGAACTGCCCCAAATTGGCTGCCAAGCGTTCCCGCAGCAGGGCAGGCTCGGACCGGTCTATGAAAATCCGCCCCATCAGATCAGCATCTGCCTCCTTTGGCATATTGGCCAATGCACTTGCGGCAGCTAGCCGCGTATGCACATTGATCCATGGCGCTTTGAGCACGTCAGCAAGGCGGCTTCTCAAAGCATCCACCTGAAAGTCGCCAGCGATTTCGGCTGCCTTTTGCCGCTGCTCATCCACGTCCGAAGGCGTGTATGGCGGCATCTCGATCACCTCCGGATCCAGCTTCCCAATCCCTATCGATCCTGTCGCGCTGCTGTCCACTACCTCGATATACCCTTTTTGCCCCTGATATTGACCCAGATCAAAGGTAGTGTGCTTAATCAGGTCATCGAATTGCATGGTCTTGCGCTGTGTTAGCCGGTATTCTCCGACGATCTGATCATTGGCCGCCAACCGGATGCGGACGGCATTCCGGGAGGTCCCTACTTTCTCTTCTGTATTGTGTACATCATTATCGAATACATTCATGCCGAGTTTGGCCGGCAGCGTAAACGGCTGGGTATATAGCGTGGCCCGGGGCGGGTATCCATTGCGTTCGCTCAAATAAATACGGAACGCCGGCATCACCTGTGTCAGGAATGCGTCCGATACGATCCACGGGCTCTGGTCTTCTTGGCGGCTATCCATGGGTTTGCTCATCCAGGTATCCTGACTGTCCGTTATGTCGCCTAAGAAATGGTCGGCAAGCTGCGTGCCCCACGCCTTCAGCTTGGGTTCAACTGTCGCCCCGCGTTGGGCGATGCCTTCACGGATGTTTAAAAACAAGGAAAGCTGGGTTTGTTTATCGGCGGCAAATTTATCGGTGATGATGGCCACTGTTTGCGCCAGCTGACTCGCATTGGCATACCGTCCGACAAATTCGAGATTCTTTTGCAACACCTCCTGTGGCATATCGTGGTGGAGCACATAGTTCAGCACGAAGGTGGCCGCAGCCTGTGCAGGCACATCGCGCATGGCTACGGCCAATGTGGCCAGATGGGTTGTGTCCCACGTCATCCCCGCTACTTGCTGGGCCACTCCATCCCCTCGCAGGTTGTTCCGGATGGCCAGCAATGCCGTATATTTTAAATGGGTATCTTCCGGCGCACAGCGGTGATATAGTGTCAGCAGGGACGCCACATGCTGAGCATCGGGGAAACGGCTAAGCACCTCGGCGGCCGTTCGCTGGATGAAGGGATCGCCATCTGCGAGCGCAGCGATGACGGTGGTCTCCTGTTCGGGGGTTAGCGTTGCCGATTCCGCCAATATGCGCAAGGCATGCTGGCGCACCAACGCCTGTGGATGGTGCAGTGCCTCGTGCAAGATCGGATCGGGCAACGCCTGCAAACGGTGCAGTACCCATAAACCATGGATATACCCCGTAGCTGCCGACGTAGTGGAAGATACCCGCTGGAGCACCGGCTGCACGGCCCTGTCCTTCACGACCTCCACCAACCGGTCGGCCACTTTCAGGCGTATATCCAGATGGGGATGGTCCAGCCCCTCAATCAATTCATCCAAGTCTGCCTTCGCCCAATTCCTGACCGGAGCGGCACCTTTATCTTTACCCGTATACGTGATCTTCCAGATACGTCCGCTTAGCCGGTCACGCCCGGGATGATCGAGCGCTACCTCATAGTGACCGATAATCCGGTTATAGAAATCAGCCACGTACAGCGAGCCGTCAGGTCCGGTTTTCAGATCAACCGGCCGGAACCACGGATCATCGCTCGTCAGGAACGGCTCTTCCTTTTTGGCCACGGGCGTGGTGCCCTGATAACTCACCGTATTCCGGTCTATCCGGCAGGTCACCACATCACCCGTAAAAAAACTCTGGCGATAGGCTTCGGGAAACTGTTGGTCGGTATAATATACCAGTCCGGAGAGCGCCGTGGACCCCAGCTCGTAGCTCATCATTTCAGGGGCGTACCCGATAGCCGGGTCTTTACGACCCCACTGGGGGTAGTCCCCTCCGGGTATCAACTGGAAAATCGGTTTGCTGTGGCAATCCACCGAATACAGGTATCCGCGTTCGTCGGTAGCAAACCCAAAGGGATTGATGCGGCCGTTGGTGGTTTGTTCTACACGGCTTCCATCTACCCGAAAACGAAAGGTATTGCCGGATACCAGCGTGATCGAATCTCCATCAGCACCTGCTACCGTTGATACATTCGTAAATCCATGGCAGGCATGTACCCATCCGTCGTACCCCCGAAAGAAATTGTTGACCATGCCATGCGTGTCTTGATGACCGAAGGGTCCGAACATGGACTGCTGCTGGTCGGATCTACCATCGTTGTTGGCATCCTTAAAATGATAGACATTCGGTATACTGAACCCAACCGCGCCATCCGATACGGGCATGATGCCTATGGGGATATTCAGGCTGTCATTGAAATGCGTAAACACCTCGGCGCGCCCATCACCGTCGCGATCTTCGAGGATCGTGATGCGGTCTTGGCCAGCGCCCGGACCGGCAGCAACAGGGTATTCCGACGATTGGGTGACCCACAGCCGGCCTTGGTCGTCAAACGCCATGTTGATAGGCTTGGTAATATCCGGCTCGGCGGCAAACAGCGTGATCTCAAACCCCGGAGGTAAGTTGAATCCGGCCATTTCTTCTTCCGGCGTCTGAAATTCGGTGGTCCGCACATGATCGGCAAACTTGTCGCTGGCATCCTTTTGGCGTCTATCGCCGCATCCAACGGCAAGCAATAGCCCCATAAAGGGCAAAACGAGGCGCGGACTGGGAACAACAGTGTAAATAACGTGAAATCTCATAACAGGTTTATAATCGCTTCACTGCGTTCAAAGGTAAGTCTTTGAAATAGTTACGCAACCTGTGCTGTGCTGACGCGCTTTACTCCAGTTTCAACGCCACCGGCCGGCCCGCCGCTCCCCTGATTTTATGAAAGATCTGGATCAATTCTTGGAGCTTTTCTGGCTGCGCGATTGCCAGGTTATGCTGCTGCCCAAGATCATCTTTGAGGTTGTACAGCTGATATTCGGTCGAGTTACCCAATTCAATCTTGACCTGCGCACTCATTTGCGGACCTTTATACGGCGGTATCATCACCCAATCGCCATGGCGCAGCGCCGTGCGGGAGCTCGCTTCCAATATCAGTTCGGTCCGACCGCTGTCGCTGTCACCCAGCAATGCGGCGCGCATTGGTTGGCTATCGCTGCCTGCCGCTATTTCAACGCCTACCAAATCGGCTAATGAGGCGAGCAGGTCCATTTGGCAGATGATTGCGTCTGACACACCGGGTGCAACCCGGTTTTTCCAGTGCACGATGAATGGCACCCGTGCACCCGCTTCATATAGGCTGTATTTGCCGCCCCTTAACGGACCCGAAGGCTTGTGATCGCCTAACCGTTCGGCTGCGTCGTCGTAATACCCGTCATTCACCACCGGACCATTATCGCTGGAGAAAATGACCAACGTGTTTTCCAGTATCCCTTCATCGGCCAGGGTTTTCATGAGTTCGCCCACGCACCAGTCTGCCTCCATGATGACATCACCACGCGGACCCATACCCGACAAACCAGCGAAACGCGGGTGAGGCGTGCGCGGCACGTGCGGCTGGTGCATGGCGTAATACAGGAAAAACGGGCCATCCCTGTGTTTCTTGATGTAGGTCTGCGCCCGGTTCAGGAAGGTATCGGCCATGTTTTCGTCTACCCATTTAGCCGATTCGCCCCCTTTCATGAAGCCGATACGGGGTATGCCATTGACGATGCTGTTGTTATGGCCATGGTGCCAGCGCATACGCAATCGTTCCGGATGGCTGAGCGCCGTGGGTTCGCCTTCGAAATTCTGCTGGTAATTGACCTCGATGGGATCATCGGCCTCCACACCGGCAACCCTACCGTTTTCAATAAAAACCGTGGGCACGCGATCCTGCGTAGCTGCCATGATGAATGAATAGTCGAAACCCACGTCATTGGGTCCGGGCGCGATGGACGCATTCCAGTCCACTTGCCCCGTGCCCAATCCCAGGTGCCACTTGCCCACTACACCGGTATGATAACCGGCCAACTTCAACATCTTGGGCAAGGTCTGCTGTTGGGAATCAATCAGCAGGGGAGCTGTGCCGGGCAGTATCTTGGCATCCTTGTTGCGCCAGGGGTATATTCCGGTAAGCAGCGCATACCGGCTGGGCGTACAGGTAGACGAAGACGCGTATCCATTGGTGAATCGCAGGCCCTCGCGGGCCAGCTTGTCTATGTTGGGTGTTTTTATAGCCCGTGCGCCGTAGGCGCCGACATCGCCGTAGCCCAGATCATCCAAGTACACAACGATGATGTTGGGCCGCTCCGCTTGGGATTTCTTTTCTCCGGAGAGCTGGGTGCAGGCCATCGTGGCGAGCAACGCGAGCAGTAGCAGGTAGGGAAGTTTCATTTTTTAGCTTGTATATGCATCGCCGATCTTCTATTGGCGCCTTTTCGGTCCGTCAGGTCATCTCCTAGGTCTTCCTTATATTTTTCGATCGATGCTTCAAGTTGCTGAACCACTTCGGGGTAGTGCGCTTTTACATCCAGTGTTTCTCCCGGGTCATGTCGCAGGTCATACAGTGCCAATCCGGTACTGTCCTGGCGGGTTTCGCCCGGCCAGCCGTCAAACCCCGGCAGGGTCTTTTTATACGTGGTGTACCGATGAGGCAATACCAGCTTCCAATAGCCGCTGACGAGTCCTTCCAGGTTATTTCCGCCAAAGTACAGGGCCAGCTCTTTCCGGGGCGCCGCATCGGCATCGCCTTGCAGCAATGGGCGGATATCTACTCCATCGATCTTTCGTTGCGGCAGCGCGGCCCCGCAGAGCGCTGCCACGGTGGGCAGCACATCGATGGTAGATGACAGCTGGTTACATACCGTCCCGGCCGGTATCCGCTTCGGCCAGCGCATCAATGCTGGAATACGGACTCCACCCTCCCACGAGCTAGCCTTCCCTTCACGCAGGCCGCTGCTGCTGCCGGCATGGTTACCGTAGGACAGCCACGGACCGTTATCGCTGGTCAGGATCACCAGGGTGTTTTCCGCCTGGCCGGTCTCTTCCAGCGCCCGCAGGATCTCCCCCACCGACCAGTCAATCTCCATCATCAGGTCGGCAAACAATCCGTTCCCGCTCTTTCCACGGAATTTTTCGGATACGGCAATGGGTACATGTGGCATGCTGTGCGCCAGATACAGGAAGAAAGGTGCCTCTTTTTGGCTTTTGATATAGGATACCGCTTTTTCTGTATATAGGGTAGTCAACATTCCTTGATCTTCCAAGGTGCTGATAATCTGCACCGTGTCTACCTCGTTTTCGCCGACGCGGCTTTCCAATAGGGGTAATCGGGGAAACTGCGCCTTGCGGTGGTCTTTGCCCGCGGGTTTTCCAGCGTAATCCACTGGCCACATATCGTTTGAATACGGCAGGCCGTAATAGCGATCGAAACCTTGGTGATGGGGCAAGAAAACCTCCTCGCTACCCAGGTGCCATTTGCCCACCATGGCCGTGCTATACCCTGCACCTTTCAATACGTCGGCAATGGTTTCTTCCTGTGGATGCAGGCCCGTGCCACGATCGGGAAACAGCGCCCCGCTGATGCCCACCCGATTGGGATAGCAACCCGTTAATAACGCTGCCCGTGAAGCCGAGCAGATGGCCTGCGCGGCATAGAAATGAGTGAAACGCATGCCCTCGGCAGCTAATCGGGCGGTATGTGGCATTTGCCATGGTCCGCCCCCATAACTCGTCAAATCACCGTAGCCCATGTCATCCATGAAGATCAGGATCACATTGGGGCGTTCAGGCTGCTGGTCCACAGGATGCCGGTCGGCGAACCCCGATAATGCAATCAACAGCAAGGGCAATAGGGCTTGTCTGATCTTATTGCTCATTTTTATCTCGTTTTAAATACGCCGGAAAATCTGCTGCTGGAGAGCCCGCTCCGTTGCGCAGGTTTGACTGCCCGCCACTGTCTGGATTCAATGGAATATACATTCCCTCGGTCTGCTCCAGCTGTGCGAATAATTCGCTGTTCATCGTTTTCACGATTTCCCGATGCGCCTCGCTCCGGATCAGGTTCTTAGTTTCTAACGGATCCTCCTGCAAATCGTATAATTCATCGGTATCCCAAAGGCCATGATAATGTATATATTTATACCGGGCACCCCGCAGGGCATGGATCGTGGGTGTCTGGGGGAAGTTGCGCTCCCAGTAATATTCGTACAGCAACCCTGTGCGCCATCCCTGCGCCTTTCCGCCGCTCAACATCGGAAAGAAACTCGTTCCGTCCATATGCGCTGGCGCCTCCAGCCCTGCACATTCCAGCACCGTCTCGGCCACATCGATGTTGGCGACAACCTCTTCGACCCGTGTACCCGGTTCGATCAAACCCGGACAATACGCCAGCATGGGTACGCGCATGGATTCCTCATAAGCGGTACGCTTATCGATCAGACCATGTTCGCCGAATGCAAAACCGTTGTCACCCATGTAGATGACCAGCGTTTCCTCCTCAAGGCCGTTCTCACGAAGGAACTGCATGACCCTCCCCACCGAGGCATCCACGCCATAAAGCGTCTCCGCATACCGCTTATAGTACTCCCCGATATCCAGCGTACTGTGATAGGGAAACTCCACCCCATGCCACGAATTCCGTTGGTTCTGTACCCACATCGGCGCACCTGAATGCGCATCCTTGTCCATGGTGAGCGGCGGACGGAACGCGTGGTCACCGGTCCTCCCCTTATCCCGATCGGCCGGCACGAAATCCGCATGTACGCCTTTGTGCGACAGGTAGAGCATAAAGGGCTTGTCCTGATCGCGATTTTTCAAAAACGCCAGCGCATAGTCTGTCAGCTCATCGGTGATGTAGCCTTGCTGAGCCACATGCTTGCCATTCACATTCAATCCATTCTTCTCGGGGCGGTACGACCCTTGTCCCTTGAAGGAGACCCAGTAGTCGAAACCCCGCTGGGGATCGTCGTGATGCCCACCCATGTGCCACTTGCCCACCATAGCCGTCTGGTAACCAGCTTGCTGCAGGTATTGTGGAAAGAACACCAAATCAGCTGACACCGGATTGTTATTATCCACTACCCGGTGCTTGTGCGCATACAAACCCGTCAGGATGGATGCCCTGGAAGGCGAGCAGAGGGCCGTGGTGACAAATGCATTGGGTAGGTAAGCCCCTTCCTTCGCCATCCGGTCCAGGTTTGGCGTCGCGATGAAAGGCTGCGTGTCCAAGAACCCCAAGGCATCATAGCGATGATCATCCGTCAGGATAAAGACTACATTGCGTGGCTTTGCACCTGCTATTTTGGATAGCTCCAAAGAGGTGTTGAGCTGTTGACCATATAAGACGACGGGCAAAAATACCGTCGCTATGTAGGTGATGTGTTTAACTAACTGAAATACTTTCATAACTCCGATCAGATGTTTAGCGCCTCCTTTATTCCCCACTAAATAAGCCAATTTTTTCCATCTTCTCAAATCGTCAAACCGGAAACCCTCACCGATCAGTTCGATTGCCCGCTCACGCCGATAGCAGTTTCATCCATGATCGGCTTTACTTCTTCCGGTTTCGCCGTAGGTGCGTCCATAACCGCGGGGAGCTGATATACCTTGCCCGCCTTATCGGCAAAATAAAGTCGAGACTCGGAGGGTGCTCTTCCATGTCCATCAGCCCAAAAGGCATAAAAATCCGGGTGTACGTTCACAGGACGGCGGGCATAGGTATGATTAAACGCACTGTTTTGCGTGAGCTGCTTTACTTTGGTCCACGACTTCCCCTTATTTTTAGACTGCCAAAGCACCATTTCTCCTCCCGTATTGTAGGGTTGAGGACCAGATTCAGTGGGTGCAATGACTGTCCAAGTATTCCCCTCGACATACATGGAGCCCATGTCATAGTTGTTAGTTGATTCTGTGAATGGCCGTATCTGCCACTTCTTGCCGGTCCAATACGCCGTATGCCATGTCCGCGGACCGTCTTCCGGTCCAGGCATGGGGCCTTTGCTGGTTAAATACAGTATGACCGGCCGCCCCTTGGCATCAAAATTAACATCGCATATGTATACATTCCGCTGCTCGTTGTCATAATCGTGTATCAATGCAGGATTATTAACCGCGGTTAGCGGCAAGTCGATGTGCTGACGGTCTACGGTTTGCCAGGTTTTGCCAAAATCGTTGGTCTGCAGATAATACAGATTGGTTCTGAAATCGAGTCCGCCCCGTACCGGACGAGTGGGATGGTAGTTGAACGCCGTGCCGATCCGTTCACCCTGCTGGCCGCTTGTTTGATATTGCCCCTCATCCAGCAGCGAAAGATCTTTCCAAGCTGACCAATTGACGCCATCTGCACTGGTCATCCACGCGATGACCCGTCCACCCTGCTGCTCATAATGCGTAAACAGCGCTGTGAAACCGCTTTTATCGGAATAGTATACCTGTAGGTATGAAAAATTATCAAGAGGTACCTTGTGGCCATTTACCTCCTTGGTAGCATCGACCCGCTCAAAGCCCATGATATCATAAGGCCGTTTGCTGCGATGGATAAAGGACGGCCTTCCGGTACCGTGGGAAGCCGAAAAAATCCAGATATAGCCGTTCTTATCCACTTGAATCACGGGGTTGTCGTGGGCGTCATCAGTTGCTTTATCCAACACGATAAAAGGCTTGGGTACTTCCCCCGTACGGTGATCGTAATAAGAGACCATGTGATAGAGCGTTTCTCCCGCTTCATCGGTGCCCCCATAGCAAAAGAAGGTCTTGTCTACTTTTTCTACGTAAACTGAAAACGGATAGTGATTTGAGGGATACGTGCCGAGTCCACCACTGTACTTGTATTTGTATTCGTTGGTTACCGGTCCGCGCTGTCCAGCACCCCCGATGTTATACCAAATCCCCCGGTAACCGATGTCTTGCTGGTTGATAAGCCGGGCCTTGCCGTATATGGCTTGGTCCGATTGGGCGAAAACAGGTAATGCCGCAATCGTGATTAAACTGATCAGCCAATAGCGCCGGCTCATGATATTATTCGGTTAATTTCTTCAGGTACAGAAGAGTGCCTCCCTGTATATCGTCCTCCGGCATCACCCCTTCACCGGTCAGCATATTGCGGTATCGCTCACTGCCGCCCACCCGTTTCGGCACCCCTCCTTCATTTTCAAGGATGGTGTCAGGCTCGTGAGCCGGGTGTGCCAATAGGAGATCAATCATTTCCTTCCCGCTCAGTAGAAAAGCCCCCACGCCATACACCTGTGTGTGGTCTGCTGTCACCGAATTGGGAGCAGCGCCGATGGGTTGCACATACCCCAGCTTACCGTCGGAATGTACGCTCCCTACCAGCGCATGCCATCCTTTCCACACCACTGGGGCATATACCGCTGCGTCCAGTATGCCATGATTGATCCCCCAAGCCAGTGCGTAGGTATAGAAACCCGTTCCACTGGTTTCCTTGACCGGATAGCTCGCCGGATCCAGCAAGCTGGCGTGCCAGCTTCCGTCGGGTTGTTGGAGCGATGCGATGCGAGATGACATATCCTTGAAAAGTGTTATCCACCGCCCGCGCTCCGGATAGTCGTCCGGCATATTTTCCAGCACACGCACCAAACCACCCATAACCCATCCATTTCCCCGAGACCAAAAGACGTTCTCTCCGTTTTTCTCCTGTTTATTCAGGTACGACCCGTCCCTGAAATACAGCTTCTCATCCGGATCGTAGAGGTAATCCGTGGTTTTCCACCAGAGTTTGTTTACCAGATCAAGGTATTCCTTTTTCCCGGTTAGCCGTGCCAGCATGGCCAATGGGGGCGGTCCCATAAACAAGGCATCGCACCAAGCCCATTCCCGAAGGCCTATATTGTTCTTCCACTCCAGGGATTCGGTATGGGGTCTGGCAAGCAGGGTGTCCGCCAATATTTGCAGATCTGCGATCATCTTGGGATCCCGGTACAGCTCGTACATCCGGCAATATAGTTGGCCCACACAGTAATAATCCGCATGGAAACGCCGTTCTCCCTGCTCCAACTGCCAATCGAATTTATCCCCGACGCTTTTCTTCATAAAGGCATAATAGCGATCATCATTGGCGATTGTTCCCATCGCGAGCATGCCGGCATAGAGCGCACCATTCGTCCAGTCACGCTCTGGGTGCCGCCAGCCGTTTTCTTGGATACTGTCGATCTGCCAATCGGCCACCTTCTTCATCACCCGATAGATGGAGTCAGGTGAGTACCCCAATGCCATACCTCCTTTTGATGGCATGAGCGAGGGGGTTTTGCAGGCATTGAACAACGCCACCAGCGTAAGCATGCACGTTAGACGTTTTAGAATGCGTCTCATATCCTTGGTTAGTATTACTGTAATGTCACTCGGTGACAACCCGATCATCGCCTGATCAGCGCATTCGGAAAATCCCCCACCTGCTCGCAGCACACCTGCTCCATCACCTGTTTTAATTGTGCTTTGAGCATGGCAATGGTATGGTCGCCGCCCTGCTGCCCCAATGCCGCCACGCCGTACATGAACGGGCGGCCCATGAAGGTAAAATCGGCGCCGCAGGCCAGGGCTCGGCCGATGTCCGGACCGGAACGCAGGCCGCTATCGATCATCACCTTCAGCTGGTCGCCATACTTGTCAGCCAGTCCTTTCAATGGTTTGATAGTCGACTCGCCCGCATCGATCTGCCTGCCGCCGTGGTTGGATACGATAATGCCATCTGCACCCAAGCGGATGCTTTCTTCCATGTCTTCTTCGCATACGACGCCTTTGATGACCAGCTTCCCTTTCCAACGGTCGCGAATGGCCTTCACCTTCTCCGAGTCTACCCTGCCGGTAAACGTTGCGTTCATGAATTTACCGAGCTGGCTCATGTTGAGGCCTTTACTCATATAGGGCTTCAGCGTAGCAAACTCGGGTATGCCTATGCGCAAGGTTTCGAACGCCCACGAGGGGCGTATCGCTGCTTGAAGGAAATTATTGACGGTCATCTTAGGCGGCATGGACAATCCCGCCTTGATCTCGCGGTACCGCAACCCAAAGGACGGTACGTCTACCAGCACCACCAGCACAGGACACTGCACGGCCTCCAGCCGATTCAAAATATCATCGCGCAGCCTGTTTTCGGTCGGGTGGTACAACTGAAACCAAAACCGCGACTCCGTCACTTCCGCAATGCGTTCGATGCTGCTAGTGGATACGGTACTTAGGGTATAGGGCACATTGTGCTTGAGCGCCGCTTTGGCCAGTATTTCGGGTGCATTGGGCCATATCAATCCCTGCAATCCAATGGGTGATATGCCGAATGGCGCGTCATACACATGACCGAAAAGCTCCGTGCGCATGTCTACGCCATGATGTTTTTTGAGGTACTGTGGCATGAGTTGGACATCGTGGAAGTCGGCCTCATTGCGCCACAGGTTTACTTCGTCATTGCAGCCGCCTTCGAGGTAGTCAAAGGCAAATTTGGGAATACGCCGTTTGGCTTTCCGTTTCAGATCCTGTACAGAGGGGTATTGAGGGTTGTATTTCAGTAAATCGGGGTTCATTTACGCTGCTCCTTGTGTTCATTATATGCATAAAACCGCAGTGCGATCAAGTCGTTCGGCACCGGCTGATTGTTCCAAGCCTGGTGGATGGCCAAGGCCGCGCCGATGGCGGTGGCTTGTGCCATCGAAGCGGCAAACACTTCCATTTCGGGGAAGGCCTCCGCTAAGAGGTTCATGTAAATGGCGTTCTTGCTGAAACCGCCATCGACAAATATACGTTTTACCTGCGAGCCAGTGATGACCAGCTGGGTGGATATCCGCTGCAAATCAACCAAGTCCATCATCAGCCGATGGTACGCCTCTTCATAGGTTGCATAGTCTGAAAGGTCGCGCTGGGCAAAGGCGGATACCTTGCCCCCGATGGGTTTTGGCCCTCCTGTTTCCTGTCGCAATTTGGCAATAAAGGCCGGGTTAAAGGCCATGTTGCGGTATCGGCTGGAGGGCTGCCCGAAGTGCTCGGCGAGGCGTTTCAGCTGCTGCTCATGTTCATAACCGGCAAAAAGCCGGGAAGCCTTCACGGGCGTACCTTTGTAATGCATATAGCAGAGGCAGTCGGCCTCCAGCTCTGCTTTGGTAAGCGGGGTATGATTGAAGGGGTTGAGGGTGATGCACCAGGTGCCCGTTGAAATCAAGACGAACGGCTCATGGAAACTGACGAGGTAAGGGATCAGCGCCGCTGAACTGTCATGCAATCCCACGCCCACGCCATACCCATTGCCGGGGAAAGATGCCGGAAGCACCTCATCGGCCGGTGCCAATGGCGCCAGCTTATCGATGATGCCTTCACGGTACACCCATTCGTGGTAATCCTGCTTGGTGAAGTCCCACAAATGGGTATGGCACCCGATACTGGTCATGTCGGAATACATGCGGCCGGACACCAGGAAACTCAGGTATTGTGGCAGATGCAGGGCATAATGGATGCGTTCGAAGAGTGCTGGCCTTTCATACTTAATCCGGTAGATCTGCATACCCGAATTGAGACTGCCCAGTATCGGCGATGCCGTCGTGTAGGCTACGGTCTCTTCGCCGCCGTAGGTTTCATAAAACTGGCGCTGCAACTCGTCGGGATAGGGTTTCAAATAGTTATATAGTGGGGTGAGCGGCTTGCCGTCTTCATCTACATGCACCAAACTGGCTCCGTAACCGGCAAAGTTAATGGCCCGCACCTCAAACTCGGGTTTCCGGAATACTTCATGCAGGGAATCGAATACCGAAAGGCGGAGGCTTTCCAGGTTCTCGCAAGGGTCGCCGTCTTCATCTAAGGTCTCGGTAAATCGTGCCGACCGCTCAAAGACAATTTTATACTGTTCGTTGAACAGGAACAGTTTCTTGTTTGTCTTTCCTACATCAAATACGGCTATGACGGGTATACGCTTCATAATCCGGTAGCTACCGTTTTCATTCCACGTTCCTTGACCAATTGCCCGCGCGTGCCCAGTTCCCTGAATAGCTGTATGGGATTCAATGCGGCCCCGGCACGCAGCCTGGCTTCGGCCACTAACGGACGGACATCGGTACGGAATACTTCCTGCAACACTTCCTGTGCACGCACTACATCGTTCGTTGCCCGTGCTTCGGCAAGCGCTGCACGATCGACCAACAGCGCCTGTGCATAAGCGATCAGGATGGCCTCTACCGATTGCAATAGATCTTCAAGCGGATCCTTCAGGTTGTGCGAGGCATCGATCATCCAGCCCAGATCTTTCGTATGATCCATGCCTCGGACGTCCATGCCGTCTACCAGTTCGTTAAATATCAGGAACAGCTGGTAAGGCTTGATGCTTCCGGTGGTCAGGTCGTCATCCCCGTATTTCGAATCGTTGAAATGAAAGCCCCCGAGCTTGCCTTCCATCAGCAACAGCGCCACGATCTGCTCGATATTGGCATTGGGCAAATGGTGTCCCAGGTCGACCAGCGTATAGGCTTGCTCCCCCAGCTTACTGGCATACAGCAGCGATTGCCCCCAGTCGCCTACGGTAGTGGAGTAAAAATTGGGCTCGAATGCCTTGTATTCCACAAACATTTTCCAATCATCCGGCAGGGCAGCGTACACCTCCTGCAAGCTTTCGAGGGTGTTCTGGAATGCTTGACGGAAATTCAGTTGCCCCGGGAAGCTGGAACCATCGGCCAGCCAGACGGTCAGCGACTTCGACCCCAATTCGACTCCGTGTTTGATCACCTCAATATTATGGTCGACCGCTTGCTGGCGTACCGCTTTGTCTACATGTTGCATGGACCCGAACTTATAGCTGAGCGCCTGCCCCGGCTGGTCTTGGAAGGTATTGGAATTCATCGCATCGAATGCCAGGCCATGTTGATCAGCTAATGCGCGGATAGCTGCGTAATCTTCGGGAATATCCCATGGAATATGCAGGGATATGGCGCCGCTGGAGCGGTTGAGTGCATGCAGGATACCGATGTCTGCAATCTTCTCTTCCAGGTTGCGGGGCTCACCCCCACCGGAGAAACGGCCGAAGCGGGTACCGCCCGTGCCCAACGCCCAGCTGGGAATCGCCACCTGAAAATCAACTAATTTCTGTACCACCTTCTCGGCATTAGGCAGCTGGTCGGCCAACGATGCAAATTTGTGTTGGTGTGTCGCTTCCGCCCGCTGATTATGTTCAGCAATTTGATTTTTATCGATATTCATCACCGCTCCATTTTAACGTACAAATGCCATGGCTACCCCACCATCCACGTTGAGCACATTGCCGGTCGACTTGTGCAGCAGTCCGCCGACGAGCACAAAGCAGGCATTAGCAATGTCATCGGGCAAAATGACCTCATTGAGCAAGGTACGCTTGGCATAATAGGCAGGCAATTCTGCTACGGTGATGCCGTAAGCCTTGGCCCGTCCTTCGGCCCATCCGCCGGCCCAGATGTTGCTGTCGCTGATGACCGCATCGGGATTGACCACATTTACCCGGATTTTATCGGCACCCAGCTCTGCTGCATTTAAGCGGCTGAGGTGCAATTGTGCTGCTTTTGCTGAGCCATAGCCCCCATTGTTGGGTCCGCTCACCAGGGCGTTCTTGCTCACGATGTTGATGACATCGCCACCGATAGCCTGTTTCTTCATCACATTCACTGCTGCTTGGGTCACGAAAAACTGGCCTTTGACCAATACGTCATACAGCAAATCCCAATCTTTCTCGGTATGGTCCGCGATGGATTTGGATATGGATAGCCCAGCATTGTTGACAATAATATCCACGCCGCCAAAAGCCAGTGCCGCCGTATCAAACGCCTGCTGGATTTGGCCTGCATCGGTTACATCCAACAAGGCCGTGGTGTAGGCATCCTTACCGAACGCCGCTTTGAATTCGTCGCCAGCGCTCTGCAATCGTTCTGCATTCAGGTCGTTGAGGACCACCACTGCCCCCTCCTGCACGAATTTCTTGGCAATGGCCTTTCCGATACCGCCCGCACTACCCGTGATGAGTGCAATCTTGCCCGATAGCGGCTTGGGCTTAGGCATACGCTGCAGCTTGGCTTCTTCTAACAGCCAATACTCAATGTTAAACGCTTCCTGCCGTGGCAATGACGTATATTCGGATACGGCCTCCGCCCCTTTCATCACATTGATGGCGTTGGTGTAAAACTCAGCCGCCACGCGTGCCGTCTGCTTATCCTTGGAAAACGAAAACAGGCCAACGCCCGGATACAGGATAATCACCGGATTGGGGTCGCGCATCGCCGGACTATCGGGGTGTTTGCAGCTGTTGTAATATTCCTTATACATCTCCCGGTACGCCTCAAAGGCCGGGGTCAACTTATTTTTCAGTCCCTCGACATCGGACAGATCCGCTTCGGGCGCCAAGTCCAGCACCAGCGGACTGATTTTGGTCCGCAGGAAATGGTCGGGGCAACTGGTGCCCAATGGTGCCAAGCGATCAAGATCATTGGAATTGATAAATTCCAATACCCGCTCGTCATCTGTAAAATGCCCCACCATGTGGCGCTCGGAAGAACAGAACCCGCGGAGTATCGGTGCCAATGCAGCAGCCTGTTTCCGGCGCTCCGTTGCCGATACACTCGCGATTTTGGGTCCGCCGAATACCGGACGTTTCTTGCCGTAATTAGCTTCAAGATATTCCGCACAACGCTCAATGACCGTCAGCGTATTCACATAGCTTTCATAAGCGGTATCGCCCCACGTAAATAATCCGTGCGAGCCGAGCATGATGCCCCGGATACCGGGATTATCTGCCAAGCACTGCCTGAGTTTCAATCCCAGATCAAAGCCGGGCCGCTGCCATTCTACCCAGCCCACCTCGCCGTTGAACAACTCTTGGGTGATCTGTTTGCCATCCTTGGCCGCTGCGATGGCGATCGCGGCATCGGGGTGCAGGTGATCGATGTGTTTAAAAGGCAAGAAACCATGCAATGGCGTATCGATGGACGGCGCCTTGGATGCCAGGTCAAAAATGCAGTGGTTGAACAATTCGACCATCTCGTCTTCCTGTTCGATCCCCTTATACACCTGTTCCAAGCTTCTCAGCCGATCGACATATAACGCAGCGAGCCCACTGCGGGTGAGTGTACCGATATCTCCGCCCGAGCCCTTGATCCACATCACTTCCGTATCAAGTCCGGTCAATGGATCTTTTGCGATGGCTTTGCACGACGTGTTGCCCCCACCGTAATTGGTCAGCCTCAAATCGGCCCCCAACAGATTGGATCGATAAAGCAGCAGTGCCACTTCATCCCCTTCCAACTGGGCGGCTTTTTCATGATCCCACAAATAACTCACATGTTTGAATGATTCTTTTCCAATAATCGTTGACATACGCTGTATTGTTTTTTCGGTATTTTACTTATTTTTTATTTCACTAATATATCTTATTTCACCACCGGTCACAGATCCCCGACCACCAACTACAATGTCCTTGCAAACCCCACCAATAGGATCGACAGGATGATGACCGCTATTCCGCTGATAATTGTTGCATATGTTTTCTTGCTCACGCCTTTCCACTCCTTTAATATTACCCCCCAAGCATTGGCGATCAAGATGATGAAGGCCATGTGCAATATCCAGGAGCTGGCACCATTGCCGAGCCGGCTTTCGCCCATGCCATAAAAGAAGAATTGCATATACCAGGTGGTCCCGGCAAGCGCACAGAAAAAAATGTTGCGGGCGATCGGCACTTTCGTATTTACGTAATCACCGAATGTCCGATTACGGGCATTGAGAAACATGCACCACAGGAAATTGGTCGTGAGCCCTCCCCAGAGGACAACCACATAAGTCACATTATTTTGAAAGAGGAATTCACCCTCTCCCGGATGGGTAGCCTTCCACAGGTCATTGGCTACATGTGCCATGGGTTTTCCGGCTTCCAGTCCGAAATTGAAACAAGCACTCAGGATACCCGACACAATGCCGACCAGCAGCCCCAGTCCGAAGCGAAAATCCCTATTGCCGCTGGCATCAGCCGCCCGGCCGGCCAATTCCCGTTCTTTCAGCATACCTGCCCGGCCGCAGAGGTAGATACCGAAAATACAAATAACCAAACCGATCAAAACCGTCCTGCCGGAAGTGGTGGTAAAAAACAAGTCGATCGTCTCCTTCCCTTCGCTGCCATTGAAATAATAAAATATAGAAGGTACGAGCGACCCGAATATCATGGTGAGCCCAAGGATAATGCTGCTTCCCAGCGATACCCCCAGGTACCGTACTCCCAAGCCGTAGGTAAGACCACCGATACCCCACAACAGGCCAAAAACGTAAGCGTAACCGAGCGTTCCGCCGTCGGCCTGCCGGATGATGTCGGCAAAACCGGGAATTGTCAAGTAGGCCGCCAAGGGCGGCACAATAAGCCACGAAAACAAGCCGCCTATGATCCAAAAGGTTTCCCAGGCCCAGTCTTTGACTTTTTTATACGGCACATAAAAGCTACCTGAGGCAAATCCTCCGATAAAATGAAATATGACGCCTAATAATGCATGCATAGCAACACGGTTAAATTGGTGTGATAACGCCGCAAGTTAGAAAAGTTGAAAAAACGAACTGTTATGGGCTGTCATGTTTGTGTGCGACTTTTTCCAAATTTATACAGTTCAACTTTTATTTAAACAATAAATCACGTAATATCGTGTTCTATATATTTAAAAACAACTTAACGTAATAGAAACAACCAGCAAATATGAGAAACGTTACCTGCTTAACCATCCTGATCATCTTAATTTCATTAGGAAATGTTTTCGGCCAATCCACGACGCGACGGGAGCCGCCCAAGGGGTCACTGACCAGCGGGACCATCGACAGCCAATTCGTTTACCTCTATGCCATTTCGAGGACGCAAGATGGATTGGAGCATGTTCGCCAAGCGAATCTCGAACGGATCCGTAAAAACGTAGCAGATACCATCCGGACCCTCACCAAATCGATCGCCGATCTGAAAGCCAAAGATGGCGACCAGCAGGCTGCCGTGGATGGCATGGCGGACTCGCTGACGCAGGTCAAGGAACAATTGCGCCTGGCGCAACAGGAGAAGGACAGCTTTTCCTTCGTCGGCATCCACTTGCAGAAGGGTGTATACAGCACCATTGTATGGGGACTGGTATTGCTTTTGGCTGCCGCGCTGGCGTTTTTTATCTATCGATACAACCAAAGCCATATCGTCACCACGGACACCAAAAAAGCCATTGCAATGCTTCAGGAGGAATTCGATCAACACCGCAAAAAAGCCATGGAAAAAGAGCAGAAGCTCATGCGGCAGTTGCAGGATGAGCTGAACAAGCGATTGTAATAAGCAAAGCCACTTCTTTAACCATCATGTCACCCTAACGTGCTACTATTTTCTCTTATTATTGACACTTAGTAGGGATATTATAGGGAGATTGTAGGGACGTTATAGGGGCAAATCCCTATAATTTGCCTATTACCTACCTGTTATTGATGTATTACTAGCCAGCGAGGTATAAGGTTAGTAGCCTATTGGTAACTCACTAATAGCCGGCTCGTCTTCATTTGACTTGCTTTTTAACCGCTGTTTTTATAACTTGCGTATGTTAACGGACAACTCACTGACGTTTGCATCAAATTATAAATCGTTTGCCATGATGAAGTCCTTCAAAAAGATCCTTTTGTTTTTGGCGTTATTTGCGGCAGCGGTCCCGGCGGCCAACGCGGACGATCCGAAGCCCCTGCCTATCGGCTCGAAGGCCCCTGATTTCAGCCTCAAGGGCGTGGACGACAAAACCTACACCTTGGAAAGCTTCAAAGACGCCAAGCTGTTAGTCGTCATTTTTACCTGCAACCATTGCCCCACCGCCCAAGCATACGAAGACCGGATCATGGAATTGACCGCTACCTACCAACCAAAAGGAGTCCAGGTAATCGCCATCAGTCCCAACTCGGATGCCGCTATCAGGCTAGATGAACTGGGGTATACCGACCTCAGCGATAGCTTCGAAGAGATGAAGATGCGCTATCAAGATAAGGGCTATAATTTTCCGTACCTATATGATGGCGAAAACCAGCAGGTCTCTACCCAATACGGTCCCGCTACCACGCCCCACGCATTTGTTTTTGACCAGGAGCGGCTCCTGCGCTATGTGGGACGCATCGATGACGACGAACACATCGGCAAGGCCAAAACGCATGACCTGCGGAACGCCGTGGATGAACTCTTAGCCGGAAAGCCCGTGTCGACACCGACCACAAGGACATTTGGGTGTTCCGTCAAATGGAAGTCCAAAACCGACTGGAAAATGCGCGAAGTGGAAGAATGGAAAAAAGAGCCGGTCACGCTTGTCGAGGTGACACTCGATACCATGAAAGCGCTGCTTAAAAACAACACCGGGAAATATCGGCTGGTCAATTTCTGGGCAACATGGTGCGGCCCCTGTGTGGCCGAATTTTCGGCCCTGGTGGAAACCGACAAGATGTATCGCCACCGCGACTTCGACTTCGTGACGGTGTCATTGGACGCGAAAACAGCTTCCGACAAGGTGCTGGCATTCTTACGGGGAAAATTGGCAAGCAACCGGAATCTGCTCTTCGGCAACGAAGACAAATACGACCTCATCGAAGCCGTCGATGAAGAATGGCAGGGCGCATTGCCCTATACCGTGCTCATCTCACCTGAAGGCGAAATCGTGTACCGGCAGGCAGGTATCATCGAACCTTTGGCGCTCCGGAAGGAAATCGTCAAACGGATCGGCCGGTATTATCCATGAGCCGATGCGCGATCCCGGTCATGTGTAACATTTCTTTACATTTAAATTTGCTTTTAATTCTTTTAAGCGTATTTTTGCAGTCCGAAATTAAGGCCTGTATTTCGCCTTTATTGCATTGGTTTATAAAATTTTAGTTGCTGATAGTATGTCCAATATTGGAAAAATAGCCCAAATCATCGGTCCCGTGGTCGATGTGAGTTTCTCTGAAAATGCCAAACTTCCGAAAATCTACGACGCGTTGGAAATCGAGAAGGAAAACGGTCAACGCATTGTGTTGGAAGTGCAACAGCACTTGGGTGAAGAACGCGTGCGGACCATCGCCATGGACGGCACCGAAGGGTTGACACGTGGCATGAAAGTCGTGGATACGGGTGCTCCCATCAAAATGCCCGTAGGTGAAGGTATCAAAGGACGGGTATTCAACGTGGTGGGTGACGCCATCGACGGTATCAAAGGGCTTGATAAATCCGGCGGCCGCAGCATACACAATACGCCTCCGAAATTCGAAGATCTCTCTACCGAGACGGAAGTATTGTTTACCGGCATCAAGGTAATCGACCTGTTGGAGCCGTATGCAAAGGGCGGTAAAATCGGATTGTTCGGTGGCGCAGGTGTAGGCAAGACCGTATTGATCCAGGAACTGATCAACAACATCGCAAAAGCATATTCCGGACTTTCCGTGTTCGCCGGTGTAGGTGAACGTACCCGTGAAGGGAATGATCTCCTCCGCGAAATGTTGGAATCCGGCATTATCAAATACGGCGAGGAATTCATGGAAGGCATGGAAAAAGGCGAATGGCCTTTGGAAAAAGTGGATGCCGAAGAGCTGAAAGATTCCAAAGCCACCTTCGTATTCGGGCAGATGAACGAGCCTCCCGGTGCGCGGGCACGCGTGGCCCTCTCGGGACTGACCATTGCCGAATATTTCCGCGATGGCGACGGTGAAGGTGCCGGCCGCGACATCCTGTTCTTCATCGACAACATTTTCCGCTTTACCCAAGCCGGTTCAGAAGTATCCGCCCTATTGGGACGGATGCCCTCGGCAGTAGGTTATCAACCGACATTGGCGACGGAAATGGGTCTGATGCAGGAGCGCATTACCTCAACCAAACGCGGCTCCATCACCTCTGTACAGGCAGTATATGTACCAGCCGACGACTTGACGGACCCTGCTCCGGCAACGACATTTGCCCACTTGGATGCCACGACCGTACTTTCGCGGAAAATCGCCGAACTGGGTATCTATCCGGCAGTGGACCCATTGGATTCTACCTCACGGATCTTGAACGCTGCCACATTGGGTGACGAGCACTATAATACTGCCCAACGGGTAAAAGAGATTCTGCAACGCTATAAAGAACTTCAGGACATCATCGCCATCCTCGGGATGGATGAGCTCTCTGAAGAAGACAAACTGGTCGTCGCCCGTGCGCGCCGTGTACAGCGTTTCTTGTCACAACCCTTCCACGTGGCCGAACAGTTTACCGGTCTCAAAGGCGTATTGGTAGACATCAAGGAAACCATCAAAGGATTCAACATGATCATTGACGGCGAGGTGGACGAATATCCCGAAGCCGCGTTTAACTTGGTGGGAACCATTGAAGATGCCATCGAAAAAGGCAAGAAACTAATGGCGGAGGCAGTGTAATGAAACTGACCATTATTACTCCGGATAAACCCGTCTTCGATGGCAACGTCACGTCGGTGACCGTACCCGGCACCGCAGGCTCCTTTGAGGTGCTGGAAAACCACGCGCCGATCGTCTCTACCCTGGAAGACGGGAAAGTCATTATCCGAACCGGCAAAAGCGAGGAAGTCATCAATATTATTGGCGGCGTTGTGGAAGTTATTCACAACAATATTACCGTGCTTGCCGAAGGGATAAAGGAAAAGTAAAAAGTAAAAAGTAAAATAAAAGCCCCCCGGTAAGTACTTGCCGGGGGGCTTCGTTTTTTTAGCAACTTTTTGAAGACGGAGCCCATTTTACGCAGAATTTACGATCGGTAGTTGTTTTAACATGAAAATGAACCGAATACCGATATTGGTTTTAGTATATTAATATAAAAATTAAAATACATTAATATAGATTTATTTAAAATAATATTTTGATTATATGAATAATGCAGAATTTTATTCCGATTCAAAAAAATTGATGGATGCTATTGCCGGTTCGCGATAAACATCTTACCTTGATAAAGTCAAAAAAGACAAGGATCTATAATGCGTTTGAGGAGGCATATCCGATCATTTCAACAAGGTGCAAACGGGACAACCAGCTAACGGAGATATGAGATATTTCGGCAAAGATACATGGGTTTATTTGGATGACGAGTTTGTCAGGGCCAGTAGTACGACCGTTGATCTTTTTGGCCAGTCATTGCACTATGGCTATTCGGCTATCGAAGGCATCCGGGCATATAATACCCACAACGGTACACGCTTGTTCAGGGCGGAGCAACATTATGACCGCTTACGACGTTCGTGCGAACTGGTCGGGATTCCCTTCCGATGGGAAACCGATGAGCTTGTCGACAAAACCTATCAATTACTGGAAAAGAACAACTTAAGGAGTGCATATATCAGGCCCTTGGTCACCACTGGTCACAATATGTACCTGACCCCTGCCGCTGATTCCAGTCTCATCATCGCCGCTTGGGAATGGGGGCCTTTTCTCGGGACCGGCCTCATCCGGGTATCCCTATCGCCCTACCAGCGGCCAAACCCTTATTCTGTGCCGCCCGGCGCCAAGATCGCCGGCCAGTACGTTGCATCCATCATCGCCACCGCCGAGGCCACCAAAAGAGGATATGATGAAGCGATCCTGTTGGACAGCGAGGGTCATCTGGCACAAGCATCCAGCAATAACCTGTTCATCGAAAAAGAGGCAACTTTGTATACGCCTCCCCAAGGCCACATTTTCCCCGGCATCACGCGGCAAACCGTACTCGAGATCGCCAACGTGCTCAACATTGACGTGGTGGAGAAGGAGCTCTCGCTGGACGAGCTGAAAGCTGCGGACAGCGCTTTCCTTACCGGTACGGCCACGGGTATCGTAGGCATCGCATCGGTAGACGATAAGGTCTTCACGGAAGAATGGACGGACACATTGGGGGCCACGATACAACGGGCATACAAAAACCTGACATTGGAAAAAGAGAATTATCAAGTGATCATATAACCATGCTAACTGAACAAACAACGGAGCTGAACAAATACAGCAAGGTACTTACCCAAGACAAAACCCAACCGGCCGCGCAGGCGATGCTGTACGGCATCGGACTGACAGACGATGACCTGCAAAAAGCCCAAGTGGGCATTGCCAGCATGGGCTACGATGGTAATACGTGCAACATGCACCTCAACGAGCTGGCCGGGGTAATAAAAGAGGGCGTATGGGGCCATAACCTGGTGGGCCTTGTCTTTAATACGATCGGCGTGAGCGATGGGATGAGCAATGGCACCGACGGCATGCGCTATTCGCTGGTCAGCCGCGATATTATCGCAGACAGCATTGAGGCCGTCTGCGGGGGACAATACTACGACGGGCTCATCGCCGTTCCGGGCTGCGACAAAAATATGCCGGGATCCGTCATGGCCATGGGACGCCTCAACCGGCCTGCTATCATGGTCTACGGGGGCACCATCGCGCCCGGACACTATAAAGGGCAAGACTTGAATATCGTTTCGGCATTTGAGGCATTGGGACAGAAGATTGCGGGCAACCTCTCGGAAGAGGACTTTCTGGGGATCATTAAGCATACCTGCCCCGGTGCCGGTGCTTGCGGCGGTATGTATACCGCGAACACAATGGCAGCCGCCATCGAAGCGCTGGGCATGAGCCTACCCTATTCTTCTTCGAATCCGGCGGTGAGCGAAGAAAAGCGCAAGGAATGCCTGGAAGCCGGAAAATACATCCGCATCTTGCTTGAACGCGACATCAAACCCTCGGACATCATGACCCGTGAAGCGTTTGAAAACGCACTGCGTGTGATCATTGTACTCGGTGGAAGCACGAACGCTGTGCTGCATTTTATCGCTATTGGCAAAAGTGTGGGTATCGAAATTACGCAGGACGATTTCCAACGCATGAGCGATACGACGCCCGTGCTGGCCGACTTCAAACCCAGCGGCAAGTACCTCATGCAGGACCTGCATGAATACGGAGGGGTGCCCGCGGTCATGAAATACCTGCTCGATGAAGGCCTTCTGCATGGCCACTGCCTCACGGTAACCGGACAGACACTGGCGGAGAACTTGTCAGCCGTGACCCCCATCAATGCCATTGACCAGTCGATCGTACATACCCTGGATAATCCCATCAAGGCGACGGGCCACCTCCAGATCCTCTATGGCAACTTGGCCGAAAAGGGCAGCGTGGCTAAGATTTCGGGCAAGGAAGGCGAACGCTTTGAAGGTCCGGCCCGTGTGTTTGACGGGGAAAAAGACCTCATCGCCGGACTCGCCTCGGGCCGCGTGAAGCCTGGCGACGTGGTGGTGATCAAAAATGAAGGCCCTAAAGGTGCGCCGGGCATGCCGGAAATGCTGAAACCCACCTCGGCCATCATCGGCGCCGGACTGGGCAAAAGCGTAGCGCTTGTCACCGACGGGCGCTTCAGCGGCGGCACCCACGGATTTGTGGTGGGCCATGTCACGCCGGAAGCGCATGAAGGCGGACTCATCGGTTTGGTCGAAGACGACGATAACATCGTCATCGATGCCGTCAATAACACCATTACCCTCCAGGTATCCGATGATATCATCGCGGCGCGCCGGGCAAGCTGGAAAAAACCAGCGCTGAAAGTGACCAAGGGCGTACTCTATAAATATGCAAAGACCGTGGCCGATGCCGCTTCGGGCTGCGTAACGGACCTTTGAAATTAAAGGAAAAATTAAAAAGGAAAAATTAAAAATTCTTCCCCACCGGGCAAGAATAAGACAAGAAACAGAAGACGATACAGGTTTTTTGATTTTTTATTTTTGACTTTTAACTTAAAAAAAATGAACACGCTGGAAATCACGAAAGAAACCATCCCAAACCAAGAGGAAGGAAAGGCAACAACGCAATTAAGCGGCTCGCAAGCGGTGCTTGAAGCCTTGTTGGCAGAAGGTGTGGATACCATATTTGGTTATCCGGGCGGTGCCATTATGCCGATATACGATGCCCTGTATGACTACAACGACAGGCTAAAACATATTCTCGTGCGCCACGAACAGGGAGGTATTCATGCCGCCCAGGGCTATGCGCGCACATCGGGCCGCGTGGGCGTGGTTTTCGCGACGAGTGGTCCGGGCGCCACTAATTTGGTGACAGGACTTGCCGATGCGACGATTGACAGCAACCCGATCGTCTGCATTACGGGCCAGGTGTTTGCCCATTTACTGGGTACGGACGCTTTCCAAGAGACGGATGTCATCAACATCACCAGCCCCGTGACCAAATGGAACTATCAGGTGACCGACGCTTGTGAGATCCCCACCGCATTGGCTAAGGCCTTCCATGTCGCCCGTACGGGCAGACCCGGCCCGGTATTGATCGACATCACCAAAAACGCACAGCTCCAGCTGTTTGCCTATGAGGGATATAACGTGTGTAACCACATCCGTAGCTACCGCCCGAAGCCCATCGTGCGCAAGGAATATGTAGAACAGGCAGCTGCGCTGATCAATGAGGCAAAAAAACCTTTTGTCCTCTTTGGACAGGGCATCATCCTTGGCAAAGCCGAAGCCGATTTCAAAGCGTTCATTGAAAAGACAGGAATCCCGGCAGCAGCCACCGTAATGGGCCTCAGCGCCCTGGAGACGGATCATCCCCTGCATGTGGGCATGCTGGGAATGCACGGCAACTATGCCCCAAACGTGATGACTAATGAGTGCGATGTACTCATCGCTATCGGCATGCGTTTCGATGATCGGGTGACGGGTCGGTTGGATAAGTACGCCAAACAGGCCAAGGTGATCCACCTGGACATCGACCCAGCTGAAATCGACAAAAACGTCAAGACCACCGTACCGGTATGGGGCGATTGCAAGGATACGCTGCCCCTACTTACCCAGTTGGTAGACCGGAAGGAACACCAGGCGTGGGTGAGCCGTTTCCGGGAACTGGAGCGGGAGGAAATCAACGAAGTCATCCAGGAGGAATTGAACCCCACCACGGATATCCTGACCATGGGGGAAGTCATCAGCCTATTGAACGAAATCACCGGCGGCGATGCCGTCATCGTGACGGACGTGGGCCAGCACCAGATGGTCACCTGCCGCTATGCCAAATTCAACCAATCCAAGAGTAGTGTCACGTCAGGCGGACTGGGCACGATGGGATTTGGACTGCCGGCGGCGATCGGCGCCTGGTATGGAACGCCTGACCGGACCGTGGTGGCAATCATTGGCGATGGTGGTATCCAAATGACGATACAGGAGCTAGGTACGATCATGCAATTTGGTGCGAAGGTAAAAATACTCATCCTCAACAACTCCTTTTTGGGAATGGTGCGCCAGTGGCAGCAGCTCTTCCATGATAAGCGGTATTCGTTTGTCAACATTACCAGTCCGGACTTTGTGACGGTAGCCAAAGGCTACGGCATAGCCGGGCGCAGCGTTGATGAACGGAAAAATCTCAAAGAAGCGTTGCAAGAAATGATCAGCCACGACGGTGCTTACCTGCTGGAAGTAAAGGTGGGCAAGGAAAACAACGTATTTCCGATGGTACCGCAGGGCAGTAGTGTCAGTGAGATCAGGTTGAAGTAACTGAGGGAGCAAAGAACAAGGAGTAAAGACTAACGATTAAGGTCAACATGGAAAAGCAGGAATATACCATCACCCTTTATACGGAAAATTCGATCGGCATGATCGGTCGGATATCCAACATTTTTTCGCGGCGTAAGATCAACATTGAGAGCCTCAATACGTCTCCTTCTGAAGTGGAAGGCATCCACCGATTTACCATCGTTATCGTTGAAACCGAGGAGGTAGTCCGCAAACTCTGCCGCCAGATCGAAAAGCAGGTGGAAGTACTGAAAGCGTATTACAATACCAACGATGAAGTCATCTGGCAGGAACAGGCGTTGTATAAAGTGCCGACGGTCGTGGTGACCGAAAAGGCACCCGTAGAACGGCTCTTGCGGCAGTACGGTGCCAGCGCCGTGGTGATACGCGCCGACTATACGGTATTCGAAACTGCCGGACATCGGGAGGAAATCGATGCGCTCACGGAAGCACTGGCCGAATATAACCTTATCGAGTTTGTGCGCAGTGCGCGGATCGCCATCATCAAAGACAGCGAAGGCTTCCATAAAAAGCTCAAGGAATTTGAAGAAGCCGAACCGGCCTCCGAAGTGGTGGAAAACCGCTACCTCGATAAGCAGGATAAGGTGTTTACAATGTAAAATAAAAAATTGCACGTCATCAGCATCATGCCAGACATTATTTTTAAGTATATCAGACAGACCCGGGCAGTCTTCGCCCAAATGGTGAGCGAGTTGAGCATGGATGACATCAATGTCATCCCGAATGGCTTCCGCAATAATATCGGGTGGAATTTCGGGCACATCGTGGTCAGCACCCAGGGGCTTTGCTACCGCCGGACACAGGTGGCACCAGCCTATAGCATCCCGTTTGTCGAGGACTATGGGAAGGGCACCAAGCCCGAAAAATGGATAACCCCGGAGGAACTGGACGTACTGAAGAGTCAGCTGGTTTCATCGGTCCAGCAGATTGAACAGGACTATCGGAATGGCGTGTTTTCGACGATCAGTCCGTTTTCCACGTCGACCTATGGCTTGGAGATGACGACCATCGAAGAGGTGCTCACCGCAACATTGGCACATGACAATCTCCACTTGGGGTATGCCATGGCACTTAGAAAAGCAGTACACGAACAAAAAAGTCAATCACATACATAAAACAATGGCAAATTATTTTAACACCCTACCCCTTAGAGAACAATTAAACCAATTAGGCGTCGCTGAATTCATGGATATCAGCGAGTTCGCTGACGGTATCAGTGCTTTAAAAGGCAAGAAAATCGTGATCGTGGGCTGTGGTGCTCAAGGCCTCAACCAAGGGCTTAATTTACGCGACAGTGGACTGGATGTCTCCTACGCCCTTCGTAAGGAAGCAATCGAACAAAAGCGCGACTCGTGGAAGAATGCCACAGACAATCACTTTACGGTCGGCACGTATGAAGAGCTGATCCCCACAGCAGATCTGGTCAGCAACCTTACTCCGGACAAGCAACATTCGTCTGTAATCGACGCGGTGATGCCGTTGATGAAAGAAGGTGCTACGCTTTCCTATTCACACGGTTTCAATATCGTGGAAGAAGGAAAACAGATCCGCAAAGACATTACGGTGATCATGATCGCCCCAAAATGCCCAGGTTCAGAGGTGAGGGCGGAATATCTGCGCGGCTTCGGTGTACCGACACTCATTGCTGTTCACCCGGAAAATGATCCCCAAGGCAAGGGTCTCGCGGAGGCGAAAGCCTATTGCGTGGGAACCGGTGGCCATAAGGCAGGTGTCTTGCGTTCGTCTTTCGTAGCCGAGGTCAAATCCGATTTAATGGGTGAACAAACCATTTTATGCGGACTGTTGCAAACCGGGTCAATCCTCTCCTTTGATAAAATGGTTGAAAAGGGCATTGAGCCGGGGTACGCGGCCAAGTTGGTTCAATATGGTGTTGAAGTCATTACCGAAGCCTTAAAACAAGGCGGGATCACCGCGATGATGGACCGACTAAGCAACGTCGCTAAAATTAAAGCTTTTGAGGTTTCAGAAGAATTGAAGGCGATTATGCGTCCGCTATTCCAAAAACATCAAGACGACATCATGAGTGGCCAATTCAGCCGCACCATGATGGAGGACTGGGCGAACGGAGATAAGAATCTATTGCAATGGCGTGCCGCTACCGGCGAGACAGCCTTTGAGAAAACAGCTGCGGGCGACATCAAGATTGGCGAACAGGAGTATTTCGACCATGCCGTGTTTATGGTTTCTTATATTAAAGCTGGCGTAGAGCTCGCATTCGAAACCATGGTCGAGGCGGGTATTAAACCAGAATCGGCTTACTATGAGTCATTGCACGAAACCCCGCTGATCGCCAATACCATCGCTCGCAAAAAACTGTTCGAGATGAACCGTGTGATCTCCGATACGGCCGAATACGGTTGCTATTTGTTTGATCATGCGTGTAAACCGCTATTGGCTGACTTCATGAAAACCGTAGACACGGATATTATTGGCAGGGATTTCAATGAAGGTAAAGACCTAGCGGTCGACAACCAAGCGCTGATCGCCGTAAACGAAGCCATCCGCACCCATCCGGTAGAGAAAGTGGGCGCCGTGCTGCGCAAAGCCATGACAGCAATGAAGGCTATAAAAACAGTTTAGGAAACGTACCGTAAAGAAGGCATCATTGCATATCATCGCCATTTTGCATAAGTTTGTATCGTACTATCATGACTGACCCAGTCGTCCATATCGCCCAATTGAACCTGCAATATGCACATGATGTGGTATTGGATCAATTGGACTGGCAAATCCACCCCGGGGAGTTTTGGCTCATCGGCGGGCGGAGCGGGTCGGGCAAAAGCGCGTTGGCTAAAGCGTTGGCGGGTCTTGAAAAAACAAGCGGTACCGTCCAAATCTGTTTTGACCACCAATCTCCGCGGCCTCCGCGCGTATTGTACGTGTCCAATTGGTATCAGTTTACCAACTTGGAGGGAGATCGTAACTTTTACTACCAACAGCGTTATAACAAACAACAACAAAACGACACACTAACGGTTTATGCCGAGTTGGCAGCTTTTGCCGAATCCGAGAACCTGTTAGTCGAGGACTTAGCAAAATACCTCGATCTTTTTGAATTCGTTGACCTGAAGGGCACCCAGCTGATTGAGCTCTCCAGCGGCGAGCACAAGAAATTGCAATTGATCAAAGCGCTGTGGTTAAAACCCCAGTTGTTGATTGTTGACGAACCTTACACCGGATTGGACAAAGCATCACGCCAAAAACTGAATGGCTTTTTCGATGAGCTCGCCGCGGCCGGTACACACCTCGTGCTCATTACCAATGAGACGGATTTACCGCGTTGCATCAATCGGTTTGCTCAAATCGAAAAAGGCAAGCTCAAGCAGGTAAGCTCCGTGTCAGCCCTACCCATGGATATCGGTCGTTCGCGGAAGGATTTACCCCCATTCCTCAGGGAAGCGCCGACGGTATCCGCTGACATCATGGTCGAAATGGAGAACATCCATGTCCGCTATGGAGAGAAAGAAGTGCTGAAAGGGATCGATTGGACGGTCCGGGCGGGTGAAAAATGGCTGCTCCAAGGGCATAACGGCTCGGGAAAATCAACCCTGCTAAGCCTGATCACGGGCGATCACCCCCAAGCTTATGCTAATCATATCCGGCTATTTGGCCACCAGCGGGGCAGCGGAGAAAGCATTTGGGAGATTAAAGAACGCATAGGCATCATCTCTCCTGAACTGCATTGGTATTTTGATAAAACCGCTCGCGTATGGCAAGCGATTGCCTCTGGCTTCTATGACAGTATCGGCCTGTTCAGACAGGTCAGCTATGAGAAGCAACAGAAAATCAATCAGCTGTTGGCTTTTTTTGACCTTACTGCGGATAAAGACCGACTGATTACGACACTGCCTTTGGGGAAACAACGCTTGGTATTGCTGGCCAGAACGATTATCAAAAACCCGCCATTGCTGATTCTGGATGAGCCGTGCCAAGGGCTTGACCGTGCCCAGACATCGCTTTTCAATGCGGTGGTCGATGAGTTGTGTGGTTTCGGAAAAACGCTGATTTATGTTGGCCACTATGAAACACAGTTGCCTACTTGTTTGGAAAAGAAAATGGTATTGGAAAAAGGCGAAGCCTTGGTAACAGAAGAGATAAACGAGCTTGCTTATTAAGCTTAAGCGAGCGATCCGAATACACAACAGAAAAAATAGTTTATAATGCTGCACGATCCCAACCGCATATATGTTTTTGACACCACGCTCCGCGATGGAGAACAGGTGCCCGGTTCGCAACTGACCACCCCGGAGAAACTCATTGTCGCTGAAGCGCTGGAGGCATTGGGCGTGGACATTATCGAAGCCGGATTCCCCATTTCAAGTCCGGGTGACTTCAACAGCGTGGTGGAGATATCCAAATTAGTGAAGAACCCCACGGTTTGTGCGCTTACACGGGCAAATAAAGGCGACATTGACTGTGCTGCCGAAGCCCTGAAACACGCCAAAAGACCGCGTATCCATACCGGTATCGGCGCATCCGACACACACATCAAGTATAAATTCAACAGCACACGCGAGGCGATTCTCGAGCGGGCCGTCGAGGCCGTCAAATATGCCAAGACATTCGTAGAAGACATCGAATTCTATGCCGAAGACGCCGGAAGGGCAGACAACGAATACCTCGCCCGGATGATTGAAGCGGTCATCGCGGCAGGGGCAACGGTGGTGAATATACCCGACACCAACGGCTATTGCTTACCTGAGCAATATGGTGCAAAAATCAGGTTTCTGAAAGAAAACGTCAAAAACATCGATCAGGCGATCATCTCCGTACACTGCCATAATGACCTCGGACTGGCTACGGCGAATAGCATTGCCGGCTTGCAAAACGGCGCAAGACAGGTGGAATGTACGATCAATGGCATCGGCGAACGTGCGGGCAATACCTCCCTTGAAGAGGTGGTGATGACCCTGAAGACGCATTCCTCCATTGGCCTGCATACGCACATCAATACCAAACAGCTCTATCCCCTGAGCGGCATGGTGAGCCGCATGATGCGCATGCCCGTGCAGCCCAACAAGGCCATCGTGGGGCGCAATGCGTTTGCGCACAGTTCGGGTATCCATCAGGATGGGGTGCTCAAACACCGCGAAAACTACGAAATCATGAATCCCGAAGATGTCGGGATTGATCAATCGGAGATCATCCTGACTGCCCGCAGCGGAAGGCACGCCCTGAAGCACCACCTGGAACGACTGGGATACGGGATTGACCGCATCGACCTCAACCAGGTATACCAGCGCTTTTTGGAGCTTGCCGATGAGAAGAAGGAATTGAAAGACGATGATCTCCTGCAGCTGATGGGCGACAAAACGGAGGAAAGCTTTAAGAACGGCTTATCCATCAACGCATTGCAGGTCACCACCGGCGACCAGGAAACGCCGGAAGCAACCATTACCCTCAGCTATAACGGCGTGGAACGCGAAGCGACTGCCCCTGGAAACGGGCCGGTGAGCGCGACCATCAAGGCGATCGAAGAAATTATCGGCAAACATATTGAAATCAAGGAATTCAACATCCACTCCATCCACGGCGGCAGCGACGACGTGAGCAAGGTGGATATGCGCGTGGTATACGACGATAAATCGTATATGGGATATGGCTTCAGCACCGATATCGTGCGGGCATCAGCCAATGCCTATCTGGATGCGCTGAATAAGTTTATTTGAAAAAGTAAAAAGTAAAAAGTAAAAAGTAAAAAACTCGGAGCTGAAAGCGAACGGCTAAAGCTGATAACAACGAAACAACAACTATAAAAATGAGTAAGACATTATTTGACAAGGTATGGGATGCCCATGTGGTGCACAAGATTGAAGGGGGACCCGATGTGTTATTTATTGATCGGCATTTGATCCATGAAGTGACCAGCCCTGTTGCATTTTTGGGATTGAGGAATCGTGGAATACCCGTGTTATATCCGGAGCGCACCTTTGCCACTGCGGATCACAACACACCGACCATGAACCAGCACCTGCCTGTGGAGGATCCGCTATCGGCCAATCAACTGAAAGCACTGGAAGAAAACACCCGGGCGTATGGCATTCGGCATTGGGGGTTGGGTCACTATAAAAACGGCATCGTACACGTCATCGGCCCTGAAAACGGGATTACGCAACCGGGTGCTACCATCGTTTGCGGCGACTCGCACACTTCTACACACGGCGCCTTCGGAGCCATCGCCTTTGGCATCGGTACATCCGAAGTAGAAATGGTGCTTTCTACGCAGTGCATCATGCAGCCCAAAGCGAAAAAGATGCGCATCACAATCAATGGTGCCCTGGGCAAAGGGGTATTGCCCAAAGACGTTGCGCTGTTCATTATCTCCAAGCTCACCACCTCGGGCGCCACGGGCCACTTTGTGGAGTATGCCGGAAGCGTATTCGAGCAGATGAGCATGGAAGGCCGGATGACCGTCTGCAACCTGAGCATTGAAATGGGTGCCCGCGGCGGGATGATCGCACCCGACCAAACGACCTTCGATTACATCAAAGATCGGGAGTTCAGCCCTAAAGACGCCGATTGGGACAAGGCCATGGCCTACTGGAAAACCCTGAAAACCGACGACGACGCGGTATTCGACAAGGAATTTGTATTTGACGGTGCCGAGATCGAGCCGATGATTACTTACGGCACCAATCCCGGCATGGGTATTGGCATCACCCAGGATATACCCGATGCCATCAGCGCCGAAGAAGCCAAGGCGACCTTTGATAAATCGTTGGGATATATGGGCTTCCACGAGGGCGAAGCGATGGTGGGCAAGAAGATAGACTATGTGTTTGTAGGCAGCTGCACCAATGGCCGCATCGAGGATTTCCGGGCGTTCGCTTCCTTGGTAAAAGGAAAACGGAAGGCCGACGAAGTGACCGTATGGCTGGTACCCGGCTCGCATGTGGTAGAAGCGCAGATCAAGGAAGAAGGTATCCTCGACATCCTGACCGAAGCCGGTTTCTCGCTGCGTCAGCCGGGATGTTCGGCCTGTCTGGCGATGAACGAAGACAAAATACCGGCCGGCAAATATGCCGTGAGCACTTCCAACCGGAATTTCGAAGGCCGGCAAGGTCCCGGCTCCCGTACCCTGCTTGCCAGCCCGCTGGTTGCCGCAGCAGCGGCCGTCACCGGAAAAGTAACCGATCCGAGAACCCTTTTACAATAACGACATGGCATACGATAGTTTCAATATATTGAGAAGTACGGCGGTTCCGCTGCCGATTGAGAATGTGGATACCGACCAGATCATTCCCGCCCGGTTTTTAAAAGCCACCGAACGGGTGGGATTCGGCGACAATCTCTTCCGCGACTGGCGCTATAATGCAGACAACACGCCCAAAGCCGATTTCGTGTTGAATGACCCCACTTATCGAGGCAAAATCCTGGTGGGCGGCAAAAATTTCGGTTCGGGCTCGTCCCGCGAACACGCCGCCTGGGCGATTTACGACCATGGATTCAGGTGCGTGGTATCCAGTTTCTTTGCAGACATCTTCCGGAATAACTGCCTGAATATCGGCGTGTTGCCCGTGCAGGTGAGCGCCGGATTCCTGGAGCGCATCTTTGCGGAGATCTATGCCGATCCCGATACGGAATTGGAAGTGAACTTGCCCGCGCAAACCCTCACCCTATTGGCTACCGGCGATAGCGAGTCGTTTGACATCAACAGCTACAAAAAGGGCAACATGTTGAACGGCTTTGACGACATCGACTACCTTCTCAATATCAAATCTGACATTCAGCAATTTGCGAAGACCCTTCCCATATAATCCTGGCAATGGAAAGAAGGAAAATAGAAATCATGGATACGACATTGCGCGATGGCGAACAAACATCGGGCGTGTCGTTCTCGGTTTCGGAGAAATTGACCATTGCGCAGCTGCTGCTGGAGGAGCTCCGAGTAGATCGCGTGGAAGTCGCCTCGGCACGGGTTTCCCAAGGGGAATTTGATGCGGTGAAGGCCATCACGGATTGGGCTTCCCGAAATGGGTATCTGGATAACATCGAGGTGCTTTCTTTTGTTGACAATGGCGTATCCATCGCCTGGATGCAACGGGCAGGCGTCAAGGTGCAAAACCTGCTGACCAAAGGCTCGCTCAACCACCTCACCCACCAGCTGCGGAAAACACCGCAGCAGCATTTTGATGAGATCGCGAACGCCATTGAACAAGCCGCGCAACAGGGGATTGCCACCAATGTGTATTTGGAAGACTGGAGCAACGGCATGCGCCACTCGCTCGAATATGTGCTGCAATATTTGGATTTTCTCGCATTGCAGCCCCTCAACCGGGTCATGCTGCCAGACACCCTCGGTGTGCTCACGCCCGCTGAAACCTATCGGTATCTTTCCGCATTGCGGGCACGCTACCCGCAGCTTCCTATTGATTTCCATGCACATAATGATTATGACCTGGGCACAGCGAACGTGCTCGAAGCAGTAAGGGCTGGCGTAAACGGCCTGCACCTGACCGTCAACGGCATGGGTGAGCGCGCCGGAAATGCCCCCCTGGCCAGCGCCGTGGCGGCCATCAAGGATTTTCTGACCGATGTGCAAATCAGCATTAAGGAATCTGCCATTTATTCGGTAAGCAAGCTCGTCGAAAATTTCTCGGGTGTGCGGATCCCGACGAACAAGCCCATTGTGGGCGACAATGTATTCACCCAAACGGCCGGCATACACGCCGATGGCGACAACAAACACAACCTCTACTTCAATGACCTGCTTCCCGAGCGTTTCGGCCGGAAACGGAAATATGCGCTTGGGAAGACTTCTGGCAAGGCCAACATTGAGAAAAACTTGCAGGAACTGGGTTTGAAGCTGAATGAGGAAGACCTGAAAAAGGTGACACAGCGCGTGATCGAACTTGGTGATAAGAAGGAAAATGTAACCACCGAGGACCTGCCGTATATTATTTCCGACGTGTTGGCCACGAAGGCGCTTGACGAAAAAATTGTGGTCGAATCGTACGTGCTGACCCACGCGAAGGGCCTGCGCCCTTCGGCCACCATTGCGGTACGCATCCATGACCAACTGTTTGAGGAGCACGCGCAGGGCGATGGACAATTTGACGCATTCATGAACGCGCTGACCAGGGCGTACGCGAGAAAAAACTTGCCGCTGCCGACCTTGGTTGACTACAATGTCCGCATCGCCCCGGGCAGCAGCTCGGATGCGCTTTGTGAAACCACCATCACCTGGGAAACAGGCGACCGCACCTTTTCGACGCGCGGACTGGATTCGGATCAAACGGTGTCTGCCATCAAGGCTACCCAAAAAATGCTGAATATTGTCTTGCATGTAGAGCCTGCTATGGGATAGGAGATATTAGACGTTAGACGTTAGACATTAGACATTAGACACGAGACATTAGACACTAGATATTAGACATTAGATATTGTGCTAGGTGATGATTTTTTACTTTTAACTTAACAACATGGAATTGAATATAGCGCTCTTACCTGGTGATGGAATTGGACCTGAAGTGATCGGACAGGCTGTGAAGGTCGTCGATGCCGTCGCCAAGAAATTTGACCACAACGTTAACTGGACTTTCGGATTGACCGGTGCGGCGGCCATCGATGCCGTAGGCGACCCCTACCCAGAGTCGACCCACGAGATCTGTATGGCGGCGGATGCGGTGCTGTTTGGTGCCATCGGGCACCCCCGCTATGACAACGACCCCAAAGCGCCGGTACGCCCGGAACAGGGATTGCTCAAGATGCGCAAAAAACTCGGCCTGTTTGCCAATGTGCGACCCACGTTCACCTTCCCTTCGCTGATTGACCATTCTCCCTTGAAGCGGGAGCGCATCGAGGGGACGGACCTGATCATCCTCCGGGAACTCACCGGGGGGATCTATTTCGGTGAGCGGGGCCGGAAAGACGGCGGGGATACCGCCTTCGATACCTGTACCTATACCCGCGAGGAGGTGAAGCGCCTGGCCAAACTGGGCTTTGAGATGGCCATGAACCGGCGGAAGAAGCTGTGCTGTGTGGATAAGGCCAATGTGCTGGAAAGCTCCCGGCTATGGCGGGAAACGGTGCAGGAGATGGAGCAGGATTTTCCGGAAGTGGAAGTGAGCTATGAATTTGTGGACGCCGTAGCCATGCGCTTGGTTCAATGGCCGTCGTCTTATGACGTGCTCATCACCGAGAACCTTTTTGGTGACATCCTGACGGACGAAGCATCGGTGATATCGGGTTCTATGGGCTTGATGCCTTCGGCCTCTATCGGTGTGCATACTTCTCTATTCGAGCCCATCCACGGTTCATACCCACAAGCGGCCGGAAAAGATATCGCCAACCCCTTGGCCACGGTGCTTTCTGCCGCCATGATGTTTGAAGATGCCTTTGGCTTGAAGGAAGAAGCAGCCCTCATCCGTGCGATTGTCAACAAATCGCTGGCCGAGGGAATCGTGACCGAAGATCTTGCCGGCAAAGACAACGCCTATAAAACCAGTGAAGTGGGTGATTGGCTGGCGGCACAGGTCCACCTCCTAGAAGGGGTTGCCGCAACATCCGCGCAATGAACCAAGCGATCGAGGCCGCATCCGAACGTTTAAAAGGGGTAGTGACCCACACCCCTTTGCAATATAATCAACGATTGTCGGCAAAATACCATGCGGCGATTTACCTCAAGCGCGAGGATCTGCAGGTGGTACGATCCTATAAATTGCGCGGCGCATTCAATAAGGCCAGCAAACTAACCGCCACCGAGCGTGCCAAGGGGGTGGTCTGTGCCAGTGCGGGCAACCATGCCCAGGGCGTGGCCTTCTCGTGCAAGCATATGGGCATCAGGGGCGTGATCTTCATGCCCGAACCCACGCCGAGGCAGAAGATCAGCCAAACCGAGATGTTTGGCAATGGGTACATTGAAATCATCCTGACGGGCGATACCTTTGACGACTGCCAGCAAGCCGCTTTGGCGTACTGTGCCGAACACGGCATGACCTTCATCCATCCGTTTGACGATCCGGACATCATCGAAGGCCAAGGCACCGTAGGTGTGGAGATCCTACAGGATGAACCTGATATCGACCTGGTCATCATCCCCATCGGCGGTGGGGGGTTGGTCTCAGGGGTGGGAAGTTATTGCAAGGAAACCAACCCCGGGATCACGATCTACGGCGTGGAACCCGAGGGGGCGCCTTCTATGAAAGCCGCATTGGCACATGGCGGACCGGTGACGCTCGGCGAGATCAATCGCTTCGTGGACGGTGCCGCGGTGAAACGCATCGGTGACCTCACCTACCAATATGGTAAGGAGGTGTTGGACGATGTGAGGCTCATCCCCGAAGGCAGGATATGCACCACCATCCTCGAACTGTATAACAAAGATGCCATCGTAGCCGAACCGGCAGGGGCGCTTGCGGTGGCCGCGCTTGATTTCTATGCCGATGAAATCAAGGGTAGAAAGGTGGTCTGCATCGTCAGCGGTGGCAACAATGACATCGACCGGATGGGTGAAATCAAAGAGCTTTCCCTGCTGTATGAGGGACTGAAGCACTATTTCATTATCCGCTTCCCGCAACGCCCCGGGGCGCTCAAGCTGTTTGTCAACGAAGTACTGGGACTGCATGACGATATCACGCGATTTGAGTTTATCAAAAAGACCCAACGCGAACGGGGACCGGCCCTGGTCGGCATCGAGCTCCAGCTGGCTACCGACTATACAGCGCTGGTAGATCGGATGCGCCAACACCGCTTTGAGTTCAAAGAAGTAAACAGTGATCAAACACTGTTTGAGTACCTCATATGAGATGAAACCGCTTATTCAAAAACTACCGCTTTCGGAAGACTCGTCGTTTGTGGCCAGAACCTACCGCACGCCGAATTTCGAGGTGCCCTGGCATCAGCACATCGAATATGAACTGATACTCTTTACAGAAGGAGAAGGGATGAGTTTCATCGGGAACTACGTAGGTGCCTTCGAGACTGGCGATATTTTCTTCTTAGGCGCCAACCTACCGCATACCTTTCAGAAAAAGCAGGACCTGGTCACCAGCGCGGTCGTCGTTCAGTTCCGTGAGGATTTTTGGGGAAGGGAGTTTATGGATCTTCCCGAACTACGTGACATCAACCTCATGTTCCAGACCTCCGTAAAAGGGTTGAAAATCGTAGGCAAAAGCAAAACGCGATTAGGCCTATTGATACGCGATCTGGAATGCTTGAGGGGTTTTCCGCGGATTACAGCACTCTGCGAATGCCTGTCGATCATTGCATTCGAAGCCGAGTATGTCGAACTTTCTAATCAAGAAGTGAAACCTCTCAACGCAAAGGATAAGGAACGCATTGACAAGATCTTCCAGTACACGATAGACCATTTCAAGCAGCCGATTTCCCTCGCCTATATCGCAGGGAGCGTGGGGATGAGCATACCGGCGTTTTGCCATTATTTCAAGAAGAGCACCAAAAAAACGTATGTTTCTTTTCTGAATGAAGTACGCATTGGCTACGCCTGCAACCTATTGATTGACACGAACCTGACCATTATCGAGATCTGTTACGAAAGTGGCTTCAACACCTTGGCCAATTTCAATAAGCAGTTTCTTAAAATAAAAGGGTTTACCCCTTCCCATTTCCGTAACCACTTCAGGGAATCCGTAAAATAACCGACAAATACATTATCCGCGATAGCGGTCGCCCAACAATTCCATCATATACCGGTTTACCTCCCATTGATCGCTGATGGGCGTGAGGGTACCTGGCAGATGGACCATGTAAGGAGACGGACCAAACTCTGGCGTAATGGTCATCCGAGCCTCGTTGCGCGCTTTCCACACACCAACCACTTGATCCCACCAGCGGAGATGAATATCCAGTGCATCCCGCCATTCGGCCACCCGGGGATCGGGTACCTGCGGTCCCTGAGTATACCCCACCCGCGCGTGGAGGTGCCCCGTCCGCTGAATAGCCAGGGTTACGGCATCCGGTTGATCCGCCAAGTAGGTCTCCGCCACGCATATCCAGTGGGAAATATCCAATGTTATCCGAAGGTCAGGAATGCCCGCTAGGTAGGCTTGTGTGACATGTGCGGCAAAGCTGAATTTGCTTCGATGGGTCTCGTGGAAAACCGGCAGCCCCGATGCTGCCGTAAAACCGGTAGCCAGGTCAATGAGTGCCTTATTCTGCTCATAAGTAAAAAAATCCCTGCCGGTCTGGGAGTTTACCTTCACTGCCGGGTAGTCCCGTATCTTTTCGAACCAATCCGCATAGGCATCGTAATGCTTGGAAAACTCGGCAGCCGAGGTGTCATAGTGTTGGATGATGAGCACAAGCCCACGCTTTTCAGCAGCTTCCCACATTGTATCCATTTCTTGGATGGTCGTACCTTTTGCGATACCTACTTCCACCCCGTTATATCCCGCCGATTTGACCCCCACCAGAAAATCCGTCCAGGGCACCTCTTCAGCGCCCCAACGTGGACAGAAGAATAAGATTCCTGCCATATTTAACGGGACTCCGTTTTTATCTTCAAGATCTCCGGACGGAGGTAAGGTTTATTTACATCGATGATCCCCTTATAATCATAGGGATCTGAACCCGACACGATGACGACGTCACGAAGATCCTCCGTTCGCTCCAGCTTTCCGTCCTGATCCCAAGGAAGCATAGACTCCGCGCGCATATAGTGATTAACCAACGCCGTACGGAAACAATCGGTTGTGCGGTTTTTCAAGGAACTGTGGAGGGTATACCCATTGAAAAAAACCACGGAACCACTTTTCACTTCCACTGGAATGCTATCATCCGGTCCATAGCCGGATACATCGACCGTATCCACATCCGCATATTCGGGATTGTGGTTGTCCACCCTAGGCCGGATATAACTGGGTTGGTTGGAGCCTGGGATGATCCACAAACAACCGTTATCTATGGTGGCATCGTCGATAGCAATCCACGCCCCAACCAGCGAGCAATCCCTAGTAGGAATATAATATTCATCCTGATGCCACGATTGGCCCGCCTTGCCGGGGGCTTTCACAAACAACATGGACTGCATGCATTTGACATTTGGACCCAAGATGTGCGTCAATACATTCACGACCCGCTTATGCGACAGCGCATCCCGTATCAATGAAGAAACTTTATGCGGAAAGTGGATGGCCACATACTTTTTCAGGACATCATCATCCGGTTCGTTTTCATTGACAGGCAATAAACCATCAATTGCGCCCCGTTCTCCCCTGAAGATCTTGGCAGTCTCGGCTTTCAGTGCATGGACATCCTCCCGACTGATGAGCGACGGCGCAATGAGGTAACCTCTTTCATGATAGTATTCAATGTTTTCAGCAGAAACGGCGCCGTCCTTTACAAAAGCCTGCGGTAAATTCATATTATTTCGATTTGATTAGTAATTTTTCAATGTCTTCCAGCGCGGTATTTTTGGTTTCAGGCAATTTCAGCAACATGTAAATAAAAGCGACGGCACAGCACACTGCATAGCAAACCAGCGTTGCTGCGGTACCCAATTCTTTTACCATGATGGGGAACGTGTAGGTGACTACGAAGTCGGCCACCCACAGGACGATGGTCGAAACCGCAAGGGCCAGTCCGCGAATACGGTTGGGAAATACCTCTGACAGGTATACCCATGTCACTGCCCCGAGTGTAGCCCCAAATGTACCTACATAAACGAGCATGGCCGCCAATACCACATAGTTATCAAAGTATTGGTAGTGAAAACAACCCGATACGGTCAGCAGCGACGCGCCCATCAACAGGCTTCCCCAAAGCAGCAGTTTTCTCCGGCCCAGGCGGTCCACCAGCGCGATGGCGATAAACGTGGACAAGACCATGATAACCCCCACGCCGATCGTCTGCAAAAGCGAATTGGACGTTTCGATACCCGTTTCTTTGAATATCACCGGCGCGTAATACAAAATGGCATTTATTCCCGTAACCTGTTGAAAGATCGCCAACATCGCGCCCATGCCAACAATCGGCCGGTATAGGGGAGAAAGCAAGCCCACAAGCGAGATCTGCCGCCCCTCTTGGAAACTCCGGTTAATACGGGCGATTTCGGACTGGCTATATCCCTCACCACCCGTTTTGCGCAGGACTGCCGCTGCCTGATCGATCCGCTTCATTTTAGCCAGCCAACGCGGTGTCTCGGGGACAAGAAGGAGCAATAACCCGAATAGTATTGCGGGAACCAATTGTGAGGCAAACATCCATCGCCAATTGTTCGGTCCGATATCGGCCAACCAATAATTTGATAAGTAGGCGAGCAATATGCCCGTAACGATGGCCAACTGATAGGTGGCTACCAAGCGCCCGCGCCAGGGCGCTGGCGCCATTTCGGCAATATACATTGGCGATACCATGGCAGCAGCGCCGACTCCCAACCCACCGATGACCCGAAACCCGATAAAAAAAGAAAGCGTATCGGATAGGCTTACGCCAATGGCAGAAAGCGCAAAGAACGCCGCACAGATGAGCAGTACGAACCGCCGGCCATGGCGGTCGGCCAATCTACCGGCCATCGTGGCTCCCAGCACACAGCCGGCAATAATGGAGCTCACCGCCCAACCCAACAGGTATGCGTCTAACTCAAAATAATCCGTTATATAAGGGATTGTTCCCGAAATAATGGCCGTATCAAACCCAAATAGCAATCCGCCCAATGCGGCGACCACACTGACCAATAAAATGAACTTGGTGCGGTACTCTCCGGTGCTATCCGGAAGCGCAGCCTGACTAGCGGCGACTTCATATGAGGAGCTATTCATCATTCGGGGTGTATCATTTTATCGATTGGTTAATACAAAGGTCGCGCTATCGCCTGCGCAGCACCACCACTTTATTATTGAGTTGATAAACTATCTTAATCAAACAATCATTGAAAAGACTCAAATTATAATAATGATTTGCTTATTGCTCCGGTAATAAATTTCTTCGTTTAGCCTGTTTAAAGCAGCTTCTGCAAAAAATCACCAAGCAGCCGATACTCGCGCCAAATGCGTTGATTCATGGACGAGAGTACGCCCAACTCTCCACGTGAGCGTACGCGTGAAGCATAGGTGGTGAACAGGCGCTCAACGGGTGCTTTTTGCAATCGCCCCAGTGCCTCGTTAATCACGCTAGTAGGAGTCGCGTCACCCCCCTCCATCATACCGGATAGCACCGCTTCGCGGATCTTCCACGCCGGCTCCATGCTATAGCTTACCTCATCCAGTAGCAAGGTGAATTCATAATTGGCCCTTAGCCAGGCGAGGTTGGAAAGGTGGCCCTTGTCATTTTCATGATTAAGGCAATCGTCAATCGCCTTAATCAGTGTTTCGCAAGCCGTCACCTGCTGAGGCGTAAGCCGACCCCATGAAGGGGTAAAGGCAAAGTACTCCTCGGATTTGATGGAGCTGATTACTTTGGAAGTATCGGCCGAGGTCAGTAGCGGCGCCAGGTACTTGGCGGCATAGGCACCATAATTGCGCAAACAGTGATCGCGATAAAGGGTTGCCACTTCTCGCCCGTCTGCGGGGTTTGCCGCGAAATAGGCGAATGTCTCGAAATTCGTCGCAATCTCCTCCGTGCGCCAGTGGATGGCCACCACACCATCAAGCCCATCATCGGCCGCCTTCTTTACATGCGCCCGCATATCATGCACCCGGGGTTGCAGGTGCCATAGCGAGTAATCGCCCTCCAGCCAAGGAATGGCCCATATCTGGCGGTTGGCGGCAATTTCTTTGAAATAGTCGGGATGCGGCTTCGCCCCTTGACCGGGGTTCAGCATGGAAAACACGACATCCTTGGGCAACGTCTTGTCAAGTCCCCGCAATAATTGTCCCATTTGATACTCCGCACCCCATCCGCCAATGACAATCTTTGTATTAGGCGCTTTATGCTTGATGTAATCGTACGCTTTTTGGATATACGCCTGCGCCCATACGCCCAGAAACGTGAGGTTATCGTCTATGCCCTCGGATGCAAAATATTGCTCATTTTCATCAAAAAAGGCTTTCATTCGTTGATTTTTCAGGGCAAGCGCCGGATCGACACCGAACATGCAGTGCTCGTTGAGCCAGAGGTATATCCAATCGATGCCCGGATAGGTCTCCAGGATGTTGTCGATGGTCGCGTACAAAATACCGGTTGCATCGGGATCAAACGGGTTGTATACCATGCTGCCATCGCCTAGCCAATACATATCGCCGCGGGATTTGATAGAGGCATATTCGGGTGGGGCCACCCCAAACTCAAACCCCATTGCCATCTGCATGTCCCGCTGGTGGGCCATTTTGAGCACCTTTTGCATAAGCGATTGCGCGCGCTGGTACCGCTCCTCGTCGGTCTTAGCCAGTATGGAGCAGTCTGCACCAAAATATTCGGTCCCTTTGCGCAATCGGAACAACTTGTCCGTCCCATATGCAAACTCGCCCACTTTCATAGGCAGGTATCCCCACCGGGCCATGCCCGAATGGTCAAAACCCGTCTCCGGTAACACATTTTTGTATTGTATTTTTACCATGGGCTCTACGTAATTGAAATAGCGCTCGCCCCCGCCCGTATAATTGTGGAACGCGATGAAATTGATGCCGTGTTCCTCACATTCATCCAGGTATTTTTCGTAATCCTGTTCATTCCATGCGGTGGGACCCGACAAGAAATTGTGCCAGGGCAATACGCCCCGTATTTCAAAGGATTGGGAATAAGACAAGGTGGCGATGCTGAATAATAGCGCAAATACGAATAGTCTTTTCATGTTCTTGGTTAGTTAATATGCGGACTCCATCATCGCTTCACCCATGGTGAACTCCAATTTCCCTCCATGCTGAATATCTTCGTGTCCAATAAATGGTCGTTGCAAAGGTACGCCGTTAATACGCGCTTGTTGTACATACTTATTCTTGTTCGATGCTTGCGCTGCGGTGATGACAAACCGCTTGCCACCACCCAGGTGGATGACGGCTTCTTCAAACAAGGGTGAACCGAGGGTGTATTGATTATCCCCCGGGCAGAACGGATAAAACCCCAGGGCACCGAAAATATACCAAGCCGACATTTGGCCACAGTCTTCGTTGTTGACCAGACCATCGGGGGTATCCGCATAAAATGTTTGCATCACCTCCCGTACCAATGCTTGGGTTTTCCAGGGCTGTCCGCCATAGTTATAAAGGTAAGGCATCTGGTGCGAGGGTTCATCGCCATGGCCGTATTTGCCAATGAAACCCGACAAATCCACGTGTACATCCCCTCCGATACGGGTGGTATCACTGATGATGTGATCGATCCATGCGCAGAATTTTTCCTTGCCACCTTTCAATGTAATCAGCCTATCCATACCGTGCGGAATAAACGTGGAGTATCCCCAGATATTGCCCGTAATGTAGTGGCCCTGCATGTTGTGCCAATCGGTGAGGTTGACGTCTGTCCAATTCCCTAGGGTATCCTTAGGCCAAAAGTAACCCTTTTCGGGGCGGTACAGGTTAAGGTAGCTCAATGAACGGTTTTTGTAATAAGCCGTGTCGGCTGTTTTTCGGAGATCATTGGCCAGCATATAAATGCACCAGTCTTGATAAGCATATTCCATGGTATGCGTGACCGACTGCACTAAATGCGATGGGACGTAATTGTATTTTTTCAGCCAGGGCAAGATCTGTCCTCCCGCGTACCTGCTTCCCTTAGCGTCATATAGGCTAGCGGCTTTTATCGCTTGATATGCCCGTTCCCGGTCAATACCCGGTACCCCTTTGCGCACGGCATCTACGATCACCGAAACCGGTGTGTAGCTCGTCATACAGGCATTGTCGTGACCGCACAGCTCCCAAACAGGCAACTCCACTTTGGAATCAAAATGCCGCGATATCAACGAATTAACAATTTCTTTGGTGATCTGCGGATCAATAATGGTCAATAGCGGATGCAGCGCGCGAAAGGTATCCCATGTCGAAAACGTGCTATATTGATTAGCGCTATCGGCGTACACGTTTCCCTCGATGTAATAATTGCCATCAACATCGTTAATCAGGTTAGGCGCGATCATGGCATGATAGAGCCCCGTATAGAAGATCCGCCTGTCCTTCCTCGTCCCCCCTTTTACTTCGATTTTCGACAGCTTCTCCCGCCAGCTATCCATTGCCGCGATCCGTACCTCATCAAAATCCCGAGTAGCCGCCTCCGCATTGAAATTTTTCTTTGCACCTTCATAGCTGACGAAGGAGAGTGCCACCTTCACTTGCACCGATTCGCCCTGCCGGACATCGAATGATCCGTATGCCTTGATGTTCCCGCCTGTTCTCTTTCCCTTTTCTTGCGTAATGGAGTTGCCCTCGGCAATCCCGTAGTCGCCGAAAGGCTTCGAAAACTTCGCATAGAAAAACACTTTCCTATCGCCGCCCGCCCCATTACTTCGTTTATAACCCTGTACTTCGGTATCGGAAATAAATTCGATTTCCGTTTCTTTCACCGTTTCATAAATATGATGCGTGGGGTCGATGATGATGTTGCCCTTGCCTGCCCGGCCAAACGTATACCGGTGAAAGCCGACCCTCGGCGTGCAGGTCAGCTCCACGTTGATATCATCGTCCAACAGCCGTACCCAATAATAACCTGGGGAAGCCCCCTCCTCCCGATGTGAAAAACGCGACCGATAACCACTTGCCGGATTTTCTTCATCACCAGCGTCCGTTTGCACCGGACCCATCGTAGGCATGAGCAGGATATCGCCCAGCCCCGCCAGTCCCGTGCCGCTGAGATGCGTATGGGCAAACCCCTTTAATACGCTGTCGCTGTAATGGTAGCCCGAACACCAGCCCCAGTCCTTTGCGTCATTGGAAGGGCTGAGTTGCACCATGCCGAACGGCGTGGTGGCCCCAGGGAAGGTATGCCCATGGGCGTCAGTGCCGATGAAGGGATCCACGTCAAGCACGTCGGCCGCTGGCTTACCGCTGGCTAGTAGCAGTGCCATACTAAGGGACAACACTTGGCTAAGGCACATTGATCATAACGGTTTCACTGTAATTATATCGTCTTAGCGCATTGTCCGTACGGACAGCTACCCGCACGTAATATTCGCCCGCCGGTACGGCAACCTCATCGGTAAACGAAGTTGCCAAAATTTCTTCATCGGGAAGATCAGCTAAATTTGTTTCGCTCCTGAAATCAAAAATGGCATTGTTGACCGTCGGTATCTTGGAAACAAGTGTTTTCCGCTCGACAATTTTCTCCGCTGCTACGGCACGGGCGATCCGGTAAACAGCCGTGATCTTTCCGTCAGCAGCTTGTATTGAAGCATCCGTAACGGCCAGAAAGGGTGTCACCGTAAAGTTTACCTCCGTGCGTCCCCCTACCTGTACGGTGGCTGTATCGATCGGGAAAAATGCCCCTTCGACGGGAACAACCATATACTCGTTTTGAAAAATCCAAGCATTCTCGAAAGAACCGTCGGGTTTACCGGTGAAGACGATAGGGGAATTCATCGCACCCCCCTTTTCAAAAAGCTTGATAATAAAGCCATTTGGCTGCTCTGATTGTAAATTTGCGTTGGTAATGTTGTCGATCAGCTTTCCATGGATCGCGCCGTTTGGCTCGCCATAGTTGTCAATCTCGGAGCAAGAGATCATCAACAGCGCCGGAAAGAATATTTTTTTTAGAGTCTTCATGACTATGCTTGTATTTGGTTAATTGCGTTTAATAATTCGGGTTTTGGATGAGTTTGGGGTTCTTGCTGATTTCTCCGGGGTCTATGCGTTCCTTATAAACCCGCACGGGGAATGTTTTCGGGAAGCGACCCGCTACCCCCACTTCAAATCGGTACGCCTGTTCGTCCAAATCATAATACGGCTTGAGCGCAGAAACCCGTGTGTTATTCAGCAGCTGATCGGCGATCCGCCACCTTCTGTAATCCCACCAGCGATGGTTTTCAAAGGCCAATTCCACCAGCCGTTCGTGCCGCACCTTTTCCGTTGTAACCTCAGCACGTTCCAGCAGCCTGATCCCTGCGCGCTGGCGTATTTCATTCAATGCCCAACCCGCGTCGTCAAACCGCTGCAATTCACTGGCCGCCTCGGCATAGTTCAACAGCACTTCTCCGTACCTCAGGTCGATCCATTGCTGGTCCGAACCGGCGAAGGTGGCTAGCGAACGCGCCAAATCGGCGTTGAGGTATTTGCGGGTATAAAACCCCGTCTGCGTCTTTTCGCTGCCACCGAACCCACTCAATCCAACGATGCGTACAGTGCCGTTTTCGTTGTCAGGCCGATGGGTTTCCGGGTTATACAGCGCCGAATAATCCCCGGCCTCGTACTTAACCCCTTGATCGTAAAGCCCCGCTTGAACATCCACGATGGCCCCTTGCCAGTCACCGAACGGTATGATGACCGTAGCAAGCATCCGGGGATCCTTGTCTTTGAACAGGTCGCTGGGGTGCGCATAATAAATCGGATTCCCTGATTCGTCTTCAATCTTCAATTTCCCGGGTGTTCCGTCGATGTATTCAAACTGCTCCACGCATTCCAGCGTAGGGGTCATCCGTGAACTGTATCCATCGGGGCCGCGCACACCGAAAGGCAGCACCCAATTGTCATACCCATGTGTTTTGTCGGGAAATGAAAAATGCCGGGCCAGGATGACCTCCGGATTATCCTCATCGAGAAACAACCGCTGAAAGTTAGCCGCCTTGTCATTTGGTGTACGGTTATACAATGAATACCGGGCAGATGAAATGACTTCCCACGCAGCATCATAAGCCGCTTCCCAAAAACGCGTTGCCGCCGAAACCGGAATGCCAACTACGCCATCTAACTGTACATCTCCATACTTGGCTTCCGAAGCAGCATACAACATCGCGCGTGATTTGAGTGCAAATGCCGTGTATTTGGTAGCCCGACCCCGTGCACTTGTTTCATCCAACAACAACGCCGCACTGTCCAAGTCACTGGCAATAAAATCATACACCTCCTCTTCTTTATTGCGGGCCACCTGAAGTTCAGCCAAATTGTCGCCGGTGTAATATTGCACCTGTTTGATGATGGGCACTCCGCCATAACGCTTTACCAGGGCGAAGTAATAATAAGCCCTGATGAAATACGCCTCGCCAAGCAGCCGTTGCTTTGTTGTCTCACCAAGTGACGATTCGGGCAGGTGCTCCATCAGGTCATTCACATTCCGGATATGGTCATACCCCCACCATTGCGTCCACGTTCCATCGCCGATTCCATTGCGTTCGTCTCCGAAGCAGCTGAGTGCTTCGTCAGTGTTATTGGCCAGCCGATTGCCCCCGCCACCAGCGAAAAACAGGTGATCTTCCATGGGCAAGGCGCTGTAGAGACTTGCCATATAAGCATCAATAGCTGATTCGCTCTGAAGCACTTGGTCTAAAGTAAGGATATTCAGGGGAGCAATATCCAATCGATTATCGTTGCAACTCGCCGTAATACCTATGATGAGCGCAATGCTGATGTATATCCGTATCGTTTTCATGAATGTGCGATTTAAAAGGTGACATTTATTCCGAAATTATAAATCCTCATCAATGGGTACAGGTAATTATAAGTATTCGGATCTTGTTCAGGGTCTACATACTTGATACTCGTCCAGGTAAACAGGTTGAATGCCGTGGCAAAGAGGCGCACTTGCATATCCCCTACCTTGGGCAACGGGCCTACCGTATACCCCAATTCGACGTGTTTCAGTCGTAAATAGCTGGCATCGGGCCACCAAAATTCGGAATTCCAATTGTTGGATGCCGTATAATTGGTTGCCGGGTACTTACCCGGTACCCAAGGGCTATTCACGTCATAGATATCTTCATGATGCCACCTGTCCATAAACTGGGTCAGGCTGTTGCGCCCCCAAGGCAAAGGCGCACGCATCTGCTCGATGTATTGGAAGTTAAAATTGGCTGCACCCTGGAAAAGCGCATTCATATCAAACTTTTTCCAGGAGGCGCCGAGATTCAACCCATAGTTGATCTCCGGAATATAACTCCGGGCAATCGGTACCTCATCCAACCCGGAAAGGATGCCATCTTTGTTTTTATCTTCATATTTGAAATCACCTGGCCGGAGTGTCCGGTTTCCCTGGCCGTCCTGGATCGGTGAGGTATAGATTTCATCATAGGACTGAAACTGACCGATCAGATGGTACCCCCAGGTCATGTTATCCCAACGGTTCAGCGGATTACTCCGCCAATTCAGGTAAGAATTACCGTCTACATTGCGTTCCAGTTTCGTTGGCTGTCCCCGTGTATACGTGAAATTAGCAGAAACATTGTATTGAAAACCATTTATCTGGTGGGTATGCCCCAGCACAAGCTCAATACCTCTTCGGGAATCCTCATTGAGATTTTCCTGAGGCAGCGCCGCACCCACGGTCCCGGGAATCGTCAGCAACCGCGTAGCCAGCAGGCCTGAACGATCACGCTGGAAAATATCCACCTGGGCAGACAGCAACCCATTTTGGATGGCGATATCCACGCCCAGATTCTTGGTAGTCACCGTATACCAGGTAATATTGGGGTTGGGCATTCCCCGAAATCCCAACCCCGAAATCACCTCGTTATCAAAAATATAGTTGCCGCTCGGGTAATTGTAACCCGTCAGGAATTGGAAAGCAACTGCGCCATCATCACCCATCTGCCCCCATGAACCCCTTATCTTGAAATCCGTGAGAAAAGGTAAACGCTGCTTGATGAAGGGCTCATCCGAAAGCCTCCAGCCTGCAGACACAAAAGGGAAGAACCCCCACCGCTTCCCTTTCGGGAATTTGGACGATCCGCCATAATTAAAGCCGGCTTCCACTAAATACCTCGACAAATAGTCATAGTTGATCCTTCCGACCACATTTTGATTTGCATTTTCATAGATTCCTGAGGAATTAACCTGCTGATTATCCGATATACCGGCAAAAAACTGATCGACATCGATGGCAAATTGCTTCTGCGCCCACAGGTTGTCATTCTTTTCGTGCCGCTCTTCAAATACCAACGTCGCATTCACATGATGCGCGTCATCAAATAACCGGCTATACGTTAATTGTCCCAATAGCGACATTCGCTCCAAGGGACGGTAATCCCCGGCAAGCGTTGACGGGTTGTTTTGGATTCCCCGGAGTATATATGTTTCCGTCAATCGGTCAAAGTCATACAGTTCATATTTTTGCCGCCACGATTTGCGGAACATCGCTTCATTATAAAATGACCCCATCACCTTGGCACTGAGTCCTTCTACAAATGGCACATCGTAATTCAGTGTCAGGTTACTCTGGAAAAATTTTGTCCGTGTTTTGGTGTATCCGCCAATATCGGCTGTCGTCATCGCCAATGGATGCCACGGATAGGTCATATCCTGTAAGTATTCGGGATTGTTATTGGCATACACCGAGTACGTAGGGATGTTCATCCAAGTGAATTTGAAGACGTTCCACGCCGCTTCACCAGGTTCATTTTTCTGTTCCAGCGCCCCATCAATGAACAACTCCGCCTGCAAATGGTCGGTGATCCGCCCCGTCACATTGGAGCGTATGTTGTATCGGCGATAATTGAGGTCGCCGCTTTTCCAAAGGCCGTCTTCGGTGAGATACCCGATCGATGTGTAGTACTTGATACGCTCGCTGCCTCCCGTTACATTGAGGTTATGCCGCTGCATTCCCGCATATTCACGCGCAACGACATCATACCAATCTGTACTTGGATATGTGCCATCTCTGAATTTCTCAAGATCCTCCGGCGAATAGGTGGTTTCACCAGGTAACCTGCCGCCGTTGATTTCGTTTTCGGTGGTCAGCACCGCATATTCGTAAGCATTACCCACTTCGGGGGCATTGGTCACCTTTTGCCGCTCTAAATTAGCCGTGTAGGTGATCTGCGGCTTCCCGATATGTCCTTTTCTAGTGGTCACCAAAATGACACCGTTTGCAGCTTGGACACCGTATACGGCAGCAGAGGCGTCTTTCAGCACCGATATGCTTTCAATATCGTTGGGGTCCAACCGCGAGAAACTCCCGCCATTCCTGACCACACCGTCGATCACCACCAGAGGCGTACCGAAGCCCCGAATGTCAAACGATGTCGCATAGGATCCCGGCTCTCCATTACGCTGGGTTACCCGCAGTCCGGGCAACCGGCCAGCCAATCCGCTAACGACATTTGCCGTGGGAATCGATTTCACCTCCTCATTGCTCACCGTGACAACGGAGGCCGTTACGCTTGCTCGGCGCTGCTGCCCATATCCCACCACCACCACCTCATCGAGTGATGCACCGTCCGCAGCCAACGCTACGTGGATTTCCTGTTTTTCACTCACCGGAACCTTTTTGGTTTGGTATCCGACATAAGAGAAGACCAATACCGCGTCACGCTGCGGCACGGTCAGTTCATAGCCGCCCGCCGTATTGGTGGAAGAACCCCTTGACGTACCTTCCACCGTGACACTCACCCCTTGCAACGGACCTCTCGTAATCGAGTCGATTACGGTGCCCCGAATGGGGAAATCCTGGGCGAATAAGCATGGTTGCCCCAAACCCATTAGCCAAAATAATAGTAATAAATACCTCATATTTGTTTAGTTGTTTATAATTGGGTTAATTCATCGTCGATCCTTACCTTTGAGGCAATACACGGATCGTACTCAAATTCAATATTTCAAATTGGCAGGAGCTAAGTTCACGCTATCCACGATGATCTACCACTACTTTATTATTGAGTTAATAAACTATATTAATAAAAATAAGGGTATCAGCACCTATTTTACATTAATCTAATATGTGTTGAAGGGAAGTGTGAGAATAACTGAAACGCTTATGGGTATTGACCAAGCAGCAGGGGAAGACAGGTTCATGATCATCCAGGGGTAGTTGATAACTTCGTCAATAAACATACCGAATTGTCTTCACAGTTATCCACATCAATGCATTTGTAATCACAACTGAGCTATAAAACAGCTGACTTACAGTCAATTAATCAATAAGTAACCCACATTGATTATTCACATTGTGAATAATTCAACATCTGTTGATAACAATTACTTCCTACCTGCACGTAAATAGCGGATATTTGTTCAAGGCTAAAAACTACCATTGATTGCACGGATGATGAGGGTCTGCCTGAGGATGTGCTGCATCCGGACAATGTTTAAAACATTAAAATCTTATCGCTATGACACGGATTATTAAATTTGAAAAAAACGATTGTGCTCCTTGCAATCAAGTGTCTGAATTTCTCGACCGCAAGGGCATCAGCTACGAAAAAGTAAATCCGTTTGATAAACCGGAATTGGCCATCCAATATAAGGTACGTACGGTGCCTACCGTTATTGTGTTGAACCAGGACCAAGAAACCCAACGAATTATCGGTTTTAAGCCTGAGGAATTGTTGGCTTTGACCATCCAGTAACCGGCACCGATCGGCAGAAACACCCATCACTTGGGTTACATACATGAAAACCCCCTCGCAAATGTGGGGGTTTACCATCTAAAAGGTTTGCAAAATGGAGTGGATATATTACGACAGCAAGACGGGCAATGTGGAGCGGTTTATGCGAAAGGTGTCCGAATTGACGGGGTGGACCACCATTCCCATCCAACCGGATATGGAGGTGGCACATGAGGGGCACTTGGTGACGTTTACCACGCGGTTTGGCGAAGTGCCGGACACCACGAAGCGCTTCCTTCAGCAGGCGCACACCTACCTGCTTTCGGTATCCTCAAGCGGAAACCGCAACTGGGGAAGAAATTTCGCCATGGCCGGAGATAAGATTGCAACCGAATACGGGATACCGCTGGCGCTGAAATTTGAGCTGTCGGGAACCAACGAGGACATTAACGAATTTATCGCTATTATTACTAAAGCAAGGACACATTATGGTAACAAACGAGGTAGCAAAGAGCTGGATTTTGCTCAATAACGAAATCATGATCAAACATGATGATGAGTTCAGCCTGCATAAGGACAAGGAAGCGGTACGCGCTTACTTTTTGGAGTACGTCAATAAAAACACGGTTTTCTTTTATACGCTGAAAGAAAAGATAGACTACCTCGTCGAAAATAACTATTACATCAACTTCTACGAATGGTTTACGTTTGAAGAGATCGAGCAGGTGTACCAGTTCATATCCGCCAAAAAGTTCCGTTTTCCCTCGTTCATGAGTGCGTTTAAGTTTTTCCAAAGCTATGCGCTGCGTGATGATTCCGGCGAAAAATTCCTCGAACGCTATGAAGACCGTGTCGCTGCGGTGTCCTTATTCCTTGCCCGGCACGAAGGCGTAGATCGGGCACTGGAATATGCCGAGCTGCTGATCAATCAGGAATACCAGCCCGCCACGCCGACATTCCTCAACGCTGGGAAAAAACGCTCCGGCGAACTGGTATCGTGTTTCCTTGATGAGATCGGCGACAACCTCAATGGTATCGGCTATGCCGTGGATTCGGCGATGAAGCTATCATCGATCGGTGGAGGGGTGTCCTTCAATATTTCCAAAATCAGGGCCCGCGGCGAAGCCATAAAAGGGGTGGAAGGACGTGCCGGCGGCGTGCTGCCCATTATGAAGATCCTCGAAGACACCTTCTCCTACGCCAACCAGCTTGGCCAGCGCCCGGGAGCCGGGGCCGTATACCTCAATATCTTCCACTCGGATATCGAGGAATTCCTGGACTGTAAGAAAATCAACGTGGATGAGAAAGTCCGCATCAAATCGCTCTCCATCGGTGTCATCATTCCCGACAAATTCATGGAACTGGCGGCCAAAGACGAGCCTTGCTACCTCATCCACCCGCATACGGTCATGCAGGAGTATGGCCAATACCTTGACGAGGTGGATATGGATAAAATGTACGATGAGCTGATCACCAATCCCAAAATAAAGAAACGGAAGATCAATGCGCGCCACCTGTTGGTCAAAATAGCCCAGACGCAAAAAGAAAGCGGCTATCCGTACATCTTCTTCAAGGAAAATGCCAACCGCCAGCACGCACTGAATGGTATCGGCAAGGTCAAGTTTTCTAACCTGTGTACGGAGATCATGCAGGTTTCCGAAGTCTCTGATATCAACATCTACGGCCAGGAAGACACGATCCGATACGGCATTTCCTGCAACCTCGGCTCACTCAACGTCGCCACGGTGATGGACAATAAACGCATTGAGCAATCGGTGAAAACCGCTATGCGTGCGCTCACCATGGTCTCTGACGTGACGGACATCGCCATGGTGCCTTCTATCCAAAAAGCGAACCGTGAGCTGCATAGCGTAGGCTTGGGTGCCATGAACCTGCATGGATACCTCGCCAAGAACTTCATTATGTATGAAAGCGAGGAGGCATTGGATTTTGCCAATGTGTTCTTCATGATGGTCAACTATTACTCGCTGCAAGCTTCCATGGAAATCGCCCGCGAACGCAAAACGACATTCCAAGGCTTTGAAAAGTCTGCCTATGCCGATGGGTCGTATTTCGACAAATACGTCAGCCAGGATTACTTCCCGACGACCATCAAGGTGAGCGAACTATTTGCGGGTACCAGTATCCCCACCAAGGAAGATTGGAACGTGCTGAAGCAGCAGGTGCAGGAACACGGTGTTTACCATGCATATCGGATGGCAATAGCCCCCAATCAGTCGACCTCCTACATCATGAATGCCACCGCATCGGTCATGCCCATCGTGGATACCATTGAAGTGCGCGAATACGGGGATAGCACCACCTATTACCCCATGCCCTACCTCACCAATGAAAATTATTTCTACTATAAGTCGGCATACGACATGGATCAGATGAAGGTGCTGCGGCTTGTGTCTGTCATCCAACGGCACGTAGACCAGGGGATCTCTACCATCCTGCACACCAACTCCCGGGATAACACACGTGATCTGGCCCGGTATTATATTTATGCCCACAAAATGGGATTGAAATCGCTGTACTACACGCGCACACGCAAATCGACCATCGATGAGTGCGTATCATGCTCGGCATAAAAATGGAACACCGATGCCACGGATAGCGAATACGCCAGTGCCATCGTGTTCAATTGATTGAATAAACAAAAGAAAATTTAGCACAGGAATACGAAGCCACGCTTGGGTACCAAGAATAGCTTCGTATTCTTGTCTGACATCAAACTTAGATAAACTTACCATTAACTTCAGCGGAGTATGAAACAATATAAAGCCGTCAACTGGAATGACCCCGAAAATGACTATGCCCTGATGTTTTGGGAGCAGAACATTAAACAATTTTGGATCGATACAGAATACATCCCGTCCAAAGACATTGATAGCTGGAAAGCCCTGTCTCCTGAAATGCGCGAATGCTATAAAAAGGCGCTGGGCGGGCTGACGCTCCTGGACACGCTGCAAAGCCATACGGGGATGCCCAAGATCATGGACCACGTCGAGTCGCTGCAAAACAAATCGGTGTTGGCGTACATGTGCATGATGGAAGCCATCCATGCCAAGTCTTACTCCACCATTTTTACGACGGTAGCGACGTCGCAAGACATCGAAGACATCTTCAATTGGGTGCAAAACAATAAATACCTTCAGTTCAAGGCGTCGATGATCGACAAGCACTATCGCAAGCTGGCAGAAGCCGACATCAGCAAAGAAGATCTATTCATGGGGCTGAGTGCTTCGGTGTTGCTGGAATCTTTCTTGTTCTATAGCGGTTTCTTCATCCCCCTGTGGCTATGCGGACAGGGGCATATGGTAGCCAGTGCGGACATCATCAAGAAAATCGTGGCGGATGAGTCGATACACGGTGTATTCGTCGGCCTATTGGCACAAGATGTGTACAAGAAATTGCCTAATCCCGAAAAATCCAAGGAGAAGTTGCTGGCATTGCTCCATGATCTGTATGAAAACGAACTGAAATATACCGAAGAGATCTATACGGACGTAGGGCTTACCGCAGAGGTGAAAGAATATGTCCGCTATAATGCCAATAAGGCCCTCATGAACTTGGGATTCGAGCCGGCATTCGAGGTCAAACGGGTAAATCCCATCGTGTTGAATGGCCTCAATGTGGAAACGACACAACATGATTTCTTTTCCAAGAAATCCACCAACTACGAAAAATCCACCGAGATCGTACACCTGCGGGATGACGATTTTATCATGGATACCTCCATCGGCGTTTAACAAGAAAGGGGCGTTCTGACCACGACTGTTCAGAACGCCCCCCCTTTTTTGTTTATTAAACCATCGGCCTAAAACTTATATGCCACCGAAAGCCTGATATTACGCGGGGTTTCCGATTGCCAATAGTAGGCGGTATTATAGGAATAGTACGAACCCGAATACAGGTATTCATCCAACAGATTGAACGCGTTTGCGGTAATCCTAAGCTTGTCATTTTCCCAGAACAGCCCGGCATCCAGCTTAAAATAAGCCGGCAGCCTGACATCACTGACATCCCAGCTATCCGTTTTGCGATCCCACAGCCACGTAAAGCCTGCAGCAGCGCCCACATTTTTCAACACACCGCGTTGGATGCGGTAGGTGAGCCAGGTATTGGCGGTATTGGCGGAGTATCCGAGCAGGTCATCACCCACTTCATAATCCGTCACCCCTTCGGCCACTTCGGTCACTTCAGCATTGGTGTAGGCATAGTTGGCCACCAGATCAAGGCCGGAGGCCAATTGTCCGTGAACATCAAACTCAATTCCTCTGGCGACCTTTTGGCCCAATACAATACTGTAGCTGTCATTCGGCGTACTGTGCAGCGGGTCAGTGGTGAGTTCATTCTCCTTCAGGATGCGGTATACCGAAATAGTCGTGTTCCACGCACCGTCCGCCCAATCGCGTTTGAGACCCAGTTCCTGATTATTGCCCGTGATGGGCTTTATCCTCCCTCCGCCGTATATCCTGCCGGATTGGGGTACGAAAGCCTGGTCATACAGCGCATAGAGCGCGGTATGTTTGTCGATGCTCCAGCTCAGGCCAAGACGCGGTGTAAACCGGCTAGCCTCATCCGGATCCGCCCCGTAGGAACTTTGGCTTACCGAAGAGTAGCGGCCCGCCAGCGTCAATCGCAGCTGGTTGTCAAAGAACCCAAGCTCGTCCTGCACATAAATGCCTTTGTATTCCTGCGTCATTGCACCGCCAGCCAGGGCCGCACGGGCTTCCAGGCTGGTCGTCCGGTCGAATGCGGGATAACCGTTTACCGGCACGCCTAAATTGGGGTTATGAACATCAAATTCGCCGCCATTGGCCGTATCCAGCGGATGGCTTTGTCCCCAGTCGGCCAGGTAGTTCTTTTTGCCCACATCGATGCCCACCAGGATGCGATGCTGCACCTTGCCTGTCGTGAGTTTTCCGTTGGCAAACACCTGCCCCAGGCTCATTTCGCTGAAAGCGTCCCAGATGCCGACACCGCGGATGATCTTGCCGTCATCGGTCATGGATGATGCCGGCCACATGGAGGAGCCGACCTGATCATAGAGGAGATAATAACCTTGGGCAGTAATCTTCCAGTTGGTGTCGATGTCATGGGTCAGGTTGACCAAGAACGTCTGATCCTTGATATTGGTAGGTTCCAATCCCGCCGGTACCATCGAGAAATCCCGCGGCAGGCTGGCATAGCCATCCGGCGTGGGACCGAAAGCATAGTATGAACCCACATCCGACATGTTGGCGTACTGCAGGGTATACTCGGCGGTTACCTTGGTCTGGTCATCCACCTGGTAGGAAACCACCGGCGCCACCACATACCGGTTGTCAAACTCATTGGCACGGTGCGAGCCTTTGGTCTGCGCGGATGCATTGAACCGATATAGCAATTTGCCGCTTTTATTCAGTTTACCGTCCAAATCGAGTGCTGCACGGTACAGATCATATTCACCTATTGTCAGGGAGGCCTCTCCTTTGGTTTCTCCCGTAGGCTTCTTGGTCACGACGTTGTACGATCCCGAGGGGTCGCCATTTGACAGCATGAATCCTGCGGGACCTTTTACAAACTCAATGTGATCTACGAAGCTCATGTCTTCCGTGAGCGGGCCCCAATAGGAGGACACCACATTAAAGCCATTACGGAAGGCCTGGATTTGTGACCCCCGCATGCTGATGTTCGTATAGAGATTTCCCCAATGTTCCAGCCGCACCGCGCCGCTCACATTACGGATGAGGCCGTCGCCCATGCTGATCACCTGTTGGTCCGACAGTGTTTTATTGGATACCACCTGGATATTCTGCGGGATCTCGATCAGCGGACCGTCCAAGCGCAGCGTAGGCGATGGGGTGAGGATATTGTAATTGCCTCGGTTTTTGCTGATCAATACTTCCTCCAATTGCTGGCTGCTGATGTTGATCACAAAATCCAGCGTATGGGTGCCGCCGGGGCTGACGGTCACGGACTTGGATTGTTTGGCTACACCCAAGGCGCTGACCTGCACCGTAATAGTGCCCGTTTGGGTCAGTTCGATCCGGTAGGCCCCATCATCATCGGTCTGTGTACCGAATGGGGTACCTGCTACCGTAACGGATACATGCCCGGCAGGTGAATCATTGGAGGTGGTCACCCTGCCCGTAATCACGGCATGTCCATTTTCCTGAGCCTGCACATTTAATATAGCCAGGATAGCGATGAAAGCAACGATAATTTGTCTGATGTTCTTCATTCGTCATACTAGTTAAAGGATAAGCTCCAGGTCGCGATCCGGTGAAGGTGTTGATACGCCGCTTCCTTCACGTCAGTACTGTATGCGGCTTCTATGAGGTAATGCCCTCTACGATCGGGAACAAAGGAGATCGCACCATTTTCATCGGTATGGAAGGTTTTGCTCCAGCCATTCGGCGAAAATACGGTTACCTCAAGCTCCTTTAGCGGCTTGCCATCCAAGCGGACAACCGCCTCAACGGGTTTGCCAAGCGTTTTGGTATCGACCGCACCGGTGAATACGCGCAGCTCCTCTTCGGCTCCGATCGCTGCCGCCTCCACCTTGCCTACCCGCACCAGCGCCGCGCTGTTGAACTGATACTTATGCCCTTCAAACGTTTCCGCTACGGGCTGCACAATACGGAGCGTATACACCCCCTCCGCTTCAGGAGTAAACGTGGCCACGAAATGGTTATCCTTAGCGGTCGTGGTCAATTGCTGATGGCTGCCATCAGGCAGGTGGAGCATCAGGTCAAATTCACGGACATCCGACCACCAGTCGTTGATGTTCTCCAAAACACCCTCCGACGGCTCGCCATAATAAATGCGCACTTCCTGCGCTTTCCCGGATTTACCCGAGGGACTTGTTTCGATCCATAATGCATGTGCCTGCACGCGATGGGCCATGAATAGGCCAACAGTTAAAAAAATAAGGGCATGAATTGTTTTCATGATGATTGAAGTGTTAAATGAAAAGATGGATTAAAGATGGAATAGTGTTTACCATGGGCACAGATTACCCGCGGAGGCAAAATTTTTATATCTTGCATAGCTTTTATAATGCTTGTGACGTTATTAAAAGTAATCCACCAACGGTGGAGTGGCCGTACAGGTGCGAACTGTGCGGCCATCGTTTTATGGCAACAAATATAGATACTTGTTTATAATAAGTCTAAATAATTTCCAATTAAATTCCAAACCAGTCATTTCTTGGGAACCCAAAACAAAAAGAGGCAGGATATCATGGATATCCTGCCTCTCAAAGCAGTTTAATGGTTGCGATTCCCTGCGTCTATACGGTCGGCAATTCCCAGCCCTGGCGGTATTGCCGCTTGACGAACTGGTTGACCTCGTCGAAGTTGGTCACTTTCATGTTTTCATTATCCCAAACCAGCTTCAAGTTCCGGCCCGGATATTTGTCGCCAACTCGCAGGTCCGAACCGCGGATAGCCAAGTTGGACATCAGCAGCGCTTCCGTTAGTGGTCCGGCGATCTCAAAAGGCGAACTTACCTGCTTATTGCCATATCCCGCAATACAAGCTTCTACCCATTGCGCATAGTGTCCACCGGAACCGTTAGGTACCCGTTCGTATGTAACCGGCAACTTATGCTGTTCGGTCAATGACGTAGGCAGCAACCTGGGGTTTTCTGCGTAGCAACCCGCCATCATCTTGCCTTTGGTGCCGATAAACAGAATACCGTTTCCGCCGTCGCCGAATACCTCATTGGGACCGAGTTCGTCCGGGCGTTGCGGCTGTATACCGCCATCCATCCAATGGATTTTTACATCGCCCGTTGTCTTTGCTGATTTGGGGAAGGTCATCACCGCATAGCTTGACGGCGGGCAGCTCTCGGGGAAATATCCCCTTTTGAATTCATCCACATATACCGAGCCCACGCTGGCTTGCACGTCTTTTACATATTGGAGGCCCAATATGCTGAATGGCGCTTCCATGATGTGGCAGCCCATATCGCCCAGCGCACCGGTACCATAGTCCCACCAACCGCGCCAGTTAAACGGCACCAGTTTATCCACATAATCTTTTTGAGGCGCAGTACCCAGCCAAAGATCCCAATCCAGCTCTTTCGGCACCTCCGTTTTCTGAGCCGGCCATTGGATCCCTTGTGGCCATACCGGCCTGTCCGTCCATGTATAGATGGTATGCACATCACCGATCAGTCCGGCATCAAACCATTCGCGCATGATGCGTACGCCATCGCCTGATGCGCCCTGGTTGCCCATTTGGGTGACCACCTTGTACTTCTTGGCAGCTGCCGTCAATGTTCTGGCTTCAAACACATCATGCGTCAGTGGTTTCTGCACATACACATGCTTGCCGAGCTGCATGGCCGGGAGCGCGTGGATGGCGTGGTTATGATCCGGTCCGGATACCGAAACCGCGTCGATATGCTTATGCTCCTTATCGAGCATTTCGCGGAAATCCTTATAATATTTTGCCTTGGGGAAACGCTTTACCGATCCCGCCGCGCGGCGATCATCCACATCGCAGAGGAAAGCGATGTCCGCTTTTCCGCTATCGTGGAAAGCCTTGATATCCGATTCTCCCTTGCCTCCCACGCCGATACCCGCAACCACCAGCTTGTCACTGGGCGCTACAAAACCTGGACCACCCAATACATGCCGGGGTACGACCATAAAACCTGCTGCCGCAGCAGCACCCGTTTTGATGAAATCCCTACGGGTTGCACTTGCTGTTGACTTACTACTCTTTTTCATTTGAATAAATTGTTTTTTTAATGGCAATGAAGCTTGCATAAATTATTCATATCCTTTTGTTTGTGGCAATTTATGCAGGTTTCATTTAATAATTGTTTTAATAGCGATGAAGCTTGCATAAGCTGCTCTTTATTCAGTTCTTTTTTTGAGTGGTAACTCATGCAGGTTTCATTTAAATAAATTGTTTTAGCGTATACCTGTTTATCCTTAGTATGTTGGTTAGCACAATACTACCTATTGTACGGGGCTAATATAGAAAAAAATTGCCAGCAGTTGCGTAACAACTTGCTGGCAATTTCATGATACTAGTAGCCTGGATTCTGCACCAGATTCGGGTTGATTGCGATCTGCGTATGTGGTATCGGATACAATTCCCGAGTGGCATCGTTGGTCGGCTCGTGATCCCACCATGAGCCATTGGTAAACCGACCGAAGCGTATGATGTCCGTACGCCGTTTGCCCTCGAAGATAAACTCACGCCCACGTTCGGCTAACAGTTCATCCATGGTCAATGTTGCCGTGGTATAACGTGCCGCTGGCCAGTCTTCGGGAGCAAACGCCCGTTCCCGGCACGCGTTGATCAGGTCTACCGCTTCCTGTGTAGCCGTGCCGCCATTCTTGCGCATAAGCGCTTCTGCCTTGTTGAAATAGATCTCCGTAAGGCGGTAGATAATATAGTGGTTCTCTTGATAATTTACATCATCGAGTGTTCCACTTTTGTATTTGTGGAACCGCGCGCCGCTGTTTTCTTCTCCTTCAGCCATGCTGCCTTCGCTGGTGACATCCCCCTCGCTTTCGCGGCGAATGGAATTGACATAGGAAAACGGTTTCCCATTCCATTCCTCTGTCCCGAGAATCTGCTCATTCGTACCATATTTATATTGGGGACCAAACAAAAACCACTCTTGCTTCCGTAGATCATTATCCGCATACGCATCAAACGCTGTGGGGATGACCACAAAGGCATTCCATCCGCCGTATCCTATGTTTAAGACATCCTTCATGTTGTCATACCCCATGAAGAATCCCCCCCAATCGAAGGTAAAACCACCTTGACGGCTGAATGCAAATTGGAACAGGGCCTCTTTTGCATTCTTATTTGTGTTGCCAAACGTTTCCGTGAGGTCGCCCGCCAGTGCCGGTGCACCGCCGATGCCCCCAGCGTCACCGCTGATGATCTTATCACATGCCGCGATGCATTCGTCCCACATGGGCGTACCCACGAAATATTCAGCATTGAGGTATAGTTCAGCCAGCATGGCGTATCCAGCAGTCGCCGATACCCGTCCCACCAGCTCGGTGGAGTAGGGCAACAGCTGAGGCACATATGTTTCCAGTTCCGTCTTTACAAATTCGAATACCGCCGCTTTTGGCTGCGTTGGCAAATTAAGCGGTTCTTCGGCAACCTCGGTAGCGATGGGCACATTGCCCCACAATTCCATGATCTTCATGTAATGGAACGCACGCAGCACATGCAATTCGGCCAAAATAGCCGCCATTTCCTCATCGGCAATGCCCAGCGCCGCATGATCGACCTCACTGAGGTCTGCTATGGCCGAATTGATGTAACCAACCCCCGACCATATCAACACCCATCCGGAACGCATGCGCCCTTCGTTATCCGTCCAGGTATGATAATGCTGCCGGAAGTGGTCTCCGCCATCATATCCATGTTTGCCTTTTTGTGGCCACGCCACCTGGTCTGCCGATAATTCAGCATGATAATAATACCCATTCTGTCCGGTAGGCGCCAGCCATGCCTGCATGTGCGTAAACGGCCGGAGAGCGGCCTGCATCACCTCGAGCTTCGAATTATAAAAACTGTCCTTGTTAAGCTCGCTATATAAGCTTTCGTCGAGATTTGTACAGGCATTTATCCCACTCAACAATATACCGGTAGCCGCTATATATATTGATTTTTTTAACGTCCTTTTCATCTTTCGTTTTGTATTAGAATCCAACATTTAGCCCTATGGCCCACGACTGCGTGCGTGGGTAAAATCCTCTTGAATCAATACCCGTTTCAAAACCGGTATCCTGCAGCTCAGGGTCGATACCGCTGTATCCTGTGATGGTCGCGATGTTCCGTCCGGTTACATAAACCCGCATGTTTCGGATGTAAGAAGAATTCAGCTGAAAATTATAACCCAATGTCACATTATCCAATTTCACAAAATCTCCACGTTCAATGTAATAGTCTGAATATTGGGGATCGTCATCCAGCTGATCATGTGTCGTAATGGCGCTACGCAGCAAATTGTTGGGTAGCCACCGCTTATTGCCGAAATACAAGTCTTGTGTATTGAGGATGTCGAATCCAAACTTCCCCCTGAAGAAGATACTTAGATCAAAGTTTTTATAAGAGAACGTATTGTTCAACGACGCATGATACTTTGGTACGCCATTGCCAATGACCGTCAGGTCATCCGCATTCATCTCGCTGGCCGAGCCAGTAGTGCCGTCTGCCCGATAAAACGTCCATTGACCTTCATCGGTAAATCCTGCGAAGCGTTTGCCGTAGAAATTACCTACAGCACCCCCTTCTTCTAACCGTATGGCATTGCCGAGGTTGCCCGGAGATGGGAGACCTCCGAATTCCAGCCAGTTTGCTTGAAAGATATCACCCGACAATTTGGTCAGCTCGTTTGCATTCGTGTTTGCCGTAACGTCGATATTCCAACGGAAATCATCTCGTCGAATCGCCACGGCCGAAACCTGCAATTCAACACCATAATTGCGAATTGACCCGACATTGGTATAAATCAGGTCGCGCACAAAAGCTGGCTGCTGTGCATTGTAATTATACAGCAGGTCTTTGGTCTCGCGATCATACACATCGATCGCTCCACTGATCCGGCTATCCCACAGCGCAAAATCTACCCCAATGTTCCATTCTGCTTTTTGCTCCCACCGCAGGTTTGGGTTTGGATTACGAGCCGGGCCATACGTTTGGTAGTAGACACCTCCCTGCGGATAAACACCCCCTGTACTCAGCGTAAGCAACGACTGGTAGTTGGGAATACCCTGGTTTCCGGTAACCCCATAGCCTACCCGCAGCTTCAACTCATCGATTTGGGACACATCTTGCAGGAATGGCTCCTCGCTGAGGGTCCATCCGACGGAAAATGAGGGAAAGTTGCCCCATTTGTGATTGGCGCCAAAACGTGAGGATCCTTCTCGGCGGAGGATGACCTGTGCCATGTACTTCCCTTTGTAGATATAGTTAGCCCGACCGAAAAACGCGATCAACGTATTATCATCTTTGAAACTACTCATCCCGGGGCGGGGCAAAGCCGTATTATTAATGGCGCTGCCCGAACCCAAATTCCAATCCAAGAACCCATCGGTCGTGAAGCCACTATTGTTCACGTTGAACCGCTCAATCGTACCATACTGATAGCTATAGCCCAACAACGCCGTCAGTGTATGGTCCTCGCCGAACGTGGTGTTGTAGTCTAATGTGGATTCCAAGGTTTGTATCCACGACAAATCATTCCATTTGGCGGCATACGCCATTCCCTGCCACTCCGAGGCGGGCCGCTGCTCCCAATCATTCGTAGAGCGATAAAAGCGATCGTTGAAGTTATCGCGAACATACGAGCCAAATACGGAAGCAGACAGGCCTTCCACGATGTCAAGCTTGAGCCGTGCATCACCCGAAAAAGTTTGCTGATTACGTTCAGCAATGCGGTTTGCCAACCGCGAGATCGGATTGTAATTGTTATATGCCTGGGTTTCCAAGAATGTTCCATCTTCGTTATATATCGGAGCCGTCGGATTACGCTGTACAGCCTGTTCAAAATCAGCTCCCGTGCTCGTGATGCGCGCATTCGGGTCGTCCGAATTGTTAAAACCACCGCCCAATAAATTCGACTTATTGAAATTGGCAGCGAGGTTCACCTGCAAGGTCAATCGATCCTGAAGTCCCTTTTGATTGATGTTGATTCTTCCCCCCCATTGCTCGCGGCTGCTTTGCTTGGCCACGCCATTTGCATCATTGAAGAAAAGAGATGCCCGATAATTGGTATTAGCGGAGCCTCCCGAAGCAGCGAAATTGTGGTAATGACTGGTATTTTCCTGATTGATCAGCTCGGTATACAGGTCCGTAGAAGCGCCAAAGTCTTGATCACTGTTGATCAACCCCTCTGCGATCAAGTTCCGGAAATCCGAAGCCGTGAGGAAATCCGGTTTGCGGTCTACCATCTCACGCTGTACATACGTGGAATAGTCAAAACGCGCCTCTCCTTCTTTGCCTTTCTTCGTCGTGATGAGAATAACACCCGCATTGCCCCGTGTGCCGTAGATGGCCGCGGCGGATCCGTCTTTCAATACGTCAAAGGATTCGATATCATCCTGCTGCAACAGATCGAGGCTACCACCTGGAATCCCGTCGATCACGATCAGGGGTGCCCGCGAGCCTGTAAGCGATGTAACACCCCGCAACTGAATGGCTGCACTGGAATTGGGATTATTCCCCTGCGTCCGCGTGATGTTCAATCCCGCGACTTTACCCTGGATAAGGTCCATCGGCGAACGTGCGCCTCCGGCGTTAAAATCCTCGGCCCGGACAGTGGCAACGGCAGACGTCACCTCTTTCCGCTTCTGCGTACCGTATCCGACCACCACGACCTCTTCCAGGCTTTCGGTGTCGTCTTCTAGCTGTACATCAATCGTCGCGTTTTGCGCCACCACGATTTCTTCGCTTGCATATCCTATATAGGAGAATACCAAAATTTCGCCCGCAGCCGCAGAAATGGCATATCGACCGCTGTCATCCGTGGACGCGCCGCGTGATGTTCCCTTTACGGCCACGGAAACCCCCGTCAGCGGGGTGTTGTCTGCGGCGCTGGTGACCGTCCCGGTAATCGTTTGTTGCGCTGCTTCTTCTGACAAGGTACGGACGGGGTTCGCATACGCTCCGCCACCTACAGGACCGGTCAGCAAAGCCGCTGCCAAGGGCAGAAGCACCAACCGCATCTTGCCGCTTGTTGTTCTTGTTAAATGCTGGTTCATTGTTCTCATCTTTGGTTTGTCATTAATCCTTAGCTCGTAATCAGTTCTTTGGTAATCGGCTTCTAAAATGTCAAACGCGTACCTCGGCAAAGCGGGTCGGAGTCGTCAACTCAAACCGCTCTCCCAATGACCGGCGATAGTCAATATTGGAGCCGAATCAATAATAAAATGTGAATACTAAATCATTTTAGCTAACAGCCGATGGCTTTGTGTTCTTGGGCATAATTGTGTGTGTTTTAACAGGTGAATAAATATTAGCTTGCTTTAACTTTTGGTTTGTTTATAAAGCACAACTAAGTGATTAACGGGGCTAAGGTATATAATAATTGATTTAGTTGCAAACAAAAATCCCCCGATCACCCCATCGGATGAGCTCATTTAAGCAAAATACTTCTGAATTCCGCTCCGTCAATTCACCGCTGAGATGGCTCTGATCAGCGTTTTCTTAGCCAGCGGCAGCAACGTGTTTTCCAGCGGGAAGGTGATGTCACTTTCTACTTGATAAACCGCGGGGTTGGGCAATTCCCGGCGGGTATGGATGAGATCCTTCCGGATCGCCTCGGGCGTGTTGTAGACAAAATGACGTTCATATTTGGTGATATACGTGGTGTGGATACCCCGATATTTCTCCTGGTGACTTTCAAAAAGGGTCACTTGATACTCATACACGCGTACGCCTTTTTCATCGCCGTTGCGCAGCAAAAGATAACCCTGAAAGGGATACAGCGGGCGCATACCGACTTCGGAAATGGCCAGGTGGCGCGTCACAAAATCATGGATCTCCTGCCCCTCTTTAATGGCGGGTTTGATCTTGCCTGCGGCATAGGCGATAATCTGTTCGATTTCCTGCATCATGGCATCGTCATTCAAGATCTTCTCATACGTGACTTTCACGGCCGCGACATCCAGGTTGCTCAGCCGCACGGGAAAGCCGGATTCCAGCATGGTTTTGTCCTGCTTGAATTTTTTTAGGTTATTGTAATGGAAAATCAAATCGTTGAGGTTGGGATAAAGCCGCCTCTTGTTAAAATGGACGTTGATCTGCTGCAAATAAGCCAGCAACTGATATTGTTTGTGTTCGAAATCGATGGGGCCTTCAATAAACCAATTGGCATTTAACGTCTGCATAGCCTATCTCCTTATTTTACCTTAGGGTGAATATAACGAAAAATCTATCGGCTTACCGTAAACTGGTATGTAAAAAATTTTAAACATTCCACAATTACTCCCTTGCATATGATGATTATCCTTCCTTACCCGGTTAATCTTTCTATTTTTGTGCGTACAAGTACGTTAAACCATGAAGATCATCGCCATCGGCCGCAATTATGTCGAACACGCCAAAGAACTGCATAATCCCGTGCCTGAAAAGCCTGTTATTTTCCTCAAACCCGATACGGCCGTATTGAAAGACAACCGTGACTTTTATTATCCGGAGTTTTCGAAGAATATCCACTACGAAGTGGAAGTCGTGCTCCGGATCTGCAAAGAGGGCAAACACATCGGCGCGAAATTTGCACATTCCTATTACGATGCCATTGGCCTGGGGGTGGATTTCACGGCGCGGGATATCCAGCAGCTGCACAAGGAGAAGTCCCTGCCGTGGGAATTGGCGAAGGCATTCGACGGCTCGGCTCCGGTGAGCGAGCTGCGCCCGAAAGCGGCTTTCGATGATGTATATAACATCGCATTCCGGTTGGATAAAAACGGCGAGACCGTACAATCGGGTAATACCAAGGACCTGATATTTTCGTTTGAGGATATCCTGGTCTTCGTGTCCCAATACATCACCCTGCGCAAGGGCGACCTGATTTTTACGGGTACCCCGGCAGGCGTTGGACCGGTAGCCATCGGCGATTACTTAGCAGGCTTTATCGGCGACCAGCAGATGTTTCATTTTTATGTGAAATAGTAGGTATATGAAGTTTATCCACATTTCTATTGTTTTTATTAGCTGTTTCTTTACCACCCACTACCTCAAGGCACAAAACCCGGTCATCAAAAAGAGGGAATATCCCCGGGGCTATTTCAGGAGTCCGTTGGCTATTCCTTCGCAGGCCTCCGGCACGTTTGGGGAGCTGCGTTCCACGCATTTCCACGCTGGCGACGACTATCGCACACAGCAACGGGTAGGGCTGCCCCTCTTTGCGGTCGCCGACGGCTATGTCTCCCGCGTACGGGTGCAAATCGGCGGAGGGGGAAATTCGGTCTATATCAACCATCCCAACGGGTTCACAAGCGTCTACCTGCATATGCTCGAATTCAACCCACAGCTGGCGGCCATCGTGAAAGCCAAGCAATACGAGCTGAAGCGCTTCGATGTGGATATTGCACTCGGCAACGCTACGGTGCCTATCAAGAAAAGTGACCGGATAGGGTTGACAGGCAATACAGGCAGCTCCCAAGGGCCTCACCTGCACTTTGAAATCCGTGATACCAAGACCGAAACCCCGTTGAACCCGCAACTGTTCGGCGTGGTGTTTCCGGACAACCTGGCTCCGCTGATTCGGGGCATCACCGTGTATGACCTGGCACAAGAGCCCTTCAGCGAGCATACGCCAAGAAGACACCTGGCGCTAAACGATGCGCAAATCATCCCGGTCAACGGCCGTTTCGGCGTGGGCATTAACACGGTCGATCGGCATAATGGCACCTCCTTCAACACCGGGGTGTATTCCATTGAACTATCGCTCGACAATAAACCCATCAGCACGGTCTTGTTCGAGGCATTATCATTCGAAACATCGGGGGCTATTCATTCCTACATCGACTACCCGTATTATGTGCTCAAAAAGGTAAGGGTCCAGAAGAGTTTTAAGGACCCGAACAACCCCATCAACATCTTCCATTTCCTTAGCGGCGACGGAAGCATCACCTTGCCTGATAATCAAGTGCATACACTCACGTACCGCGTGCGCGACGTGCATGGCAACACCAGCACGCATGCTTTGAAGGTCAGGAATACCTCCGCTTATACGCCCGCTTGGCCCCAGATAAGCAGCACCATCATGTTTCGCTACGACCGCGAAAACCGGTTTGCAGCCGAAAACATCGAAGTGACCGTGCCTACAGGCGCCTTATACGACCACCTGCACTTCAACTACAGGCAAAGCGCACGCCCCGATGGCGGGTATTCGATGGTGCAGCATGTGCATAACCGCTTCATCCCGCTCTTTAAGAGTTATGAACTGAAAATCAAGCCCGATGCAACACTGCCGGAGCAGCTAACATCCAAAGCCATCATCGTGGATGCCGAAGGCGATTCTCACGGGGGAAGCTTCGATAGTGGCTGGGTACGCACGGAAACCCGTTCGTTTGGCAGCTTCCATATCCGGGTAGATACCATCGCCCCGACGATACAGCCGCAGAACATCAGCCCCGGGAAGGACATGGGCGCTACCAGCCGCATGAACCTCAAGATTTTTGATGACCTATCCGGCATACAATCATTCAATGGGTATATGGATGACAAGTGGGTGCTCATGGAGTACGACTCCAAATCCCGTTCGCTGTGGCATGTGTTTGACAGCGATCTGCCGAAAGGCAAACACCGTTTGCGGCTGGAGGTGGTCGACTGGAAAGACAACAAACGCGTGTACGACGTGAATTTCATCAGGTAATCAGGAACAATTACGTTATATGGCAACATTGAAAGTGGGTGACCAAGCTCCGGCAATCACCGCGAAAAACCAGCACGGCGAAACCGTATCGCTTAGTGACTTCAAGGGCAAAAACGTCATCCTTTATTTTTATCCCAACGACAACACACCCGGCTGCACGACAGAAGCCTGTAATTTCCGCGACAACTACCAGTCGCTCCGGGCCGAGGGGTTCGAGGTCGTCGGCGTTAGCGTAAACACCGAGCGCTCCCACCGCAATTTCGCCAAGAAATTCAGCCTTCCGTTCAACCTATTGGTGGATACCGACCATACCATCGTAAACGATTATGGCGTGTGGGGAGAGAAAATGTTGTTCGGAAGAAACTATATGGGCACACTGCGTACTACCTTTGTAATCGATGAGCAGGGCACGATCACCCATATTATCGACAAGGTGGATAACGAGCAGGCCTCACAGCAAGTGCGGGAATTGCTCAGTTCTCCATGACATATGCCAGCATGTATTCCTGAAATTTCTCGTAATATACCTTGAATGGTTGTTGGCAGTGCGGAGCGTCCAACGCCAGGAATAACACGCCCTGATCTTGGAAATCAAACGGCCGGATCGTCATGTTGTCCTTGAATGACACACCTCTGTTTCCTTGCAATTTGTATACGGCTTCCTTGGCAGACCAACAGGCGTAAAGCTTTTCAATATTGTTCTTACCGATCGATTCCAGTTCGTCCGGTTTCATGAACTTGTCCGCTATACGCAGGATCTTCGGTTTCACCAGTTCCAGATCGATGCCCACTTCGCCATTGTCGCTCATCATTACTGCGGCGTAGTCAAAGGAATGGGTCAGTGAAATCCGCTGAGGAAAATTCGCCAAATAAGGCTTACCATTTTCATCCGATGGGCAATCGATGAAACCGTCTGTATTCAGCATTTTACGGAGCAACACCCGCGTGGCCAGCCAGTGCAGGGTCCGTTTGCCTTTGTTGAGGCGGCCTAAGGTGGCTCGTTCACGCGCGTTGAGCTGCAATCGGCTGATCAGCTCCTCGGCTGATTCTTCGATACGCCAGATGGCAAACCGTACGTTATTATCCAACTCGCGCAAATATGCTAACGCCATACAGCCAAACTTAGCTATTTGCTTTTTATATACAAAGCAATTTCACTGATTTCTCATCGCTGCGGGCCTATTTAATAAGGTGGAAAATAACAATTATTACCCTATCTTTGGCGGCATAGTTTTTAAAATCGCATATACATCATGATCCTATCCGACAAGCGCATACTGGAAGAAATTGAACGCGGATCTATCATTATCGAACCGTTCCGGCGGGAATGCTTGGGCACCAACTCATATGATGTCCACTTAGGCAAGTACCTAGCCACCTATCAGGATCGGGTGCTGGATGCCAAAAAACACAACGAGATCATTCACTTTGAAATTCCCCAAACGGGGTTCGTGCTGGAGCCCAATACCTTATACCTCGGCGTAACGCTCGAATATACCGAAACACATAACCATGTCCCCTTCCTCGAGGGTAAGTCAAGCACCGGCCGCCTCGGTATCGACATCCACGCGACCGCAGGCAAAGGCGATGTAGGATTCTGCAATACCTGGACACTGGAGATATCGGTGGCCCAGCCTGTAAAAATATACGCCGGCATGCCCATCGGACAGTTGATCTACTTTGCCGTTGAAGGCGAGATTGAGACGTTCTACAACAGTAAATCCAATGCCAAGTACAACAACAAGACCACGCGGCCGGTAGAAAGCATGATGTGGAAGAATGAGTTTTAGTTTCCTCCGAACTCCATCAAATACGCTTTCAAAAATTCGTCGATTTCTCCATCGAGCACCGCCTGGGTATTGGAGGTTTCCACGTTGGTGCGCAGATCCTTCACCAATTTGTACGGGTGCAGCACATAGTTGCGGATCTGCGAGCCCCATTCGATTTTCTTCTTATTGCCTTCTATGGCCGCCGATGCTTCCTGCCGCTTTCGCATTTCGATTTCATACAGCTGCGATTTCAACAGGCGCAACGCGTTTTCCTTGTTTTGCAGTTGCGAGCGTGATTCCTGGTTTTTGATCACAATGCCTGTGGGCTTGTGGTGCAGGCGCACGGCCGTTTCCACCTTGTTCACATTTTGTCCGCCGGCACCGCCTGAGCGGAAGGTATCCCATTCCAATTCAGCGTCCTTTACGTCGATCTCGATATTGTCATCCACCAACGGATACACGTATACCGAGGCAAAGGACGTATGGCGCTTGGCGTTGGAATCGAACGGCGATATCCGCACCAACCGGTGCACACCGTTTTCCCCTTTGAGGTAACCATAGGCAAAGTCGCCCGAAAATTGTAACGTCACGCTCTTGATGCCGGCCACATCGCCTTCCTGATAATCCTGCTCGGTCACCTTATAGCCATTGCTTTCGCCCCACATGATGTACATCCGCATCAGCATGCCGGCCCAGTCGCAGCTTTCGGTGCCCCCTGCACCGGCTGTAATCTGCAATACGGCATCCAGCTGGTCTTCTTCGGCGCTGAGCATGTTCTTGAACTCCAACGCCTCCACCTTGGTCAATGCCGCCTCATACTGTTCTTTCAGGTCCGTGTCGGACGCATCGCCCGCTTGGAAAAACTCATACATCACCACCGCATCATCCACAGCAGCGGCTACCTCATCGAAGTGGTCTGTCCACACTTTCTTGCTTTTGATGGATTGCAGCATCTTTTCAGCCGCTTTGGAATCCTCCCAGAAATCGGGTTGTAGGGTAGTCGCTTGTTCTTTTTCTATCTCTTCTTTGCGCGCATCGATGTCAAAGATGCCTCCTTAGGGAAGTTGTTCTATCCCTCAAGTCTTGTATCTGTTCTTTGGTCATGGGACAAAGGTAATGATTTTTATGTTGGTCTTTTTTCTTAAATTAGCCCACGCAATTTAATACGCTACACCATGCTACCCCGTACAGATTTTACCAAAACACCCGCATACAACTACCTCAGCAACCACTATATCGATCTGGCTCCGAAGCATCTCCGGGAATTGTTTGCGGCAGACCCCGACCGGTTCGGGAAATTCTCCATCACATTCGGGGATATGCTGTTCGATTATTCCAAAAACCGCATCGACGAAACGACCAAGGCGCTGCTGATCCAGCTGGCCCGGGAGTGCAAACTGGAAGATGCGATCAGCGCCATGTTTTCCGGAGCGCCCATCAATGAAACGGAAGACCGGGCGGTACTGCACACCGCACTGCGCAACCAACGCGATGAGCCGGTACACGTAGAGGGCAACGATGTGATGCCCGATGTACGGGGTGTGCTGGCTAAGATGAAAAGCTTTTCGGAGCGCGTGATCAGCGGGGCGTGGAAGGGCTATACCGGGAAACCCATCGCGGACGTGGTCAATATCGGTATCGGCGGGTCCGACTTGGGACCGGTGATGGTCACCGAAGCACTGAAGCCTTACAAAAATCACCTCAATGTACACTTTGTATCCAATGTAGACGGCACCCATATCGCCGAAACACTCAAGAAGCTCAATCCCGAGACCACGCTGTTTCTAATCGCTTCCAAGACGTTTACCACGCAGGAAACCATGGCCAATGCCCATACGGCCCGGCAGTGGTTTTTGGCGGGCGGGGCCGCCGAGGATGATGTGGCCAAGCATTTTGCCGCATTATCGACCAATGGCAAGGCCGTGGCCGCTTTCGGTATTGACACGCAGAACATGTTTGAATTTTGGGATTGGGTCGGCGGACGTTACTCCTTGTGGAGCGCGATCGGATTGTCCATCGTGCTGAGCGTCGGCTTCGAAAACTTCGAGCAATTGCTACAGGGAGCGTATGCGACCGATGAGCATTTCCGCCATACCCCTTTTGAAGACAACGTACCCGTAATCATGGCATTGCTCGGCATCTGGTACAATAACTTCTTCGATGCGGAGACACAGGCTATCCTGCCGTATGACCAATACCTCCACCGGTTTGCTGCCTACTTCCAGCAGGGCGACATGGAAAGCAACGGCAAATATGTCGACCGCGACGGCCAGCCCGTGGAATATGAGACGGGGCCAATTATTTGGGGCGAGCCGGGTACCAACGGCCAGCACGCTTTTTATCAGCTCATCCATCAAGGGACTAAACTCATTCCCTGCGATTTCATTGCCCCTGCCCAAACGCATAATCCCATCGGCGAGCACCATACGCTGCTGCTGTCGAATTTCTTTGCACAGACCGAAGCGCTCATGAACGGCAAGGATGAAGCAGCAGTCGTCGCCGAGCTGAAAGCGGCCGGCAAATCCGACACCGAGATCGATCGGCTGAAGACCTTCAAGGTATTTGAGGGCAACCGGCCGAGTAACTCTTTCCTGATCAAGAAAATCACACCCTATACCCTCGGGTCGCTCATCGCGCTTTATGAGCACAAGATATTCGTGCAGGGGGTCATTTGGAACATCTTTAGCTTCGACCAATGGGGTGTGGAACTCGGCAAGCAGCTGGCTGGAAAGATCCTTCCCGAGTTGCGGAATGACGAGCCGGTCGCCACGCATGATGCGTCGACCAACGGCCTCATCAACCAATATAAGGCATGGCGATAAAAGCGCTTAGGGGTCGGCGATGATGCCGACTCCTAAGCTTACACGATCGTGTTATGCCAGCGCCGCCAGGGCGTTATCGTAATTCGGCTCATTTGCAATTTCGGAAACCTGCTCGGTATAGTTGACCGTGCCGTCTTCGTCAACCACCACTACTGCCCGACTCAACAGGCCCGCCAACGGACCATCGGCAATTTTTAATTGGTAGGCATCGGAAAAATTGTTGTCTTTGTATTCTGACAAGGTTTCCACGTTGCTAATGCCTTCAGCGGCACAGAACCGTCCTTGCGCAAAGGGCAGATCCTTGGAAATGCAAAGCACTACCGTGTTATCCAGTCCCGCCGCTTTCTCATTGAACGCTCTCACGGAAGCTGCGCAGGTACCCGTATCAATACTCGGGAAAATATTGAGGATTACCTTTTTGCCTTTGTAGTCGGCCAGGGTCTTATCAGAAAGGTTGCCAGCTGTCAATTTGAAATCGGGCGCTTGGCTTCCCACAGCCGGCAGTGTTCCTCCGGTATGTATTTCGGTTCCTTTGAATGTGATTGTTGCCATAACTTGTTTATTTGGGGTAATGATAACAAATTATGATGGTATGTAAAAGGATTTATGCAATTGATGACAACTGGGTGATATTAACTTTTGTGCCGCTTTTTACGTATCATGACCAGTAAACCAATACCCAATGTGATAATCAACAGGGAAATTACCAATACCGATGTCCGGCCGTGCCCCGCCATTAACCCCAACACAAAAATCATCAACCCAACCCCCAGCAACGCGAACGCCACCGTCTTGACGGCCATGGCACTTTGCTGTTTACCGTGTGAGCGCACAGCTGTTGCGGCCGTCTCGTCCGGCACGGTGTTTATAGGTACCCGGTAAGGGTTATTTCGGTACAATATTTCGAATATAGCCAGCAGCACAATGGGTAACGACACCCCTAGCACCGTCTCCTGCATCCTCGTCAAGGTCATATCCAGCAGTGAGGGTGCAAGAAACTTGAAGGACACGTTTACGGCCAAACTGGCAATCGTGGTAAACAGAATTGAAAAAGCCGTCTGGCGCCGAGAAAACAGCGCCCACACCGCAGGACCATATAGCGGCACGCCCGTAAGTGCCCCGATGCTGAGGACCACCGCAACAATCCCGCCCATAGTCGGCACCATCAAGGCCACCAATACCGTGACCACGCCAAACGCCAGGGTGGAAAGCCGTGCCACCCACATCAGCGAGCGGTTGGTTGCATTCGGGTAGAGTCGCTTATATACATCATTGGTAAAAACAGCAGACGACACATTCAGCGAGGCATTTACGGAATCGGTCGTCGCGAAGATCATCCCCGTGATCATCAGGCCCATGATACCCGCAGGCAGTACTTCCTTGCACATCATGAGATACGCCCCTTCGTTCTCGAGGCCTGCCAAATCAGCGTTGAGCATACGATAGAGCATGGGTGGCAGCATCCACACCACCGGACTGAGCAAGTAAAGCCATCCGAATAGGTAGCCCACTTTTTTGGCATCTCGCTTGGTTGGCACGCTGGTATACCGTTGCACATACGCCCAGTTTCCGCCGATGAACACCATGTTATAGAAACCGAACGCCACCATGAACCAGATGGTGTACTCGCCACCCGTGAGGCTGAAGAAACCCTCGGGTGCGGCTTGTGCAAATTGGCTGATGCCGCCCACCTGGTCAAATGCCAGCGGTACGACGATCAGCACAGCGGCGGTGAGCACCACGAATTGCAGCACGTTGGTGACAATAACCGCCCAGAGGCCGCCCGATGTGGTATATAATACCGCCATCAACCCAAACAGCATGATCGCGTAGTGCGAAGGCAGCCCAGTGGATACATTCACCAACTTGGCGACAGGATACAAGAATGCGCCGTTGTAAGCAAAGCTCATCAACAGAAAAATGTAGGTATAAAATTTATGAACGCCACTGCCGAAGCGTTGTTGCATGAATTCGGCTGCGGTGAGCACGCCCGTTTGCCGCCAGCGAGGCGCAATAAACCGGCCAATCAGAAAACCAGCGGTGGCCATGGTCCATTGGATGGTGACCGCCACCCATCCCTGTTCATACGCGATGGCGCCCCATACCACAAAGGTACCGGCCGAGAAAAAGCCCATGTACAACGATAGGCCACTCATCCACCAAGGCAGCGCACCGCTGGCCCCGAAGTACGATTTCATGTCCGCCTTGCGGTCGCTCATCGACAGTCCCGCAGCGAGGATGCCGACGGAGAAGATCGCAATTACCCAATAATCAAGTGTAGTCATCGATCCCCTCCGTAACACCTGATGGCAAACAACGCCGCCGGGACATGATGGGATGGATGTTCCGCATAAACGGTCAACCGATCTGTCCGCAACGGTGGGTCAAACGTAATGGTATTGAGGGTTTGATAGTTGCCTTCTTTCTGATAGATTACTCGGCCCGAAGCATCTTCAATCCGGTAGTTGCGCACACAAAAAGGCATCACCCGCTCCGGATGGGTCATCAGCACGGATTCCATGGCGTGGTCGCTATCTGTATCGAATATGAGTTGGATACGGTCTATGGATTGGGGGGCGGGCCAACTCAACGTCACGTGCGGATCGGTATCCGCCGGGTCGGCCACCCACGCGTTGGGCTGCAGCACGGGCCTGTCGATCCCATTGCATAGGTTTTCCGGCCCGAATTGCCGTAGCGGCTCGGATAGTTTCAAGGCGATGTTTTGTCCCTCCGGCCGTCGTTGCGGACACCAAAATTCGAAATCATCTACCCCTAATCCTGCCGGGGGCTGTTGTCGGCCATTGTTCGATACCTTCTTATTTACCCCATTGTAAACCGAAAGCAACCCCGTAATCCGCTGCTGCGTAAACGGAAGACTTATCCGAGCGTTTTTGAGAAACGTCAGGAATACGTACTGCGTTTCTTCCAGCGACACCTTAAAATCAAGTTTGATGTCATGCATACCTGTCGAAAGAGAAAGCGTTTGCCGCGCAAGCAACGTATCTGGCGTGAATCCCCCTTTGCGGGCGCTGCAACGGAGTTCCACGTCTAACACCGTATCTGCTGAGGCGTGTATGGATAATGCGAACACGGGTACCTGGCCACTGTTAAGCGGCAACAGTTGTGCGGCGGAGATGTCGAGCGGCTTCCAAATGGTTTCGCTAACATCAAACTCCCGAAAGTGGAGTACACTGGATGCCGCTAAACTGGCTTGGCCCGCCAGGTCACGCTCGTCATCCGCCGCCACCTCCGGAATATAATGTCCCGATTTAAGCAGTTCGCGTTGAAGCAGGTCCATATGCCCTTGCTCACAAATATCGCGGGGCAGAAGCCCTTTCGCTTTGCATACCGAGGCGGCCATGGCCACTGCCTGCCCGGTGTAAGCGCTGGTTGCCATCACGCGCGTAGCCCCAAAGGCCACGTGGCTCACACTGACGATGCGCCCCGCCAGAAACAGGTTCTTGATATTCCGGCTGTATAGGCACCGGTAAGGGATCTGGAATATCCCTTTGCTATGCCATTGATTACACGGTTGGAGTTCGCTGAATACCCCGTCGGCTGGATGGAGGTCGATGGACCAGCCCCCATATGCCACCGCATCGGGGTGGGTGCGCTGCTCGATGAGGTCACGCTGCGATAGCATGTAATCCCCTTCAAAACGGCGACTTTCCCGTTTACCCGGGATCATCCCTACCCACTCCAGCGTCATCGTCTCCGCTTCCGGGAATTTTCCGGAGTTCTTGATGTAATCCCAGATGCCATATACCACCCGCCAAAGCTCCCATTTGATGCGCTCCGTATCGTGCACCGTATCCAGCCTTCCGCCATGCTCCACCCACCAAAGCTGGCAGCCGTGTTCATTCGCCTTGAAATTGCGGAACCGCGGAATCTCCTTAGAGACATCCAATGCAAATGAGGGGGCCGTAAACTTCACCGGCACCCCCGTATCCTTGCTATAAAAATAGAGCGAGTGCCCCAGCAGCTCGCCATAATCAGTATCCGGCGCCATGGGTTCATCAAATTCCGCCGCGTGCTCTGCCCCCATCCGGAACGCCGCTCCGGCCAGGAACCCAACAATGCCATCGCCAGAAGCATCGCAAAATAGGGGCGCTTCGAGGTGATATGCCGTCGAGTTCTGGCTGCAGAATGCTTTCAGTCTACGGATGCTGTCCGGTCCATTTTTTTCCACCTCGTATACCGCCGTATTGAGCAACAAAGTGATGTTCGTTTCGCTGGTTACCTTATCCAACAGGATCATGTCCAAAATGATCGGGTTCCCTTCCGGATTCTGGTACATATTTTCCACAAGCAGTTCGTCGATGACACCCCCCTCCCGGCTCCACCGGTTATTGTTGCCCATGTGGGAGGTCGCGCCCAGCACCCATAGGCGCACCTCGCTGGACGCGTTACCGCCCAACACCGGGCGGTCCTGTACCAGTACCACCTTCAGTCCCTGCCGGGCGGCGGTGATGGCAGCACAGGTGCCGGAGAGCCCGCCGCCCGTAATGATGAGGTCTGCTGTTAAGGCTACTGTCCGGGGATATCTTCTATCGGTGTCGTTTTCTTGAATCATGTTTTTGCAAAGGTCGTATAAAATCTATTCGTTTAGTTGAGTGCTATGGTTTGTTCTAAGGTTATATAACCAGTAGGTTTTACGATCTTCAATGCAAGGTCTTTCCCGAATCCGCTGACGGGCACGGAAATTTCTTTGCTTTCGCCGGGCCGCAAATCTGGCAGGGTTATTTTAGCATCAGGCGTTTCCAGCACGTATCCCTTCACTATATAAGCCGGAAAATCCTCCCGGGCAGTTACCTTCAGCCGGAGCGCATGCACGCCTTGTCCACCCAACTGGTAATGAACTTTTTCTACGGTTACAGGAGACATTTCCCGTTGATAAACTGCATAAGCCGGGCGCACCGAGCGGTCGGGACCGACCAACCCCCACGGCCGGTAACCATCGGCATTGCTGCCGTAGTAGCGGCTTTGGTAATCGTTGTAGGTCCACCAGGCCGCCCCGATCACGTAGGGCCGCTTCCGGATTTCGCTTATTACCTCGGTGATGTGCGCTGCTTGTCCGGCATCGCCTTTGTCGTTGTCCGCCCGCACACCCCATTCGCTGATCAGGATGGGTTTATCAGGGTAGAGTTTGTGAATGTGGTCCAGGGCTTTCGCGTGGTTGCCGTAGATGTTGGCACACACAAAATCCACGTATTGGCTGGCTTCATCTTCCGGTTTTTCGGGCATTGCATTGAGCCGCATGGTTGCGAATGTATACATCCGGGTAGGATCTAGCTCCCGAGCATAAGCGATCATGTCTTTGGTCCAGCGCTGACCCTCGGGCTGATCAGATAGGTACTCATTGCCCACGCTATAGGCAATCACGCTGGGATGATTCCAGTCACGCTCCACCATTTCCTGGAATTGCTGCTTGAACTTCGTCCGGATCGTATCGTTATCAAGCTGTTTCGGCGTAAGCTGCCAGTTGCCTGCTTCCGTAATGATCAGCATGCCATATCGGTCGGCCAAATCGTAGAAGTACGCTGACGGCGTGTAGTGTGTCAAGCGCTGAAATTCCATCCCGGCTTCCTTCATGCGCTTGAAATCTTGTTCAATGAGCCAGTCAGGCTCCATTGAACCCAAACCCGGGTAGTCTAGTACACGGTTGCCCCCTCCCATCCGCAGGGGCTGTCCGTTAAGTAAAAGCTGGGCATCACGGACTTCCACTTTCCGAATTCCAAAATGCGTGGCCAGCGTATCGTCCCCTACTGCCACTTTCAGTTCATAGCGCGTAGGCGAATCCACTCCCCAGAGCGTGGTCTGTGCCGCTGTCAGGTCACTTTCGGACTCCAGTATCCTCGTCTGGCCGGCCGGTATGCTGACCGATGTAGTTTTCCAACTTAACGACAGTATTTGTTCTCCCAGCTGCACCACGTAGTTGGCGCTGGGCGACGCAGCCTGCTTAGCGGCGTTGCGTACGCGTACTTTGGTTTTCAATACCGAAGTACCTGTCGCCAAATCGGGCATTGCCTCCACCTTCAGATTCTCTATGTATACTTCGGGCTCGATGGTGAGGTACACCGGTCTAACCAATCCGCCGTAGTTAATCCAAGCCGGGTATGAACCGTTGATGTCGTTGTTATCCTTCACTGCCGGCACGGTAGTCAGTTTCCAGGTATCGTTGTTTACTGACACCGCCAACAGATTATCTCCTTCTCGCAAATAGTCGGTAACATCAAAATGAAATGGCGTGTAGCCACCTTCGTGGGTACCCACCGGCTCGCCATTTAGCCAAACCTGCGTCAGGTAATAGGCGGCGTCAAAGTGCAGAATCACCCGTTTACCCGACACGGGCTTCCAGGCAAACGACTTGCGATACCAGGCCGTACCCGTATAGAATAGGTAACGGGGGTCGGCAGAGAAGCAGTGTGGTACCGTTACCTTATCCTGCCTGCCAGCTCGGGTTATGCTATCAAGGTACCACTCCCCGCTTATCCCTTGATCGGCCAAATCAAGCGCAAATGTCCACTCGCCGTGCAACGGGATTGCATCCGGATGCTGAATAGTATATTGAGCTGACACGCTGTTTGAAAAAACGCCAGCAAACACCACAATGGCTAATCTTATTCCGTTCATTTTAAAGCGAAGTTATGTCCTGAATCCCTTAGTTACCTAATTTCACTACCCTCAGCCCCAATGCTGGGATATCCACCCGAAAAACCCCTTCTTCCAATGGCAGCGCTTGGAGCTTATCTCCTTTTTCATCCAGCAATGCTGCCTGCGAAGACAGCTCCCGTGCCTGAAGACCCCCAAGCGAAACCGAACTTTGCTGATCCCGGGTACTGTTATTTAATAAAATAAGGTACACATCCTTTCTATGTGTTGCTTTTGCCGCCATAAAATCAACCCGCGGGTTACTGACTGACACCAAGTCTTCTGGCAAATACAAATCTGCCGATGCACCGAAGATTTCCCCCGCGGCAAACCCATAAGGCTGATGGGGGCCTACTTTTGGTGTGATAAAACCCTTCGGGAAACTTATCTGTCCGTTGGATCTGGAAGTAATTTCTGCCATCAGGTAATCGGTGATCCACCCTACCTGCCACCATGCATGATGAGGAAACGGCCCCGGGCCTTCGTCCATACGCGTCCAGTAATACGATGCCACATGCGTGGCCGAATCCACAAAAGCATCCCGCCCCCAAGCGGCCGCACGGGCCATATCCAAAAAGAGTTTTTCTCCAGTCAAATCAGCCATCCGTACGAAAAGTCCGGCATGGCTCGCCAACGGTATCGGGCCGCCACCGTTCGCCGATCCCAAGGTGCCCCCATGTTCAAAACTAAGGCCGACCTGGGTAATTTCCCAATCCTCTTTCTGTTTTCCATTTACTTCCTTCAACCGTTGTGACGTGATGGGGTGCGTATAGATGGAACCCGTGTAGATCTTAGCGGCATCAATCGCCGCTTGAAGATAGGTCTTGTCAGTGGTCAATTCATATAGGTCGAGCAACGCCTGTGCACTTTGCGCGGTAGCAAAATCCGGCACAAACCGGACATCACCGCATACACCGAGAAAATGCCCCTGATCTACGGCGTTCTCAACATACCAATTTGCCCCTTTGATAGCGCCTTGAAGGTATTTTTCATCCCCTAATAGACGGTAGGCCACCAGCAACCCGTAGAACGTGGGGCGCAGATCCAGTTGATCAGTAAATACAGGTTGCTCGGTATGCCGGTCATAGGCTACCACCCAGCTTCCGTCCGTTTGCTGCCAATCCAGCAATTTGTCCGCCCCGCTCCGTAAGCGGTCTTTCAGTTCCTCATCATCCGGCTCAAAAAGCAGGATGTTGCCGATGTCAAGCATGGTGTAATAGGTGAGCGCTATGGGTTCCACATGGTCGCCCCATTCTTCGGTAAAGCGTTCGCTTTTCCACAGGTAATACTGCCCCATGGCGGCCCCCTTAAAGAAACCCCCTTCCGTTTGCTGCTGCGTCAGCTTAAAATTTCTTGCGGGCAATAACCGCGTTGCGTTCAACAGGGAATCCCCGGTAAGCCGCGCCAACATCCACATCGCACCGTAATCTGCATTTTTCATGGCGTCTTTGTCGGCCCCCACCACACCGCCCAAATACGACTGTGCACCGATTTGCAATCCTTGGTAATTCCGCACATTCCATAACGAGGTACTGTCATCTTTAAGATATTTCAACATCGAAAGGATACGATTAGAGAGTGATTCGCGTGTGTTCTTCAGTTTAACCGCTTTCTCAAATTCATAAACGTCGTAAATGGCATGCTTGTACACATTAAACCATTCATTGCGTTGCAGCGAATACCGGAATCGGAAGATGCGTTCGTCGCCTGCATTCATGTAGGAATCCACCTCGCCCAATACGGGATAGTAAAGCGTGGGGGAAAGCTGTCCTTGCCGGTTCATCAGGGAGAGCCCGAGTCGCCATTCTGCCCGCGAGTCCTTACTGGCCGACCAAGGATCGGTAGCGATGCCTGGCGCTGGGATCACCGCCAGCGTCACACCCCGTTTGTTCTGGATGAGCGGGGCGAGCGTACTCGCCGCACGTTCGCGCACCACCACCGGGAGGCTTGGCACGCCTTGCCCATAGGCATAGGCACGCAGCAAATCCGGCTGGATACGCCGGCCCTGAAAATAACCGGGCAGCATCGCCCATTCCAGATCATCGTGCCCGATATTGAAAAGCGTGGGCGTCGCAAACGAAAAATAACCGGCCTTCTTCGCTTTAACACGCATCTCGACCACGACATCGTGGGTATGCAAACGGTCCAATGTCCAGGTGATCTCCGCAGTGAACCGATCATCCTGCTGAATAAACTCAACGCCCTGCGAAGTGGCTTTTGCTTGCGCGGGGAAAAACCAGATTGACGCCCCCGCGGTATTAAGCGGCACGGGACGGAAATTGTCCCTCCACCGTTTCACGATGTATTTATAGTCGTCAAAAACGTGTCCTTGCGCTTCCTTCATGACCTTGGTGTTTACGGTGGTGTCAGGCTTGTCCTGCGAATACAGCCCTACATAGCCCCCTTGTGGATGATCCAATGTTAAGGGTTCGTTCTTTGGGTTTATCGTAATTTCCGCGAGGACATAACCATCCGGCGTGCGTTCCCACTGGAGGCGGAGGTGTTGGTTTTCTAATCGCACATCCGATTGCGCGTGGAGGGAGGCAGAGATCGACTGCATGAAGATAATAAACACGAATGCTATCGTACAAAAATGCTGCATAATACTTACTGTTGGCTTTTACAGAATATCGTCGTTTCAATCTTTGATCATGCCCATGAGCTCATCCAAGTGCGCTTCATATACCCCCCTTGGGTCGGTGTGGTGTTTCTTGGCAATAGAAGCCGCCATACCAACCACTTCGCCCATCATACCACAGGTACGCATCACCCGGGTACTTCCAAAGGCCACATGGGTGGTGCTGATGTTCCGGCCGGCCATGAACAGGTTCGGGATATTACGACTGTATAAACAACGGTAGGGTATCGTGTATGGCGCTACCTTAATGTGTTTTGTACCCGCAAAAAATTCCTCTCCGGGAAAATATAGACTGTTTTCCTGCTGCGGAAAATGGAGATCAATGGTCCAAGTAGCCGTCACCGTAGCATCGGGATATAGCTTCCCTTCCTGAATATCCATTTGGGTGAGAATATGATCGCCCATTAGTCGCCGCGACTCACGCTTACCGCCGATGTAGGCCACCCACGCCAATTCTCGCTTGCCGTATTTTTCGGATTTGTTGTTTTTGAGATATGACCAATTACCGTACACCGCGCGGAGGTTATGATCCCGGATTTTTTCGGCCTCGGTGATGGTGTTCATATTGCCAAAGCCCGTTTCCCATTGCCAATCGGACTGCACCTCATCGATGTGGTATTCATCCGAAAACGGCAAGGCCCAGGGCGTTTCCGGAAAACTGGTCACCGAGTCCACCGGCAGCGAGGCCCATAGGTTGGATGTCCCTAGCGTAAAATCATCGGCTTTCTCCGGGGCCAGCGATTCGCCCGTTTCCGTCCGGCTTTCTCGCCCCATCCGGTAGTCCGCTCCGGCGAGGTGGCCCAGGGTACCATCGCCCGTGCAATCAGAAAAATAAGTGCCCGCAAACCGGGTTTCTTTATTCGTTTTGATATCACGGCCAATGACTGCCACGATCTTGCCTTTATCCATTTCTACCTGATACACATGGGTATTCAGGTACAACTTGATGTTTTTTTCATACTTAATGATGTCGAGCTTCCGTTGGTCCCCGTACTCACCGCCGTCCGGGTTGCCATTTCCTGGGTCGCCGTTGTCGAGTTCACGTACGATTCTGCCCAGTTTGGGGTGATGGTTTTTGTCGATATCTCCTCGCAGGTGCACACGCACTTCCGAGCTGTTATTGCCTCCGAGTATGGGGCGATCCTGTATGAGCGCAACCGTGAGCCCCAATCGGGCGGCAGCGATCGCCGCGCACGTACCTGCCACACCTCCGCCCACGACCACAAGGTCGAACTGGCCGGCGTCTTCTCTTGTACCAGCCAGGTCAAGAAGCTCGTGCCTTAAGCTAGACATGCCTGCAAAATCCTGCGGCGGTTCGGCGTCGGAGGTACTAAACAATAACGCATCGCAGCGCCCGTTAAACCCGGTAAGGTCTTTCAAACGGATTTCTGTATCGGGCTGATCAATATTAACTTCGCCACCATAATACCATTTCCAATCTACCGAGCCACTCTCGCCAAAAACACCGCCCTGCTGCTTTCCGTTTACCCACACTTCAAACCTCCCCGGTCCTTTCGGGAATGGTGCCCAATCTTTCGTTCGTACCCATAAATGATAGTTGCCGCGCTGCTCAAACCGCACCGTCGTTGACGCATCTTTCACGGGCCGTCCCATACCATGGGCCATCAGGTAAGATGATTGGATCACTGGAAACGATTGCTGATCGATGACCCAACCACCGGGATCATCGAATGATTCCGTTTCAACTAAGAGCTGGGTTTGTGCCTTGGCTTGCAGCGATACCACCACAAGCAGGATGAGGAAAAAAAAGTAACGAACGGCTAGTTTCATATGCGTCATCATGATTGTTTGTTTAGTAAATGTTCAATCCGTTGGGCGATATCCTCGTTGAAACTGCGTCTATGCGTTTTCAATAGGTCTCGCAAACCTTCGGTCAGGGATAGCTGGTTCAATTTTTCCAATACCCCGAGTTTCAGTCTATAGCTCCCGGTCTGGAATGTCTCCCATAGCCAGTATTGCCCCTCAGCGTCGGAAAAATAGCCAGACGAAAGTCGTTTTAAGACATGGGTGGCCAAGAACACATTGGGGCTTCGGATCAGGTCGACGACCTTTTGTTCATAAGCGGTCTCCACCTTCCCTTCCGCATCCACTACTCGATCCAATGCATAGTACTGATAATGGTGATTCTTGCTTGTCAGAAAGTGAGACAGCAACTGAGTATCCATGATGGAATCGGTGATGTTGGCGATGGTATCAACCACGCTGCCGTGCACGATGTGCCACAGGGTATAGCACGTGTACAGTGCCCCGGGTATCACCACTGCCTGCAGGGACTTGGTCGTGGCTCCTGTAACAGCGTCTACCTCCCCCGGTACGGTGCGGGTCGTCGATTCAACCAGCTCTTCCATCTTATAATCGTTGAGCAACGACTTAGGGTCAGCCAGGATCTGATGCAGCTTCTCGTATTCCGCTGGATGGAATTCCGCATGATCCATTTTGGTCAATGGTTCCTCGGGCGGGATGGCATAGCGGACATAGTTGCCCAGTAAATCCCAATAGAGATTGATATAGACCGGCTTACAGATATCGTCATCGCATACCGGCGTGAAGATGTAGGCATGGTAATATTCGGGAATACCTGCGCTATCACGGATGAGCTGTAGATCATAGCTCACCCCGTTGAATGCTTCCACGGGGTGAGCCAACGAATCTTGAGCATTTGCCGTGAGTCCGCATCCGTTCGTCGCACCTACCATAGCGATCAATATGATCAATACCTGTTTACGCATCATCCATCAATTCCAATCGGGATTCTGAGTCAGTTCCGGGTTAGCATTTATCTCATCTTGGGGAATGGGGAAATACCTGTTCTTCGGTTGTACGTTTCGCACCGGGTACACATCGTTAACCGCATTGGGGATCACCTCCAGGAATTTCCCGGTGCGGGTCAGGTCATACCAGCGGTCGCCCTCAGCAAAAAACTCCCAAGCCCGTTCCTGGATCACCGCATCCACAAAACCTTCCTGGCTCAATCCCGGGTCCAGGTCGCCAAGTCCCGCCCTGTTCCTAATGGTATTGACATAACCGTACGCCTTGGCGGTGGGGCCGTTCAAGCGAGCTTCCGCTTCGGCTGCGATGAGATAAATGTCGGCTAGCCGGAAAATTGGAATGTTCCGGGTCGAACTCGTTGTCGAAACAGGGTCCTGATATTTTTTTATCAATACGCCCTCGGGCGTGATCGGTGTAATAGCTCGCTGGGGTACCCAATTGCCTGACTTGTCCAGATAGGTGGTATCCAGCAACAATCTCCGTTCATCTGCTTCGTCGAAGGAGTTGAAGAAAGCCATGTAGGCAAACATGGAACCATACGTGGTACGGCCATATTCCACCCCACCGCTTCCAGACGGTCCCATTAGGCCCACCAACTGGTGCCCGTTGCCCGGTGAAATGGCATCCACTTCAAACGCCCAGATCACTTCCTTCCTCGCTTCCTCTTCATTCGCATAATGGAAAAGGCTAACCGCGTCATCGATTAATGTATACGCCCCCGAAGTTAACACCAATTCGGCCTTTTGCAAGGCAGTGTCCCAATCTTCATGATACAATGCCGCCTTTGCATACAATGCGTTGACCGTCTCCCGTGATGGTCTCCCCGGCTCTACTGCCGGAAACGAAGGTAACCCTGCGTTATAAGCCATATCCAAATCTACGTAGATTTGTGCATATACCTCATCCAGTGTACTTTTCGGCGTATAGGCCTGTTCTTCCGTGGCACTAGGTACGATTTTCACTGGGATTTCTCCGAAATTTTTGGCCAGCATCCAGTGATAAAATGCGCGCATGAAATGTGCTTCACCGATAATCTGTTGCTTACGTGTTTCGTCCATTTGGGTCTCAGGCACTTTAGCGATAATCCAATTGGCCCGTTCGATACCTTGGTAAGCGGAGGTCCATATCTGTTCCGGAGATTCGCTGATCCTCCCCTGGCTCCGTTGTGTCGTGTACGTTGGTTCAATTGTAAAAAGCGTGAGCGTATTACGCCCCACCACCGCACGCGGGTAGGTCTGGTCATCGCTGAAATCCGGAACCAACAAGGCTGCTGGCCCACCATAAAGCCCACCCATAGAACCGTACACAGCAACGAGTGCTTTTTCGGCATCAGAAGCGGTTTGGTAATAAGCTTCTGTAAAAATAGACGAGTAAATGGTTTCATCCAGTTTGCAAGACGATATTCCTGTGCTGATGAACAGGAAAAGAATGGCTTTATATAGTGTATTAAGCGTTTTCATGATATTCTTTCTTTTTATAACCTAACCATTAAAAACTGACCTGTATGCCTCCCAGGATTGATTTCGCCTGCGGGTAGACCAGGTTGTCAATACCGAAGGTCGTGTTGGAACCGGCATAGGTATTCACTTCGGGGTCAAAACTGGAGTAATTGGTAAACGTGAAAAGATTGTTGGCGCTCACGTATAACCTGATGCGGTCAATTTTCCCAGCGGAGCGAATGGTATAACCCAAGTTGATGTTTCTTACGCGCAAGTAAGAACCGTCTTCCATGGCATAATCTGTTATAGGCAACCTGCCTGCTACAAACGGGCTGACATATTGGTTGCTGGGGTTTTCCGGAGTCCAGCGGTTCACCATCCCCTTCAGCAGATTCCGCTGTCCGAGCGGATTCTCGAATGACAACCGGCTGATGTTGTAAATATCATTGCCATAGCTGCCTGAAAGGAATATGCCTAAGTCGACGTTTTTGTAGTTGAGGTTGGTCGAAAACCCGAAGATGAAATCCGGATTGGGGTCGCCGGTAATAATCTGGTCTTCTGTATCGATGGCCCCGTCTTCATTGATGTCGCGTACCTTATGGCCTCCCAAGCGCCCGTCGTAACCCGAAATGATGGCCTCTCCGGTTTGGTTGATGCCATCAAACACATACGTTTTAAAAAGGCCCAGGGGCTCTCCCACCTTCAGTATGGTATAGTTCGTTATAAAACGTTCATCGGTAGTACCTCCATCCAAATCGAGCACTTTGTTCCTGTTGGCCGTTAGGTTCGCTGAAACCGACCATTGTACATCGGAATCCAGAATAACGGCGTTGGTTGCTACTTCAAACCCTTTGTTTTCCAGGGAAGCATAGTTTCCCGTAATGGTGTTATAACCAGAAGAAAAGGGCAGTGCCTTTACGAACAGGAGATCATCTGTACGCTTATGGTAGTAATCCGCCACGATAGACCACCTATTGTTGAATAAACTGATATCAAGCCCGACATTCGTCTGTGTGGACTTTTCCCAACGCAGATCCGGGTTGGCGATGCCTGTTGTGGCAATGCCGGTTTCCCAGCCATGATTAAAATTATAACCTCCGCTTGCTGCCACCATCGCCAGTGATTGATAAGGCGATATGCCCGCTGCGTTGCCCGTGGTGCCGTAGCTTGCGCGCAATTTCAAGTCGGTAAGCTGCGGTATGTTTTGGAGGAAAGGTTCTTCGATAATTCGATAAGCTGCCGAAATAGCCGGGAAGAACCCATACTTGTTGTTTGCCCCGAATTTACTCGAGCCATCGACACGTCCGGTAATGTCCAGGAAGAACTTATCCTTATACCCATAATTGATACGTGCCATATACGAATCCAACCGTTGCAGCGTACGTTCGCTCGATACGTTGCGGTTCAACGCCAATTGCAGTGCCTCATTCTTGGTGGCATCGTTCGGAAACCCGGTAGCCTCTATCAAGTTGCGTTTGTAGCTTTCAGACTGTGTTGCAAACAATCCCGTCAGTTTCAACGAATGGTTGTCAGCGATTTGCGTTGTGTATGTAACCAAGCTTTCGTGTAACAGGTTGAGGAAATCGCGATTGTCTTTGGATGCCGAGCCCGAATTTTCATTGATATCCTGCTGGGCAATGATGGATAAGGGAGAGTACGTATCGTGCAACCGGTCATCAATATCGACATTAAAGGAAGCCCTGTAGACCAAACCCGGTATAATCTCGTATTCGCCATAAAGGTTTGCCAGTGTTCGTTTGATCGCCCGTTGCTGCAGGATTTCCGTAAAGTTAAGTGGATTAACAACCTCCCGGTACCTGCCCCCGCGCTGTTCAGCGAACGGATATAGGCTGCCGTCTGCACGGTAAGCTTCTAAGGTTGGCGGGGCACCCACAGCGGCACCCAGCACACTGGCTGTCACCACGCCCGCATTCCCAAGATCGGTGGAGCCGGCACTGATGCCCTGATTCACCGAGTAGGTTCCCAAAATGCTGCTTCCAAGTTTCAGGCGGTCGTTAATGCGGTGGTCCATATTTAGCCGGAGGGAATAACGTTCGAATCCCGAATTGATGATGATCCCTTCCTGGTTGAAATAATTGAGAGACAGTGCCAGTTGGGTTTTTTCGCTTCCGCCGTTTACCGTGAGCTGGTGGTTCTGGATGGGGGCATCCTGAAAGATGAGGTCCTGCCAATTGACGCCCTCGCCCAGCGATGCCGGGTCTGCATACAAATTATCGTTGAACACTTCATTTTCCAGCTGCCCAAATTCCGCTGCGTTCAATACGTCAAGGGTTTTGGAAACGTTTTGGATGCCATAGTAACTCTCGAAATCAACCCGCGTCGTTCCCGCTTTACCTCTTTTAGTGGTAATCAGCACCACGCCATTGGCCGCCCGTGCCCCGTAGATGGCGGCGGCCGAAGCATCTTTGAGCACCTCCACAGACTCGATGTCATTGGGATTAATAGTAGACAGCGGACTCACCTCGTTGATGCCCCCGCCGTTTGAAATCTGGATACCATCTACCACATATAGGGGTTCCGAGCTACCGTTGATCGAGTTGATACCCCGTATCCGCACGCTGATATTCCCACCCGGCGAGCCGGAGTTTTGGTTGATCTGTACGCCGGCCACCCGTGCCTGTAACCCCTGCGCCACATTGGTTACCGGCATCTGGGTCAACTCCTCCGCTTTTACCGAGGCAATGGAACCCGTCGTCTCAATCTTGCGTTGCGTGCCGTATCCCACCACGACCACCTCATCCAATCCCTGCTCCTCGGGCGTCAGGGCAATGTCAATCACGGAGCGTGTCGCGATCGCCTCCTCTGCGCGCGCATAGCCAAGCAGCGAAAACACCAGCCGCTTGGATCCGCTTTGTGCGGCAATCCGATACCTCCCTTGTTCGTCTGTGACGGTCGTTTGATTGGTCTCCGGGATGGAAACCGTAACGTCTTGTAGCGGCGACCCGTCATTGCCATCGGTAACAGTCCCCGTAATGGTCTGCTGTGCATCGACCGCAGTCGCCCAACAGCAGAGGCCAAGTAAAATACACGTAAATCTATTCATAATCGATCATAATTGGTTAATTCTTTCCTCCGTATAACTGGTCTGGTGTGGTCTGGTAATAAACCACAATGCAAGTATAACCAGTTTCCTTATTACCGCCAAATAATTTTAATTATAATTCATATATCACTGATAAATAATGAATAAAGTAAAAAATCGCAAGCATTCTTTGCTGGTTTGGTTTGATAGGGTATTTGTTTACCTTTGCCTACTTAATTTCCGGTTCGTTCAATGCAATCACAGAAAACAAGTAACCGCACGGCAAGCAAAGCGGCAAAATCAGATTCCCGTATGAAATACCTCCAGCTGGTGGATCACATCAATGGGCTTATCGAATCTGACCAGCTGCATATTGGCGACCGGCTACCGTCCCTCAAGCAATTCGAACGTCAACTCGGCATGAGCAAGGAAACGTTGCTGAAAGGTTTGAACCATTTATTGGCAAAAGGCATCATCGAATCCATCTACCGCAAGGGCTACTATGTCAGGAAAAAATCGGTAGATCACACGTTCCGCGTATTCTTGCTGTTGGACAAGATGAACGTCATGCGGGATAAATTCTATCATACGCTGTTCGACCAGCTTAAGGATGTGGCCGATGTGGATGTGTACTTCCACCATCACAACTTCAGGGTATTCGAAAACCTCATCCGCGAGAACCTCGCCAGCTATACCCATTTTGTTGTCGTTACGTTCCTCCGAGAAGATCCCAGGGAGGCGCTCAACTTAATCCCCGCCCAAAAACGCATCATCATTGACTATAACCAGCCGGGGTTGGATGGCGAGTACACGTGTGTATACCAAGATTTCGAGCATGATATTTACGATGGCTTAAGCCAATTGGAAACACGTTTATCCAAATACAAAAAGCTTGTACTGATCGCGCCAGCGGAAGCCACCCATGCCCGCAATGTCGTAGATGGCTTCCTAAAATTCTGTGTGGAACAAGATTTCCCTTACGCTATTCAGCATGAAGTAGAGGCGGAAAATTTCAAAAAGGGAAACGCCTACATCACCTTCAGCCGCTATGACACGGACGATGTGGCACTCATCAAACTAGCGCGTGCTAAGGGTTATAAACTCGGCAAAGACATCGGCCTCATCTCCTATAATGATACGGCCGTCAAGGAAATCCTTGAGGATGGCATTACGGTGATTTCAACGGATTTTGAAGCCATGGGGAAGGCGGTGAGCGATGCTATCCTCCGCCGCAAAACCGTCGTCGCGCGAAATCCCACGAATGTGCTGATACGAAATTCCCTTTAATACCGCTCTTATTTCTTCATCAACCCTACATAATCCGCCATTACAGCCAGGCTCTCTTCCTGGATAAAATCGAGCCCTTCATCAGCATTGTTGCTTGCCACGAATCCTCCCATAGAGGTGATTTTCATCTGTTCAAGCGCTTCTGTACGGCTTTTGCTTTTCAAACGGCCTTCCTCCCGCTCCTTTTTTAACTTATCTTCCTGCAAGGTGACACTGGTTTTGGACTCTTCTTGCTGCATCAGTTCGATATCTTCGAGCAGGAATTTGTACGCCGGAGAATCATTCATGCGAGCGCGATGCCGCTTGTCTAGTTGAGCGACAAAAGGTTTCAAATCTGCCACCGCTGCAAAATCCGATGCATTGATCTGATCCCAGGGTAAGGCTGAGGGTTCCGAGGCTTCGCCGTATTTCTCTGCCGAGTATAACGACGGGAATATGATATCCGGCTCTACGCCTTTATGCTGAGTACTGCTGCCGTTGATGCGATAAAACTTGGCCAAGGTAAGGTTGATTTGGCCGAACTGCGGAGCACCTACCGGAATAGCACCCTCTTTGTTTGCCGATGACTGTGCTCTCAGCAATAACCGATCAGTTGGGCTGATCACCCGGCTCATGTCAATGGCCGACTGGACGGTCCCTTTACCATAGGATTGCGAGCCCAGGATGATCCCTCTGCCGTAATCTTGAATGGCCGCCGCAAAAATTTCGGATGCCGAGGCGCTGAATCGATTGATGATCACACCCATCGGGCCATCCCACGCCACGCTCCCGTCGCTGTCGCTATTGACCTCGATCTGGTCGTGGGTATCCCGTACCTGTACCACGGGGCCTTTGTCAATAAATAAGCCGGTCAGCTCGATCGATTCCTGCAAGGAGCCGCCGCCGTTGAAGCGCAGGTCCATTACGACAGCGTCTACGCCCTCTTGTTTCAGTGTATCGAGCAATAGGCGCACATCCCTTGTGGTACTCTTATAATTGGGATCATTCTTGCGGTATGCTTCAAAATCGATGTAAAATTTGGGCAAACTGATCACGCCCACGCGATAGGTCTTTCCATCATCTCCCACCACTTCTTTGATCTCCCGCTTGGCCGACTCGTCTTCAATGACTACCCGTTCGCGCGTCAGTGATACGATTTTCGGCTCAGCGCTGAGCTCCTGTCCCGCAGGGATCACTTTCAAGCGTACAACCGTACCTTTGGGGCCCTTGATTTTGGCAACCGCATGATCCAGCTTCCAGCCGATAATTTCCTCAAATTCTCCGTCTTTGCCTTGCGCTACGGCGATAATACGATCATCGATCTGCAGCGCTTTTTCCTTATATACCGGTCCGCCTACGATGATATCCGCCACTTTGACCATCTCGTTTTCCGTGGTAAGCCGCGCGCCGATTCCCTCGAAGGTGTTCGCCATCTCCTCGTTAAACCGCTGAGCGAAGTACGGGTTGAAATAACTGGTATGGGGGTCAATGGCATCAGTCAATGCGGTCATGATGACCTGAAAGGCCTCATTGTTGTCGGTCTTTTTGGCCATCGACACCAAATTCTTATACCGGTTTGTCAAGGTCTCTTTTTGCTTTACAGCCGCCGAATCGCTCCCGTTTCCGCTAAGCCGCAAATTGAGCAGATCATATTTTACGCGCTTCCGCCATTGATCGTTGGCTTCCGATTCTGAAGCGAACCACCCTTCGTTTTCCCGGTTGTAGACATACTGCTCGTCTACCGAAAAGTCGTGGGCAGCGTCGACCTGCGTCAAGGCATAATTCAACCGATCGAGGTAACGCTTCATATAGACATTGAAAACATGGTATGCTGCGCTCAGGTCCCCATCGCGGAAATCCTGTCCCAATGTATTACGATATTGCTCAAACTCATCCAGGTCCGACTGCATGAGGTAATTCTTGCCCTGGTCCATGGCTTCGATCAGGTTATCGAAGATGATGGACGAAATGGAATCATTAAATGGGACCTTCTTATAGCTTACCGATTCAAATAAACTCACCACGTCTTTGGCGATCACCGCATGCTGAGCCGTTGGCTTCAATGCCTCCGCCTCCGTTTCCAGATTGACGCGCGGTTTAGACCCACACGCTGCTATGGCTACCACAAACAACACAAAAAACACTTTCTTCAACATATTCTCCATACTTTCTATTGTATTCCTTAATCCGATTGCGGTTAACCACAATCTCATCTTTCTATTTTAGCCGTTAAATTTAATCAAAAAAAAGCTTATTATAATTACCCGATCACTATTGGATTTGTTTGCGTTTTATTTGTTACAAACGCCATCGGGTCAGTTGTCTACGGGTGCTTCTCCCTTGAACAACATGTTTTTGAGGGTATCATATCGGTTGAGCGCAAGGGCTGCCCCATCATAATCGCCCGCTTGGTGATACAGATTGCCCAGGGCGTCCTGTATCGCCAGCTGCATGCCCACCATGTGATCCTTTCGGGCCAGTCCGTCCGCCGCCTTATACTCTTCGATTGCCACACGTGGGTTCCCCGCATGCATCTTCGTTTCGGCCAGGTTGAATATGATCTCCGGCAATTGGTCGGGCAGCCCCTCCCGGTCGACGATCGATTTGGCCTGTACCAAGAACCATTGGGCCTCGGGGTACTTATGCTGCAGTGTGTAAATATCGGCCAACATGCGGAATGCCTCCGCACGGCCGGCCTCATTCCGTGCACGCCGGAACAAGGGAACTGCCTTGCGGATGATGTCCCGTTCGGCCTCTGCGGTAAGTCCCTGTTTCGCCTTTATCAAGGCCAACTCCATCAAGGCTTCGGCTTGGCGGCTATTATTCCGTGCTTTTACGGCCCTGTCATATAATTGCTGGCGCAAGCCGTTGGCCTTGTCTAACTGTCCGAGGTATTCGTAGGTAACCGACAGGTTATGGGCAACGACTTCCCAGTCGGCTACATTGCCCAGCGTCTGCTTTGCCTGCATCGCCTTTTCGAAAAATTCAACCGCCAGATCAACCGCCCCCAATGCCACATATTCCATGGCCAAACGATTTTCGACATCGGCCAGTAGATTACGCTCTTGCGGCGAATTAGCCTGGTCTGCTGCCATTAGTAGCTTACCTTCTACACTTGATAATTGCGCTTCCGCAATGGGGATATACTTCGCCGCTACCTGACCGCCCCCGGTTATGGCAAACCGGTGATAATACCTCATCCTGTTGACATAGTCTTCCACCAACGCGGAGTCAATTTCTTTCTCGGCATAACGATCGTCCAGCAATTCTTCGACGGTTTTTGGTGGCGGTAGAAAATAAACTTCGGGACCTATCCCGCTAAAAGTAGTATCGTATTTTGCAATCCGGCCCGAAAAATCAACATGCTGCTGCGCAAAACCATTGCCCAAAAAGGCGCAAAAAGAGAAGCAAAAGCATGCTGCATGGGCTGACAGCCTCTGTTTAACCTTCATATAATTATTCCAATCTGCCACTAAGATACAAAAATTGTTCCTTATATTTTTCGATTGTCCGGCAATCCTGCTATTTTTGCTAAAAAACATGGCAACTCGGATTCCATTGGCGGAGCGTATGCGCCCCACAACGATCGACGATTATGTGGGCCAGCGGCATATTATAGGCGAAGGAGCCGTGCTGCGCAACGCCATTCTTCAGCAAAACATCCCTTCCATGATTTTATGGGGACCGCCGGGCGTGGGCAAAACCACCCTTGCCTTCATCATTTCCAAACAGCTGAACCGTCCATTTTTCAGCCTGAGTGCCATCAATTCGGGCGTCAAGGACGTACGGGAGGTCATCGAAAAAGCCGAACAGCTTCGCCGTTTCCAGCAAGAGCAACCCATTCTGTTTATCGATGAAATCCATCGGTTTTCCAAGTCGCAACAGGATTCGCTTTTGGGCGCTGTGGAGCGGGGAGTGGTCACGCTGATCGGCGCCACCACTGAAAACCCTTCTTTCGAGGTGATCTCGGCCCTGCTTTCCCGTTGCCAGGTATATGTATTGGAGCACCTGTCTGAAAATGAGCTGCGCAGCATTATCGACAAGGCGATCCACGAAGATGAATACCTCAGCAAACAGCAGATCACGGTGCGCGAACATGAGGCCCTGCTCCGGCTTTCGGGCGGGGATGCCCGCAAGCTGTTGAACATACTCGATTTAATCGTCGGCGCGGCGGGCGGGCAACCGCTCGAAATCACCAATGACTTCGTCCTCCGGCAGGTCCAGCAAAACATGGCCATCTACGATAAAGCCGGCGAGCAGCATTATGACATCATATCGGCCTTTATCAAGTCCATCCGTGGCAGCGACCCCAACGCAGCCGTCTATTGGCTGGCCCGCATGATCGAAGGTGGCGAAGATCCGCTGTTCATCGCTCGCAGGCTGCTTATTCTGGCCTCGGAGGATATCGGCAATGCCAATCCAAATGCGCTGCTCTTAGCCAATAATTGCTTTCAAGCGGTAAACGTGATCGGCTGGCCGGAGTCGCGCATCGTACTCTCACAGACCGTCACGTACCTTGCCTCGTCACCGAAAAGCAACGCTGCTTATGAAGCCATCAACAAAGCCCAGGCATTGGTCAAGCAAACCGGCGATTTGTCTGTCCCCCTTCATATCCGCAATGCACCCACCAAGCTGATGAAACAACTGAATTACGGCAAAGCTTACCAATATGCACACGCATACGAGGGCAATTTTGTAAACCAGGAATTTATGCCCGAAGGTTTGAGCGGCACGAAGTTGTATGATCCCGGAAAAAACCCCGCCGAAGAGAAGTTGCGGGAGAAGCTGCGCCGCGATTGGAAGGATAAGTATGGGTATTGACGGTAACCGTCGGGTTATCGGTGGGGTCTTCCTCAAGGAAGCATGGCTTCGCCCAGCGCCTGCCAACTGGCTATCGGATGATCCAACCCGAGCATTGCACCGAGCATCCCGTACACGTCTTCTTTGGGCTTACCCTGCTTGCGGAGGTATTGAATGGAAGTGGCTCCCGTCGATTTAGACAGTTTTTCATCCTGACCGGCCATCAGCAAGGCATGGTGATGCACCGTAGCGTTGAGAAAGGTGTCGTATCCAAGTACCTTCGCGAGGTGGGTCTGTGCCTGGGTCGACTCGAACAGGTCTTCGCCTCTGACGATCAGATCTACGCCGAAATGTACATCATCCACTAACGATGTGAGCTGATAAGCCGGGAATCCATCTTTTTTCCGAACGACGAAATCATGCATCGCCGGTGGAAGCGGCGCATCAGCCGTGTGGATACGCCAATTGTACCCCGGGCCGTCCAGCGGCAATCCCTTGTCCCTGCAGGTGCCCGTATAAAAGCCTTGCGGATGGTGTTCAAATAACGTAGTCCGTGAGCACTCGCAGGCGAACACCACGCCTTGTCTCCGCAATTGTCCCAGCGCATCCTGATACAAGGGCATGCGATGCCGCTGCGAATAGGTAGTCTCATATTGCCCGTAGTCGCTCGGGCCCTCGTCCCAGGGCAGCTCCAGGTAGTTCAACGTCTCAAAGATGTCTTCCACATAGGCCCGCCTCACCCGCGATCGATCCAGGTCGTCTATCCGCAGCAAAATACGTGCGCCCGATTGCCGGGCCAGCGACGCCGTGAGCGCAAACGAGCATACATTCCCCAAATGGAGGTACCCGCTGGGTGTCGGGGCAATGCGCGTACGCCGAAATGATAAGTGCTGGTTCATCGTTATTGTCCGCTTTTGGACACCTGTTGTTCGATTCCGAACAGTCGGGAAACCGAGTCAAAATCTATTACACTGATCTACTGCATATTACAACTTAGGCACGTTCTTTATATTTTTTTGGTATCGCGTGCAACGTTTTGCGTGCAGCTACGTCTAATAAACGTGAGCATAAAAGAAAAGCCTACTATGGGCGAAACGATATAATGTGTGTTTGTGAATCACTGGCAAGCTGGCTTCGCTCCCCGCGAATGCTCAGCTTCCAGCTGGTTCGATTGATGCGTTCAACTCACATGCCGTTAAGCCATTCCAAAAAATGATCAAACCATTTGTCCGTCGTGGTTTTGTTGTGCAAACCAAATCCATGTCCGCCTGCCGGATAAGTGATCAGCTTGGCGCTGACGTTATGCTTTTCCAAAGCGGCAACATACCGCTCGCTATTGCCAATGGGTACTGCCTTGTCATCTTCCGCGTGCACCAAGAATGCCGGGGGTGTATCGGCCGTCACCTGCAATTCATTGGAAAACCGGATGATATCTTCCTGCTCCGGATCGCTGCCTAACAGGTTATTCCGCGACCCCCCATGGGTCATCCCTTCCTGCATACTGATAACGGGATACAACAGCAACGAAAAATCGGGGCGCAGCGATGTACCCTTGGGGTTGGCGATGAGCGCCTCCGCATAGTGGGTGGAGAGCGTCGACGCCAAATGCCCCCCGGCCGAAAAGCCTGCAATACCGATCTTGTCCTTGGCGATCCCCCATTCATCTGCCCGCTCCCGGACCAACTGGATGGCGCGCTGGGCATCCTGCAGCGGACCAATACGCTGGTCTACCATGATTTCTGCTTTGGGCAGCCGGTACTTCAGTACAAATGCGGCTATGCCATTGGCAGCAAGCGATTTTGCCACATCGTGGCCCTCATGGCTGATGGCCAAAATGCTGTAGCCGCCACCCGGACAGATGATCACCGCCTTGCCTGTATTCTTCACATCTGCCGGAGGCAAATAAAGGGTAAGCGTGGGCACCGTCACGCCCGACACACGGGTGATCCCATTGTCATCCGTGGCCGTGGTCTCTTCCAATGGGAACGGTTTACTGTTGGGTACTTCTTCCGTATATAAATTCAAGACGGTCTGTCCCTTGGACACGGTTCCTGCGAGCAGGATACTGCTACATAATAACATGCTTAAGCGCTTCATCGGTCAACGGTTTGTTAGTGATTAGACACAACCAGCAAATCCAAATCCTTAGGGGTAAGATTAAATCTGTTTGCCATATCTTTATTCGTGAGGTGTCCTTGATAGAGGTAAATCGCGTTTCGGACACCGGGCCTTGCCCAAATCAGGTTCATCATACTTCCCATCTCACCGATATCCAAGAGAATGGGTGTGAAAATGTTGGTCAGCGCGTAGGTAGCCGTGCGCGCCACCCGCGAGGCAATGTTGGGTACGCAGTAATGGATGACATCGTATTTCCGGAATACCGGTTGCTCATGGTTCGTGATCTCAGAGGTCTCAAAACACCCTCCCTGGTCGATACTGATGTCGATCAATACCGAATTGGGCTTCATCTTCGAGACGGTCTCCTCACTGATGATGCACGGACTTCGTCCATTGGAGGCCCGGATGGCTCCGATGACCACATCGCAACCGATGACTGCCTTGCGCAGCACGATGGGCTGGATGACCGAGGTAAACACCCGGCTGCCTACGTTGTTCTGTAAACGCCTAAGCCGATAGATCGAACTGTCGAACACCTTGACCTGTGCACCCAATGCAATGGCTGTCCGTGCGGCAAACTCGCCGACCGTGCCCGCGCCCAAGATCACCATCTCCGTCGGCGGCACGCCGGTCACCCCGCCCAGCATCAGTCCCTTGCCATTAAATACGTTGCTCAGGTATTCCGCCGCGATCAGGACCGATGTGGCACCCACGATTTCACTCATGGCGCGCACCACGGTGAGCGTGTTGCCCTCGTCGCGCAGGTATTCATAAGAAAGCGCGGTGACCTTCTTTTTCATGAGCGCCTGAAGGTGTTCGAGCGTCATCAATGTAGGTTGCTGCGAAGAAAGCAGCACCTGACCACTACGCATCATGCCGATCTCCTCCATCGTAGGCGGCGCGATCTTGATGATGATATTGGCTTTATATACTTCTTCCTTTTGATGTACGATGAGCGCGCCCTGCTCACTGTAATGGTGGTCGAGAAAATTGGCCCCTTCCCCCGCACCGCTTTCCAATACCACCTCATGGCCATTCTCAATGAGCAGCGCTACCGAAAGCGGCGTCAGTGGCACACGGTTTTCCTGAAAACTGATCTCCTTGGGTATCCCGATGTAGAGGCTGTTCTTCTTGTTCCCTGTCTCCAGCATGGCTTCCTGCGGCTGCAATAATGCCTGGTGCGCCAATTTTGATAGCTCGCTCATGTTGCGGTCACTTTCTCAATAAAATTTGGGTTCAACATGCGAAAATAATCAAAGTTTTGTTAAAACCCTGCTAAATTATGCACGAATGGGTCAGTTCATTTCTCCAATGCGCTTGCCACTAACCCTTTAAAAAATATTGAAACACTTGTTTGCTTTTGAAAAATCTGTATATTTGGGCACATTTACGGTATGCAGAATCTATATTTCTGTTTTTAATCGTGCTGGATGTTTGATAGATTTAACATCGTTCCTCGCTGGATCATTTTCACGCTCGATTTGTGCTGTAGTGCATTTGCGCTGTTTTTCGCTTATTTGCTGCTCAACAGCTTCTCCTATGAAACCATCAATTCCGCTGATTTTAGCCGCAAACTGTTGGTGGTGCTGGCCGTCAATACGGTGGTTTTCTATAGACTGCGCATGTATGCCGGCATCGTACGTTACACCAGCGCGCTGGATTCCGTTCGCATCTTATCGTCGGTGGCCCTATGTGCGCTTATCCTTTTTTTGCTCAATACCATCCTGATCGCATTCAACCGTTCGCCTTTACTATCGAACAGTGAGCTCATTGCCTTCGGATTGATGAGTTTCCTGCTGTTATTTACCTACCGTTCTACCGTAAAGCTCTTCTTTTTATCCATTAAAAACATCCGTGTCAACCGTCGGCAGATCGTGATCTACGGCGCTGGAGATATCGGTATCGCCGCCAAGCGGACGTTGGACCACGATCGCAACGCGAACAATGTATTGGTCGGATTCATCGATGATAATATTCAGAAAGTAGGCAAGATCATTGATGGCGTGCGCATCTATCACACGGATTATTTCGAGCAACTCATCATCCAAGGCAAAGTAGATGAATTGATCATCTCGTCGCACAATATCCCCGTAGAAAAAAAGGCAAGCATCGTAGATCTCTGTTTGGAGCGCAATGTCAAGGTACTCACCATGCCTCCCGTGCACCGCCTCATCAACGGTGAAGTGATGCCTAATCAAATCCAAAAGATGCGGATAGAGGATTTGCTGGAAAGAGAACCCATCAAAATCAGTAACCAATCGATACGCCATCAGCTGTCCGGCAAACGCATATTGGTTACCGGCGCGGCAGGATCCATTGGCAGCGAAATCGCCAGACAACTGGGCAATTTTTCGCCGCAAATGATCATCCTGAGCGACCAAGCCGAGACACCGCTGCATGAATTACAGCTTGAACTGGAAGAATCGCAAAAAAACCAGGTATACCATGCGTTCATCGGGGATATCCGCGATGAGGAGCGCATGGAATCGCTTTTCCGGACGTTCAAGCCCCATTATGTCTATCACGCGGCCGCGTATAAGCACGTACCCATGATGGAAAACCACCCGGTGGAAGCCGTGCGTACCAATATCATGGGCACGCGGCTCATTGCCCGACTAGCGGTCAGGTATGGGGTAGAAAAGTTTGTGATGATCTCCACAGATAAGGCGGTGAATCCGACCAACGTCATGGGCGCCTCCAAACGGATAGCCGAAATTTATGTACAAACGTACTTCAACCACCTGACACAGCAAGATACCGCTCATACACGCTTTATCACCACCCGCTTCGGCAACGTGCTCGGGTCGAATGGTTCGGTCATCCCCCGTTTCAAGGCACAGATTGAACGAGGCGGACCGGTAACGGTCACCCATCCGGAAATCTGCCGGTATTTTATGACCATACCCGAAGCTTGCCAGTTGGTATTGGAAGCCGGATCCATGGGCAAAGGTGGGGAGATCTATGTCTTCGATATGGGCAAGTCTGTGAAGATCGTCGAACTGGCCACCAAGATGATCAAACTGTCTGGGCTGATCCCCAATAAAGATATCAATATCGAATACTCGGGATTGAGACCGGGCGAGAAGTTATACGAAGAGCTGCTCAATGACCTGGAAAATACCCTGCCTACCCACCACCGCAAAATCATGGTTGCCAAAGTCAGGATGTACGACTTCGACTACGTAGAACAGCAAATAACCCACCTCATCAGCATCGCTAAAAACCAAAGTGAACGGGAGATCGTATTGAAAATGAAAGAATTGGTGCCCGAATTCAAAAGCAACAATTCCATCTATGAGGAATTGGATGAGCGCCAAAAAAACAGCCTCGACGTCTGAACCAAGTCTTGCAAAAAAACCCCTTGCATATCATTTGTAAAAGTGTATTTTTGCAATCCGAATTTTAGTATTAGAAATGTCAGATAATCAAAAACATCATACCCCTGCGGCGTCCTCAAAAAAACCTGGAAACCGCAGTTTCATTTTAGAAAATCAGAAAAGCCTGGTTTTCATCGTCGGCGGGATTGTCGTACTGATTTTACTGTATATCGGATACCAACGATTCTATTTGGCTCCACGGGCCGAGACGGCGGCCGACCAGCTCTACAAAGCAGAGGCATATGCCACCGTTGACTCGTTGCAGCAACGGGCTATCGACGGTGACGGATCCTATCCCGGATTTAAAGAAATTGCTGACGAATACGAAAATACCAAGTCGGCCAACGTCGCCAATGCGTACTTAGGCGGCCTATATCTGCGTCAGGGCAAATACCAAGAGGCAGTAGATGCGTTGGAAAAATACAGCAGCACCGGCAGCGCGATATTGGATCCCTTGGTCATCGGACTTCTGGGCGACGCCTATTCCGAACTCAAGGACTATAAGAAAGCCGCTTCTTATTATAAAAAGGCCGCCGAGAAAAACACCAATACCTTTACATCTCCGTTGCTGCTCAAAAAATTGGGGTTGGTATACGAGGCGCAGAATGATTTCAAACAGGCGCTCGAGGCCTATAAACAGATCCAATCGGATTTTCCATCCAGCCACGAGGCCACGTCCATTGAAAGCTATATCGCGCGGGCAGAAGCACAATTATAGTTTTTTGCGACAGCTGAATGTCTAGCGGCTGCCAATGAAGGCGGCCTTTGTTATTGACGAACATGGCAAGTCACCACAAAAATTTATCAGATTTCTCCCACATGGAGATTGCTTCAGCGGCCTCCTATCGATTCGGAATCGTGGTATCGCAATGGAATGCCGAGGTGACAGGGCGTCTGTTGAACGGTGCTTATGCGGCCTTGGAAAAACACGGCGCGCTTCCCCATCACATCAACGTGATGCAGGTGCCGGGCAGTTATGAATTGACGAGCGGAGCCGACATCATGCTGCGGGACACCGCGTTGGATACCGTGATCTGCTTAGGTTGTGTCATTCAAGGAGAGACCAAACACTTCGACTTTATCTGTAGCGCGGTTGCCCATGGGATCACCCAAGTGGCCTTGAAGTACAATAAACCGGTTATCTTTGGCGTTTTAACGACAGATAACCTGCAGCAGGCGTTGGATAGAGCCGGTGGTAAGCATGGCAACAAAGGAGAAGAGGCAGCGGTGACCGCCATCCAGATGGCAGCATGGAGCACCGGAGCAATGAAGTAATTGCTCGCGGATTTGGAAGATTGGCTGTTCAACGTTAACTTTACGACTTGATAACGATCTATCGCATGAAAAGGACATTAATCATTGGCACCATACTCATCCTGTTTGCCTCGCTAACGATGCAGTCCTGCTCAAGAAAGACCTGCCCCGCCTATAACACGTATCCAAAAACAAAACGACTTCGCTAGTTGTTATTATCAATCAAAAGCGTTAATTCCGGTGGCGATCATTTGTGTGTCGCACGTTCAATATAGCTGAATTGGCTTATTGAGGGGAAAGAATCATAGAGATGAAGTATACATTAGTCCATTTCAAGCTAAGCCTTCTCGTTGCGTTGTTGATTTGCATTAAAACTGTCCAAAGTCAAGATACCGATATACAAGTCGAGACCAAAGTATGGGAGGCCATGGGCGGAAAGGCGAATTGGCAGCTTGCCCGCTATTTTATGTTCAGCTGCGTAGGCGGCGACGACCATTCGTTCATCCGGGGCGAACGCACCTATTTATGGGATAGGCAAACGGGAAATTGCCGTTTTGAGGGCGTCACCACAGTGGATGAGGCACTGATTGTGCTATTCAACATCAAAACCGCCAAAGGCACAGTATACGTCAACGGCGCACCATCCAGCAGTCCGCAGACTGCAGCAGATATCATCAAAGAAGTGACCGCCGAATTTGAGCGGGATGCCTACCTGTTATTCCTCCCCACCGTGCTGGAGGGCGATAACGTTACGTATGCTGTAGAAGGCGAAAAGCTGATCGGCTCAAACCAGTTCACTGTTATCAACGTCAAAAACAATAGAACCGCCTTCGAAGCGGCCGTAGAGGGGCAATTGTTCATCGACACGCAAACCGGCAAAATCCAGGAGTGGAAATCGAATCCAGACAGTGCCCATTTTTCGGTCAGTGGATTTAAGGATATCGGCGGCGGACTGGTATTGCCGACCCGCTTTGTCGGCAGCGATACGACCCAGAGCATCACTTATCCCCTGGCAGCAGCGTTGGTCAACATCGAAGCGCAAAAGTTCAACAAACCCTAGTGCTCTTCTTCCTGCCAATCCTGCTGTAACCCGTCGATTTCCCGGCGCTCTTTTTTGGTGGGGCGCCCGGCTCCCCGATCCCGTTTGAGCAGCGGAGCGTGGTACTTCGCTTTGTAACCATAGGTCTCTTCTATGGGCGTGAGGTCTTCATAAAAGCCTACCGCCGTTTTGGCGTCTACCCGCTTATCCAATAGCGCGGTCACCTTGACCACTTTCCGCTCCGCGCCCTTTTGAATATGATAGGTGTCGCCCACCTTTACCAGGGCGGATGGTTTCAGGTTCTGTCCATTGAGTTTCACCCGTCCGGCTTTACAGGCCTCCGTCGCCAGACTTCGCGTTTTGAACAGCCGGATAGCCCACAGGTATTTATCGATACGTAGTTTTTCGCCTTCATTGGCCATATCACAAATTTAGCGAAAATGCCCGGTTTTGGGGCGTAAGTCAGAAGAATTTGTTTTCTTTGCGCCTATAAATAACGCTATATACGATCGATATGATTAAAGAATTGCAGAAGTTGGTGGACGACGCCTGGGAAAATCGGCAGTTTCTGGAATACAAGGAATACCGGGAGGCCATCGAGACGGTCATCCAACAGCTGGACAAAGGTGAACTGCGGGTAGCCGAACCCATCGGCTCGCGTTGGCATGTAAACGATTGGATCAAAAAAGCCGTCATTCTATATTTTCCCATCCGCCAGATGGAGGTCATCGAAACCGGCCCCTTCGTCTTTCACGATAAGATGAAGCTCAAGACCAACTATAAGGAACTGGGCGTCCGCGTGGTACCCCATGGCATTGCCCGATACGGTGCGTACCTTGCCAAAGGCGTGATCATGATGCCCTCGTACGTCAATATCGGTGCCTACGTAGATGAGGGCACGATGGTCGATACCTGGGCGACCGTGGGCTCGTGCGCACAGATCGGCAAGCATGTGCACCTCAGCGGCGGTGTGGGCATCGGCGGCGTACTGGAACCCATACAGGCAGCCCCCGTGATCATCGAAGACAACGTATTCGTCGGGTCGCGCGCCATCGTCGTAGAAGGCGTACACGTCGAAAGCGAAGCCGTGCTCGGCGCAAATGTCGTGCTGACCGCATCGACCAAAATCATCGATGTCAGCGGTCCCGAACCCATTGAATACAAAAGCATCGTGCCTGCGCGCTCGGTGGTCATACCCGGGTCTTATACCAAGCGCTTCGCCGCCGGCGAATACCAGGTCCCCTGTGCGCTCATCATTGGCAAGCGCAAGGAGTCGACCGACAAGAAAACGTCGCTCAACGATGCACTGCGCGAACACGACGTCGCTGTGTAACTTGACCTGATCATGCGGATGAAACGGATGGATACGGATCACGTGCAGCCTTCGGATATCAGTAAGGCCCTCGACACCTTGCGTGCCGGGGGGCTTATCCTCTACCCTACCGACACGATATGGGGCATCGGTTGCGATGCGACCAATCCCGACGCCGTAGCGCGGGTATACCGGCTCAAGGGGCGCGATCAGGGCAAGAGCCTCATCATCCTGCTTGACAACGAGCATCAGCTGCAAAGCTATGTAGGTGAGGTGCCGGAAATCGCGTATCAGCTCATCGAATACACCGAGCGGCCCCTTACCATCGTCTATTCCGGTGCCAAGAACCTAGCCCCAAATCTACTTGCCGAAGATGGCAGCATCGGTATCCGGGTGGTGCAGCATCCCTTTTGCACGGCGCTGCTCCAACGCTTCCGCAAACCCATCGTATCCACTTCGGCCAACCTGAGCGGACAGCCCGCGCCCAAGCGTTTTATGGATATCGCACCGGAGATCCTCGAGGGTGTGGATTACGTGGCAGCATACGCGCAAGACGATACCCAAGAAGGCGTGGCATCCGTCGTGATGAAACTGGAACCGGGCGGGAAGTTCTCATTTCTCCGAAAATAACTTCATCCGTCCGTTTTCGTTCACGTGTTATTCGTAAATATGAAGCAAATTCACTACGTTTGATCATTAAAATAAAAGACCATGAAGCGATTGATCGTATTGTTCACGGCATTGATCTGCCTGGCAGCCATTACACACGCACAGGAAACCATCCCTTCGGCCAAACCCGGCGTACAATATGGAAAGGCCATCAGTAAAAGCGATGCCATCGGTGTGCAGGCGCTGGAAGCAAAGCTCGCCGTCGATTCTACCTACACCGGCAAGGTACAGGGTAAGGTCGTAGAAGTATGCAAAAAGAAAGGCTGTTTTATCCGCGTACAGCGCGAGGGCGAAGGAGATCCGATTCTCGTCCGATTCAAGGATTACGGGTTTTTCATGCCACAGGACATCGTGGGTAAAACCGTCGTTCTCGAAGGCCTGGCCAAGGTGAAAGAAGTCTCCGTTGCGCAACAGCAGCATTTTGCCGAAGATGCCGGCAAAAACGCCGATGAGATTGCCAGCATAACGAAGCCCAAGGTAGACATCAACATCGTAGCCGACGGCGTGGTCGTGGTCAACTAGCATGAATGCAGGCGGCCGGCTGATCGATCTCACCGCACCGAAAGTGATGGGCATCCTCAACATCACGCCGGACTCCTTCTATGATGGCGGACGCTACAATACCGTAGACGCGGCGCTCTTCCATGCCGAAAAACTATTGGCAGAAGGTGCCGACATCTTAGATATCGGCGCCTATTCGTCGCGCCCGGGGGCAGCAGATGTGAGCGCAGATGCCGAACAAGCCCGCCTGCTTCCCGTGATTATTGCCCTCACCTCACGATTTCCGGAAGCCATCTTATCCATCGATACCTTCCGTGCCAGCGTAGCCCGCGCGAGCATCGCCGCCGGGGCCCATATCATCAACGACATTTCCGGGGGGACGCTGGATGATCAGCTGTTTGCCACCGTCGCCGAATTGGGTGCGCCCTACATCCTCATGCACATGCGGGGCACCCCCAACACCATGCAGCGGTTGACAACCTATGACGATGTCGTGCAGGATGTAAGCTTATTTTTCGGACGTCAGGTGGCTACCCTGCGTCAGCTGGGGGTCAAAGACATCATCCTCGACCCCGGTTTCGGTTTTGCCAAAACATTGGAGCAGAACTACACGCTTCTCCGGCGCATCGACGAGCTGCACGTCCACGGCCTGCCCATTCTGGGCGCACTATCCCGCAAGTCGATGATTTACAAAAAACTGGGCACCAGGCCCGAGGAAGCCTTGAACGGCACTACCGTGCTCAACACCGTGCTGCTGATGAAAGGGGTACAGTTGCTCCGCGTACACGATGTAAGGGCCGCCAGAGAAGCCATCGCGCTGCTCCAATAAGCCATAACGCTTACCCGTGCTACCGGATGACACTACCGGCCTGTACGTCCGTCTGCGGCGCCACAAAGTCCAGCCGCCCATCACCGTCTTCCGCCATCAGGATCATGCCCTGCGAGACAATACCCTTGATTTCCCGTGGCTCCAGGTTGACCAGTATAGACACCTGCCTGCCCACGATTTCCTCCGGACTGAAAAATTCGGCTATCCCCGATACTACCGTCCGCCGGTCGATACCCGTATCAATGGTGAGTTTAAGTAATTTTTTGGTTTTAGCTACCTTTTCAGCCGCCAGGATGCGCCCTGCACGGATATCCATCTTCACAAATTCTTCAAAACTCACATTCCCCTTCGCCTCATCAACTTCCTTATTCGCCGTCGTCTGCGCATTGGTTTCCTTTGCCGCGGCAAGTTTAGCCAGCTGGACATCAACCTGCTCGTCTGTGATCTTTTCAAACAGCAGCTGCGCCTCCCCCAGCTGATGCCCTGCGGGCAGCAACGCGCTGCCTCCGGCCTGCGGCCAATCGAGAACATCGAGGTTGAGCATATCAAACATGCGCTTCGCCGTGCGCGGCAGAAAAGGCTGCGCCATGATCGCCAGGTTGGCCGCAATCTGTAGGCTCACGTTCAAGACCGCCTTTACCCGCTCCTCATCCGTTTTGATCACTTTCCACGGTTCAGCATCCGCCAGGTACTTGTTGCCCAACCGAGCCACATTCACGAATTGCGCCAGCGCCTCCCTGAACCTGTATTGGGTGATCGATGCCGCAATATGTCTGGGATACCGCTCCAATTCCGAAAAGATAAACCGATCCGTATCGGTGAGCTCGTTCGCCGGCATCACCTTACCCTCAAAGTACTTATGAGAGAGCACCAGCACCCGGTTCACGAAGTTGCCAAAAATGGCCACCAGCTCATTGTTAATACGGGCCTGAAAATCCTTCCACGTAAATTCACTGTCTGATGTCTCCGGCAATATCGATGTCAGCACATAGCGCAGTTCATCTTCCTTACCCGGAAACGCCTCCAGGTACTCATGCAACCACACCGCATGGTTGCGGGAGGTCGACAGCTTATCCCCTTCCAGATTCAGAAACTCGTTGGCCGGCACATTCTCCGGCAAGATATATTCACCATGCGCGTGCAGAATACTCGGGAAGGTGATACAATGGAACACAATGTTGTCCTTGCCGATAAAATGAATCAGGCAAGCATCGTCGGCCGGATCAGCCTGCTTTTTCCAGTATTTTTCCCAGTCGTGCCCCGTATCCAGCGCCCATTGCTTCGTCGCCGAAATATAACCGATCGGCGCATCCAGCCATACGTACAATTTTTTTCCCTCCGCCTCCTTCAGCGGCACATCTACCCCCCAGTCCAGGTCGCGCGTCATCGACCGCGGCTGCAGGCCCGATTTCAGCCAAGAGCGGCACTGTCCATAGACATTGGACTTCAGCACATCCTTCTTCCCCTCCAGCAGCCATTTTTCCAGCCAAGGCTGGTATTTATCCAACGGCAGGTACCAATGCTTCGTCTCGCGAAGCACCGGCGGTTTTCCGCTCAACGTCGAAATCGGATTAATCAAGTCCGTAGGATTGAGCGATGTGCCACATTTTTCACACTGATCGCCATACGCCCCCTCACTTTTACAGTTGGGGCACGTACCCGTAATATAGCGGTCCGCCAGAAACTGCTGATATTCCTCATCATAATACTGCTCGGTCACCTGCTCGATGAACTCCCCCTTTTCGTACAGATTAAGGAAAAACTCCTGCGAAAGCTCATGGTGTATCCGTTCCGACGTGCGATGGTAGATATCAAACGAAATCCCAAACCGTTCAAAGCTATCCTTGATCTGCGCATGATATTGATCAATGATGGCCCGGGGAGTCGTTCCCTCCTTCTTTGCCTTGATCGTGATCGCCGCACCATGCTCATCCGAGCCGCAGACATACACGACATCCTTGGCATTGAGGCGCAAGAAACGCACAAAGATATCCGCCGGAATATACGCCCCCGCCAGGTGCCCGATGTGCAAGGGACCGTTGGCATAAGGCAAAGCCGAGGTAATGGTATAACGTTTGAAAGGTAAAGCAGTATTACTCAAAATATTACAGTTATTTATGGGGTAAAAAATTCAATTTTACAGAAAAATGAATCCCGTTGTTTGCAATTATCGGCAAAGATAAGTCAATTTGCGGTATAAACTATACATTGAAATGGCTTCATTATCATCATTAAGCAAATTCAAAAACACCGGCCTATTGCTCATCCGCATCGGTCTGGGCATCATGTTCATCATGCACGGTTACCCGAAGCTACTAGGCGGTCCCAAGATGTGGGAAGGTGTCGGCGGTGCCATGGGCGAAGTAGGCATCACCTTCTTTCCGGTAGCCTGGGGATTACTGGCCGCCATCGTCGAAACCTTCGGTGGGTTCCTCTTCCTGATCGGGTTGTTTTTTCGGCCAGCCTCGTTGCTCCTGGCGTTCACCATGCTGATCGCTTCCCTCCATCATCTAGGCGCCGGTGATGGCCTCAAGGGTGCATCGCACGCCATCGAAATCGGGGTCGTCTTTTTAGGCCTCGCATTCGTGGGCCCGGGCAGATACAGCGTCGACAAGCGATAACATGATGCCTTCCGAAAAATTCCATATTTTTTTTGGAAGGAACGGAATTACTTCTATCTTTGCGGACCGAAAACCCTGAGAGGGTTAGGAAGTAACAAAAAAGGCCCGTTCGTCTAGGGGTTAGGACGCAAGATTTTCATTCTTGAAACAGGGGTTCGATTCCCCTACGGGCTACACATCTTGAAGTCAAAACATACGAAAAGCCTGCAAATTAAACGTTTGCAGGCTTTTTGTTTTCATTCGGGTTAACTGCTGCAATGTTTTCATGTCGGGGCAATACATGTGAATCTAAATTGATCTGGTGTAATGGATATTACCATTTATCGTTTTTATTTGAAGACATTTTTCCGCTATTAATCGGTATAGGACTTCTTTCAGATATCGGGGGCGTAAAATAGGGCTATGGTGGGTGAGCCTTATGCGTTCATAGATTTGCAGTGGCGATTGTGGGTATTGGAAAAAAGAAATCCGCAATAACCAATTGACAGCCTCATCAAACAAAGCTAACGCTTCCTGTTCCCGCTGGGCTTCCAGCTGGAATGGTAGTTCCTTGTATGTAATTACGAAATTCTTTTTTATTATGTTATCCCCTTTCTCAATACGTATCAACCACGGATGGTGGAGCGTGTAATGGTAAACACCCTGCTTTTCTTCACGTTCGCCTTTTATGATGCGTTTGTAATCATATCCGAATTCATCGCGTTCGAAATTGATTGGGCTACTCAATTGCGTTTTGAAAACCGAACAGAGCAGCGTTTTCTCGGATTCGGCTAACTTGGTTCCGCCCCGCATCTCTTCATATTCGCCATAGAAGTAAGGATGCTTGCCCATCAGGAAAGATGCTTCCTCTTGTGTATATCCGATGGCTACCCTCGATTGGCAGAACCCGAAGCGCAGGTTGAAGTCATCCTGTGTGACCAAGCCTTTATAAGTGTATTTTTCCATTGCCATATATCCCTTACATTGCTGGTTTTTCTTCCGCTGTTTCCTGTAAAGGCTCGACCCGACTGCCCTCGTCCACACTAAGCCAAGAAAACCTCGGTGTACCGCGATACGAAAACCTGCTTCTTCCCAATATGCGTGCTTCCATTTCCCCGTCTATCCAAACGGATGCTCGGGCATTATTGGTGAGATATACCATCCCCGTTGAGGCTTGGAGCGATGCGCCATCATACCAACCGTCGTGGTAGGCATGCAGGAATACTTCAATGGTTTCCCCTGCAACCTTTACATGACCACGTTTGAGTATGGTGCAATCCACACGCAATGCATCCACATTCAACTCCACCATTCCTTCCTGCCGGATAATGACACCAAGTTTTTCCACCCGAAGTTCTTCCGGCGTAGTGATATTCGCCCTGTCAAAAAGCTGGATACCGTTTAGGTGGGTACACGTAAGCTGTATTTTGGGACAGCTGTTGCTTAATAACAGAAAACCATAGTGCATGGGCTTGGTTTGGATGATTAATTCACCGTTATCCACGTGGTAATCAATCCATTCGGCAACGTCATCCGGTTCATCCACATGGAAGGCGCTTGAAGTATCCTGATATAAATAGACCTCGCATCTGGTAAGGATGCGGACGGTGTGAAAAGGCGATAAACTGTTCATGGTTTTATGAATTAGTATTTTTCAAGTACGGATATATCGTCCTGCCGCCTGTTCTTTTCAAACCAGCGTTTGAACCAGTATTCTGTATACATGTGATTATTTTTCCAAAACAGTTCCATGTCGCCCTCATCCATTCCATCAGTGGTGTCATAGATTTTTCGGATTGCCTTCAATTCGCTGAACATTTGGTTTACCTGCTTTTTCGAATATTGAGGTCGTCCAAACTTGCATGAGAGGAAGAATTTTCGGGCGGCACTCCGCTGCTTATCCGTTGCATGCTTCAGTACAGAATAACTCACCATCCACATAAAATTTCGGAGCACATCCTCTAACTTGACGCCGAGAATGGCGCATAGCATCCTGAAATTGCTTGGGATTAACAGGTCGACCTTTTTCCATTTGGACGAATACATTTTGCCGATTTCGGCATACTTCTTATACTTGTCCACCGTCCTAACCTTAGATTTTTGCTTTTTCATGTCTTGTAGTGTTTGGTTATACTATCAAAGTTCCCCAAGCGGAAAGGCATATACAAACCTATGGGCGGCATAAATTATCCCGTTATCGGGATATGTTATCCGTGAAATATTCCGTATTTTCGTCATCGGTAGCGGCTTGTGATGCTACCTTTGTCGCATTATTTTATAATTATGGAAAGAACACAACAAATACACGAGGGGCGCAATATTAAACGGTTCAGGGAAATGCTCGGCATGAAGCAGGAAACCCTTGCCTATGAATTGGGTGAGGACTGGACACAAAAGAAAATATCCCAACTAGAAGCCAAGGAAAAAATCGAAGTGGATATATTGGAACAGGTGGCCAAGATTTTAAAAGTAAGCCCGGAGGCTATTCAACGGTTTGACGAAGAGAATGCTTTAAATATTATTTCCAATACATTTACCAGCCACGACACCTCAACCCTCAACGCCATTAACCATAACTGCACATTCAACCCCCTCGACAAGCTTGTCGAAGCTTACGAAGAAAATAAAAAGCTGTATGAGCGATTGATTGAGGCGGAAAAGGAGAAAGTTGCGTATTTGGAGCGATTATCGAAAGCTATAGAGTAGTCACAGGGATTACGCGAATAGCCTGAAGCAACTATTTGATAATTTGGTTTTGGAGCAAAGTGAACCCAATGTCATTCAAGCAATACTTTTTTGAAAGCATACGAACAAGAAGAAAAGCTGCACGTTCCAGCAAACGGGACCGGGTCTACAATGAGATGCCATGGAGGGCGGCGCTACTTTGCCACCGTAGAGCCGATAAACGTCCCTTTCCGTGTTTTATTTACGTTCAAAATTCCGTGTCTTTACATTAGTTAAATCTGCGAGAATTCATGAAAAAAAGGAAGATGGCCATGGTGTCCAACCAAGTCAAAATAGACGAAGAAGACCTCCAAGACGTCCAGTTTTGGTTAGACGTCCGGTTTCCGAGCGGATAGCCGAAGCTACACGCCTGCGCAGGGCGTATTACAGTTGGTTGCTCGGAACATACCCCGAACAGATGGAGAAAACAGTTACCCAGCGCAGCCATGGTATCCCCCCTTGCGTATAGATATCCTCAATGCCATATCCGGTGTTGAGTTCGACGAAGCATACAGTGCCCGTATGGAAACCAAAATAGACGGACTGGAAATATCGTTTATCAGTGCAAATGACCTCATCCGTAATAAACGGTCCGTGGGAAGGGCCAAAGACCTCGGGATGTCGAAGCGTTGGAAAAACTGAAAAAGAAACTGTCGGACGAAGACCAACCAAAAGGAAAAGAGGGTTAAGAGGATAGTCTACCCCAGCTCACATATACCGAAAGAATATCTTGGCCACATATGGCATCCCCGTTGAGCAGATTGCTAAATTCACCAAGCTGTCCATCAAGGAAATCGAAAAGCTCCGATAGAGTTCTTACAATATAAGGCAAGCCATCCCGAAACGGATGGCTTTTTTTGTACCCCTCCCCTTACTTACACATACAACTAACACGTCGGTATCGTCGATGCCCATCCGCACCTCATGCGGCTTGATGTCATTGGCCGCCCCGTTGAACCAACGCTCCGGTTTACTTTCCATCCCGTCTTGACCTTGCGCTGGTGATGTAAGCGCATGATTTCTGCTGGCTCCTGTTCAACTTTTTTTCATTTTCATGAAAGATTTTGCGCAGGGCGGTGTTTCTAAGCATAGTAAGCTATCGCGAAGCTGTGCACGATATCGATCATATAGTTCAGCTTCTCAGAGAATACGCGAGCGGAAATCTGCATCCCGGCACGGCATATTGAATCCAGTAAATGCACAACTTATTTGTCCTGCTATCAACCATGACTCACTTAAACCGCACTGCGGGTTAAGGAATTTATTAGGTACTAACTAAATTGACGGCCAAACATAAAATAAATAAGATGAAAAGATTAGGCAAGCTATTGCTGGTGCTGACTGCACTATGTTTCAGCGCCTTTGTTTACAAAGGCGAAACGGTTAAAAAGGAAGAATGGAAAACAGGTGTCGCACTGTATTCGTTTCATCAGCATCCATTAGAAGCCGCCTTAACAATGGCCCAGAAAAGCGGCGTGAAATATGTAGAAGGTTTTTCATTCTATAAACTAGGGGCAGCTTTCGATAATAAATCTTTGGGAGAACTCGATACCAAAGACACTGAAAGAGTGAAAAGCATGCTAAAGCAAAAGGGGCTTGAGATGACATCCCTTTATGTTGCAGATGCATACAATGAAGTAGAATGGAAAAAATATTTCGACCTGGGAAAGCAGTATGGCGTAAAATACCTCGTTTGTGAACCCCGTAAAGAACAATGGGATCTGATTGATCGATTGGCCGGTTTGTATAATATAAAAGTTGCTATTCATGAACATAAAAAAGGCAGTAGTTACTATTGGCATCCTGATTCTGTACTGAAAGCAATTAAAGGACACCCGAACATTGGGGCATGTGCAGACATTGGCCATTGGGTAAGAAGCGGACTTGATCCTGTACAATGTCTTAAAATGCTTGACGGGCATGTGTTGGGATTGCACTTAAAGGATGTAGATAAAAACGGAAACGATGTCGATCTTGGCGCTGGTGCTGTCAATTTCCCTGAACTGATAAAGGAATTGAAGAGGCAGCAATTTGACGGCTATGTGCAAGTGGAGTGTGAGCATAATGCGGAAAATAACTTGGAAGACGTAAAAGAAGCAATACAATATTTCAATATTGCAACAAAAAATAAGTAATACCCATTGTGCGATTTAAACCAGGAACAGCGTGCTGCCCGATCGGGCAGCAGCTCTTTTTTCATTTTTCATGAAAGATTTTGCGCAGGGCGGTGTTTCTATACATGGTAAGACACGGTAAACCTATGCGCGATATCGATCATATAGTTCAGCTGCTCCAGGCGTACATAAGCGGAAGCCTGCACCCCTATTCGGATGACGAGTTAGGGTCTTTGTTTGACCGCTACCCCGGTCTGCGGGAGCTGGCCCAAGAGGTGAGGGATGAGCAGGGGCTGAGGGCAGCCCTGGCCGAATACGAGACGCTGTATTCGGAAGCGCACCTGGAGGGCGAAGAGCGCGTATTGCAGCGCATCCTGACAGAAATACGGGAAGATGAACATGCGGTGCGCACCCCGCGTCGCATGTGGATATACGGTTTGGTAGCTTCAGTAGCGCTGCTGGTCGTCGTTGGTCTGGCCGTGTTCCAGAACCACAGCCAGATAGGGGCTTCGGACACCCCGGCGCTCGGTGCCAACCTACTGCCGGGTACAAACAAGGCACAGCTCTCCTTTTCCGATGGCAGGCAGGTCGATCTGAGCTCAGCATATGGCGGTATCGTGGTGGGAGACCGCATCGCCTACGATGACGGAACGGCCGTGCTGGAGGAGGAGCTGCCCAGCGGCAATACCCTGCTGACCCTAGCCACTCCAAAGGGAGGGCAATACCAGATCGTACTGCCCGATGGCACCAAGGTGTGGCTCAATGCAGACAGCAGGCTGGAGTATCCCGTGATGTTCTCTGGCGACACCCGCAATGTGCAGCTGGAGGGCGAAGCCTATTTTGAGGTGGCTGAAAATAAGGAAAAACCATTCATCGTGCATACCGCTGGCGAGCGGGTGCAAGTGCTGGGCACACATTTCAATATAAATGCGTACAGAGATGAGCAGATCTCTACGGTGGCCCTGTTGGAAGGCAAAGTAAAGGTCACCCTGCCCAACAACACCGCCAGGGTGCTGCGCCCCGGTGAGCAATCATCGGTCAGCAACGGGACCATAGAAGTGCAGCCGGTCAATGTAGATGAAGCCGTGGCCTGGAAGAACGGCGAGTTTATGTTCAACAACGAAAATCTCTCCAGCGTGATGCGCAAGCTGGCCCGATGGTATAATCTGGAGATAGAACTGGAACCCGGGCTTGAAACGATTTCCATATGGGGATCGGTCTCGCGGTACGATGATTTCAGCAAGGTGCTGCAAATCATTAAAGCCACCGATGACCGCATCCGGTTTGCTGTGAAAGGAAGGAGGGTGACGCTTATGAAATAACCTGACCCGGATATCCCGCCGCGGATTTGAAGACAAAACAAAAGCTGGAGAAGGTGGCACTTCCCCAGCCGATGGTTCAAATCCTTAAATGATCTATTGTACGATTTAAAAACTAAAACCAGTCAAAGGTAATGAAAAATTATGCCTTGTCCTCAGGGATACAGCAATTATTCCCGAACTATAAATACCTGATTGTAGCCATGAAAATGATCATCGTGCTCGTTTTGGTTGCCGTATGTCAGCTACGCGCAGAGACCTTCGCACAGACGGTGAGCATCAGCGAGGAGCACATGTCCATAGCCGATGTTTTCAGAGAAATCAAAAAGCAGACCGGCTATAACATCATCTGCAACTCGAGCATCATCCGCGAAACGCCCGCACAGCAGGTAGACCTTAAAAACGTGCCGCTGGAAACGGCGCTGAAAACGGTGCTCGCGCCCAATGGGCTCACCTACCGGATCACAGACAAAGCCATCGTGGTGCGCCGCCTGCCCGCAGAGCAGCGGGTCCAGAGCCGGGATAAGCCGGAGGTGGAGGCCGCGCAGCGTTTCGTCACGGGAAGGGTGGCGGACACACTGGGCAACCCCCTGTCCGGGGTCAATGTCAGTGTCAAAGGCGCCCAGCGTGGCGTCACAACCGATCGGCAAGGGCACTTCCAGATACCGGCCACTCAAGGAGATGTGCTGGTGTTCAGCTTGCTGGGCTACCAGCGGCATGAGGTAAGCATAGCCGGGCAGGACGCCATCGATGTGGTGCTGAGCGTTTCCGTCTCAGACCTGGACGAAGTAGTAGTGGTAGGCTATGGTACGCAGCGGAAGGAAAATCTTACGGGGGCGGTCGCCCAGATCAGCGGCGAAAAACTCCAAAACCGCTTTGTCACCAATATCGCCGCGGCGCTGCAGGGGCAGGTGGCCAACCTGAATATCACCCAACCGGGTGGTGGCGGTGCTCCCGGTGCGGTACCGGAGTTTAACATACGCGGTTATACGGGATTTGGCGGGATGGCCCGTCCTCTAGTGGTTGTTGATGGTGTACAGGTAGCAGACGGCGACCTCTACAAAATTAATGTAAGCGATGTGGAGAGCGTTTCTATCTTGAAAGATGCGGCTTCTGCTGCCATTTACGGTTCGAGCGCGCCCTATGGGGCTATCCTGATCACAACCAAAAAAGGGAAGGCCGGTGAAAAGCCGACCATTACATATAGTAACAATTTTGCCTTTGCTGAGCCTATCCATCTGCCGGAACCGATGAATTCGCTAGACTTTGCCAATTTTATGAACGAAGCGGCAGCCAATTCAGGGGCCAGTCCAATAGTTGGCGAGGAGCAATTGCAACGCATCAAAGACTACATGGATGGCAAAATAACCGAACAGACCATCGTGAATCCTGCGGCGGGCGTAGACGGCTGGATGGGAGGAAACGCCAATAACAACTGGTTTAAATTCTTTACAAAGGACTTTTCTTTCAGCCAGCAGCACAATCTGGGTGCATCTGGTAGCTTCGGTAAGTCCAACTACTATATCGGACTTGGATATTTGCAAAAGAATGGCATCTATAAATACCTGGATGATAAGCGTGATCAATACTCTGCCAGGGCCAATCTTTCTTCGGCGTTGACGAACTGGATGACATTCAATTTCCGAGGCTCTTTCTTCCGCTACAATACTACTACCGTGAGTGACAGATATAACTCATCAAGCGGGAATTTATTTAATTTTTTTGCAGCACTTCGACCTTGGGAGCCCTTCGTTTACCCGAATGGCGCCAGGAACGTCCTCCAGATCTACCTTGAAGACGGTGGAAAGTATATTAGAAATACAGACAACGGGAGATTGACAGGTGAATTCGTTTTTGATCCCCTGCCCGGCTGGGACATTACCGCCAATTATACGTATGATGGGAATTACGCGAACTACTCCGACCACTACAAAACGCTGACGAGTATCCGGCCTAGTGGCGCGGAATATACTATTTGGGGCAGTCCCAACAGCTTTGACCGTACTGCCGTTTTCAATCAGTATCATGTGGTTAATGTTTTTACGTCGTATGAGAAACAACTGGAAGGACATTATTTTAAGGCTCTGGCAGGCTACACACAAGAATTGATAAGTTACATGTCATTTGGCGGATATAGGAATAACTTGTATTCCGACAATCTGCCTTCGTTGTCGTTGTCTTACGGCACTGCGATTTCTACCAGCGAGTCCAGGTCACAGCTTGCTACCCGTGCTTGGTTCGGACGAATCAACTACAATTACGAAGAAAAATACCTGATTGAGTTCAATGGTCGGTATGACGGGACTTCCAGGTTCTTAAAAGACAGGCGTTTCAAATTTTATCCGGGTGTATCGGCAGCATGGTTACCTTCCAAAGAAGTGTTTTGGACGCCAATAGCGCCGATTGTTAATTCATTTAAACTTCGGGCTTCATACGGATTACTCGGAGACCAGTCGATTGCGGGCTATTATCCTTTTTTTCCTGGGTTGGGCTTTACGGCTCCTTCCTCCAGTAATTGGCTGTTCTCTGATGGACGGCAATCGGCCGTCAATGCACCGGGGTTAGTTAATCCGCTGTTGACCTGGGTGACGACTACAACACTGGACTTTGGCATCGATGTGGCGTTTCTGCAAAACCGCCTGAATGCCAGTTTCGACTGGTACAAGCGATCTATGGATGACTATGTAGGACCTGCCGAACCCTTGCCCGCATTGCTGGGTACCGGCGTTCCGGGCTCAAATTCTACGGCGGTAGAAACCAAAGGTTTCGAGTTGACCTTAGGTTGGCAGGATCGGATAGGTGACTTTCACTATGGCTTGAATGCCGTATGGAGTGATTTTCGCGGTTTTGTAACCAAGTATCCGAATCCGGATAAATTGATTAGTACATGGTACGAAGGCCAGGAAATGGGATCTATCTGGGGGTACGAAACTGCTGGACTGTTTCGATCGCAGGAGGAAATTGACACCGCTCCGTCGCAAAGCCAGTTGTACGGCAGGTGGACGCCCGGCGACGTTCGTTATGCAGATTTGAATGGCGACAATAAGATTGACTGGGGAGAAAACACACTTGACAATCCAGGTGACCGGAAAGTCATCGGAAACACCACACCGCGCCATTCCTACGGATTAAACCTGAATGCCGAATACAAGGGCTTTGACCTGGCTGTGTTCCTGCAAGGGATAGGTAAAAAAAGTGCCTCTTGGCTTAATGGGCAATATTTTTGGGGCATTACCGGAAACCTTGGCAGTAGTAGCTCGCCATTCGTACAACAGTATGACCGCTGGAGCGAAGACAATCCGGACGGCTATTACCCCAAATATTATGGTACCACGGGAGAAATGGCTAAAAACATCCAGGTGCAAACACGTTACCTGCAAGACGCTTCTTATCTGCGCTTAAAGAACCTACAGCTGGGATATAGTTTACCGGTCTCTTGGAGTAGGAAAATAGACATACAGAAGGTCAGGGTATTTGCGAGTGGAGAAAACCTGGCTACGCTGACCAAGATGATCGAGACCATAGACCCAGAGTTATCCGGTACAGATGGCAAAATATACCCATTGCAACGTTTCTGGACTTTAGGTGTGAATGTAACTTTTTAGTAAACTATTTCAAAGAGATATCAATATGAAAATGCATCAATATGTCGCGTTGATAGGGTTGTTCACCATACTGCTTTCCTCATGTGAGAAAGATTTCCTGGAACGAGCTCCGCTGAATAGTTTGAGCGATGCCGATTTCTGGAAAACGGAAAATGACATGAAAGTATACACGAATAGTTTCTATAATAGTCTATTGCCTACCTATTCAGGGTACACGCAGACCCCGTTTTTGGACGATGCGAACTATGGGAGTGACACGTATATACGCTTAGATTACAACAGGCGGATGAATGGTGAGGGCACCCTTCCATCCGCTGGCGGTGGGTGGTCGGCCGGTGACTGGAGTCAATTGCGCAATATCAATTATTTCCTGGACCATTGTTATTTAATCCCAGTGTCGGAGGATGTCATCAAGAAATACGCAGGAGAAGCCTTATTCTTCCGCTCCTTGTTCTATTACAGTAAAATCCGCATTTTCGGCGATGTACCCTGGGTTTCGACCACTGTGCAACTGGATTCCGAACTGCTTTACGCCCCCCGTACGCCCCGTAATGAGGTAGTTGACTCCATCATGCGCGATCTGGATCTGGCGGTGGAATACCTACCCGCACGGGGTGGTGGAAGCTGGACAGGCCGCATTACCAAGGAAGCGGCATTGGCCCTGCAGGCACGGATTGCCCTGTATGAAGGCACGTGGGAAAAGTATCACGCCTTGAAGAATACGCCGTTTAAAGTGACCGGCTCCGATGGCACGAAATTCATCCAGAAAGCGGCCGATGCGGCCGCCGCACTCATGGCAATGGCAGAGACCAACGGGTATCCTGCACTTGACAATGTGGGCGCTGAAAACGGGTACTGGTTGTTATTTAATCGAAAGGACTATAGCAATAGTAAGGAAGTGCTCTTCTGGCGCAAGTATTCCGTGGCCGATGGCCAAACCACCCACAGGGCAGAAGCAACTTTCCGCGGTGCCGGGTCCGGTCTGACCAAAGGTTTGGTTGATTCTTACCTCTGCCTGGATGGGCAACCCATCGCGGTATCACCGTTGTATCAGGGCGACGAGGACCTGAGGACTTTGGTGACTAACCGTGACCCCCGCCTGAACCAAACCGTCCAGGTGGACGATGGACAGCACTTTATATGGGAAAATCCAAGAATACTATTCACAGTGCCTGTTTTTGAAGGATCTACAGAGTTTGTATGTACCACCGGCTATCAACTGTATAAGGGGCATTCCGCCGATAATACGGAATACACAACAGCCCAGTCTACTACCGGCACCGTTTATTTCCGTTATGCCGAAACACTGTTGATTTATGCAGAAGCCAAAGCCGAACTGGGTACCATTACGCAGAGCGATATCGACCAAACGGTCAATGCCTTGCGCAGCCGGGTGGGCATGGTAGACGGATTGTTGGATATTGGCAATATTACGACAGACCCAAACTGGGAATTTTCAGGCCTTTCTCCATTACTCCAGGAAATCCGCCGCGAGCGCAAAGTAGAGCTGGCCTGCGAGGGCCTGCGGGTAGATGATATCCACCGCTGGGCGGCAGCAGATGAACTGATTGTGGGAAAACGGCCGCTCGGAGCGATCAAGAAACAATGGGATAATTACCCCGGTGCATCGGATATTTTCTTAGAAGCAGTGACTAAGCTGCCAGTTGACGCCCAGGGGTATATAGACCCGTATCAGCCATATAGTATAATGGACGCAGGCTACCAATTCAACCTGGGAAGAGATTATCTATCTCCCATTCCAACAGATCAATTGGTGCTCAATCCTAGTTTATTACCGCAAAACCCAGGGTGGTGAGCATGGTGACTCCCAATAGGCTGTCACGAAGATAGCCTATTGGGCTACATTCATGAAATCGATAAAAATGAAAGCGAAATTTAATTGTCTCAATAGGGCCTTCTTGCTGCTTTTTATGGGCGCATTGTCTTCGGCTTGCGCAGTCGGTAGCAAGGCTGTAACAAAGGCAGGCAGGCCCGTTGTGATTGGACATCGGGGCATGATGCAAAAATACCCAGAAAATACACTGATCGGTTTTGAAGCCTGTGTGTCAAAAGGAATGGGTATCGAATTGGACGTAAGGACCTCCAAAGACGGCGAATTGATCATCCTCCACGATGATGATTTCGACCGCACGACAAATGGCGGAAAGGTAAAGCCAAGGGAACTAACCTTATCCAAAATTAAAGAGCTAGATGCCGGATCATGGTATGACAAATCATTCGCAAACGAAAAAGTGCCCACGTTTGAGGAAGTCTTGCAACTGGTGAAAAGCAAACAGAGGGGCAATGTACCGCTCGCAATAGATATAAAAGATATAGACACGAAAGGCGAAATTAAGTTGGTCCATCTCTTAAACCGAAATGGCTTACTCGGTCACGCATTCTTTTTCAGTCAAAGCAGGGAAAGCAGTGTAAGGCTAAAGAAGCTGGACCCCAATGTGAAGATTGGCCAGAGTATTGTCGGAAGATCCGACCTCCAAAAGGAACTGAACGCCGATCTTGTAGATGTCTTTTTAATCGCATTTGCGCCTTCAAATGAAGAAGTTTCTTTACTCAAGCGAAATAACAAGGACGTTGTTGCGAATACATGGGGAGAGATGGTCAATGACAGCATGAAAGAATATATCACATCGGGGATAGACGGTATTTTGGTTGACTATTATGTTGAAGAGTTTCGAAGCTATATCGATAGTATATCGTCTTTAGCTCGCACCGTTGGTTCCGAAGCTATGACAAAGACAGATCGACCATTTGCCATTGGCCATAGAGGCATGATGCAAAAATACCCAGAAAACACACTGATCGGTTTTGAAGCCTGTGTGTCAAAAGGAATGGGTATCGAATTGGACATAAGAACCTCCAAAGACGGCGAATTGATCATCCTCCATGACGCCGATTTCGACCGCACTACAAATGGCGGAAAGGTAAAGCCAAGGGAACTAACCTTGTCTCAAATTAAAGAGCTGGATGCCGGATCATGGTATGATAAATCATTCGCAAACGAAAAGGTGCCCACATTTGCCGAAGTCTTACAACTGGTGAGAAAAAAGCAAAAAGGCAATGTCCCTATCCTAGTACACGTAAAGGATATTGATAGGAATGGCGAAATTAAATTGGTCAATCTCTTAAAAGAAAATGGCTTACTCGGCCAGGCATACTTTTTCGGTCAAAGCAGGGAAAGCAGTATAAGGCTAAAAAAGCTGGATCCCAATGTGAAGATCGGCCTTATAGATCTTGTTAAAAGGTCTGATCTACAAAAGGTGCTCAATGCTGGGGTTGGGGATGTTTTTTTCATCCAGTTTTTGCCTTCAAAAGAAGAGGTAGCCTTACTCAGACGCAACAAAAAAGAAATTATTGTGATGACACTTTATAGCGGAATACCCAATGAGAACAGCCCATCTGTCTGGAAAGATTATATCACAGCAGGTATAGACGGAATTTTTGTTGATGATGTCGAAGAGTTCCATTCTTATATTGACAGCTTAACACGTTAATGATTAGATACTTAAAAGATTATGGTCTACATAGTCAGTCAGATGAAATATAATTTTTCAGGCATTCTCTTACTGCTTCTGTGTACCGTGGGCTGCAATGTCGAAAAGGCCGGGAACGACGTATGGGAAGTCACCGGCGGCGACAGAAGCAACATCAAGTACTCGACGCTAGATCAGATAGATACGGCTAATGTGGGTAATCTGCAGGTAGCCTGGATCTATCACTCCGAGGGAGGCGACTCTACGAGGTTCGGTCCGATGGAGTGCAACCCCATCATTATCGATAGCATACTTTACGGGGTTTCTCCCAAGCTCAGACTTTTCGCACTACATGCGAGCACCGGAAAAGAGATCTGGCATTTCGATCCGGCCGACTCGTCGGTCAACAAGACCTGGCACCGCAATAGCGTCAATATGAATAGGGGAGTTACTTATTGGCAGGACGGAGCGGACAAGCGGATACTGTATACCGTAGGGCCTATCGTATTGTCCGTGCATGCCATGACCGGGGCATTGGTTTCGACGTTTGGCAAGGATGGAGGCATCGATCTGCGCAAAGGCTTGGGCATAGACGAAGAAAAAGCATCGGTAAGTGTCACCTCGCCCGTCATGACTTATGGCGATTTGTTTTTCCTGAGCGGATATACGAGCGACGAAACCCCCGGGCATATCCGCGCGTTCGATGTCCGCACTGGGGAGCAGAAATGGATATTCCATACGATACCGCATCCAGGGGAGCCCGGCTTTGAGACGTGGGAAGATTCTACGGCCTACCGGCGCATGGGCTCTACCAATAGCTGGTCGGGTTTCAGCCTTGACGAAGAGCGGGGAATCCTGTTTGCAGGAACCGGCAATCCCACCAATGATTTCTATGGCGGAGACCGATGGGGCAAGGGGCTGTATAGCAACTGCATACTGGCTTTGGATGCCATGTCGGGCAAGCTGATCTGGCACTTCCAGACGGTGCATCACGACGTCTGGGATATGGACATCTCCAGCCCTCCCATCCTGGTGCGTGTAAACCGTGAGGGCAAAAAGGTCGATGCCATTGCGCAGACCACCAAGACCGGCTTGGTCTTTCTTCTGGAACGGACTACCGGCAAGCCGCTGTTTCCCATAGAAGAGCGGCCCGTCCCCACAGACGGCGTCGCCGGCGAAAAGCTGTGGCCTACCCAGCCGTTTCCGGTCTTGCCCAAACCCTTTGCCAGGCAGATCCTGACAGCGCGCGACCTCAACACCCTCGTCGACGACTCCTCTTATCAAGACATCAAGGCACGCTTTCAGTCTTATCGTTCGCAGGGGATCTACACACCGCCTACCAAAGAGGGGACCATAATTTTTCCGGGATACGATGGCGGGGGCGAATGGGGAGGTCCCGCTTTTGACCCCGAATCGAACATCCTATACGTTAATGCCAACGAAATGGCATGGGTCTTGAATCTGGTGGAAAACAAACCTCCAAAACCCACCACACGCACAAACCTGCAGGCAGGCGCCATCTTGTATGACAAGCATTGCATGGTCTGCCATGGCCCCGAGCGGCTGGGCAGCGGCGACTACCCGTCCATTGTCGGTGTGGAAAAGAAATATTCAAAGCAGCAATTTGCCAATTTGCTGGCAGCAGGCAGGCGCATGATGCCCGGATTCAACCATCTGAGCGCCGAAGAAAAAGAAGCCATCGCTTCCTTTGTTCTTGATTTGAAAGCCGAACAGCAGAAACCTTACCAAGGACCGATTGCTGCTGACGCGCCATCGGCAGCTACAGAGAAGCCCTCCTACGGTTCCACCGGATACAATAAATTCCTGACCAAAGAAGGGTACCCTGCGATTAGCCCACCGTGGGGCACATTAAACGCCATCAACCTGAATACCGGAGAATACGCATGGCGAATACCGCTAGGCGAATATGAAGAACTGAAAAACAAAGGAGTGCCCACAACCGGACGGGAGAATTATGGTGGCCCGGTCGTTACGGGTGGCGGTCTGATTTTTATCGCAGCCACGGCCGATGGAAAGTTTCGTGCAATAAATAAAAAAACTGGAAGCATTTTATTTGAAACCTCCCTTCCGGCTCCCGGAGTTGCTACACCAGCTACCTACGAAGTAAAAGGCAAGCAGTACGTAGTGATCGCCTGTGGAGGCTCAAAATGGGGAGGAGGCTCAAGCGATGCCTACGTAGCTTTTGCCTTACCAGAAAAATGAGAGAAATTCTATCCCGTGTATTTCATGCCGTATACGCGGTACGCCGTCAGGCCAGAAACGGATGCAGCAAAGCAAGCAGATACAGTGAATCTTTTAATCTCAGCGAATTGCGGAGCGCAGCCACGGCACGTGAACGATTGATATAAACTGCTGCCGTGCTCATGTTCAGCTTTTCGCTGATTTCTTCTGCCGTAAGGTCTTCCAGATAGGTGAGATTAAAGACATCGCGCTGTTTGGCCGGAAGCATGGAGGCCTCTTCGAAGATGGTCTTGAGCAGCTCCGTGCGAACCATCCGGGTAAAGGCGTCCGTATCTTCGCTCAACAGGTATTCTGCCTCTTCGATCGGATCCAACACAACGCTTGTACCCGGGGTCCTCAGGTGGTTCAGGCAAGCATTTTTGGTAGAAATGTACAAAAAAGCCCGTAGCTTGTCCAAGCTTTCAAACCGAGTCCGCAGCTTCCATACCTTGATGAACGTATCGGCCACGATCTCTTCGGCCGCCTCGCGGGTCTTGACATACTGCATAGCAAAGTACATGAGGGAGCGGTTGTACAGGCGATAAGCTGCTGTCAATCCCTCTTCTCTGCCTTGCTGGAGATCATGTATGAGTACCGAGTTGTCCATAAACCGTTAGATTTATATATTGCTTGTGCAATGAGAAAATAAAGATACTAACATTGCATGAGCGACCGCAATGAAATAATATAAATAATATTCGGATAACATCATGATAATATGCTAGTTGTCTCATCAAGGTGGTTTGTCCGACTTAATTAGCATCTCCCGCCGCAATTCGCATGTAAAGGCATGTTAATGATGGAGCAAATAATTGCAAATAAATTTGCGCAACCCAAAAGTTGCATATATATTTGCAACCTAAAAGTTGCGTAATTTAATTGTTGAAAAATGAAACAGGATCTATTTCAAGCCATAGCTGACCCAACACGCAGGGCTATTTTAACGTTACTCGCTATGCAAGCATTAACACCAAATGCAATGGCGGAAAAATTTGATATGAGCCGACAAGCCGTATCAAAACATATTAAAGTATTACAAGCATGCGAATTGATTAAACCGGAACAATCGGGCAGAGAAATTTATTATCACTTTAACCCAAAAAAAATACAAGAGATTGACAATTGGTTGTCCCAATTAAGGAAAATGTGGGAAACTCAGTTCAATCAACTCGACAACGTATTATTGACACTAAAAAAAACAGAAAAATGAAAAACAATTTGCTATTTGATTTTACCGTTGACAAAGCAGCGAAAACGGTATTCATAACAAGAGAATTTGATGCTGAACTTTCGCTGGTATGGGATGCATTTACCAAAGCAGAAATCCTTGACCAATGGGTGGCACCTAAACCCTGGACATCAAAAACAAAATTTATGGATTTTAAAGTTGGCGGACGAAGATTTTATGCGATGGTAAGTCCGGAAGGACAAGAGCGTTGGGCAATTCAGCAATACACGTCCATTAGCCCAAAAACCAACTTCAAACTATTTAATGCTTTTGCAGACAAAGATGAAAACCCTGAATTGCCGGGTTCTGATTGGAATTACACTTTCAGCGAACAAGACGGAAAGACAAAAGTCAGTATTACTATTTATAATGAATCGCTTGCCCGTATGGAGAAGATGATTGAAATGGGCTTCACAGAAGGATTCAACGCATCAATGAAAAATTTGGAAAATCTGTTGGCGGGTTTATCGCAAAAATGATGTTCGTTTTCAAAACGGCAGTATTACGTTGCCTGCTGCGTGGCTTGGCGGAAAAATGGCAATTAAAAAGTAATTTAATATGAACACACAAGAACAAATCAAAACGTATATCAACAACCAACCCGTAGCCAAACGCGCTGAAATGCAAACCTTGCACGAACGCATTTTGCAACTAATGCCGAGATGTAAATTATGGTTTTTAGACGGCAAAGACGATAAAGGTAAAACCGTTACCAATCCTAACATCGGCTACGGAACGCAAACCATAAAATATGCTGACGGAACAAGCAAAGAGTTTTATCAAATTGGTATTAGTGGCAATACTACAGGAATTTCGGTTTACATTATGGGGCTTGAAGATAAAAAATACTTGCCCGATACTTTTGGAAATACCATTGGCAAAGCGAGTGTAACAGGTTATTGCATTAAGTTCAAAACGCTCAAAGATATAAATCTTGAAGTCCTTGAAACAGCAATAAAATATGGTGTTGAACAGAGCGGTAATTGTAAAAACGATACGCGAATTGGACTGACATAAACTTAAAAATATGAGAAAAGTAATTGCAGCAATCAATATGACGCTTGACGGGTTTGTGACCATACAGCAGGTGATGAATACCAACTTTGTGTTCATCCTGTTGTTGTAGGAAGCGGTTTGCCATTATTTGAAAACATAAACGACAGAACTATTCTTAAACTCATAAAGACTAAAACCTTTCGTGGTGGTGCAGTAACGCTTTACTATGAGCCAACCAACGAAAAAACGATGAACGGCTAACAAGGTTAGCAAGCCCACTTGCCCCTAAAAAATTGGATAAAATATGGCTACTATATAGATATTTCATATCTTTATGCCAGTCTTTTTAGGATAAAATATAGATATTATATGGATAAATTTATTCGGAAACTAAATTTTGACTTTGCTGCCAATCAGCGAGTATTGCAACTTATCGGCTACATTGACGGCTTTAAGGGCAAGTGGAACATTGTAGAAAACAAGGAAAACCGCTACTTGAAAGAACTGCGGAAAATTGCTACCATTGAAAGCATTGGCTCTTCTACAAGAATTGAGGGAGCAACACTTACCGATAAAGAAGTACAGGAATTGCTGAACGACATCAAAACTACAAAGTTGAAAACCCGTGATGAACAGGAAGTAATCGGCTATTACGAAGTACTGGAGCTCATCTACGACCATTACACCGACATACGCCTTTCCGAAAGTTACATCAAGCAGTTACACCAAATGTTATTAAAGTATAGCAACAAAGACGAACGACATAGAGGCGGTTACAAACATTCCAATAAAGTGGTTGCCACTTATCCCACAGGAGAACAACGCACCATTTTCGCCACTACCGAACCTGCATCGGTGGTAGGAGAAATGCAGGAATTGGTTGAATGGACAAACAAACAATTTGAACAAAAGACCATTCATCAGTTAATTGTAGTCGGTAATTTTATTTACGATTTTTTGAGCATACATCCTTTTCAAGACGGCAACGGCAGGCTCTCCCGATTGCTTACTACACTTTGTCTGTTACAGAACGAATACGCTTTCATTCAGTACATTTCGTTTGAAAATCATATCGAACAACACAAAAAAGAATATTACGAAGCCTTGATGGCAGGACAGAAAAATCGTGGAACAGCGCAGGAACGTATTGACAAATGGCTCATTTTCTTTTTGAAAAGTTTAAAATCGCTTACCGAAAAATTGGAACAAAAATATGACGTGTTCAAATCCAAAGGCGGATATTTAAACGAACGGCAAAAGCAAATCAAAGATTTTATTATAGGCAACCAACCCGTTAAAGTAAGCGATATATCAAAGCATTTTCCCGAAATACAATTGAGCACACTGAAAAAAGATTTACAATACTTACGCGATGAACAAGTGCTTACAATGATTGGCAAAGGCAAAGGAACGGTTTACGTTATACGAGAGAAAGAATAAAAGTGAAACATACAGACATCGCATTCAAAGAATGATAAAGACCGCACAAAGAAACCAATCCTAAAAAATGAATAAATTATGACAAGAACAGTGGCTCAAAAAATGGGGATAAAAGAAAACTCAAGAACAATTATTGTCAACCCTGACAATAATGCTATTGACAATATTGAACTGCCTGATCTTGTTCTCTCTAATAAATTTGAAGGAGCGTTTGACTACATTCATTTATTTGTAAAAACCCAATCTGAATTTATAGACCATTTCCCGAAACTCAAACAACATTTAAAAACCAGTGGAATGCTTTGGGTTTCTTGGCCAAAAGGCGGAAAATTAGGAACCGACCTGAACATTAAAATAGTAATAAAATTAGGTTATGATTTTGGGCTTGTAGAAAGCACTTGCTTGAGTATTAACGACATTTGGTCGGGTCTGAAATTTACTCATCCAAAAAAAGGAAAAGTTTATGATAACAGTTATGGAAAATTGAATGTGTAAAAGAACAACGAGCCGCTATTCAATTGACATAATCAATAACCTTGGCAATCAACTTAATGATCAGATACGCATAGGCGATTGATATCACGATGATTACAATCCAAGTGGCTTGTTTGGTCCGGTTAATTTTCTTCATACGTTTAAATTGGTCGCGCTGAGCAACTAATAGTGCAACGAAAACCAGCTCTATAAGCGTGCATATTGAGCAATTCTTCCGCCTCCCCAGAAGCAAATGCCCATTTATGGAATGGCTTAGGTTGCTACTGCTACTTACTCATCAATTTTCTTCCTATTATATTCTCCCTGCAATGCGTATATTCCAAATACAATGAGTCCTCCAGTGATAATGGGCGTGAGAATAAAGGTATAAATAATCGCCGGAACCAAGCCTTCCGACTGATTGCTCTGAAACTGGGGGATTGCCTGGCTAACTAAAAAATAATAACCGGCCGCAAGCCCCAGCACGATCCACACGATGCCTAAAATTCTTCTGATGCTGTCCATCTTATGCGTTCTTAACTGGTTTCTTCAATACTATTCGATGATATTCCGTTTCTTGTTGCTCACATATAGCAAGCCGATGATAAAACTGGTACCGGCGATGATAATGGGATACCATAAGCCTTGGAGGTGTGGTTTATCCACCGGCGCTGCCTGCCCTGCGGCCACGGCCGCTTCGTTGATTTGCTGGGATTTGGTGACCAGGTAGGTGGCAATCGCCGGCAAGAGGCCGCCGAAAATACCGTTGCCGATGTGGTAGGGCAGCGACATCGAGGTGTACCGGATCCTCACTGGGAACATCTCTACTAAAAAGGCCGCGATGGGGCCATACACCATCGTCACGTACAGCACCAAGATAAAAGAAAGCAGCGCTAATGTCCAGAAGCTGCTCGTGCCCACGTGAATGCTCCGGGTGGCGGCTATGGGCGCTGCTACATCGGCATTCGTCAGGTGTTCGCGTGTCGTCTCCTCCAGGACACTGCCATCGGTGTATGTCGTTTTGGTCACGGTGGTCCGGATGATATCCGCACTGTCGTCTGCTTTATTTTCTGTTATCTGTGGGGGTGTGCGTTCGGCGACCTCCTTATTGGTCACATCTGCGGTTTGGTAAATCTTGTCGAAGATGGGGCGGTAAGTGAGTATGGCCAGCAACATGCCGGTAAGCATCACCACTTTCCGGCCGATCTTGTCGGAAAGCCAGCCGAAGACGACGAAAAAGCCGGTTCCCGCCAGCAGCCCGGCACCGATGATGTAGTTGGTCTGGTCGAAATCTACCTTACATACATTCTGCAAAAACGACAGGGCATAGAACTGACCTCCATACCATACCACGCCTTGTCCCATGGCGGCACCGAAAAGAGCCAGCAGGACAAACTTGAAGTTATAGCGGTGGCCAAAGGATTCCTTCAGTGGGTTGCGTGATGTTTCTCCCGCTGACTTGGCTTTTTTGAACAAGGGCGACTCTTCCATGTTCTTCCGGATGAAATAGGAGACGACCACCATCACGACCGATATCAGGAAGGGTACGCGCCAACCCCAGTCTTGGAAGCTTTGCTCAGACATGCTGTTTCTGGTCACCATGATCACGCCCAGGGAGATGAAGAGACCAAAAGTCGCTGTCGTCTGTATCCACGACGTCCGGAAACCCCGCTTATTCGGCTCGGAGTATTCCGCTACATAGGTAGCTGCTCCGCCATATTCGCCCCCGAGGGCAAGCCCCTGCAGCAATCGGAGGATCAGCACCAATATCGGTGCCGCAAAGCCGATGGTTTCGTATCCGGGCACCAGGCCGATGGCAAACGTAGAGATGCCCATGATCAATAAGGTGACCATGAACGTATATTTACGGCCGATCATATCACCCAGACGCCCGAAAACCAATGCTCCGAAGGGGCGCACCACAAACCCCGCCGCAAAGGTAGCCAGGGTAGAGAGGAATGCCGCCGTTGGATTGTCAGCCGGAAAGAACTTGGTGGAAATCACGATGGCCAGACTGCCAAAGATGTAAAAGTCGTACCACTCGATCAACGTGCCCAACGATGATGCTCCGATGACTTTCCATAGGGTCTTACTATCGGCTGCCTTTGCTGTTGCTAATGCCATAATCAGGTTCCAATATGTGCGTTTACTTGGCTTGGGGCTAAGATATTTAAAAACTATCCGAAATACGGCCATTTTTTTTCGTTTTTTTTATTCACACCGCCACATACATGTGAATGTTGCCCTCCAGTGTCCATCAATGAAACAAAAAAGGCCGTCGCGAGACAGCCTTTTTGAATGATTGACGAAGCCGTTAGTCCATTGTTGGAGGTTCGGCAATCCGGTACGACCCTTGCTGGGTAAACGTCCGGCCAAACATATCGGTAGCCCGCACTTCGATTTGATGCTCGCCTACGGATAGGTTGACGGGGATGCCGCCCCGCCACAGGTGCGTGCTGTTTACGGCGTTGGATGGCCGCCGTCCCGGCATCAGCTCATCGGTCACATCCCATTGGTACAGCGACCACACATAGGCAGGATCGGGCTCTGCTACATAGTCCATCGGCCGCCACTCGCCTCCGTCAATCCGATATTGCACGCTATCGCCCTCCCGTCCCATAAAGAAGTTGGCATAGATGCCCGATGAGGTGCCGCGCTCGTGCGCCACGACCTTGGGGTGGAATAATTTGATCTGTGTTTCTTTCGGCTCGCCTGCCACTTTGTAATCGATGCTGTAGCTGTTTCCTTTGATGTGAAGGAATGCATATCCCTTGGGAGTGCCATCGCGCATGGTAGAAGCCGGTACACCCGCCTTGTTGAATTCGCCAGAGTACCAATCGCCGGAGGTCGTGCCTGCGTTGTACTCATGGTGCGGCTTTTCTTGTTGCCAGCCGTCTTCGCGGCCATAATAATTCTGGCGTTGCAGGTGCGTATGGGCCGACATGGACAGCGTGTAGGGATAGTCCTTGAGCAAGTCGAACAGCCGCTGCCGGTTGGCGTTGCGGAATGCGTCTTCATTGTCGTGCAACAGGGGGATGTGGAACGCCAGCACGATCAGTTTGTCTTTACTCACATGCTTCAGGTTGTTCTCCACGAAATCCAGTTGGTCTTTGCGAAACCCGCCCCAATAGCCACCGCCATCGCGCGGATCGGGATACAGGATATCGTCTAGCACGATGAAATGCGCGTTGCCGTAATTGAACGCATAGTTTGCGGGACCGAAGCTGGCTTCGTAGGTCTCATCGGCCAGGGAATCGGCGGTCGCATCGTAGTCCATATCGTGGTTGCCCATCAGGTTGTACCAGGGGATCCCCACCTGCGCTACCGCCTTTACATAAGGACTGTGCAGCGCCAGGTGGTCGCCCACCAAATCGCCCAAGCTCAGTCCGAACGCGATATTTTTGATCCCCTGTACCTCGGAGACCACGCCCTTAGCAAAATAACCGATTTCGTCTTCGTTATACGCCTGGGGGTCGCCGAAGATCAGCGCCGTGAAATCCGCGGGCTCTTCTTGCTGAACCAGCGCAAAATCCACCGATTTCGGCAGCGGTCCGGTGGGTTTGACGCCTCCGTATTTCAGTTTCGGGGATCCGTCTGGTTTGTGGATGTAGTAATATTGGGGCTGGTTATTGTCGTCAACCGGCACGGCGTAGCCAGCGGGTTTGATAACGAATATGATGTTATCCCGGCCTACAGGCAGTTTGTACCGGCCGTCGTCATCGGTGGTCACCACCTCCACACCGTTGGTGACCGAAACGCCCGCAACACCGCGCTCACGGCGATCGCGCTTTCCATTGCCGTTGCTATCGTTGTAAACGCGCCCCGCGACAGTTGATTGGGCATAGAGCACGTGCCCGAATGCCAGCGCTAAGAGAATGAAAGTTAACTTTTTCAAGATTGATCTGTTTTTAGTTTTTAGACAGACAAATTAACAGCCAAAAGTCCAATTAAATGTTAAACCTATGCTACGTTATTGTTAAGTTGCATCGGGCGTCGCATTTGATTTGTGGCATGGAGCTATGAATCAGCCGTGCTGCCTGGCCGGAAAAGGATCTGAAAGCCAATTGGCAGGAAAGCCGTTAGCGAGCTTACGCAAAACAATCGGAGGAAACAAGTGTATCCGCTGGACGCCACAGCGGCACTTCAAACCGTTCGAACAAGACCGGTTCTGCCCGTTTTTGCCGCATCGCATGCTGGTCAAGCGTATGGTACTCCCCGATCAATAACAACCCTTCCTCTTTCTTCTCGATCGTCATGTGCAGGAAGCCATACCGATCGTCGCAGAAATTTTCCAGCCGTACCTGATGGGCAGTGGGCTGAAGTGCTTCCACACGTGGGTCATTTACCGCAGCAACCGGGTGCAGATCCGCATAGCCTCCGGCGCCGGCCACCACATAAGGGATGACCGTACCGTCTTCATATGCCTTGGAAAACCGCTGGTAATTGTGCACATGCCCACTGAAGACAATATCCGGTTTCACCCCCGCCGCTTTGAAGGCGCTTTCCAGAAAGGCAATCATGGCCGGACTGGAACCATGGTTACTATCCGCCGAATATGGTGCGTGATGTACGCAGACAATGATGGCCTGGTCGGGCCGCCAGGTATCGGCATAGCGGAGTTCCTCGATAAACCATTCCCGTTGGTCAGCATCAATTGTACCGTGTTTCGTCACATTGCCATACAGTCCGATGATACGGGCGAGCGGGGTCTCCAATGTCCAGTACACATGAGGCTGCACCATGCTCAGCCGCCTGCACCCCCGTCCAAACATGATCCTGCGCCGATAGGTATCGCAAAATACATCTACGAATGCATCCAAACTTTGATAGGCCAATTCGCTGTCCGGATTGACATCTCCGTCATGATTGCCTGCGATCGCAAAAATCGGTGCCGGATACGCCTCATACGGACCCAGGAACTGCTTGGGATATTCGCTAGCCTCTCCGTGATTGTACACGATATCACCCAAGTGGAAAAGGAATGCCGGGCGCGCCTCGATGGATTCGCCCATTTTCGCCTGCTCGGCCAACGCTGATGCAACCAGCGGCTGGAATACCGAATCCCGCACGCTGCCCGTGTCACCGATCATGTGGAAACTCATGCGCTCCTTCAAAAACCAGGAAGCATCACCTACCACATGCCGGAGATTCAGCCGATAAGGCGCCAGTCCCGTGGGGCGGGGCAATGGCTTGAATAGATGCGAATCATCCGAAATGTGGGTTAAAAAAACCGGTTCTGTCCGTTGTGCGTTCTTCATAGTGCAAAGTTGGTGTTATGAAATTGTTATCAACGCCCTGCGTAGAGCACCGCCGCGATGACGGTCAGCACCGTCGCCAGCACCGCTATCCAGATCACCGCCCGTTGCTTAGCCCGCCGGGACGACAATAAGTATTGCGTACGAACATGATATTTGAGGGCCACAAGCATTTTCCGCGCTATCCGCAGTTCATCATCGGTCCCAAGCGAAGGATCGTTCATTACTCCGGCCTGCCCTTCAATTTTCCGTTTTGCCATTTATACCTCAGCTGTTTATCTTCCAGGAGGGTACCCAACACATGGGGCAACCTCCGTACGCCTCCCCATGCATCCTCCATTAAGTTCATCAAATTCCACAGCGTGTCACCTCGGTCAAGGCCGCGTAGCCCATCACGAAGAAAATATTCCTCCGCCGTCGCGGTCATGTCAGGCAGGCGCCGCCGCCTATCCCAAAATTCCGCAAAAAACCCTTTCACCCACTCAAACGCAGCATCCTCATTGCCGATTTCCATCAACGCATGGGCATACAAGGATTTCCAATGCCGACGGCAGAACACATAAAACGCCTCCTCATCCGAATTCCGTATCCGCACTACCAGTTCGCTGTCGGTTAACTTTTCCACACAGCAAAGTTAGGATAGCAATGTAACGTAATGAGGTATAGGATATTACGTTTTTGTTAAGAACTGCTTTTTAATTGATTTCACCGTTATTTACGCAAATAACATGATTAATGCCCCAATGGCTTCGGCGATCATGCGGTTATTCAACCTCAATGTGTTCGCCCCAAGCCATTACAATAGCGGGTTTATGGAGCTGTTTGATCCTCCGGAAGGTCAGCCAATACGCCTCCCGATGATCGATCGTATGGCTCATTTCGTTTTCATGGCCGAGTATCACGAGCTTAGGGTCGATGCCTTCAACGATTTGTTCCATCGGGCGCATCCAGCAGTGCGCCAAGAGAATATCAACGTCGAATTGCTTGCCGATCGCTGTCAAAGCAGGAACGTCTTCGTCATTTGATTGGTCGCCGGTATGGGCGATGGTTTTCCCCTCGGGTGTAGAGACGATGTATACATTATTGGCCACCTTGTCCTGATGCCCTGGGAATACGGCAACATCAAGCGACACGTTGCTCTTAGTCAGTGTCAGCGTCTTCGTGGCGATACCCTTCTCCTCGCGGAGCGGTTTGACGTATGGCGACACTCCCTCCCATAGGCCGGTGGGCACGATCACTTCTTTTCCTTGATCGTAAAACATACGTGCCACAGCCGGGTCGGCGTGGTCTCGATGCTCATGCGTGACAAACATCACATCACAATGATCAACAATGGCCTGCATCAGGGAGTCGGCGAAAAATGGCTGGTCAGCACTTCCACCCCGCACCAAATCAAACGCGATGGTCACACTGGGTGTCTGGATAACGGCCCCTTGATTGTAAAACCGGTGTACCCGGATTTGCCCGGTCGGCACATCGGTCTTGAGTGTGGTGAGCATCCGTCTGCCCACACCGTCCATGTAGCGGTAGAGGGACGCCCCGTCATCCAACCGGGTATCGTGGAGCAAGGCATCAAGCGCGTATAGCGCCAGTTTCCGTTCATCACTTGGTTCCGCAGATGGGGGATGTTTTTCCAGTACGGCATAGGATTGCTGAAAAAGCAACGATGACTGCTCCTGCAATAGGCCTGGCACATCTTGCCAATAGTCCATTTTTTCCTGCGCCATCATCGGCGTGCTTCCAATGCTTGAAAAGATCCATAGCAACAGCAACGTGGTCAGTTTATAACGGTGCATCATAAGGGCGAAGTTAACATGATAATATTACCTTAATGTTATCTTTGACGGTGGATATCGCGGCGTTCCACCGTCCCCAAAAATTGGCTATTGGAAAAACATTTTTCCTCCCGGTCGCCTACGCAGGTATAGACCAACAATTGGCTTCCAATCGGTTCGTCGGCAATGTCCACACTGACACTTCCTTCGGCACGAAGTGCCTCGGCTACCGAAAAAATCTTCTTCTCGGCATTATAAGCTATCAAAAAAACCCGGTCATCGTTGAATGCATTCTTCTTGTTTGCATTAGGCGTCCAGCGTAGCTGTAGTTGATTATTGACGAGCTCCATTTCGATAGCTTCCACCCCTTTCAGGCTGCCCTGCGATAGCCGCACCTGCTCCGGCCTAATGGATAGGTTTGGGTATTCCCCATCCAAGGCGTTGTGATAAATATGCGAAACCGCCCGGTTCATGGCTGCTGTTTTTGAATACGAACCGTATGAAGATGCAAAACCACGATGAATGACGGTCTGAAGCGGCGTCAAAAATCCCATCACCAGTTTCATTTTTTCCCGGGCCTCCAGCTGTTTTGCTGACGGCGGTTTGTTAGACTTCTTCGGTCGGCTACGCACATAAAATCCAAATGGCCCTTTACAACCAACCAGGTCGCCAATGGTTCCTGAAAATGCAAATAAATCATTAAATTTTGCCATATCGTTTTCTTTTATCTCAGGCAAACATAAAAATCCAAGGGATAACCGCCAATAGCGAACGTGCGAATGTCCCGTAAGTGTCCCGCAAAACCCGCATTTTGTCATGCAACTGTCCTATAACTGTCCTACTCGACAGTCGTCTGTTCCGGCAAGGCCATCATCTAAATCACGTGTGGTATCGTCCCCTATTCGGCTTGTCCCCGGCTTCGGTGGAACCATGCGTGTCAAGGGCATTCCAAAGCGGACTCGATAGCGATGATTGCCTTTCAGTCGGCATCAAATTAGCATGGAGCGGGCATCAAGCTGGCCTCCGGCATCCAAGGCGTATTCAATCGGGATACAGCCGGTGTATGCATGATGATTCCCGTGCTTTGGCTACAGTCGGAGATAAGTCAAATCACTTCATATCCGTTTAGCGCATCACCCGTACTTTGTACATATTGATCTGCGGCACCTGCACCACGCCCGTCGGCTGCTGGAAGTAGATGTTGTGCGTCCACCAGCTGATTTCGCCTTTGGTATAGACAAGCGCTTGGGTCTCTTCGTTGTAGTGGGCAGACTTTACGTTATGTACACCCTCCAGTGGTTTAAAGATGGTGAAATCTCCTTGATTTATATCAAACAGCCATACATTCTCATGGGTGGTCAACATGAGCGTATTGCCCGATACTCGCGAAAGTTCGTGCCCGCCGATGTCCGGCAATGCCCATGTCTCCTCCAGCGCCAGCTTGGGCGTATCCGTCTCCCACTCGGCCAACGTATACGCCCGCAGCTCATCGTAGCCTAAGGCATACAGGCGCTCGGTTTCGGGCAGCCATACCACCCCGTGGCCCGAATATAGGCTGTCGCTGAATAGCACCTCATCCGGCTTGTCACCGTCGTATAGGGCGATGCTGTTGCCCGCTGGGTTCGTAGATAGCGCCACGACGATGCGGCCACCGGGCAGGGCTTCGATGGAATGCGCATTGGGTGCCTTGGCATAGAATAATGCTTTTTTCGTTTCCCGCTCCAACATCAGCGCCGCTCCTGAAGAGGCGGTCAGCAGCAGTGTATCCCCGTTCCCGACGGGTTTGCAGTCGTCCATCGTTTTCAGCAGGGGCAGGTATTCTGCGGGCAGGTCCACGGTCTCCGAAGCCTGCCAGGTCCATACAGTATCCACTTGGCTGAAAGCGGTGTCGGTTTCGATGAGGATGACCTTGTCATCGCCGCAGGCGAATACAGTCATCTTTTCTGCGTTCGTATTTCCGGTAATCAGTTGGCTGCATGCGGCCAATGCGAACAACGCCGCTAAATAATAAGATTTTATCATCTATACTAAAGCTTATCTCGGCGATAAATATAGGCACGTTATGTGATGTTAATGTTAATTATTCGCTGTCGATAGGTTGGTCAATCACTTTAATAAAGATATACTAAATACGGAAGTGCAGATACTGTATCCAAAAGAGTATTGAAAAGGAACGCGCCAAGGCCCAGGCCGAGAAGCTAAAAAGCGCTTTGGAATTCAAAAAATGGGCACCCCTATCGCTGACAAAAGGACTAGGGCTTGCCATCGAGAACCTCGAAAAGCTTTAAAAGCGGTATTTCCAAAAAAGCCATCGGTATCACAACGCAATCGTTTCAAAAGGGCACATATAGGATGTTGCTTTCTTTTTTTTTGGTTGTTGGATTGCGAATGGTATTGGATTGTTAATGTCATTCGATCTTATGAAGCCCTTCAAATGCCCAATAGTGTTTTTTAATGCCGATCTCATCCATTAACTCCCGGATTTCGATGGTTTCCCAGGTATGTGTATTGTAGCCCTTCCCGGCGTCGTTGTCGTGCAACCAGCGCGGGGTGGGCCACAAACAGGCTTTGAAACGGATATTGCGATAAAAATCCTTACGGACACCATTCTGTCCGTGATGGGCCATCTGCAAATAATCGCAGTTCAACTCTCCGCGGTAAGGCCCGTTCCACAGTTTATCCCCTGCTTCTATCCCGATATCCCCTAAGAAAAGTACCGATTTTTGATTGTCCCACACTTTGATGACCATACTTTGATTATTATATGGGTTGTTGGTTATTTCCTCATTTTTAACCCCTAATATTTTGAAGTGGGTGTCCCCGATATCAATCACCATCCCCGGTTCTGTCAAATTCACAACCTTTCCGCTAAAGTTGCCGAGGGTAGCATAATAGGCAGCGGTCAGCTCCTTATGCCCGAGTTCGTGCTGTTCGTAGAACGCCTTTGACAGCTCGGAATGGTAAATGGTATGGATCGTTAACCCATTTGGCGCTTTCAGAATCTCATTCAACGCCCCCAAATGGTCCTGATGCGGATGCGAAATAAACCAGGCCTCCACCTCGTTTCCCAACGCGGCCAGAAAACCCCTCAAGTAAGGGGCGTCCCCAGCCATTCCTCCATCCATGACGCATACTTTGCCATTGTCCGTCAAGAACACATAGGAATTCATTTGGGAGGGGGTTTGCGGTGGCAATTGCCACAACGTAAAACCTTGCTTTGCCGATGCGCCGAACGATAAGGCGGTATTCAACAATGCGAGCAAAACAATGAAAAAACGATGATTCATACTATTAAACATGCTCTGGCAGTAAATATAACAAGTTCATGTGAAGATCACGTTAAGCCATCTCTTCAAGAATAGCCATTTCAGGCCGGTATTGCCTTCCGCCAAGGTCAGCAATACGTCGGCATAACGCAGTACATACAGATTTTTACCGCTGGCCTGCCCATTGGCTTCCATATCCCAGAATTTGGGGCCATACCAAGCGCGGACCACCTACTTTCATGAGGCACTTATATCTCCCATGGATCCACCAACGCTAAATCAGAAATATTATTGAAATCGGATAAATTACGGGTTATCAGGGTCAACTCTCGACCCCTTAATGGCAGTTTGCCATTGGCCTAAATAGCTCCCTCGAAATCAACGGCTCCATGGTACGTAGCTTTATACAAAGCTAGGCCTGCCGCATTAAACTACGGTTAAGCCAGAATGAAGATAGTGGCCATGGGCAAGATTACGATTTAGAAACACTGTCTTAACACGATGTTCATGTGACTTCTATATTCTTGCTTTATACTTGAAAAATAAACTTAACGAAGATGATGAAAGGTAAACATTTACTGCCCCTGATCACGGTTGCAGCACTGTCTGCATGTGTGAAGGATGACGATGCAACAACACCCATATCGAACGAAGATCCCGCTACGTTTGCCGAAATCGGCACCCTGGACATCGGCGATGTAGGTGCGGCCGAAATCAGTGCTTATGATCCGTCTACCAAGCGGCTATTTGTGGTGAATAACGGTGGTGTGAACAAGATTGATGTGATCGACATGGCCGACCCCAGCAACCTGACGGTCATTCATTCCATCCCGACCAACAGCGGGGCCGTCAATAGTGTGTCTGTCTACAACGGCTTATTGGCCGCAGCTATCGAATCGCCTAACAAGCAGCAACCCGGCAACGTAACGGTGTACCATACCAATGACTACACCGAGGTCAAAACCGTCGCGACGGGCGCCTTGCCGGATATGGTGACCTTCAGCCCGGATGGCAATTATATCCTCACGGCCAACGAGGGTGAGCCCAGCAGCGACTACAGCGAAGACCCGGTGGGTTCGGTATCGATCATCAGTGTGCAGGAGAACTACAGCGTGGTCAATGTCGATTTCAGCGGCTTTGCTTCGCAGCAAGCGGCACTGCAACAACAAGGACTACGCGTGTTCGGTCCCGATGCGTCGTTTGCGCAGGATATGGAGCCTGAATATATAACGATTTCGCCCGATGCCAAAACCGCATGGGTGACCTTGCAGGAAAACAATGCCATCGGCCAGATTGATTTGGCCAGCAAAACTGCTACGGCTATCTTTCCGTTAGGTTTCAAGGACTATAGCCAAGAGGCCAATGCCATTGACCCTTCCAATGAAGACGGTGCGGTCGACTTCAACCCTTGGCCGGTAAAAGGCATCTATATGCCGGATGCGATCGCGGTGCTACAATCTGGTAGTACGCCTTATCTGTTTACCGTGAATGAAGGCGATGCCCGCGAGTACGACGCCATCGAAGAAGCCGAACGCATAAAAGATATTGAACTCGATCCTGCCGTTTTTCCAAATGCAGCGGAACTGCAAGATGATGCCCAACTGGGCCGCCTGAACATCACGACCACATTGGGCGATGATAATGGGGATGGCCGCTATGAGGCGCTTTACTCCTTTGGCGCGCGCTCGTTCAGTGTGTGGAACGGGACCGATGGCGAACTGGTGTACGACAGTAAAAACGAGCTGGACGTAAAAACCAACGAAGCGGGTTATTACGACGACGACCGCAGCGATGATAAGAGTGTCGAACCCGAAGGCATCGCCATCGGACGGATAGGCGATAAAGACATCGCGTTCATCGGCATGGAGCGGGTAGACGCCGTCGCAGTGTATGATGTCACGAATCCAACTTCACCAGTATTCCTGCAGATCCTGAAAACAGGCGATGCACCGGAAGGTGTTTTGTTTGTTCCGGCGGCCGACAGCCCTATCCAGAAGAGTTTGTTGATCGTCAGCAGCGAAGAAGACGGGGTGTTGAAAGTTTACGCGCCTGACACGCTGTAAGCAGGCGCTCAGTTTTTGAAAAAGGGTTTCCGCACATACTGCGGGAGCCCTTTTTTAATGATTACCCAACGCCTTCGCTACCTCCACGGGTAGATCCGACTCCAGCACCGTGGCGCCGTCGCGGATGATGTCGCGATAGGCGGCGGCTCGTTCTCCCTCCGTTTCCAGTTTGTCATAGGTGGGGGCAGCCGATATCATGCATCGAATACCTTTGCCGTGGAGCAAGCGGTACAGCGGCTGGTTAGCGGGTTGTATCTTCGGACCGATATAGGCGATCATCTGGGAAGTGGGTATTCCAACACGTTCATAGGCCGCTAACGCCTCGGGTGCCTGCACAAAGGCAGAGAACATGCGTTGTGGATTGTCGTCGTGGTAGAACTTGGCGTCTTCGGCATTATGCACCGTGACCATCACCCAGGCATCCGCCTGGTGTTTGCGGATGATGGCGGCAATCATCGGCAGGGGGACGTCCTTCTTATCGAAGTTCAATACGGTTTTCCCCTTCGCCCATTTGATCATCTCGGACAGGGTGGATATCCGGTAGGGCGTGACACGCCCCGAGCGGTCTTTCAGCCTTAGTTTTTTCAGTTCTTTCCAGGTATAGTCGGATACGTTGCCGGTACCATTGGTGGTGCGATCAAGCGTGGCATCATGCAGCACCACGATCACGCTGTCTTTTGTGAGCCGCGGGTCGATCTCGAAGAACGCTGGGGTGTGTGCCAGCACATATTCCAAACCTGCGATGGAGTTTTCGGGCATGCCCGATTCAACCGTGCCCCGGTGGCCGGCAATGATGGGCGCGGCGTCTTCGCGATAGGCGAAAAAGGAATGCAATTCGGCGGGGGTAGAAAAGGAAAGGTAATGCTGCTTATCCTTCCCTCCTTGCCCGAAGGACAGGAGGGAATGGAAAAGCAGAGCCCATAGGTAGATGGCTTTTGTCTGTATCATTTATTTCAATGTTATGGTCACCGTAGGATGCTTGTCGCTCCGAATATAGGCAGAAATGAGCTCATATTGCAAATTACTTTGCCCGCTCCCGGCCGTGATCGTTTGTGAAGAAGACGGATACAACACGATGTTTTGGGTGCCCTCGCCCGATTTTAACGCAAGTTCGAAATAAAGGTCGCTATTATTCTTGATTTCATAATAGTTGGTTTCGATCGCATTGCCCGATACGTCTTTGCCTGTTTTGGTGTGGTATGGGGCACTCACCGCGACAGAGGCGTCAAATAGGGCTATGATGTGTTCTTCCCTGCCTGCGAGGTATTTGCTGGACCAAGCGACAGTACGCCCGGCTTCGAGTGCCTCCCGGATGGCTGTGGCGCTGCGTTCCTTGGCCAGCACCAAGGTCATGGTACGGTGTACATACTCGTTCTCCAGATCATAGTCATGCGCAATCAAATTGTGGATATCTGAGGTGCCCATCACCGTCAGTCCTTTGTCCATGGCCCAATCCAGTGCCTTCTTGTGGAATCCAAGTCCGTTGAACACCTCAATGCCACCTAAAATACCTTCTTGGTGGAGGTTGTCGACAAAGTCTATCCATTCGTAGGACCCGTCGATGGAGTTGACTTTCCAACCCGGGTGGTTCCAAAAGATAAAAGCGTCCTGAGAAGCCGCTTTCATGATGGCTTCCTTGTCTTTGTTGCTGTCATTGTCCGCGATGTAGCCGGAAGCATCGCCGATAAACAGCGCATTGAAGTGTCCCGGAGGCGTATTACGAGTGATTTCCGTGCCCCTGACCAGGATGATGTTGTTCTCCGCTGCCATGGTTTCGGCGAGCTCGTATGAGCGGGTATTGTCTACCTTCACGTCCGCTTTGTGCGGCGTGTACTCCACATGCTCGGTATACGCGATGGCATCCAGTCCCTCATTCCACGCTTCCTGCACGCGTACGTTTGGCCAAACATGACCATCTGAGAAAACGGTGTGCATGTGGAAATCTACTTTCAATACCTGATATCCATTGACATCGGGAATATAGACGATCTCCCGTTTCTTGGGTTTCGCAAATTCACGCATGCTGAACATCCCATTGTCTTGTGCGGTACCGATGATCGAAGCCGCTAATAACGGCATCACTAACGCAATTTTTTTCACTTCCATAATGCTGACGATTTAAACATAAAACAATTGCTTACTTTTTTAGGGTTTCCGGATGAGTTCATCCACCACATGCGCCTAATCCCTTGTCTCCACGCCGGTCACCGCCTTCGGCAAGGTGCCGCCGGCGCAATGCAGTATTTGAACTTTTCTGAGGTAGTGTAAACACGGTGTTTATAAAAGTGTTATCGACGGGCGAAGCTAAGGCAATGATGTTAAGCCAAGGTTACATTTGTGTTTAGATTACACATTATTTATTCGTCAAACCGTCATTTGGTAGCCTCCAGCACGCCCAGATAAGCCTTCAAGGCAGCATGAGTTTGTCCTACCGAAGAATAAGCAACGGAATACGATCATTTCATATGATATTAGCGTGTCTTATGCTTCTTTTGGAAATCCCATCAGGGGATCAGTGATGCTGGGTTTCCCGGTTTCGACATGGCCTGCAAAACGTTGGCTGAACTCCGGAAACCCATCTACCTCTACCTGCACATCATACCATCCGCCAGTGGACGACAGGTCGATCCACAGCGGCTTACTGGTACCCTTCACGGTCAGCCGGTGCTCGCCACTTTCATATGATAGGTCGCGGATACGCAGTTGCAACTTGCTGGGTGCAATGCCCGCCACCTTCAGGTTGCCGCTTCGTGCGTCAGGCGTGACCAGTACCTGCACCTGCGGATCCCGTGCATTGCCGCTGAACTCGGTAAAGAAACCATTGGGGCCGTGCACCCGCAGTTGGTACTGTCCACCCTCGAATGCTGTGAGTGGCCAGGTATATGTCAGGGGCTCGTTTTCACGTACGGCAAAATCCCACGTGCGGCCCGGCTGGGTATCGGGCAAATAGGGTACCATCGCGTTCACGTGGAGCGGCACGCCCACCACCTTGGTTTTTGGCAGGTCACCCGCGGCCGTGAACTGCATGGAAAAGCTCCCCGTTGCGGGGTCCACACCGGCTGTCACCCTCAGGTTATAGGGGATCGCACAGGCCGGCTTGGTACCCGGTTCCTGCTTGGGCATATGGGGCGATGCCGGATCGAACAGCTTGTAATTACCGGGCAGGCCCTTCGTTTTTGCTGAGAATATCCGCTCCACTTCATCGTTGCGCACCAAGGGCGCCAACGCCGGTTGCTCGTCGGTGGTGGCCGGTCGGAATACGGATGTCAGGTTACCGCACACGAGGCGGCGCCAGGTACTGATATTGGGTTCGGGCAACTGCTTTCCCGTCTTTTTCTCCAGAAAATGTTCCAAGAATTGCAGGGGCGATGTGTGGTCAAACACCTCGGAGTTGACCCATCCCCCTTTGGTCCACGGCGAGGCGACCACCAGCGGCACCCGGAACCCCAGACCGATGGGACTATCCAACGTTGCCTCCGGATTGTTAGCACGTACTTTCTCCTGTTCGGCTGTAATATATTCGTCACGGGTATCCACGCCCGTGGCCACGGCTCCGGCACCTTCCCTACCGGAAAGCGGAGGTACAAACGGTGGAACATGGTCAAAATAGCCGTCGTTTTCATCGTAGGTAAGGATGAAGATGGTCTTCTTCCACACCTCGGGGTTTTTGGTCAGGATATCCAATGCCTCTGAAATATACCACGCCCCATACCAAGGGGCACCCGGATGGTCAGAGAAATTGCAGGGTGCCACCAGCCAGGATACGGTCGGCAGCGTACCCCCTTGCACATCCTTGCGGAACTGGTGGAAAATATCGCCTTTCGGTACTTGAACGCTTTTCGTTCCTTCTTCATCCGTATACGCGATGGTTTCCAGGTCATGGTAATCGGGGTCGTCCGTGTTGGTGGCAAACGCCCGGCGGTGGATTTCCCGCTCGAACGGCGACAACGCCTCGAAGTTCGCTGCGCTATACCGCTGTAGGTCGGCTTTCAACTGGGTCAATTGCTTTTGCTTCTCGGCCAACGCCTCGGGCTCCGTTCCGCCTTCGGCCAGCGCTTGTTCCAATTGCTTGACGCGTTTCTCCATAAAGGTCCGGTGGGCGGGATGGAAGCGTACGTTGTATTGCTGGTGGAACTCCAGGTTATTATCGGTAAAGTTGGCCAGCCAGTCTTCCTCCTGGCCCTCGAACCCTACGGGCAGGCTCAGCTCATTTTGGTGTACCTTCCACGAGACACCCGCTTCCTGCATCCGCTCGGGATAGGTTTTCCAGCGGACGTCCTTATAAACGATCTGCCCGTTATCCACATGGGCAATCGAGTCGCCGTTGCGCGGTTCTTCCCGGATGGTACCCGACCAGAAGTAGGAACGGTTGGCGCTGGTGCCGGTGAGGGAGGAGCAGAAGTGCTGGTCGCATACCGTAAAGGCATCAGCAAACGCATAATAAAAGGGGATATCTTCCCGGTCGTAATAGCCCATGGTGAGCGGCATGTGCTCGTATTCGGGATTACCGGCCTTCTTTGCTTCCAGCCAGGTATCCATTTTGCCCACATGGCGGGCATGCACCATGTCATGCCAACCGTGCGGCAGGGAGCCCATCCAGGTGGCTTTGGTATTTTTGATGTCCAAACGGAACGGTGCATAGCGCTCCCCCTGAGCATTGGTTTGCACCCATACCGGGTCGCCGTTGGGCAGTGTGATGGCTCGGGGGTCATTAAAACCCCTGACGCCCCGCAGCGTACCATAGCAATGATCGAACGATCGGTTTTCCTGCATCAGGAACACGACGTGTTCGGCATCCAGGTAGGTGCTGCCTGCCGCTGCGTCAATGGCCAGCGCCCGTTGGATGGAGGGAGGTGATGCATTAGCGGCCGCTGCGGCTCCAGCCAACAGGGATGCTTTTTTTAAGAATGACCGTCTGGATTCCATGGTTATTAGTTAGACATTAGACAGCAGACATTAGACATTAGACAACAGATATTAGACAACAGATATTAGACATTAGACATTAGACAGCAGACATTAGACAACAGACAACAGACATTGGGCTTTCGAACATGCGGACGTATGACTTAGGGGTAAAAAATATGCTCCGCCAGCCCAAAAGATAACGCCATCCCTGTCTGCCAGTTCCTGTACGGTAATCCCTTTGCTTTTTCTTCGCTCCCTGATCTGATTCCCAATCTGAATTAGAATATCTTCTTTCATTCGGTCATTCCTTTTGCCAGCAAAGATATTCCATTTCAGGAGAATGACAAATCCTCCGTTCGCTCAAGTCGTTGGCACACTAAATCAACCTCATTTGTAAAATTATCATCGATTCATCACGAGGGTTTCCATAATCATGCCTATATTTAGCGGTACTAACCATGAGAAATGTTAACGATACAATTGTTATGAACAAATCCCTCATCCCATTAGTCGCCATCATTCTATTATGGGGCTGCCGACAGCAAACAGCCAATCTGCCCCTGAAGAAAATGGATCCAGCCCGGACAGCCCAATTAGCTGCCGATGTCGAAGGGCGTGTCAAAGCCGAACTCGACAGTGGCCTCACGCTGAAGCTGTGGGGGATCGACTCTTTGGTCGTTTCGCCCATCGCCATCGACGTCGATGATCATGGCCGGCTATTTTATACGACCACCGACAGGCAAAAAAACTCGGAGTTTGATATACGGGGCCATGTTGATTGGGAAATACCGTCGATCAGCCTGCAAACCGTGGAAGATCGGCGAGCCTTCCTCCGCGAGGAGCTGTCGCCGGAAAACAGCGCACGCAATACCTGGCTTGCCGACCTCAATGGCGACGGCTCCCACGACTGGCATGACCTGACGGTACAGAAAGAAAAGGTATATCGCGTGGAAGATGTTTCCGGTGATGGGGTAGCCGATCAATCCCAATTGATCGTGGATGATTTCCATGAAGAGGTGACTGACGTGGCGGGCGGCGTGTTTGCCGATGGCGACGACCTGTACCTGGCCGTGGCACCCGACCTGTGGCGGATGAAGGACAAAAACGGGGATGGTATTCCGGATGAAAAGGAGTCGATCTCGCACGGCTACGGGGTGCATGTCGGATTCAGCGGTCACGGCATGTCGGGCGTGAAAATGGGACCTGACGGCCGTATCTACTGGCAGATCGGCGACATTGGTTTCAACGGCACAGGACCTGACGGCCAAAAATGGGAGCACCCCAACTCTGGTGTCATCGCCCGTTCCAATCCGGATGGCAGCGATTTCGAAATCTTTGCCTACGGCCTCCGCAACACCCACCAATTTGTATTTGACGAATACGGCAACATCATCAGCGAGGATAATGATGGCGACCACGCCGGGGAAAAAGAACGGTTGGTTTATATTGTGAATGGTTCGGATGCCGGATGGCGCAGCAATTGGCAATATGGCAAATACCGCGATCCGGATAACAATACCTACAAAGTATGGATGGATGAAAAAATGTACCTCCCCCGTTTCGAAGGCCAAGCGGCATACATCACGCCTTGCATCAGCAACTTTGTGAGTGGTCCCACCGGATTGGTATACAATCCGGGTACGGCGCTGAGCCCCGCTTATAAAAACACGTTCTTCATCGCCGAATTTGTGGGCAATCCTTCCAGCTCGGGCATCCACAGTTTCAAACTGAACCCGAAGGGCGCGACGTTTGAGCTGGGGGAGCATAAAAAAATATTGGGCGGGGTGCTGGCTACCGGGCTGGATTTCGGACCGGACGGGTCGCTGTATGTCGCCGATTGGATAGACGGCTGGGGGACGCATGACTATGGCCGCATCTGGAAAATGGATGATGCGGATGGCGCTGCACAGGCCATCCGCGAAGAAGTCAAAACGTTGCTGGCCGCCGATTTCGGCGATAAGGCTGACGATGAATTGGGCGACCTGCTACGGCATGAAGATATGCGCATCCGGCAGAAGGCGCAATTTGCGCTAGCGAAACGCGGCAAGAAGGGCCTGCAGATCTTTCAACAAGCCCTGGCACAACGGGATAATCAGCTGGCCCGTGTACATGCCATATGGGGCATCAGCCAGCTGGCGCGGCAAGATGAGCAACATGCGGCGCTTCTGCTGCCTTTGCTGACCGATCGCGACGCAGAGATACGCGCACAAGCCGCCAAATGGCTGGGCGACATGCGGTACCAAGCCGCGGGTACGGCGTTGATTCCGCTTCTGAAGGAAGAGAATAACCGGACACGGTTTTTTGCCGCCGAAGCACTCGGCCGCATCCAGCACAAGCCGGCCGTGCAGCCCCTTATCGCGATGCTACAGGAGAATAATGACGACGACGCCTTTTTGAGGCATGCGGGTGCGCTGGCGCTGGCCCGTATCGGCGAGGCGGGACCGGTCGCGGCGCTGGCCAACAGTCCATCTCGCGCCCTGCGGATAGCCGCCGTGGTGGCGCTTCGGCGCATGGGCGACCCGGGTGTCGCGGGTTTTCTCCAAGACGAGGATGAGTTTGTGGTCACCGAAGCCGCTCGTGCCATCAATGATGACCTTTCCATCGAGGGGGCACTGCCAGCCTTGGCCGATATCTTGAATACCACGCCGTTTGCAAATGAAGCCTTGATACGCCGCGCCATCAACGCCAATCTACGGGCGGGGAAACCGGGCAACCTGCAAAACCTGATTCAATATGCGCAGGGAAACCACCCCCCACTGATGCGTACGGAAGCCGTAGACGCCCTCAGCACATGGGCCAAGCCTTCGGTGGTCGACCGCGTGGACGGCCGCTTGAGGGGGGTTATCAAGCGCGATGCCGGGGAGCTCAACAAGCAGGCTACGGATCTGCTTATCGGCATGCTCACCGACGGCCAACTGCCGGTACGGCTGAGCGCCGCTAAAGCCATCGGCAAGTTGGCTATCAAACCGGCGGCTTCCGCCTTGCTGACCAGCCTGAAACAAGACCGTGAGGCGCTGATGCGCGTGGAGTGCTTGAAAGCACTCGTGAACCTGAACGATCCGCAGCAAGAGCAGGCGATCAAGCTGGCCCTCGCCGACCGGGAGAAAGCCGTGCGCGTAGCGGGACTCGAACTGCTGGAACACATGAGCATTCCCCCACCAGTGATGGTCGAGCTGCTAGCCGATGTCATCGCTACCCGGACCATGGAAGAGCAGCAGGCCGCCATTATTAGTCTGGGCAGGCTGCCGCTTGACCACACGGGCGACGTATTTGGTCAACTCCTGGATGATATGGAGCAGGACAAACTGGATAGGAACCTCTACCTGGAACTTGGCGAGGCCATTGACAGCACACGTTCTGAACAGCTCATCGCCCGTTATAAAGCGGTCAGTAAGCAACTTTCGCCCGACGAGCTGCTGGCGTCATACACCAGCAGCTTACAAGGGGGCAATGCCGATCGGGGTAGGCGGGTTTTCTTCCAACACCAACAGGCACAATGCATGAAGTGCCATGCGTATGATGACCGAGGCGGCAATGCGGGTCCGCGTCTCAACGGCGTTGGCAACATGCTGTCGCGTGAACAACTGCTGGAAGCACTGATCGACCCCGGTAAACGCATCGCGCCCGGCTACGGTGTAGTCATGCTGGAATTGAAAGACGGGCAAAGCGTATCGGGCATTTTCCAGGGCGAGGATGAGCGCGGGGTTAAGATCAAGAAAGGACAAGCCGACCAGCTGATCCCCCTAAGCCAGATCGCGAAAAAGACCTTCTCGCCATCGAGCATGCTGGATATGAAAACGATCTTGTCAAAACGCGAAATCCGCGACGTCGTGAGCTTCCTGGCTACGCTGACGGAGGGTGACTGACGAACGTCATGCACTCCGGAGCCGGCGCTGATACGCCGGCTCCGGACCATGCGTGTTGCTAAAGCGTGTAGCGGAATCCTCCGTCGCGTTCCCGGCCGGTCACCGTTCCGGTTTTCAGGAGGTGATTCAGCCGGAAGGCCACTACTTTCTTGAGCTTGGAAAGCCCGTAGTCGGGGTCCAACCCATTGAGGTGGTCAATCAGTTCTTCCTTGGTGCTATCGGGCTTTTTTTCCAACGCATAACGTATTTTTTGATCCATCGTAGCCGAGGGGTCAAAAGAAGCTTTCCTTCTGGGCCTTTTTACCGCCGTAGCGGCAACCGTAGCAATGGCCTCGGGTGTAGCCGTTGTCCGCCGCTTGCGCCGTGCCGGCTGCTCTTTTGGCTCTTTTACCGCCGCAGCGGCCACCGTAGCAATGGCCTCGGGCGTAGCCGCCGCCTTCGGTGGCTTCGGCAGACGCTTGGGCTTGGCGATCGGCTTGGTTAACTCCACGGGTGCCGGATCTGCGGGTGAGGCCTTCTTCGCCGCTTGCTTCAGGAGGACCTTTACCGCCTTTTCGTGCTTTTTCTTCTTCTTATTTTGTTTCTTGTACTTTTTATCCGCCGTTATATCGACTCCGAGGGAAATAAGTGCAGCCTCGATCTTGCTCAATTCTTCATACAGGGATTGCCTGCGCTCATGAAGGTAGGTGAGCACATCACGGTCGCCAATTTTTGATTTTGCCATGTTGCTATGTTAAATAATCTTTATCAAACTTAGGTAAATTCGCTGTTATATGCAATATAATCGCGTTGCATATCATAACAAACCCGTCGGTTTTACCGCCAGCAGGTTACAGCCTTGCTGCTGCGGCAGTGTCGACCAACCAAGTGACCCGTTCGTCTGATGAGTCAAGAAGTTGCGCCGGGTACTGCTCGATGTTCCGCGCTCCTTTCAGTACCTCGTAGAGCGCATCGGCTTTGCTGGCGCCGTAGGCGATGATCGCTAGGCGCGCCGCCCGGTTGATCAACGGTACCGTCAGCGTGATGCGGTACATATCTTGGGCATGAAGGTAGTAAGCCACTACCCATTTACCCTGTTCATGCAGTACGCCCGTATGCGGAAACCAGGATGCCGTATGCCCATCAGCCCCCATGCCTAACAGAACCAGGTCAAACTCCCCGTCGGGATGCAGGTGAAGCCGCAGGGTCCGCTCATATTCGCGGGCGAACTCTTCAGGTGAAATACCGGCCGCCCACATCGGGAAAATCTGCGCCTGTGGGACCGGCACCTGATTCAACAAGGTGTCGAATGCCATGCGTGCATTGCTCCGCTCGTCATCTAAGGGCACCCAACGCTCATCACCCCAAAATACATAGATCTGCTCCCATTGGACCTGGCTACGGCAGGGCTCCGAGGCCAGCAACTGATATAATCCAACCGGAGAAGAACCCCCTGTCAGTGCCACGGTAAAATGCCCCTTTTGCGCGATGGCCTCCTTAGCCGCTTGCACAAATAACTGAGCTGCCTCAGCATTGAGCAGCTGTAAATCATCAAATTTTCGTATCATTTGCTTTCTGCTAAATCCGGACACGCCCTTACGTATGTAAGTTCAATGCCCATACATGTCCCTGCCGCGCGATCAAGGCTTCGGCGCTCTCCGGCCCCCATGTTCCTGCCGCGTAGTTCGGAAAATCCAGCGAGTCCCTGCTTTCCCAGGTCTCCAAGATCGGGGTGATCACATCCCAGGCCTCCACCACTTGGTCCGACCGCATGAATAACGTCGCGTCTCCGCGCATGGCATCCAGCAACAAGGTTTCGTAGGCTTCCGGGGTTTGCGTAGAGCTGGTGTCATAATCAAACACCATCTCCGCGGGGTTGAGGCTCATCTCCAGTCCCTGCTTCTTCGCCGTGAAGCGCAGCCGGATATCCATGGTGGGTTGGATATTGATGGTCAACCGATTGGGCATCAGGTTGCCCGCCTGGCTCGGCGAAAAGGTGGAGTGCGGTACCGGCCTGAACTGAATCGTTATGGACGAGGTCTTGTCCTGCATGCGCTTGCCCGTGCGCAGGTAAATGGGTACCCCTTGCCAGCGCCAATTGTCGATGAAGAGCTGCACCGCCGCGTAGGTCTCGGTATTCGAATGAGGGTCTACTCCCACCTCTTCCCGATAGCCGGGGACCTTCTTACCGCCGATCCAACCCGGGCCATATTGCCCCCGTATGGCATATTTATGCACCTCCTCGGGCCGCAACCTCCGGATGGCCCGCATCACATCCACCTTGCGGTTGCGTATTTCTTCGGCCTGGAAGGAAATCGGGGCTTCCATGGCAATCATGCACAGCACCTGCAACAGGTGGTTTTGAATCATATCGCGCAGCGCGCCCGAATGCTCGTAATAACTGCCCCGGTCTTCCACTCCCACCTGTTCGGCCACGGTGATCTGGATGTAGTCGATATAATTGCGGTTCCACAGCGGTTCGAAAAGCGCATTGGCAAAACGGAATGCCAAAATATTCTGTACAGTCTCTTTGCCCAGGTAATGGTCGATGCGGTAGATCTGCTCTTCTTGAAAGGTTTGTGCCAGCAGCTGGTTGAGTGCAACCGCCGTCTGCTTATTATAGCCGAAAGGCTTTTCAACCACGATGCGGTCAGAAGCCGGGCTATTCGCCAGCTCGTGTTTGCTGATATTCATGGTCGCCATTTCGATGAACTGCGGCGCGATGGATAAGTAAAACAACCTATTGGCCCGTACACCCCACTCCTGGTCAAAAGCGTTCAGCTTTTTGGCCAGCTCTTGATACGCCACAGCATCATTGATGTTCGACTCAAAATACGAGATTGTCGTGTTGAACTGTTGCCATTGTGTATCTTCCGGCTTTCCCTTGCGGGAAAATTCCACCAACCCGTCGTGCAAGTGGTCTTTATAGGCTTCATCGGTCAGCTGGGTACGCCCTAATCCGATGATGGCAAACTTCTCGGGCATCCAACCATCGATATACAGGTTGAAAAATGCGGGTATCAACTTTCTTTTGGTAAGGTCGCCTGTGCCTCCGAATATGATGATAACGGTGGGGGCTAATTTTCTACCTGATTTCATTCGTGAATATTGTTCTTTATTTTATTAACTAATCCGTTATCCGATGTTGCTTCCCCCTTGGAGCGCTTGCCGCTCCAGTGCAAGCACCTTTTGCAGTCGTCGCTCAAAACGCACTCCGCCATCATACTTCGCCTGCAGAAATGCCACTACGAGTTCCCAGATCAGCATTGGCCCGATGACACGCGCGCCTAAACACAGGAGGTTCATGTCGTCATGTTCCACCCCCTGTCGGGCCGAGTAGCTGTCGGTGATCAATGCCGCACGCACGCCGGGTATCTTGTTGGCAGCGATGGATACACCCACCCCGCTGCCGCACACCGCAATACCGCGATCCACCTCCTTACCTACGATGGCCTGGGCTAGCGGCACGACGATGTCCGGATAATCATCCGCTGGATCATAATCCGCGGCACCGTAATCATGAACATGATAACCCTGCTCGGCGAGCTTAGTTATCAACTGTTGTTTCTGTTCAATGCCCGCATGGTCCGCCGCAATCCCGATCTTCATTGTCGTGTCGCTTATATTAAAATTTTTGCTATTCCCACATCTCTATTTAAAGGCGGCTCAAGTTAGCCAAAAAATTCATAGCTCACTTAACCGTTGTGTCAAAATTTGAAATGGAGGGGCGATAGGTATAATTCAAGTTTTATAGCAATTGATGGGGAAATATCAATGGTCTCGGTATCCAAACATCTGTTTTTGATGTTAGAAGGCAATCGCATTACAAAGGTTTTCTATACTGGCGTTGACGGATATTGTCTGCTTCAACCACTGTAAAAGCATCTTCGAATACCATGTCGGTCTGCTCCATCAGTCGCTGCAACATCCGGCCGGCAAACAACGGTTCAAGGCCTTTATCCCTGAAATAGATGACCGCTGGAGGGCTGTCAAGGCCATGGCGATAAATAATTTCACCATAGTCACTGTCAAATGTCAGTATAATCCGATTCTCCTGTTGGGCTACAGCAACGACCTCATTATCCGCGATACCAAACGTTTCCTCAGCAATACTTTTTATATCCAGTCCCAGTGTTCTTAGCAGTTTGATGCTCGGGAATGGAAAGTTTTCATTTGCAAGAAACCTCACGTTAAGCGATTTTGGTCAACGAAAAAAACAGTTCATTTTTCAGACAATCTTTTAAATAGGCAAATACCGCTTTGATATGGTCGGTTTTCAGCTGGGGGTAGCTTTCCAACAATTGCTGTTCAGTCCATCCAGACGACAGCAATTCAAGAATCAATTCGACAGATATACGTGTACCCTTTATCGTTGGCTTCCCAATCAGTATATTCCTGTCCGAAACGATATAATCTTGCCAAACCATGATGCTATATATTAATCATATCAACTATCACAAAGATACCAATAAATTTTAAGTCTTAAATAAGTTATCGATAACATCCTAATAGCCCCTAATCCCTTAGGGCGGAAGTATCACCCTTCCGCATGAATGGGTGCAATCGTTAATTTTGAAGTGCCGGTTTGGAGGCGGGTGCTTTTTTGAGTTTAAGCTGCTCCAAACTTTTTTTCTTCAATTTGCGATAAACAAGCAGGCTTATCGCGCCTAACACGATCCAGATCATGTCCAGCAGCAAGATGTCTATTTCCCCGTCTGCAAAGGTGGTCCACAGCCAGTTTTGGGCTAGGATACCATTGGCTAGGGGCACCATCAGCGACAGCACTGACCCTAGCAACAGGGTTTCGCGTGTGGTGCGGTTGATGCTCTTGCGGACCGTATAGTAGACGGCGAAGACCAGCCAGCTGAAGAAGTAGACGCGGTAGATGAATGCCATATCCGCAGCGGGGGCCATTTTGACGGCGATGAATGTCAGCGCCGTCACCGGAAACATGGTCAGGCAGATGGCCATGTAACTATTGGCCAGCCATCGGTTGAACTTGCGTTTGTGGGCCGCCACATTGTTCTTATCGCGCGCCACCAGCCAGATCATAATGCCAGAGGTAATTACGAGGCACCCCATCACGCCGAGCACGAAATAGACGATTTTCAGCAAAAAGCCGCCATAGTCGCCGAAATGCAGGCGGTAGATGGCTGCCTGCAGGTAGTCGGCATAGGCAGGCTGTCCGTAGGGCGATTCTTCTTCCACCACGGTCCCGGAAGCTACATCGTAAATCACATGGCCCGTGCCTGCCAAACTGCGCCGGTAGTCGGCATCAACCGCGATGGCCACGCGCATCTGCTCATCACCGAAGTTTTTGATCGCGATCCGCTTAATGAAGGCCGCTGGCCACTTGGCCTGCACCCGGTCTACATATTGCTGCACGCTCGGAAAGATGGGCAGGGGCTTACCGCTGTAGGTGCTTTCTACGGCTATTTCGAAACCCAAATCCTGATAGACCTTGTCGCCATCACCATCGTAGATGAAGCTCCGGAACGGCTCTACAAACAGCGTATTGACGATGAGGACAGCGCCCGTAAACGCAAAGACAAACTGGTAGGGAAAGCCGATGACACCCAGCACCGTATGCAGGTCGGTCCACGCCGCCTTGGTCTTTGCCCAGGGCCTGAACTGGTAAAACCCGGCTACCAGCTTATCCCAGTGGAGGAGCAGTCCGGTGATCAGCGCAAAGACGAATAAGAATGCCACCAAGCCCGCCACTACGTAGCCGAAGGGGTAACCGATCGGGATCGGCACTTCGTTGAGCTGTGCCAAGAAATGCAGGCGATATAGAAACTCGCCCATATCGTAATTTTCTTCGTAGGTTTTCTGCTTCCGGCTGTCAACATTATAGTAAAAGTAGCCGGCCTGGCTTGCACGTTTGTTTAACACGGTGTCCTGTGACGGCTCCACGTTGACATAGGCATCTGCCGAGTTTGGATAGCGATATATGATCACGTTGCGCCCGAGCAAGTCATACTCCCGCTCAAGCGAATCCATCAGTTGGGTATATACCTCCTTTTCCTTTGCCGCATTGACATAAGAAGCGTCGCGTTGCCACGCCGTGATCTCATCCTTGAAAAACGAAAACGATCCGGCGAAGAAAATGACGTAGAGCACAGCGCTGATGATGATACCACTGATGGTATGCAAATGAAAATAGGTATTATAGTTTCTGTTGTTCATGAGGATAACGATCAAGCGCAGCGGTGGATGATCAAAAACAGGGCGGTGAGGGCGATATAGAACAACCAGATCTTCCACCCAGACTTGGCAAGGAAAGCCAGCAGCAACAGGATTGCCCAAACGATGTAACCGAAAAAGATGGTCGATACCAACGCATCTCTCCTATCGATCAGGTGACTGAGCATCAGGAAAAACGAGATCATTACGGCATACCCCCCGAAAAATCCGGCAGTGATCTTTACCCATCGTTGCCAAGGGGATGCGGTGAGGTATTTTTTGTTGGCCGGCATGATTCAGAAGATAAACACCTCCAATGCCAGTAATACGGCATATAGCGCCGCCACATGCCTCGCCCGCAGCATCCGCAGCGGCGTCACCGATACGATCAACGTGCCCGCAGCCATCAACATGACGATGAAACCAAATATGCCAGACCCGGCACCCAACAGGATAATGAGCGCAGCCAGCGTCGCCACTGCTAAGCCGAGGCATAATGCGTGCGTCAACCCGCTATGCGCTGACAGGTAGATCAAATAGGGCGGCCGACGGCCGAATGACACCTTCTTCGAGGTATTATACTGCAGATAAAAGAGGGAGAAAATCGCTAAAAATACCGTACTGTACATCACACGCATCTATATTATTTAGATTAAATATAAACAGTGCGAAAGTATATAAATATTTTAATCACCGCAACATCCGATTGAAAAAATATCAACGGATGCCGCGGTGATCGTCTTCCTATGGGCTTTATTTATCTAATTCTTCTTTCGTCCAAGGCGTGATTCGGTCGGTCGTCTGCTCCCGGATTGCTTTCACCTGACTTTCCCGCACGGCAGGTGCCTTGTTACCCAAGTCATTCCGGATATAGCTGAGCACCGAGGCGATATACGCATCGTCATTGGCGGCCAATGGCGGCATCATGTTGGTATAGGTCTTACCATCGATGGGTCCGGTGAGTCCATGAAGCAAGATTTTGATGAGTTTATCCGGATTTCCGTTGACATCGGCATTACCCGCAAGCGAAGGGGCAGCGGAACCACTTCCACCGATATTCAGGCCTTTGCCGTCCCATGGCAAGTGGACCCGTTCCCCTTTTCGGAAACCCTTCATTATTTCCGTTGGGGTCTCAATACACTATACGACCCTTTCCCTTGAAACCAAGCCGCAGCCTGACCCGCTAGCCAAAGGTAATGATCGGTGGGCAAGTCGTCCTCGATGCCGACGAATCGGAGCCCCTCATCACCATTAAGGGGCGTATCTTTTTCATTGGCGGTTTTAAAGATAGCCGTACCTTCGTCAATCTCATCAAACATTGCAATATAGAGCGATTTGGCTCCGGCCTGCTTAGCAGCAACCACCTGTTGCCAGAAAAAATCGCCTTTCAGGCGCGGAATCTGATGATAGATCTCAGGATTTTGGTGCATATTACCCCATGTGAACCCAACGAATACCAATGGCACATAGTCCACATCATTGGCCGCACACCAGGCAATATCTTCGGCAACCACCGAAGGCTCGAACGTTTTACTGTTATAACGACCAACCGCCCATGGCATGATAACATCAGCCTTCCTGATGAGGGTGTGCAAAGCAGCCGAAGGCTCCGTATCCTTGCCCAGGCTACTCCAATAATAAGGTACTCCCAGCATAATAGAGACGTTATGCTCGGGCGACTTCAACCGATCGACCAGTCGGTCCACATCCGCAACGGTATAACGCCGCCGGTCATTGAATCCGACTCCCCAAATGGTCATCATGGGTTTTCCCCGGTGCCACAGATAAGTGGGGTTCACGGCCGGGTCGGTCAGTTTAAACGTTTTTACAAGCTCTTTCCAATCTGCCTCCACGAGTGCAATGTCCTCACTGCGGCAACCACTCAGATCGTACATCACACTGATCGCCCTGCCGTATTTTTTAGCGGCCTTCAATGCGTTTTCAAGCACCTTATTAAAATGTCTTTTACCGGATGTGCTCTTGATTTCACCCACAAAGCGTTGCATGTGGACACCATCAATTCCATACTCCTTCATCCATTTGAAATGCAAATCCACGCTTTCCTCATCATAGGGACTGTACAAATAGGCATCTCGTCCATCTGCAAACTTAAATGGCGATTTATACGTTTTCGTATATTCCCGGATATCGGGCCAGAAATCAACGTTCGTATTGCCCGGCTCAAAAACACCGCCCTTACCCCGATAATGGTACCATCCCCGATTGGAATCGTCTCCCTCGGCTGCAAACCACCCTTGATAACCGGCCATCACCAAGCCGGTGTAGGAAGGGTAGACGGGTTGTGCGTGGTTTTCTGTCTGGGCAAAAAGGCTGTGCCCGATGAACAACCATGTGAGCGTAGCAATAAGATGGCGTAAGCTTTTCATAATACTTATTTATTGGGTTGAATGATACGGTTATATAGTTCTTCGGCATGATCCACACAGGCAACAGCCTGTATGACGGCATTCGGATTATCAACGGTCAATGGTTCAGCTGCCGTATAATTGCGCATCCGGCAACCGAAAAGTGAAATGGTTAGCCGCTTGTCGCCTTTTACCCACAGAAAATCATAGGACTTCTCCAGATTGGTGAGTGCACCATTTCCTCCGGAAAATGCTTCCACATTCGAAATGGCGGTATGCCCTTGCCCTTCAATAATAATGGGGCGCGTTTCTTCCAGCGTGTTTCCGGCATTGGCGATAATGGAGCCCTGGGCAATCTGCCAATTCCGGTTTTTGGTATTCGCTCCTTCCTTGTATATTCCGACAGCAACGCAGTCCAGATTGAAGTTGGTCAACTGGCCATAGCTTTCACTGCCCAAATGGATGCCTCCCCAGGTGGCAAACGTAAATATATCCATCAACTGAGCGTTGTCGGTGTGATTGACGCTGTATGCGAAGGTACCACGGTCCACCACCGAGTCGATAACCGCCTTTGAAAAGCGGTAACCGATTTCACGCATAATCGCGGGATTGACATGGCAATGCAAAAACCGCGGAATGTCATAACAATAGTCTATCCGGATGAATTCGCCGCTCAGCGGATATCCGTAACAGTGTTCAACGAGAATCAACTCGCATTTGAACTTGGGATCAGCATTGAAATCCATGGCAACATACTCGCCATAGAAGGTCAAATCCGAAAGCGTAACCCCCTGCATGAACGCCGTTTTATTCACTTGTATCGTCGGCGGATAGGGGATCACCTTGGCTGGATCTTCAAGTTCCTGTTCGGAATACCAAAACTGGACACCTTCTATGCGGGTGCCGGATTCTACGACGATAAACGGTTGGCTATCGTCGGTAATATTGAACACGCTGCCCACGGGTCGCTTGGCTTCGGGATGTCGGGTACCCCTTGGCGTAGGGCCGTTGGCCCCTACAAGCGAAACATTTTTCTTTAGGATAATACCCCCGTCAATCGGATAAGGCACTTCAACAGGTTCGATGTATAACGCTGCACCGCTACGGGTTGCCCAGTCAATGGCTTTTTGCAGGTTTTTTGCATTTACGGATGCCTCGTTGGTGGGGAGCACCCCAAACTCCTGGATACTCTTCATTTGAGCGCTAACAGTTGATAATACACCAACTGCTAAAAAGAACATAAGTATAAAACGTGTTTGTTTCATGGATCTGGTATTTGATGAACTGATTACTGATTTTCCCAAATTTCTTTGATGGTATTTTCCTGGCTTTTACCCGTTGGGCAATTCGGACTTTGTGTATTTGCCCGATAACGGTTAGTTTCCGCGCCGGTGATGATACGGCTTCCCGGCATCTGTAAAAACCCATTGGGATCGGTTTGTCTCACCCATTGATGTGCATAATGAAGAAATTCATTGCGGTATTCCTCGGGTTGCCTGAAAAACCAGGTAATCTCGTCGTAACCCCAGGCGTAGTGATCTTTCCAATTGGGTTCGTCACGGTGCTTACTGATGCCGAAATTATCAAATTCAACGAGATACACACTATGGTCACAACTCCACCCACTGGGTGTAATACCCCCAGTCGTCTTCCGATAGATCCCATCGTAGTATCCCACCTCCAATTGCACTTTTTGCGGCTCATCGATGATTTCCTTCAGCCGGAGCGGGAACGACACATAGTCAAATAGCAGCTTTCCATCCACAGCCATCCCGCCATTGGGCAAATGTGAATCGCAGATGACCGTGCCACGGCGGGCAACGGTCAATGCAGCTGACCGCACTTTTTCCAATAGTTCTTTCCACGCCGCGGCACCTGCTTCGCCACCAGCCATCGACATCAGTTGAGCTTGCCCGAAATGGATGGCCTCGATACCGATTTCCATATACCGCCGTGCAAGGTAATAGAAAAACATTTTTGTTTCCGTTTGCGTAATATCCGGTACGCTACTGCCCTTGCGCCAATGGTCTACCAATCGTCCTTCGTTGTTAAGCATGGCTTCATAGACAAAGTTCCGTTTTTCGACAGGCAGACCAAACGCTTCAAATACCCATGCTGGTATCGCCACATCGTTTACCTTCTCCGTAACAATTTCAAATACACATGCTTGAAATACCATAGTATGATCAACGGCATGCAGGACCTCCATGGCTTGTTTAGCGTTATCCCAGAAAGTGGGCATGAGGAGAAAATTTTCCTTACCCCATGAATAGATAGCCCGGCCAATGAATTTTGCCCCGATGTTTCTGAGCATTCGAACGTCATCTTCCTTATCAGGATAAGGACCATCGTTGTAACATCCCTCGCTGTTTAGAAACTCCGCTTGCGTAATGCTCCTGCTGAGGTAGTTCTCCAATACAGGTTTTGATATCACGCCATCGGCGAAATGATAAGAAGGGGTCGTGCTTGAAGATAACGTTTGTGCATAGCTCTGCGGGAGCAATGCAATCGTGAAAAGAACCAGTCCGATAACGATTAATTTTTGTTTAGCCATGGTTATGATGTTAATTAGTTGGTTCCGGCAATGCCCCATGATCTATTGGGCTTATCGCCCATTTCGAACTCAAGGGTACCCCCGTTGGTCAAATCATCATGTGAAAACCAAGGGGTATCCAATACCTTTCCGTTCAGTTTAGCCCCTTGAATGTATTTATTGATTTCCGACGCATCGGGTGCAATTACTTCAAACACTTTGCCATTGGGAAGATTAATTCGGGCATGTTTAAATACCGGGCTCCCTATGGAGTAGATGGGGCTTCCCGGTGTAACGGGGTAAAATCCTAATTTAGAGAACACAACAAATGACGACATCCCACCACCATCTTCATCTCCCGGTACGCCCATCAAATCATTCCGAAACCATTGCTTGAGCAATATGCGAATCCGTTTCTGCGTTTTCCACGGCTGCCCAGCGTAGTTGTACAGGTAAGGGATGTGGAGTGAGGGCTCATTGGCCATAGAAAATTGACCCACATTGCCGGTATGGTCAGGGAGCTGCGCATAAAATTCAGACTTCGATTTACCCAATGGCTGATTAAACATATCATCCAGGTTTTTAACGAAGGCTTCCTTTCCCCCCATCAATTGGATAAGGTCTGGGATATTATGCTGCACGTCCCAGCGGTAAACCCAAGCGTTATTTTCTCCATAGTATCCTCGGGCTCCCTGCCCGCCCGAGAACACGTAATCAAACGGCTCTATAAACGCGCCTTCGGCATCCTTGGGGTGGAAAAAATGGGTTTCGGGATGGAAAAGATTACGGTAATTAACGGATTGTTTTAGAAAAAATTCATATTCATCGTCCTTTCCAAGCGCCTTAGCCAACTGAGCGAGGCACCAGGTGTCATAAGACGTGCCCAACGTCACCGCTACCGGTTGCCGCCTTTCAAACCCATTTACCTCTGGGATGTTTTCCTGCTCCCCGTCTTTCAAGGCGGGGATATACCCATGTTCTTTGTAGAACCGATCGAGTTCGCCTGCCGGTGCGCCCGACCATGGTGCCAGTGTCTTCTCGGTAATTGCTAGCTTAGCTGCCTCATAAGCCTTTTCCAGATCAAATCCTTTCAGTCCTTTTACATGTGCATCCAATAGGGTTGCCACACCATGGTTGGAATTCATCCTACGGCTATCCCCATTGATCTCGGGAAAGGTGGGTAACCAAAAATGCTCCATCTGGCTCGCCATCGTGACAAATGAATGCAAAATGTGTTCTTCCTTTTGAGTGTCAATCAATACATTGAGCGGATGATGGGCACGATAGGAATCCCAGACCCAATCGTCTGTATAAAAAGGTATCCCGTTGTCGTCATGAACCGTGCCGTCAAAAGCACTGAAATACCGGCCATCCTCAGATATACTTACCGGGCGCTCAAACGTCCGATATAGCGACGTGTAAAAAACAGCTGCGTCATTTGCCGTTGCCCCTGATACTTCAATTTTTCCAAGGGCTTCATTCCACTTCTTTTTGCCGGCTTCTTTCAATGAAGCCAAGTCGTAATCGGCTATTTCACGTTGGAGATTCTTTTTGGCCTGCTCTGCGTCGATGAATGAAATACCGTATTTCAAACGTAGTTGCTTGGTTTCTGCTGGATACTGAAGCACCACACACGCATTCCGCCCTTCGGCCGCGGTTCCGATAACTAATTGCCCCTTAGCTAAAATGCTGGTACCGGTGGGGGCCAACTCAGGTTCCAAGTACAGGTAAACATTGGTATGGTTACCGATGCTTTGATGGCCCGAAAGAGCCTTCCCGTCCCATTTTAATGATCCGTTTCCGGAATTTACCATTATAAAGGCAGGCTTGTCTTGTTCAAAATCCAATTGGTACAACGCAGATTGGTGTGATGGTGCAAAAGCTACTTCAATCTGCTCTTCATCTAAATAAACCGAATATGAATAAGGTTTGATTTCTTCCTGGTCATAACTATATGACATCACGGGCCGAAGCTCCGCTACATCTCTCTGAAAGGGACTGAGGTTGAAAGCCGAACTGCCCCGATGGCTCGTTACAACGAGTGGAAGCCCCCTTAGGCGGTCGCCAGTGAAATCAATGCGCTCCGGATAAACTCGCAGGAAGCTATTCGGAAGATGAATTGTCGGATAAGTGGGGACAAGCAAGTGGCTGATATTACCCATATAGGGATTTACATAATCCACCGGGCTTCTTTTTGGTTCATCCGTGTTACTACATCCGCTCAACCCGGCTATCGATGCAGCGGCTATGCCCGCATAGCAAATAAATGTACTTGTTTTGTTCTTGATTGTTTTAGTAGCTATCATATTATGGTATTAATTACTTATCTCAAAGCGCAACAGCGATTATCGGTTCGGTTTAGTGGAGCTGTAACCTGATTCCCCGTGGAACCAATTGGCTGCCTGGCCAGTCAGCCAGAGGTAATGATCCGTTTCCAAATCCTGCTCAATGCCCATAAACTGGAGATGCGCGTTAAGTGGCACCTCGTTCTCGCGTGCACATTTAAAAATGGCAGTCCCCTCATCCACTTCATCAAACATGGCAACATACAGGGATTCTGCCCCGGCCCCTTTGGCCCCGGCTACCTGCTTCCACAGGAAATCTCCTTTTAACCGCGGGATTGAATTATATTGTGATGGGTCATTGTGCATATTGCCCCAGCTGAATCCCGGGAATACCAGCGGGACATAATCCACACCGTTCTGCTTGCACCACATCAAATCCGTGACCATCGTGCCCGCCGCGTTGTTGTAGCCATCGTTATCGTATCGCCCGACTGCCCAGGGCATGATGATATCTACTTTTTTGATCAGTTCTAGTAACGCAGGATCATGCTCGGCATCGCGGTCCAACGTACGCCAATAATAAGGTACGCCGAGCATGATGGACACTTTATTAGAAGGACCTTTTAGCCGATCGACCAAACGGCTTACGTCGCTGATGGAGTATTGTCGGTTATCATTGAATCCCACACCCCATATCGTGACAAGGGGCTTGCCGTTGTGCCGGAGATAGGTGGGATGCTCGAAATTATTAAACAGATCAAATGTTTGTTGCAATTCATTCCAATCCTGCTCCAAATACGCGACATCCTCACTGTTCGAACCGCTGAGGTCATACATCACGCTGATGGCCCGCTCGTATTTCCTCGCGGCTTTCAAGGCATTGGCCAACACCTGATTAAAATGTCTTTTTCCTGCTGCATTGGATGGCTTGATCTCCCCCACAAACCGTTGCATATGCACGCCGTCCAATCCGTATTCTTTCATCCATTTGAGGTGGAGGTCTACACTCTCTTCGTCATAGGGGCTGTACAGGTATGCATCCGAGCCATCTGCATATTGGAATGGCGACTTATAGGTTTTCGCATATTCGGATACATCCGGCCAAAAGTCAATGTTGGTGACACCAGGCCTAAACGTATTGTTGGGTCCTTGGTAATGATACCAACCCCGGTTGGAGCCATCGCCTTCTGCGGCAAACCAGCCTTGGTATCCAGCCATGACCAGTCCGGTATATGAAGTGTATAAACATCCCGTTTCATCGTATACAGCCTCGGGGACCTCTTCGGGTTCTTCTTTGGGAGGTTCGTTTATGGGATTACTTCCTTTTGAACAGCTCAAGGCAACTGCCAACACCAGCAAGAGGTACGTGCATTTTCCGGTTGCCATCATCATGTTACATTTTTTTGTGCACATTCTGCATCAATTTAAATCACAAACCTACCCAAAACCACTAAAGACGGTGATTTAGCCGCTGGCAGTCGTACTCGGCTATTAAAAAATGGTTGCCCATCGCAATAGCGACGGACAACCATTAAAAACAATCAACTTCCCCATCGATTACCATACCATTCAGACAATTAACTAAGCAGATTATCTGGGAACGTCTACTTTAACAATGTCTGTATAGTTATATTTCCGATTTGCATCGTTCACATTAGCCCCCAAGCGGACATAATACGTATAACCCGCCTTTACAGGCAGCGGTCCGATGGTATAGACATCGCTAGTTTCGGAATCACCCACTTCATCCTGCCACGATTTGTTGATCTGTATCCGTTTATTGGAATACTCACCAATGTCAATGTTGTTGGTAGCGCCGCAGAACGTCGTCAGGCTTAGGAAAGGCTTAATCTCGACGAGATTCGGCAGCCCCGTACGAATCGGAGCCTTAAGCCGGCACTTCAACGTTAAATTCAGCCCATCCAATGACGTTTCAAAATCGATCAATTGCAGATACGGTGTAACGATGAAATCCTGTTCCGTAACACCATTAAAGGCGACATTTTTTACGGTATCCGTAACCGGCCAGAAAGGACCGCCATACGGAAGCATATCGTAGGTTCCGGCAAACAGTTTACTGTTGTTGTAGGAGCCGTCCTGTTTTACCGACAAATTTTGGTTGGTCGGCTCGGAGGCTGTCCAGCTCCGTTCCCAGATACGTATGCTCCAGTCATCTTGCGATGAAAGTAAATTCTCGCCCGTATATGAATCGATGACGCGTCCGTGGACACGCACACTCGGAGCATCCCAGTTGTCGGCCTTGTAACAGGAGGTAACCGACAAAAGACTTACGCCTAAAATTGAATATATGATTAACTTCTTCATAATACTTGTATCAACACGTTAACTAATAAAGCGGATTCTGTGGCAGCAAGTCATTGTTCTTGCCAATTTCACCCCAAGGAATCGGTTCATAATAACAACTCTTGGAGGCATTCCATTGGCGGTTAAACCGGTTGTCTTCGTCGAGGTAAATGTATTTCCCTTCGTCGGCCACGTAATAACAGCTCAGTAGCCGTTGCCGGAAATTGTTTAGGATCTGGTCGGCCGTCCGCCAGCGGCGAATATCCCACCACCAGTGGTTTTCAGCATACAGCTCACGTTGGCGCTCGTCGCGGATGAACTGCAGCGATTTTTCGAGCGAGTAGGTGTAGTTCGCCTTGTTGATGGTACCGATGTTGGTCATCGTCATATCGATCGCCGGACGGACCACTCTGGCGCCAGCACGGTCGCGGACCATCGCGACATAATCAAACGCCTCATCGCGTCTACCCAATTCATACAGCGCCTCTGCAGTATTGAGGTAAACCTCACCCAAACGGAAAACCACCCAAGACTGATCACTTCTATAGTCCCGGACATCAGCGGTCGGCATATCGGGATTGATGTATTTACGGATAAACGCCGACCCGAACGCATTATTTTCGCCGCCTTGATCCTCGAAATTCCCATGTGCACCAGTAATGGTATAGGTCACGCCGTCGATTTCGGTAGTCCAGCCCTTACCGCCCAGAATACGGTTGCCGTTGCTGTTGATCGGTGCCGAATTCACACCGCGTTGGATATCAGTGGCCACACCGTCGAATGTCCGGTAGATACCCCGCTGGATGCTGAACGTTTTTCCCCGCAACTCATCCCCGTCCAAGTACATGGTACCGAGCGCCCGGGGTTCCATTCCCTCACGGATGTCACTGCTGTTGTCAAAGCGAACGGGGGTTCCGTCCGGGTTGGTATAGGCCGGCATGTCGTACAATTCCATGAAGTCGAGTGGCACGAAGCTTTCTGCACCGACAAAGGAGGACATATCGGGTGCCGGAGACATCAACGCGTCGTAATTATGCTGCAACGAGTTGCCACGCGGCGAGTTCCTATCGTATTCTTTGACAAAGATGGTTTCCGGCGAACTGGGGTCAAGGAACAGGCTGGCAAAATTGGCTGCCTTGTCTGCATGTTTGTTATACAGGGAAAAAGGACCCGTTTCAATCAGTTTCCCGGCTGCCACCGCATATTCGAAGAACTCGTTGGCTTGTGAAGGTTCCATGCCTGCCAAGCCTTGTTGTGCCGCCAATTCCGTGGCCTTAAATCCCAGCGATTCCGAATATTTTGCAATAGATCCCGCATACAACATTGCGCGAGACATTAATGCCGCCGCAACGTATTTGTTCGCACGCCCCGTTTCTTTTGTATCACCCGACAGGTTATCCATCGCGAACTGCAGATCGTCGTGAATGAATTTCCACGTATCGTATTCGGTATTACGCGATACGTTCAATACTTCGGGGCCGGCCAGCGGATCCTGGACTTCTGTCACGATCGGAACCCCACCGTAACGTTTCGCCAACCCGAAGTAGAAATACGCCCGCAGGAAATGGGCTTCGCCCAGCAACTTATTATAAATCGTCTCGTCGGGGAACTTTCCCTTATAGTTCGGGAAACTTTGAATAAAGTTATTCACTTCACGGATGCGGTCGTACGGCCAGTAGCCGAACCCATCGTTATCGACACTGATCCAGGTATTGAAATACTCGCCGCTCATGGCACCCTGGCTGTTTTTCTCCGTTTGCCAGTCGGCCCTATGGTAGCCGTTGTTCGCGTAATACTGAAAATCCTCAATGGGCAGCCAATTGTAAAGCCCGGTGAAGTACATCTTTACGCCGTACTCGGTCCCGAAAAGTTCCGGTTCACCCATGATCCCTTTCGGCTCCAGGTCCAATTGCCGGCATTGGGAGAAAACGAGCGCACCTAACAGTGCAATATATGCTAACAATCTCTTTTTCATCTTCATAATTTTTTAGAATTTAATGCTTGCACCAAACGTATACGTTTTGTTATTCGGATAATTGTACAAGTCAACGCCCCCCACCCCAGGTTCGTCGTTTATCCGTTCACCCGGACGTTCCGGATCCATGTGTTCGAGGCCAGTAAATGTCAGCAGGTTATAGCCGCTGAAATAAACCCGTAGGTTTTTGATTCCTGCTTTCGATACCCAGCTGTCGGGCAGGGTATATCCCAGTTCAGTGGTTTTCAAACGCACGTAGGAAGCGTCCTGCACTCCGTTCGTTCCGGTACGCCGGCCGTCCCGTCCGGTTACCGGGAAATACCCGGGAATCCATTCGGTATTCGCATCGAAATAATCTGCCATCGGATCGACCGGACGCCAGCGGTCCATAAAAAATGCCAGCGTATTTTGTTCGCCAAAGGGCAGCGCTTCGACGAGCAACTCGTTATATTTCACGAAGACACCATGTACACCCTGGAAATCGAGCGCCAAGTCGATCCCTTTCCAGGAAGCTCCCAGCGAAAGGCCATAATTGAAAACCGGCAATCCGATAGAGGCGATAGGGTGATCGTCTTGACCATTAATTACACCGTCTTCGTTCCAGTCGGTCAGCCACCAGTCGCCCGGCAACGCTCCCTGTCCTTGGGGAATGGAGAAGTTACGGATATCGGCGTAATTGGTGAACATGCCACCTGATTCGTTGCCCCACCAAATATTGGTGTAACGGCCTGCGGTGCGGTTCCGCCAATAATCATACGAATTGCTGGCTGGTGTTTCGAGCCAATTGGTTCGTTTTATTCTGGTAGCAGATAGTTGGCCTCCTACGTAATATGAAAGCTCATTGACCCGGCTACGGTAATCCAGCGAAACCTCATACCCGAAGTTTCGGTCGCCATTGAGGTTTTCCTGTGGCAAATTGGCCCCTACTGTACCAGGGATCACCTCACCGCTAGTAGCCAGCAGCCCGGTACGATCACGCTGGAACACGTCGAACGTAGCATTCAGTTTGTTCTGCAGGAAACCTACATCCAAGCCTAGATTATACGATTTGATGTGATACCATGTTAAATTGGGATTTGGGATGGGTTGCGTCGTCACGCCTCCTTGAAGGCCGCCACCGAACATCCATCCAACCGCGTTGGGGTCGAGGTTGTAACCCAGTGTCGGCGGATAGTTACCAGCTGCATTATCGTCACCCATCTCTCCATACGAAGCCCGGATTTTCAGGTCGCTTACAACCGGTACGTTGTCTTTCATGAAATTCTCTTCGCTGATGCGCCAAGCGCCAGAGAGCGAGGGGAAGAATCCAAAGCGCTTTCCTTCGGGGAAACGGGACGATCCATCATACCGGAATTTGAAGGCAAGCATGTATTTGCTTGCGTAGTTATAATCCAACTGGCCCACCATCGATTTACTGGACCGGTCGCCAATACCGCCACCTAATGCCTGCTGATTTATAGTACTTCCTGCAAACAGGTATTCCGAATCGACGTGCATCTCCCGGAAAGCGCTGAAACTATCCCAATTGCTGTAGGTTTCTTCGTAAAGCAGGAAGTTGTTAAAGTTATGCAAGCCAAAGGACTTGTTGTAAAACAATCCCAACTGCATGTTGGTGTTGTTGTTAACGTTGACCCCCCGAGTGACACTGGCCGGTGTACCTTTTTGAATGGGCGAATAGGTATCGCTATCCGGATTATACTGATAGACGGTGAACGTCCGGTGGTAGTTGTGGTAATCAGGTAAACTGACCGCATAATCATACGATCCTTTTGCTGACAGGCCATCCACTCCCGGGATCTGATACTCCAGCTGCAAGGTTCCGTTAAACCGGCGATCCTTGTTGAGGTTGTACCCCACGTAGTCTGCGTCGGTCTGTACCATCGGATTCACACTTTCATTCAACAATTGGGTATTTCCATTGGGATACAGCGGGTTGTCGTTTGCATAGAAAGATGCATTTGGACGAGTCAACCACGTGTTTTTATAAGCCGTCCAGTCGACTCCATTCGGTTTCGTGGTATTGAGCATGATCCCACCAAGGGACACCCGGGCTTTCAACCGCTTGGTAATCTGTGCATCGATATTCGAACGCATGTTCCAACGATCGGAATTGTAATCGTCGCTTCGATAAGAACCGGACTGCTTTGAGTAACCGAGGTTAAAGAAATACTGTATTTTGTCGCTACCTCCATTTACACTCAGGTTATGTAGGGATTGGGGCGTCGTTTTCTTGAATACCTTGTCCATCCAGTTGTAGGAGGTCAATGTACCGTCCAGGTAAGGTTGGAATTGTTCCTCGGTTACAATGGGATTGCGTCGTACCATATAGTTGCCCCCGAAATCCTGCCAGTTTCTCTCGTTCCTTAACGTAAAATAATCAATAGCATTGGTTGTTTGCGGAACATTCAGAAACTGTTGCAGTGACGTGCTGGTACTAAACGTGATATCCACCTTACCGCCCATGTCCATACCGCTTTTGGTAGTAACCAAAATAACCCCGTTGGCCGCACGCAGACCATAGATTGCCGCGGTACCGTCTTTCAAGACCGAAACACTTTCAATTTCATCGCCGCTCATACGCGAAAAATAGTCTTTGTCTCTTGGAATCCCGTCGACCACGAACAACGGATCGCCCATCCCACGAATATCGATACGCGTACTGTAATCGCCCGGTGCGCTGCTTCGCTGTTGAACACGTACACCCGGCAATTTACCAGTCAGCATGTTTACGGCGTTTTCGTTTTTTGTACGAACCATATCTTGACCGCTAATCGATGAAACCGCACCGGTCAATGTTGCCTTGGTCGTTGTGGAATAACCGGTAACGACTACCTCGTCAAGCTCACTTGCGTCACCTTCCAGTTGAACAGTGATGGAGCTCCTGTTGCCTATCTGCTCAGTCAGTGTTGTTTTGCCCACGTAAGCAAACACAAGGGTTATCGCTTCGCCAGACACCTGGATTTGATATGCTCCACTTTCGTCGGTAGACGTAGCCTGTTCACGTCCGGCAGCCGTGTTGGCTACCACACTCACACCTGCCAGTGCCTCACCGGTCTGGGCATCGGTTACTCGCCCTTGAATGGTCCGCATTTGGGCAAGGCCATACAGCGGAGCAAGCATGATCAATAAATAAAATAAGTATGTTAATTTTTTCATCCCAAAATAGATAATTGGTTAAATATTGCTGATTAGGTGATATCTGAGCATGATTCCTCTCTCTATGATTTGCCCAGATAAGTCGTGCATCGGAAAAGCAAGACTACGTCGGTGGTGGGTCATTAGTGGTTGTTTTCATCGTTATCAATTTTAATTCAAATCCGTTGTTTAACAATTTCGAGACATCTCCGCAACAGCAGCCGCTGGTCAAAACGAGGACGCAAAAAAGCCTCACACCCATTGTCCCCTTAAGTAGGGGGGAGCAGGATCGAACTGCCGACCTCAGGGTATATGAATTCCTAGCTTTTAATTTTCAGAAATTCAAGATGGTTTTTATGGCCAATTAGTTACGGATAATATACAGCTACGACGGTCGCATATGAATTGTTAATGGTTATGTTGGAGAAGGTGTGATAGTAAACATCGTCAACGTTATACGAATCATCGTCATCAGATATATAGATATCCGCAAACACATTGCTCGTACTGACGGATATATCATACGTGCCGGTAGGCAACGATATACTTGCAGAGCTCATTGTGGGTGCGGTCAAATAATAGGTTTGACCAGTAGATGTATTGTAAGCCTGTATATATACGTCATTATTTAGTTGGCTAATGCCCCCTAAAGTACCATTGGCTAAGACTGCATCCGACTTTTTGTTGGGCTCATTGCTTAGCGCAGTTTGTTCTGGTTTTGTTGCTGTTTGAGTTTGCGGCTCTTTTGCAACTGCTGAGGTAGCCAAGATAGCGCTACCCAGCATTAATAACATTAATTTTTTCATCCCAAAATAGATAATTGGTTAAATATTGCTGATTAGGTGGCATCTGAGCACGATTCTATTGCCAGGATTTGCCCAGAATAGTCTTGCATCATAAAAAGCAAGCCTATGTAGGCGGTGGGTCATTAGTGGTTGTTTTCATCATAATTAGTTTAAATTTATTCCTGCTAGTTTGCAATTTCGAAACGGTCTCCGCGACAGCATACATCGAAATGATGATGCAGGAAAGCTCCGGTATCAGAAATTAAACCATAACAGGAATCAAAAATTTATAATTGTATAATTCGCTTACCGCATTCCTTAAACTGTTCCAAGGATACAAGCGCGCCTATAACAAATAATTAACAAAAGATTAACAAGATTAATGCAATGAATGTTGACCTCATAAACAACTGTTAATCAATTCCTTTATTCCAAAAAATAAATGTTCCCCGATTCGTAGATGAAACGATTTCCTGTTTACCGTCACCATTCAAATCGACGGCTAATAAATCAGATCCTGCCCCCGATCGGTTATGCACGAGTTCCGGTTCAAAGCGTGCTCCGCCGGGTGCATTGGCGTCGCGGACCGTCCGAAAACAATACAATACCGCGGCACCGCTAGGGTCGGGGTCAAGGTGCGTATCCAGGTGCGACCAATACCGCTTCCCAGCAATAAAATCGGGTATACCATCGCCATCGATATCCGCGAACGTGGTACCATGCAATTGTGAAAATGTGACGTCACCGGCATTGTCCGTTGAATAGTCATCCATAATCATGTGGCGCTGAAATGCGATTTCACCTTGTTCATTGCGTTGCTGCTCATACCAGGCCAAACCGAACCCATGGGCGTTGAGGCTGGTTACGACGTCGTTGTATCCATCACCATTTACGTCGTATATCGCCATGATACTACCGCCCATTCCACTACCGCGATGTCCGTACCGTCCAAAAGCTACTGGATGGTGTATCCAAGATGCACCGGTACCAAGTTGGGCTGGTTGCTCCCACCAACCATTGGGATTGGTAATATCGGGGCGCCCATCGCCGTTGATATCTCCCACACCAAAGCCATGTGCCGTATAGTACCCGGCATCAGATACAGAATAGGCCTTCCAAGGCTTGCTTGGGTCGGCAGGATCAAACTTAGCGTACTTCAATATGCGGTCACCACTGGTTCCATAAACAATTTCAGGTCGACCATCGCCGTCGATATCCGTAAAAACCGTTACTTCTGAGTTGATATTGCCCGGAATTACGGCCTGCATGTCCCAGCGGCGTGACTCACCCTCGGGATTGATGTACAACCGGCCAAAGGGCGCCGCAGAAAATACATCCGGCCAACCGTCACCATTAAAATCATAGGCATATTGGCAATTCACTTCGGAAAATTGCTGGGAAGGATTGTACGTTACCCCCTGAAAAATTTCACGGTAAGAAGTATACTCCGGTCCGTAGTAAATATGGGGGCCAGCCACCACATCCAGGATGCCGTCCCTGTTGAAATCTGCGGCAGCGGAGCTGAATGAATAATACATATCGCTGAGTTGCTGCACTTCAAAATGTGCTGAAGTTACTTCCTTTGGGGTATTCCGAAGCGCAAGATCTTTGTATTTGAAATCCTTGTACCGTATTTCTGCATCACCCTTTACATATAAAGCGACGGGTCCATATTCCCCGAATTCATCGTCTGCCGCCCCACCGGGACCATTACCGTCATTGATAAATCCCCGCAGAATATTCATATCCAACACGCATTCCAACTGATTCCAGTCATTGACTTGAAAAGCTGTTTGGGGTCTCGGGATCGGCAAGATCGGCCCCGGGGCACCACCTCGATTTGGCTGTCCTCCACCCCTATTGGTGTTGGACGAATTTGAAGCGTTGGGATCTGGAGGAGGCGCCACCCGCATCATCCCACCTGCTCGTCGCAGAAGTGTGCGGCTCAGTTCCTTCCCCTTGGCGTCAAGCACCAACCCGTAGGCAGCCGATTCCTCATTTTTTAACGAGACTAAAACCCCAGTCCATCCTGCATCGGTTTTTTCCAGCCTGAAAACAATTCCCGCTTCTCCATCGCCAACCATCTTGACCAATGTATTGACGGTCACATCCTGAAAAGATTGATCGAGGATCAACAAACTTGCCGTTGAGGTGTCGCCAGGCTTCCCTACCAATTGACCGCCTTCAGCACGCCAATCCGCAGTTCCGAATTTGTTCCAACGGGCCAGACTAGTTCCTTTGAATTGGTAGTCGGGCTTAAAACTAAGACCCCGTCCGTGGGTCTCACCCTCTTGTGCATACGAAAACCCTATGGCACAAGCCAGGGTAAACAGTGCGATAAGCATCTTCTTCATCATAAATCTTACGCTATTTAATATGGTTCTTTACGTGTTCAATGCCCCATCTAGCCACATCGTCATAATCGATATCCTGAAACTTTCCGCTCCACTGCGCAATCACATAAGTACCTTTGAAGCCCGCTTTTTCTGCCAATTGGATACATCGATCAAAATCGTACGAGATATGCTCCATTTGTTCGTTGAAGTCGACCATTTTTGCGGAAACAACATGGGCATAAGGCAGGATCTTAGACAGGGATTCCATCATGACTTCCTCCGTGTACTGGGGAATGTAATTACCAAAGTCGGGCTCCGTATATATACCCGATCTCCGGGCGATCTGCACATGTTTATCAGCATCCATCTCTATCCCGAAATGATTGGCCGTAATGATGGTCAGCTTCTTCTGCTTCGCATAACTATTCAGCTCTTTTAGCGATTCAATGCTTTTTTCGACCGTACCCTTTGGTGAGCCTGGATTTATACGCACGCACTTCGACCCCAGAAAAGACGCGGCATCCATCCATGTTTTCACGTCCGTGATACTTTGCCGCCGTTCGGCTTCGTCGGTAGCGGCAAGGTTATAGGAAATCCGGTCTATCTGTATATTCAGCAGTTCCGCCTTAGCCGATTTGATCTTGTCTCGCAGCCTGCCCAGGTAATCCGGATCCAGCGATTCGAAATGTTCGTTCCAGAATTCGATCTTGCGGATGCCAAATTTATCGCGGTGGTGTTCAGGGACGTCCAATAAGGTCAATTCGTCTTTGATCGTATCCCACTGCCGGGGTTTTGTACGTTGGAATCGGTACCTGAAGAGCAATGTGCCCAGGGCAATGCGATCCATTTTGGACTTAGGTAATCCAATCGTACCCAGTGCGGGCGAGACCCATGCCGATAAGACGATTCCTCCGGTGCTAAAAATAAATGCTTTTCTATCCATAACTATTTCTCCTTTTTGGGTAATGCATATACGATATACCCTTTAGGTACGTCGGATTCTGTTTTCGATTTATCTTTCAAGCTACCGACCGAACAGACCACCAGGTATTGCCTACCGTCTACTTCATACATCGCGGGAAGCCCGCCCGGATTATTCCTACCCAAATCAGTAGACCAAAGCATATTTCCATCATCTGTATTATAGGCATAGATCCGTCCATCCAAGCAAGTGGAAAATAGCAGGCCAGCTGAAGTGACAACCATCCCTTTACCTTGCGAGCCATTGGGCATGCTCAGGTTTTTACCGCCCGGTATGCTGTCGTCATTTCCCAATGGGATTTTCCATTTGATTTTGCCTTCATTCAAATCATAGGCTACAATAAGTGACCAAGGAGGCGTCAGTAGATTAGGCACCCCTAGCCCCCAATTATTAGTTTCGACATATTCGGACCGCGGACCGGTATACTCACTTGGGTAAACCGTCATGCGTTGCCCACCGGATGGTGGCAGGTCAACAGGAACACCGCCAGATGCCACTACTGGCCCGTCGGGCAACTCCGGCGTATCATCATCCCTGTTCCCGCGCCCTCCGGGACCTCGTTGTGCTTCGGGGGTAAGGTAGGCGTAGATGGCCGCAATCTCCGTCTCGGTAAGGTGGGGGAAGCCGGGCATCCGCCCTTTGCCAACGGCCATTATACCTTTGAAGGCTTCGTCATTTACTTTCACGCTCAAATTCACCAGTGTGGTCCCCAATCCGTCGATACCGGCCCGATTCTCGCCGTGGCATGTCTGGCAGTGTTGCACATACAAGGCCTTCCCCTGCGCCAACCTTTCGGGTGAAACGCCCGAATTGCGGCCTCCACCGAAGCCATTCCGCTGAAGTGTTGGTTCCCGCTTTTTTAGGCTATAAAAGTCGGCAAGTTCCTGTGTCTGTACGTAGACAATCCCGTTTTGGGGATCCGCTGCCGTGTTGCCGAAGTTCGCTCCGCCCACGGCTCCCGGATTGGTGACCACCTCATAGGTATCCGAAAGCGGATGGAAAAGGCCATTCTTTGCAGCGGTTACACGTGCCGTCCATTTCTCCTTATCGGCTGGAGAAAAATAGGGATTGATGTCATCCAGGGTTACGATCTGGCGATTGAACGGTGGAACGACGGTCGGAAACGGCTGCGTAGGCCAAGCCTGTTCATTGGGCATGTCACTCACAGGTACCGGCCGCTCTTCTATCGGCCACAGGGGTTCACCCGTTACCCGGTCAAATACAAAGAGAAATCCATGTTTGGAAGCAACCGCTACCGCATCTATTTTTTCTCCGCCGTGGTTGACGGTAATTAATTGAGGGGCTGCCGTGAGGTCATAATCCCAAAGATCATGATGAACGGTCTGGAAATGCCACAGTCTTTTGCCTGTACGCGCGTCCAGCGCCAGGATGCAATTACCAAACAGGTTGCTTCCGGGCCTGTCTGCACCGTCATAGTCATAGGTTGGCGACCCAATCGGAAAATAGGCAATGCCACGATCTTCATCAACCGATATCTCGCCCCACGTGTTGGTGCCACCTACGTATTTATAGGCCTCTTCCGGCCAGGTATCATAGCCATATTCACTGGGATGTGGAATGGTGTGAAATACCCATACCAGCTCACCAGTGATGACATTATACGCACGGAGATGGCCAGGGCCTGAAAACAGATTTTCGCCGGGAGCCGATCCAAGAATAACCAAATCCTCGAAAACCTTACCCGGGGTGGTCGATGTAGCCCGACCGAAAGTAGCCGGATCACGATCCAATCCCTGCTTGAGATCGACATACCCGCTCTTGCCAAACGTGGTAATGGATTTACCCGTATTCGCATCAATCGCTTGCAGCGTGTTATTCAGACAGATCAATAACCGTTTCTCTTTCCTGTCTTTGCTTTGCCAGAAATTGACACCTCTTTGTATGATTCCCCGCAGGTTGGCATGTATCCACAGTTCCTTCCCCGTGGCTGCATCGATAGCGACCAGCGAGTTATTTTTCGCCAGCACATACATCACGCCGTCGACAATGACCGGATTGAAGCGGTAATTTACGTTGTCACCGGTTGGGTATACGAAAGCAACCTCCAGTTGATTGACATTCTTCCTGGTGATCTCTCGGTAGTCTACATACTTCGAATGGTCGGCCCCTCCTCCATAGTCATTCCATTCCTTATAGCGTGTCCTGTTGCCTGAACTGCATCCGCAGCATACATAAACGAATAATGGTATAAAACCGATAATTCTCAGCATGGTTATTCTGTCGTTGATAATTGGTTTCTAGGTGAAAACAGCTTACAATAACTGGCCGCCTAAATTTGACCAAGATTAGGGTAGGAAGTATAATAAAGTATTAACAAAGCATTAACGATACTTAAAAAGGCTTAGGAAAGTACCATTTTATAATCTTTTCCGAATTCCTCGCCATAAATGTGACGATATTCGTTGCAGAAATTTTCAAATGTCTGGGTAGCCAATGAATGATTGCCCATATAGGCCAGTGCCTTGCATTTGATGATCATCGCTTCTTCATGCACCGGGTCGAAATAAAAAATATAATTGGCCAGCTCCACCATAAATTCCGGATCTTCGGCGATATTGATGGTTTCTGCAAAATGCATATAGGTATTGATGACCTGGATGGACACCTCTGCTTTGAATGGATCAACCCATTCATAGTCGGTTTCTGACAGGAATCCACCCCGCTGGACGATACTCGACAGCTCAACGACGCGCGCTTTGTCGAGTGTATCCTTGCTATTTACAATGGTCAGGTAGTTTTTATAGTCGATGTAAATATCATCATCCGCTCGAAACTTCCAATACCCCGTCTCTTTAGAGACCCTCGCATTCCCCAGTCGCTCCAATATGGTATTAATTTTAGCAATGTTGACGGAGCGGTTATTGCGGGCACTCTCTGCAGATTTATCAAACCAAAACTGTTCGGTCAGCTTTTCTGAGCTGATGCCTCTTCCCCGTCGAAGCGTATGGAGTAATATGACCAAAAATATGTCTTTAATAAGCGGAGTGAAACTGCGCGTCATATCCGCTCCTTCCGAATCAAAGAGTTGCAAATCTCCACCAAAAAGAAAGATACTACTCCTATCTGGTTGTTGTTCGGACACGACAGGATGATGTGCCAGATCTTCCCTACGCCCCGCCACTGACCGTGGATTGGTTGGGGCAACCCGTCTCTTTTTCAAATTTCTTTTCCTTAGGAAAACGAATAGACCCACGAGCGCCACCACGCCTAAGCTCAGATACAATAAATTCCATGTTCTTCGCATATCCCCCAGGGGCTCAAGCACAGCATCGTATGGAAGCGGCGGACTGGATAACCCATAAATCTTCGCTGTAGTGATCTCGTTTTGTTCATTATAGTATAGCGTTGCTGCTGCGAAGCGCTTACTGCCCGGACAATAAAACAGATCGGAAAATGATTGGATATCGTAGAAGAAATACGGAATAGGGGCCGCCAACTCCTTGAAACCGGGATTGGTCAACGAGCCGACAACCAGCTGCAAGCTCGAATGATATCTATTCTTTGGGAATACCAGCCCATAAAATTGATCGCTTTTCTCGTCTATAATCAATGAATTTGCCCAAGCAAAACCTTCTTCACGCGGACTAAATTCGTAGATTTTTGATAACGTTTTATTTTTAACATCAAAGAAAACCAAATCATAGATGTGCTTTGGATTAAGCATCTGCTGGCCGGAAACACTTCCATATCCCCCCAAAATATAAGCGCCATTTGGAGTTGAACCCAAAGCGGCAAGATATCGGGGAATCATCGGGTCTCCGCCCGGTGTAAGAAGATCCCATTTCCCATTTGATCCGTATCGATGGATATCGTTTTTGAAGAGAAAATGCCCATATCCTCCGATAAAGTACAAACTGCTATCGATCGACGATTGAAATTTGTTAAAATGAAGGTAGCTGGTACCTTCCCCCGGATACGTAAAATTTTCCGACCAGCTCAGTGATGTAAAGTCAAAGACCGAAACCGTTTGCTGGTCAATACATATATTCAACAGGTGATTGTTTAGCGTGTCAAAAAAAGATTGGTTTCCATTGATCAATTGCAACGGTCCCGATTGATACCTAAAAACGCTGCGCTGGCCCGTCGGGACGTGGACACGCAACAGGGAGTCTCTCCCGACGATGAATACACTTTCCGTTCGGGGATCGAATGCCGTACTGGCCCTCCCTCCAATCTTGACATCCTGCAGCAATCCCCATTCGTAATGGGATCGCTTGATCCATTGCGGATTGATGGACGAAGCAGTCATCCCTTTTATCACATCGGTTACTTCCGTACCTTCCTCTTCGTCCAACGGCCAGTGATGCACCAGGCGCTTCCCACTCCGGATTTGAACATTCCGTATTTTCATCGCCGGTACATCAGTGGTCTTAAATGTTTTGTAGTCGTTATATCCAAAGAGGACTTTTAAACAACTACGTGTGCCGATAGCCAACTTCCCGGTATAAACGCTATCGCCACATGTTACCGTTAGTAAACCTGACTGCGCATCCAACTTGATGGCAATGCGCACCCACTCCTTGAAAAGCTTACTGGAATCAATGTTAAAAGCAATGTTGGAAAATTTATCGCCCAGTACAATTTTAAAGTGCTTTTCTACGTTATCAAGGCGATCATAAAGTAAATCGATGTTAGTCTTGTCATCAGCAATGACCCGCACCACGTAGCCAAAATAATCGGTTCGGTTCGGCATGAATGAGAGTTCAAATGATAACTCCATTTCGTCGCCAAAACAGATTTGCTCACCGCTGCTTAAATCCAACCCTGTCCGTTGGTCTAAAACGGCTTCATGGCCTGCAAAACCTAATCCGTACTGGGCATTAACATCCACGGGAAATACAACTATACTTCCCAGAATACACCAAATTACACGAAAAACAAAAGCCCACGGTTTCAATGCCACATAGATTTATAGATTGCAGTTCACCGATAGCCAACAGACATCTTAAACTAAGGGATGCATTATGGTTATCAATCAGCGATTGCATTCGCCTTCCAAATATCGATAAACTTGCTAATATCTGCAATGGATGCATTTCAAATTGTCAAAGGGGATACATCTACCGGAATCCATCGGTTGCTACCAGAAGGATATGAGTTAGATACCTCTTTTGAGGTGGATGATTTTATAGGGTATCTCCTTATTGACGTCGGGATAAATGAATCCTTTACCATTGCTATCCATCACTTCTATTAAATACATCAGATCGTATTGCGGATCAATCTGATCGGCGGGTATAGTAGTCTGGAAAAGATCTTTTTCACCCGTTGCCGCCATTGGTAACATTTCAAAGTCCTTATACTGGTTCATAGCCCGGTATTGCAAGTGCACCCATTTTAATTCCCCCGGCGCGTGTACACGGACTTGCAGCGTGACAGGCTTCCCCACAGCCACGCTGTCCGGTGCTTGATGGTGGATGACAAAATAGTTGCTGTTTTCCGGATCGTCAGTAGGTTTATAGTAGGGTGAGCGGGTTACCTGTCCGTTTGGTTTGAACCTCCGGCGTTCTTCTTTCAGTTTTTCCAGGCCGTTGTTCAGCATCACCAACTCGTCCTTCCAATGACCTGAAAGCGGCTTTTTCCCAATCAATATCGGATCTGCATATAAATCGCCAGCAGCATTTACTAGCTGCGACCAAGCTTCGGTTGCCTTTTCCTCGTAAGCGATTGCATCGTCCAATGCCGATACGTCCTGCGTACGAAGAAACAAGCAGTAGCTCACCGCTGCCGGAACCCTACGGGAATGATAAAGCGCAAGATCGGCGAGCATCTTCAGATCGGTGACCGTGGCATGAAATTCCTTATTATCTTGATTGCCGATCAATTTTTCGGCTTCAGCGACCTTTTCTTTGATCGCTGCAGACAACTGTGCCAGCCATTCGCTGGTTGTCGACGGTAACGTTTTTGCAGTCTCCAGTTTCCCTAACAGCACCTGTGCCTCTTCGTCAAAACTGGCAAATTGCTGTAAATCGCTGCCTTCGGCTTTCGCATACAACGGCAAATCGCCTAAACGTTGTTTTTCCGGCCAGGCACTGGTAGTCGGAAAAAAACTGTACGGGTAACACGCTCCTACAATCCTCGGCAGTACCCAGCTGGCTTCATTTAAGGCCGACCGGATCAGCGGACCTGCTTTTTCCCCAAACCGCTTCTCAAATTCTTTGTCCCATACATCGTTCGGTGTGTGTGGATCGTATCCGACCAGACCAAATGTCTGATAGAAGTGCCAATAGCGTTCAAATTCATACGTGTAATACGAATAGGGTGGATTGAGCAGTTGAAAGGGTTTCGCATCATGCACCTGTGATTCCATTTTGGTTGCCATAGGTTCATACACGGCATATGCATCGCTGTTGTATAGATGGCTGCTCGCAGCAAAACGTCTGACGTATTCCGGATCGCCCCATAGGAGCACCCTGTTGGATCCGCCATTCCAAAGTTTCCAGAGCATCTGATAGTGCTGCGGATAGCGTAGCATATCGGCGTATCCATGGCGCCGGTTTTTTTGGTCTTCTCGATTAATGTGAGTAGGACTGTAAGGAAGTCCCATTTGCTCCATCCAAAACTTAGGCGCGATGCGAAAGTTGATTCCCATGGCGGTCGCACTTCTTATCAATGTATCGGTAATACCTTTTCCATGGACATCAATAAACATATCCGGCGCGGTTTCCTTTACAGTCTGGAAAAAATTGAGGCTGAATTCATGGAGTTCGCTTTCTTTGAGACCTGACTCGTTGTTGGTTTTAAATAGAATAGCATCCAGTTCGGGGAAGGTCTTTAAAAACTTGGCAAAGGCTGCTTTGGTATACCGGTTCAGATTGGTCGAGTCAAGCCCGGTTACCTGCCACGGCAATGAGTGGCCTTCATGGTATTCAAAATCCGGATTTCCACCAGCCTGCACACCGCCACGGTAGATATGATCCCATATACCCAGCCGGATCCCGATGCCACGGTCGTGCGCCATCTCAATCAGTTTATTCATCGTTGCTACATTCTTTTGCTGCTGCTCGGCAGTTATATCCGCCATTTTTACGCCGGAATATCCGTCAACATTAAAAAAGTAGGGGTAACAGGGTGCCATGAAGCCCCCGTTTTCATATCCGAACAGGATCTCTAGCATATTAAGCCGATTCTGCGCCATCATATCAAAATACTGAACCCAGAAATTCTCATCGTAAAAACGACTCTCCCAGTAACGGCGGTGCATGGTATACATCGCAATGCCGCGCTCTTTGATATCCGGCTTTGAAGTAACTTCCTTTACGAAGTGTAGCGGATCCGAAGATTCTATGCTCCAACTGATACGGTTGGCAACGTCGAGTAATCCGTACATCAGACCCCTGTCGTCATATCCGCTGATCACGGTGACCGGCTTGTTTTGCCAGGTTGTATTCCAAATGGTCAGTGCCTCTTTCGCTTCAGGCACCGAATGATTGCCTTCTTTCAGTAAACGTGCCGCCAAACCATTTCCATGGGCAATTCCGGTTATTAGCATTATCCGGCCTTTCGCAATACCCGTGGAAGTCAACGTTTCAAAATTCAGTTGTTTCTGCTGGAGTACTTCGATCAATCTGGTTAAGCCGTGCCTCGCCACCGGACTTAATTGGGTATCGGTAATAATCGATATGTCCGGACCCGACGAAGCCGCATAGGCATGTGAAAAAATCAAAGCAAATGCAAACAAAAACGCACGCAGGCAATTTAAAGCTTTCATAACAATAAATTTGGCTTATCGGTCATCTCCAATTCCAACACCCCCCATTCCCGAACACCAGTCCCAACCTTATAAAAATTGTCGGGACCCAATTGAACTCCGCCGAATGGCACATTGGCCCCTACAAATACATGCCTTTCTTTTATTAGTTGTCGAGTTCTTCTTTTGTCCAGGGTTGCGTCCTATCCGCTGTTTGTTCACGGATCCGTTTTACCCTACCGGGTCGTACAGCAGGTGCCTTATTGCCTAGGTCATTCCGGATGTAACTCAACACCGCAGCTATATATTCATCATCATTGGAACCTACCGCCGGCATCATATTGGTATAGGTCTTCCCATCAATCGGTCCGGTGAGTCCATGCAATAGAATTTTGATTAGCTTGTTTGGATCTCCGTTTACATCGGCATTACCCGCAAGTGTGGGAGCAGCCGCTGCACCACCGCCGATACTCAGCCCCTTGCCATCTGCTCCATGGCACGATGCGCAAAACTCCTTATAGATGACCGCTCCTTGCTTAACCCGTTTCTGGTCTTCAATGGCCAGCAATGCTGCCTCTTTTTCTGCTTTAGCCTGTTCAACCAACCGGTCTGCATAACGCCGCTGCGACAAAGCCAGTATATCGTCAGGATATGCTTTCAAAAGCTCATCGATGAGTCCTTTGGCCGGAGCGGATTCATCAAATCGCATATTGAGCCCCAATTGAAAACGTACTTCCGGATCCGGATCGTCCTTCAGCTGATACAGGGCATCGAACAACGCCCCATCGTTTTTCCACGCAGACCCATCCGCTACCCATACGGCGTTTTTGCGAACGTTGGCATCCTTATCACCCAAGGCGGCCTCAAGTGTCGCCTGATCTAATATCCCCAAACCATCCAATGTCCATAACGCATGGATACGTGCCAGCTGTACGGGCGACGATGCGACCAATTTTCGAAGTGCATCCCCGACGCTGGTATCGCCGCGCAATACCAATAGTTTCTGCGCATTGTCGCGCCACCAACCATTCGGATGCTGCAGGTATTGAACAAGTTGTGCCGGAGTTTCGTTAAGCATTTTTGGACGGGTCGTATCTGGCTTCATGCCTTCGTAAACCAGTCGGTAAATCCGGCCGCGCCCAATGTTTTTGTCCAGCCCGCGTTCCACAATTTTAGGCCGCAGGAAACTCCCCTCTTTAGTCCATTCGCTTTCTTGGATAATCCCCCGGTACATATCCACGATATAGAGATTGCCGTCAGGACCGGTCTGTGTATTCACGGGTCTGAAATTCATGTCAGACGATGCGATGAACTCCTCGTGGTCGTATGCATTCGTTAATGAAATTTTACCCCCCTTATTGGCTACTTTTGCCCGCCTGATCAACCTTCCGACCGGTTCGCAGATAAACAGGTCTCCTACCATATCCTCGGGCAATGACGTACCCCGGAAAATCGATTGTCCTGTACATGCCGTGAAGTGGTTTAATGTACTGTCTGGCCGTAGCCTGTTCAGCCCACCCTGTACGTCAGGCGTAGAGATCACCGGCCACACTGCCTTGAACTCGTCATCGTACTGATCGTTAAAATCGAGACGACCGTAATAGGGATTTTGCTGGAAACCCAATGCGGGGATTTCAGCACCCGCCGCCGAATAATACAACCGGCCATAATCGTCGTTGGCCAGCCCCCATTGCCCACCCGGGCTTTCTTCCAGCTCTTCAGCAACCAGTTTACCGTTCTCGTAGCGGTATCGCACATTTTCAACGGTCAGGTAAATCCGGTTATCCAGATTCCAAACCAGCCCACTGCGTTGGTGTTCCAGGTTGTTGGTATTCGGCCGTTCATTTACGAAGACCTCTTCCCGTTCATCTGCCACCCCGTCGCCATTGCTATCTCGGTAGCTGTAGATGCTGTTGTCGAACGTCTCGGCTACCAGCAGTCGGTCATCCAGTGGAAGGATCATCCGTGGCAACACCAAGCTATCGATAAAGACAACCGATTTATCCATTTTCCCGTCTCCATCCGTATCTTCCAACCGTTTGATCGAACACACTGGCTGCATTTCGCCTGAGCCATTAACATCCTGCATATACGTATTCATCTCCGCGACAAACAGCTGTCCATTGGCATCCCAAGCGATCGCTACGGGTTCATGGATCATGGGCTCACTTGCTACCAATTCCAGCCGGTACCCTGGCTGTAAATAAATCTGTGCCATACTTTCTTCCGGCGACAGGTATGCTGGTGAGGGCAGTGTGTCTACGATAACTTTGCCGTTTTCGTCCCGTTTAAGCGACTTAACCGGCCCATTGCATGACATCGAAAATCCGGCAATCGAAAGCGCACCGATCAAACCCGTTACATATAGTTTTTTCATTAGAATAAATTGTTTTTTAAGGCAATGAAGCTTGCATGAATTATTAATGTCCTTTTGTGAATTGCAATTCATGCAGGTATCATCTGTTTAATTTTAGTTATCTGCTTCTGAATTTCTTAATTTGTCACCTACAATCCCATCGCATAGGTGATACCGCCCCATAGATGCTGCAGGAAAAGCGGCTCCGAAAAGGATTCTTCCGTATGCCCCAGCCCGGTGTAAAACGCCCTCCCGCCATCGTATTCATGATACCAGGAAATCGGATGCGGATTGCCCATCCCTTGCTCTCCTGCATGGTAGCTTGTTTCGTCGAGATTGATCAACACCTGCACGTCCTCGGGCCGCTTTCTGAATTTGTACCATTCGTCCTTCCGCCTCCACTGCGCCGGTAACGGTTTGGTGGCCGGAAAGTCCCGGTTAATGACCTCCAACAACGCTTCCTGTGGTATCGGATGACCTGCAAAATATGCCCCTACCAATTTGCCGAACCACGGCCAGTCGTACTCGCAATCCGTTGCAGCATGGACGCCGGCAAATCCACCACCGGCTTGTATATATCGCTCAAAAGCCTGCTGCTGGGCGTCGTCCAGCACGTCGCCTGTTGTGCTTAAAAACACCACCGCATCGTATTGCTTTAGCGTTGCATCATTGAATTTGGTCGCATCAACCGTACTGTCTACCCCCACTCCATGGGCCGATCCAAGTTCCTGGATGGCTTGAATCCCTTGTTCAATGGAGTTGTGATGGAACCCTGCGGTCTTACAGAAAATCAGAATTTTATTTTTCTGCGCCAGCACTTGACCCGCAAAAAGCACCTGCACAATGATGCCCAGCATCACTATTGTGCCCATCATGTTTATTTTCTTCATATCAAATACGTTTTAAGCTACCATTCAAATCCAATATTTCACCTTTCTTGGTTTTAAAGCTGACCGTCCGGTCGCCAAGCCGCAGTGTCAGCCTCCCCCCTTTTTCCGCAAAAATGCGGGCTTCCTTCATCGTTCCCTGTTCCCATGAAAGATCGATCACAAAGCCGCCTCTCGCCCGCAACCCCTTCACAGATCCCTGCGGTAAAGCCGAAGGCAACGAAGGCAGCAGTTGTACTTCGAAGCGGTTGTCCTTAAGCGGCACATGGCTTTGCACAAGCATTTCGGCAATGGCGGCCGTGGCACCGAAATTCCCATCGATCTGGAAAGGCGGGTGATTATCAAACAAATTCGGCAATGTCTTCTCGCGCAACAATACGCCCAACAGCTTATAGGCATGATCACCATCGTGCAAGCGGTTCCACATATTGATCTTCCACGCCAGTCCCCAGCCGGTACCGTCATCACCCCGTGCAATCAGGGTCTTTTTAGCCGCTTCTGCGAGTTCAGGTGTTCCGGTTACCGATATCTGGTTGCCCGGATGCAGCGCAAACAGATGAGACGTATGCCGATGATGCGGATCTACTTCTTTATAGTCTTCCACCCACTCCATCACCCTGCCAGTAGAATCGCTGATCCGGATCGGTGCAAGTCTGGACAGTGTTTTTAAGCATGTGTTTCTGAAATCTTTGTCTACATCCAGAATCTTGGCCGCAGCAATACAATTTGTCAACAAATCATGGATGATCTCCATATCCATCGTCGCGCCGTATGTAAAGACCGATTGTTGCCCGTTTGGTAAAACAAATGAGTTTTCCGGCGAATAAGAGGGATTTGTCACGAGTTTACCCGCGACAGGTGTTCCAGGAGGAGCCTCTACCAAGAAATCCAGGATGAATTCGGCTGCTCCTTTCATCAACGGATAAGCACGCTTTTGAAGGAAAGCGGTGTCCAGCGTATAGCAATAGTGCTCCCATGGATGTTGTGCCAGCCAAGCCGCCCCGACGGGCCAGATGCCCTGTGGGCCATCTGCCGGGGCTGTGAATCCCCATGCATCGGTCAAATGGTGCACCACCCAGCCATCGGCGCCGTAAAGCACCTTGGCGGTGCGTTCACCGGGTTTCACCAGGGCCTCCGTCAGGTCGAACAACGGAAGATGCATCTCCGGAAGGTTCGTGATCTCTGCGGGCCAATAGTTCATCTGCAGATTGATATTGGTATGGTAATCTGCATTCCAGGGCGGATTCATCTGCCATGTCCACAGCCCTTGCAGGTTCGCCGGCATTGTCCCTGGCCGCGAACTGGAAATAAGCAGGTAGCGGCCATATTGAAAGAATGTTTCCACCAACGAGGGATGTGGCTGACCGGTTTTCCGGGCTTGCTCCAATAGCTCATCCGTTGCCAGTTTCTTGGCTTCCGTGTCTCCGTCGGGCGCATCCAGTGCAAGCTGAACACGGTTGTAATACGTTTGGTGTTCTTTGATATGAGTCGCTTTGGCTGTTTCATAGGGCACCCGCATAGCTTGGGCAATCCGGGCAGCGCAGGTATCCTCGGGAAGTCCGGGATAGTCCAGTATGTTTCCGTCCAGATGCGTAAGCCCGGGATAATTGGTCGCCCCAGCTATATAAAGTGTCAACGTATCGGCGTCGGTCACCGATAGTACGTCATTATCAAATTGAAGTTTGCCACCCGCAGCCACCGCCTTTACCTGCGCAGCAAAACGGAGCCCTCGTGTATTGCCCTGGGCGTCCTTAACCGGCAGTTTGCCCCTGAGGAGCAACGATGATTTGTCTTCCGGGTGAGGCATTACTTCGGCATCCTGCTGACGCCTCAAGGTGAACGAACTGGTAATTTTACTTCCGCCACTTGACGTGAACCGGACGATGATCACATCGTCCTCCGCAGATGCAAAAGTCTCCCGGGTGTACCAGGTGCCGTCATGCTGATAGCGGACGGAAGCGATACCCGTCGCCAGATCGAGACTCCGCGTATAGGAATCGGCGGTGAGGTGCGGTGTATCAAACCAAAGCTCGGCAAGCGACTGATAGGGTTTCACGCCCCTTGGCCGCCCCATCATGGTCTGCTCAGCAAGCTTCACCGCCTCGTTATTTTTATCTTCAAAGAGCAGTCGCCGTACTTCGGGTAATGTTTTCAGCGATTCGGGATTATTGGGATCAAGCGTGTAGCCGTCCCACAACGAGCTCTCGTTGAGTTGGATCCGCTCGTCTGCCACACCTCCGAACACCATGGCCCCCAACCGGCCATTACCGATGGGCAACGCCTCTTCCCATACGTCGGCCGATTGCTTATACCAAAGTACATTCCGTCCCATCGGGTGCTCTCCACCGCTTGGAAACCGGGCACGGTCCATCCATTCCGCACGGATATCACCGGTACGGGAACTGGCGACAGCGGTTTGCGCTGCTGCCTTCAATAGGAAATCAACAATCGGTGCAGGGTTGGGCAAGCTGTGGGGATGATGTTTAAAGCCATGTTTCATCACGACGGTGATGTCGCCGCCTGTGGCTTTTATCTTTTTTTCAAAGGCAAGGGTCTGGGTTTCCGGATCAACCGCCTCATCTTCATCGGCACAGAGTATCAATATGGGATAGTTGCCACGCACGATGTCTTCTATTTTATCCATCGGGCTTCCGGCAAACCGGTCGACGGCATCTTCCGTCGTGAGTTTATAGGCCTTCCGTATTTCGGCTGAGAGTGGTCTCCCTTGAGCAATATAGTCCCGCATATCCAACAATGGATTGTCAAGGTATACACCGGCTACCTTATCCGGGTTTGCAGCGGCCCAGTTCAAAGCATATACACCGCCACGGCTCATTCCTTCGAGAAGCACCTTACGGTTCAGTCCGGCGTTGTACAATATGGAATGGAACCTATTCCACAATGAGATGACGGCTTCATTGCCCATCAGTTCGGCAGCATCACAGTACGCAATGTGATAGCCCCGCTCCAGCAACGCAATGTCAGTTTGGGGTTCATGTCCCCAGAACCGGGTGCGCCAAACCCAGGGACGGTCATTCGCTGTACGTTTAGGCTTTACCACTTTACACGCATGTCCGTTTAAGGAAAAATCAACAGCAGCGTACCCAAAAAAAGAACTGGGTGTATAGGGTTTTTTGATGTTTTTGAAAATGTCATAATCCGTATCAAACTCCTGTTTAATCTGCTGGGACAATCGTTGTGCAATCATGCCTGCTGCCTCCTCTCCGGGGTGGATTTTATCAACATATAAATCTGGCTTATCGATAAGCAGCGAATGCATATCAAGCACTTCAACGTCTTCCTCCAAAGCTACTTGCTGTATCCGGGGAATAATATCCCTCACAATTACCCTGTCCCATATCTGGTTTGTATCGGTTTCAAACGATTTAAAAGGCAGCATCAGGATAACCCGCGGGTGCGACGGCAATTGGGAAAACGAACGCACCATTTCACGGCAATCGTTCATTAGTTCGTCGTAGTGGGACCGATTGACTGCTTTGGCATCATTACCTCCCAAATCGATGAATACGATATCCGGATTGAACTTCAGTGCGTCCCGGTAAGCTTGCGTATTCCAATAGGGTGAGTCACCTTTCCGGAGCAGTGTGGTGCCGCCAATCCCGAAATTTGACACCTGATAACGTCGGCCCAACAATGTTTGTAACTGGCCCGGATAAGAACGTTCGGTGGGGTTTTCAATTCCATGCCCGCCCGTAATGCTTGCACCGACACATGCGACCCTTACCTGTGCAGCAGCAAAGACACCAAGTAATAAAAAGAAAATGGTGAAAATAGATTTAATCGGTTTCATCACAAGTGGTTTATAAAATTTATTAAGCGGAAATGCTCAGCTATTTATTTTCCGTTACATTGCGTTCCGGCAATGTTAACGATAACGCTTTTTCCTTTCGAAGTACTTTGGCCGCTTCGCCGGTGAGCCAAAGATAGTGATCGGAAGGAACACCTTCCATGCCTAAAAAAGAAGTTGTTTGACTGATAGGTGGGATATCTGTTGTTTTAAAAATAGCCGTAGCTTCATTCACCTCGTCAAACATAGCCACATACAGCATGGATGCGCCCGACCGCAACACAGTGGCTAGCTGCTGCCAATAGAATTTGCCGCCCATTCGCGGTATGGATCCGACAGGCTTGATATCATCCGGAAATTCATATCGGCTTAGGTTGTGCCAGCTGAAACCGGGATATACACAGGGCACGTATTCGACGCCATTTTCCCTACACCATTTCATATCCTCCAGCGTATTGTCCCGTAATCGGTCCATGTCATTATGCAGCAATGGGCTGTACCGCTGCACCGTCCAAGGCAGCACAATATCTGCCATTTTAATGAGTTCGTGCAAGTACGGATCGGCCACACAATCGGCATTGAGTTCTCTAAAAGCCGTTGGCACACCCAGCATTACCGTACATCCACCGTATACCGGATCATTTTTCAAAAAATCGATCAGGCGCTCCAATCCGATATTCCGGATGTTATAGGGCCGGTCTGGAAAACCCACACCCCAAATGGCAACCACAGGTTTGCCGTTATGATGTAAATATGTTTTGGTCCCTCCCTGGTTAGTTACTTTCAACTCATCCACCAAATATTTCCAGTCTTCAATAATTACCGAACAATCTTCTCCCTTTGCTCTCAATCCCGACAGATCATACATGACAGCAATTGCCCGTTCATAGTTGGAAGCGGCGTCGAATGCATTTCTTAAAATGGCTGCCGCAGCATTGTCACGATTTTCCGGCCGAGCATTGCTAAAAAAACGTTGCATGAACACGCCATCCACCCCATAATCCTGCATCCATTTGAAATGAAGATCGACCGTGCTTTTGTCATACGAGCTGAAAAAACGGGCAGGTTCACCGTTGGGCAGTTTAAAGGGGGTTTCATAGGTTTTTTCGTATTCGGTTACGTCTGGCCACATGTCGATACCCGTCCGTTGCTCGTTTCCGTAACTACCATTTTTGGCACCCGAGCCATCCCCCGCTGCTCGAAACCATCCCTGATATCCAGCCATGACGAGGCCTTTATAAGTCGGATATTGCGTCTGACTACTGTGCTTCGTCTGCGCCAGCGCCATCAGGCCGCTGAGCGAAAATAGAATAACGAGCTGATTTTTGAAATTAACAAGGCTTACCATATCGCGTTTACAATTGAGTTTCCGCTAAAATAGTAGCACTTGTTAAAAAAAGCTTAACAAATGATTAATCAGGCCGAGTCGTTAGCAAAAACAACTACTAAAAGTCATTAAAATCCCATGACGACCGATAAGGGCGTGTTAACAGTTGGTTAGCCGCGGCATTGTCAAACACTTCCTTTTTCGGATTCCACTTCAGATCACGTTGGAGCTCGTAAACGATGTTCACGGCATTGCAGACGGACGCCGTGCGGTGCCCGATCTCGACATCCGCAACGGGGCGGCTCCGTTTCTTGATCGCATCGATCCAGTCTTGGTAATGGCTGTCACTTTTGTACAGCGGCTTATCCGTAGGTTTAAGCGTTTGGGCAACCAATGATTCGGGCGTGGAACGCAGAAATTGCCGCGACACCTCGATCGTACCTTCCGCACCGATGAATTGGATGGCGTTGCCCGGTCCCCATTGTTTATGGTTGACCGTTACCCCGTTGGCATACTGAAACGATACGCCCTCCTCAGCCAGTGGGTCTCCGGGAGCACGGAACGATACCGGTCCGGACTCGTCCATCCCCAAAGCCCATTGCACGATGTCAAACATATGCGCTCCCCAATCCGTCACGTATCCGCCGCCAAAGCCGCGGTAATTCCGCCAGCCCGCCCAGTCCTTATCATTTTCGATTGGCGGGGCAAGCACCGGATGATATCCCCGGTAGAGCGATGGCCCCACCCACATATTCCAGTCGAGGTAATCCGGTGTGGGTTGTGACGGAAGGTCGCATTGCCGTACGGGTCCGCCCACCGATACATTGATCTCCCTGACCTCGCCGATGTAACCATTGGTAATCAGCTCGCAGGCGTGGCGGAAAGGCTGCCACGACCGCTGCATGCTACCGGTCTGTAGTACACGCTTGTATTTCCGGACCGCATCCACCATTGCCCGGCCTTCGGCAATCGTCAGTGCCAGGGGTTTCTCGCAATAAATATCCTTACCCGCCTTGGCAGCGTCGATGCTGATCTGCGCATGCCAGTGGTCTGGCGTGGCTACCACTACGGCATCGATGTCTTTCCGTTCAAGAAGCTCACGGTACTGCGGGTATCCCGTGACTGCCGTAGCCGCTTTCTTTTTATTCGCTTCGGTGGCACGACCGACGAAGCGCTCGAGCTTCTTGCTGTCCACATCGCTCGCCGCCAATACAATGGTCTCGGGGCAACCGTTGATGGCGCCCAACAGGCCCATGGCCTGTTTACCCACACCGATATATCCCAGTGCGATCCGGTCGCTTGGTGCCAGGAAACCTGTGCCGCCGAGTACATGCCGGGGTACGATCGTAAAAGCCGCGGCACCCCAAGCCATGCTTTTGATAAATGTTTTTCTTTTCATGCGCGATACTCGTTTATCATGAGGTCGCGTAAATATACTATTAAGTATTAGAACCTCAATAATGGATGAATCGGATTACTCCGTTTTGCGAGTATGCACCATCGACCTTATACTCACCGGACTTACCCGCTTGCCGTCCTTAAAGGTTGCCGCCCGCACGGTGGTGTATTCGGCTACATCAATCGGTCCCTCGTATTTGGGCGAATCTGATGAAGGTTCGCTACCATCGACAGTATAGCGGATTTCCGGGCGGTAGCTGTCGGTCTTCAACGTGACGGTCGATTTTTCCGCGGCCGCATCATCCTCCACTTCAAAGTACACTTGATAAGCGCTCTTCGCGTAGTTGATGCCCGCCTGTTCATAGCGTAGGTATTGTGCTTCCAGCCGACGGGTGAAATCCTCCCAGTTTTTATGCTCCGGACTGCTCCAACCGATTTCAGCAACGGCGGCAGCACGCGGATAGGTCATATAGTCGGCTTTTTCAGGCGAGTGGATGTATTCTGCCCATACATTGCCCTGTACCCCCAGGATGTATTGTCGTTCTTCTGCGGTGAGCTCCTCGAGGTGCGGTTCAAAGGAATATACCTTGCGCAGGGGCAAATACCCCCCGATGCCGCTGGGCTCGTGGTAAGGTTCGCCCTGGAAATAATCCAGGTACATGTGGGTCGTGGGTGTCATGACGACGGGATGGTGCATACGGGCCGCTTCGATACCTCCTTTAGTGCCGCGCCACGACATCACCGCGGCATTGGGTGCTAAGCCCCCTTCGAGGATCTCGTCCCAGCCGATGATGCGCTTGCCTTTGCTATTGAGGAACTTCTCGATGCGGGTGATGAAATAGCTTTGCAGCTCATGTTCGTCTTTCAGGCCTTCGTCTTTAATGCGCTTCTGGCAATGCGGACAGGCCTTCCATCGGTCTTTCGGCGCCTCATCTCCACCGATGTGGATGATTTCGCCGGGAAATAATTCCGCTACTTCCGAAAGTACGCCTTCTAAAAAGGTGAAGACCTCTTCCTTGCCCGCGCAATAGATATCCTGCTGGATGCCCCATTGTTCGGGTATTTCGAATGGTCCGCCAGTGCACGACAATTCGGGGTAGGCCACCAGTGCAGAAAGCACGTGCCCCGGAAGCTCGATCTCCGGGACTACTGTCACGTATTTCGACTGTGCGTAGGCCACCACTTCCTTTACATCTTCATGCGTATAGAAGCCGCCATGCGGATTGGAATTAATGTAGGGTCCGCGTTGGAAGTTGGTGCTCGGGCGCCAGGCGCTCACATCGGTGAGCCGTGGATATTTCTTGATTTCGATACGCCACCCGTGGTCTTCCACCAAGTGCCAATGGAAGGTATTCATCTTATGCATGGCGAGGTAGTCGATGTATTTTTTGATATAGTCTACCGAATAAAAATATCGCCCAACATCCAGCATCAGCCCGCGCCAGCCGAAACGCGGTTTGTCTACGATCTCCACCGCTGGGATAGCAGCGGATCCACTGTCAGCCGACCCGGCTGGCAATAGCTGATAGATGGTTTGTATCGCATAGAACAGGCCGTTCCCTTTGGTTGCCCGGGCAATGATCCCATCCTTGCCCACCGTGAGGCGATAACCTTCGTCGCCTAAGGTGTCAGGCACCAATTGTAACGTAATCGTGTTATGCTTGGGCTGGTCAGCCGTCAGCTGCGGGCGCACGCCTGTACGCTCAAATAATCCCTGAGCCAATAACGCCCCCAATGCTTGTAATGCTGGATTACCGTCTTCCAATTGTATCGCTGTTGTCTCACTAAGCAAGAACTCACCCTGCTTCGGCTCCAATTCCAACGGCTGGGGAACGATTGCAAACTGGTGATCCTGAGCCATTAAGCCTGTTGAAAACAATAAAGCTAGGATAGCAGGTAGTATTATTAGTCTTTTCATAATCGGAATATCTCTTCACAAACATAGCAAACACCGCTTATAAAAATCCACGCAATCGATTGAGCATTTTTCAAAAAGTGTCATTTGTTTAATAAGTTTTGACAATGATGATTATTTACCTTAAAATTGTGCCTTATTTAAAACAAGTCCAAATAAGCATGAAAAATATAATACCCTATCTGCTGCTTGTCCTGCTGGTTGCGGCCCTGCATAAAAACAGTTATTCTCAAAATCCGTCACTCGCCGGACAAGTTGTGTCTGCTGCAAACCAGCAGCCGCTGCAAGGTGTCACGGTACGGGTATCCGGAATATCCGGTGGGCGCGTAACCAACGCAAACGGCAATTTTTCCTTTGAAAACCTATCCAATGGCCAATACACGCTTACCTTTTCTTACCTTGGATATGAAGCTACCCGTATCACGATCGCCTTGCCTTCATCCAATGGCACTGACCTGTCTGTTATCCTTAAGCCCATTGAAAATCAATTGCAGGCGGTGGAAATCATCGGACGTAAAGAGCAGACATATAAGAACACGTCGTCGTTTGCCGGCACCAAGACCGAGACCCCACTTAAGTATGTCCCGCAAGCGATCAGCTATGTAACTAAGGAGGTGATCGACGACCAGCAGGCATTTAAAACCAGTGATGTGTTGAAAAACATCAGCGGGGTGAATGTCTTCTCTTACTATAACAACGACTTTACACTGCGCGGTTTCCGGGCAGGTAATGCGCTGATCAATGGGCTTCGGGATGCGACTAATAGCTGGTCACAATCATTGCTCCCCAATGTGGAGCGCATCGAAGTGATCAAAGGTCCGGCTTCTGCCCTCTTTGCCAATACCGATCCGGGAGGCACGGTGAACACCGTGACCAAAAAACCATTGGATGTAGACCGCAAATCCGTGAGCTTCGCCACCGGCAGCTATAATACCTACCGGATGACGAGCGACTTTACCGGTCCGATGAATAAAGAAAAGACCCTATTATACCGCCTGAACTTAGCGTATCAAAACGCGCAATCCTTCCGGGTATTGCAGGGTGGCGAGGACATCGTGATTGCTCCGTCAATTTCCTTTATTCCGACGGACCGTACGCAGGTAAACGTGGATTTTGTATATTCCAAAACCAAGTCACGGCTGGATCGCGGACAGCCGATCTTCGGTGCCTCAGCCGGAACCGATCTTCACTCCACACCCGTCTCTTTTGCCATCGGCAAAGAAAATGACTACGAAAACGAACTTAATCTTTACACCACGGCATCGCTGCAACATAAATTTACCGATAACATATCATTCAACGCTTCCTACATGAAATTCCTCTATGACGAGGACTTGCTGGAGCATCGCACATCCAACCGCTATGCTGTCGATGCCGACGGTCAACAGATACCCACGCTGATGGAGATGCAGACCATCCGCCGTAAGCAGCGAAATTACAATGACAACATAACCTTGTACTTCGTTAGCGACTTTAAGACCGGACCATTGACGCACAAGCTCTTGGTCGGATATGATTATATTCAGAATGTATCGCCTGTGGGAGGATCGAACTACAACGCCGCTGGCTATCGCAACGCAGATAACAGCGGGATTATTGGTACGTATGTTCCGGAAAACCGCGATGACTACCTCATCAGCGACAACCGTCCGGTACCCAATGTACCGCACTTTGACCTGACGAATCCAGACTATGCTATTTCTGAAATATCCGGCTATTTTAACGTATCCAGTCAGCAGGCGATCACCAAATATTACGTCAATGGCGTATACCTGCAAGACCAGATCACGTGGGGTCCTGTGCAGGCGTTGTTGGCGGTTAGACAAGAATATTACACGGATATCCTCAATTACCAAAAGGATAATGAAGAAACGGTGCAACAACAGAAACTCATCCCCCGCTTTGGCCTCGTATATACTCCCGTGGAGCCCGTGAGCCTATACGTGACTTATGCACAGGGCTATCAGCCACAGGGAGCCGGCACCATTGGCGATCCGGAACGATTCGGAGGACCGTTTGACCCGCTCACCAGCACCATGTACGAAGGAGGCGCTAAGATGGAGTTTCTAAACAAGCACCTAAGCATCAATGCGGCCATTTACCACATCGAGCAAAACAACATCCTCATCAATGCCAACGATCCTGGAAATCCCGATTTACTACGGCAGCTGGGGCAGCAGCGATCGCGGGGTATCGAGCTGGATGTCTACGGACAGCTGCTTCCCAATCTGAGCGTAACAGCCAATATGGCCATTAACGAAACGATTATCACCGAAAGCGACAATGATGAAGAGGAAGGCAATTTGCTCCCCAATGCACCGAAGCAGCAGGGTGGTATCTGGGCAAAATACACCTTCAATATCCCAGCACTCAATGGTATCGGCATCGGGGCCGGGGCCAATTATGTGAGCACACGTGCAACGTTGAGTGACATCCTCACCTTGCCCTCTTACGTGGTCGCAGATGCAGCATTGTATTACACCATCGACAAGTTTAAACTGTCTGCTAATCTCAACAACGTGTTTAATAAAACACACTGGGTAGGTGGTTATGACTTCAACCGGTTGTATCCGGGCACGCCCCGGAACTTTCTGATCGGTATTGGTTATACCTTTTAAGCGGGTCGGATATGTCCAAGCGCGCAGATAAGGTTGAGAACAACAAAAAACTATTTTGGCGTCTTCACCATTGGGTAGGCCTATACACCGGCATCCTCATTGGTATACTCAGCCTTACCGGCGCGGTGGCCGTATTCATTCCAGAAATCGACGCGTTGATCGTCAAACATCATTACAATGCGATATCGTCTCCATCACCGACCGGCACCCCGCAATTTGGCCGGTCCGTCGATTCTTTGATCCATCGATATCCCGATTATACTTCGCTGTCCATTAGCATGCCCGATCACCCAGGGGACGTGGTACAGGTCGACCTCATCCTGCAGCCCGAAGGCGGTGAGCCAAGACGCACCGATTTTTTCATCGATGCAGGTAACGACCGTGTCATCGGGCAGCGTGACCACCAAAACTCATTGGCCAACTACCTGCGCCAAATGCATGTCAGGCTGTATGAAGGATATTGGGGCAGGCAATTGGTCGGTATCGGCGGGTTAGCCTTGGCTGTGGTGGCCATCACGGGATTGCTGATCTATGGCAACTTCATGAAAAAACAACGGTGGCCTCAGCTGCGGAAGACGATGGACATGCGCATCATCATGGCCGACTGGCACAAGCTATTGGGTGTAAGCGCCCTGGCATTTAATATGGTCATCGCGCTTACCGGCGCATGGCTGGGGTTACAGCCATGGCTGATGCGGTGGTTTGACATCACAACACCCAATACCTTCAAAGCGCCCACCGTTATGGAGGCTGACGCCGACAAGGCCATGCACATTGATTGGAATGAGGCCCTCCATACAGCGAAAAAAGAATTTCCCGATCTACAGCCCCGACAACTCAGCGCATCGACCAACGGCTCGGCGGCCATTACCCTGCGTGGCAATATCGCCGGGCAGATCTACGAGCGCAACATCAATGTCATGGTCATTTCAAAAACAGCCTATACCCCTATTTTCAAATACGATGTTCGCAGACAACCGTTTGGCCACAAGTTCTATTTTATCCAAGAAGCCCTGCACTTCGGTGACTTCGGAGGATTCCTGCTCAAAGCACTGTATGCCATACTTGGCTTAACCAGTGGTTTCTTGTCTATCAGTGGCTTCGTCATTTTCCTGCTTCGCCGTCAAAAGAAGAAGAAATTCAACCGAACGGATGCTTGGAAGACGACATTTGTATACAGCATGATCGTGCTGCTTTTTTTAATAAGCATCGCGCTGGTTAGCCTGTTTATCGGATATGCACCCGCCGCTTCATTAGCGGGCATGATCATCAATACCCTGTTGATTGTGTTGATCGGCTATGCCCTTTTTCGCTACTTGTTTAATCGTTTCCGGCGTAAACAACAACCAGCTGCATGAAAACAACCATGAAGCAACCTAAAAAGCGATACGACAGTCACATGGAGCACTACCTCGTGCCCACCGCATTGTTTTTGCTCAATGTCAGTGCCGTACACGTCATCTATGCATATTCCAATGCCGCGGGGGGCCAAGGTTGGTGGTTGCTGTCGCTGACGGTCGCGCTCGCTGCATTAGGCAGCGCCGTATGGATTAAAAACCGTATTTACTTGTGGTGCTCGATGGCGTATTACCTATTGTTGTTTATCTATTGCTGCCTGTAAGGGCCTACCCAGCTCATCAACTCGTTGCTACGCTCGGTAAGCCAACCGTAACCCGCAGCCTCCGCTGGCTTGGCAAACAGCTTGGAACCCAGCCCGACAGCACTCACACCGGCATCGAACCAGCCTGTCATGCTCTCTTTCGTCGGGTTCACGCCGCCTGTCGGCATAAACCGCATGGCTGGGAATAACGGTTTGATGGCTTTAAGAAAGCCCGTGCCCAGGGTGTCTCCGGGGAAGAGCTTCACCAATGGCGCTCCCATGTCTTCGGCCAAGCTGATCTCTGTAGGCGTCATGCATCCCGGCACCCATAGGATACCCTGCTTGAGCGTTACCTCTGCTATTGCCGGTTTGACCACGGGACTCACGATAAACTTAGCGCCCATCTCGATGTAAGCCGATGCCATTGCAGCGCTTTTGATGGTGCCGATGCCCAGCAGCAATTCGGGCCAGTATTCCTGCTGGTATGTGAGGAGCTTGGAGAAGTTTTCCGGCGCCTGCTCACCGCGATTCACAAATTCGAAGACACGTATGCCCCCTTGATAGCAGGCATTCACCACTGCTATACAGGTTTGAATGTCATCGTGGTAATAAACCGGAAGCACCGGATAATTGAGGATGTGGCTGAGCGTATGTTTCATTTAACTGGTCATTGAGTAATGCGTAGTGCGAATAGCGTTTTTCCTTACAGGTCTCCGTTGCCGAAGTCGCCTTTTACAAATAATTTCTGAAACCCAGCAGCAGTGGCTGTATTGATGACCGCTTGGCCCTCTTTCCCTGCTACCAACGCATAGATCAGTCCCGCCATGAACGCATCGCCACTGCCGATACGATCTACCACATGATTGGTTTCATTGATCGATGAGATAACGTCTGTTCCCTGTGCGTGATAGGTACCATAGAGGAGGTTATGCGTGGGCGAATCCATGAAACGGAAGGTGTATGCGATGTGCCTGCAATGCGGCACCATGCTTTTCACCTGGTCTGCGGACTCAATAGCGTGCTCAAAATATGTTTCGGGCGGTGTATCCCTATCCAATGTCTCCAATACTGCTGTGCCCAGCATTTTATTGGCCGCCCAGATATTGCCCATGATCACATCGCAATATTGAAGCAGTTCGGGCATCACTTCGATGGGTTGCTTTCCATAATTCCATAGTTTATTGCGGTAGTTGAGATCCACAGACACGCGCAATCCTCGTTGATTTGCCGCTTTCAACGCCTCCAGGCAAACCGCAGCCAGCGACTCGCTCAAGGCAGGCGTGAGCGCACTCCAGTGAAACCAGGTATACGGCTCGAGTACTTTGTCCCAATCGATCATCCCGGGCGTTAATTGGCTGAAAGCCGAGTATTTCCGGTCGTAGACGACCTCTCCCTTGCTGAGGCCATTGGCCGAGAGCAAGAAATACAAGCCCAATCGATCTCCTTCAAGCAAGGTGGGCGACACATCGACGCCAAGCGATTTCAAGGTAGTCAGTGCCTGGGTGGTCAGCTCGTTATCTGGCACACGGCTCAAGTAGCTGCACGGAACGCCCCACCGCCCCAGCGATGCGGCCACGTTTGCCTCGGAGCCGCCGGGAAAAACGCTTACCTCGCTGTCCGATCCTAAGAAAGAACCGCCTGATGAACTCAGCCGCAGCAATAACTCTCCGAATGATAAGATATGATGGTCACTCATGGGAGGCTAAAATACGAATTAATGGGTTACCGCGTTACTCTTTGTCCTTCGTATTGCGGACCAACGAGATGCCCGATATAAAAAATATCAACCCAATAACGCCTACGACGATTAATTCACGCACTTGGGTGCTTTGCTGCACAACCATTGCACCGGTGTAGATCAGTCCGCCTATCCCCAAGATCGTGAGGATCGTGCCGAAAATTCGCTTGACATTCATATGGTTCGTATTTGATGTGTAATTGATGTACTAACCTGCAATATCTGTGCCTGTTTGGCCACGATGGCAAGCAACCTCGCCCGTCTCCCCACCTTTCCTTATGCCCTATCCGTGCCTGATCCCTGTGATATCCCTGTGATATCCCACCATACTCCGGTAAAAACCCCAAAAGACGGCATCTTATCGGAGAACCATCGGGAAAGTATAGGGAAAAAGGGACTTTCGGATGGGGAAAAACTATCGTAAATTTGATGGCATGGAGAAGCACGACATCACGACAACCGCCGACATCCACCTGCTGGTGGATACCTTCTACGGTAGCGTACGGATGGACCCGCTGATCGGCCCGATTTTCAACGGCGTGATCCAAGATAGGTGGCCAGCGCACCTGGCTACGCTGTATAATTTTTGGGAAACCGTTCTCTTTGGCGAGCAAACTTACCATGGTAGCCCATTCCGGCCGCATGCCAAACTGCCGGTGAATCAGGCGCACTTTGATGCCTGGTTAAAGCTGTGGCATGGCACCATTGATGATTTTTTTGTAGGGGAAAAAGCGGATGAAGCGAAATGGCGGGGCGAAAAAATGGCTGCGATGTTCCTTGCTAAAATCGACTACTACCGGGATAACCCGTCGGCACCCTTGTTGTGACTACGCCGCCATATCGCTTAATATCCGAATCGCCAGCCCGATATCCGGCACGTGCTCAAAGGCAATGCGCAAGCCTCCTTTTACTTCCTTGAGGTTGCAGATGGTGGGGTTTTGCTGCACGAATTGCAACACCTTGCCGAAGCGCTCACTTTCGAAGTAGCCGGGGTTGCTGGCGAAGTATCCGCGCAATATGTTTTTCTTAAAGGAGATTTTTTCGAAACCGATGTCCTTGCCTAGCCATTGCAGACGCAGGGTGTTGAGCAACTCTTCTACCTGGCCGGGCACGGGACCGAACCGGTCGCGCAACGACTGCTTAAATGCCTCCAACTGCTGCTCACTCTCGAGCTTGGCGATCTCGTTGTAGAGATTATACCGCTCGGCGACATTCGTCACATACTCATCCGGGATGAGTACCTCCAGGTCCGTATCGATCTGCGTGAAGGATACGAAATCTTTCGGCTTTACATCCTTGAAAAGATCCGCAAACTCATCATCCTTCAGTTCCTGAATCGCTTCGTCCAATATCTTATGATACATCTCAAAGCCTATTTCGGCAATGAAACCGCTTTGCTCAGCGCCCAGCAGGTTGCCACTGCCGCGGATATCAAGGTCGCGCATGGCCACATTGAAGCCGCTCCCCAGTTCAGCAAATTCTTCGATGGCATTGAGCCGCTTGTAGGCTTCGGAGGTAAGTGTCGACAATGGCGGACTTAGGATGTAACAAAAGGCTTTCTTGTTTGACCTTCCCACGCGCCCGCGCATCTGATGGAGGTCGCTCAGGCCAAACATATGGGCATGATTGATAATGATGGTATTGGCATTGGCAATGTCCAGCCCGGCCTCGATGATGGTCGTAGCGACCAACACGTCATAATCGTTGTTGACGAACTTGAGCATCACATCTTCGAGCGCATCACCCTCCAGCTGCCCATGGGCGATGCCCACACGGGCATGCGGCACGAGTTTCTTGATCATGTTGCCCAATTGCGGCAGGTCGGCTACGCGGTTGTGGATGAAAAATACCTGTCCGCCGCGGTCAATTTCATAGGAAACAGCCTCTTGGATCAGCGTTTCATTGAAGACGTGCAGTTCGGTCTGCACGGGTTGGCGGTTTGGCGGCGGGGTATTGATGATGCTCAGGTCGCGCGCACCCATCAGTGAGAAGTGGAGCGTGCGCGGGATGGGTGTGGCCGTGAGCGTGAGCGCGTCTACATCGGCGCGCAGCTGTTTTAGCTTCTCTTTCACCCCCACACCGAATTTCTGCTCCTCATCGACAATCATCAGACCAAGGTCCTTGAATTTTACATCCTTGCTCACCAAGCGATGCGTGCCGATGATGATATCCAGCTTACCCTCGGCCAATCGCGCCAAGGTATCCTTGATCTCCTTGGCTGTTTTAAACCGGTTGATGTAGTCGATGTTACACGGAAAGCCTTGCAAACGCTCGCTAAAGGTGCGGTAATGCTGCATGGCCAAAATGGTCGTGGGCACCAGTACCGCCACCTGCTTACTGTCGGCCACGGCCTTAAACGCTGCACGGATGGCGACCTCGGTTTTGCCGAAACCCACATCGCCGCATACCAGGCGGTCCATCGGATGGGGCGATTCCATGTCGCGCTTTACATCCAGGGTAGCTTTTTCCTGATCGGGGGTATCTTCGTAGATAAACGATGCCTCTAATTCGGTCTGCAGGTAGGTATCCGGACTGAAAGCCTTGCCGGTTTTTGCCTTGCGCTTGGCATAGAGCTTGATCAGGTCGCGCGCAATGTCTTTAACTTTTTTTTTAGTGGTTTTTTTCAGCTTATCCCAGGTATCGGTACCCAGTTTATTCATCCGCGGCACATTCCCTTCCTTGCCCGTATACTTGGAGATGCGGTTGAGCGAGTTGATATTGACGTAGAGCAGGTCATTATCGGCATATACCAGCCGGATCATCTCCTGCATCTTGCCGTTGACCTCCACCTTCTCCAGCCCGGCATATTTGCCGATGCCGTGGTCAATGTGGGTGATGTAATCGCCCGGCTTCAATTCGCGCAATTCTTTGAGCGTGATCGCCTGCGACCGCTCATAGCCTTTTTTGCGTTTGTATTTGTAATAACGGTCAAATATCTGGTGGTCGGTATAGCAGGCAAACCCGAGTTCGATATCTACGAAACCCTCACGCAACGCGGTATGGATGGGTGTAAACGTGACCGACTTGTCCAAATCATCGAGGATGGACAGTAGCCGCTCAATCTGTTTGGTCGAATCGCTGAAGATGCAATTTTGGATATGGGCCTGCTCGTTTTGCTTGAAGTTATGGATCAGCAGGCTGAAATCCTTGTTGAATGAAGGTTGCGGACGCTGATCGAACGCAATGGTTTCTGTGGCCTGATAAAAAAACTGTTTACCAAACTCCACAACCGCGAAATCCTGCAACATGGCAGCCAGGTTTTTTTCATCGGTGAAGCAATATCGGGGGTCTATCCATTCGGGGTTTTGAAGCTTATCTGCTTGGGGAAGTGCCTTCCAGAGATCTCCGGCTTTCTTATAGCCCTTGGCCAACACATCTAACGTGAACTGCACGTCTTCAAACCAGATAGCCGAATCGGCCGATATGTATTCGAGCAGCGAAATATTGCCCTCGGTAAGAAACTTCGCCTGCACATTGGGCACGATCGTGACCGTGTGGATCTTACTCACTGATAGCTGGCTTTCGACATCGAAGGTTCGGATGCTTTCGATGTCATTGCCGAAAAACTCGATGCGATAAGGCAGGTCGTTCGAAAAGGAGAAAATGTCTACAATGCCTCCCCGGATGGCATACTGCCCCGGTTCGTACACAAAATCTACCCGCTCAAATTCATATTCCTGTAGAAACTCGTTGATGAAATCAATGTCAAGATTAGTGTTTTGGGTGATCTCGAGCGTGTTTTTCTCCAAATCCCTGCGGTTGATGACCTTTTCGGCCAACGCTTCGGGATAGGTGACGATCATCTTGGGCAGCTCGGTGGCATGATTGAGCGTACTCAGCGTTTCAGCCCGTTGCAGCACATGCGCGCTGTCTGTCTGTGTGAAGTCAAACGCTTTGCGGTAAGAAGCCGGGAAAAACAAGACCTGCTTATCCAACAGGCCCTCCAAATCGCTCAGAAAGTAGGAGGCAGCTTCATGCGTGGGCAGTACAAACACCAACGGGCGCTCCTGCAATTGATAGCAAGCCACCGCCACCATCGCATCGGCCGACCCAATTAATCCACGGAGGTGGATTTTCGGATGCTTCCCGTGCAATGCGTTCGCTAAAGCGACCACCTGGCCGCTTTCTCGGTATTTCGCTAAAATATCACGTATGCCCACAGTTGTAAAACGGGGCAAAGGTATGGAAAAAATAGCCGATTCTCAACTAAAACCGATAACCAATCGATATCGAGAAAGCACCATTGCGCTGGTCATAGGAAGCCTTATCTGGCGCAACATCTCGAATACCGGCAAGGTAATTGAATGATATCCTATATCCGCGTTTCGTTTGGTAGCCAATACCCATTTGGAAGCCGTAGTCTATGGATTGCTGTGTACCGTCGTTGCCAAATGAAACGTCTTCGCTTGCTGAACCGTCATACGAACCCGAAAGGTAATTCTTTCCGTACAGCCCATAGCCAATGTACCCGCCAACGTTTAAAAACACATAACTCGAATCGCTGAACGGCATCCTGCCCACAATCGACAGGGGGGCCTGCAGCCAATAGGTATGCTGGGTCACCTCCCGGGTACCGAATTCAGACCGCTCCAGCTTGGCGCCCAACCCGGCAACCGACAGTCCGGTTTCGAAACCCACGTATTGCGTGGGATAGATGGAAACCAATGCCCCCAACTGCCCATTGACCGTGGGGGCTGCTTCGCGGCTTACCCCACTGCTAATATCACTCAGAAAATAGCGAGGAAAGGTGACCCCCGCATATACGCTGTAATCCCCGGTCCATTGCTGTGCTTGCGCAGCCTGTGTTAAGCAGAGGACGGTCAAACAGAAAAGCAAACCAATTTTTTTCATGTCTTTCGTATCTTTTTCAAACGTTACATTAATCCTATCGCCATGCCTTACCATGGAAGCGGTACGAACCGCCACATGTCATCAAACGGTATCGTTCCGCTGCGCCCGGTGACCAGATAGGCGGCACCATCATGCACAAAAGCGACCGCCTGCTGGCGATATGACCCCAAAAATAGCTGATGCTCTTCCCAATAGTCACCCGAAGCTACGTACCGCCAGGTGGTCCCCGTCGCGGAACCATTGTATCCGGTGATACCGCCACTGATAAATGCCGTGCCATCCAACACAAACGCCGCCGGACTCAAACGGGTTAGGTTGTACGTGTAATCATCATCGCGACCCGAGAGCGGCTCTTTCTCCACCCACGCTGTGCCGTCAAACGTATAAAATGACGTGACATTTTGATTGTTGTTGGTGCCGCCACCCAGATAAGCCAATCCGTTGAGCACAAAGGCAAAGCCAAAAGACCGCTTTACAGGCGTGCTATTGACCTTGGTCCACCCCGTGCCGGGGGAATAGCTATAAAAGTCATTGTAATCCTGTGCATCGATGTCGCGGCCCGTCCCCACGTATCCCTGATCATTTAACGTGAAGGCCACGGCCCCGTAACGGGCCTCGCCCTCAAAATTGGCAATGCGCGTCCACGCGTCCGCATCGGGGTCATACTCATAAAAGTCATCGAACATCACGGTGGAATTGGTTCCGAGCCCTACATAGCCCTTACCGCCAACCACAAACGCTACGGCATTATTCCGTGCTTCGCCCGGGAAATCAGCCATCTTCTGCCATGTCTGCTCGGTCGGACTATACCGCCAAGTATCCGTAAAACGGGTGGAATTGGTGCCATAACCAGTGGTTACGTAGGTGTATTCGCCAATGGTAAACCCGACGGCACCACTGCGCGGCAGACTCTCAAAATCAGCCACCCTCACCCATTCATCCGGATCCTCATCATCACTTGTACAAGCGCTTACGGCCACAAACACCGCTACCAATAATAGTAATCTATTCAACCATGTTATCTTCATCTGTTTAGAATTTTGTATATAATATGTGTAATTTAATAGCTGGTTTATGTCCTTGGGCCGCAATGGACAGCCGGTTGACCGTGCCCATCAGGTCTTCCGTGGGGATCGTCAGCAACAGGCTCTCCGTCTCGCTGGCCGTACTGTTGCGCATTTCGCTGATGTATTCCGTCAGGTCGAAGGTGTATTTTCCATTGCCCGCCCCACCAGCCTGGCTTGGGGCTTGGTAAAAAGCACTTTGTGTCCCATCCTGGTAGCTGGCAGTTAGCAGGGAGGTGGGTGTACCATACTGATTGGCCACCATCATTGCCAACGCCTGTGGCGGAGCAAACAGTCCATCGGCAGGTTGGTCCGTTTCGACAATCAGCTGCGCTTTGCTCACGCCAATGTTTGCGCTATTGATGAATTGCCTGGCGGTGGGAAACCGCAGGCGCGTAACCACCCCAGATGAACCTTGGATAAAGGTGCGGTAGCCGGTGGCCGATGCAGGCACCTCTTCGTGTTCGTAAGCAAGGTCCTCCAATACAGTACCTCGGCGGTCTGCCGCTACCTGGTTGTACTGATACTCGGTAGCGCCAATGGTAAACCTGAGCGTATCCGACACGCGCATGCCGTCAGACTGCCGCTCATAGGAGTAATGGAGATTCAGCGCCAGTGAATCTTGAAGGCCCACGATGCACTTGCCTTCGCCCTTTGGCACCAGCAAGAAACCCTTGATGTAGTCGGTAAAATCCTCGGCATTGGTCAACCGGGTGTCGTTATTCAGTGCCATCGTAAAAAGCGTCTGCCCAAATGCATCGTCCAGCCTTATTTTCACCGTGTCCGACGTCGAACTGGGTTTGGGAAAGAAGGCAGCTTCGCCCAGCGGAGATTCATCAACCGCAAATCGTTGATCGCTCCATAGCGTCTCTCCCTGCACGAATACTGGATACTCATCATCCTCTAGGGCTACCGGCAATTCGGACAATTCCATCTCTTCGGAGAGGCGATAAAGCGCGAGGTGCATACGGGCAGTGGTATCCCCGTAATAATAATGATCATAAAAGAGCCTCAGCGACAACGAATCAAAGACTGCATCAGCAGGCAGGTCAACGAGATTCAACTCACCATTGCCTATCCTGAAACCGGACGAAAGCATGGCCGAGCCTAATGTCTCATCGGTCAGGTTGCCTACTAATAGGCGTCCGGTACCGGCAGTGGGCAATGGGTCGAGCAAAAACGTACTCGCTTCAATCGTCAGCGTATCCACGATCTCGACGCCCATGCCTGTATCGTCATTGCCCAACCGGATGTTTTCGCCTTGCTCGCAAGCCATCAACGAAAGCACACTTGCCGCACATTGGATTAAAAGAAAAATACCATTAAACCTATTGTATTTATGGGTGTCCATCAGCTATGTATTAAAACTGTCACAAAGCTGCCGATATCGAGTGTTAATGAATGTTACAATTTGTTAAATATGGTTAATCTATACTTCCGTCAGCTTTCTTGACTTTACATTTGGCCTGAAATGCAGCATAACCTTAGGCTCATATTGTTACTCATCGTAGCGGCTGGTATCGGCATCATCGTCGTACTTGGCTCCTGGCTTTACGGCAGCTATCACCAGCGCATGGAACTCTTTGTGTCAACCGCGGAGCGCACCTTGTTTGACGCCATACAGGCAACCATCCAGCAGCAAGAAAATGCAGGCACGTTAGCGCTCCACAAAAAACATCGGGGCACGCCGGATGCCCGGTATGCCCGATGGGGCGGCCGTTTTCCGTATTCCAAAAAGCTGGTTGCCAAAATCACCGAACGGTATCCGACCATTGCGGCCGATTCGCTCGCGCTGTTGTTGGATAGCCTCGCCTTACAAGAAGGCAAGCGGTTTATTGCCCACCGGAGCAATGTGTTGGCGACACAAGCCGCCGCCACGCCCGGCACGGAAATGCGCATTGCCCTGACACTCGGACCTCGCGCCCGGCCACAGCAATTGCTGCCCAATTTCCTGTTTGGCCAGGCACCGTTTGATAGTACGGCATTCGCTGCCATTGAGGATGCGTTTAAAACTGGACTGGAAGGCAATGGCATACACACGGATTTCACGTTTGAGTTGATCACCGCCAAACGAAGCGAAGAACGCCGCAACGATCCGTCAGATTCGACCCTGACCCTGCTGCGGTTGGAGCCCCCGCTTTTGGACAGCGCAATGAGTGCCGGACTTTCCATTCGACCTATCCTCATCGATCCCGAAAACGGCCGGTTTATCACCGTCACCTTCAACAGCCCATGGCAGTATCTGCTGTATAACCTGAGCTGGCAGCTGACGATTTCTGTGGCGTTGGTGGCGACCATCATCGGCTGCTTCGTATACTTATTCCATACGATATTCAAACAAAATAAATTGGCATTGCTCAGAAAGGCATTTGTAAACAACATGACGCATGAACTGCGCACCCCGGTGGCTACCGTATCCGCGGCCGTGCAGGCCTTGCAAAGCTACGCCGGGATGGAAGACGAAGGGCGCCGCGACCTGTACCTATCTATCTCGAAGGAAGAGCTGGATCACTTGTCGGCCATGATTGACAATGTGCTGTTGGTAGCCGAGGGCGAACACCATACCATCAAGCAACTTCAATATCAGCACTATAACATGATCAGTCTGGTTAAAAAATGTATTGCAAAGGCAAAGATCAACAAATGGAGCAGGCGGGTAGATTTCATATTCAACCCTATCCATACAGTGGAAATGATGTATGGTGATGCGGAGCATATGAGAAATGTGATGACCAACTTGCTTGACAATGCCGCAAAATACGGTGCCACCGAAGTATCCGTGACGATGCAATCTTCCAAGGCTGGACGGTATGTTGAACTACACGTGCGCGACAACGGCATCGGTATACCTCATGCCTATCAACAGCAGGTCTTTGAGCCCTTTGTCAGGGTGCCCCAAGGCGATACCTATCAGGCCAAAGGATTTGGCTTGGGGTTGTCTTATGTCAAACAGGTCGTCGCGCAGCACGGGGGCGAAGTAAGACTCAAAAGCGCACCGGGTGAGGGGAGCACCTTCATCCTCGTCCTCCCCAAAAACGCAACGCCATGATCGATGTGCTCTTTGTGGAAGATGAATTTAAACTGGCCAAAATTGTGACCGAAAGTTTGCAAACCCAGCATTTCAGGGTCAGGTACTGCGCCAATGGAACCCTGGCGTGGAACTCGTTCCTGCTGTCAAAACCAGATATCGTAGTATTGGACGTGATGATGCCCGAAATGAACGGTTTTACGTTGGCCACGAAAATTCGTGAACACGACAGTACCATTCCCATGATCTTTCTCACGGCCCGCACGGACATTGTAGATGTACTGAAAGGGTTCCGTTCAGGAGGCAATGACTACCTGAAAAAGCCATTCAACATTGACGAGCTTATCGCCCGGATGGAATCCTTGCTGAAACTCAGCAAGAAATACAATCCCAGTGAACAATTGGCCATCGGTAGCTACCTGCTGGATCATGTCACCCATACCCTGCATATCGACGACAAGCACATTCAGCTATCCTATCGCGAAAGCGAACTGCTCAAAAGGCTTTATGAACGCCGCAACAACGTCATCCACAGACAGGAAATCCTATTTGAATTCTGGAATAACGACCGCTTTTTCACCGGCCGCAGTCTTGACGTATTCATCAGCAGGTTACGAAAATACCTCAAGGAAGACCCCAATATCAAGATTATCAATGTACGTGGTGTCGGGTATAAGATGATCATCAATGATACAGATGCGCCTTGAACCGCCGGGCCAATAGCCCCGTAGCGGCATCGGGGTCTAGTTCGCCGATGACAATGCCCGCCTCACCATAGGGCTGATATGCGATACAACTGCCATTTGGCCCGATCAACGCACTGGCTGAATCGGGGTATCGAAATCTGTAATTGGAGCTGGCGAAGTAGATGGTGTTTTCCATCGCTCGCATCATCTGGGCCTTTTCATAATAAGGATTGCCCTTAGCGCCCCACTCCGTTAAGTGTGGCCCCTCGATGTTGCTCCCCGTACAGTTGGGGTGGAAGACGAGCTTGGCTCCCTGTGTAGCGGCCCACCTGACGGACTCGGGATAGCGGAACCCTTCGTGGCATATGGTGATACCAAACTTCACCCCCTTTACGTCAAAGATACGGCGCTCGGTACCTGCCGTCCACTGCTGGTCTTCACTGGGGTCGAGCTGATTCTTGGTTTGAAAGCCAAGCAACTCACCTTCGGCAGAAATCACCTGCGCCACATTGTATACCTTGTCGTCATGGTGCCAGTCCATCGGGATGATGATCGCCACCTGATTCGCTGCGGCTACCTGGCGTACTTGCTCTAGGGCGTCCTGCAATTGCCCGGCCGTGCATTTTTCCGCCTCAAACTCCAAGAGCGGGTAACCGGGAAGATACGACTCTGGAAAACAGATAATATCCGCATGCTGCATCGCGGCATCTCTCGTGCATGTGGCAACCCACTGCAGGCCATCGTTCAACGATTTGGGATACGGCGGGGATGCTAAGGCGATTTTCATGATCATTTATTTGTTACAAAAATAGGCCAATTAAACATTCCGAACACTATTCAGTTTCCACTAACAAGACAACGCTTTCCCGGCCCCTCCGTACCTGCGGATTGAATCCGATCTTCATCAGGAAGTCACCGGAATATACCCGCGCGCTATCTATCGGCGATGAAGTGCCCGGGTACAGGTTTATCTCCGATATCCGGTAGTTGCGTTCGGGATCCAGTCCCTCCAGTTTGATGGGAAGCCGGCTGCCTTCATCATACCGATTGCTTACCAGGTAATTGAACAACACCCCCTTCGTTTTTTCCTTATCGACAAACAACATGCTGGCCACGCTATTTTCGCGCGGGTGGGTCAACCGGTATTGGTCGCCCTGCCAAATCACCTGTTTCACACCATTATAGGTTTGTACGGCCCCTTGGCAAAACTGGAGGTCTTTTTCATTCAGGTGGCTGACGACAATGTCAAACCCCAGCTTACCCATCATGGCCACATCCGTGCGGAATTTGATGGGTTGCTTCCCCCAGTCGGTCACGTGATTGGCACTGGCAATGGCCGGATAGAAATAGGAGTTTTCCCATTGGATAAAGATGCGTTCCAGCGGGTCGGTATTGTCGCTGGGCCAGTATTCGGTAAAATACTGCAACGCCGCATAATCGACCCGGCCGCCCCCGCCCGAACACAGCATCATGGGAACGGTGGGATATTTCGCCCGTATCCGCTCCAGTACGTTATACAACCCACGCACATAGTCGATGTATAAATGCGACTGGTTTTTCAAATGTGCGGAGTAGGCATTATAAACGACTGCATTGCAATCCCATTTGATGTAGGCTAAATCCGGATTGCTGGTAAACAGATCATCCACCACCCCAAAAACAAAATCCTGTACTTCGGGGTTACTAAGGTCCAGCACCAATTGATTCCGGAAATAATACTCGTCACGTTTGGGTTGTTTGATGACCCAATCGGGATGCTTTTCATACAGCTCGCTTTTGGGATTCACCATCTCCGGCTCGATCCAGATACCGAACTTCACCCCGTTTGCTGCAGCCTCTTTTACCAGCGTACCGATACCATTGGGTAGTTTCGTCCGATTTTCCTGCCAGTCACCCAAACCGGCATTATCCCCATTGCGCGGGTATTTATTGGCAAACCATCCGTCGTCGAGCAAGAACAATTCCACGCCCAGCTTTTTCGTATCTTTGAGCAAGGCTTTAAGCTTCTCCTCATTGAAATCGAAATACGTGGCTTCCCAATTGTTCAGCAACGTCAGCCGCTGCCCATTGCCATCAAGCAGTTTATGATTGCGCGCCCAGTTATGAAGGTTGCGACTGGCCAGCCCTTTACCGTCGGCAGAAAAGGTGTACATAAACACCGGTGTCGCAAATACCGCTCCTGCCTTCAACGAATAAGCTGATGCGTAATTGTTGATACCCGATAGGATACGCAGGTTGTCCTGCGGGTCCAATTCGAGATCGGTCCTGAAATTACCACTCCACTGCAAGGACCCGAGCAATACCTCGCCTTCGCGCTCCGTTGCTGGTTTATCCAAGGAAATCATAAACACCGGAGGCTGGAATAAGTTGGCGCGTGTGCCCAATTTGGAATCGAGCGTTTTGATGCCGTGCGTCAGTTTTGACTCCTCCGGCTGCATCTCCTTCGCCCAGTCTCCGTGGTACTGCTGCAGCCAGTACGACTTCGCTTTCAAGTGCAGGTTTGCAGAGGCAAATTTATGCAGGACCACTGTTCCTTTTTCCTCGTGTTTGATTTCGCTCCACTGCTCCACGACATCTTCATTGAAGTAAGCTTTGTAAAACAAGGTCACTTCAAACGGATAAACCGGGTCTTTCAATAAAATTTTAAGCAAGGATACGCCATCCGCCAGTTGTTGCTGCTCATGGCTCACATATTGCAGATCCAATGAATTATTGCCGTCGGCGTGGGTAACGGTAATCGCAGGTTCCACCAAATTGCGCGAACCCGACGGTGTATAGGCGGAGTTGAGCAGGCCTGTGTAATCGGCCGCTTGCCGATACGCTCCAGATATGAGTGCATATTCGTTAACCTGACTTAACCGCTTACCGAGGTAACCGATCGTTACGTCTTTGCGCTCGCTGACCTGAAGGACCAGCGCGTGATTCTGTGTTTCGAGCGGGATAGTTGTCTCTTGTGAAAAGGTATTGAAAGTGCATGCAAACAGGCCAATCAATAGCAATGACCATTCTTGTTTTTTGGGCATCATTAATAAAAACTTCAAGGTTAAACCGATCGTTAATCATCCAAGGCTAGTACAACCCTGTTCACCTCGCTAAAGTAGGAGTATATTTCAATAATCCAACAGCGGTTTTGACTTATAAATGCTATTTTTACCTGCTATGTACGTCTGTAAGATTATATTTCTGGCGCATCTGATGATTTGGACAACCTTGTCTGCGCTCAAGGCCCAGGACGTTGCCGCCATCGATCGGATACTCGCGCCGTACCAAGGCAAAAATCCTGGCGCTGCGCTGCTCGTGGTAAAGGATGGGAAGATCCTGCTGCAACGGAACTATGGATATGCCGACCTTGGGCGCGGGGAAAAAGTGACGGCAACAACCAATTTCAGGTTGGCATCCGTGACCAAGCAGTTTACCGCCGCTTGTATATTGCAACTTATTGATAAGGGCCGGTTATCCTTAAACACGACACTTACACAAGCATTTCCGGGATTCCCGGCGTACGGTGCTGCCGTCACGGTGAAGCATCTCCTCACCCATACCTCGGGAATACCCGATTATGAAGATTACGTGGCGGATACCGCGTTTAACCCCCAGATTAAAGACCAGGGCGTTTTGGATATCCTGATGACGCTCGACAGCGGCTATTTTACTCCCGGCACCCAATTCCGGTACAGCAATTCGGCTTATGCGCTGCTCGCGCTGATGGTGGAGCAATATAGCGGTCAGCCGTTTGCGGACTACCTTGAGGAACATGTATTCAAGCCATTGGGCATGACCACCACGCTAGCCCATGAAAAAGGGAAGACCACGGTACCTTCGCGCGCTTACGGATATACAGTGATGGATGGGCATTGGGAGCAACGGGACCAAAGCTCCACCAGCGCCGTGCTGGGCGATGGCGGCATTTACAGCAATGTGATGGATTTGCTCAAATGGGACCAAGCCTTATATACCGCAGCGGTATTACCAACAAAGCTGCTGGAGGAGGCTTTTGCATACCATCACCTAGCTGATGGCGACACCGTGAAATACGGCTATGGGTGGCACCTCAAGAAAAAGGATCAGGACGAACAGGTGGTGTATCATACCGGCAGCAGTACCAGTTTCCGGAATATCTTTTACAGGATTCCGTCCCAACATTTCAGCATCATCCTGTTAACCAACCGCAACCAACCCCGGGAAGAAGAGATGCTTATCCTGGCGGAGCAGCTAGCCGAAGTGATAAAACCATAGCGGTTGATAGTTCAATTATCGTTCCACTCCTCACGGAAAGCGACATAGTTAATTGACTACCAAATAATTACCTACAAGCAGACTGCAGTGATCCCTTCCTTGGCATGGCCTTTGCCCCTTTATTCCTGTAACAAAACTATATCGTGATGAAAAATAAAATGAAATTTTTTGGTGCGTTAGTGATAGCTTCATTAATGTTTGTAGTTTCGTGTGACGAGGATACTAGTCCGGGCGACAGGGACTTGTTCGTGGGCACCTACGAAGGTACCATTACCTTCAATGATGACGAACGGACCATTACCGATGAGGATGGCCGGGTAACCGTAGCGAAAGCAGGCGAATCGTATTCTTTTGTGTTTGGCAGTGGCATACCGGATATCACCGGCGTTAGATTTGAAGAAAGCAGTGATGAAACGTATGTGAGTGTCGGAGAAGGCCTCACGGGTATCACCATTTCGGCAAGCTCGCTCAATATGCTGGTCACCAACGACCGCGGTACGTGGACGGCTGACTGTAGCAGATAAACCGGCTGTAAACGGATAAACCATCCAAAAAATGCTGGGGCGGTCCTATCGGCCGCCCTTTTTTCTTACCTTGCAGCATGATAGCGTATAGAAAGTATGACACGGCGTAATCCAGAGAAGACAAATCGATCGAAACGGTGGACAGCTGCCAAGATTTGGCTGCTTGCCACGGGCATACTGCTTGCTATCGCGTCCTGCGCACTGGATAGGCAGGCCAAGGCACTGCGGGCGCTGGAAAAATGCCAATATGAATTTATATCGGCTGATAGCGTTTTCCTGGCCGGAACGGATGTGAATAAGCTCGTTGCCAACGGCAGGGTAGATATCAGCCGTCTGCCGGGGGTGGCATTCGGGTTCTTGAACAGCGACGTCCCGCTCTCGGGCATACTCAACATCCGGATTACCAACCCCACCTCTGATCTGGCCGGTATTCAGCAGTTTATGTACAAAGTAGCTGTAGAAGGTAAGGAGGTGCTCGATGGCACTTCGGATTTGCCCATTGAAGTGCCTCCCGGGGAAACCGTGGTGGTGCCGGTGAAATTACAAACCAACGTCTATCCGTTCCTCGCCGATGGTCCGACGCGCAATAAACTGATTGCGTTTATTCAAGGCGTACGCAATGGCAACACATCTGACAAGATCAACCTGACCTTCAGTATCAAGCCCACGCTGGCGCTGGGCAATAAGCAAATCAATTATCCTGGCTATATCCGCATAGACAAGGAGGTGGATGGCGAATTTCTCATCAAAAATGGGATGGCCAATCCGCGCTAACCAGAGATATTTTCTATCTTTAGAGCCTGATTCACCTGTTCGTTCGTCCGATGGCGTTACCGTGTTTGGCAGACGCTAATGGACCGTGTGAAAAAGATTGACCAATTACATTTCCCGTATTAAATCGAGCCAGGAGGAGCAAACGATCAAATGCAGATCAAATGAGCGAAACCAAACTAAAAAAGACGCTCACACCTTTCGCGTTATGGGCATTGGGTGTGGGTTATGTCATCTCAGGCATGTATTTCGGATGGAACCTCGGGTTGGAAAAAGGGGGGACATTGGGTATGGGGATCGCTACGCTGGCAGTCATGGTGATGTATGTGACCTTTACTTTCAGTTACACGGAGCTTGCCTGCGCCATCCCGAAGGCAGGTGGGGTCTTTGATTATGCCGAAAGAGCGTTCGGCAAAGATGTAGGATTTGCCGCAGGTATCGCGCAAACAGTGGAGTTTGTGTTTGCGCCTCCGGCTATCGCCTTTGCCATAGGTGCTTATTTCAATGCCTTTTTCCCGGATATCCCGATTCTTGCCAGTGCCATAGTGGCTTACCTGCTATTCACCGGGCTAAACATTGTCGGGGTAAAGGCTGCCGCCACGTTTGAGATCATCATTACCATCCTTGCCGTCGGTGAATTACTGCTATTCGTGGGCATCGCTTCCCCCCGCTTTGAGGTGGCTAACCTGACCAAAAATGCTTTTCCAAACGGGTGGGGAGGTATATTGGCATCACTGCCCTTCGCCATTTGGTTTTTCTTAGGTATCGAGGGTATCGCCAACGTGGCGGAGGAGACCAAAAACCCACAACGGGATATACAGAAAGGATTTGGCTGGGCCATCTTCACCCTGGTGATGCTCTGCGTGATGGTTTTTGTTACATCCGTAGGTATCGGAGGCTGGGAAGCCATTGTTTATAAAAATGGGATCAGCGGAGACACCTCCGACTCGCCCTTGCCGCTGGCGCTATCAATCGTCACCGGCGAAAACCACCTGATGTACCACCTGCTCATCACGGTTGGGCTGTTTGGACTGGTTGCTTCGTTCCACGGCCTGATACTGGCCGCGGGAAGGTCGACCTATGAAATGGGCAGGACACGAAATTTCCCCTCCTTTTTTGGGGTCATATCTAAACGTTTCCAAACACCGGCTTATGCGTTGTGTGGTAATATGGTGGTGGGATTGTTGGCGCTTTTTACAGGCCGTACCGGCGACATCATCACGATGGCCGTTTTCGGTGCGCTCACCCTTTATGTGATTGCCATGCTATCCATCATCCGGCTCCGCCAAAACGAGCCTGATTTGGACCGACCTTTCAACGTTCCGCTTTATCCGTGGTTTCCCATCGTCGCATTACTGATCGGAAGTGTATCTTTGGTTGCGATGTTCATCTATAATTGGGAAATCGGCTTGATTTATTTTTCGATTCTCCTCATATCGTACATCCTCAATAAACGCTTCAAAAAATGACGGCTCAACAGATCAAAGACTACGTAAATAACCATCCTGCTGCCAAGGTGAAACTGGCCGTTTCGGATATTGACGGGGTATTGCGGGGTAAGTATATTTCCGCCGATAAATTCAATGCCTCGCTGGATAAAGACCTGGGATTTTGTGACGTGGTTTTCGGTTGGGATTCCAATGATGCGGCTTATGACAACGCAAAATTTACCGGTTGGCATACCGGCTATCCGGACATGGCGATGAAGCTTGACATCAGCACCTACCGGAAAATCCCCTGGGAAGAGGAAGTGCCCTTTTTTTTGGGCGACTTCGTAAACGGAGCGGGTGACGCCTCGCCCATCTGCCCGAGGCAACTGCTGAAGGGCGTAGTCCAACAATGCATCGACATGGGATTCAATCCTGTTTTTTCTCAGGAATTCGAATGGTTCAATTTTGCGAGCACACCGGAGGAGCTACACCGTAGCGACTTCAAGGCCTTGAATCCGTTGACCCCCGGCATGTTTGGATATTCGATCCTGAGAAGCAGCCTGAAAAATGAATACATCAGTGACCTATTCCGCTTGCTGAAGGCCTTCGGAATACCGTTGGAAGGGCTGCACACCGAAACCGGTCCCGGCGTATACGAAGCAGCAATCGTTTATGCTGACGCATTGGAGGCCGCCGACCGGGCGGTGCTATTCAAAACCGCAGTCAAGGAAATTGCTTACAAACATCAGGTAGTGGCCACCTTCATGGCCAAATGGAATGAAAATTTGCCCGGATGCAGCGGACATGTGCACCAAAGTCTCTGGGATGGCTATGGTAAGCATAACCTGTTTTACGACCACACCGCGCCAGAAAAAATAAGCCCCTTGATGCGGCAATACATCGCCGGACAGCTTCATTGCCTGCCGCATATCTTACCCATGTACGCGCCCACCATCAACAGCTACAAACGGCTGGTGGAGGGCGCTTGGGCGCCCACTACCTGTACCTGGGGTGTGGATAACCGGACGGTTGCCCTACGGGTGCTGGCGGGCGGTGAAAAATCAGCCCGACTGGAAACACGAGTCGTCGGCTCCGATACCAACCCCTACCTGGCAATTGCCGCCTGCCTGGCATCGGGCCTGTATGGCATCAAGCACGGCCTAACACTCAACCAGCCGCCAACCACCGGGAATGGATACCGGGAGGCAAGCTATGGCAAGCTCCCTTCCAACCTATGGGATGCCACAAACAGCATGCGGCAATCGGAGGTGGCCAGGGAACTCTTTGGGGAAACGTTCGTAGACCACTTCTGCGCCACCCGCGAGTGGGAATGGCGGGAATTTGCCAAAGCCGTTACAGACTGGGAATTGAAACGCTATCTCGAAATCATATAACACCACTATGGACGTTGACAAAATCTCGCAATTCAGCATACCCACAACCATCCGGTTTGGTTGCGGCGCTGTACATGAACTTCCAGGTTACTTGCAAAAACAGGGATTGAACCGGCCATTGGTGGTGACCGATGCTGTCATCTCGCAACTGCCTTTTTTCAAGCGCATTGTTGCGGATTTGGAAAGGAACGGCATGTCGGTCAGGATGTTCGATCAAACCCATAAAAATCCGGTCAAATCTGACGTCTACCACGGAACACAAGTGTGGGATGATACCGACCGGGACAGCATCATCGGTATTGGGGGCGGGGCTGCTTTGGACATCGCCCGTGCGATAACCTTACGCGTGTATCACCGCGAAGACCTGTTCATGTACGACGACTTGATTGGCGGCGATGTCTATGTGACCAACGAGGTACCACACTTCGTCACGATCCCGACCACGGCGGGTACCGGAAGCGAGGTGGGCAGGAGCGCCATTATCGCGGATGACGAAACGCACCGCAAACGGATACTCTTCTCTCCCAAGCTGATGGCAAAGATGGTCTTTGCCGACCCGCTGCTGACCATGGACCTGCCGCCGGCCATTACCGCAGCTACCGGAATGGACGCCCTGACGCACAATCTGGAGGCTTTTCTGGCAAAAAATGATAACCCGATTTGTGACGGTATTGCGTTAGAGGGTATCCGATTAATCAACGGGGCACTTGAAAAATCGGTTACGGATCCAGATAAAACCTCGCGGAGTCAGATGCTCATGGCTTCCATGATGGGGGCGATCGCGTTCCAGAAAGGTTTGGGAGTCGTGCATTCCCTGGCGCATCCGTTGTCATCGTTGCTGGATACCCACCATGGCTTAGCCAATGCGGTGAACCTCCCCTATGGCATGCGATTCAACATCGCCGGGCAGGAAGAAAAATTCAGGCGGATTGCCCGCACCTTGATGCTAACAGAAGAGACCGGCGATGCCGTAGTGGATTACCTTTTCGGTTTGGGCGAAAAAATAGGAATACCGAGCCGCCTGCGCGATATCGGGGTGAAACCAACCCATATCGATGCCTTGTCTGACCTGGCTGTGGCGGATTTTGCCCACCCCAATAACCCCAAACCGGTGACCCGGGCAGATTTTAAATCATTATACGAGCAGGCGCTATGAGCAAAACGGTTATCGGCATGACAGACGGCAGGATGTATGACTTGTATGCCAACTGGCTTTTGAGCCTTACAGACCAAGTAGCAATCGTGCGATTGGGATACAGGTTCGCAAACCTGCGGGATATCGAGCAATGCCAGGGTCTCGTATTCACCGGCGGAGAAGACGTGCACCCCTCGCGCTACCAAGGCGAAGCCTATTTGCCTTACTGTGTTCCGGAGGATTTCGATATCCGCCGTGATGAATTTGAGTTCCAGCTGCTGGAGCATGCCGTGAAGCGGCCATTGCCGATATTGGGGATATGCCGGGGGCTGCAACTCGTGAATGTTTTCTTCGGGGGCTCATTGATTCCGGATTTGCCCCGATGGGGGAAATTCGAACACGGCAAATTGCCCGATGGAACGTTGCGTGAACACCCTGTAATGGTAGACCCCTACTCCCAGTTGTCGGACATAACCGGCCGCCGGGAGGGAATGGTAAACAGCCTTCACCACCAAAGCGCCGATAAAATTGGGGACGGCCTGGTGGTGGCAGCCATATCGCCCGATGGCGTAGTGGAGGCCATTGAACGAAAAGAAAAACAGGGTATGCCTTTCTTGTGCCTGATTCAGTGGCATCCCGAACGGATGGCTGATACGGATAATCCCTTTGTCAGCAATATCTTAACGGCTTTCGTCACGGAGGCCCAATCGACAACTTTGGCATAACATACCCCATGAATATCATTAATCCTGCAACAGAAGAGATTATCACATCCCTCACAGTGGATGACGCTGAAACGTTGAAGGCTAAGCACACGCGGCTTGGCAAAGGCCAGCTGGCATGGTCGCAAGTACCGCTGGATCATCGGATCAGCATCGTCGAACAGTTTGCCGTACTGCTCAACCAGGAATCCGAAGCCTTAGCAGATACCTTGACAGCGGAAACAGGCAAGCCGGTATGGCAGTCCCGGAATGAGATCAAAGGAGCCATCAATCGCATTTCCTGGCTGTGCAGCAACGCATCCAACTACCTGTCAGACGAACTCATGGGCAGCGGGGAAGAAGTGATCAGCTACGAGCCGCTGGGCACGGTCTGCAATATTTCGGCCTGGAACTATCCCTACCTGGTTGGCGTGAATGTTTTTGTCCCGGCACTCCTGGCTGGAAATGCCGTGCTCTACAAACCATCCGAACATGCGGCGCTGACCGGACTGCACATCGAAAGGCTCCTGAAACAGGCAGGGGTACCCGACGATGTCTTCCAAGCAGGCATAGGAGCCGCCGATGCGGGAAAGGCCTTATTGGCATTACCATTCGATGGTTATTTCTTTACCGGCTCGTACGCCACTGGCAAATACATCTATGAGCAGGTGTCTCCGAGATGGGTTCCCTGCCAACTGGAACTCGGCGGGAAAGATCCGGTATACGTAACCGACGGTCAGGAAGATATTGAATCCGTCGCCGCTGCCACAGCGGACGGTGCTTTCTATAACAACGGGCAGAGCTGTTGTTCCGTTGAGCGGATTTATGTGCACGAGCAGGTATATGATGCCTATGTCAACGCATTCATTGCCCAAGTAAAGGCCTGGAAAACCGGGGATCCGCACGATGACGACACCTATTTTGGTCCGCTTAGCCGAGGCGGGCAACGGGAGGTGCTGGAAAGCCAAATTGAAGATGCGGTCAGCAAAGGGGCCAAGGTAGTTATAGGAGGCAAACGTGTCGGCGGAAAGGGGTATTATTTCGAGCCTACCGTACTCACTGAAGTAGATCACCGCATGGCTGTAATGCGGGAGGAAAGCTTTGGCCCGGTCATCGGCATCATGAAAGTGAGAAACGATGAAGACGCCCTGGCATTGATGCAGGATACCGGCTACGGCCTTACCGCCGGCGTTTATAGCCCCGATCGGGAAAGGGCGCTTTCCATACTCAAACGTATTGACGCAGGAACCGGTTATTGGAATTGCTGTGATCGGGTGAGCCCTGCCCTGCCATGGAGCGGTAGGCGCCACTCCGGCATCGGGATGACCCTGTCGCACCAAGGATTACGGGCATTTACCAAGCCAAAGGCCTTGCATTTAAAGGGTTGAGGAACATCCTAACGGCGGCATCAGCCGCCATACTGCGCTTCGTAATACTGTTGGTAGTGCCCCGAGGTGACGTCTTGCAGCCACGCCTCATTGGCCAGGTACCAATCTACCGTTTTTTCCAATCCTTCTTCAAATTGCAGGCTGGGCTCCCACCCCAGGTCGCGTTTCAGCTTGCTGGCATCGATGGCATAGCGCAGGTCGTGTCCTGCGCGGTCTTTCACGAAGGTAATGAGCTTGGCCGACTCACCCGTTGCACGCCCCAGTTTGCGATCCAAGATGCTGCAGAGCAAGCGGATGAGGTCAATATTTTTCCACTCATTATGCCCACCGATGTTATAGGTCTCGCCGGAGGCCGCTTTGTGAAAAATCAGATCGATCGCCCGCGCATGATCTTCTACCCATAACCAGTCGCGCACATTCTCGCCCTTGCCATATACCGGCACAGGTTTGTTGTTTTTGATATTATTGATCGCCAATGGGATCAGCTTTTCCGGAAAATGGTGCGATCCATAGTTGTTCGAGCAATTGGATATAACGGTGTCCATGCCATAGGTATCCTGATAAGCACGCACAAAATGATCAGAGGATGCTTTGGAAGCGGAATATGGCGAATGAGGATCATACTTGGTTTCTTCGGTGAACATGCCGCTTTCACCCAGTGCGCCGTATACCTCATCGGTAGATACATGATAGAAGCGATGCTTATCATAGGCGCCATCCCAATGCTTGCGCGCTGCATTCAGCAAATTAACGGTGCCTACGACATTCGTCAACACAAAGTCAACCGGATTGCTGATCGAACGGTCGACATGCGACTCCGCTGCCAGGTGGATGACCGCATCGGGTTGCTCAGCAGCAAACAAGTTATCGATAAATGCAACATCGGTAATATCGCCTTTGACAAACCGATAATTCGGGCGGTCTTCAATATCGGTGAGATTGGCTAGATTGCCGGCGTAGGTAAGCTTATCGAGGTTAACGATGTGATAGTCGGGGTAGGTTTTCACCAATCGGCGCACCACATGGGAGCCGATAAAGCCCGCACCTCCGGTGATGATGATTTTTTTCTTCATTACAAATTAGTCCGTTAGCGGATTCTCTTTCAAATACTGTTCCCATTTCCAGGCCGATTGCATCATCTCCGCTATCCCCAGCTCCGCCTTCCAGCCCAGTTCGCGGCTGGACTTGGAAACATCGCCCCACACCTGCTCTACGTCGCCGGCCCGGCGGGGCCCGATCTGGTAATCGAGCTTCACACCGGTCGATTCTTCAAACGCCCTGATCACCTCCAGCACCGAATTTCCCCGTCCGGTCCCGATATTGAATACGTCATAGTTGCCATTTGGGTTGCCTTTTTCGAGCAGCTTGATGGCTGCCACATGCGCTTTGGCAAGATCGACCACATGGATGTAATCGCGTACCGCCGACCCGTCAGGCGTATTATAATCGTTGCCGAAAACCGTGATCGCTCCCCGTTTGCCGATAGCACTCTGCGTAATGAATGGCACCAGGTTTTGAGGCACCCCCAACGGCAGCTCGCCGATCAGCGCACTTTCATGGGCGCCCACCGGATTGAAGTACCGGAGGGAGATGATGTTGTAATTACCGAAAGCCGCCGCGGTCTCCGACAAAATTTCCTCAGCCACCTGCTTGGTATTGCCATAAGGCGATTCGGCCCGCTTTACCGGAGCAGCCTCCGTGACGGGCAGGTCATCGGGCTGTCCATATACCGTGCAGCTGGAGGAAAACACGAAATTAACCGGTTTACCCTGATACGCATTGAGCAGGTTGATCAGCGAGAAGAAATTGTTATAATAATATTTCAGGGGTTCGCGGACAGACTCTCCGACCGCTTTGTAGGCTGCAAAATGGATAATGCCCGTGATATCCGGGTGATCCGCGACAAATTGCCTGACCGCTGCTTCATCGCACAGGTCAAAATTATAGAAATCAGGCTTGACCCCTGTGATCCGCTGTATTTGGTCCAGCACACCTATATTGGAATTGGCCAGATTATCCACCACAATAGGCGTATAACCTGCTTGTTGCAATTCGACAACTGTATGCGAACCGATGTAACCGGTACCTCCCGTTACGACAATCTTGCTCATCTATTTTTTGTTGTAATAGGTAAAATCTTTATGTCTTATCTCTTGATCAGGCAGCGATTTAAAATACGCGTACGTAATACGCAACCCCTCAGCACGGTCCACTTTGGCTTCCCACCCGAGCAGTTCTTTTGCCTTGGTAATATCCGGCTGCCGCTGCTTGGGATCGTCTACCGGCAATTCCTTATACACCAGTTTCTGGGTAGTGCCCGTAAGCTTAATGATCTCTTCACCGAATTGCTTGATGGTGATCTCGTCGGGGTTGCCGATATTGACCGGATAAGGGTAATCGCTGTGGAGCAAGCGGTAGATGCCTTCCACCTGATCGTCGACATAGCAAAACGAGCGGGTCTGTGAGCCATCGCCAAAGACGGTGAGGTCTTCCCCGCGCAGGGCCTGGCCGATGAAAGCGGGCAATACCCGCCCGTCGTTGAGCCGCATACGCGGTCCGTAAGTGTTAAATATGCGGACGATGCGGGTCTCCAGCCCATGGAACGTATGATAAGCCATGGTAATCGCCTCCTGGAAACGCTTGGCCTCATCGTATACGCCGCGCGGCCCTACCGGATTTACATTCCCCCAGTATTCTTCGGGTTGGGGACTGATCGTCGGGTCGCCATATACTTCAGATGTAGAGGCCACTAAAATGCGTGCACCCTTTGCCCGCGCCAGGCCTAACAGGTGATGGGTACCCAATGATCCGACCTTAAGTGTTTGGATCGGGATTTTCAGGTAGTCTATCGGACTCGCGGGAGAGGCAAAATGCAGGATATAATCCAGCTTGCCCGGCACGTGTACGAAGGTAGACACATCGTGATTGTAAAATTCAAAATTCTCCAGTTTGAAAAGGTGCTCGATGTTACGAAGATCGCCCGTGATGAGGTTATCCATGCCGATGACATGGTAATCTTCCTTAATAAAACGATCGCAAAGGTGGGAACCTAAAAACCCTGCAGCACCTGTGATGAGTATGCGTTTTCTCGACATAATTTGTGCAGTATTAACTGATTCCGAAATCAGTGTGACACATTTCCTCCACGAAAACAGTCTTTTTATGGTGGAGGAGAAACCGATAAATTTACGCTTGTAACGTAAATTTAGCTAAGTTTGGTGCGAATATAATGATTTATCGCAAAGATGTGGGTGATCTACCTTGCTGGAGTAAAAATTTACGGAAGCTTAATCTGGGTTTTGTCATTTTTTAACGACAAAGCAAAAAAGTGGTTCAGCGGACGACGAGATTGGCAATCTCGGATTGCTCAAGAAGTGGATCAACGCCGGGGCTGCATTTGGTTTCATTTTGCTTCCCTGGGAGAGTTTGAACAAGGCCGTCCGGTATTGGAAGCGATGAAAGCGCAGCGACAGGATAAGGCGATCATCATCACCTTCTATTCGCCGTCAGGCCATGAAATACGAAAAAACACCCCATTGGCCGATCATGTGTTTTATCTTCCCGAAGATACGCCCGGCAATGCCGAGAAGTTCATCCGGCTGATCAACCCTGAACTGGCTGTATTTACCAAATATGAATATTGGCCGTTCTATTTCAGGGCCTTGGCCTCCCGCCATACACCGCTATATGTCATCTCAGCGATTTTCAGGTCCGATCAGGTATTTTTCAAGTGGTACGGCGGGTTTTTCAGGCAGGCGCTCGCCGCAGTGACCCATTTTTTCACCCAAAACAGCGAAAGCTTGGCATTACTGGCCCGGCTCGGCTATACAAATGCAAGTGTGGCGGGAGACACCCGTTTTGACCGGGTGGTGGAATTGCCGAAAGCGCCAAATCCGATCCCTGCCATTGATGGCAGCATCAACGGTCGGCCCGTACTGGTAGCCGGCAGCACCTGGCCGGCCGATGAGGAGCTACTTGAGCGCTTACACCAAGCCTACCCCGATTGGGTCCTTGTTATTGCACCTCATGAAGTACATGACGAACACATACGTTCTATTGAAAAGCTATTCCCGCATTCCGTCCGGTTCTCCCAACTCCCCCACCACCCATCACCAACCACCGGTCACTCACCACAGGCCACCAGCCACCAACCGGTCATCATCATCGACAACATCGGCATGCTGTCCTCCCTCTATGCATACGCCGGAGTAGCATACATCGGCGGGGGGTTTGGAACAGGCATCCACAATACGCTCGAAGCCGCCACATATGGCATCCCGGTCATCTTCGGACCTAACTATCAGAAGTTTCAGGAGGCGAAGGACCTGATTGCATGCGGGGCTGGATTCAGTGTGCGGAATGCAGCGGAATTTGTAGCCGTTTTTGGCAAGTTGACCGACAGACCGATACGGGATACCGCAGGAAACACCGCCAGGCAATATGTGCAGGAAAACGCCGGGGCAACGGCTTTGATACTTGACCACCTTACGTCCGATGGCTGGTTGGCTTGATTTCAAACAACTCCGCCGCAATGTGATCTGCCAGCAGCTTCCCCTTCCTGGTGAGGGTCACCACGGACCCTTGACGGAGCACATCGGCACTCGCGAGAAAGGGCTGCAGTCCGGACGTGAGTGCATCGCGGTAAGCGTTGCCGAATTTATCCTCCACATGATCCAAATCGACCCCCCAAACCGTCCTTAGGGCCGTCATGATGTACTCATTAAACCGGTCTTGCTCGTCCAGCTCCTCTTGCTCAAATGGCAATACGCCGACCTGCAACGCCTTGATATAGTTTGCATTGTTGCGCACATTCCATTGCCGCGTATAGCCATTAAATGAGTGGGCCGAGGGGCCGATGCCGAGGTAGGCCACCCCCCGCCAGTAGTTGCTATTGTGACGCGCATACTCTCCTGCTTTAGCAAAGTTGGATATTTCGTAATGCACATATCCCGCTGCTGTCAGCACATCCGCCAGGTATTCGAATTGCGTGGCACTCTGCCCTTCGTCCATGGCCGCCTGTCTGCCCTTGCGGATAAAGGCTGCCAATGCCGTTTGCGGTTCAACGGTCATGCTGTACGCGGACACGTGGGGGATGCCAATATCCAGTAACCTACCGATGTTGTACTGCCATTTTACATCAGTAAGCAATGGATAACCATAGATCAGGTCGGCCGTGATGTTGGCATATCCGGCGTCCTGCACACGCTGGATTGCTTGCTGTGCCTCTTCGGCGGTATGTGCACGGTTCATCCACCGGAGGTCCTCTTCAAAAAACGATTGGATGCCGATACTAAATCGGTTGACCAAGGTATCTTTTAGCGCCAGTACCTGCGTATGGGTAAGATCGTCTGGATTCGCTTCCAAGGTAATCTCCGCATCGGGCCGGACCTGAAAATGGTTTGCCACTTGATCAATAAGCCCTTGGATATCCGTTGCCGATAGCAGCGATGGCGTGCCGCCGCCGAAATAAATGGTTTCGACCGGCGCTCCTTGCAGGTAATCGGATTGCAATGCAACCTCCTTAAGCATGGCATCCAGCAGCTGATCTTTGTATTTCAGCGATGTACTGAAATGAAAGTCACAGTAGTGGCATGCTTGTTTGCAAAAAGGAATGTGAAGATAAATGCCCGCCATGGTACAAAGGTAGGTTTTATTTGGTGCCGAATATTCTTACCTTGCATGCATCATGGAAATCATTCAAAAATCCATCACCTTACGCCCACGGCCCAGGGGATTCCACCTGATAACGGCCGAGATCGACCAGCACCTCTCCGGTATCGCCCACTGGGAAGCGGGGATATGCCATGTCTTCATCCAGCATACATCCGCTTCGCTCACCATCAACGAAAATGCAGATTCGACCGTGCGAATGGACTTTGAAATGTATTTCAATAAAGCTGTGCCCGAAAACGACCCCGATTACCGCCATGATTACGAAGGGGCAGATGACATGCCCGCGCATATCAAAGCCTCGGTATTGGGTGCTTCGGTATCCATACCCATCCAAAATGGGAGACTGGCTTTGGGCACCTGGCAAGGACTATATCTTTGCGAGCATCGTAATCGGGGTGGCGGCCGAAAACTGGTCATTACCGCATGCGGAGCATAAAAAATGCGGTGACCCTATCAGGCACACCGCATTTTCCTCAGTTTAATATAACCGTTGGCTAAGAGCCAGCTTGGTCCAAAGCTTCTTCTTTCATCTTGTCATTGGCGACAATGACGATTTCAACCCGCCGGTTTTGAGCACGGCCTGCTTCTGTTTCGTTTTCAGCAATGGGTTCGTGGAAACTTCTTCCTTCTGTCTTTATGCGCCTACCTGCCAAACCTTGCGAAACCGCGTAATCCTTAACAGATCTTGCACGGCGCTCAGACAACCCCTGGTTATAACTGTCCGTACCCTTATTGTCGGTGTGGCCGACCACTAAGATATCCGTGTCCGGATTACTATTCAGGTTTTCGACCAATTTTGCAACATTTGTTTTGGCATTTGGCTTCAAGTCGGTCTTATCGAAATCAAATAAGATGCCTGAATCAAACTTCACAATGATGCCCTCATCGGCCTTGATTACCTCTGCACCGGCTACTGTACGTTCGATCTCTGCAGCCTGCTTATCCATCTTTTTGCCGATCAGACCGCCAGCAACACCACCGATGGCGGCCCCTGCAAGCACCCCTACAGCCGTATTACCAGCTTTCTTGCCAATAATAGCGCCCAGCGCTCCTCCGGCGACGGCTCCTGTGGCAGCCCCTTTTTGGGTATTGCTCATGGATTGGATCGTGGCGCAACTGCCTAGCAACATGGCCGATGTGGCTACCGAAAGTCCGAACAAGGCTATCTTTCTATTCGTTATCATGATAATATCTTTTGGTTTAAACCATACAAATGCAAACCAGATGCCAAAAATACGAGATGGCACATGGACGAACCGTGGATCATTGATTTGGCGTTGCTTCTAACTTGGGCAGCTTAGGTGCAGCCGGACGGCCATCGCGATCGAATTGTTTAAAGGATTGAACAATGTAAGCGGTGATATCGTACTCGCCCCAGTATTGCGCCTTCTCATAAGCGGGTCGATACCAAATCATGAAATTGGTGAGGTCGTCGCCTTCAAGTCCGGTCAATTCATGGATCCTTCCGCGGCTGAATTTTTTATCTACGGCCGTTTCTTCGAGCTCTTTTTCCATGTAATTTCCAAATCGTCTGGCATTTCGCGGCGTACGGCCCAGCAGTTCGTAGAGCGACGTGACGGGGTTGAAGATGTAGGCCAATGCCGGCGGTTTGCCGTCAAAGTATACCCCTTGCTTGCGGTAGCCGCGCATCACTTCGCGAAGCTCAGCTTCTTTGCCCATCCGGTTTACATCGACCTGCTCCAGCATAATGCTGCCTGGTTTCATGTCGATGAGGATATCGCTCAATGTCTTGACTTCGGTACTGGCGGCTTCGTAGCCCATGATATTTGCCGTAAGGGTATCGCCTACCGACGCCCTGATCTCAAACGTACCCAAGCTGCCGGATGCCGTTGTCTGACCCGTATTCTTATTGGCGACGGTGACGCTGCCCAGCCGTTTGCTGGTACCTGCTTCTACCACGATACCCCGGATGGTTCCGGACTCCTGGGCGTATAACGCCACCGGAAACAGGCAAATCGAAACAAATAAGACTATTTTGATGACATGATCCATATTCAGTCGTTATTTGACTCTTTTCTTACTCAAACGTTTAACCGCATGGTTTGTTGCGGGGTGTATTATCCCTTGCGATATGGATAAAACACAAAGTTGGCTCCCTCGGGTACGATGACAAACAGGCACATGAAGTCTTCGGGTTTTTTATACTGTTTGATGAAAAGTGCCTTGCGGTCTTCGTTGATAATGCCCCGATCGACAAACTCTTCCAAGGTGGAGGCATGGATAGACCACTCCGTACCGAGTTCGTCTTTATCCAGTATCACTTCGCCCAAGCTCACGCGATGCTGGTGGGCAACGAATATGGGGTAGGCAGACAACCCTTCGGCCATGATCTCCACCGCGGTTTCCTTGATTGACTCACCGTAGAAATCCAGGTCGGCCTTGAGGCTCTTCAATGGGCTTTCGCGCTTGGGTTGTCCATCGCCGTCTGCCTGCGCACCGAACAAGTCTTGTAGTTCCATGGGAAAGTTTGTTAGCTTTTCAAAACGAGTAAGACCACATTTTCGACGTGTTGCGTATGCGGAAACATGTCTACGGGACGGATTCGATCAACGGTATAGTGTTCGCTGAGCAACGCAATATCCCGCGCTTGGGTGGCCGCGTTGCAGCTGACATACACGATTTTCGGCGCGCCGATCTCCAGCAGCCGGGCGACAACATCGGGATGCATGCCTGCGCGCGGCGGGTCGGTGATGATCACATCCGGCCGGCCTTGCTCGGCGACGAACTGGGGTGTCAGCACGTCTTTCATATCCCCTGCATAAAACCGGGTGTTGCCTATCCTGTTGATTTCGGCGTTGATCTTGGCATCTTCGATGGCTGTGGGCACGTATTCTACACCCACTACCTCTTGTACGTGCCGTGCAATAAAATTGGCGATCGTGCCCGCTCCGGTGTAGAGGTCGTATACGCGCTCATGGCCCTCGAATGCTGCGAAATCGCGTGTGATCTGATAAAGCTCGTAAGCCTGCAGGGAGTTGGTCTGGTAGAAGGACTTGGCCCCGACTTTGAACCGCAAGCCTTCCATCTCTTCAAAAATATGATCGCGCCCCGCGAAAACGTGGATATCCTGATCAAAGATGGTGTCGTTTTTTTTCTGGTTGAGGATGTAAAGCAAGGACGTGATCTGCGGAAATGCTTGCTGTAGGAATGTCATTGTTTTGGCCACCGTTTGTTCATCAGCATAGGCAAAAACAACGATGACCATCAACTCACCCGTAGAAGCGATACGGATAATGAGGTTGCGAAGCATTCCCTCATGCTGCCGGAGGTCATAGAAGGAAATGCCTTCCTGCAGGGCAAAGTTGCGCAGGCTGTTGCGGATCGCATTGGAGGGGTCTTGCTGCAAATAACAGTGGTCGATATCGAGTATCTTATCGAACCGCGAGGGCACATGAAAACCCAGGGCATTGAGCTGTGACGCATCCTGCACGTCATCTACACTGGTGAGCCAGCGTTTGTTTGAAAAGGTATATTCGAGCTTATTGCGGTAATATTGTGTCTGAGGCGCGGGCAGTATGGCCTCCATGGAAGCGGTGTCGACCTTGCCCAGCCGGGTGAGCGCGTTGTCTACGCTCTTTTGCTTGTAAAACAGCTGGGCTTCATAGTCCATGTGCTGCCACTTGCAGCCTCCGCAGGTACCAAAATGTTGGCAAAAAGCATCCACCCGATGGGGCGATGCTTGTTTGAGCCGCGAAATCCTGGCTTCGGCAAAATTCTTTTTCTTGCGCAGCAGCTCTACATCCACCACATCCCCCGGGATAGCCTTATCCACAAAAAGCACCAGTTCGTTTGCTTTGCCTACGCCTTTACCTTCTTCGGCGATGTCGATAATCGAAATATCCGACAGCAGTCGCTGTTCAGGTGAAAACCTTCTTTTACTCATCAGGATGCAAAGGTACGGTTTTTTGGCAACTCCTTAGTCTACCGTGGCCTTAACCAGATAAGGCAGTATCTCCTTTTGGAAAGAGACAAAATTCTTCCGCACGTCGGCCTCACTGACCGAAGTGAAGGCAAAAGAGAACACGATGTTTTTGCTGGCCTTGATGAGGAAGGCAAGTTTTTCCGGACCGACTGCCTTGCCGATCTCCGCATTGTTCATAAACGAACTGATGAGCAAAAACTCCAGGTCGTCAGACAATGTCCGGAGGTATTCCTGGGTGTTGGCCGATTCGCGGATAAAATCCCACCCCAAAAATTCGTTGCAGATGGTATAGGTGAGGCGGCTGACGCGCAGGATGGTATTGCCGAGGTACGTCTCGAGGTCGGCTCCCTTGTCATACTTGGCCAATAGATCGTCTACACTCTCACGGATATAATCCATCAAGATGGCGTGCAGCACCAGCTCCTTGCTGTCGAAATATTTATAGATGGTCGCCTTGGCGATCTTGGCCTTTCGGGCAATCTCATTGACGCTGGTCTTCTTATAGCCATAGCGCCTGAAAAGCTCGCGGGCGGCTTTCTTGATTGACTCCTTTACTTTATCGGCTTCCATCAGTTTGATACGATTATGGTTTCGCCGTTTCTGGCGGCCCTGTAGGGTTTGAGCGGACACTCCGCGAGCTCGGCAGGTGACCCGTTGACCAATAAATAACGGGCTCCCGAACAGGGATCCTTGGCCACGATGCCGCCCTCCTCTACTTCCACCGCACATCGCCGCTCGGGGTCTACTGTACTGCACCGGTCGTAAGCCACGTATCCTTGCCCTGTATTGATGATAATCAAACCGGCTACGCCCCCTCTTTCGGTCATCGCATACCCCCCGGGCACGTGTAGCTGCGAGTATTGCACCATGGAAACCTGCTCGATCACCGGTACATCTTGCACCACATTGCATCCGCCTTTTTTGCACGCCATAGGCAGCAACGAAGCCATGGAAAGCGCGATATACCCGGCCGTTTTAATCATTTAAAGGAGTTCTGTTTCAAACTGGCTTAAAAAGCGGACATCATTTTCGGAAAACAGCCGCAGGTCTTTGATTTCGTATTTGAGGTTGGTGATGCGCTCGATACCCATACCAAATGCGAAACCGCTGTATTTTTCGCTATCAATGCCGCAGTTTTCGAGTACGTTGGGGTCTACCATACCACATCCCAGTATCTCCACCCAACCGCTGTGTTTGCACATCGTGCAGCCTGCTCCTTTGCAGATCGTGCAGCTGATGTCCATTTCGGCAGACGGCTCGGTAAACGGAAAATACGAGGGACGGAAACGAACCTTGGTATCTTCGCCAAACAATTCTTGTACAAAATAATAGAGCGTCTGCTTGAGATCGGCAAACGAGACATCCTCATCGACATACAGCCCTTCTACCTGATGAAAAAAACAATGTGCACGGGCGGAGATGGCCTCATTGCGGTATACCCTGCCGGGCATGATGGCCCGAAAGGGCGGAGTGCCTTTTTCCATCATCCGCACCTGCACCGAGGAAGTATGTGTACGCAACGCAATGTCGTTGCCCGCTTGCTTCTTGATGAAAAAGGTGTCTTGCATATCCCGTGCCGGGTGCTCGGGCGGAAAGTTGAGGGCTGTAAAATTGTGCCAGTCATCTTCAATTTCGGGGCCTTCTGCCACCACGAAGCCTAGCTTTTTGAAGATCTCGACGATCTCTTTGCGCACCAACGACAATGGATGCCGCGATCCGAACACGAACCCCTCTCCAGGCAGCGTGAGATCTTCGGCCTCGTGCTTAGCCACAGGCGCTGCCGTGGCGAATGCGGCCTGGTGGGTCTTATATTGCTGCTCGGCTTTTTCTTTGAATTCGTTTAATGTCTTTCCCAACACCCGCTTTTCATCGGCTGACACGGCCTTGAATTCGTCGAATAGACTACGCACCAATCCCTTGGCCACCAAAAATTTCAATCGAAACGCTTCTACGTCTTCAGCGGATTGGGGTGCAAACCGCTCAATCTCTTCGGTATACTGCTGTATCTTCTCTTGCAACATGAGGCCAAAGATAGGAATTTCCTACCTCAAAACAGCGCGTCTTCTTCGCCGTCATTCTCCTTGAAGTCCACCGTCGCGCCATTGTCGTCCCGCTTTGCCGATCCCTGACCGGCGGCGCCAGGGCCACTCGGGGTTTCGAAATCGCTTTTGCGCCCCAGGAGCGTGAAGTTTTCTGCCACAATCTCGGTCGTATAACGCCGAATCCCTTCTTTATCTTCGTAAGTGCGCGTGCGCAGCTTGCCCTCTACATATACCAGCTTACCTTTAAACAGGTATTTTGCGGCCACTTCTGCGAGGCCCCGCCACATCACGATGTTATGCCACTCGGTCTGCTCTACCTTGCGGCCGTCTTTATTATATATTTCTGAAGTGGCCAATGGAAAACTAGCCACGGTCACGTTTCCTTCTAAATGACGGATTTCGGGGTCTTTTCCCAAATGCCCCACTAAAATAACTTTGTTGATGCCTGACATAATAATTTAGGTAACTGGTTCATTATTCTACTATAAAGTCCTCAAAAAAGGAATAAATCAGCTTTGGTTTAGCTAATGTACCTAAATCTTTTATAAATACATAATCCCAATTCATTTTTTTGCGGGGTTCGGCGCATGCCGTAACGGCAATGAACTGGGCGTACAAATTTTGGTGGCTCAATACATGTTTGACCGGACCGGTCACGAGCCGCAACTCCGCATGAGGCCCAAAACAGTCCATTACATCAGCTGCCGTGGCCAGTTCGCGTACCTCCATCTGATGGGCGGTTTCGATTAAGGGCAGTTCATACAGGTTCTCCCAAATGTCACCCCTGCCCCGTTTGTTCATCAACAGGCGATCCCCATCCATCACCAAGAAGTAGTTGAAATAGCGATTGCGACTGGCTTTGCCTTTGGTTTTAACGGGCAGGTGGCTGACGCGCCCTTCTTTCAGCGCCCGGCAATCCATCCGGAGGACACAGGCGGCACAGTCGGGATTGTTAGGCTTGCACTGCAGGGCACCGAACTCCATGATGGCCTGATTGTAGATACCGGGGCAGGCTACATCGAGCAACTCCTGAGCCAGTGCCTGAAAAAGCTTTTTTCCGTTGGGCGAATTAATGGGCTGGTCGATTCCGAAATAGCGCGCGAGCACCCGGAATACATTGCCATCGACCACGGCCTTGGCCTCATCGGCCGCAAAGGAAGCGATGGCGGCAGCAGTGTACTCACCTACCCCGCTCAGTTTGATCAGCTCCTGGTAGGTTGCCGGAAAGACACCCCCATATTCGGCTACCACCGTTTTGGCCGCCTTATGCATGTTGCGCGCCCGAGAATAATACCCGAGTCCCTGCCAGTGCAAGAGGATTTCGTCTTCGGGTGCGCTGGCAAACGATATCACATCTGGATAATACGATAAAAACCGATGGAAATAAGGAAGCCCCTGCTCTACCCGGGTTTGTTGCAGAATGATTTCGGAAAGCCAGATGATGTAAGGGTCTTTGATATGACGCCACGGAAGATCCCGCTTATGCAGGTGGTACCAAGAAATAACGTCACTGGAAAATGCCATGTGGCAAAAATCCTAATTTTTTCTTACTCTGCCCACAATCTGCCAAACTGTCATCTTTTAAAAATATTATTATTACCTTTGTAGGCTTTAATCTATTACGATGTTTGAGACACCGACAAGTACGAAACAGCACGATGAATCGCGGCAAGGGGAGGCGTTGCTGCTCGAAAAAGATCCGCAAAAAAGTACGGGCCGCAAGCTGTACATCGAAAGCTACGGCTGCCAGATGAACTTCTCAGACAGCGAAATCGTTGCTTCGATCTTGCTTGATAAGGGTTTTGAAACCACGGGTGATTATAAGGAGGCTGATGTGATATTCATCAATACCTGCTCCATCCGGGAAAATGCGGAACAGCGCGTACGCAACAGGCTCAAGGAATTTGAGTCGGCCAAGGCGAAAAACCCGGGCATGGTAGTAGGGGTATTGGGCTGCATGGCCGAACGCCTGAAATCCAAATTTCTTGAAGAAGAGAAACTGGTGGATGTGGTGGTAGGCCCGGATGCCTACCGGGATCTGCCCAACCTGATTGAACAGGTAGATGAGGGGTCGCGAGCGGTGAACGTATTATTATCCCGCGAGGAGACCTATGCCGATATCAGCCCGGTGCGGCTCAACACCAATGGCGTCACGGCCTTTATCTCGATCATGCGGGGCTGCGACAATATGTGCTCGTTCTGTGTGGTACCCTTTACACGGGGCCGTGAGCGGAGCCGCGACCCGCACTCCATCGTGAAGGAGGCCCGCGACCTCTTCGAAGCCGGATACCGGGAGGTGACTCTCTTGGGACAAAACGTGGATTCCTATAAATATGAAAAAATAAACTTCGCCAATCTGTTAGAAATGGTGGCGCTGGTAAACCCATTGCTGCGCGTACGTTTCTCGACATCGCACCCCAAAGACATTACGGATGAGGTGCTGCATACAATGGTGAAATACGGAAACATCTGCAAATACATTCACCTGCCTGTGCAATCGGGCAACTCACGGGTGTTGAAACTGATGAACCGCACCTATGACCGCGTTTGGTACATGGAACGGGTGGATGCCATCCGCAGGATCATACCCGATTGCGGCATTTCTACTGATGTCATCACTGGCTTCTGCAGCGAAACGGAAGAGGAACACCAGGATACCCTCTCGATCATGGACTATGTCAGGTATGACTACGCTTATATGTTTGCCTATTCGGAGCGCCCAGGTACCTTGGCCGCTAAACGCTATGCCGATGATGTACCCGAAGAGGTAAAAAAACGACGCTTGACAGAGGTGGTAGACCGGCAGCGCAAGCATAGTCTGGAACGGCTTCAAACGTATGTCGGCAAGGTGCATCAGGTGCTCATCGAAGGGTTTTCTAAACGCTCGGATCAGGACTATTGTGGACGAAATGATCAGAATGCGATGGTGGTGTTCCCCGTTGACGAACGTTACAAAATCGGCGATTACGTCAATGTATATACCGAAAGGTGCACCTCGGCAACCTTGATCGGAAGGATGGTTAGTTAGTATAGCGTAATGGATATTCAAGACCTCAAAAATAGATTCGGCATCATTGGCAATTCGCCATTGCTCAACCGGGCCATCGACATCGCGCGGCAGGTGGCGCCCACGGATATTTCCGTATTGATTACCGGTGAAAGCGGAACCGGCAAAGAGGTGTTTTCGCACATCATCCACCAACTCAGCGCCCGCAAGCATGGCCCTTTTATCGCGGTCAACTGCGGCGCGATTCCGGAGGGGACCATTGATTCGGAACTTTTTGGGCATGAAAAGGGCTCCTTTACCGGGGCGCATGAAGCCCGCAAAGGGTATTTTGAAGTGGTGGATGGCGGCACCATCTTCCTGGATGAGGTGGGTGAATTGCCGCTGGGCACACAGGCACGGCTGCTGAGGGTACTGGAAATGGGTGAATACATCCGCGTAGGTTCTTCCAAAGTGCAGAAAACCAACGTCCGTGTAGTAGCGGCCACCAATGTGGACATCTACGATGCCGTGCAAAAAGGCAAATTCAGGGAAGACCTTTATTATCGGCTCAATACCGTACCGCTGCGCACTCCGCCGCTGCGTGACCGCAAGGAAGATATCTACTTGCTTTTCCGCAAATTTGTGGCTGATTTTACCGACAAATACCGCAGCCCCAATGTGCAGCTGACGGAAGACGCACAGCAACTGCTGACGGGCTACCCATGGCCCGGCAACGTGCGGCAACTGAAAAATATTGCCGAACAAATCGCCGTGCTGGAAAAAGAACGATTGATCGATGCGCAGATACTCCATCAATACCTACCCAGTGACAACAGGAGTACACTCCCCGTGCATGTGACCGCGGGTGGGAAGGACGATTTTTCGGAGCGCGACCTGCTATATAAAGTGCTTTTCGATATGAAAAAGGATATGGTGGAGCTCAAGAAATTGGTGGTTGAAATCATCCAAAGCGGGATCAATCCGCGGACGTTCGAAAATAACTCCCCTTATATCAACCAACTTTACCGGGAGGTAGACCGCCCCAGTCAAGAACAACTGGGAGCACCATCTACCCTCACCATCCACCATCCGCAGGGAGGGGGACAGAACGACGATTTTCATTTCCATACGCAAGAAGCTGAAGAGGTGGAGGAAGAATCGCTTTCCTTGGTAGATAAGGAGTCAGACCTGATCAAAAAGGCGCTGAAAAAACATAAGGGCAAACGCAAATCCGCCGCTCAGGAATTGGGTATCTCCGAAAGAACACTGTACAGGAAGATAAAGGATCTCAACCTTAATTGAAATACGTACAATGGCAAAAAGTAATTGTTATATAAGTCTGTTGGTTGCTACCTTGCTCATCCAAGGGTGCGGCGTCAAATATGGTTTCACCGGGGGCTCCATTCCCGAGGATATGAAAACCTATACCGTGGAGTTTTTTGAAAATACCGCTCCCATCGTATACCCCACGCTGAGCCAGAGTTTCACCGAGGCCCTCAAAGACCGGATACGCAGCCAGTCGAGCCTCAGCCAGGTGACCACTGATGGCGATGCCATCTTTGAAGGGCGCATTACGGGGTATAGCATTGCCCCGGCTGCGGTGGAAGCGGGCACGGACCGCGCGGCACTCAATAGGCTATCGATTACGATCAGTGTTAAATATACCAATAATATCAAGCCGGAGGATAGCTTTGAGCAGTCCTTTACACGTTTCAAAGATTTTTCTTCGGCCTCCAGCTCCATACAGGCACAAGAGGAGCCGATGATACGGGATATAAACCAAATGCTTACCGAAGACATTTATAACAGGGCGTTTGCTAATTGGTAACCCAGTGGGCCGTCAAGTGAGCGGGGCCGTCTATCCATTGAAATAGTTTAGTTATCGATTATAACAGGACGTGTGTAGTGGAAAATATAGATTATAAGGAACTGTACAACAAGGCATTATCGAACCCATCGGCGGTTGATCAGGATACGTTGTCAAACCTGATAGCACGGTATCCATACGCGCAACCGCTGCGGCTCCTTCGTGCGCGAAAGCAGTTTCAAACCCACGGGGAGGCGGATGACACCGCATTGCTGTATACCGGATCACCCAATTGGTTGTATGGCTTTATCGCAGCGGCGGAACATGATCGGGCCGAGGCAATGATGCCGGAAATCCCGCCTGCTGAAATAGAGACGCCGGACGCGGATGACATCGAAGCGCAATGGGAAGAGGTGGAGGAATTACCTGATCATCCCTCGAGCATGGATTATCTGGTACCGCTGTCCCAGGCTACACCGCACGAAAAGGTAAGCCTCTACAACGATGAGCACATGCCATACAGCTTCCTTTGGTGGCTGAATAAGGCCCGCATGGACCATGCGCACACGTACCAGCCTTATGCGCCGTTGAATAATAAACAGCCCTATGTGATCAACTCAACGCCTAAGGCGGATGACGGACAGCTATTGGACCAGCAAATCAGGGAAAACATTTTCCACTTGCAATCACCGGAGGAAAAACTGAGCATCGGTGATGCAACGAATACGAATACCATATCATTCCAGATCCCAAAAAAGATAGACCCGATTATCGAGCGTTTCATCCGTGAGGAGCCACAGATCAAACCCCCGTCGGTAGACAAAATCGATTCGGAGAACAAAGCACGCAAAAGCGCCGAAGACCAACTGACATTGGTGACCGAAACGCTGGCCAAAATATACGCAGAGCAGGGACTGTATCCGAAAGCAATCGCGGTGTACCAAAAATTAAGTTTGAAATATCCCGAAAAAAGTGCTTACTTTGCCGCTCAAATTGCTGAGCTGGAGAACAAATTAATTTAATATAATACAAAAAATGCAAACGTTATTAATCATATTGATCATTTTGGCCTGTATCCTCTTGGCCTTCCTTGTTTTAATCCAAAACCCGAAAGGCGGCGGATTGGCCGCTGGATTTGCTGGAGGAACGAACCTGATGGGGGTAAAGCGGACAGGTGATATTTTGGAGAAGGGTACTTGGGGGCTCATCATTGCGATCATGGTTTTCTCGTTGCTCATCAACATCATGGGGCCTTCTTCGGGCACGGGCGGCAGCGGTCTTACCGAACAAATCACCCCTGCTGCTCCTGCGACCAGTTCACCGCTTGCTCCGGTAGATACATCGCAAGCGACTCCGGCCCCAGCAGACACGGCACAATAAAACGGGCGATATCTCCGTTTTAACATAGACAATAAAAGGCCCTGCATGCGCCGGGCCTTTCTTTTTCAGCTTACTGACACAATGCTGACATCCTGACACGAGCATGTTTCAATGCGTCACTTCTGTGGCGGAGAAATGAAAAAATGGCAAGTTGGTCCCAAAAAATAAGACTTGGCATAAATGATGAAGTAAGCTAATTGGAAAAATCAAAACACATTAATTTAAGTATTTAAATAAAATCAATTATGGCGTTAAGTATTAAACCTATCGGAGACAGAGTGGTGGTGGAAGCCGCCCCTGCAGAAGAAAAGACGGCATCAGGTATCTACATTCCCGATACCGCCAAGGAAAAGCCACAACGTGGAACAGTAGTGGCAGTCGGTGCAGGAAAAACAGACGAGCCTTTGACGGTTAAAGTAGGCGATCAGGTGTTGTATGGCAAGTATGCCGGCACTGAAATTACTTACGAAGGAAAAGAATACTTAATCATGAAGGAATCCGATATCTACGCGATCGTGTAGTAATCGGTGCACGGATGTGTTTCTTCGTATAATTTTTTGGATTAACCGTTCACACATCTCAAATCTCAACTCAATTTAAAAACATGGCAAAGCAAGTAAAGTATAATGTGGAAGCACGTGATGCCCTCAAAAGAGGTGTAGACACGTTGGCAAATGCAGTGAAGGTAACATTGGGTCCGCGTGGCCGTAATGTCATCATCGAGAAAAAATTTGGATCACCATCGATCACGAAAGATGGGGTCACCGTTGCAAAGGAGATCGAATTGAAGGATGCCCTTGAAAATATGGGCGCCCAAATGGTTAAGGAAGTCGCTTCAAAAACTGCTGACCAAGCCGGGGATGGCACCACTACCGCTACGGTATTGGCTCAAGCCATCATCGCTCCGGGCTTGAAGAGCGTGGCTGCCGGCGCTAACCCGATGGACTTGAAACGCGGTATCGACAAAGCGGTCGCTACGGTGGTAAAAAGCTTACAAGCGCAGTCACAGACGGTAGGTGAAGACAACAACAAAATCAAACAAGTAGCCAGCATCTCTGCTAACAACGATGAGCTGATCGGTGCGCTGATTGCCGAAGCCATGGAAAAAGTGGGCAAAGACGGCGTAATCACCGTAGAAGAGGCCAAGGGCACTGAAACCGAGGTGAAAACCGTAGAAGGTATGCAGTTTGACCGTGGCTATCTTTCACCTTATTTTGTGACGAACACGGACAAAATGGAAGCTGAATTGGAAAGTCCTTACATCCTGATCTACGATAAGAAGATCAGCAACATGAAGGAACTGCTCCCTATTTTGGAAAAACAAGTGCAAACCGGCAAGCCGCTGCTGATCATCGCTGAAGACCTTGACGGTGAAGCATTGGCCACGTTGGTCGTCAATAAAATCCGCGGCTCGCTGAAAGTAGCTGCTGTAAAAGCTCCGGGCTTCGGTGACCGCCGCAAAGCCATGTTGGAAGACATCGCTATCCTCACGGGTGGTACGGTGATCTCCGAAGAAAGAGGCTTCAAATTGGAAAATGCCGACCTTAGTTACCTGGGTCAAGCCGAGAAAGTGGTTATTGATAAAGATAACACAACGATCATCAACGGTTCAGGCAACTCGGATGATATCAAAGGCCGCGTGAACCAAATCAAAGCGCAAATCGAAACCACTACATCGGATTACGACCGCGAGAAATTGCAAGAACGCCTGGCTAAATTGGCTGGCGGCGTGGCTGTACTGTACGTCGGTGCTGCTACCGAAGTGGAAATGAAAGAGAAGAAGGACCGCGTAGACGACGCCCTGCATGCTACCCGTGCTGCGGTAGAAGAAGGCATCGTAGCCGGTGGTGGTGTAGCCTTCATCCGCGCCAGCGAAACGTTGAAAGACCTCAAAGGTGCTAACGAAGACGAAAACATCGGTATCGAGATCATCAAACGTGCCATCGAAGAGCCGTTGCGCCAGATCTGCAATAACTCCGGTATCGAAGGTGCTGTTGTGGTACAAAAAGTGAAGGAAGGCAAAGCTGACTTCGGCTATAATGCCCGCACGGATAGCTATGAAAACCTGATCGGTGCCGGCGTAATCGATCCGACCAAGGTGACCCGTATTGCATTGGAAAATGCGGCTTCTATCGCTGCCATGTTGCTGACTACCGAAGTGGTATTGGCAGATGAGCCGGAAGACGAAAAAGCCGGTGCCGGTGCGCCCCCAATGGGCGGCGGAATGGGCGGAATGATGTAGTCACTATCCCGATGCATTATCGGGGAACATCATCATATACAAAAACGGTACATCTCAATAGGTGTACCGTTTTTTATTTCTTGACTGCCTCGCCTGACTATTTGAGTTTCTCGTTATTCCGATGCCGATCCGCATCCCGGATGTTTTTCTTTTCCAGGTTTTTAGTCAACGCATCGGTGAGATCTATACCCGTTTGGTTAGCTAAACAGATCAGCACAAAAAGCACATCGGCCATTTCATCCGCCAGATCTACCTGCTCGTCGGATTTCTTAAAGGATTGTTCGCCATATTTGCGGGCCATGACACGTGCTACCTCCCCCACTTCTTCCATCAAGATAGCCGTATTGGTAAGTTCATTGAAGTAACGGATGCCTGTCGTGTTGATCCATTGGTCTACCTGATCCTGCGCTTCTTTGATGGTCATGTTGTTGGTGATTAGTGATTGGTGGTTAGTCAGTGGTTATCTTTATCCTTGGTATCCATGACAATGGTTACTGGTCCGTCGTTGACAAGGGAGATCTTCATATCCGCGCCGAATACTCCCGTGGCAATATCCCTGCCTAGCAGCGCGCAAAGCTCGGCGACCATGGCCTCGTACAAGGGAATGGCCTTGATGGGCTTCGCTGCACGAATAAACGATGGGCGGTTTCCTTTTTTGGTCTGCGCGAACAGCGTGAATTGAGATATGAGCAAGATATTGCCATCAACCTCGCGTATAGACTTATTCATCAGCCCGTTTTCGTCGCCGAATACCCGCAAATTGGCGATCTTCTGGGCCAACCACGCTACGTCATCGCTGCTATCAGCTTCTTCGATGCCCAATAGCACCAAATAGCCACGCCCGACCGACCCGGTAATCTGCTCGCTTACGGTGCAAGAAGCCTCAGTAACCCGTTGTATAACGGCCCTCACGCTGTACAGTCAGGTGCGATCCGTGAATTACTTGCCGATTCGGTATAACCTCCCGCCATCTGTAATGGCGTAAAGCGCCCCATCCTTGCCTTGCTGCACATCTCTAAAACGCTGGGCCTCATCGATAAGCAGCCGCTCTTCGCCTATTACCTTGTTATCTTCAATCACCAACCGAGCGATATGCACGCCACTTAGGGCCGCAATGAACAGGTTGTTTTCCCATTCGGGAATCGAATTGCCCGAGAAAAAGGTCATGCCGCTCGGCGAGATGACCGGATCCCAATAATATACGGGTTGTTCTAAACCGTCTTGCTGCTGGATGGCATCGCCGACCTTGTTGCCATTATATTCAATACCGTAGGTAATGGTGGGCCATCCATAATTCTTGCCGGGCTCAATGCGGTTGATCTCATCGCCACCACGGGGACCGAACTCCCCTTCCCACAGGTCACCGGTAACAGGGTGAAATGCCAAGCCCTGCACATTACGGTGTCCGTATGAATAGATTTCCGGCCGGGCATCATCCCTTCCCTCAAACGGGTTACCCGGTGCCGGCTTGCCCTCGGGGGTAATGCGCAAGACCTTGCCCAAGGCCGAATTGAGGTCCTGGGCCTGAGGGCGGGTCACGATATCCGACCGCTCTCCGGTACTGACAACGATGTTGCCGGTTTTATCGAACAGGATGCGCGAACCATAGTGCAGGTCGCTTTTATGGGCGGGTGTAGCGCGGTAGATGACCTGCGCATTTTCGATGGTCTTCTCATCATCGGACAGCCGGCCTTTGGCAACGGCGGTCAGTGTACCCTGTGGAGAATCCTCCGAAAAAGACCAGAAGACCATTCGATTACTGTCGAATGCAGGGTCAACGGTAATCCCCAACAATCCCCCTTGGCCCGCATCCTTGACCGCTGGCAGTCCTGTGATCGGCGCACTCAGATTGCCGTCTTGGGCGGCGATCCGCAGCGTACCGCTTTTCTCCGTGATCAATAGCCGCCCATCAGGCAGCACCGTAAGGCCCCATGGCCGCTCCAGCCCTTCGCTCAGCACCGCCACGTCGTACGGCGTAGTTGTTTTGACACCGGCTATGCGGGTCTGCCCTTCAAACGCCGGTTTATACTCCGTGTTGGGCGCTTTGGTTTCTACCGGCGCATATGTTGAATCAACCTGTCCGTTTTCGTTTTCCTGAGGAGCCGACGAGTCGCAGGAAGAGATCATCATGGTCAATCCCATGAACGCGCTTATTGACTTTAATGTGTGTTGCATAGTGATAATTTTTCCTAAAGATAAATACATTTTTGCTATAAAGTCAACCATACCTTGCCTGTAAATGATAAGCGTATTATTATTTTTACAACATTGCGTCCGTGCCAGCATCGCTGCCGCCGTCTAAAACCGAAGATTCAGCCCCAGTAAAAAGTTAGCCGTTGCCTGCGGGTAGTAGAAATTATAGTCTACCCTATCCGTTTCGGACAAGTAGTATCCCCAGGTGTATCCGCTTGACGCATACTGCGTATTAAACACGTTGTTGACCAAGAGTGTCACTCCCAAGTTTTTCAATTTCCAAAAGGACGTATTGTACGCCACCCGCACATGGTTTACAAAAAACCCCTCGATACTTCTATCTTCATTGCCCGTATTATCCAGATACTGCCTGGACACATATTTGCTGAGCAGCGCCAGTTCAACGGGTTTCCATGGCCTGAAACTTAGCTCGCTTGAGGCCACCCAATCCGGTGAAAACGAAATATCCGTGGTCTCATAAAAATTCTCCACATCGCCGACCACTTCCGTGAAATTGTTAATCTTATTTTGACTATAGACACCCGTGGCGCTCCAGGCAAACCATGGAGTGGGTGCCCACCTTCCGTCAACCTCCAAACCGATGCGATAACTATCGTCGACATTTTTTCTCAACGTACTGCCGACATCATTGAGTTGCCCGGTGAGCACCAGCTGGTTGTCATAAAGCATCGCATAGCCGTTAATCCCGACATTGAATTGCTGTGACCGGATGCGGTAACCGGCCTCCATATCGTGCAGCCGCTCCGCCTTGGGGGTCTGCTCAACAGGCCAATCAGTGAAATCGCTGCGTACCGGCTCCTTATTGGCCAACGCATACGACGCATACACATTGCTTGATGCCGATAACTGGTAAGTAAGTCCAACCTTGGGGTTGAAAAAATCAAATGTGGCACCCTGCGTAATGTCCCGCAGATCATTATCTATACCCGCAATGGCATAGTCAATATGCCGGTATTGGACGTCAGCAAACAAGAACAGCTTATCCAGTTGGTACGAAGCCTTCAGGTAGGTATTGAAATCCTTTTTGGTGGCCTCCCCATCGTAGTAACGATGGGTGGTCTGGAAACCGCCATCTTCACCAATCGGATATGACCGATCGATCGCAAAAGGATATTCGGACCAGACAACATCGCCATAATGCCCTCCTTCGTATTGATTATAGGCCCCTCCCCAGGTAAGCTCAATCCCGCTTTCATGTTCATAGACCAAGGAATAGGTACCGCCGTAAAAGTGATTATCCAACCACCGCTGGCGCACGAGATCCATTGCCGTTATCGTGCGCTCGCCCACAACGATCGGAGACAATCCATAAGCCGCGAAGTCATCCTGATCCCGGAACTGCTCGTAATACCCTTTTCCCCGTGTGTAGTGCAGCGCTGTGTTCAGGGTAAACTGCTCATTCAACGCAGAAGAAAAGAGCAACTGGTAATGGGTCTGCTGGTAATTATCGGTTTCATTGTCATACAGGTATTTATTGTAGCGCCTATCGGAGCGCAATAAGTTTTCGAGCTCATACGCTGTCAGCCCGTCATCCGCTGCGTACGCTTCCATGGCCTGCACATCGCCGGTAAGCCGCGATTCGGGTGTGCCATACCACGCCTGGTACGTCTTTTCCTTGCCGCCGAACACATTGGCACGCAACAGGCTATTCTTGCCGTGCCAAGCTCCGGAGAAGAAGAAAGACTGCAAATCAGCCGTTGCGCGATCGATATAACCATCGGTTTCGATACGCGACAGGCGTCCGTCGAAACTGAACCGATTATCGATTAATCCTGTTCCGATACGCACGGTGTTTTTCCATGAGCGGTAGGAACCGAATGAATTATCCACTTCGGCATACGGTGCCGCCTGAAGGGTATTGGTTTGAATATTGAGGCTGGCACCGAACGCGCCCGCACCATTGGTAGACGTGCCGACACCGCGTTGAATCTGTATATTATCAACGGAAGAGGCAAAATCGGGCAAATTGATAAAAAACGAACCCAAACTCTCCGCATCGTTGAGCGGTATGCCATTGACCGTGACGTTTGTCCGTTGCGCATCACTTCCGCGAATACGCATGCTGGTATATCCGATACCTGCTCCGGCATCCGAAGAGATCACCACCCCGGGGGTTTGATCAAGCAAATAAGGAATATCCTGCCCCAGGTTATTTTTGACGATATCCGCCTTGCCGAGATTTTTATAGGTGGTGGCCGTATTCTCGGTGGCACGCGTAGCCTGTACAACCACCTCGTCGGTAAGCAACGTGGTCCGTTGCAACGATAAACGGACGGTCTCATCGCCCGAAAGCGAAATCTGTCTTATCAACGGCGCATAGCCAAGATGGCTCACCGCAATGGAATAAGTACCCGCTTTTACATTGCGGATAACGGCCTGGCCAGCGGCATCCGTTTGGCCTTGATAAATGGTTCCCTCAACGCGTACGGTAGCACCCGGCATGGGCCGACCACTATCCGTGTGGGATACCTGCACGGTAATACTATATTGTGCCATGGAAATCCCTGCATGCACAACAAACGCAATCCCTGCGATCAATTTTTTAAACATCTGAATTGATTTTAGTTAAATGCCACTGTCATAAGGGGCTAATGACAGCTCAATGATTTAACTTACCTCCCTACGCCGGCATTATCCGGATCAGGTGCTTGGCATCTCAACGCCAATGGGTATAATCTCAGCCTTTATTTGTGTTTGCTTGTACAAACAAGGCACCCCTAAATGATACCGCAAATGTATACTATTTTTTGTTGTGCAACAAATTTTGCCCCGCCAAACCCCCTGCCGTGATTTAGGCAGTTGCAGGTGAGACCTTGGAGACGGAAGCGGAGCGAACCGGATCCCCATCGAGACGCAACCCGCCTGAATCACACTATTTATAAACATTCTAAATATATGTGTTTTACACGTTTCTGACACACCACAGGTAGGAGATGTTGTACTTTTGCTACCAGAAAATTAGGGGGATAGTATAGCCTTGAAGAATCTTAAAGTCATCGCGTTTACCCACAAATATGTGGATTTAAAGGACTTAGGTAACCTTGTGATTTGCAATGAAGAATTGGAAAGTCGGCTAATCAACCTTAAAACCAGCTTTGACATCCCTGAAATTTTTTATATCGGCACCTGCAACCGTGTGGAATTCGTCTTTTATGGCGCCCATGAACTGAAACCGGCGTTCATCAAGGAATTCATGCACAAACTCAACTTCTGTGTTCCATCTGATCGATTGGAGTGTTTTCTGGATCAGGTAACGACTTATGAGGGCCTCGACGCCCTCAACCACTTGCTTCGTATGTCCTGCTCCTTGGAAAGCCTGGTCGTCGGTGAAAAGGAGATTCTCGCACAGGTGCGCAAAGCCTATGAACGCTGCCGCAAGAGCGGATTTACGGGAGATTTTTTGCGATTGGTCATGAATTGCCTGGTCAAAACGGCTAAGGAAGTGTATACACATACCCGGATTTCACGCAATCCGGTTTCCGTCGTTTCACTGGCTTACCGCAAATTAAAAGAGACCAAATTGCATGACAACCCCCGCATCCTCATCATCGGAGCGGGTGAAACCAATCAAAACATCGCCAAATATCTTCAAAAGCATCGGTTTTCCAATTTTGTCGTCTTCAACCGCACCGTGGAAAATGCCCTTGCGCTGAGTACCGAATTAAATGCCAAGGCCTATCCGCTGAGCGAGCTGCCGCATTACAAGGGCGGTTTCGACATCATGATCACCTGTACGGGGGCGCCGGAAGCCATTGTGGATACAGCATTGTATCAGTCGCTGCTCAACGGGGATACCGACAAAAAGGTCATCGTAGATTTGGCCATACCAAACGATATACACCAGGATGTGCGCCAGCATTACCCCATCCATTACATCGAGGTAAGCAGCTTGCAAGCCGTCGCGTCAAAAAACCTGCAGGAGCGCTATGATGAGCTAGCGCATGCCGAGCAAATCATTGCCGATAATATCCGCGAGTTTCTCCCGATACTCAAGCAACGCCGGGTAGAGCTGGCCATGCGTGAGGTACCTGAGAAAGTAAAGGAAATCCGATCGTTTGCACTCAATGAGGTGTTTGCTAATGAGGTGGGTGCGCTGGATGATCATTCGCGAAAAGTACTGGAAAAAGTGATTGACTACATGGAGAAAAAGTACATCAAGGTGCCTATGGTCATGGCTAAAGACATTTTAGTCAAAACAAACCACATCGACTTTAATTAAATCCTGCCTACTGCCATTAGTCTTGTTCAACTTGACAATCTTTTAAATATCCGCGCGGATAATGCTTTTATTCGCTAAATTTGCGTATGCTAATAGAGGAATCCTTGACTAAAATCGCTAAAAAGCACACCCAAAAGGTGGACCGCACGCTCATCATCGGTACCCGAGGCAGTGAGTTGGCGTTATGGCAAGCTAATTATATCAAAGATAGGCTGGCTGATATTGGTATTCAGGCTGAACTGAAAATCATCAAAACCCAAGGCGATATCGTGCAGCACCTGCGATTAGACAAGCTTGAAGGAAAAGGATTTTTCACAAAGGAATTGGAGGAAGAGCTATTGAATGGGAATATCGACTTGGCCGTCCATTCACATAAGGACCTCCCCACCGTGCATCCGGTGGGTCTCACGGTTGCTGCGGTATCATCCCGTGAAGATCCCTCGGAGTTGCTCATCATCCACAAGGATTGTGTAGACCTCAAAAAACGGCTCTCCCTCAAGCATAATGCCACCGTAGGCACCTCATCCAACCGTCGGAAGGCGCAGTTACTGGCCATGCGGCCCGATCTTGAATTTGATGACCTGCGGGGCAATGTCTTGACCCGCATCGAGAAACTCCGCGACGAAAATTATGACGCCATCATGTTGGCCAAAGCCGGCATCACACGCATTGCCGCGGATTTAAGCGATTTTCATATCGAAGAATTGCCCCCCGTTGAAATCATTCCGGCTCCTGCGCAAGGTGTATTGGCGGTGCAGATCCGTGACAATGACAAGCAGCTGCATGACCTCCTGCAAACCATCAACGACACAGCAGTAGCAGATACCATTGCCGTGGAGCGCAAGGTGTTGAATATCTTCGACGCGGGATGCCACGCGCCACTGGGCTGTTATTGCCGTAAGCAAAATGGCAAATACGAAGTATGGACATCCAAAGCCGACAGCGATGAGGAATTTCCTGACCGCTTATATCTTTCAGCTGACGACACGGCTGGATTGGCCGAGCGGATAGCCGCCAAATTTGACAAGAACAGGAAACTGCCTTCCCACGTATTCATCACACGCGATATATCAGAAGCCAGTTATTTTCAACGGGCGATGGCCAAACACGGCATTACGGTGGAAGGCCGCTCGCTCATCCGGATATTTCCCATCATCAACAAGCTGGACCCCTACATTCTCAAGTACGTCGACTGGATATTTTTTGGCAGCAAAAATGGGATAGAGAATTTCTTTAAGCTGAATCCGCGGCTCAGCAAACGGACAAAATTTGCCGTCATTGGTCGAGGGTCAGAAGAAATGCTAAGGCAATTCGGCCATGCACCCGATTTTTCGGGTGAGCGCTTGGGCATCAACATGGAGGAGATTGCTGCTGAATTTGCCAAAGTAGCCTCCGGAACAACGGTACTCATCCCAAGGGCTAAGGACTCACTGGAGACCATCCAAAAATCGCTAACAGCCGAAACGAAGATCATCAATCTGCCCGTCTACCAAACACGCATTGATACAAACGCTTCTAAATCGAATGCGGATGTGCTCATCTTCACCAGTCCCACCAACGTGGAGGCTTATTTTGTTGACAACCTGGTCGATCCCGGCCAAAAGATTATCTGTATCGGGCATTCCACAGGCAGGAAAATAGCGGAGCTGGGCTTATCATACACCTTGCCCTATTCGCCGGATGAAATCGGGTTGGCAGAGGCCGTCTTTGGGTTGGATTACTAATAACGGAAGGGATAGGGCAAACTAAAAATGAGTGAACACATGTTAACCAGACCCAGAAGGAACCGGAAATCTGCGGTTATACGTGATATGGTGCAAGAAACACGCCTGAATGCGGCTAATCTCATATTTCCGTTATTTGTCATTGAAGGCAATGATATCCAGACGGAGGTGACTTCCATGCCGGGTATTTACCGCTATTCCATCGACAAGTTGCTGCATGAGGTAGAAAGCTGCATGAACCTGGGCCTCCGGGCATTCGATCTATTCCCTAACATTGACGAATCACTTAAAGACAAGTATGCCTCGGAAAGCTATCGAGAAGGCAGCTTGTACCTGCGTGCGATCCATGAGGTGAAGCGGCATTTCCCCGAAGCATGTGTGATTACCGATGTAGCCATGGATCCCTATAGCAGCGACGGACACGACGGCATTGTCGAAGAGGGCCAAATACTCAACGACGAGACCCTCGATATCCTGGGCAAAATGGCCTTGGCCCATGCGCAAGCTGGTGCAGATATCGTGGCGCCATCAGATATGATGGACGGCCGCATTGGCTATATCCGCCATGTATTGGATGAACACGGATTCGCCAACGTATCGCTTATGTCTTATACAGCCAAATATGCCAGCGCCTTCTATGGCCCCTTTCGCGATGCGCTCAATTCGGCGCCGAAGCATGGAGATAAAAAAACCTACCAGATGAATCCGGCTAACCAACGGGAGGCCCTGATAGAAGCCGAACTGGACACGCAGGAAGGCGCCGACTTCTTGATGGTAAAACCGGCTTTGGCCTATTTAGATGTCATCAAATTGCTCAAAGACAACTTTGACCTGCCCATCGCTGCGTACAACGTGAGTGGTGAGTATGCCATGATCAAGGCTTCGGCACGCAACGGCTGGTTAGATGAACAACGGGCTACCATGGAGGTACTCACCGGCATACGGCGGGCGGGCGCCACGGCTATCCTCACGTACCACGCCAAAGAGGTGTTGGAAAAGAAATGGCTCTGATGAGCATAAACAAACACGATTCATATCCTACATGTTAAATACATTGAAAAAGGCGTTTGGTGGCAACGATGATTCACAGCCGCCAACGGGCAAAAAAAGAGACATCTCCAGGGAAAAGTCTGCCGCGCTCTATGAAAAAGCCAAGCAGTATTTTCCGGGAGGCGTAAACTCACCGGTACGGGCATTTAAATCGGTATACGGTACCCCGCTTTTTATCGAACGTGGCGATGGATGCTTCCTGTGGGATGCAGACGGCAACCAGTTTATCGACTTCTGCTGCTCTTGGGGACCGCTGATCTTGGGGCATAACCATCCGAAGATACGGGAAAAGGTGACCAAGACGCTGGAAAAAGGGTTGAGCTTTGGCGCGCCCACAGCCCTGGAAAACGAGCTCGCCGAGCTTATTCTCAAACACAATAGTTATATCGAAAAACTCCGTTTCGTCAGTTCCGGCACAGAGGCGGTCATGTCTGCCATCCGCCTGGCACGCGGATATACCGGCCGTGATAAGATCATCAAATTCGAGGGGTGCTACCACGGGCACTCGGATTCGTTGTTGGTCAAAGCTGGATCCGGGTTGGTTACTTTTGGCGAAACGTCTTCGGCGGGGGTGCCCAAGGCATTTGCCGATGAGACCATCGTGATCCCCCTGGATGATCGGAAAGCATTGGAAACAGCTTTTTCCGAATTCAAGGATCAGATCGCTGCGGTCATCATCGAAGGGATCCCTGCCAACAATGGCTTGCTCATACAAGAAAAGGAATACATCAGCTTCCTCCGCAACATCACGAAAGAAAACGGCAGCCTGCTCATTTTTGATGAAGTCATCACCGGTTTCCGATTGGGTTTCGAAGGTGCGGCCGCGTATTACGATATCCAGCCAGACATCATCACCTACGGTAAGATCATCGGCGGCGGCATGCCCGTGGGCGCCTATGGCGCATCGGCCGAACTCATGGGTCACATCTCACCGGATGGCGGCGTCTATCAAGCCGGCACGCTATCGGGCAATCCCGTGGCGATGGCTGCGGGAATTGCACAGCTCACCGAGCTCCGCAGCAACGGCTTCTATAAAAATCTCAATCAGAAGACTGCTGGGTTCGTGGAGGCTATTCAACGATATACCACTGCCAAGAATTACAGGGTCAGGCTGTTCAGCGTAGGTTCTATTTTCTGGTTTGCTTTTAGCGAAAAAGAGCATATCCGTGCGGCGACCGATATCGACCATCATAGCATGGAGCTATATAAGATCTTTCATCGCGAGCTGCTGAACCGGGGCATCTACCTTGGCCCGTCAGGCTATGAGGTGGGATTCGTGTCGGCAGCACATACGAAAACCGAACTGGAAAAAACCAAGCGGGCGGTTTTTGAAAGCTTGGACGAGTTATTCAGGCATAATAAGCCTACCGCCTGAGCCGTGGCTTACGGATTGCTAAAATCCGACACTTTTCAACCGAAGTCCGGCGGTCTCCTCCAGACCGAATAGGAGGTTCATGTTTTGAACGGCCTGCCCGCTGGCACCTTTGAGCAGGTTGTCGATGGCGCTCACGATCAACAACTTGTTGCCATGCTTTTCAACATGCAGGATGCACTTGTTCGTATTGACCACCTGCTTCAAATCGATATTGGCAATACTCACGTGCGTGAAGGGGTGGGGAGCATAATAAGACGCATACAGCGCATAAGCATCGTCTTCGCTAAGGTCGCTTTCTAAATAGATGGCCGATAAAATACCCCGGGCAAAGTCGCCCCGCTGGGGAATGATATTGATACGCTGTTGTGCCTGCTGCTGCAGTGTCGCTTCTCCACGCGGCAAAAAGCCTGGTTGCAATTTTTCCAGCGATTCACTAATCTCTTGCAGATGCTGGTGTTCAAACGCCTTGTAAACCGAGAGGTTATTGTTGCGCCAGCTGAAATGCGAGGTGGCAGCAAGCTTTTGTCCGGCACCGGTAGAGCCTGTTGTGGCGTTGACATGGATTTGCTCCGGCAATGATCCGCTGGCTGCCAACGGCAACAGCGCCAGTTGTATTCCGGTGGCGAAGCATCCCGGATTAGCAATATACTGCGCCGACCGGATGGCATCGCGTTGCAGCTCGGGCAGCCCGTAGATAAACGGCCGATCTTGATATTCCGCATCGGCACTTAGCCGGTAATCCTGTGAAAGGTCGATGATCTTGACGTGCGGCGCGACGGTGTTGGCCGCTAAAAACTTGCGCGCATCGCCATGACCCACGCACAGGAATAAAACGTCGATGTCGCTATGGTACGCATCACTAAATTGCAGATCGGTATCGCCCAGTAAGTCGGTGTGTACATCGGAGACCCTTTTGCCGGCATTGCTGGAACTATGCGCAAATACAATGTCTACATGGGGATGATTAATCAGTATCCGCAGCAACTCCCCTCCGGTATACCCTGCCGAACCGATGATACCTACGTTAATTTTATCCATTTTAAATCCTACTCCTTCTATCCTTGTTCCTACGTTGTTCCTATTTCCCGTTCACCTTATGCCAAATGGAAACCTGGTTTCCGAAAATCTTGGAGAATCCTTTAACGTCATCGCCGGTCCAGGTATTATTCATTTCACCATAGCTGCCAAACTTGCTGGACATCAGGTCGTGCGGCGACTCGATACCGATTACCGTAAAACGGTATGGGTTCAACTCCACGAAGACTTTGCCGCTTACGGTTTCTTGTGCACTTCTCAAAAAGGCCTCGATATCGCGCATTACCGGATCGTGCATCTGCCCCTCGTGCATCCAGTTGCCATAGAATGCCGACAACTGGTCTTTCCAGCTCAATTGCCATTTGGTGAGTGTGTGCTTCTCCAAGGTATGGTGTGCCTTGATGATGATGAGCGGGGCCGCTGCTTCGAACCCCACACGCCCTTTGATACCGATGATGGTGTCGCCCACATGGATGTCGCGCCCGATGCCATAGGGCTGGGCGATGGCCTGCAACTCCTGGATGACCTTCACGGGGCCGATCTGCCTGCCATCCAACGCCACGGGCTCTCCCTTTTCGAAATCGATGGTCACACGTCTCGGTTCGGCAGACGTCACAGGTGTCGGCCAGGCTTCGTCCGGCAGCGTTTCATGTGAAGTAAGTGTTTCCTTGCCTCCTACAGAAGTGCCCCAAATGCCTTTATTAATAGAATATTTCGCTTTTTCGGCATTGAACTCCACACCGTGTTTGTGCAGGTATTCGATTTCCTCCTCGCGGCTCAGCTTAAGGTCGCGGATCGGGGTGATGATCTCCACTTCCGGAATGAGCGTATTGAAAATCATATCAAACCGCACTTGATCATTGCCCGCTCCGGTACTGCCGTGCGCGACATACTCGGCCCCTATTTTCTTGGCGTAGGCGGCGATCGCTGTGGCCTGGCTTACCCGCTCGGCGCTCACCGAGAGCGGGTACGTGGCATTTTTCAATACGTTGCCGAAGATTAGGTATCGGATGCTGCTGTCGTAGTAGTTTTGTGTTTCATCAGCCACAGCATGTGATTTCACGCCGAGGGAATAAGCCCGTTGCTCAATTTGCTCGAGCTCATCTGCAGAAAAGCCGCCGGTATTGACGATGACCGAGTGTACTTCCAACCCCAAATCCCTGGATAAATAAATACAACAAAACGAGGTGTCAAGTCCCCCACTGAATGCTAATACGACTTTCTTCATGATCTATTAAGTTATGTAGCTATACTGTCTTTGGATGCCGGGCGATGAATGCTGTAACCATTTTCTTGGTCGATTTCCACAGTTTTGCCTCGATGCGCTTCAACAGCGACGATTTCTTGGTAATTTGCTTTAGCCGCTCTTTCGCCTTGGCCTTCATCTCAATCCGCTCGCGCAACTCCTTCTCTTTCTCTACCGGATCCCAAAGCATTGCGGTACACATGCAATTTTTACGCTGCTTGCTGGTCAGGATGTCGTAGTTGACACAACTTTGACAGCCTTTCCAAAACTCTTCATCTTGCGTCAGTTCCGAATAGGTCACCGGCTCATATCCCAGGTCCGAGTTGATCTTCATCACGGCCAATCCTGTCGTAAGACCGAATATTTTAGCCTTGGGATATTTCTCCCGGGAGAGGTCGAATATACGTCTTTTTATCGCCTTGGCCAAACCGGCCTTCCGAAACTCGGGACTGACGACCAAGCCCGAATTGGCCACAAAGTCACCGTGGCTCCAGGTTTCAATATAGCAAAAACCAGCCCATGCCTTATCTGATTTGCGCAGTGCGATCACTGCCTTCCCCTCACGCATCTTGTTTGCGACGTATTCCGGACTACGACGGGCGATCCCTGTACCACGGGCTTTTGCCGATTCGGCCATTTCGTCGCAAATCTGTTGGGCATAATCAATATGCTGTTCGGATGCAGGAATTACCAAAAATTCTGAAAGTTCCATTGAATAGAAGAACCAAAAACTGAAAACAGCCAACCGGAGTTGTATGTTTCTGATGATAAAAAACTAAAAAACTATTGATGATGTACAGCTATCGGACCTAATACTGTACGTTTTTCGGAAAAGGGTGCCCCACCATTAAGCCCGGGGCAATATGGGTCGTCGGAACCGGAGCACCGGCTTTTCGGCCGTTGAATCCTCACACAAAAAGCACCTTGTGTGGTACTGAACGTACGACACGGTAGACACTGGGATTATAGTTTTTGTGTTCATCATTAAAGCTATTACAGCCCCGTTGCAATTTGGGTGCCAAATCTAAGAAAAATATTTCTCTTAGACAAAGGTAATGCGATTTTTCCGTCTTTTGGACTTATTTAGCTTTACCGTAGCAAAAGCAGAAAACCGGGATGGCAAGAAGCAGCATTACAAATAATTTTACGACCTTTGTGCCGTTATGACAGGAACCAGCTGGTTTTTTATCTTCATTTTCGCTATTCCGCTCATCGCCTTTCTGATTTGGCTGATGAAACAGGACAAGCGTAAGGGAATATGGGGCATTATTATCGTTGTAGTCCTCACCATAGGCGCTATACTCGCTTCGTCAAGAGCAAGCCGGAATGCCGCGGCAAATTTCGAACTGCGGAAAAAAGAGGCGCAAGAAAAAAGCACCCCTTCCCCTAATCCGTAATCCCTTCCAACGCCAGCAAAAAGGCGTATTCAAGGGCTACTTCTTTGAGGTAATCGAACCGGCCAGATGCCCCGCCGTGACCGTAATCCATCTCTGTCTTTAGCAGCAGCACATGACGATCTGTTTTCGTAGCCCGCAGCTTGGCCACCCATTTGGCAGGTTCAAAATATTGCACCTGACTATCATGCAGCCCTGTGGTCACCAACATATGGGGATAATCCTTCGCCTCGACATTTTCATAGGGTGAATAGCTCTTCATGTAGGCATAGGCCTCCTGCTCATTGGGGTTTCCCCATTCATCATATTCGTTGGTCGTGAGTGGTATGGATTCATCCAGCATGGTATTGACGACGTCTACAAAGGGCACCTGCGCAACGATGCCATGCCAAAGCTCGGGCGCCATGTTGACCACCGCGCCCATCAGCAAACCTCCGGCACTCCCTCCCATAGCATATAAGTGTTGCGGAGCGGTATACTGCTGACCGATTAAAAACTGGCCACAGGCGATGAAATCGGTAAAGGTGTTTTTCTTCTTCATCATTTTGCCGTCTTCATACCACTGCCTGCCCATCTCCTGCCCGCCACGGATGTGGGCGATGGCGTAGACAAATCCCCTATCCAAGAGGCTCAGCCGCGATGAACTGAACGAAGGGTCCATCGTGGCCCCGTATGAACCGTACCCATAAAGCAACAGCGGCGCATGGCCGTCTTTCTTGAATCCCTTTTTGTACACCAAAGAAATAGGTATCAAGGTGCCGTCCTCAGCATTGGCATACAGGCGTTCGGTCACATAATCAGCAATCGTATATCCGCCTACGACTTCCTGTTGTTTCAGCAAGGTCCTTTTACGGGTACTCATATCATAGTCGTAAGTGGACGAAGGTGTCGTAAGTGAGGTGTATCCATAACGCAAGGTTGCGGTTTCGTATTCCGGATTCGTGGAGGGATAGGCGGTATACGCTTCCTCTCCGAAATCGAGGTAATGCGCTGCACTGTCCTTCAGGCTACGGATGGCCAACTGAATGAGACCATCTTTGCGTTCGGAAACGACGAGAAAATCCTTGAACTCATCCACGTCTTCCAGCAGTACATCTTCGCGGTGTGGAATCACTTCCTGCCAGTGTTCCACACCGGTACGGTCAAACGGGCATTCCATCAACTTGAAGTTCTTGGCGTTTTGGTTCGTCACAATAAGGAACCGGTCTTCTAAGGCCGTCACGTCATACAACACATCCTTCATGCGAGGCTGAAACACCTTAAAGGCGCCTGTGGGATCATCGGCTTCCAAATAACGGGTTTCGGACGATAAAGTGCCGCCCGAATAGATATAAATAAACTTACCCGACTTTGCTTTTCCCACGCCGATATAATTGGTATTATCCTGCTCATGGTATACTACCGCATCCTCCCGACTATCCGTATCCAAAACATGTCGCATAACTTTTTCCGTAAGCAAGGTAGATGGATTATTTTGGGTATAAAAGAGTGTCCGATTGTCATTCGCCCAAACAGATCCACCCGACGTACCCGGAATCGCATCCGTCAGCAAATCGCCCGTCTCCAAGTTTTTGACATGGATGGTATACTGCCGTCGCGAAACCGTATCCACACTGTATGCGAGCAGTTTGTTATCAGGACTCACATTGAACCCCGTAGCCGCATAATACGAATGACCCGCAGCAATAGCATCTACGTCAAGAAGCACCTCTTCGGGCGCATCCAAGCTGCCCTTCTTTCGACAAAACTTGAAATACTGCTTGCCTTCTTCGGTACGGGTATAATAATAATAGCCGTTTTTGAGATACGGTACAGATTCATCTTGCTCCTTAATCCGGCCCTTCATTTCGTCAAACAGCTTGGTCTGCAAGGGCTCCGTACCTTTCATCATCGTATCGGTGTATTGGTTTTCCGCCTCGAGGTAGGCGATCACCGCAGCCGAGTCGGGTCCCTTTTTGAAATAATCATTCAGCCAGAAATAATTGTCGATTACCGTATCGCCATGAAGCACCCGGCTATGTTGATGCACGGCCGCTACCGGTGCATCGGCGGTGGGCCATTCATATGTTTTTCGATCGGAACTGTTTTGTGTACAGGAAGTGATGATTGTACTCATTAACAACATATAAGTAATTTTAGTATCCATAAACAAGATCATTTATACGAATACGACATAGACACATCAAAGGCTTTTTGTCATCGCGTGGTTAATCCAATACAAATGAAAGAATTATAATCATTCCGTTAAACCTTTTCATGGGATATTTATCAAACTTAGGCAACTTGCATGCTAAATGCAGGTTGCTGATCTCTCATCTGCCATTGAGAAATTCATGCTCAGATGAAACTTTAACAATTACCTCGTGACAATAAACATTATATTTGCCCGCACACATTAAATTAGACCACTGTATGGCGTTCCACAGGTTGCTCAACGCGTTTTTCATTGCCCTGCTCCCGTTATTTTCTCTTGGACAAACGAAAGAAAAACCTCCTGCTAATTGGTTCAATCTCGATTTTGAGCGGGATGGTGTCATGGGTATCAGTACTGAAAAAGCCTATGAACTGCTGTTGAAAGACAAGAAAAGCACACCGGTAGTGGTAGCCGTCATTGATGGCGGTGTAGACGTGAATCACGAGGATCTCCATGATATCATTTGGATCAATGAAAAGGATAGTGCATCCACAGGTGCTGATGCGGATGACAACGGCTATATCAACGATAAATACGGTTGGAATTTCCTGGGTAATGCCAACGGCGAAAATGTACAATATGATAATATGGAGGTGACGCGCCTCATCAGGGACCTCGAGCCGGAATATGTATCCGTATTACCCTCTACCCCCATGAGCGGAGAGGAGCGTCGGGAGTTTCAGGAATATCAAAAAATGGTTACCTATTACGCCAATAAGATGCAGGAGGCGCGGTTTGGCCAAATCAGTTATGCCGACTTGAAACGCACGATAGACACCATGGTGGTCCGCATGGGCAAAGACAAACCCACGCTCGCTGATTTTGATACCTACCGGCCAGAAGGCGATCTGGAAAAGATGGCCTTAAAGATTGTCAGGAAAGAGCTGAAAGACGAACCGGATTTCAGCAAATTCTATGAAGAGCTGGAGGAAGGTGTGGAACATTTCAATAATCAGGTCAATTACCACCTCAACAAAGAATATGACCCTCGCCACATCATAGGCGATGACTACGAAAACAGCCGTGAGCGCGATTACGGCAATCCCGATGTGGTAGGACCCGATGCCGAACACGGCACGCACGTAGCCGGCATCATCGGCGCCATCCGGGATAATGATACCGGCATTAAAGGCGTAGCTGACAATGTACGCATTATGGCGCTGCGTACCGTGCCCGATGGCGATGAGCGCGATAAAGATGTGGCCAACTCGATCCGCTACGCGGTAGAAAATGGAGCCAAGGTCATCAACATGAGTTTTGGCAAAGCCTTCGCCAAGGATAAGCAGGTGGTGGACGACGCCGTGCGTTTTGCCATGGAAAACGATGTGCTCATCGTACACGCTGCCGGAAACGATGGCCAAGACAACGATGCTGACCCCAATTTCCCCAATCGCAATTACGTCGATAGCCTAGGGATCAACAAAGGCGAGGCCGGTGCCTGGATAGAAGTGGGCGCTACCCATTGGAAAAACGATGGTGATCTGGTCGCCTCCTTTTCTAACTATGGTCGCCGATCAGTGGATGTATTCGCGCCTGGAGTCGATATTTACTCCACCATGCCGGGTTCGACCTATAAAGACCAGCAGGGCACCAGTATGGCATCTCCTGTGGTAGCCGGATTAGCGGCACTGATACGCTCGTATTATCCAACGCTTCCGGCCATGGAGGTGAAACGTATCATCATGCAATCCGTCACACGGGTAGACCAACGGGTCAAGGTAACCGGGCCGGAAGGTCAGAACATGCGGGTGTCGCTGAATGAGATCTGTGTGACCGGCGGAATCGTCAATGCTTATAAAGCCCTTCAATTAGCCGAACAGCAAGCGGCAGAACCGACGCGCAAGAAATAAGCCTCAAAAACGTTACAGTATCCATACTAATATTCGTTTTGTCGCGTTGTAATAAAATATATATCCGCGCTTATGATAGAAACGTGTACAAAAAAAAACTCACCCCGAGGGGTTATTAGAAAACTAGAACGAGAATTCATCCGACTGGATATGGACGATCAACTGTTCTACGATTTCCTGAAAAGCAAGATGGATACCCTGCTCCAGCAACCGCAAACCAGAAGTGTAAACAAAATCACGTCGTATTCGAAAACCTGGCGAACACCTGCGGGCTGATTTAGTCTTTGTTTGTAATTTTCCCTATGTTTGGCTATGCTCAAAAAAGAACGATACCGGGCATTTGTGGACTATTTTTCGGCGCATAATCCCGATGCGCAAACCGAATTGAATTACAGCAACCCTTACGAGCTTCTGGTAGCGGTGATCTTGTCCGCCCAATGCACAGACAAACGCATCAACCAAGTAACCCCTGCATTATTTAACCGCTTTCCGGATGCCGAAAGCCTCGCGGCCAGCACGTCCGATGAGGTGTATACGTACATCCGGAGCGTAAGCTATCCGAATAATAAGGCTAAACACTTGGTAGGCATGGCACAAACGCTAATCCACGACTTCGATGGTGTAATACCCCATACAGTGGATGATCTGCAAAAGCTGCCAGGTGTTGGGCGCAAGACCGCTAATGTCATCGCTTCAGTCGTGTATCAGGCCCCGGCTATCGCCGTAGATACCCATGTATTCCGCGTAGCCAACCGCATTGGGCTTACCGATGATGCAAAGACGCCCCTCGCAGTGGAAAAGCAGTTGGTAAAATATTTACCCAAAGATACTTTGGCGATTGCCCATCATTGGCTAATTTTACATGGACGATACATCTGCCTTGCCCGTAAGCCGAAGTGTGATGAGTGCCCCATCACCTGGATGTGCCGGTATTTTGAAAAAACGAAAAAAATTAGTAAAATAATAAAATAAATCATACCTTTGACTAAATAATTACTAAATCAATGAGCAATCAAGACAAACTAAAGGCCTTACAGCTGACGTTAGATAAACTGGAAAAATCTTACGGCAAAGGTGCCGTCATGAAATTAGGTGATTCGGCAGTGGAGCCTATTGATGCTATTTCAACGGGTTCCATCGGATTGGATATTGCATTGGGCATCGGTGGCGTGCCAAAGGGCCGGGTAATCGAGATCTATGGCCCCGAGTCTTCCGGTAAAACAACATTGGCCACCCATATCATCGCAGAGGCGCAGAAGAAAGGCGGTATTGCGGCCATCATCGACGCCGAGCATGCATTTGACAAGTACTATGCTAAAAAGCTCGGCGTAGATATCGAAAACCTGTTGATATCCCAACCGGACAACGGTGAACAGGCGCTCGAAATCGCCGACAACCTCATCCGGTCCGGTGCCATTGACGTCATCGTCATTGACTCCGTAGCCGCTTTGGTACCCAAGGGAGAAATCGAAGGCGAAATGGGTGATTCAAAAATGGGTCTTCAAGCCCGCTTGATGTCCCAAGCGCTGCGCAAGCTCACGGGCACCATCTCCAAGACCAACTGCTGCTGCATCTTCATCAACCAGCTGCGTGAAAAGATCGGCGTGATGTTCGGCAACCCCGAGACAACCACCGGCGGCAACGCCCTCAAATTCTATGCTTCGGTACGGCTTGATATCCGCCGCATGGCGCAGATCAAGGACGCAGATGAGGTGTCAGGTAATCGCGTGAAGGTAAAGATCGTGAAAAACAAGGTCGCTCCTCCTTTCCGTATTGCCGAATTCGACATCCTATTCGGCGAGGGCATATCCAAATCCGGAGAAATCATCGACTTGGGCGTCGATTTCAACATCATCAAAAAATCCGGTTCGTGGTTCAGCTACGGTGACACCAAGCTCGGCCAGGGGCGCGATGCGGTGAGGACGCTGCTGCTTGACAATCCGGACCTGATGGATGAATTGGAAGCAAAGATCAAAGCGGAAGTAACCGCAGAGAAACTGGAGGAGCTGTAAATAAGCTCCTTTTTTTGCCCTACGTTTATTCGAGCACCACCGCCGTGCCGCTGGCGGTGACCATCAGCATACTGCCGCCACTGCCTACGGTTTCGTAGTCGAGGTCTACGCCAACCACTGCGTTGGCACCCAAAGACGCGGCATATTGCTGCATCTCGTAAACAGCCGTCTCCTTGGCTTCCCGTAATACTTTCTCGTAAGATCCTGACCGGCCTCCTACAATATCACGTAGGCCCGCAAAAATGTCTCTGAAAAAATTGGCCCCAATAATGGTCTCACCGCTCACTAAGCCAATATACTTCACGATTCGTTGCCCCTCTACCTGGGGTGTTGTTGTAATAAGCATAATTGTCCTTTTTTTCTCTTGGATGCTCGCCGTAGAAAAAAGTTACAACCTATGCCGTCTCGAGTTCACTAACCCTTCACCACCCGGTCAAGTATCGCGATATACAACCGGATCCCTTCACCTATTTCATCCACATCAATGTATTCGTCTGCCATATGCGAGCGGGCCGAGTCACCCGGACCGAGTTTGAGTGATGGAATATCGAGCAGCGCTTGATCACTGGTAGTCGGAGAACCATACGTGGTTCGCCCAAGTGCCAAACCCGCCCTCACGATGGGATGGTCTTTGGGAATAGATGAAGGCTTAAGCCTTACCGAGCGGGGTTTGACTTCACAGCTCACATGCTGGCGGATGATTTCGAGCACCTCCTCATTACGGTAGGCATCGGTTACCCGCACATCCACGACAAACTCACAGGTGGCGGGCACCACATTATGCTGCGACCCCGCGTGGATAACGGTCACACTCATCTTGATCGGGCCAAATGCTTCGGACTCCTTGGCGAAACGGTAGCCAACAAACCATTCGATATCCTTGAGGGCCTTATAGATGGCATTATCCCCCTCTTCCCGCGCTGCATGTCCCGCTTTGCCGTGTGCAACACAATCCAACACCATCAAGCCCCGTTCGGCCACGGCCAATTGCATGAGCGTAGGCTCGCCCACGATCGCGAAATCCAACGGACCCAAATCCGGAATAACCAACTCTAGTCCGTTGACCCCGGAGATTTCCTCTTCCGCGGTAGTGGCAATACAGAAATTATACCGAAGTCCTTCCTGCGCGTAAAAGTGCAGAAACGTCGCTATTAAAGACACCAAACATCCGCCAGCGTCGTTGCTGCCCAATCCATATAACTTACCGTCTTCGATATCCGGCGAAAACGGGTTACGCGTATACCCTGTATTAGGCTTCACCGTGTCGTGATGCGAATTGAGCAAGACGGTGGGTTTCGTTGGATCGAAAAATTTATTGTATGCCCATACATTGTTCATCTTGCGGTGCGTGCGTACGCCCCGCTGCTGCAGAAATCGTTCGATGACATCTCCGGTTAGGTTCTCTTCTTTACTGAAAGAAGGGATCCGGATCAGGTCACGCAACAAAGATGTGCTATCTTGGATCAGCTTATCAATCATTATACAGTCCTCCTGCTTTCAGCGCAGACAGTTTGATACCCTTGATAAACGCTGAGCTAAATCCATGATGTTCCATTTCATTCAGTCCGGCAATAGTACATCCCTTGGGAGAAGTAACCTTATCGATTTCGCTTTCAGGATGGCTTTGGGTCTGCAGCAGCAGGTCGGCCGCGCCTTTGGCCGTCTGTACCGCCATTTTCAGTGCATCATGGGCATGAAAGCCGATCTCAACACCCCCCTGAGAAGCGGCGCGGATGCTGCGGAGGAAAAAGGCAATCCCACAGGCACAGAGCGCGGTTGCCGAAGTCATGAGGTCCTCATTGATGGTGACTACGGCACCTACCGTTTCGAACATCTTCGTCACCCGCTCCAATTGGTCGTCAGATGCATTGTCAGATGCGATACAGGTCATCGACTGCCCGATCGCGATGGCTGTATTGGGCATTGCGCGGATGACTTGTACATTATTGCCCAGCTTGTCGCGCACATTGGCACAGGTAACACCCGACACCACCGATACCACGGTTTGCCTTTCCGGTGACACCGCGGGGGCAATTTCTTCCAGTACCTTTTTCAGTTGCTGCGGCAGTACCGCCAATACGATAACGCTGGCGTCGTAGATGGCCACCTTATTGTTGTCGCTCACGTTGAACCCTTTGGCAGCCTCTTCGCTGAGCGATTTCAGGCTGCGCCGCGTCAGGGTGATGTCTTCGGCCCGGCAATACGCCTTGTTTACCAATCCCCTGGCCAATGAGAGACCAATGTTGCCGCTTCCGATGATGGTAATCTTACTCATTATATATGGTTTAAAAATGCTGTCGTAATACTAAAATTGTAAATCGTAAGTCTAATCACCGTATCAATCGGGTGCCGAACTGCCGTTCGCGCAACAAATGAAGATCATCAGCGTGACCTATGCATACCTCGCTGACTCCCTTAGCGATGGCGTCAAATGCATTATGCAGCTTAGGCACCATGCCATCCGCTACGATCCCATCGGCTTTCAGTTGCTCAAATTCTCCGGCGCGGATCTCCGCAATGGCCGAGTCATCATCGTTGACATCACGCAATACGCCCCGCTTTTCAAAACAATATACCAACGAAGTATCGTACCGTCCGGATAGGGCCACAGCCAATGCCGAAGCGATCGTATCGGCGTTGGTATTCAGCAGTTGTCCATGCCCATCATGGGTAATGGCCGAAAAAATCGGTGTAAAGCCGGCGTCCACTAATGTCGCTATGGCATCGGCGTCCACCGATCCCGGCAGGATATCCCCTACAAACCCATAGTCGATGTCACTCACCGGTCGCTTCACGGCCTTGATCGTATTCCCGTCAGCTCCGCTGAGTCCGATTGCATTGCACTTCTGCGCCTGCAGCGTAGCCACGATCTGCTTATTGGTCAAGCCCGCATATACCATGGTCACCACACGCAACATTGCTTCGTCGGTGATGCGGCGACCCTCCACCAGCTTCGCCTCAACGCCAAGGTCGCCCGCGATCCGCGTAGCGATCTTACCGCCACCGTGTACGAGCACTTTATTTCCCCTTAGGGTGGTAAAACGCTCAAGAAAACGACTTAGTCCTTCGGAATGGTCGATAATATTACCACCGATTTTAATCACCCATAAACGTGACGTTCCCATAATTATATCTTACTGACCGATTCTTCTAACAAACGTTTCAGCACCGCCTGCGCTGCCCAGACCCGATTACCCGCCTCTTGGATCACTAGGGATTGAGGACCATCCAGCACTTCGCTCGCCAGCTCAACATCGCGGCGTACGGGCAAACAATGCATCACTTTGGCGTTGCTCGTCAGTGCAAGTTTGTTATTGTCAAGCATCCACTGCCCTTCAACCGCATGAATTTTCCCATAGTCCTCATACGAAGACCAGTTCTTCACATATACAAAGTCCGCTCCCTCCAAGGCCGCGTCCAGCGTGTGGGTTATCGACGCCCCTGGAGTGAAACTTTCAGCAAGCGTATATCCCGCCGGATGTGCAATCGTGAAATCAACCATGCCCTCCGCCTGTGCCCGGCACATCCATTCGGCAAACGAATTGGGCACCGCCTGTGGCAAGGCCTTTACATGGGGTGCCCATGCCAGTACCACCTTGGGGCGTGCTGTACCCTTCCATTGTTCCTTGATCGTAATCAGGTCCGTAAGGCTTTGCAGCGGATGGCGGGTAGCGCTTTCGAGACTTATCACAGGTACCCCGCAAAAGCGGATAAATTTCTTGAATAGCTCCTCGCTATAATCCTCCTCACGATCCTGCAACCTCGGAAACGACCGTATACCTAAGATGTCGCAATACTGTCCCATCACGGCTGCGGCTTCGCGGATATGCTCTACCGTGTTACCATCCATCGCTACGCCGTCCCTCGTCTCCAGCGCCCAGCCATCCTTATCCATGTTCATCACCATCACCTCCATTCCCAGATTCAACGCTGCCTTTTGTGTGCTCAGGCGTGTGCGCAGGCTCGGGTTGAGAAATACCAGGCCCAGCGTCTTTCGTTGGCCCAACTGTTCGTAGCCAAAAGGATTACGCTTCAGCATCAAGGCCTCATCTACGATACCGGACAGGTTCGCTACGTCCGCGACCGAAAAAAATTGCTTCATAGGACTATATTTTATCTACTGAGGTACACGCCTTTCAACCGTTCGTCCAATGCCTCCAAAAACCGGTCGGCATGTGCCTTCGTCAAGCTCAACGCTGGAAGCAATCGGATGACGTTTGGTTTGGCCTCGCCTGTGAAGATACGGTTTTTGGCCAACAAATCTCGCTTGACCGAGGCGAACCGCTCCGGCAAATCGATGCCAATCATTAACCCCCGCCCACGGACCTCCCGGATCATATCAAATTTGCCAAGCTCCTCCGTGAGGTAATGGCCCACTTCGGCCGCATTACGCATCAGTGTTTCTTCCTGCATCACTTCCAATACCGCCAACGCCGCGGCGCAGGCCAAGTGGTTGCCGCCAAAAGTGGTGCCCAGCATGCCAAACCAAGGCTTAATCTTTGGCGATATCGCGATGGCCCCAATGGGAAAACCATTGCCCATCCCTTTGGCCATGCTATAAATATCAGCCTCCACTTCAGCATGATCATGCGAATAGAACTTACCCGTTCGGCCGTATCCGCATTGTACGGAGTCGGCGATGAACACCGCACCGTACTGCTCCGTCAGCGTACGGATTTTCCGCAGGAAGTCGCCCGAGGCCACCTGAATGCCCCCGACCCCCTGTATACCTTCGATAATGACCGACGAAATTAATTCTCCATAGGATGCGAATGCATTTTCTAAGGCTTCTATGTCGTTGAATGGTAAAAAGGTAACGTTATCCGTCTCGTTCACCGGTGCGACGATCTTGGGATTATCGGTGGCCGCCACCGCCAATGATGTACGCCCATGGAAAGCGCCTTTAAACGCAATAACCTTTTTCCGTCCGTTATGGAAGGAAGCTAGTTTCAGTGCGTTTTCATTGGCTTCTGCCCCCGAGTTACACAGAAACAACTGATAATCCTTCTTTCCGGATACATCGCCCAACAGTGCGCCCAATTGTCGTTGCAAGGGCATTTCCACCGAGTTGGAATAAAAACCAATTTTATTCAATTGCTCGGTGATCCGTTTTACGTAATGGGGATGCGTGTGGCCGATGGAAATAACGGCATGACCGCCGTATAAATCAAGGTATTCATTTCCCTGCGCGTCCCATACGATACTGCCTTTGGCGCTGGCGATGGCAATGGGATTAATGGGGTATACGTCAAATAAGTTCATGTGTTGTCAAAATTAAAAAGAGTTTGTCAAATGCAACTAACTGATCAAATAATAATGATGAAAAACGTCCCAATAAAAAAACCCGCTTTTTTTTCAAAAACGGGTTTAACTCATTCACCAAACCAATCGCTTAGTCTTTCTTCTTCCCTTCCTTTGGCGTTTCTTCCGTTTCTGTGGTGTCGTCTTCGGCTCCAGTTGCTTCAGCAACCGTGGCTTCCGGCGTTTCAGGTGACTCTTCGGCTGCTGGCTCGGTTACCACTTCCTCTTCGGTCGTGTTCTCCGTAGCTACCTCAGCAGGGGCAGCGCCTGTCGCACCGGCTTTCTTCTTGCCTCCGCGTCGTCGTGTAGACTTGCGTTCTGTCGTCGCACCATTCTTTTGGTACACCTCATTATAATCCACTAACTCGATGAATGCCATTTCGGCGTTGTCACCCATCCGGTTTTCCAACTTAATGATGCGTGTGTAACCACCCGGACGGCTAGCCACTTTCTCCGAGATTTCACGGAACAGTATCGTCACAGCATCCTTGTCTTGCAAGTAGCTGAATACCGTACGGCGTGAATGCGTGGTATCACTCTTGGATTTGGTAATCAATGGTTCTACATATTGGCGCAATGCTTTGGCTTTGGCCAGGGTAGTGGTAATGCGCTTGTGCTTGATCAGCGAAGTGGCCATGTTAGACAACATCGCTTTACGATGACTTGCTGTGCGGCCTAAGTGGTTGAATTTTTTTCCGTGTCTCATTTTGATTTTAAAATTTGTGCATACCGTTCTTTCGAAGTCAAAAGTTAAAAACCAAAAGCATGACGGCTGTTAATTTTTACTTTTTATTTTTACTTTTTCCTTTGCCAAGAGGAATTATGCAACAGGTCGCTATTTATTTACTACTTATTCTTCGTCCAGTTTGTATTTTGACAAGTTCATTCCAAACGACAAACCTTTCGACTTTACCAGTTCCTGAATTTCACTCAGGGATTTCTTGCCGAAGTTCCTGAATTTCAGCATGTCGGCCACATCATACGTCACCAACTCAGCAAGCGTGCGGATGTCAGCTGCTTTCAGGCAGTTAAGTGCACGTACCGACAAATCCAAATCGACCAATTCGGTCTTCAGGATCTTGCGCATGTGCAGGATCTCCTCATCTACCACCTTCGTCTCTTCCTTGGCTTGCGATTCGAGCAGCATATTTTCATCAGAGAAGAGCATAAAATGCTGAATCAAAATCTTGGCGGCTTCCTTGAGCGCATCTTCAGGATGGATAGAGCCGTCGGTCGAGATATCCAACAACAACTTTTCATAGTCGGTCTTCTGCTCGACGCGGTAGTTCTCGATAGTATACTTTACGTTCTTGATCGGCGTAAAAATCGAGTCCACAGCAATCACGCCCACCGGACCGTCCGTTACCTTGTTTTCCTCCGCATTCACGTATCCCCTTCCTTTATTGACAGTGATTTCCACCTCCAGCGTCACCGAGCTTTCCATATTACAGATGACCAGGTCTGGGTTCAGCACGGTAAAATTGGTAGAAAAATTGGTGATGTCTCCAGCAGTCAGTTGATCTTGTCCATTGACCACCATGAAGATCTTCTCAGAATCACCCATTTCTCCTGTCTTCTTGAAACGCACCTGTTTCAGGTTCAGGATAATCTCGGTAACATCTTCCACGACACCTTTGATGGTAGAAAATTCGTGTGATACACCTGAGAAACGAACCGATGTGATTGCATATCCTTCTAAAGAGGACAGTAGAATACGGCGTAAAGCATTACCAATGGTCACACCGAAACCTGGCTCCAATGGACGAAATTCAAACGTGCCATCGAAATCCGTGGATTTCTGCATGATAACTTTATCAGGTCGTTGAAATGCTAAGATTGCCATTTAACTTATTCTTAATGTTTGTTTACAATAATTGCTATACAGCAGAAATAGCATAGACTAACAAACAGCCCATGCTTTCTCCGCTCATTACTTATTTGGAGTACAACTCGACAATTAAGTTTTCTTTGATATTCTCAGGAATCTCGGTGCGTTCCGGATAATTGAGGAATTTACCCGTCAGCTCGTTTGCGTTCCACTCCAACCAACTGAATTTGTTGATCTTGTGGCCAGCCACTGTGCTGGCAATCGCTTCAAGCGATTTTGAGCGCTCACGGACCGCCACCACGTCACCGGGACGGAGGCTGTATGAGGGGATGTTCACCAATTCGCCGTTTACGGTGATATGTTTATGGCTCACCAACTGACGAGCAGCTGAACGTGTGGGCGCAATGCCTAAGCGATAAACTGTATTGTCCAAACGGGCTTCCAGCAATTTCAGGAATACCTCACCGGTGATACCGTGTTTCGACGAGGCCTTTGCAAACAGGTTGGCAAATTGCCGTTCCAAAACACCATAGGTATATTTGGCTTTCTGTTTCTCCAGCAACTGCACGGCATATTCCGATTGTTTGCCTCTACGCTTTGAAACCCCGTGCTGTCCGGGAGGGTAATTTTTGCGCTCCAGCGCTTTGTCGGGCCCGAAAATAGGTTCTCTAAATTTCCGGGCAATTTTGGACTTCGGTCCTGTATATCTCGCCATATAATTGTTGGTTTTAAAGTATCGTTCAGCCTATAGCTGAAGAATCTTAGCTTTAAAAAATTGTTATTATACTCTTCTACGTTTGGGGGGGCGGCATCCATTGTGGGGCAGCGGCGTAATGTCTTTGATAGCCATTACTTCAATACCCGAATTTTGCAAGGTCCGGATGGCCGACTCGCGTCCGGCACCAGGGCCTTTTACGAAAACCTCCACTTTGCGCAATCCCAAATCGTGAGCCACTTTGCCGCAGTCACCAGCCGCTTGAGAAGCCGCATAAGGGGTGTTTTTCTTAGATCCCTTGAAGCCCATTTTGCCGGCACTTGACCACGAGATGGTCTGTCCCTGATTGTTGGTAAGCGTAACGATGATGTTATTAAAGGTAGCGTTGATATGCGCCTGGCCAACAGGCTCGATGGCAACGATACGCTTCTTGCTTACTTTTTTACTCTTAGCCATTGTCTCTTCTCAATTATTATTTAGTAGCTTTTTTCTTATTTGCAACAGTCTTGCGCTTGCCTTTCCGTGTGCGCGAATTGTTCTTCGTGCGTTGACCGCGGACAGGCAGGTGCTTGCGGTGGCGAAGGCCGCGGTAGCAACCGATATCCATCAAACGTTTAATATTCAATTGAACTTCCGAACGGAGTGCACCTTCTACTTTGATCTCCTCGTTGATGACGTTCCGGATGGCCGACAACTGCTCGTCATCCCAATCCTGTACCTTCACGTTGTAGTCGATACCGGCCTTATTCAAAATACGTTGGGCAGTAGACCGGCCAATTCCATAGATGTAGGTGAGGCCAATCTCTCCTCTTTTGTTTTTCGGTAAATCTATACCTGCAATCCTTGCCATATTAATTATTTACGATGTTATCCCTGACGTTGCTTAAACTTCGGGTTCTTCTTATTGATTACAAATACTTTGCCTTTGCGACGGATAATCTTGCAATCCGCGCTACGCTTCTTGATGGATGCTCTGACTTTCATGATCTTTATATTATCAGGACTCTGCTTTTTTGTTTTTACTTTTAACTTATCACTTATATCGATACGTTATTCTTCCTTTTGTCAAATCGTATGGCGACATCTCCAGTTTTACCCGGTCTCCAGGTAAAATCTTAATGTAATGCATCCGCATTTTCCCCGAAATATGGGCGATGATCTCATGCCCATTCTCCAGCTCCACACGAAACATGGCGTTGGAAAGTGCTTCTTTAATGACTCCGTCTTGCTCAATTGAGGCTTGTTTAGCCATATAGTCTTGATTATTATCTAATTATACCCCAATACAAACAGGGATGCAAAGATAAGCAAAAAAAATTGTTTGTCAACCCTTTTTATTCAAAACTTCATCAATATAGTCAAACGTCGTCAGTATATCTGGCGTCCCCTTCCGGATGGCTACCATATGCTCGTAATGGGCTGATGGTTTGCCGTCTACGGCGCTTACCGTCCACCCGTCGTCCCAAAACTTCACCCCTGCCTTCCCCATGTTAATCATGGGCTCTATGCAGATGACCAGCCCTTCCTCCAGTTTGACTCCCGTGCCCCGTTTCCCATAGTTGGGTACCTCGGGTTTCTCATGAAGCTTATAGCCTACTCCGTGGCCCACCAACTCCCTTACAATACCATAGCCGTATTGGCTTACGTGTTCCTGCACCGTAAAGGCGATATCTCCGACTCGTTTGCCGGCTACGGCTTGCCTCGTAGCGAGCTCCAGCGACTCCAATGTCACCCGCAGGAGCTGCCGGACATCATCGCCCACCTCTCCCACCTCAAATGTATAGGCCGAATCACTGATAAAGCCGTCCAGTTCTACTCCGCCGTCAACGGAGACGATGTCTCCATCCTTCAGCTCATAGGCACTGGGTATACCGTGAACCACCTGATCGTTTACCGAAATGCACAGGGAATTAGGGAAACCGTTATAGTTCAAGAAGGCCGGCCGACCGCCGTGGTCCTGTATATATGCATAAGCCAGCTTGTCTAATGACAATGTCGTGACACCCGGCTTAATTTCCTTGGCTATTTCACCCAGCAACCGCGAAAGTACATTGGCTGACTTTCGCAGTTGCTCGATATCCTCGGCAGACTTGTAATAGACTTTAGACATGCTAAAGGTTATATGACTGATTGAGTAGGTCCTGAACTCACGGGGGTACGCCCCTTTATCCGTCCAGTCTTCATCAACCCGTCATAATGACGCATCAGCAGATGGCTTTCGATTTGCTGCAAAGTATCCAACACCACCCCAACTAAAATAAGCAACGACGTACCGCCATAGAAATGCGCAAACTGATTATTCACTCCGAAAAGGCTGGCAATGGCGGGCATGATGGCAATAATGGCCAAGAAAACCGCTCCTGGCAGTGTAATCTTGGATATCACGCTGTCGATATAAAAATTAGTCGCTTGTCCGGGTTTAATGCCGGGGATAAACCCGCCGTTTTTCTTCATATCCTCAGACATCTGCTGTGGATTGACCATGATCGCCGTATAGAAAAACGTAAACGCAATGATCAATATGGAAAACGTCACGTTATACGCCACTGACGTATAGTTGCTCAGCGATGTCAAAAACGGAGACTGCAGATCAGGGAAAAACTGGCTAAGGCTCATCGGCACAAACATAATGGCCTGCGCGAAGATGATGGGCATCACCCCTGCCGCATTTACTTTCAGGGGAATATACTGCCGCACACCGCCATACTGCTTGTTCCCTACGATCTTCTTCGCATATTGTACCGGTATTTTGCGGACACCCTGTACAATGAGTATCGTGAAGATGACCACAAAAAACAACGCAATAAATTCCAGCAACAGCGGAATTGGGCCGCCGCCGCCCGTACTCATGCGAGAGAACCACTCGGCGGTAATCCCACTCGGCAATTGAGCAATGATACCGACCATGATGATCAACGAAATACCGTTGCCGATCCCCTTATCGGTAATCTTCTCGCCCAACCACATGACAAACAATGTCCCCGCCGTCAGTACAAACGCCGCCAATATCGTAAACATGGGATCCGCAATCATTTTCGCACCCCCATCTATTTGCGTACGAACGTAGGCAACAGATTGCACCAAGGTGATGCCCAGCGTGAGGTAACGCGTGATCTGGCCCATCTTTTTGCGCCCGCTTTCGCCCTCTTTCTGCATTTTCTGGAAATAAGGCACTGCTATCCCCAATAGCTGCACCACGATAGATGCCGAGATATAGGGCATTACCCCTAATGCGAATATTGCCGAACGGGAAAATGACCCTCCGGCAAACATATCCAGCAATCCAAGCAGCCCTTCCTTGGCTTCAGTCTGAAGCGCGGCCGGATTGACCCCCGGAAGCACAATATGGCATCCAATACGGTAGATCAATAAAAAGAGAAGCGTATTCAAAATACGCGTTCTTAGATCATCGATCTTCCAGATATTGGTTAAGGTTGTAATTAGCTTCTTCATGTATTAAAGTTTTACGATCGAGCCTCCTGCAGCTTCAATCGCTTGTTGTGCCGTGGCTGAAAACGCATGTGCTTTTACCTCGATCTTCAAGGTCAATTCCCCTCTGCCCAAAATCTTCACCAAGTCGCTTTTTTTCGAAACCAACCCGTGTGACTTCAATGCATCAAAGTCAATAACAGACAACTTGAATTTATCTGCCAGTCCTTGCAGAACATCCAGGTTGATCCCTACATATTCCACCCGATTGAGGTTTTTGAAACCAGATTTTGGCACACGCCGCTGCAAAGGCATCTGTCCGCCTTCAAAGCCGACTTTCGAACTATGGCCTGAACGCGATTGAGCCCCCTTGTGTCCCCGGGTTGACGTGCCTCCGCGTCCCGAACCGGTACCACGGCCTATGCGTTTCCCGCTCTTTACTGATCCTGCTGCTGGTTTTAGATTACTTAAATTCATCTCTCAAATTCATATTATGCTGCACCTTCGCTTTCACTATACAGGCACAGCGATTAAACGTATGTTATACTTGCTCTATTGCCACAAGGTGATTAACCTTGCGCACCATACCGATGATAGAAGGCGTGGCTTCCACTTCCACTGTGTGGTTGATCTTGCCAAGACCCAATGCTTTAATCGTACGCTTTTGGCGCTCACTCCTATCGATGATGCTCTTTATTTGGGTGATTCTGATCTTTGTCATGATAGTTATCCGTTAAATACCTTATTCAAATCCACACCACGCTGTTGGGCCACGGTATAAGCATCGCGCATTTTCAACAAGGCATCGATGGTTGCCTTCACTACGTTGTGCGGGTTGGATGAGCCCAATGATTTGGCCAATACATCGGTGACGCCAGCGCTTTCCAATACCGCACGCATGGCACCGCCGGCCAATACGCCCGTACCGTGTACGGCGGGTTTGATCAGCACATTACCGCCTGAATACTTGCCATATTGTTCGTGAGGTACTGTGCCTTTGATGATTGGCACTTTAATCAAGTTTTTCTTCGCGTCATCGATTCCCTTCGTGATGGCCTCGGTTACCTCCTTGGCTTTGCCCAATCCATAACCCACTACGCCATTCTCATCGCCCACTACCACGATGGCAGAAAAGCTGAATGTACGGCCGCCCTTGGTTACTTTGGCTACACGCTGGATACTGACCAAGCGATCCTTCAATTCGATTTCGCTCGACTTTACTCTTTTTATATTGCTTAATGACATGTTCTCGATGATTAAAAATCCAAACCGGCTTCCCGGGCACCTTCGGCGAGTGATTTTACCCGGCCGTGGTATAGATACCCATTACGGTCAAAAACTACTTTACTAATTCCCGCTGCCAATGCCTTCTCCGCAATCAGTTTACCCACAGCCTTAGACTGGTCTACTTTATTGCCTGATGCAGCGAAATCCTTAGCCAAGGACGATGCCGAGACCAGGGTTACGCCCGCTTGGTCATCAATCACCTGCGCATATATTGCTTTATTACTCCTGTATACGGATAAGCGTGGGCGTTCCTGAGATCCAGCAACATGCTTTCTGATCCCCTTTTTGATACGCTCCCTACGCGAAACTTTACTTCCTGCCATGGTTACTATTTTTTAGCTGCTGATTTACCTGCTTTGCGACGCAACTGCTCACCAGCAAATTTAATACCTTTTCCTTTGTAGGGCTCTGGTGCACGCAATGAACGGATCTTTGCGGCCACTTGTCCCAATAATTGCTTGTCGATAGACTCCAGTGTGATGGTTGGGTTTTTCCCTTTTTCAGCCGTCGTGGTTACTTTCACTTCCTTCGGAAGGATAAGCACCACCTGGTGCGAAAAACCCAGCGTCAGATCAAGCGTGCTTCCTTGTGCGCTGGCGCGGTAACCCACACCCACTAATTCTTGGACAGTTTTATACCCATCGGTGACACCGACTACCATATTGTTCAGCAGCGAACGGTACAAACCATGGAGGGCCTTATGCCGCTTTTGTTCCGTAGGGCGCTTTACCAACAGCTTGCCATCCTCTTGCTCCACCTGTATATCCTTATCTACCTGCTGGCTCAGCTCACCTTTGGGGCCTTTCACCGTCACTAGGTTTTGATCCGATACCGTTATCGTCACCCCTGTGGGTATGGCGATAGGTGCTTTTCCAATTCTTGACATTTTGTGTGCTCCTCCTGATTAATATACGTAACATAAAACTTCGCCGCCGACATTTTGAAGACGGGCCTCCTTATCGGTCATCACACCTTTCGAAGTAGAAAGGATGGCGATTCCCAAACCGTTCAACACACGTGGCATCTCATCCACTCCCGCATATTTCCTCAGACCAGGCTTGCTCACACGTTTCAAGGTGCGGATAGCAGGTACTTTGCTCACCGGATGATATTTCAGGGCAATCTTGATGATGCCTTGTATTGTTTCATCCTCAAATTTGTAATTCGCAATGTAACCTTTATCAAAAAGCACTTTCGTAATCTCTTTCTTGAGGTTCGATGCAGGAATTTCTACAACCCTGTGGTTGGCCTTGATGGCATTCCTTACTCGGGTAAGGTAATCCGCTATTGGATCTGTATTCATCTATATATTCATTGTGATAACGGTATCCTTCAGCCACCATGGCTTCCGGACCTATTACCGGTTAATAATTCATTTTTCTTCTGGGCCACCAATCACTCACCACCAGTCACCCACCACCCATCACTACCAGGAAGCTTTCTTCACGCCCGGGATCTTTCCAGCCAACGCCATTTCGCGGAAGGTTACCCGTGAGATGCCAAACTGGCGCATGTAGCCCCTAGGGCGTCCGGTCAGCTTGCAGCGGTTGTGCAAACGGACAGGAGAAGCGTTCTTGGGCAGCTTATCGAGCGCCTCATAGTCGCCGGCAGCTTTCAGGGCAGCGCGTTTCTCTGCATATTTCGCCACCAATTTGGCGCGCTTAATTTCGCGTGCTTTAATTCCTTCTTTAGCCATTAGTTACTGTATTTTGATTTTTGAATGGTAATCCAAACTGTTTCAACAATTCCAACGCCTCAACGTCTGTCTTTGCGCTGGTTACAAAGGTAATATCCATTCCCTGGATTTTATTGATTTTGTCAATATCAATCTCTGGAAATATGATCTGCTCGGTGATTCCCAACGTATAGTTGCCACGGCCGTCAAAACCTTTGTCATTGATGCCGCGGAAATCGCGGATCCGTGGCAGCGCTACGGCTACCAACCGATCAAGAAACTCATACATCTTGCTGTCGCGGAGGGTGACACGCACACCAATCGGCATTCCTTTACGGAGCTTAAAATTGGAGATGTCCTTCTTCGACTTGGTTGCTACGGCTTTCTGACCGGTGATCAATGTCATTTCATTGATGGCATTGTCTATTAATTTCTTGTCAGCAGTAGCAGCACCTACCCCTTGGCTCACCGCTATCTTTTCCAGCTTGGGCACCTGCATGACGCTCTTATATTGAAACTTCTCTTTCAGCGTCGTACGGATCTCATCCTTATATTTCGCCTTCAGTCTTGGTACGTAAGTCATTAGTCAATTTCCTCCCCTGATTTTTTTGCAATACGAACGATTTTCTTCTTGCCGTCCACTTCCTTCAATTTACGCCCGATACGAGTAGGTTTCCCAGATTTCGGGTCTACAAAAGCGAGATTGGAGATATGGATCGCGGCCTCCTTTTCAATGATTCCCCCATTGGGGTTGGCTGCACTCGGCTTGGTGTGTTTCTTCACGATATTCACCCCTTCCACGATCGCCCTGTTTTCGGCTATGAATACCTCCAACACTTTACCCTGAGTACCTTTGGAATTGCCAGAAATGACTTTTACCAAATCTCCCGTACGGATTTTAATCTTATGTGTCGATGTCTTTGTCTGTCCCATGATTATAATACCTCCGGTGCTAATGATACGATTTTCATGAACTGCTTTTCACGCAATTCCCGAGCTACCGGGCCGAAGATACGTGTTCCGCGAGGTTCATCCTGATTGTTCAACAATACGGCAGCATTGTCGTCAAAGCGGATATAGGATCCATCCTTGCGGCGGATCTCTTTTTTCGTCCTTACGACCACTGCCTTGGAAACCGTTCCTTTTTTTACGTTTCCTGAGGGCAAAGCACTTTTCACAGTAACAACGATCTTGTCGCCAATTGATGCATAACGCTTGCCGGTACCGCCCAATACGCGAATGACTAATACTTCCTTAGCCCCGCTATTGTCGGCCACATTGAGTCTTGATTCCTGTTGTACCATGTTACTTAGCCCTTTCTAAAATTTCTACTAAACGCCAATTCTTGGTCTTGCTCAGCGGACGCGTTTCCATGATCAACACCGTGTCGCCGATACCGCACGTGTTGTTTTCGTCATGAGCCTTGAATTTGGTAGTTTTCTTTAGGAACTTGCCATAGATCGGGTGCTTCACTTTACGTTCCACTGCCACCACGATGGATTTGTCCATTTTGTTACTCACTACCAAGCCGATCCTTGTTTTTCTTAAATTTCTTTCCATTTCGACTTTCTGTTTATGCCTCAGCGGCTGTTTCATTTGCTGCGCTGGCCGCTTTTTCGGCCTTTTTACGCTTCGTCAACTCGGTCATCAAGCGGGCGATTGTTTTACGCCCGTACTTAATCCGGTTTGGATTCTCTATTGCTGAAACAGCATGTGCAAATTTCAATTTGGTGAGGGCAGCCTTCTCTTCAGCGATCTTGGCCACTAAATCCTCGTTTGACAATTCTACGATTTCTGAATTTTTCATCTCTATTCATTGTTTTACCGGATATCTGCTTCCGATTACTCCCACGGTTTAACACCCCGTAGCGGCTTGCCGGTAACGGCGGCAAGACCAGTGGCAGACAGCGCCAGTTTCATTTACGCTTGTTCGTAGTCTCTACGTATCACAAACTTCGTTTGTACAGGCAGCTTTTGTGCGGCAAGGCGCAAGGCCTCCTTGGCTACTTCCAGGGGCACGCCTTCTGCTTCAAACAGCATGCGTCCGGGACGCACTACTGCTACCCAATATTCTGGAGCACCTTTACCCTTACCCATCCGTACCTCTGCAGGCTTCTTAGTCACGGGCTTATCCGGGAAAACACGGATCCACACCTGACCTTCACGTTTCATATAACGGGTTACCGCAATACGAGCTGCTTCGATCTGGCGGCTGGTAATCCACGCCGGCTCCATTGACTTGATACCGAAAGATCCGAAAGCCAACTCCGCCCCACGGGTGGCGTTGCCTTTCATGCGCCCTTTCTGCATCTTCCTGAACTTTGTTCTTTTTGGCTGTAACATGTTCGTATCTTAATTAACGCTGCCGATAGGCAGTTGCTATTTTTTAAAAATTACTTAACCTCTCCTGTTCTGGCCGCCACGATTTCCACCGCCACCACGGTTCTGTCCGGGTCCTCCGCCACGGCGTTGATCGCCGCCACCGCCACCACGACGGTCATTGCTCCGACGATCGCCACCGCCGCCTCTGCGGCTATCACCCCGGAACTCGCCAGTAGCACCTTCGGTACGTGGCTTCACCCCTGAAGTCTGACCCACGTTGGGAGACAGGTCGCGTTTACCATACACTTCGCCCTTGCATATCCACACCTTCACACCAATCTTACCATACGTGGTCAATGCTTCTACCAATGCGTAGTCGATGTCCGCGCGGAAGGTATGCAATGGGATACGTCCTTCTTTATATTGCTCGGTACGGGCCATTTCAGCGCCGCCCAAACGTCCTGCGCACATAATCTTGATGCCTTCAGCACCCATGCGCATCGTCGAAGCAATTGAAGTCTTCATCGCGCGACGGAAGGAGATGCGCGCCTCGAGCTGCTTGGCAATGCCCTCAGCCACCAGGTGTGCTTCCAGTTCCGGACGCTTGATCTCGAAAATATTGATCTGAACATCTTTCTTGGTCAGCTTCTTCAACTCCTCTTTGATCTTATCCACTTCCTGTCCGCCTTTACCGATGACAATGCCCGGACGCGCGGTGTGGATCGTCACCGTGATGCGCTTCAATGTACGCTCGATGACCACCTTGGATACGCCACCCTTTGCGATACGAACCGACAGATATTTACGGATCCGCTCGTCCTCCACTAATTTATCGGAATAGTTTTTGCCTCCGAACCAATTGGAATCCCAACCTTTGATGATTCCTAATCTGTTACCTATTGGATTTGCTTTTTGTCCCATTACTTGATAAATTAGTTTTGTGTTGCGTTGTTCTTGCTGTCCACTACCAACGTGACGTGATTCGAGCGCTTACGGATACGGTATCCACGGCCTTGCGGTGCCGGACGTAACCGCTTCAATTGGCGTCCTCCGCCCACGAATACTTCTTTGACGAACAATTCGCTTTCTTCCACGGACTTATCTTCATTTTTTGTTTCCCAGTTCTTGATGGCTGAGAGCAGCAGTTTTTCTACACGGATCGCTGCTTCCTTATTCGTATGCTTCAAGATGTACAAGGCATGCTCTACTTTTTCGCCGCGGATCAGATCTACCACCAACCGCATCTTACGAGGCGAGGTAGGGCAATTCAATAATTTGGCAGTAGAAGCTCCTCCTACCTGAGCCTTTTCCTGCTCTTTGCGCTGTTTGATAATAACAGACTTCTTTAGTTTTCGTGTTGCTTCCATTGCCTATTACTTTTTCTTTTCTGCGTGCCCCCTGAATGTGCGCGTTGGCGCAAATTCACCGAGCTTGTGACCTACCATGTTTTCCGTTACATATACGGGAATAAATTTATTGCCATTGTGCACGGCAAAGGTATGGCCAACAAAATCCGGCGAAATCATGGATCTACGAGACCAAGTCTTGACTACCGATTTCTTGTTTGTTTCATTCATAGAAAGAACTTTTCTTTCTAAGTTGTGGTCGATATAAGGACCTTTTTTTACTGAACGAGCCATTATTTCTTCCTTCTCTCAATAATGTAACGATTCGATACTTTCTTCTTGCTGCGGGTTTTGTAGCCTTTGGCCAACAGCCCTTTACGTGAACGCGGATGACCTCCCGAAGCACGGCCTTCGCCACCACCCATCGGGTGATCTACCGGGTTCATGGCCACACCACGTACGCGTGGGCGGCGTCCCAGCCAACGTTTCCGTCCCGCTTTACCCAATACTTCATTGGCTTTCTCCGCATTGGATACCGAGCCGATCGTGGCTAAGCAAGTAGCCAATATCATGCGGCTTTCACCAGACGGCAACTTAATGATCGCATATTTACCATCGCGGGCAGACAGCTGCGCATACGTGCCGGCGCTGCGGGCAATAGTCCCCCCTTGTCCTGGGTTCAATTCAATGTTGTGAACGATGGAACCCAAGGGAATGTTCTGCAAGGGCAGGGTGTTGCCGATTTCGGGAGCTACTTTCTCGCCCGATACAATCGTCTGCCCTACTTTCAATCCCGTCGGCGCGATGATATAACGCTTTTCGCCATCCGCATAATGCAACAAGGCAATACGTGCTGAACGGTTGGGATCATACTCTATCGTGGCAACTGTTGCGGGGATATCTTTTTTATCGCGTTTAAAATCAATCAATCGGTATGCTTTTTTATGCCCCCCACCGATGTAACGCATAGTCATTTTACCGGAATTATTTCTACCGCCTGACTTCTTGATCTTCACAACCAACGACTTCTCAGGAACGTTGGTGGTGACATCCGAATAGACACCGCCTACTCGGAAGCGGGTGCCAGGGGTAACCGGTTTGAATCTTTTAACTGCCATCTCTAATTATATAGTACTGTAAAAGTCAATCGTTTCGCCATCCTTGATCGTGATGATGGCCTTCTTATACTTCGGGGTTTTTCCGGATACAAAACCAGCTTTCGTATAGCGGTTCTTGGCTTTGCCGGCTACCACGATGGTATTCACCGCCAGGACCGTCACGCCGAACATTTGCTCTACGGCTTGCTTAATCTGTATCTTGTTCGCCCTGTGGTCCACTTTGAAAGCATAGCGGTTTAGCTTTTCAGTAAGCAACGATGCTTTCTCAGTCAATACGGGTTTCTTGATAATTTCCATATTACTTGGCAAATGCCTCCTCCAATATTTTAACAGAAGCGGTGGTCAACAAAAGCTTACCGGCGTTCAACACGTCATAGGTGTTCAGCTCACCGGCTGTGATCACTTTTGTTTTCTTCAGATTTCTGCTTGATAAATAAACGTTGTTGTCTTGTGCGGATAAAACCAATAAGGTTTTTTCAGCGGCGATGTTCAAGCTATTTACCAGGTTTACATAGTTCTTGGTTTTGATGGAATCGAAGTTCACTTCGTCCAACACCAATATGTTGTTTTCCTTGGCCTTATAACTCAATGCAGACTTACGTGCCAATGCTTTGAGCTTCTTATTCAGCTTGAAGCTATAGTCCCGGGGCTGCGGACCGAAGATCCGGCCACCACCGTTGAACAAAGGGGATTTAATACTACCTGCACGGGCACCACCTGTTCCCTTTTGCTTATGCAGTTTGCGCGTAGAGCCCGCGATTTCATTACGCTGCTTGGATTTGTGTGTACCTTGACGCTGGTTAGCGAGGTATTGCTTCACATCCAAGTAAATCGCATGGTCGTTGGGTTCTACCCCAAATACCGATTCAGGAAGTTGCACCTTGGCACCTGTTTCTTTACCTGATATATTTAAAACGTTAACTTCCATCTCCTTATTTATCTACGATTACGTAAGAACCTTTGGCTCCGGGGATAGAACCACTGATCACGATCAGGTTTTCCGCTTCATAAACCTTCAATACTTGCAGGTTTTGAACCTTTACACGGTCACCCCCGGTACGGCCTGCCATACGCATGCCTTTGAATACGCGCGACGGCCATGACGAGGCACCCAATGAACCGGGTGCACGCAAGCGGTTGTGCTGTCCGTGGGTAGCCCCACCAACACCACCGAAGCCGTGACGTTTCATTACACCCTGGAAACCTTTTCCTTTTGAAGTACCTACCACATCCACATACTCACCTTCTTCAAAAATGGAAACAGTCACCACGTCGCCAAGTGTTTTCTCGTCGGGGAAGGTTTTAAATTCTACCATTTTACGCTTGGGCTCGGTCTTCGCTTTGGCGAAGTGCCCTTTCAAAGGGGCCGAAGTGTTCTTCTCTTTCGCATCATCGAAAGCGAGTTGAACAGCGGAATAGCCATCCTTTTCATCCGTGCGTATCTGCGTTACCACGCACGGGCCAGCTTCGATCACCGTACATGGGATGTTTTTCCCGTCGGCATCGTAAATGCTGGTCATTCCTACTTTTTTTCCAATAATTCCTGACATGTTTCTATTAATCTATTAACGTCCATCGAAGCAGTAGGGCTTCGTTCAAGACATACCATCCCCTCAAAAGGGACGGCAAAGATAGGAAACTTACTTTAAGTATCAAATAGTTAGTAAATTATTTTTTTACTTTTCCTATTGGGCGTCGCTTCGCGTCTCGTCTGAAGCCGAACTACCCAACGTTTGGCAAACCAATTGACGTTTCTATTGTTCTCTTTTTATCTCTATGACAAACTTCATCGATACGGAGCGTGATCCTCGCACAGTATGGGGCTGACCGATTACGATACGCCAACAGCTTATGATGGCAAGCATATTTCGAATTTCACTAGGGGTATTGCTCATTCTCATCGAAAGCCATTATGCGAATGCACAGACAACCTATGGCGTAACCTACCATTTTGCCGACGATACCGTTGAAACATCAAGCGGAAAAACATTCAGCAATCGCCTCATTGTCCAAAATCACGGAGATTCCGCCGTCACCCTCGCGGTAACAGATACCGCCCAACTGACCGGACTGATCCGCATACCGGCATCCTTTGCATTGAAGCCGGGTGAAACGCGGAGTTTTCCGGTAAAATACATCGCCGACAGACATACGATCAAGAAAAGCGTCCAAGCCATCCGGATAGGGCTCCGGGCCATGGCATCCCAAACGGAGGTGTCGCCTCCGGCGACCTTTTATATCCGGCTGACCAATGTGAGCGGTCTCCTGCTGGAAACCGAACAGCCGGTTTATTACCTCAATCAGGGCAGCAACCAAACGCAGCTCATGCTCAACTGCTCCAATACGGGCATCATCCCCATTGACTTCAGGCTCGTGCTCACCGAAGTTCCCGAAGGCTTGGAATTTACCGGCGAGCAGCTTTCCATGGCCCTTCAACCCGGCGCTTTGCGGCAGCTTCCCTTTACCGCGCGCAACAAATTGAGCATCCGGCAGCCCGCTGATTTTTCAGTCACCATCGAGGCCGTCGATGCCGGCGGCAAGACAATCGCCAGCACGCGCATCCGTATACAGAGCGCAGGCAGCATCAATACCTTTGCCAACGCCCCGTTCGGCAACGTGACCAATAACATGGCTGCCCTGCGTCTGCTCAGCATTAACCAGCATAGTTCCATTTACCAGATGCAGGCAAACGGCGACCTGGATTTCTCCCGGAATCGCAGCCTGCACTATCAACTGCAGCTGGATTACTATCAGCAGTTACAGGGATTCAACGCCTATGATACCCACCTCTCCTTTCACTCGGACCGCATGGGCATCAAATTGGGCAACATCTACGAAAACCTAGACTACGCCATTAGCGGGCGGGGAGGCAAGGCCACGTATCATTTCAACGGCGAAAATCACGTCAGCCTCTATGCCCTTCAGAACAACTATATGCTGGTCAGCAACGTCTTCCAGCAAATTCCCGGCGAAAACATACTGGCTGCAAACTACGCTTTCCTGAAAAACGAAAAAGAAGGGCGGATCACCTACCTGCACGGACGGAATGCGTTCAACGCGCTTGACAACGACCAACTGAGCGGGCGGATACCCATCAACATGAAGACGCCGAACCAACAGTTAATACTCGAAGCGGGATATAGTCGGGAGACCTTCCGGGACGAATCCAGTACCAAGCATGCCGTCGCTGCGGGATTCGACTACTCCATTTCGGCAAACGGTCTGCAGTTCGCCTCCAACAATTACTACAGTACGCCCTACTATACCGGCATACGCCGCGGTCTGTGGCAAAGTGATACCCGGTTGACCAAAACCACGGCAGATGGCCAAATATGGTCCGCTCGGGTCGGGCTGCTTAACAACCGTCCGCAGTTTCAGGGGCGGTGGTACAGCCAACGCTTTAATGCCTATCAGAATGGCATTAACACATTCGAAATCGGTTACAGCCGCACCGTCGGCTCCGTATACCTCACGATCAACCCTTATCTCATGCAGCAGCGCCTGACCAACGGGAGCACGGCGCTCGACGACAACAACACCGAGGTGGCGTGGGCATCATCTGCGATACGTACGCAGATCGGTTTGAACTACGCTTCCCCAAACCACGGCTTTTATGTCCATGCCGATTATGGATACACCTATAAGCACAGCGCCGGCGCATCCACGGCACCCTTCCACTCCTTACGCATCAATGGCAACTATACCAATCCCTTTTTCGGGATCAGCGCCTTCCTGCAACTTAATCCTTATTACCTGAGCGATGTCTTCTCCATCGCTCCTGGCGCCTCGTACCGGTTATTTTCCGTTGGACCGAATACGCGGTTCAGTGCATGGGACAATAAGCTACAGGTCCAGGTAAGTGCCCTTTATAGTTACTACGGATTTACCAATAACCGGAATTATTCGCTTACCGGCAGCGCCCGGTGGCAAATGAAAAATCACTGGGCCATCGCCGCCGATGCCTTTTACACTGTCACGCACATGCGTCCCGCATTCTTCGATACACGGCAATTCCGGGTGGGTATTGAAAAACAATTCTCCGGTCTAACGGCCGCCCGAGGAAAAAAATTGGCGCTGATTTATTATGAAGACCGTAATAATAACGGCATGCGTGACGCCGGAGAGCCCCCTGCGCCCGATATGACCGTCAAAATCAAGGATAAAACGGCTTTTACGGATGGAGAAGGCCGGGTTGAATTCCGGCAAATGCCCCCAGGCAACTATACCGTGGAGCTGCTCACCAACGGAGGATGGGCTGCCGGTGCGCCGATGCATATCGTGGTAGAAAAAAACAAGACCATTGAATTTCCATTGATCAAATCCCAGGTATTGCAGGGCAACCTCATCGTGGTCGGCAAGAACTACCTGACCACAAAACCCGTCCTGTCCGGCATTCGTATTCAGGTAGCCGACGATCAGGGGAAGCAGCAACACACCCTTACCGATGCCGATGGTCATTATACCTTTTATTTGCCTCCGGGCACTTACCAGGTGTCCGTCGCGACAGCTGACATGCCTTTTTCTATTGAAAATGAGCGCGAGCATATCACCATCACGGACAGCAACACGCCATTCGAGCTGAATTTCAAGTACCGTGATGAGCGCAGGCGAGTAGGTGTTACGCGGTTTTAAAGTGCAGTGAAACTATAGATCACCTGCGCACTATACGTTCCTGCGGCTTTCCCCAGCAATCGTGCGGTCTCAGCCGGTGGGATGCTGTAGCGCAGGCTGAGCGTCCTGTCGACCGTCGGGTTGGCATTATCGATGAGCAGCTGAGGGGTGGTAGACAACGTAACGGTATTGACCCCGCTTTGCCCAGGTACGGGGCCGATACGAAGTATGCCGACAGGGACCTCGCCATTGGGAGCGCTGAAATTCTCGCTTGCCGACCGGGCGTATACGCTGTATGGGGTGGTTCTGCTCAAGCGTAGGTGTTGGGCCATGTCCACGGTGATTCCTTGGCGGTAGTCGTCGGTGGTCGCGAAACCCAGCGCCACTGTTTGCTGGTTGGCCACCAGTTCGGCCATATCGCTCACGACAACCTGGAGCGTGCCAGCACGTGTAGCCTGCAATGTGCCGGTTGGATAAGCCGATGCCAATTTGCTCCAGGTGTAGGTAATCGGAACACTATAGGTTCCCGCCTGGAGAAACCCCGCACGCAGATTCGGTCCCGTTATGGAAAGCGCGGCGTTCAGCGTTTGGTTATTCCCCGTCGGCACCGCGATACCCGTAGCCGGGGTAAGCGACTGACTGGTGGTCGATAGGGAAATGACATTCGCACCGGCAACGTTGGAAAGCGTTCCGTTCACCAGGCTGACCGCCGTAGCTGGAAGCTGATTGTATGCAGTACTGGTCGTAAAGCTGAATTGGGCACTGCCCGCATTTAGGTTCAGCAGATAGGGTACTGTGGTGGATACGGTTACACTTCCGGTAGTACTTACCCCGGTTGCCGCCCGGTATAGTCCCAGGCTGTTTACCGCGAGGTTAAACGCGGGCAAGGTCGTCTGTGGCGCGATAAATCCCGGCACATTGATCACCAAGTTGGGCGTGGTGGGGGTGATCTGATTGGGAGACAAGGTACCCGTTCGGAATTGAATCGGTGTGCTATAAACCCCCGCCACCCACGTGTGGCTACCGGTTGTCACCCGGTAATCGGCCGTTACGGCTCCCGAAGAGATGCTGGCCAACGCGGTATAGAGTGTGCCATAGGTCGTGCTGAGCATGACCTCCGTCGAGGAACCGAGCAGGGACAACGATCCGATACTCCGAATGCGGATGTGCATCATGTTCAGCGGTACGGTAGTGGTCCCTCCCGCGGTATTAGCGAAATTGGCGGTATTTGCCTTCACCTGGATCGTTGGCAATAAGGACACCACACTCGTATACGTACCGCTGGCGAGGCTCGCCGTATAGTCGCTACGGGCCGTAATATTGGCTTGGGGGAGGTTAACGGTTATTTGGCTTAAGGCGGACAAACTGCATAACCAGAGACCAAAGCCAACTGCCAGCTTGTCAATATGTAATCTCTTTTTCTGCAACGTTCAATTCATAACGGCCTCCAGCGTCCAATATCGCAATGGCTAGAAATTTCCCTTTCAGGTGCGATGGCAGTTGCACATACACCCACTGCTCCGCATCGGGAAGCATGGCTATGGCCGTAGTGTTCACCGGGATTTCTTCACCCGTGCCCATATCCGTAAGCTCAAAGCGTACATGGGCATCTCGGTTCACCTGCCCCCGGTTTTTGATCTTGACTGCCATTTGCCTCGTCGTGTCCGTAGGCGTCGTGACGATGCCCTGATCCTCAAATGCAAGAAACGCCAATTCGCCGGCGGCGAGCCCCAGCGGACGATTATATACCTGTATGCCCACCTCTAGTAAGACGTTCACGCCCAGCCGTGACTTGGTTTCGCTGATCGGCTCCTGCTCTTTCACCTGTGTGAAGAACACCATGCTATGCGTGAGCCCGGAAAACCCGTTTTCGGGAACCGACAAGGTCACTGATACCGTTTTGGTTTCTCCCGGATTTAGCGTTATTGTGCTCGCCGAAAGCCGTAACCATCCAGCATTCGATTGCGCTAACTCTCCAGCCGGGAAATATATCTTCCGGCCCAGTGTATCCCGCTGCCAATCTTTAATGGACGCCGAGAAGGTCATGTCCCCATCAGAGCGGTTCGTAAACGTGAGCAACTGCGTGGCAGTCTGCCCAGGCGAGCCCTCGAAAAAAATTCGCGAAGGGGATAATGATAAGCCCTGGCCGCTAGTTGCTGTCCATGACAACATCAACAATAATAGTAATCCCGGTCGAATACAGGCATCCTTCATCAAAGCTGTGTAGCGGTATACACGACCGTCGTTGAATATTCCTGGGGAACTTTATCCAACAAAGGTGTTGCGTCTGGAATCGTGTAATTGATATTGAATATCGTCCCCAGCGAAGCGGGTGCTGCGGTGGCCAATACCGTGGTTTCACCCGCTGTTGTCGTAAGCGGCACGACAGCGGTCGTCCCCGCACCCGTCGTCGACCCATCTACACTCACTTGTACCGCATCGAGCGGTATGGGTTCCTCGTTGGTCGCATTGACAGTAAACTCGCCTTGGGCCAATACTGAGACTTCATAGCTTTGGTTGCTCACAACCGTAAAATGCGCGGGCTTCGCAATCACCTGCGCGGTGTTATAGTCTTCGGGGGTTGCATAGACAAACTCCACATCCGGAGCGGCGCCTAACTCAATCGAAATAACCTCGGCCGACAAATCAATGCTTACCGTTACCGGTGCCGTCTGGCTTTCCTGGGCATTCGCCAGACCGACGACCATTGTACATCCAAGAAAAACTGCTGTCAATAAATGCCTTTTCATAGATTACAAATTAAATAAAACAAAGGCCACGCCGTCATTTCATCAACCTATAAAATCGACGCGGCATATTTCTATTACAAGTATATCCGTCAAATGTTTGGTGCCAGCAATGATTTTCTCTTTCGCCCACGGTTGAGGGCGGCTTCAGCATGTATTCGATTACCTTTGCAGCGCTCTTCGATACATGGTCAAGACTGCTCCGAGACTCCTTCGGTATGCACGTACCGTGCAGGCACGGTAAGTCCACGTTGAGTCCACGTTTTACCACATAAACGTGGACTCGCCGTGGTTGCACCCCGGATATACGGTAGCCGCATTTCGACGCAGGTACGGAGCAGTCTCGGAGCGATCCCGAGTCGGCTTCAACGGTTAGCCGAACAGCGACTATCTTTCCAGCAGCCGTTTATATCGCATCAACGCTTCAATGTAGTAATAATCGGCATACGTGAGCGGCACATCGATTTCGCTGCCATGTGGGATGGAACCCACGCTGTACTGTAAAATGAATCCGCCATTGGTCCCGATCTCGGCTTTATAGGGTACCGCGGAGAGCGTTTGAAGGATTTGCTCGGCTTTCGCCAAATAATTAGCGCTTTCCTCACCTTCAGTATGCGTGCTGAGTTCAACCAGCGCCGAAGCCATTACAGCAGCCGCGGAAGCGTCTCGGTTGGCTTTATACTCGGCGGCATAGGGGCTGTCCGTCGGCAGATCAGGTGCATTGAAATCCCAGTAAGGCACAAGGTCGTCCGGCATGTTGGGGTGGTTCAAGAGAAATGCCGCAATGTTCTTCGCAAAATCCAGATAGGTTTGGTCTCCCGTCTCGCGGTACATCATCACATAGCCATACAGTCCCCATGCCTGTCCGCGCGCCCAGGCTGACTCATCATAGGCGCCTTGGGCAGTCTTTTTAGCCACAATGCTGCCGTCCGTTGGGTTGTAGTCGATCACATGATACGAGCTGTAGTCCGGACGGTAGTGGTTTTTGATGGTGGTGTTGGCATGTGTCGTTGCAATGTCCCGGTACTTCGGATCCCCGCTCAACTTGGAGGCTTGGGTGAGAAACTCCAAATTCATCATGTTGTCGATGATCACCGGATAGGTCCACCCCTCCCACGAGCGTATGGCCTTGACCGTCGGATTATACCGGCTGATCAGCGACTCGGCACCCGTAAGCAATATTTCCTTATAAGCCGCTGTATCGCCCGTCAACCGGAGGGCGTTGCCAAAGCTGCAATACAGCATGAAACCGAGGTCGTGTGTGCCTTTATTGTGTTTTTCCTTTTCGAGGATACCCAGTTTGTCTTTCGCCAACTGAAGCAATTGCTCATCGCCGGAATACTCATATAGATAAAGCAAAGACCCCGGATAGAAGCCCGATGTCCACCACTCCGTGTCGGACGTCACGCTCGTGTCGCCCTGAAATGTCCTCGGCATCCGTTCTGCCGGAACGCTGTCGGCCAATACCTTGATCTGCGTCACAGCGGCGTCGAGCTGTTGGTCGATAAATGCTGCACTGAGTTGCAGATCGTCGCGATGTTTCGCGGATTGATTTTGGCATGCCGAAGCTACCGCCGCCGCAACGACGAGGGCAAACATGAACCGTGCTGGAAAAAAAACCATCTTCATTAACTTATAACATTATTACACTGGAGAGTGGCTCAAAAATACACATTTGCCCGGAAAGCGCAAACGTTTACGCGAATCTGGTATGGGGAATACATGGTGTGGCGCTTTATCGCAACGCGAATTTTAAATTTTCAAATTGTAATGGAACTACCTGAACAGGAAATCGAACATCGAATCAAGTTGATAATAACCCACACCTGCTTCTTTTAATTTTTCTGCTTCTTTCTTGGCTTCTTCCATTATATCGTCACTTCTAAATGTCCAAGCATTCAGCACCCCAACCGCTAATATGCCATGCTTCTTAGTCCATTCTACATCTTCCTTGGTTATATTTTTGGAAAACAGGTAATAATCCTCAGACTTAAATCCCGGCTTTAACATATTGTCTTCAAGCTGCTGACGCGTACAACTTAATTTTATCTTCCCGGTAAAAAACGGAGTAGACTCAGTAGTTCCAATCATCATCGCTTGTTCCGAACGTTCATATTTTTTTATTAACTCCACTACTTTGCCGAATAAAACGGTATCATTTCCGCTGATTTTATTATCAATCATCACTTGTAGATTACCTTCTTGACAACGCCTTAACGCTTCTTCAAAAGTAAGGACCTTGTTGTCTAAGTTACCCACCAGTTCCTTGATTTCACTCCAATCCATTTCGGACACAGCTTTATCTACACCAAAGTATCTTTTAAAATTCGGATCATGATGAATAATCAGTATACTGTCTCGCGTTAAACGCAAATCAACTTCGACCATCCAATACCCTTCCTTTGAAGCTTTCTGCAAAGCAGACAAACTGTTTTCAGCCGTTAGGCTATCCACAACTCCTCCACGATGGGCTATTAAACGGTATTTAGTTTGCGTCTCTTCCGTGTTAAGCTGCCCATAGATAGGCCCGAGTAAAAAGAAGAGTCCAATGATCAAGAAGTTGCTCTTAATTATGGTTACGTTCATCTGCGTTTAATTTATGACGCTAAAGGCAGCTCATCAACGCAAATGGACCTTGGCCACTACCGGCTGGTGATCCGACGGATAGCGTTGGTCCTTGGCATCGGTCAACACGGCATATTTTGATACTTGGAAGTGGTTACTGACGAATATATAGTCGATACGATGCTTCATCGGCGCCGTAAACCGGAACGCATTCGTCGTACCCACGGGACCATAAGGCGGCATTTGGGTGACCGCATAAGCATCGTTTAAGATCGCTGACATTCCCTGGATCTGCTCGGTTTCGGGTGTCGAATTAAAATCGCCTGTGCAGATCACCGGAGCATCCTTAGCAATTTCCCGGATCTTCTTCACCATCAACTTACCCGATTCCTGCCGGGCGACCACCCCTTGATGGTCGAAGTGGACATTGAACACATAAAACTCACTATCGGTATGCTTGTCTGTAAATTTTGCCCATGAACAGATCCGGTTACAGCAGGTGGCATCCCATCCCTTTCCGGGTTTGTCCGGCGTCTCGCTGAGCCAGAAATTTCCCGAATCGACAATGGCGAAACGGTCTTTCTTATACAGGATCGCCGAATGTTCTCCTGCTTCCTTACCGTCGTCGCGCCCGGCGCCGAAATAAGCAAACCCAGGGATTTCCAGAAGGCCCTTCACTTGGTGGATAAATGCTTCTTGGATACCCACAATGTCGAAATCATGGTATTGAATCAGGGCTTTGACGTTTTCCTTGCGATGTGGCCATGCATTCAAGCTGTCTGCCGGTGTGTCCATGCGGATGTTGAAACTGGACACATTGATGTCTACATCACCTTCCTGAGAAAATGCGGTAGCAGAAAGAAAAAGGGCAAAAATAATTAGATATACTTTCATGATGGATAAGATTTATCGTATGGCATTTCACTCGTCAAAAATAGCCATATCACATATATAAACAAACTACCAATCTGGATTCTGACCCAATGCCGGATTCCGCTCACGATCCGCTTCGGGTATCGGATACAGATACTTCTTATCGAGCCACTCGCGCGCGCCGGGATTCCACTGTACCTCACCCGAGGTGCCGTTGGACAATTGTATCCTCCCGGTGGCAGACGACGGACTGACATCGACGAATGCAATTGCTGGGTTGGACGGGGTCGGCCGCGTGCCTTGGTAGAAGGATACATCCATCACGCCATCGTCATTCAGGTCGTACTCACCTAACGCAGGTACATACATGCCGTTCATCGGGGCTTCCTCAAATAGTTCCCCGATATGCCACCGTTTCAGATCGTCCGGACGCAGCCCTTCGAACACCAGCTCCACAGCCCGCTCCCGCATGACCTCCAGCAACACCGGATTGGTGAATTTGCCGAGATAATACTCAACCAGATACGGATCGGCAACGGTCGGCATGGTATTCAAGGTAGTGCCTGTGATCCCGGCGCGCGCGCGCAGCGCACCGATGGTCGCCGCCCACTCGGCGTCCGTCATCGCGCCCAATTCGGCCAGCGCCTCCGCCTTGTTCAGCAACACCTCACCCCACCGCATGATGATGTGGGCATTGTCGTTCCGGCTTTCGTCGTCATACGGGAACCGCTCGTCATAGCACCATTTGATGGGTTGGTAGCCCGTAAATGTCTGGTTGAAATTCGGCGGAGCAATCACCGGAACACCATTCTCCGTGCGGTGGTAATCACCCAACCGGACGGTTTGTTTCAACCGCAGGTCACGGTCTTTCACCTCATCGACAAACGGCGTGGTCCGGTAATCGGGGTCGGCCGTAAACGGTGTGCCGTCCAGTTTCAGGTAGGTGTTTACGAATTGACGGGTCAGGCTAGGGCGGCTGCCATAGGTCGGACTGATAAACCGGCGATTGGCTGAGCTGAACACCTGCAGGCTGGCATCCAGCGCCACAGCCAAAATGGTCTCATCCACATAGGGGCTCTTGGTGATGAACAGCTCGCGGTAAGATCGATCACCCGTGGTCCCTTGATGCAGGGTAAACCCCGTAATGCCATTCGCCGCTTCCACCACCTCCTGGTACCAGGCGTCGGCTGTGGACTGCATCTCATAACGAGTATGGTATTTCCTGAAGGATGCTTCATAAAGGCATATCCTTGTTTTGTATGCCCGCGCGACATTTTGGGTGATCCGCGTGCAGCTTGGATCGGAGGTCAGCGTAATGTTCTCGATGGCAAAGTCCAGATCCGCCAGCACGTGGTCCATCACCTCGAAACGGTTGTCGCGGGGCGCTTTCAGCGTTGTGCTATCCGCCACGTCGATCGTCCGGTCAATCCAGGGCACATCGCCGAAACGCTTGACCTTATCGAAGTAAAACAAGGCGCGGAAAAACCGGGCGAGCCCCAAATAGTGGTTTTTCTCGGGCACCGTACTTTCCTCGGCATTCTCGATGAAATAGTTGATGTTGCGCAGGCCGCTCCAGTTCCATCCTGAACTCGTGATGGGGCTCAGTGCGCCGGGAGCCAGGAAATCGTCCACCCCGTTGCGGGCTACCAGATCCGACATGTTATCGTCCTGGAATACCCCCACGTCTGTAGACGGCAAAAGATCGTAAAACGAAAGCGCGTAGAGTTCCATCCCGCTTGCCGATCCGAAAATCGCTTGATTCGTACCGGTATCCACCGGGATTTCGTCCAGATCACACGCCGCGAATGAGAGGAGTGCAAATGCGATCGATAGTTTATATAATGTCTTCATGATTATTCAAACTTAGAAATTAAGGGTTAATCCTAGTGAAATCGCTTTAAGCATCGGATAGTTATACCCATCGCCGCTCGTGCCCCTACCATCACCGCTAAGATCGCGATCCGAGCCGTAGATGTTGGTCACATCGGTATCCTTGGTCCATTTGTACATGGGCGACCATGTCCATAGGTTCTCTGCAGAGAGGTATACCTTCAGGTCGGTAGCATTAAACTTCGAGAGTAACCGGCTTGGCAGGGTATACCCCACCTGGAGGTTCCGGAGGCGGATGTATGCGGCATTTTGCAGGTAGCGATCGTTTGGCACATTCAGCGCACGACCGGTTCCCTGCGCCACGTAGCCGACTAAACGAGGGAGATACGCGTCGAAGTTGCCCAGTTCGGGACGAAACATGTTGTCTTCATGCCAAGCCGGATATTGGTTGTACGGACGATTGTACTGCCCCCAGAAACGTGCTTCCGGTGATGGATAGTAATCCTGCTTCATCACCCCCTGAAAGAATGCCGAGAGGAAGAAGCCATTCCAATCGCCATTTAGGTTGAATCCGTAAGTATAGCGCGGTTCCGAATTGCCGATGATGGATTTATCGCCCGAATCGCCGACCTGGTTCGCCCCTTGGTAGATCTCATCGTCGCCATTCAGGTTCTTAAACTTAATATCTCCAACGTAGTTTTTCCGAGTATTGGTGTTGGGGACATTCGCCTGCGAAGGGGAATTGGCGATTTCCTCTTCCGAACGGAACAGCCCCTCTACCTGATACCCCCAGATTTCGCCCACGCGCTGGCCTACGTAATAATCCGATAGGTTCATCTCGGGATTATTGTACTTGGTGATCGTCGCCCGGTAGTCGGCCAAGGTAACCCGTACATCGTAGCTAAAGGGTTTGCCAGCCGCCATAAATTGATCCCGCCAGTTCACCGAGATCTCCCATCCCGTAGTTTCCAGATCGGCATAGTTGCCCTTGGGCACCGTCGTACCATAAACGGCCGGCACCGTAGGACCAACGGTGAACATGTCACTCGTCCAGCGGCGATATAGATCGCCTACAAACGTAAGCCGGTTATTCAAACTCGAAAACTCCAGACCGAGATTGCCTGTGGTAGATGTCTCCCAAGTCAAGCCATCAGGCACCACTCCCGGCTGGCCTGTCTGCTGCGGACGGGTGCCGTTGATGATGCGCTCAGACTGTGAAATCGAAAAGTTCTCGGTAAACGAATAGGGGTTGATATTACCGTTGCCCAGGGAGCCGTAGGAAGCCCGGAGCTTCACATTGGACAGTGCGTTAGGGTTGACCTTCCAAAACGGCTCTTCCGAAATCCGCCATCCGACGGACGCCGATGGGAAGAAGGCCCATTGCTGGTCGGTCGGGAATTTCGACGAACCGTCGTAACGGCCATTGACCTCCAGCAGATAGCGTTCTTTGAAGTTATAGTTCACCCGGAAAAAACCGCCGGCAATGGCCCATTTCCGATACCCGCCCTGGGTGACGATGCTCTGCCCCAGTGCCAGGTTGATGTCGTCTGCATCCGCGTATACAATGCCGTTCCGTTGTGCGGTCAGGTTTTTGTACAACGATTGCTCATAGTTATACCCGACCAAGAGGGCAATATTATGCGCGGCGTTGAACGACTTCACATAATCGGCGTACACGTTTGTGGCGATATACTCCGTGGTTTGCCTGCGCTCCTGCAGGTCATTGGTGTTCGTACCCGTATACCCGATCACGCCCTCGTAGCGGCTGTACGGCACCTGCACACGGTTTTGCTGCGAGCCGAGGTCCGTGCTCTGAAACGTGAAGTCGCTGCGCAGTGTCAGGCTTTTATCAAAAAACTGCGCTTTGCCGGCTATCCTGTTCTTCAGGAAACGCTGGGCATGATCGGTACCGTTTCTACCAATATAATAATCACCTACCGTGTAGGCCGCCGGAAAGGACAATGTCCCATCCGGATTGAGCAAGGGTGCCAGGGGGTGCCCCTCATCTGCCATATTCCGCCAGATGCCGCTGCCCTCACCCACATTCAGCGGCTGGTGATAGTTCATCCGGGAGTATTCAGTGTTATTTTCCACCGATAACCAGGGTGTCAGCTGGATATTGCCTTTTGCGCGTAGGTTATACATCGCATAGGTGTCTGAGTTGTAGCGGAACAGCCCATCTTGCCCATTATAACGCCCACTCAGGTAAAACGCAGCCTTGTCATTACCGCCGGTCAGCGCCAGGTTATGGTCCTGTGCATAAAACTGATCTTTATACAGTTCGCGGTACCAATCGGTGCTGTAGTAATATTGGTATTCCCCTGTTGATGGATTCACTTCGACCCGCGGCAGCGAAGGGTCTTCCCACCGCCTTTTTATTTCGGCCAGGTAGGCCGGGGAGAACGGCAGCGTTTTGTTTACCGCTGTTGGCGTGTTCCCGTTGTCATTCCACCTAGACCACGCATCGCTGAATCCCTGGGCCCAGGGGTAAGATTCCGTGACATTGTCCGGGACCGTCGTGGGTGATTTGATGGACACGTTGGTCGAATAGGTGATGGACGTCTTGCCTTCAGATGCCGATTTCGTCGTGATCAGCACCACCCCAAACGCCGCGCGGGCACCATAAATAGAAGCCGAGGAGGCATCCTTCAATACGGAGATGCTTTCGATATCGTTCGGATTCAGCATCCGAGGGTCTCCTTCTACCCCATCGATCAGGATCAATGCGTTGCCTCCCTGGCCAATCGACGTTGTCCCCCGCACGTTAAATGCCGGTGATTGGGTTGGTTTTCCGTCCAGCATCCGGATGTTCAGGTTGGGCACCGCACCCACCAATCCCTGTGAGATATTGGGGATGGGCCGGTTCTGAAATACTTCTGAGGTCACCTGATCCACGGCTCCTGTCAGATTAGCTTTCCGTTGCGTTCCGTACCCCACCACCACCACTTCGCTGAGCGCGCCGCTCGCTTCCGCGAGCACAAAATTAACATCTACGCTTTCGCCCGCGCTCACCGATACCGCCTGTTGCTGGTTGCCGTAGGAGATGAAAGAAGCTTCCACGGTATATTCGCCCGCCGGCAACGCAAGCGAAAACCTACCGTCATCACCGGTTGCCGTATTTCGTTGCTGGCCCACGATCCGGATACTGGCGCCCGACAGCGGCAGCCCCTGTACATCCGTCACCCGACCGACGATACGGCCGGGTTGTTGCATTTCCGACGTGCGCGGGAATGCCTGCAATGAGCTAGCAATAGCCGCAATCAGGCAAAGTATAACTTTGTTCATACATCAAAATTGAATTGTTGATTTGTCGGCGCAATGATACACCCCGCCCAACAACTGGGAGTTAAGCCTAGGTTATGTTTGTTTTAACAAGGTAACGATTTAAGTGGTCATCCGCCTCACCAAATCCACCGGGCACACCTGTGGTTCTGCGACAAGGGTTGACGAATCCGAATGGCGGTGTTGAAGCGCATTGATCAGGGTATAGGCCACACTGTCAGCCATCTTGCTCGGGTGCTGCTCGATGGAGGTGATGGATGGGGTGATGATGGCCGTTCGCGGGTCGTTGGAATAGCCGATGATTTTCAGGTCTTCAGGAATACGGATACCCCGCTCCCGCGCAAATTCCACCGCCGCAATGGCTGATGTGTCATTGGCGGCAAACAGCCCATCAGGCACGAGCCCTCCGCCGAATAACTTGCGAAGGGTAGTCCACGCGTTCTCTGCGGTAAGCTCCTGGTGAAATATCCAGTCCTCGCGCAACGGCATGCCCTGTTTCGCCAACGAATCAGCGAAACCGCGGGTACGCGCTTGGTATATGCTGCACGACAGCGGGCCGCTGATGTACGCAATGCGCTGGCAACCGGCCTGCATCAGGTGATTGCCGGCCAGCAATCCCCCACGGTAGTCATCACCCTTCACCACATACGCCCCGGTTTCCGCCGTGGGTACGCGGTCATAAAATACCAACGGTATCCCCTGTTGCATGAATCCATCGAAATGCGAAATATCGGTGGTATAAAGCGTGAGCGATACTACCAGCGCATCCACCCGCGACGAGTATAAGGTATTCGCAAGCGCTGTTTCCACGCTCACCGAATCGTTGGATTGGCAGATCATCAGGTTATACCCTGCGGCCTGCAGCTGCCGTTGCAACGAGGTGATGAAAAAAGCGTGAAAATACATGGATATACGCGGCACGATCAACCCAATGATGTTGGAGCGCCGGTTGCGCAGCGACGAAGCCATGCTATTGTGCCGGTAGCCCATTTCCTTTGCCTTCGCCTTCACCCGGTTGCGCGTCGCCTCGCTGATGCGCGCATTGTCATTAAGCGCCCTGGAGACGGTGGCTGGAGATATCCCCAACGCTTTGGCAATATCGACGATGCTATTTTCTGACTTTGGCCTTTTCGGTGTCATTGTTTGTGTACGGCGTATCAAAACAACATTAATTTATTGGAAAATGCAAATTTGGGCGGACGTCATGAATTGCTTATGTTTGTCGGTAATGCATAAGTTATGCTTCGTGTCAGCGGACTCTACATCTATCCCATCAAATCCTTAAGCGGCATCTCGCTGATGGAAGCCCGGGTGGGCGACCGCGGCTTTACCTTTGACCGGCGCTGGATGCTGATCGACCGGCACAATCGTTTCCTCAGCCAGCGGGAGCAGCCACAGATGGCGCTGTTCCGCGTGCAGCTGGAAACAACCGGATTAGCCGTCACTTACCCTGGCAAAACCAATCTTACTGTCTCTTTTGCCCAATCCTATGAGAAAAGCGAGGCGGTCACCATTTGGGATAATACCTGCCACGCCATGCTTGCCGATCCGACATGTCATCGTTGGTTCAGCGAGGCCCTGGACATCGACTGCCGTTTAGTCTACATGCCCCAAAGTACCCATCGCAGGGTTGATCAGCGCTACGCTGCGGGAGATTATATCACCTCTTTTTCGGATGCTTACCCTTTTCTGATGATCGGCCAGGCCTCGCTAGATGACCTCAACAGTCGGCTGGACACTCCTGTGCCGATGAATCGCTTCAGACCGAATATCGTCTTTTCGGGCGGTGAGCCCTATGACGAGGATCGCATGAATCACCTCCAGATCGGCGCTGTTCCGTTTCAAGGCGTAAAACTCTGCTCACGGTGCGTGGTGACCACCATTGACCAGGGGAATGGGCAAAAAAGCAAAGAGCCACTAAAAACCCTGGCGACCTACCGCAGCAAGAATAAGAAAATCATGTTCGGGCAAAATCTCATCCACCATGGTACCGGTATCATCCGAGTAGGTGATCAGATCAGCATAGAGAGCGTACATACCGAAGACCGGTTTGTGGTGTAATCACTCAGCAACGATATGCTGATACACCCAGATCAATACTGTCCAGTGCTCAGCAGCACCAGTGTACAGGCCTGTAACGTGTCGATTCCGTGTTCCCTAGCGAGCGCCTCCAGTTCAGGATTTTCGGTGCCCGGATTGAAAACAATGCGTTTAGGTTTGGTTTGTAGGATATAGTCATAATAGGCAGGCTGCCGCTGCGGACCGATGTAGAGTGTGATCGTGTCGATATCGGTCAACGGCGCGCCCATCGGCCGGATCGGCACGCCAGCCACTTCTCCCTGCTTGATACCGATATTGACAATCTCGTGCCCCGCTGCGGTTAGCCGGTTAGCTGCCAGATACGCGTAGCGTGCCGGATTGTTCGTAGCGCCAATAATTAATGTTTTTTTCCGCTCCATACCATACAAAAATACGGATATTAATGAAAACTTCACTCCGCCATGAACTCCCCCGTGGCCGAGTAAGCCCCCTGGCGGATCACCGGCATATCCAAGATCTGATACAGCTCGTCCAAATGAAGCAGGCTGCCATTGGTCAGGTTAGAGAGCAGCACGATGGTGATATCTTCCTTCAAGTCGCGGATATACAGGTTGCGGAAGCCATGCCACCACCCCGTGTGATACACGACCTGATGATTGCCGGGATTGAACGTGCGCCATCCGAATCCATAGTTGAAAACCTCCTTGGTGGGTTTGCTATACCCGGCATAGGCCGAGTCCAGGGTCTGCGGTTTGAGCAACCGCCCATCGCGGAGCGCGCAATCGAACAAAAACAAGTCCTGCACGGTGCTATAGATACCCTTGTCGCCCACGGGGCCGTCCTGAAAATTCTGCACCACCGAACGCCGCCAGACGCGGTCATGGCCCACCACTCCTGTGGGTATCTTTTCATACACCGCCTTGGAATACACCGCCGTATTTTTCATTCCCGCAGGTGCAAATATCTTTTCCTGCATGTACACCGCAAAGTCCTGACCGCTTACCTTCTCCACGATCGCCGCCAAAATCATGTAATTGGTGTTATTATAGAAAAATCGCATATCCGGTTTAGCATATGCATCCGGCTTGTACCGGGCAAACAGACTCATGACATCCTTATTGGTCATCCCCTTACGCTTATCCGCCCATATTTCCGTCTTATCCGTAAAGTATATGTAGTTCGTAAGCCCCGAGCGGTGCGTAAGCAGTTGCTTGATCGTGACCTCTGGATAAGGGAAATCCGGAAAAAATTCATCCACGGTCTGTTCCAGCTTTATTTTCCCCGCTTCCCAAAGCAGGAGCACACCTGTCGCCGTAAGCGGTTTAGAGACCGAAGCCAGTTCAAATTGCGAAGCGATCTCGAGACTGTCCTTCATCAGGTAATCCGCCCAGCCAAATGCATTTTGATACAGTATTTTGCCTTTTTTGGCAATCAGCACATTGCCATTGAAACCCGAGCGGCTATGTAGCTTTTGCATAAATGCGTCGAGGCGGGGGTCAGCTTTTGTCGTGTCATAAACCAGCCTCAAGCTATCTTTTTCATGTTGTTTGCGTTCGGCTTTGACGTGTTTTTTTTCCGGTGAGGCACATGATGCGCCGAGGATAATGATCAGTATAAAAATAACGATGTTAAATGGCTGCTTTCCCGTAATGTTCATAACGCGCTAAAGTATTGCAATTGACTTGCAACGACAAATGCTTTGCACTATTTAACGCGTATCTATTTAAATTATTACGCAATTGTTTGCCTGCCTCGCTTACGGGTTTCGCCAAATGGGAATGGCTTGCCCACTTGATAACGTCGGGAAGACTGCTGGTCGTTACCTCATTGGGTATTTACGCATGCACTCACCCGTCTCCATGTCTCCTTGTAACTGACCTGGTTTACCTTTCCTGCGATGACTAAATGACCATCCTCCATAAAATGGTATTGAATCTCATACGCATTCCCCTCCAGACTTTGGTTCAATGCCTGACCGATCTGCTCAACGTAGGTACTGTCAGACAGCACCTTGAAACTCCCCGTTTGGGAATAACACGCTCCAGCTTTTGTCACCACCATAAAGTGATAACTGTTATCCGCTCCGAAAATCTTGAAATTGCCGGGTGGGATTTTGACCGTGTTACCCTGCGTGTTGGAATTTTCTAAACCAACCAGTTCCCACACGCCGAAGAACGTGTCTGCTTTAGATTCCTGACCGAAAGTGCTTAGCGGCAGAAGAGCAATAATCGCCCACAAGTACGGTAATAGCGCCGGCAGTGGTTTATAAATGGTGTATTTCATAACGGTTATGGTTTATTTGCTGCAATATACCGATTTGGTTTCTTATTTTCAAATTATCTCGCCGTCCACTGGGTGGGCTGTTGTTCCAGGAATCGCGCGATCCAACGAACAGGCATGGATAGGCGCGTGTCTTTATGGGGCTGCCATGACAGGGATCCGATTTTCGGCAGTGTGGACAGTTCTATTTCACCCAATGTACCATTGATGGTCAACTGTTGTATCCGAAGTTGGTCAACAACTGGCGCAGCTGATGGCTCGATACTCCTTGATCCGCCCGCGCTTACCAACGGTTCCAATTCATAAACACCCAGATTCAGTCGAGATGCTCCCCTAGCGTTGATCACCAGTTCGTCTAACGCTACCAGTCCGCATCCAAATGACGTCGCCGATGACATATCCACCTCCAATTGCTTGGCATTTCCTTGCCAACTACCCGACGACCCTAGCCTCAAGGTCAGTCGCACGCTATCCCTAAACAAGTTATTGCGGTCTACCGTAACCTTTCCGCCAGCACCTGCTTCGATTTTCAACTGCTGATCAAACACGGAATGATGTATGACGGTATTGCCGTCATTTGCCGTGATACGATCAATCGATGGCGAATAGATGATATATGAACGATCGTCAAAACCTGTGAGGGGATAAATGTGCAGCGCGCTATCCTTTACTTCGAGTTTCACCTGGCGCATGTCAAATTCGTCCTGATATTTCACCCCGTAGACATCAGCCTTTACCCAACCCATACGCGTTCTGTGGTATGGAGTGCCATGCATCGCTTTATTTGTCTCTTGGGGAGTAGGATGCAGTACAATCCGGGTAAATGGCTTATCAAAGCGGTGGCGCTTGTAGTTGTACAGCATGGAGTCAAAAACGATTCCGCTGATTTCATTCTGCCGGAATACGGCTTCGGTCACATAATTTCTCGCCCCGCTCCATTTGCTGAATCCGAAAAAAGACAATAACACGATGACTAATAAGATCAAAAATAAGCTACTGGTCTTCATATTTACTCCAATTGGTCGTTGTTTTCCTTGATAAATTGTTCATATCGCGCTTGGATATCTTCCCACCGGATACCCGTCAATTGCAAGGTTCTAAAGATGGAGGGAAGTTCGTCATCCATAAATACCTGCTTACGCCGTTGCCGGATAATGGCTTTGGCCTGGCGCTCCACAAAAAAACCGATCCCCCGCTTATTACTGATTATCCCGGATTGTTGTAAGGTTTCGAAGGCGCGCATGGCCGTATTGGGATTGACCTCCAATGCAGCGGCAACTTCCCTCACCGACGGGATTTTTTCTCCCTCGTTCCACTTTTCCAACAGGATTTGCTCAGAGAGATACTCCGCAATTTGCAGGAAGATAGCCTTGTTACTATTGAATTCCATACAACTTCCAATCAAATTTCCCTGTCCTTGAACCGATGATATAGGGTCAGACCAGCCAGCAACAGCACCAACACGGTGCAGCCGGCGGTGACGGCAATTTGTTCCAGTAAGGCCGTCTCCCACCCATAATCCACCGCCCTAATTTTTCCATACTTGAGCGAGTCACCTACCATATCACCGAGAAAGGTGGTGACAAAGACGAATCCAACAATGACAACGGCAGTCTTCACAAAAGGCAACTTTTTGAAAAACAGGGTACCTACCAAAAACAACATGCCTATTGCGCTCCAAAGGAGCAGGGGGATGTAGTCATCAGGTGCCCAGCTATCCGAAAAATAAGGAAATCCAAATGTTGTCGGGAACAAAAGATTCCCTGAAAGATCCCTTACCGCGACTACGCGACGCATCGCAGCGATGGAATCTGCGTAGATGTGTTGCAAGGCAGACACAAAGGCGGTGTCTATAACCAGAAAGAGCGTCACATACGTTATTATTCCGCCAAAAACAGGAAATAGCAGCGCACATATGGCACGTTCCAACGCCGATACAGGCAGCGTAAACGCCTGGATATTCCGAGTACGATCATTGAGGTCCCCAAAATAGTTCCCTGCCAATAGCGCCACATACAAGGCACCCACGATGAGCATATACTCTTTGCGCCCATGCAAAGACGAAAAATCCACGAAGCTGCTCGACCATTCGATCACGTACATCTGCTGTCTGACATATAATTTGGTGAGATAATACATGCTGATCACCCCAGCCACGATGGGTATGCTCAGCAAATAGATGCCTCGATGTATCGCCCACTGCTGGTGTACGAATAGCATGAATCGGCGAAAATTAATCCTGTTGTTCATCAGATAGCATTTTTTGAGTGGTAAATTGAGTAGCAACAGCCTGGCCTTCCCTCACGATGGCCTTGAATAACAATTCCAAGTTGACCTTGGAGTATTGTACCGAGGGGTTTCGGTTCACCGTGTGGTAGCCACTTAGCGACTCTTCATAATAGATCGCACCTTTCGGCACCTCATCCGAGCTGCCAAAATAGAGGCGGGTCGCGATCTCGTCCATTGACGCTGCCAATGCCACTCGGGTATCCCGCAACACAATCACCTCATCAATGAGGTTGTCTAGATCACGTACTTGATGCGTGGAAATAAGAAAAAGACGTTCCTTCGTAAGCGCAGAGGACAATACGCGCCTCAATATCGATTTTGACGGAATGTCCAACCCGTTAGTCGGTTCATCCATAAGCAGTAACGGTGTACGGGAAGCTAGTCCAAATGCGATCAGCAGCTTTTTGCGCTGCCCATACGATAAATCCTCGATACGGCTACCGCGATCGATACGAAATTCATCCAATAGGTAAAAAAAATACGTTGCCCCAAACTTTTCGTAGAACGGCGCGTAAAGACCGACATACTCAGCAATGCGAACCGGAGGGAGGTAAAAATCCTCCGGGATAAAAAACAGGTTCGAGAGGAAGGATGCTTGCCGGTGCCTCGGCTGATGACCAAAGGTATCAATATCGCCCGACTTCGGAAAAACCAGGCCGGCCAACAGCTTTAAAAATGTAGACTTCCCCGCGCCGTTTTCGCCCAACAATCCATAGATATGACCCTTTTGCAGTTCCAAACTCACGTTTTCTAAAACGGGCTTTCGCCTGCGATATCCGAAGGAAACCTGTGATAATGTAATAGCAGCATTCATATTATTACTGTATTAGTAAAATAGTACACTGCAAAAATGAAGAATCTATTTCGCTCTACCAAATATTTTTTTTAGAAAATCAACAGGAATCTTACATCAGCAGCGTATCAATGCGGTGACCGTGTACCATTTGCTGTTTTTCTGACCACACGAATACGGTGAAAGCGCCATCTTGGGAAGCCACCATGGCGAGGGAATCGTGCTGGTCATTCACAAATTGTGCGGCGGCGAGGTGTCGCGTGCCACCGATGTTGGTGGCATCGAGCAATTGCGCAGCGCTCCCTTCCACCGGTTCGGTGATCATCAATCGGGTGACGGGCAGGGAGTGGGGCGAGCGGGCCACCTTTGCACCAAAGGCCAATAAGCGGTGATCTTGGGTAATCACGGTGGCGCCATCGACCGCCGAATATCCGCCCACTGCGCGGATCATTTTATGCAACGTATCCATGTAAATAAGACTGGAAAGATTGGATGGCGCTTCTTCGTCATCAACAGGCAGCATCGCATGTGGCTCCACCAAATAGTTGATCGGTGTCACGATCGAATGCAGCCATGCCGAACTGTTGGGGGGCACCACCAAAAGCAGTGCACCACGTCCGTGACCGCGCATGGCTAATGCCAGCTGCACCAGTATATTTTCTGATTGCTCGACGGATGGTGCATTGGAGAGGCCCAATAAGGAAGAGAGCATGCCCGGGCAATCGGTCAGCCCCCAATGGTTGTCATCAATGATGCTAATCTGATTGCCCTTCAGCACCGCCACGTTGATAAATTTACCCAAGCCGTCGCGGTGTTTCTGCTTAACCACCAGCAAACCTGCCTCCACCACTTCTACTACCATGGTATGCGCAGGCACGTCGTGAGTGGTCCCCCATATGTAGAAATGGTCGTCCTCGATCCACACCCCGAGGTGTATGCCCGGCTGCACCACAGCAGGCGACAGCTTGACCAAGTTATGCGGAGTAAAGCGCTGTTGCTGACGGAAAACCAAGCTGTTGCTCGCCATCTCTGGCGAGACAAACGCTAGGGAGATTTTCGGTTCGTAGCCCTCCTCTCGCCGGAGGCTGGCCCAAAAAGCGGTGTCGATCAGGATCTCGATCGTCCGCGCATCCGGATTATCCGTCCTTTCGATTCCCAGATGGGCCTTTGTCAGTTTCGAAAAATGTGCGACTATCCGGTGTGAAACCATTTTCGCCGCTAGGTATGTGGGTTCTGAAATCATTTTTGCTTATCAGCCAAACAATTTAGCCAATATTACGATTGATGGATTATATTAGCAAACTTACTTAATGTATACAACTTAACGAAACAGAGGATTAAAACAAACCCTATGCGCTACATCATTGATCTATTATTGACAGGCTTGGCCATCTTCTTGGCGGCCTATATCCTGCCCAGCTCGGCGGTAAGTGTCGAAAGTTTTGGTTGGGCTATTTTGGCGGGGCTCATCATCGGCTTCGTAAACGCCACCATCGGCACGGTGCTGCGGATTTTCACGTTCCCGCTTAACCTCCTCACCTTGGGGCTGATCTCGTTTATCATCACCACACTGATGGTGCAGTTTACCAGCTATTTGATGGGCAGCAAGTTTGATGTGGCCAATTTTTGGTGGGCAGCGGTGTTTGCGATTATTGTGGCATTGATCCAGCTGCTCCTGAACAGTATTTTCGGATCGAAAAATCCGGAGTGACATTATTGCGCCAGGTATCCTCCATCCACCGCGTAGTAGGCGCCGTTGACGAAAGACGCCTTATCTGTACTCAGCCACAGCACGAGCTCGGCCACTTCGTTTGCCTCGCCCAAGCGGCCGATGGGATGCTTGGTCACCAACCAATCGATGGTTTGGCTATCCATGTCTTTCAACAGCGGCGTATTGATAAATGCTGGTCCCACCGCATTGGCGCGGATACCGCCAGCGGCATATTCCAATGCAATGTTTTTCGTGAGTCCGACCACACCGTGCTTTGCCGCCACATAGGCCGTAGAATTGGCGAAACCCACTTGCCCCAGGATGGAGGCCATGTTGACGATAACCCCACCCCCAGCCTGCAACATGGCGGGTATCTGATAGCGACAGCCGTAGAACACGCCTGAGAGGTTGATGGCGATGACCTTATCCCACCCTTCCACCGGATATTCCCCGGTTGGCGCCGAAGGCCCCCCGATGCCGGCATTGTTGCAGGCAATGTGCAGCGCCCCATACTGCTCGACCGTCTGTTTCACCAACTGATCGTTGTCCTCCGCTTTAGCGGTATCAGCTACAATGAAAAAAGCCTCTCCGCCGGTATCACGAATCAACTTTACCGTTTCCTCCCCGCCGCCTACGCTGATGTCGGAGACGACCACTTTCGCTCCTTCCCGTGCATATGCCTGTGCTACCGCGCGGCCAATGCCCGAGGCAGCCCCGGTCACGATCGCTACTTTATTGGTTAGTGATCCCATAGTCGAGTTGTTTTGATTAGTAATATACAAAGATAAGCGCATTTGGTTGACGTCAAGCATCAAGATTCTCTTAAACAGGAATTACTGGGCAGGTAACCATTAAGGCAGCACCCGCCCAGTAGTTTTTGATTTGGTAGCTTGTACTGGTTTCATTACCTTTGCTTTATGACAACGCTACGGGTTGAAATTAAGAACAAGCAATCGGAAAAGGTTGTGTTGGCCGTATTGAAGGCGCTTGACCTCCGGTACCAAGTGGAGAACGGAGCGTCTGCCACCGCCGAAAATCCCAGCCCTTCTGGGGATAAGTGGTTTCTTGACCCTGAAAATATGGCGCTGGTAGAAAAGGGTATTGCAGATGTAAAGGCAGGGCGGGTTACTAGAATTGAAGACGTCAAGAAATTATGGGAAAGTATTTTGTAGACGTTTCAAAGGAAGCCAAGCAACATCTCGCCTTTCACCATAAGTCAGGAAATAAAGCTACCATCAAAAAGATTGAGCACATAATCGTTGAATTATCAGAAACTCCCTATACCGGAACCGGAAAACCCGAGCAGCTCAAGGGAAATTTAGCCGGGCATTGGTCGCGACGAATCAACCAAAAAGACCGCATCATTTATCACGTCGACGACAGTGTTGTCACGGTGTCGGTCATCTCCGCGAAAGGTCATTATGGGGATAAATAAGCACTTTTCATGAAAACCAGGTGTGTGCTTTACTTGTAAATACCATAAAAGTACGTATCTTGTGAATCTATTTTTTTATTAACCAATAAAGACACACCATCATGTTTGGCGTCGTTACGAGGATGAAGAAATGGATCGTTGGCCTGGGTATTGCACTTGCCATCTTAGCGTTCGCCATGTGGCAACGGAAAGACGAGCCGGTCGATTTCAGTGCGGACGTGAAGCCCATTCTCAACAAACACTGCATCACTTGCCACGGCGGAGTTAAGAAAAACAGCGGCTTCAGCCTCCTGTTTGAGGAAGAAGCTTTTGCGGCAGCAGAATCGGGGAATCCTGCCATTATACCGGGCGATGCCGAGCATAGCGAGTTTATCCGTAGGCTCACCTCGGATGACCCTGAAGAGCGCATGCCGTACGACGCGCCTCCACTGAGCAAACAGGAGATCAAGGTGCTCACCCGTTGGGTGGAGCAGGGTGCTAAATGGGGCACGCATTGGGCATATTCCCTGCCCAAGGAGGTCGAAGTGCCGCGCCGTCGCCTCGCCACGGCCTCGTGGTTCAACTTCTGGGATAGCAACCCCATGCATAGCGATATCGACTATTTCATTAAGGAAAAACATGAGGAACACCAGCTGGAGTTCGCGCCGGAGGCCGATCGTGCCACGTTGCTCCGCAGGGTATCATTAGACCTCATCGGGTTGCCACCTACACCTCAGCAGGTAGAAGCCTTCGTCAACGATACCCGTAAGGATGCTTACGAACGCCTCGTGGATAGCCTGCTGGCTTCGCCCCGGTTTGGCGAACGATGGGCCTCCTGGTGGCTGGACATCGCCCGATATGCCGACACCAAAGGCTACGAGAAAGACAATTCGCGGCAAATATGGGCGTACCGCGATTGGGTCATCAAGGCGTTTAATCGGGATATGCCATTCAATACCTTTACCATCGAACAACTGGCCGGAGACCTGCTGCCCAATGCCTCTAAAGATCAATTGATCGCCACGGCATTCCACCGCAACACCATGGTGAATGACGAGGGTGGCACCGAAGATGAGGAATTTCGCGTAGCGGCCGTTATCGACCGCGTGAATACCACCTATCAGGCGTGGATGGCTACGACATTCGAATGCGTCCAGTGCCACAGCCATACCTACGACCCGATCAAATTTGAAGAATATTATAAATCAATGGCGTTCTTCAACAACACGCGGGACGAAGATACACCGGGTGATTACCCCACGCTCCGCTTTTACAACAAAGAAGACAGCCTCCAGGTCGTACGCATTAAAGAATGGGTGGGCAAGTATGCCGAACCCGAGGCTGTCGCATCCACCGATCTTTTCCTGTATACACTCGAACCCAAAATTCATGCTCATGCCTGTGATCAATTGGTCAACGGGGCATTGGTAGACACCAAGTGGCTGGGCATACGCAACGGCGGCAGCGCCCGGCTGCCGGACATCACCTTGGGCGATAACGACCTCTTTTATGTCAACTATCGCACGGGCGCGAGCGGCGGTAAGCTTGAAATGCGGGCAGACGGTCATCAGGGGCAGGTGTTGGCGAGGGTCGACTTGCCTGCTACCAAGGGGATGCAGACGATAGCCATTCCCATCACTGCCTTGGGTGGCAAACGCGATGTTTACCTGAAATTCAACAACCCGTCGATCCCAGCGGATCAACCGGTGTGCCTCGTCGAATGGATGGCCTTCCGCGAAGCGCTGCCCGGGCACGACGACCCGGAGTACCCGCAGGTGCAACAGACGTTTCTTGAGCTCATCAACAAAAGTACGCCTGCCGTACCGATATTGGTCGAAAACCCGCAGCATATGCGTCGGCAGACCCAGGTTTTCGAGCGTGGAAATTGGCTGGTGAAGGGGCAAACCGTGGAACCTGCAGTACCGCAATTCCTCCACGATTTCCCTAAAGACGCACCCCGCAACCGGCTTGGCTTCGCCCAATGGCTGGTTAGCGAAGAGAACCCATTGACAGCCCGTACGCTGGTAAACCGCCTTTGGGCGCAGCTCTTCGGGCATGGCATCGTGGAGCCCTTGGGCGACATGGGGTCCCAAAGCGATCCGCCCACCCACCCGGAGCTGCTCGATTGGCTGGCGCTGCAGTTTATGCACGAGATGGACTGGAGCGTCAAACGCCTCCTGCGGGAACTGGTCCTTTCCACCACTTACCGGCAGTCGTCAGCGCTGGCGCCCGGAGGGGCAGAAAAAGACCCGGGCAATAAATATTATGCGCGCGGACCACGGTTCAGGCTTTCCGCGGAGCAGGTACGCGATCAGGCACTGGCGGTAACGGGCCTCTTGAGCGCCAAAATGTATGGCCCGAGTGTGATGCCTTACCAGCCCGAAGGGGTGTGGATGAGCGTCTATAGTGGCGAAAGCTGGACCAAAAGCGCAGGTGAAGACCAATACCGCCGCGGGGTGTACACCTTTATCAAGCGCACCAGCCCCTACCCATCGGCCGTCACCTTCGATGCCTCCAGCCGTGAGGTATGCTTGGTCGACCGTATCCGTACCAACACCCCCTTGCAGGCGCTCACCACGCTCAATGACCCCGTATACCAAGAGGCAGCTCTGCATCTGGCCAGGCACATGGAAGCTGCCGGAAAGGGAAAGATAAGTGCGGCTATCCAATCGGGCTACCAATCCGTGATGCAACGACCGTTGCCGCAGGATAAGTTTGCGGCGCTCGAAAAACTCTTCAGGGAATCGCTCGGGCATTACCGCCAGCGACCGCAGGAGGCCGCCAAATTATTGGGCGCCTCGGCGACCGGCGCTGCACAGGCTAATGCCACCACGGCGGCCTATACCATGGTCGCCAGCGCACTGCTGAATCTCGATGAATTCCTCACCAAATCTTAGTGTTGAAATGGAAAAGTTATTAAAAGAAGCACAAGAAGCGCAATTGAAAGCCGTCACCAGGCGGCATTTCCTCATGGAGTGCGTCGCGGGCGTGGGTGGTCTGGCCCTGGGCTCCATGCTTGGTGGATGCATGGGATCTCGTGCAGGGAGCGCACAGGGTACGGCGCCGCTTGCGGACACCATGAATCCGCTCGCTCCCCGGTCTCCGCATTTTGCGGCCCGTGCCAAGAACGTGATCTACCTGCACATGGCAGGAGCCCCTTCCCAATTGGAGCTTTTCGATTACAAGCCCGAATTGCAGAAGCTTCATAACCAACTTTGCCCGCAATCCCTCCTCGAAGGCAAGAAATTTGCCTTCATCCGGGGTACACCGAAGATGCTGGGGCCTCAGACCACATTCCAGCAATACGGCCAAAGCGGCGCCTGGGTATCGGATCTGCTGCCACATTTCTCAACGGTGGTAGACGAAGTGAGCTTCCTAAAGGCCGTGCATACCGACCAGTTCAACCACGGACCGGCGCAGCTTTTCATGCACACCGGCCACGCCCGGTTGGGTAGACCCAGCATCGGATCTTGGGTTACTTATGGCTTGGGGTCGGAAAACAGCAATTTGCCGGGCTTTGTGGTACTCACTTCCGGGGGTAAAACACCCGATGCGGGTAAAAGCGTATGGGGCAGCGGCTTTCTTCCCTCGGTGTATCAGGGAGTGCAATGCCGCTCGCATGGCGATCCGGTACTCTACATCAGCGACCCTGAAGGCGTGAGCCGCGACCTTAAGCGGAAGGCCATCGACGCGATCAATACCGTGAATATGGAAGAGTACCAGACCTATCAGGACCCTGAAATCCTTGCCCGCGTCGCACAATATGAGATGGCTTACAACATGCAGATTGCAGTGCCCGAGGTGATGAATATCAACAATGAACCGGAATATATCCATGAGCTGTATGGCACGGAGCCCGGCAAGGAATCCTTTGCCAACAACTGCCTCCTGGCCCGCAAGCTGGTGGAGCAGGGGGTGCGCTTTGTTCAACTGTTCGACTGGGGCTGGGACAGCCATGGCACCGGTGCCGACACCGCGCTCGACCTGGGATTTCGCAACAAATGCCGGGAGATCGACCGCCCGATGACCGCCCTGCTGCTCGACCTCAAGCAACGGGGCCTGCTGGACGAGACGCTGGTGGTATGGGGCGGCGAGTTCGGGCGCACGCCCATGCAGGAAAACCGCGACAACAAGGATATGCCCTTCGCGGGGCGTGACCACCATCCCGATGCGTATACCATCTGGATGGCTGGCGGCGGCGTGAAAAAAGGCGTCACCTGGGGTGAAACCGACGAAATCGGTTTTTCGGCCGTAAGCGGTAGTACGGCGGTGCATGATGTACACGCCACCATGCTTCACCTGCTAGGCTTCGATCACGAAAAGCTGACATACGAATTTCAGGGTCGCCCATTCCGGCTTACCGACGTGGAAGGCCACCTTATCCAAGCACTCATTTAATCAGCTCATACGTTCAATGAATCTCCTTACACACCTTATTATCCAATTACTTTTCATCAACGTATTATCGTCTGCAGTCAATGCCCAAACACAACAACCCCAGGCTTCGATCACCTACTTCTGTACCGATTGGGGCCGATCCGTACCTTGGGATGACTACTGCAAGCGCGTAGCCGATGCGGGTTATGACGGCGTGGAAACCTGGATGCCTACCGACAGCGCCACGCTGCAAGAATTGCGCACGGCCTTAGACAAATACGACCTGTCTTGCATCTTTCTATGCAGCGGATCCGGCAAGGATTTCAACACCTACCTAAATACCTATAAGCGCAACTTGGAACGGGCCGCTGCCCTTGAGCCTGTGCTCATCAATAGCCATACGGGCAAAGATCATTTCAGCCGCCCGCAAAATGAGGCACTCGTTGCTGCTGCCGATTCGATAAGCCGGGCAACCGACATACCCATTGCGCATGAGACCCATCGCGGGCGCTTCAGCTTCGCCGCCCACGTGACCCGGGAATACCTGGAGCGCCTACCCTATCTTCAGCTGACGCTAGACATTTCCCACTGGTGCAATGTCCACGAATCGATGCTAGACGACCAGCCGGAGGCCGTAGCGCTCGCGCTTCAGCGGACGGCACACATCCACGCCCGTATCGGCCACCCACAAGGACCGCAGGTCAACGACCCACGGGCGCCCGAATGGGCCGACATCGTGCAACGTCATCTCACCTGGTGGGACACCGTCGTTGCCAACCACCGTGCAGCGCGCAAGCCACTGACCATCACCATGGAGTTCGGCCCGCCGAATTACCTACCCACGCTGCCCTATACACGGCAGCCGGTGGCCGACCAATGGCAGATCAACGAATACATGCTTAACCTACTCAAAACCCGTTACAGCGATTGATGGAAAGCAACGGTGATCTTTTCTTGTTTTTAGGCCGATGGCATCCCCTGCTGGTGCACCTCCCCATCGGCATGCTCATCATGGCTTTTTTCTTGGCCCTGCTTGATCGGAAGAATGCACACCCTACCTATTCGCCAGCGGTATCCGTTATCCTTTTATTCGGGGCGGCTTCGGCGGTGCTGGCCAGCATCTCCGGATACCTGCTATCATTGGGCGGCGGATACGATGTCCGTACACTGTCGCTCCACCAGTGGCTGGGCATCTCGGTAGCAGTAGTCAGCACGTTATGTTGGCTCCTATACCGAAAACCGCCAGCCGAAAAAGACGCGTTCCGACCCCTTCGCCGATTCCGCTTGGCCTTCCTCACGCTGATGGTCATGCTGATCGGCATGGCCGGGCACTTCGGCGGTACGCTTACGCATGGCAATGGATATTTGGTTGAAGCCCTACCCGAGGGGATGCGCCGCACCATGGGATGGGAGCCCGAACAGGTCATCATCGAAAACGTGCAGGAAGCATCCGCATATGCCGATGTCATCCAACCGATATTCCGTCAACGCTGCCAAAGCTGCCACGGCGCTAAGAAACAGGAGGGTGAACTCGCCCTGCACACATTGGAGATGCTTCAGCGCGGGGGCGAAAGCGGGAAGGCGATGGTTGCAGGCCGCGCGGACTCCAGCGAGCTCTACCGCCGCCTCACACTGCCCGAGGGCCACGAAGAGCGCATGCCGCCCAAGGGACGTACCCCCATTACCGCCGACCAAATCAAGCTGATCGCCTGGTGGATCGATGCCGGTGCACCGGCAGATAAAAAGGTGAAGGAATTGGAGCAGCCCGAGGCCATCCAACCCATATTGCTGGCGTTGGAAGGCGATACCGGCGATTCGGATGCAACCGGCACCGGCACTTCGTTGGCCGACATCCCACCCGCCGATGCAGATGCCGTCGAAAAACTGCTAGCCAAGGGAATAAAGGTCGTGACACTGGCGACCGGCAAACACCAGCTGGCCATCAACGCCATCAATTACCCGCAATTCAATGATCAAGATGCCCAACTGCTGGCAGCATTAGGTGAACATATCATCCAACTTAAACTTGACGATACGCAAATTACAGACAGTGCCCTGCAACAGATCGGAAAGCTCCCCGCGTTGCAACGATTGCACCTGGAAAATACCGCTGTAGGCAATGCCGGCCTCGCCCATCTCAGCACTTGCAAACAGCTCCGGTACCTCAACCTGGTCAATACCCAGGTCACGGATGAAGGATTGACCTTGCTGGCGCAGCTTCCCGCGTTACAAACGGTATACCTTTATCAAGCGGGCGTAACTAGCCAGGGCTTATCTAGGCTCAGCCAAGCCCGTCCCGAGGTGCAGATCGACACCGGGAACTACCGCCTGCCAGCGCTGCCAACGGATACCATTGTGTATTGAAATACCCGGCCATAAAAATAAGGTGACCGGCGATACGCCGGCCACCTCCTTGCAAACCAAACCACCAACAGGATTACCTATTCCTCTTCGGTCTCTTCCAGTACATAATCCAGTGGCGGCACGTTATTTTCATAGCCAGCGTACCCTTTATTCTGGTTGATCACCGCTTCGGGATTGCCGTTAATAGCGCTAATAGGGATCGGCCATAATACATGGTACGGGCTCATTCGGTAAGTCACGCCGAAATTAGTAACGACATCCTTATTATAAAAGTCGCTTTTGGCCATCACCCGATCATACATGAAATTATCATCGGAGAAATTGGCCAAACTATATGATTTTCCATCATCAGCAGCCATCCCCGTTTGCGCATAGATATAAGCGATGCGCGTGAGTTCCGTTTTACGGGGCTCCTCATAGTACAATTCGCGCGCACGTTCATCCAATACCGCACCCATATTCACCTCCGACGCCTCGAGCGGGGCTGCGCCTGCCCGAGTCCTTACGGCGTTGATGTCAGCCGCAGCGCTGGCCAGATCGCCCTTCCATACATAGGCTTCAGCACGCAGCAGGTAGGTTTCTGCCAAGCGGAACACATACCAGTCTGTATTGCCCCCTGTGGGCTGCACCCGTAGCGGGTCTTCAATGAACAATTTATAGTGTGGCCAACTGAACCATTGGCGGATGGTATCGGCTGCCAATATGGTCCCTTGCGCATTCCTGAACTGCAATGGCTGTCCATAATACGGGTCACCGGCATCTTTCAAGGTCGGTGCATTATATACCAAGTCTTCCATGTCCATCCAGTTGCCCGGCGCATGACGAAGGTCGTTTTCATCATCCCAGATGCCCTGCTGGCTATACCAGGTAGGGCGCAAACGGCCGATACCCCTACCTATTTGCAAGACCAGCGGTATTTCGGCCGTCGCCAAATCAGACGTTCCTCGGCTGCCCGAGGGCGTAATAATTCCCGATGCATGCCAATAGGGTACCGCGTTACGCATCAGTTGTATGCCATCTGCCACATTACCGTCGATGTTGATCCGGTCTATGACGAGCATAAGCGCTTCGGCATTCGCCGCAAGCGATTTATTTTCCGGGCGATGCAAGTCCCAAATCAGGTTCCGGCTGGTATCGTTCTGGAACGCTCCAAACCGTTCGGTCATCAGCTTATAAACACCGCCGTTGATGACATTGTTCGCCGAAGCGATGGCATCGTCAAACAGTCCCAGCGCCAGATTGACCTTGGTCAGCAGGTGACTTACAGCCCCTTTGGTCACCTGCCCTTTGTTCACATTATCCGGTACCCACTCTTGGGCAAACTCCAGATCCTGCTTTAATCGTTGCAAGATCACATCCCTTTTGGTACTTTGAAAATCGAGCTTGGGTTCTTTCGGCATGAAGAACACCGCAGGGATATCGCCAAACTGGTGCACCAACCGGTAGAATCGCAATGCACGGTGAAAATAGGCCGCGCCGAGCAAATGATTTTTTTCTTCTTCTGACTCATAATCCTGGGGCACATCGATGTATTCAATCGCGGTATTGGCATAGCGGATGGCCCGGTACCCTTCCAGCCAATACCATTCGATTTTATTATAGTCCGTATGATTCAATTGGGCATCTGGCGTGATGGCCTGATTCAGATCCTGCGCAGGCCCCGGCTTGTCCGTCGTACCTTCAACAGCCACTTCCGAAAAAATCATCTCGGTAATCAGCGGAGCCGCATCGCCCACATATTCAATCCGTAAGTTCCGTTCACAAGCCACCAAGGTGGCCCACAGCGCGTCCGCCGTCTGGAATGTTTCTTCGGGCGTATAGATGGATAGCGGTTTTGGATCCAAAAACTCCCGCTTACAACCTGACACGAGGATGAGAAAGGAGCTCAGCAATATGCTTCTGTTAGCTAATATTTTCATGATATTCATCTTTAAATTTGTAGATAACTTATAGCGTCAGGTCTACGCCAAAATTGAAAAACCGCGGCGTCGGACCGGCAGATTGGTCGGGATGCCATTCAGGATCCCAGAATTCCCAATCCGGCGCCCACAATGCAGCATTCCGCACATTGACGTAAAGCCGCAATCCTTGAACACGATATCTGCTCAAAAACGTATTAGGTACCGTATAGGCCAGGGAAATATTATCTACCCGGATAAATGAACGTTTGCGATACACGTTGAAACCCGTAGCACTGCCTTCATTGGAGTTGATCCGCGCCCATTCCGTAGATTGATTTTCAGGCGTCCAGTAAGGAAAGACATAGCTATTTGTCCGATCTGGGAAAGAATTTCGGCTCTTCACCCAGTTGAAGGCGGACTGATGACCCCACAGGGAATACATGGAAATGGAGGCACTGAAGTTTTGCAGGAACTGGAATTCATTGCGGAACGACCAACGGAAGCGCGGTTCCGAAAATCCCAAAAACTGACGATCGGCATTGGTATAGAGACCGTCATCGTCGACATCCTCCAAGTGATAGTCGCCCGGACGCAATCCATAGCGGGCAGCTTGTTCTTCCTGCCCCAATTGGTATACTTCTAAAGCCTTCCAATCCCATATCGCGTCAATGGGTTGTCCGATAAACCAGCGGTTTTGGACGTCATCCCGTTCGCGGCCATCCGGACCGTAGTTTCGATAGATATGCTGGATGGCATTTCGGTTGAGCTGGAAGAGTGCGGTGCTGCGCCAAGAGAAGTTTTCCCGCTCAATATTCAGCGAGTTCAATGTTACTTCGAAACCCCTGTTACGCACCTCGCCCAAATTGTCCATTCGATTATCAAATCCAGTTACATTGGGCAAACTGCGCAAGACCAACAGATCGGTCGATACCATTTGATAGAACTCGAGGCTCCCATCCAAGCGGTTATTGAATAACGCGAAATCAAGTCCCAAATTATAGGATGTATTGCGTTCCCATCGGAAGTCAGGGTTTTGCATCCGGCTGATCCACAGCTGGCTGCCTTGTATCACCGTACCATCCGGCTCTACATACAGGTATTTCCCCGTCGTGAGGTCGGCTAGGGCGACATACATGTCTCTTCCGGATCCGACATCCCGATTGCCATTGCTGCCCCAAGATGCCCTCAGCTTACCGAAATTGAACCACTCGCTGTCAAAAAACGGTTCCTCGCTGAATGTCCATGCCAGGGCTACCGAACCGAAATTGGCGCGTGGATGGCGCTGACCGAATGCCGAATAGCCATCGCGGCGGTACGTACCGGTCAATACGTAGCGGTCTTTCAACGAATAGACCAGCCGTGCCATCAAGGCATCGCCGGTGCTGTATGTATCGTTACTGGTCAATACGGGCTTGATACCCCCTTCTATACCGTGGAAACCGCGGTCGTCATTTGGGGCGAAATTTTCATTGGTCATGGTATTGTCCCAACGCTGGAATTTTTCGGCATTGGCCAAGAGCGTCACGTCAAAGCGGTGGATATCGGCCAGTTCTTTTTCCCATTTAAGGATGTTGTCGATCTGCCAATAATAGGTTTGCTGCTGCTGGCGGGAGGCGCGCCCGCCAAAAGCAGCCCAGGACTCGTGGCTGGACTTCTCATGATTATACCGCTCGTACAATTGGAGCTGTGGCGTGAAATTAGTCGTGAAGGTAAGGCCAAAAGGGAGCTTCAATTTGCCGAAGACAGTACCGTTCAACGCGTTGGTCCGCTGCAAGCGGTCCGTATGGAAGGCATCGTATCCGGGGTTGACCCCACCGGAGGCCTCGGTATTCGGTCGCCAAGTCAACTGCCCCTCTTCATCATACTGCGTACCCCAAGGGGAGAGGGCGACAATCTCATCCCAATCATAGGCAATCGCACTTTCGTTGCGCGAGGTACCCTGCATATTTGTGCCCACCGAAAGCCAGTCGGTGATAGTTGCTTCGAGATTTATCCGTGTACGAAGTGTCTTAAAGCGGTCTCCCACGATAACACCCTCGTTATCCAGATAGCCCGCGCCCACATAATAGGAAATATCCTTGTTCCTGCCGGATATGCTCAGGTTATGATCCTGCTGAAACCCATTATGGAATACCTGATCGTACCAATCGATGCTGCGTCCCGCCATATAGTTGTCTACTTCATTAGACTGAAGGTTGAGCCGCCTCAACCATGTTTCAACCGGATCCCCGGTAGAACCATCATAGGCCATCCAATCATCGACACTAATGTCCGGGGGTAGTGCCCGCGGGTCGTCAAACCGATAGGGCTCGGCGTTCGCGTTGATGCTTTTGAATACATCCGACCGCCAATCTACGAACGCCTGCCCTTCATAAACCGGTTCACGTACGGCCATGGATGCTAAGCCGACGGTGGCGTTATAGTTGATCACCGGTTTGCCTTCCTTGCCTTTCTTGGTGGTGACCAAGATAACGCCGGATGCGGACTTAGCTCCGAAAACGGCAGCCGAGCTGGCGTCCTTGAGCACATCCACCGATTCGATGTCCGATGGGTTGATGTCTTCCCATGCTCCGTAATAGATTGCGCCGTCCAGTACGATCAATGGACTTGTGCCGGCATTGAAAGACGTTCGGCCGCGGATCTGCAAACTCCCTCCACCTTTGGCACGTGCGTTGAAACCCACGTTCAATCCGGCGATATTACCCCGGAGGGCATCGGTCAATTGGGTCGGGGCTTCGTTCTGGATTTTGGCCGCGCTGAGTTGCGATACCGCACCGGTGAGATCTCGTTTCCGCATGGTGCCATAGCCTACTACCACCACTTCATCCAGATCGGATACCGAAGCGGTTAGAGCAGCATCCACGTTTTGTTGGTTTTGCACCGCAATCTCGATGGATTCATACCCCACGGACGAAAAAACGAGCATCGCATTGGGGTCTACATTTTGTAGTACATATTCCCCATTTTCGTCGGTGCGAACACCATTATCGGTATCTTTCACCTGCACCGTCACGTCCGATAACCCGGTGTTCGTACCGGCATCGGTAACCTTGCCTCGCACAGTGATGCCTTGCTGGGCAAAAGACCACGCTGGTAATAACAGCATTAGCACCATCGCTCGCAGCATCAGATGCTTAGCCCTAGATTGGGAAAAGCTTCGTTGGTAAATGATCATAATTTATCCTCCTTTGTGTGTTTAATTGGCAGTGGTCAGCGGATGGTATCTGTCTGTGTACAAATACAGCATCCTTTGTACCGAGGAAATGCCCAAAAAACAGCCCAAACCCAAGATGATGATGTGTTTTGTTAACAGTTAAGAAATATTACGGGATAAAAACCGCATTTTCACTACTATTCAATCGGTAGACTGATTTGCGGTTTTGTAACAGGCTTGTTGCTTCCTTCACCTGCTGAGGATGGTTTCTCCCAAAGAAGGAGACCGGAGTTCATAATAAAAATGGGTGTCTAAAAGACCTTCTTCGTATAGGCCTTTTAGACACCCTTATTAGGCAAACACTATCTTGTTTTAAGATCCGGCCTGCGGCCCTAGGACCGTTCCTTCCGCAGGTACCTGAAGCGGGGGCAAATTTCGCTCCGCACCGGGGTAGCCGATGTTTTGATTGATCACACCTTTTGTATTGGTGTTAATCGCATTTGCCGGAACGGGCCAAAGCATATGATGTACACTAATTTTGTATTCCGCCCACTTATGCCGCACACCCTTATTGTAGAAATTGCTTCTCGCGACAACACGATCGTACCAAAAATTGACCCCTTCCTGTTTCACATTTGAACCCGTGCCTCCCGGTCCGCTGAGGTTTTGCAGGTTATAGGTCCGTCCCCCGAATATTTCGCAGGGCTTGCCTGTCCTGGCATAGATATAGGATATCCGCACCAATTCGACATGGCGGTTTTCTTCATAATACAGTTCCCGCGCACGCTCATCCAGGATTTCACCGATGTTGATATCCCCGGCGGTAAGCGGTTCGGCACCTGCCCGGGTCCGCACTTCATTAAGTGCGGTCGCAGCCATATCAAGTTGCCCTTTCCAATAATAGGATTCTGCGATCAGTAGGTATACCTCTGCCGAGCGGTAAATATACCAAGGCGTTTCTCCTCCTCCCCACTGTGTTTGTAAGGGATCGGGCACAAAAATTTTGTAATGAGGCCAAGAAAACCATGTCCGAATAGTATCTTCGACACTCATATTTGCGGGTTTCACAAAGTTTTGGCCGTACCAAGGATTTCCGCTTGTCTGCAAGCTCGGACTGTTATACCTGAGGTCTTCCATCCGCCGCCAACTATCGCGGTTTCGGATACCACGCATGTCGTTAGCTTCCTTATCTGCTCGCCAGATCTCATTGGTGTAATACCAGGTCGGACGTAAGCGACCGATACCCCGTCCATAGGATTTGTTCAAATCCATCTCCGGATCCGTCTCTCCCGCAGCAGGGGCGACGCTGGTCCCGGTCTGTCCATCGGGGGTTTTGATGCTTCCGCTGTTCCAAAAAGGAACGGCATTACGCATGGTTTGGATGCGATCCGACCCTTCCACTTCCGGAAAGGCTACCACATACATCAAGCCCTCTGTATTGGACATGTCCAATTTGGCCTCCACGCTATGTAGATCAAACATCAGATTGGTGTTCGGCTTGCTTTGGTTGGCCGTAAACCGATTCTTCATCAATGGATGCTTTGCCACGATCTCCTGACCAACCTGTATCGCACGGTCGAAATCCCCGAGCACCATACAGACTTTCATCAGTAACACTCCGCAAGCGGCTTTCGAAGTACGGCCGCGGTCTACCACCTCGGGCACCCACTGATAGGCATATTCCAGATCCGTCTTCATTCGCTCTAGAATGCTCCAGCGATCATAGGAATAGAAATCGTATTTAGGCGCTTCAATTTCCCAATCGAGGTAAGGTACGTCGCCGAACTGATGGGTCAGCTTGTAATAGCGATATGCGCGATGGAAATAAGCAGACCCCAGCACGGCATTGCGTTCCTCCTCGCTGTTGAACTCCGTGACGTCAATGCGGGAAATGACTGTATTGGCATACTTGATTCCCTTGTAGCCTTCGTACCAATACCATCCTACACGAGTGTAGTCACCGCTATTCAATTGGGCATCGGGCAATAACGACACGTCCATGTCCATCTGAGGACCGGCTTTGTCGGTAGTGCCCTCAACTGCAACTTCCGACTGAATGATTTCCGTCAATATCGGGGCGCCGTCGCCGAAGTACTCATGGCGCATATTCCGTTCGCAGGTCGTTAGTGCCGAATACATCCCTTCAATATTGGACAACGCGACACCCGGCTCATAAAAGGATAAGGGTTTTGGCGTCAGCCAATCTTCGTTGCAGCTCAGGAAGAAAAATACTGAACCCGCGGCTATCCAAGCGACGTTGTTATATTTCTTTATCCAGTTCATCTCTTTTTGCTTTTCAATTACAGTGAAAAATTGATACTCAAGTTGTAGGTTCGCGGAGTAGGCATGCCCCCCAGATCAGCGTTGTCGTATGATTCCGGGTCTCCAAATTCCCAATCGGGTGCCCAAAACGCCACGTTACGCACCGCGGCCGATATCCGTAAATTCTGAATGTTGACAGACTGCAGGAGCGATGCAGGTACGGCGTACGAGAGCGATACATTATCCAAACGGACGAAAGAGCGTGATACATAATTGGAACCAACGTTCTTCGAGCCTATGCGCCCGTAATCGTTAATCGGATTATCCGGTGTCCATCTTGGGATTGCATAGTCGGTCGCCCGGTCAGCGAAGTTCGCATTATTGGCCGCTCGGTTATAGGTGTCCGTTTGCCCCCAATTGGAGTAGATGAAGAACGAAAGATCGAAGTTCCCGTAACGGAAATCATTGCGCAACGACCAGCGGAATCGGGGTGTCCGCCACTGTTGGAATACCCGGTCTTCATCGGTCATCACACCGTCGCCATCCTGATCTTTGTACTTGAAATCACCCGGTTGAAGCCCGTAGGGCTCTGCCGCATCTTCTTCGCCTACTTGCCACACGCCGATACGCTCGTAGTCCCATATCCGATCCGGGTCCTGTCCGATAAACCATCGATTTTTAATGTCATCCGCTTCACGCTGTCCGATGACATTGCCGTCGGCATCGAGGATATCCACCATATCACCATATAACTTATTGATTTTCCTACGATTGAGCATGAATATGGCAGAAGCATTCCAATTGAACTTCTCGCGCTCAATGATCTTACTATTCAGGGTGACTTCAAATCCGCTATTCTCCAATTCGCCCAGATTCGCAGCCACGCTGTTGAACCCGATAATCTCCGGAAGGGCGCGGTCGACTAACAAATCCAGGGTCGTTGAGGTATACACATCTATGGTTGCGCCGATTTTGTTATTGAATAGCGAAAAATCCAACCCAAAGTTATAAGCCGATCGATTTTCCCAGCGCAATCCAAGGTTCGCCATTCGATTTACATAGAGCTGGGAGTAGAGATAAAGGGCTCCATTTTGGTCGATATAAGGATGTAGACCGGATGTCATATCCGATAGTGCCTCATACTGTCCGATGTCCCGGTTGCCGTTCTGGCCCCAAGACAAGCGCAGTTTACCGTAATCCAACCAGCTGTCGGCACCGGCCATAAACTGCTCGTCTGAGAAATTCCAAGCAAACGCCAGCGCCGGAAAGGTGGCGCGTGGATTCTGCGCACCGAAGGCCGAATACCCATCGCGCCTCACCGAAGCGGTCAACATGTATCGGTCATGCAAGGAGTAGAATAATCGTGCCATTAGTGCATCACCGGTACGATAAGTGTCGTTGCTCGAATTTAACGGCACGGAACCGGCCTGCAAGCGATGCCACCCCAATATGTCGCTCGGACTGTAGTTGGATGCTGTGGCCTGGGTTCTCCAGAACTGGCCCTTTTCCGCGTTCTGCAACAAGGTAACCTCAAAACGGTGTATGTCAAACGTCTTATTCCATCTCAATACGTTGTCAATCTGCCAGTTGTAGGTTTTTTCAAAGGTTCGCTCCGAACGTCCACCGCTATTGGCCCACTCCGGATTCTGTGACGATTCGTGATTATAGTATTCACGCCAGATATACGAAGGCGTAAAGTTCGACTGTAATTCGATGCCGAACGGCAAGGTTATGACACCAAATAGTGTCGCATTCAAGGTATTATACCTGTCGACACGATCTCTGAACAGATTATCGAAAAATGGGTTTTGCGGTGTAGGGTCGCCGGTAGGCAACCTCCGGTAAGGACTGGTGAGATCGTCAATATTGTTTGATCCATAAGGAGAAATAATTGCCGACTGACCCCAGTTCGCCTGCAAGAATCCCTCATTTCGCGTGGCAAAATTGGCATTGGCGCCTACGCGCAGAAATGAGGTGATCTTGGACTCCAGGTTCAACCGGGAGCGCAGGTTTTTAAATCGGTTACCCACGATAATCCCTTCGCGGTCCACATGATTCAATGACCAATAATAATTGATGTTGTCCGTCCGGTTGGAGACACTCACCGCATAATCCTGTTGAACGCCTTGCTGGAAAACCAGGTCCTGCCAATCCGTGATCCGGCCATTCATGTAGTTATCGATTTCTGGAGTACGGAGTTCGAGGCGGGAAAGCCACGTTCGAATAAGCTGCTCGTCGGTTACGGAAGTCACGGGGTCATTTTGATCATAATTGTACCAGTCCAATTGATTGGTTTGGCTTAATTGCCGCGGATCCACAAACATCTCCGGGTATTGCTCGTGATAATCGTTGGTACGTCGACCCATCTCATAGTCATACCGGTAGGCCAGAAATTCATCAGCGGTCATGACACGGGGCATGCCTGCATTTTCCACAAAGCCTAAGTTACCATTAAACGAAATTTTTGGCTTCCCTACTTGACCGCGCTTAGTCGTGATCAGCACCACACCGTTAGCCGCTTTGGCACCGTAAACCGCCGTCGCACTGGCGTCTTTCAAAATGTCAATAGACTGGATGTCGTTCGGGTTCAGATCAGCAAACGTGCCGTCAAATATGACCCCATCTACCACGTTCAACGGGCTGCTACCTGCTTTCAAGGTTCCATTTCCGCGGATCAGCAGCGAAGCATCCCCTTTGGCGGTGTTCCCTTGCCCGATAATCATACCCGCGGCATTCGCGCGTAATAGATCCTGTACCGACCGCGGCGCTTGGGTTTCGAGCTTTTCCGCCTGAATGGAAGCAACCGCACCAGTCAGATCTTTCCTTTTGGCCGTTCCATAACCGATCACCACGACCTCGTCCAGATCCTGGATATCCGCTTCCAAGACCACATCGATTAATGTTCCAGGTGTCACCTGCACTTCTTCCGTTCCGTAACCCGTGAATGAAAACACCAAGGTCACTTCCCCCTCAGGCAGGGGCATCGTAAATACGCCGTCAGCATTGGTGGTTGTTCCCTGCGCGGTACCCTTCACGGTCACCGTCACCCCTTCGAGTGCAAAGCCCAGCTCATTCTTGACCGTGCCGGAGATAGTTTGTTGAACCTGATCATTTGTGATTAGCGTGTTTTCAGACGGCTTGGCCTCCACGTGCTGCACGCCCAAAAGCAGCAGCAATGCCAATAATTTGGCAAACTGTAGTTTCATTGAATCATAATTTAGTTTGTAATCAGTTTTAAATGAATAATGGAGCCGCTATTATAGGCTCCCTTCAGCGGCAAACGCCGTCAGGTAACATCAAACAAATGACGTCTAATCATGCTCCGACAGAAGCATCGCGGGTACATGTCAATCATAACCTTTCCTCCTTATTTTAGTTTATTAAATTGGCAACGGTGAACGCTCATAAAGACATTTCATCTTTCGATGCGACTTCCAATCCATTACATTGAATGTGGTCTTGTCGTTGGTCAGCTGATAAGTTCAGCGTTTAGTTATCCAAAAATAACCCAAACAAAGTTTTATACGGCATAAACGATAAATACGGGCGAGCGCTATGGTATCTTAACAAATAAAAACCGTGTTCTTGACACAATTCAATCGGTGTCTCAATTTTATGTGATTAGCAGCCGATGTAACAAAACAGTAGAAGTCCAGTGCGGCCACCGGGAGTGGCGCTGCGCTCGGGATCAGGCACCCAACGCGTAGACAATGATATTCACGGCAAATTGCGTGTTGTCCTTGGCCAGAAACCGCTTATTGCGAAAATCGTAGTCCCACTCACAGCCGTAGTCTTTATTGCTATACAGCACGCCTATTTTGCCGTCCACCTCGATGGCTTTTAGGTAATCGTGTACCAAGTCATCACCCCAGCCATTTAGCTCAAAGGAGCTGGTGGGAGGGCCTTTTTCAAAAGTGAAAAATGAAGAATAGAGCGCATGGTCATTGGGGATTTTCTTCAGGGCATCGGCACCAAAAAGGGCGCCCATCTGCTCCTCGAAGGATTTGGCAAAGAGTCCGTCGATGTCATGGTTGCAGTCATCTACGAAGACAAAGCCTCCGTTTTGCACGTATTGTTTAAAATGACTGGCTTCTTGTTGGTTGAATTGCACCAGTTTATGGCCGCTCAGGTAGCAGAAGGGATGGTTAAACAATTCGTCGGTGGCCAGATCGACGATCTTCTCTTCCATGGTGAGCGGTATGGTGGTGTATTCCAATAGGGAGTTCAGCACATTGGAAGGCATCCGCTGATCCGTATCCCAATCGCCTGACTGATACTTCAACCGAACAAACGTAAACGTCGATCCTAACATTTTCACAAAGTACTGCCATTATGATAAAAAAACAAGCCGTTTTGTGCCGTTTTATTGTAATTTTATTGATAAGCACACTGCCATTGCTTTATTTTAATGAAAATTGACGCTATATTGAGCATGTTTTCATAAACGGGCGTTTTTTATTTAATTTTTTTGCTTTGAACGTATCAGAAACAACAGTAACAGCATTGGTCGCCAGACTCTCCTTATTAAAAAAAGAAATCCAAAAGGTCATCGTCGGACAGGATGACATCATCGAAGAAATCTTGGTCGCGTTGATGGCAGGTGGCCACTGCTTATTGGAAGGGGTGCCTGGTCTGGCAAAGACCCTGCTGGTCCGTACGCTGGCGCAAGCGCTTGACCTCCCCTTTAAGCGTATTCAATTTACACCGGATTTGATGCCCGCAGACATCATCGGTACGGAAATCCTGGAGGATGAAGACAATCAACCCGGCAAACGCCATTTCCGGTTCATCTCCGGACCGTTGTTTGCCAACATCATCCTAGCCGATGAGATCAACCGCACGCCACCCAAGACCCAGTCGGCCCTGCTGGAAGCCATGCAGGAGTTTGAGGTGACCTATGCGGGCAAAACCTACTCGCTCGACAAGCCTTTCTTTATTCTCGCCACGCAGAATCCCATTGAGCAGGCCGGCACTTACCCGCTGCCCGAGGCGCAACTGGACCGTTTTCTGCTTTACATCAAAATAGGGTATCCCGCGGCGGAGGAAGAGGTGCAGATCTTGCGCAATACGACGGGGACGAAAAAAGAACACGTGGAAGCGATCATCGGCGGTAGCGACATACAGCAGCTGCAACAGCTGGTGCGCGAGGTGGAAATGAGCGACCAGCTGATCGCCCATGTCAGTGCGCTCGTGCGGGCGACACGCCCAGGCGATGGGGCGCTGCCTTATGTAAACGATTGGGTGCAGTGGGGCGCAGGGCCACGGGCCGGACAGGCGCTCATCCTCACGGCCAAGGCCCGGGCGTTGCTGCACGGCCGCTTTGCCGCCATTCCTGAAGACATCCATCAAATGGCTTTCCCCGTCTTGCGACATCGCGTGTTGATGAACTTCGCGGCCGAAAGTGAGAAGATAACGAGTGATGAGTTGACTAAGGAACTGATCAGCATATTGGGCAAGAAGCTTTCTTGACCGCATAAAATATAGCGAAAGGAGATATTGTGAAGCAGCTGCCCGACCCGAAAACCATGATGGCCATCAAGGATCTACCGTTGGTGGCCCGGACCATTGTAGATGGTTTCATGAGCGGCATGAACAGTAGCAGGCTCCGGGGTGAGGGCGTCACGTTCAGCCAGTACCGAAACTACCTGCCGGGGGATGATCTCCGAAACCTCGACTGGAAAGTCTTCGGCCGAACCGGACGGCATTATATCCGGCAGGCGGAGGCCGAAAAGACCACCGCTGTGCACCTGATGATCGATGCCACCGCCTCCATGGGGCACGACTGCGGTGGCTACAGCAAAATCCAATATGCCCGTCAGCTCGCCGCAGCACTGGCATTACTGGCCTACCGCCAGGGTGACAAGGTGGGTCTGACGATATTCAATGGTGAGGGCGTCCAGCGGATCGCACCGAGGCAACACAGCCAGCAGTTGCAGCGCATCTATCACATGCTGGAGCGGATGGAAGCGAAAGGCCGTATCGACCAACTCGAACAATACCGTCAGTTGTACCAAACAGCGGGAAAGGAATTGCTGGTGATGATCACTGATTTCTATGAGCACCAAGACGAGCTGACCAAACTGATGGGCTTGCTCCATGCCCAAGGACAGGAAGTGATCCTGCTCCACTTGATGGCGGCAAATGAGCTGGAAGGCCGGTTTAAGGGATACGATGCATTGGAAGACCTCGAAACCGGGGAGGTCATCACGCTCGGCGGGGCAACCACCGGAAGCGCGGCACGGCTGCACGATTACCTGGAAACATCCAAAAAAACGCTGCTGCGAAACCATGTCTACTATGAGTTGGTCAATGCAAATGATACACCCGGACAAGTATTGAACAGTTTTTTGACGCGCAGAAATAAATCACCGCGATAAGGTGTTTATCGAATTATTATATCCACTTGGCTTCTTGGCAGCTGCCGGCATCCTGGTTCCGGTACTGATCCACCTGTGGCGCAAGGAGCGGCGCAATGTACTGCGGGTCGGGAGCGTCCGCTTGTTTGACAATGCCAAGAAACAACGGATCAATCGCGTGCGGATCGCTAACTGGCCGCTATTGCTCGTGCGTTGCTTCCTTATCCTGATCCTGGCCACGTTGTTAGCGGCGCCTTATGTCGACCTCAACAGGCGGAAAGCCGACGAAACCGGATGGGTACTGCTGGGGGCGGGCTATGGCGAAAACCTGGGAGAAGACCAGCTTCGCTTGGTAGACAGCTTGCGCCAACGGGGATATGGCCTCCGGGCATTTGAACCCGGTTTCCGCCCCATCGATAGACAGGCAGGGGATACCGTCGCTCCCGCCGCGAATCCTTTTAGCCTGGTCCATCAACTCAATGAAATCCTGCCAGCCGATTTTCCGGTCATCATCTTCAGCCACCCGCGGATCAGGTTGTTGACTGGCGAGGTACCGTCGGCAACCTCCAAGCTTACCTGGCAGGCGTTTGCGCAACAGGAAGACTCGACCCGCACGCAGTGGGCCACGCACGCGTGGAAGACCGCGTCCGGCGAGATCGCGCTGACCATCGCCTCCTCCAGCGCCACCGAAACCCGCTTTGAACGAATGATCGTACAGGGCGATGGCAGGCAACAGGGTGTGCAGGTGAAGGTGGAGCAGGGACAGGCGATGGTGAGGTTGGCCAGCCAACCGGATTGGGTGACGGTGGATGACCGCACGTGGCGTGTCCGCTTTGCGACAGATGCCGCCCTGCCTGATGTCGGCTATCTAAAGGCGTTGCTGACCGCTTTCGAGCAGGCTGCCGACCGGCCGATGGAGATGGGTACCTACCAGCCGGGAGATACCTGCGACCTGTTATTTGACTTTACCGCCGCCGGGGTGACCGATACGGCGGCTGCCCGCACTGTTTTTCGCTATATGCCCGGAGAACCGGAGGACCAGCAGGATAATTATCTGGTACATGATGGTTTTCACCCCGGTCAGGATAAAGCGAAAATCCATCAGATGATCGTGGCTGAAGACGACGGCACGCCGCTCTGGTCAGATGCCTTTGGCCGGCCGCTGCTGACGGCAAGCGAGCGGCAGGGACAAACCATGTTTCGCTGCTACACCCGGTTCAATCCGCAGTGGACGGACCTGATCTGGTCTGAAGCGTTTATCAACAGCCTGGTTCCCCTCTTGACCGATACGGAGCGACCGCTCCTTGCAGGTGGCTTTCATGCGCATCCGATGGATGAGAGGACGTTTGCGGGGGCGGTCTCCTTACCGCATCGCGCCAAAACGGCACGGGATATCGGTCTGGTGCCCAAACAGGCAAACGCCGCGCCGTATCTGGCTTGGCTTGCCCTATTGGTCTTTGCCGTGGAGCGGGTGATGACTTATCGCGCGAAACCGAAACCGAGGAATGGAAAATATGAACGGGATGGAAAATACGAACGGGTTGAAATGGATCACGAAGCGTAAGCAGCAGTGGCTGGCGTACCAGCTCACGGCCAAGCTGTTGTATGCGGTTGCGGCGACGCTGATTGTCGCCGCAGCCCTACTGTTCGTCATGCACCCGCCCTTTTGGGTGTATCCGCTGCTATGCGGTGCGTTTTTCACCGCTATGGTGCATTTTTCGGGCATCGCCAAGGTCGGTCACCGCGAAATAGCCAATATGTTGGATATCCGCTTCCCACAATTGGAACACAGCGCTTCGTTGTTACTGAAGCCCCAGGAGTCTTTGGGTTTGCTCCAACAGTTACAGGTCCACCGCCTTTACCGATCGGCATTCGATCTGCCATCCGGCGATTTTGTCAATCACCGCATACTCTATCGGCCCATCACCGCAGCGTTGCTGGCCGCGGCCATCTACTGGGGGGTCTCCCACTACGCCGCTCCCTATTGGCATACCGGCCAAACGCACCCTGCGCAACCGGCGGTTTCCACACCAACCGTGCCGCCGAATCTACCCCCAGCGATAACAGATGCACAAGTAAGCATCAAGCCGCCTGCGTATACCGGACTACCCGAACGCAAACAACGCGATATGGCAATCGCCGCGCCTACCGGCTCGACGATCTACCTGCGCCTCACCGCCAGCGAGCCTATCCGCGAAATGGCCCTATTGCTCGACGGCAAAACACCCGTCAGCCTCCAGCCGCAGACGTCCGACAGCCTACGATGGGAATTGACGTTCAAGCCACAGAAGAGTGGTTTTTATCAACTTTCGCTGGATGGCGAACGCTCTGCCCTTTATCCGCTGGAACTGACGCCCGACATGCCGGTAGCCATCCGCGTGAACGGCCCCAAGCAACATACGGTCATCGATTTCGGTTTCCCCGAAGTGGTCACGCTGAACGCCGCGTTGCAGGACGACTACGCCATCCGTGAAACGCAGCTCGTGGCCACGATATCGACTGGCAAGGGCGAAGGGGTCAGCTTTAAATCACACGAAATCCCGCTCCGCACCGCCGTAAAAAACAAGAAGGAGGCGACTATCGCCCAAAAAATCGATTTGAAGCAACTGGGTATGGGGGCAGGTGATGAGCTGTACTTCTACCTGAAGGCGCATGACAACGCCGGACAGGAAAGCCGATCGGATGTGTTCGTCGTGGTGCTTCAGGATACGGCCGAACTGTTCAGCATGTCGGGCCTGGTGAGCGGGGTGGACCTCGTGCCGGAGTATTTCAGGAGTCAACGGCAGATCATCATGGATACCGAGCGCCTGATTGCCGAGATGGATACGCTCTCCGCGTCGGCTGCCCAAAACAGGAGCAATAACCTCGGCATTGACCAACAGTTGCTGCGCCTGCGGTATGGGCAGTTTCTGGGCGAAGAGGCGGAAGACGCCATCGGCGGGCATGTCGGGCATGACCATGGTGAAGAAGACCAGCAAGGGCACGGTCACCTGCCTAAAGAAGAAGTGGTCGATCACAAAACCGTGCGGGACTGGAAAAACCACGACCCCAATCATGAGGGTCATGCGCAGGAGTCTCAAGAACCCCCGAAAGCGCAAGCGGCGGAAGTGCCGGTGGATGTGAATGTGCTTATCGCCGAGATGTCGCACAAGCATGACCGCGCCGAGGATGCCACGTTTTTCGATGCCGAACAAAAGGCGCACTTAAAGGCAACACTCACCGAAATGTGGAACACCGAATTGCGCCTGCGGACCTATAAGCCTCGTGAGGCCCTGCCCTACGCCTATAAGGCGCTTCGGCTATTGAAAGAGTTGCAGCAAAAATCAAGGGTGTATGTGGGAAAGGCGCCCACCAAAACTACTCCCCTGAAGCCCGAAAAACGGCTTACCGGCGACCTGGAAGCGATCACCGGCGCGAGCAGGCAGTATGCGGTGCTCGAAGAGCCCGATGAAGCGAAGGTGCAGCAGCAGTTGAAACGCGCGCTTGCTTACTTATCCAACCTGAAAATTACCCAGCGACTGGATGATGCTGGCCGGCAGCTACTGATCGAAGCCGAACGCAGCGTGATGGATGCCGCAAGCCTCGAGCCCGCTAAATACCTGAATGCGCTCAAGGCGATACGGCTACTGGAAGAACGAAATGGTAAAAACAGCATGGCAGAAATCCAGCTGGTCGAAAAAACGATCCATGAGCTCTTGCCCGTGCTGAGACAACAGCCGCTGAAGAAAAGCCAAGCCAGCAAGGATAACATCTATCAACTTTATTTTGAACAATTAACCCGCTAAGTGAATATGACGTTGCCTCAGGCGCTTTTTCTATTGATTGCACTGGCGTTGTTCGTGTACGTGGTACGCAACGAAAGGCGGGTCACCAGCAAGGTGCCATTGCTGGTCAGGTATGTTGCGGGCATCCTAGCGCTATTGGCGCTGCTGGGGTTCCTATTTCCCGTGAAGTATCCCATCAGTCGAGGCAGCCAGGGCCAATCCAACGAGCTGGCGGTGCTCACACGGGGTACCCCGGTGGGCAGCATCCGCGCGGCGGCGCAAGATAATCACACGGTGACGACCGACAGCGCGATCTCCCGACGATATGGGGTGCCGCTTATCCGTGACTGGGCGGCTTTTGCAGACCAGCATCCTGCCGCGGCGCTTGCGGTCCACGGGTTTGGCCTCACGCCGCGCCAACGGAATGCCCTGTCGACCCAATCGTTGCGCTATCACCGCCCACAACCTCCGCAGGGCATTGTTTTTTGCGATTGGCCCCAGCAGTTGCAAGCTTCCACACCGTTGACCGTGCAGGGCCGTTATCACAACCCCTCGGACCGTAAGGTAAAAATCGTCTTACTGAGTGCCTCCCAAGCGGTCGATTCGGCCACGGTGGCGCCACAGGGCATTCACCCGTTTGCCTTGTCTTACCAGCCCAAGCAGGTCGGCAACAATTTGTTCGCTTTAGCGGCGATAGACGGACCGGATACGGTGCAGGTTGAGCAAGTGCCGGTATCCATCGAACCTGCACAAACACTCGCCGTGGTCCTGCTGGCCGCCTCGCCGTCTTTTGAGTACAAATTCATCTCCGGCTGGTTTCAGCAACTGCACTATGGCACGGCCCTCCGGACGCGGATCGCTACGGGCAAGTTTTCCACAGCCTACAGCGAGCATATGCAGACATCGCTGGCGTCCCCGCTTCGCGACGCGACGTTCAAGGATATCGACCTCCTGATTGCGGATGAGACGGAATTGGCGGCGCTCTCTTCACACGAGCAGCAAGCCGTTTCCAACGCGGTCCAATCGGGCATGGGCCTGCTACTGTTCATGGACGGTGCCGCAAACCGGTCGTTGCCGGGCAGGGAATTTCGCCTTTTGGCCGCATCAGGCAATCAGGAACAAGCTGTGGTCCTCAGGTCAATAAACCAGCAGACCTACCCCGAGTTGCGCATCGCTGCGCTCAGCGGCATACAGTCAATGCCCGCTCAGCAGCCTCTCCTATACGCAGGTGACCGGCTTGTGGCGGCTTCGCAGGGGTATGGCAAGGGACGCATCACGGCCACGACCATCCACAACAGCTATTCCTGGTGGCTCAGAAACCAACAGGAGGCTTACGCCCAATTTTGGTCCTTTTTGGTGGATAACACGACCTCCGGCCATCAACAAGGGCGCCTCGACATGCAGCTATCCCGCTTCCCGACAGCTCACACCTGGATGGACGTGCTGGTGCAGCAGCGTGCGGATACATTGCTTGCCATCGATGGCCAACCCTATCCCGCGCTCCAGCATGAACAGTTACCCGATTTCGTTCAGTTGTCCTTTTGGCCATCCGCCGCCGGATGGCATTCCGTGAAAGCATCGCCCGCTGACAGTACTTGGTTTTATGTATACGGCCAAACCGACTGGCTTCCTGCAAAAGATTTCGATAACATGCAGGAGATGGACGATTTTTATCGTCGCTATGGGGAAGATAGGACATTAAACACCTCTAAAGAAGCCGAAACACCAAAAGAATTGGTGCCGAAATGGGTATTTTTTCTAATTTTTCTTGCTGCTTCTGGAACATTATGGTACGCATCCAGACATTATAACCAAAATGTTATATAAATTTTGATTATTTTGCGCTTACAAACCTTATTTTGGATTGCTCATTCAACTATTAGCAACCGAAGGGCTATTTTGCAACACTTTAAATGATCATACAAACTTGAAAAGAAAAGACTTCTTAAAAATAACCGGCTTAGGTTTGGGGGCTTATGCACTGGCAGACGTACCTGCTTTCGCCAACGTGATCGAACCGGAAAGGGCATTGGAACGGATAGCGGTATCGCTGAAGAAAGAGCTGGCAGATGTGGCGCTCAACGTTGCCAAAAGCAAGGGCGCTACCTATGCCGATGTCCGCATCGGGCGATACCTCAATCAGACAATCGCGACGCAGGAAAAACGGGTAAGAGGCCTGCAAAGCACCGAATCGTACGGCGTAGGTATTCGGATCATTGCTGATGGATGCTGGGGGTTTGCGGCAACGGATAAGGTAGATAAGGACAGCATTGCCCAGGCAACGGCCTTGGCGATCGCCATCGCCAAAGGGAATGCCCGCTTTATGACGGAGCCTGTACAGCTGGCACCCCAGCAGGGTCTTGGTGAACAGACGTGGGCCACCCCCATCGAAAAGAATCCCTTCGAAGTGCCCGTCGGCGAAAAAGTGGACCTGCTGCTGTCGGCTAACCAGTCGGCGCTGGATGCGGGGGCTAATTTTGTAACCTCCAACCTGTTCATGATCAATGAGCAGAAGTATTTCGCCAGCACAGACGGTTCGTACATCGATCAAGACATTCACCGGATCTGGCCGACATTCACCGTCACGGCTATCGATAGGGCCTCGGGCAAATTCCAGACCCGTGATAGCCTTAGTGCGCCCATGGGAATGGGCTATGAGTACCTGACTCCCGGTAACCCTTATCATATTGACGGCGTGCCCGTGACCCTGTATAACAAACGGTACGATATCCTCGCAGACGCTGCCGCAGCCGCCCGCCATGCCAAGGAGAAGATCAGCGCTAAATCGGTGGAACCCGGCAAGTATGACCTGGTCTTGGATCCGCTGCACCTGGGGCTGACCATCCACGAGTCGGTAGGCCACTCCACCGAGCTCGATCGCGTGCTGGGTTATGAAGCGAACTATGCAGGTACCAGCTTCCTCACGCTCGATAAGTGGCAATCCAAATCCTTCAACTTTGGCAATGAGCTGGTGAATGTGGTGGCGGACCGCACGCAGGTAGGCTCCCTGGGCGCTGTGGGGTATGACGACGAGGGCGTACCTGCCGGCAAATGGGACATCATCAAAGACGGCATATTGGTCAATTACCAAACCATCCGCGACCAAGCGCATATCCTGGGCCTCAATGCGTCACAGGGCTGCTGCTATGCCGACAGCTGGAACAGCACCCAATTCCAGCGCATGCCCAATATTTCCCTGCAACCCAATAAAAATGCCCGCAAGGTTGCCGACATCATCAAAAACGTAGAAAAGGGTATCTATATCGTGGGCCGCGGATCCTATTCCATTGACCAGCAACGGTACAACTTCCAGTTCGGCGGACAGCTTTTCTATGAGATCAGCCAGGGCAAGATCGTGGGCATGCTCAATGACGTGGCATACCAGGCCAATACGCAGGAGTTTTGGAATGCCATGGCCGATATCGCCGACGAAGAAGATTATCGCTTGTTCGGCACTTTTTTCGATGGCAAGGGGCAGCCATCTCAGGTCAGCGCCGTGTCACACGGGTCTTCAACAGCGCATTTCAAAGGCATCAACGTCATCAATACCGGCAGAAGCATCGGATAGTAACAACCAACGTGCAAATAGGATTCATTTAACCAATTTATAGGAGACGACACATTGAACAGAAAAGATTTCCTCTACTACACATCGATGGGGATGGGGGCATTGCTGACGCCCAATGTGGGGTTATTCGCCCGACCCATCGACCCGTTGGAAGCCCTGACGGAGCGAGCAGACGCCCAAGCCAAAAAGGCATTGGCGGATGTGGCGCTGAATGAAGCTACGTCAAAAGGCGCTACCTACGCCGATGTACGCATCGGGCGTTACCTCAACCAATTCGTCTCCACGCGGGAAAAACGGGTGCAGGGCGTAGCCAATACGGAGTCCTACGGCATCGGTGTCCGCGTCATCGTCAATGGCTGCTGGGGATTTGCCGCCACCAATAAAATGACGGAAGATGACATCGCTAAGACTGCGGCGCAGGCGGTGGCCATTGCCAAAGCCAATGCAAAGATCCAAGGCAGCCAGGTTACCTTGGCCCCACAACAGGGTTATGGGGAGGTCAGCTGGCAGGCCCCCGTGGAGATCAATGCCTTTGAGGTACCCATTAAGGAAAAAGTGGACCTGCTGTTGCAGGTCAATGATATCGCCCTCCAAAATGGGGCAAACTTCGTCAATTCCCTTATTGCGGCCATCAACGAGCAGAAGTATTTTGCCTCTACCGATGGCTCTTATATCGATCAGGACATTCACCGCATCTTCCCCACTTTCAATGTGACGGTCATCGACCGCGCCTCGGGCAAATTCCAAACGCGCAATGCGCTGAGCGCACCGATGGGCATGGGCTACGAATACCTCCACGCCCGCCCCGAAGATAAGGTAGCCGGCGTGGTCACCCGCTATAAGCAGCGGTATGACATGCTGGAAGACGTAAAGGCGGCTGCACAGAACGCCGCCGAAAAGATAAAAGCCAAATCGGTCGAACCCGGCAAGTACGATGTCGTGCTCGACCCCTCGCACCTGTGGCTTACCATCCACGAATCGGTAGGGCACTCGACAGAGCTCGACCGCGTGCTGGGCTACGAGGCCAATTATGCCGGAACAAGCTTCCTCACCATGGATAAATTGAATTCCAAAAACTTCAACTTCGGCAATGAGCTGGTCAATGTGGTGGCCGACAAAACACAGGTCGGTTCGCTCGGCGCGGTAGGGTATGATGATGAGGGGGTAAAGTGCAAAAAATGGGATTTGATCAAAGACGGTATCCTCGTCAACTTCCAGGCCACGCGCGATCAAGTGCATATCCTCGGCGAAAACGCATCGCATGGCTGCAGCTACAGCCAAGGCTGGGAAGATGTGCAATTCCAGCGCATGCCCAACGTATCGCTGCAGCCGGGCAAGGACCAGCTATCGGTAGATGACCTGATCAAAGATGTCGAAAGGGGCATCTACATCATCGGCGACGGCAGCTTTTCCATTGACCAGCAGCGTTACAACTTTCAATTCGGTGGTCAGCTGTTCTATGAAATCAGCAACGGCAAGATCGTCGGCATGCTCAATGACGTAGCATATCAATCCAACACGCAGGAGTTTTGGAATTCCTGCGCCGGCATCTGCGATGCTTCTGACTATCGGCTGGGCGGTGCATTCAACGACGGCAAGGGTCAGCCTTCACAGAGCAACGCCGTGTCCCATGGCAGCGCCACCACCCGGTTTAACGGAGTTAATGTAATCAACACAGCACGAAATATTTAACGATTATGGCTATTTTAAGCAAAGAAGAAGCACAAGCAATATTGACTAAGGTACTGAGCTTTTCCACGGCCGATGAATGCGTTGCCTCCCTGGGGGGCAGCGACGACGGAAATATCCGCTATGCCAACAATGCCGTATCAACTGCGGGTGCGGCGAGCACGATGAGCTTATCCGTGAGCTCTGTATATGGCAAAAAGGTAGGATCCGCCAGTATCAACGAATTCGACGATGCCTCCTTGAAAAAGGCGGTGGCACGCTCGGAAGAACTGGCGCGGCTCGCACCGGAAAATCCGGAGTACATGCCCATGCTGGGTCCACAGACCTATGATGAGTCGCTCACGTATGTCCAAAGCACTGCGGCCATCGATCCCGCCGGGCGTGCCGACATGGTGGCCCAAAGCATACAGGTATCCAAAGGCGAAAACCTGGAGGCTGCCGGGTTCTTGAATAACAGCACAGGATTCAGGGCCATGATGAATTCCAAAGGTCTTTTCGCCTATAACAATAGCACGAACGTGTCCTTTTCGGTAACCATCCGCAACCAGGAAGGTACCGGATCGGGCTACACCAGCAACAGTTTCAACGACGTAAACAAGCTGGATACCCTCGCGATGAGCAAGGTCGCCGCTCAAAAGGCTAAAACCTCGGCGGGCGCCAAAGCCATCGAGCCGGGCAAGTATACGGTGATATTGGAGCCGCTGGCCGTCAGCGATCTGGTGGGATGGATACTGCGCGGATTTGACGCGCGGAGCGCCGACGAGGGGCGGAGCTTTATGAGCAAAAAGGGCGGCGGTACACGTTTGGGCGAGCAGCTCTTTGACGAGCGCATCAGCATCTTTTCGGATCCTTTGAATCCCGATTTGCCCTCATCGACGTGGGACGGTGACGGCCAACCGCTGAAAAAGACCACCTGGGTAGAAAACGGCGTAGTGAAAAACCTGGCCTATTCCCGGTACTGGGCGGCGCAAAAAGGCGTAGACCCGCTCCCTTCAAGCTGGGGCATGATCATCCCCGGAGGCAGCTCCTCGTTGGAAGAGATGATCAGCAGTACCGAAAGGGGCGTCTTGGTCACCCGCTTCTGGTACATCCGTTCGGTAGATCCGCAGAGCCTGCTCCTCACCGGACTGACCCGCGACGGTACGTTTTACATCGAAAATGGGCGGATCCAGTTCCCCATCAAGAATTTCCGGTTCAACGAAAGCCCCATCATCATGCTCAACAATGTGGAGGACCTGGGCAAGACCCAACGTTCGGACAATATCATGGTACCACCCATGAAAATCAGGGACTTTACATTCACTTCCCTGTCCGACGCCATCTAGTTCACCGCGTTGACAAAAAACGAAGGCCGTCCGAGAACGCATATCCGGACGGCCTTTTCTGTTGTCTTCAACGATCGCGACCTGCCCGCGATCTACTGTTCGTCTTCAAACTTCCATCGCACAAACGCTTCAATGGCTTCGTACTCAGCCATACCCAAGCGGTCATATAGCCGCGCCGTTTCGCGCGTGCGTTCCTCCGCACGCACCCAAAATTCGCGGGCATCGTCACCCGGAAATACAGGCACATCTTTCTGCGATTGGTGCTTGAAGATGGCATGGCGTTTACGCAGCACCTCATTGGGCGACAGGGGCACCGCCATCTCGATCTCATGGACATCAAACTCATGCCATGCGCCGCGATAGAGCCATACCCAGCAATCTTTGGTCCATTCTTCCGTTTTCCGGAGGCGTTTCATGGCTTCATGGATGATATCGAAGCACACTTTGTGCGTGCCATGCGGATCGGCAAAATCGCCCGCGGCAAAGATCTGGTGAGGCTTGATCCGCTGGAGCAGCAGCATCGTCTGTTGGATGTCATCTTCGTATTCCAGGCTTTTGCTATACTTGCCCCGGTCGTAAAACGGCAGGTTCTGGAAGTGAATGTTTTCATCCGGAAGACCAGCAAAACGGGCCCCTGCAATCGCTTCCCCTTTACGGATAAGCCCTTTCACCGTCAGCAGCTCCGCTGTGTCAATCTGGTTAGGTTTTTTGTCCGCGATAAATTGGCGCGCCTCCTTATACAGCGTTTCCAATTTCTGCGTGTCCATGCCCTGTGACTTGGTAAAGTCGGTGGCGAATTCAATGAAGCGCAACGCGTCATCGTCCCACACGGCCGTATTGCCGGATGTCTGGTACGCTACATGCACCTCATGCCCTTGGTCGGCTAAGCGGATAAACGTACCGCCCATCGAAATCACGTCATCATCCGGATGCGGCGAGAAAATAACGGAGCGTTTCTTCGCCGGCTCACGGCGCTCCGGGCGCTGGCTGTCGTCTGCGTTCGGCTTCCCCCCCGGCCATCCGGTAATGGTATGCTGCAATTGGTTGAAAATATCGATATTGATATGGTATACGGGGCCTTTCTCCGTAGCCAACTGCGCCATACCATTGTTGTTATAATCATCCTCAGTAAGCTTGAGCACCGGCTTACCTAAGTGCTCCGAGAGCCATACCACCGCCTTTTTGATTGTCTTGCCGTCCCAATCACAGTCTTTCACCAACCAAGGCGTGTCAAAGCGCGTCAATTGCGAGGCGGCGTCCACGTCCAGCACAAACTCCACATGATCCGACAGCTGAAGGAAGGTCGCCGGTACATCGGCGGAAATTTCGCCTTCCACCGCTTTCTTCACGATTTCGGCTTTCTTTTCATTCCAAGCCATGAGGATAATTTCGCGCGCCTTGAAGATGGTACCGATACCCATGGTGATGGCCTTGGTCGGCACATTTTCCTTGCCCCCGAAATCACGAGAAGCGTCCCGGCGGGTCAAGTCGTCCAACGTCACCAGCCGCGTACCCGAATTGGGTGCCGAACCCGGCTCATTGAATCCGATGTGTCCCGTACGGCCAATGCCGAGTAACTGCAGATCCAACCCGCCGAGGGCGGTGATCTTTTGCTCATATGCCAGGCAATATTGGTGAATTTCCTCCATGGATAGCGTGCCGTCGGGGATGTGCACGTTTGCCCGTTCGATGTCTACATGGTCAAAGAGCGTGCGGTTCATGAAAGCCACGTAGCTTTGCTCCGAGTCGGGCTGCATGGGATAATACTCATCCAGGTTGAAGGTCATTACGTTTTTGAAGCTGAGCCCTTCTTCCCGATGCAGGCGCACCAACTCTGCATACACTTTTACAGGGGTCGCACCTGTAGCGAGACCAAGGATGGCCTGCTCACCTTTTTCTTGTTTGCCACGGATCAGGTCGGCAATACGCTTAGCCACGGCCAACGATGCCGCGGATGGGTCGGAGTAAACACTTACGGGTACTTTCTCGAAGCGTGTTTCCTCCAGTAAATTTAATCTTGCCATGTTCGGAATTACGTATAAGGTGAGACGCAAAAGTACTTATATTTGATTATTCAGCAAAGCCAATCCCCACAATTAGGAAAATTGGGCAATCGGTTGCGTTGCAAAAGTGCTTTGATAACTCGGCAAACTGTACTATACTTGCTAAGTGTAGGCAGCCAGTCAAGCCAGCGCTCCTAACGAGCTAATGCTCATTTGTATGACGATCCCAAATGCCCAGTTTATGAAACCTTCATCAAAGGTTCCATCTGACTATTGAAATTAAATTATAACCAGATGAAATATAACCGAAGAAATTTCCTCAAAAACGCTACCCTCCTTTCGGGAGCCGTGGCAGCCTTACCAGCCGCTGCGCGCGAAGCAAGCGTCAACAGCGAAACTCCTACATTTCCCTATCAACCAGCTCGGCCCCAACGTTTTAACATGAGCGGTTATGCCGCCCCCAAAATCGATAAGGTCCGCATCGGCTTCATCGGCCTGGGCCAACGGGGGCCAGGGGCCGTACAACGAATGTCACATATTGATGGTGTGGAAATCAAAGCGCTCTGTGACAAGTATCCGGATAGAGCAACGAAAGCCCAGGGCATCCTCGAAAAAGCGGGACTCCCCAAGGCCAAGGAATATTCCGGTGAGGATGGATGGAAGGATATGGTCGCCAACGAAGAATTGGATCTCGTCTATATCTGCACGCCCTGGCATCTCCATACACCCATGGCGGTCTTCGCTATGGAGCAAGGTAAGCATGCCGCTTCGGAGGTGCCCATTGCCATCACGATCGATGAGTGCTGGCAGCTGGTCGAGACGTCAGAACGGACCAAGAAACACTGCATGATGCTCGAAAACTGCTGTTACGACTTTTTCGAGATGCTCACCCTCAACATGGCGCGCAACGGCCTATTCGGTGAGATCATCCACGCCGAAGGTGCCTACATCCATAATTTGCTCGACCTCAATTTTGACAAAGACGGGTATGCTGACATGTGGCGGCTGCGGATGAATGCAACGCACAACGGCAACCTCTACCCCACCCATGGCCTGGGACCCATCGCTCAATGTCTCGACATCAACCGGGGAGACAAGATGGATTACCTGGTATCGATGTCTACCAATGACTTCTTGATGGCCAAAACGGCCGAAGAAAAAGCAAAAGAAGATGCTTTTTTCCAACCGTTCGTTGGCAAGTCCTACCGGGGCAACATGAACACCACCATGATACACACCGCAAAGGGGAAGACCATGATGGTACAGCACGATGTCACCTCCCCGCGTCCTTACTCCCGCATACACCTCGTCAGCGGCACCAAGGGTGTGGCATCCAAATGGCCTTCGCCCGAGCGCATCAGCTTCGGTCACGAATGGATTAAAGAAGACGAATTGAAAGAACTGTATACCAAATACACCCCGCCGCTTATTCAGCATGTCGGCGAGGTAGCCAAACAGGTAGGCGGCCACGGCGGCATGGATTTCATCATGGACTGGCGCCTCATCGATTGCCTGCGCAATGGTTTGCCGCTGGATCAGGATGTGTACGATGGCGCATCGTGGAGCTGTGTATTTCCGTTGAGCGAACAATCCGTAGCGAAGCGTTCGCGCTCACTGGATGTGCCTGACTTTACCCGCGGTGCCTGGCAGACCAATAAACCGGTAAGCCTGACCTTGGAAGGCGGAGCCACCACCGGCGTGCGGAAAAATAGTTAATGTAATAAACGATAGGCGGGATAAAAGACCCCGCCTATCGTTAAAATTCCAGTCGAATTGCTCCTATACTTAACAATCAGTAAAAAAAGCATGCTTTAATCGAAAATCTGCAATAAAAACCCCCATTCAATTGTAAAATTCCCGTTAAACCGCGCCTTTTACCTTATCTTTACAGTTTTTTAACACAAAATCTCTTGTTCCTAAAACTAACTTTAAATACTTTTGGCGCCGAACATGGAATTGCTGCTGAAATTCATCATATCACTTTGCCTTGCGCTATTCAGCGTAAACCATCAACCTTACGCGCAACAGCATAAACACAGCCGACAGCTTCAGCAAGCCCGCTTTCTTAATGTTCATCATCCACCGATAGGTCATGCTGCCTGGCATCCCCGGCACGTCATTTCCAAATCCACATCATCGGGAAAAAACCAACAAAACCACCGTACGAGCAAACACGACATTGCAGAGGAATACAATGAACTCAACACGTCGAAAAAGCAGTTAGCAACTCCGGTCGCGCTCCTGTTCCTTTGTCTTGGCTTAGCCTTCGGACTTACCTTTAACCTGAAATCCGGCCTGTTTTTCAACGGGCGGCCAACCCCATACCGTGCATCCGACCCGCTCTACATCCGCCTGCGTACCATCCGGGTCTGACTAGCTTCTCCCAGGCAGGCCAGCTAATGTTGCCTGCACCACCTTCTCAATATTTTCCATTTTCACGCCGTAAGTAGCCTTATCGGCATGGCTATGCGATGCGTTAACAGTGTTGACTAAACAATCAAACGAACACAATAAGATGACAACAATTACCAGAACTTTGCTCCTGCTCGCAGGTTTGTGCACCGTGCTGTGCCATACCAGCTGCCAAACAAAAAAAGAAGCCAAACACGAAGAGGAAACGAAATACCTCGTTACCTCCCCGATTAAAAAAGATACCACCGTCACCAAAGACTATGTCGCCCAAGTGCACTCGATACGCCATATCGAACTCCGGGCCCGGGAAAAAGGGTATTTACAGCATATGTTTGTCGATGAGGGCCAGTTCGTCAAAAAAGGGCAACTCCTGTTTCAGATCATGCCCAACCTATATGAAGCCGAGCTCCAAAAAGCCGAAGCTGAGGCTAAGTTTGCCGAGATCGAGTTCGAAAACACCAAAAAACTGGCCGACAGCGGTGTCGTCGCACCCAATGAACTGGCCATGGCCAAAGCCAAATTGGACAAGGCCAATGCCGATGTGGCGCTGTCCCGGGTTCACCTCCAATTCACGGAAATACGCGCCCCATTTGACGGCATCATCGACCGTTTCCTCGTCCGGGAAGGGAGCTTCCTTGATGAAGGAGAGTTACTTACCGAGCTGTCGGACAACAGCCACATGTGGGTGTACTACAACGTGCCCGAAGCCGAGTACCTCGACTACAAGCTGGAAGCCGATCCGGACGACCCCAGCTCAGTGAACCTGCTAATGGCAAACAACCGGTTATTCGACCACCCCGGCGTGATCGGAACCATCGAAGCCGACTTTAACAACGAAACTGGCAATATCCCATTCCGCGCCACGTTCCCTAATCCAGACGGATTGCTACGGCATGGCGAAACCGGCAATATCCGCATGTCCATTCCCATTAAAGACGCCATCATCATCCCTCAGAAGGCCACGTTTGAAGTCTTAGACAAAAAATACGTCTTCGTCATTGACAAGGATGGCATTGTCAAAACTCGGAAAATCACCGTTGGTGAGGATATCGAAGACCTGTTCATCGTGAGCGAAGGCCTGACCGAAAACGATAAAATCCTGTTAGAAGGAATCCGCAAAGTAAGGGATGGCGATCAGATTGCCTACACCTTCGAAGACCCCAAGAAGGTCGTGTCCAACCTGAAATTGTATGCTGAATAACGTAGTGACTAAAATGTAAGAAGATGTTCGATAAATTCATTCATAGGCCCGTACTCGCCATCGCGATTTCCATCGTGATCATTTTTATGGGCATCCTATCCATCAAAACCCTCCCGATATCCCAGTTTCCGACCATCGCTCCGCCGATGGTGGTGGTGAATATCGCCTACCCTGGCGCCAGCGCCAATGTCTTGGTCAACTCCGTACTCATCCCGATGGAAAAAGCCATCAACGGCACCCCAGGCATGAAATACATGACCTCTGATGCCACCAGCGCCGGAGAGGCCACCGTCCAAGTGGTGTTTGACTTGGATGTAGACCCTAACCAGGCGGTCGTCAATGTCAAAACCCGCATCGAGCAGGTCACCAGCCTACTACCCGAACTGGTGCAGCGCGAAGGGATTGTCGTCAGCTACACCTCGCCCAACATGCTGATGTACGTCAACCTGTACAGCGAAGATGAACATGCGGATCAGAAATTCCTCTACAACTTCGCCAATGTGAATATCATTCCCGAAATCAGCCGCCTCAAGGGCGTGGGAAGCGCCAAGATCCTGGGCAGCCGCCAGTATGCCATGCGTGTCTGGCTGAAACCCGACCGCATGCGCGCCTACAATGTATCCACCGAAGAAGTGATGGAGGCCCTACAGGAACAGAGCATCATCGGTTCACCAGGCAGGTTGGGCCAAAGCTCCGGAAAAAGCTCCCAGTCGCTTGAATATGTCCTTACCTATCCGGGTCGGTTTAATCAAACGGAACAATATGAAGATGTCATCATCCGGGCCAATCCCGAGGGCGAACTCCTGCACCTCAGCGATGTGGCCGAAATCGAACTCGGCAGTGAGTTTTACGATATTTACTCCAACTTGGATGGCCACCCGTCGGCCGCCATCACGCTGAAGCAGACCTATGGCAGTAACGCCAGTGACGTCATCGCCGAGGTAAAAGCGAAGCTCGAAGAAATTAAAGCCAGCTCCTTTCCTCCGGGCATGGAATACCAGATCAGCTACGACGTATCCAACTTCCTGGATGCCTCCATTGAGAAAGTCATTCATACCTTGGGCGAGGCCTTCCTCTTGGTTGCACTGGTGGTGTTCATCTTTCTCGGCGATTGGCGCTCCACGCTGATCCCCACGTTGGCCGTACCCGTATCGCTGATCGGCACCTTCATCTTCATGCAGTTTTTCGGGCTTACCATAAACCTCATCACCCTGTTTGCCCTCGTCCTGGCTATTGGCATCGTGGTCGACAATGCCATTGTGGTCGTCGAGGCCGTGCACGCCAAAATGGAAGAAGCGGGGCTTTCACCATACAAGGCCACGGTAGACGTGCTCCATGAGATCAGCGGCGCCATCATCGCCATCACCTTCGTTATGGCGGCCGTATTTATCCCCGTGGCATTCATGACCGGTCCGGTCGGCATCTTCTACCGGCAGTTTTCGATTACCATGGCTACCGCCATCGTGCTTTCCGGTGTGGTAGCGCTGACACTCACGCCCGTGCTGTGTGCGATGATTCTGAAAAATCCGCATGGCAAGCAACGCAGGAAGTCGCCGATCGACAAATTGCTCGATGCCTTTAACCGGTGGTTTGAAAAGCTGACCGGACGGTATGCGCGTCTGCTCGGCAAGATGGTCAGCAAACGGGTGATTACGTTCGGCATCTTGCTGCTGTTCAGCGCCGGTATCCTGGCGATCAATGGCGTACTACCCTCCGGCTTTATCCCCAACGAAGACCAGGGCATGCTCTATGCCATTATCCAGACGCCGCCCGGCTCCACGCTGGAGCGGACGAATGATGTCGCGCGGGAACTTCAGGAAATTGCCGAGCACGTAGAAGGCATCCAATCCGTATCAGCGCTGGCAGGCTATGAGGTACTGACCGAGGGTCGGGGATCCAATGCGGGAACCTGCCTCATCAACCTGAAAAACTGGTCCGACCGCCATCATTCCGCTGCGGAGATCGTCGAAGAGCTGGAAGAGAAAGCACACGAAATTCCCGGTGCAACCATCGAGTTTTTCCAACCACCTGCCATTCCGGGTTACGGTGCAGCCGGCGGATTCTCCCTGCGCCTGTTAGACAAAACCAACACCGGCGACTACAACGCTTTTGAAAAGGTCAACAGTGCCTTCATGGAGGAGTTGGAGAAACGCCAGGAGTTGACCGGTCTATTCACCTTTTTCGCAGCAGATTACCCTCAATACGAACTGGAAATTGACAATAAGGCCGCCATGCAGAAGGGCGTATCCATTGCCAAGGCACTGGATAACCTGTCCATCCTCATCGGCAGTACCTACGAACAGGGGTTTATCCGCTTCGGCAGTTTTTTCAAGGTTTACGTGCAGGCCGCGCCGGAGTATAGGCGACTCCCCGAAGACGTCATGAAACTATACGTCAAAAACGACCGTGAGGAGATGGTGCCTTACTCCTCCTTCATGAAGATCAAGAAAACCCAAGGGCTTAACGAGATCACCCGGTACAACATGTACACCTCATCGGCCATCAACGGTTCACCGGCCCCCGGCTACAGCAGCGGCGAGGCCCTTGGTGTCATCCAAGAAGTAGCGAAGCAAACCTTGCCACGCGGATATGACATTGACTGGCTCGGCTTGTCAAAAGACGAAGTGGCCCGCGGCAACGAAGCACTCTACATTTTTCTGATCGTGCTGGCTTTCGTATACATCGTGCTCGCCGCACAATACGAGAGCTTCATCCTGCCGTTTGCCGTCATCCTATCACTCCCCATCGGGGTATTCGGCGCCTTTATGCTCATCAAATTCATGGGTCTGGCAAACGACATCTATGCCCAGGTCGGCCTCGTGATGCTGGTCGGCCTACTCGGCAAAAACGCCGTATTGATTGTCGAGTTTGCCGTCCAGAAACAGCTGCAGGGTGCCACTATACGCGAAGCCGCCATCGAGGGCGCTAAGGTGCGTTTCCGTCCGATTCTGATGACCTCATTCGCGTTTATTGCGGGGTTGATTCCCTTGCTGTTTGCTACCGGGCCGGGTGCTATCGGTAACCGGACCATCGGTGCCTCCTCTGCGGGCGGTATGCTCTTGGGGACACTGTTTGGCGTACTTGTCGTCCCAGGGCTGTACTATGTATTTGCCAAGCTGGCCGAAGGCCGCCACCTGATCAAAGATGAAGATGAAGTTCCGTTAACCGAAGAAATCGATCACCATGTTTAAGAGAATAATCAAAATAAGTACCTACGCGGCCTGCCTCTCATCCGCCTTCATGGCGTGTAAAACACCAGCGTTGGTGGAGAAAACCGTAAACACCGCCGTTCCCGCGAGCTACAATGGCTCATTGGACACCCTCCATTCGACCACCGTGGCGTGGAAAGACTACTTCAGCGATCCTTACCTCAGCGCGCTGATCGACACCGCACTGAAAAACAACCAGGAGCTGAACATCACGTTGCAGGAAATCGAGATTGCCCGCAATGAAGTCCGCGCCCGGAGAGGGGAGTACCTCCCTTTCGTCGGACTTAAAGCCGGTGCCGGCGTAGACAAGGCCGCACGCTATACGAATATCGGCGCCCTGGAGCATGCCACCGACATCGTTCCGGGCAAGGAAAGGCCGGAGCCATTGCCGGATTTCCTGGTGGGCGCCTATGCCACCTGGGAAGTCGACATCTGGAACAAACTGCACAACGCCAAAAAGGCCGCAGTAAGCCGTTACCTGGCTACCGTAGAAGGCCGCAATTTTGTGGTCACCAACCTGGTAGCCGAAGTGGCAAACTCCTACTACGAACTGCTGGCGCTGGATGCGCAATTGGACATTGTCAAGCAGAACATCGACATCCAAAACAACGTGTTGAAAATTGTCAAGCTGCAAAAAGAAGCGACGCGGGTCACCGAACTTGCCGTACGGCGATTCCAAGCCCAGGTACTCAACACCCAGAGTCTGCAATTCGACATCCAGCAGCGGATGACCGAAACCGAGAACCGGATCAACTTCCTGTTGGGCCGGTACCCACAGCCCATCTCACGGCAACACGGTGTATTCACCGACCTGGTACCCAAAGCCCTCCAGGTCGGCATCCCTTCACAATTGCTGGCCAACCGTCCAGACATCAAACAAGCCGAGCTGGAGCTAGCGGCCTCCAAACTCGATGTCCAGGTCGCCAAGGCCCGTTTTTACCCATCGCTGGGCATTTCGGCTGCGGTGGGTTACCAAGCCTTTAATCCGAAATACCTGCTCAACACCCCTCAGTCGCTGCTCTATTCGCTGGCTGGCGACCTGATGGCCCCGCTGATCAATAGAAACGAGATCAAAGCCACCTATTACAGCGCCAATGCGAAGCAATTGCAGGCGGTATACGAATACGAGCGCACGATCCTGAACGCCTATGTCGAAGTGGCGAACCAACTCTCGAAAATAGACAACTTGCAGCAAAGCTATGCACTGAAATCCAAACAGGTCGATGCACTCACCGAATCCGTATCGATTTCGGACAAACTATTTAAATCTGCACGAGCGGATTACATGGAAGTTTTGTTGACGCAACGTGAAGCACTGGAATCCAAGGTCGAACTCATCGAAACCAAGATGCAGCAATTCGCCGCCACGGTAGCGGTATACCGAGCATTGGGAGGGGGATGGGAATAACCCCACCGGAAACGCCTCACACGGTACCGATAGGTGTGAGGCGTTCCATTCGGTCAACATGCCCGGCTTTCCCGGAGGATTTCCCGGTAAAAACGGATGCTATCTTCCAACTGAGCAATATAGGCTTCCTTATCGTGAATGATTTTATGATACAGGGCTTTCTCCTCGCTGATAAAACGGGCGACGTCATCGTTGTCCATTCCATCCTTACCCAGCAACTGATGCAGGTCCGCACCCAACACTTCGGCGATCTGCCCAAGGCGGTCAATATCGATACGGGTAACCCCGCCCTCGATGTTCTGGTAGGTTTTCAGCGCAATGTGCAGGGCTTCTGCCATGTCAGCCTGTGACAGTCCACGTCCTTTCCTCAACTGCTTGATTTTACCCAAAATGTCCAATTGTGCCATGCCTGCCTTTTTAGGCATAAATCATGCTTAACGAAGCATGATTTATGCGTTTTTTACCTTACATAAACCACTTACCTTTGTTTCAAAGCAAAGGTATTATTTTTTATTAAAAGACTACCAAATTAGTAGATTTTATTTGTCCATGCTGCAAATGGCAGGCACATGATAAGAGGTTTGTTTGTTGTTTAGTGAAAGCGGTGCGTGGCGACACGCGCCGCTTTTCATTAAAAAGCACACCGCAGCGTCACCCCGTACGTCCTGGGATCTCCCAGCACACCCGCGTAGTGGCCCACATTGCCCGCACCGGGCAGCAGCTGCTCAAAATACGCCCTATCCAACAGGTTCCGCGACCACAGGAAAATCGACACGCCATCCGTGGCCCTGAAGCCTAAGCGGGCATTCAGCAGCATATACCCCTCAACCACCAAGTAGCTCGAAGGCGATGGGTTCGACGAAAACAACGAGCGGTAGTAGCCGTCCAATCCCAAAAAGAACTGGCCCTCCTGACCAAATAACGTACCCCTTGGTGTGGCCGCCTCACCACCGAATGAGGCCGCCCAGTTGGAAATGCCCGGCAGCTCCCCGCCCGAAATATCCTTAAACGTCGGCCCTCCCGTTTCTTCCAAAGGCGGCGGCGCATTGGTAAAGGACACATACTTGCCATCGGTATAGGCAAGCGCACCATATAACGAAATGTTATTATTGACCTGTAGATTTCCGTCAAACTCGATCCCCTGCACCCGTACCTGCTCCGCATTGGCCAGGTAGCCCCTGTTGACGGAGAGATCAGCCGTCTGCACCTGTGCCTGATAATCGCGGACATCGGTACGGTATGCGACCAAATTCAATGAAACCTTGGCCGTCGGCTGAGCCTTTACCCCGACTTCGTAATGATTCACCCCTTCGGGCTTGATGACCGCCAGCTCGAGCATCGGTTGGCCGTTGGCACTGGGCAGCCCGCCCAGATTAAGACCTACCGGCTTAAATCCATTCGCGTAGGTGGCGAAGGCGTTGATTCTCTCCGTTACTTTGAAGGCTACGGTCAGCTGTCCCGATACATTGGTATCATCAATATCCGCCCGAAAAGCCTGCGCGCTATACAGCGAATTCTTGAGCGCGATCAGTTCGGGATCATCCGTCTCCAGTCCACCGTAAGGTTCACGGCGGAAGTCGACCGACTTATCGTCATAGTTGAGCCTGATGCCCGGCAATATCCGCAATCGGTCGGTAACCGCCCAATCGACCTGCCCAAAAACAGCCCCGCTGAAGGTGCGCAGGCTGGGATAGGTCTTCATGCCAAACCCGTCAAACAGTCCCGGTGTCTGCCACAGCGGGCTTTCCGAGCTTTGGGAAAACCGCCATTGGTCCCTGCCCGCCTCTTCCGTATGCGCCGGATCCGCATCCAGGGCCTGCCAGAAAGCGAAGACACCCACAACAGCGCTCACCCGGGAAGAAAACTCACCTGCCCACCGGACCTCCTGCGACCATTGTTCATGCCGAGATGGGGCCTGTGACAGGGCAAGGCCCTGCAACCCGAGGAAATCACGGTCGTTCGATGGGTCCCAATTCCAATAGCGCCACGCCGAAGTCGATGTCAGCGTTCCCGGTCCCAGCGCCACGTCCACGTTGGCTGATACACCCCCTAGGTCTTGTCCCGACCGCCACGGCGTATCGTGGTCAATCAGCCGGTCAAACGGATCACGGCTTGGCAACTCATAGCCGAGGTCTGCGATGATCCGCTCGAACTGCCGGTACTCGGCACGCTGCGTTGGTGCCACGCCCGCAAACACTTGCGCATAGCCATCCGGTCGCTGGCGGCTTACATCTCCCGCCAATAGCACTTGCAGCTTATCCGAAGGCGTGTATAGCAGTTGCCCACGTAATCCCAGGTTGTTTAGGTCATTTACCGGCTTTTGCGTGGTCACGTTGTACAGTACCCCATCCCGCTGCGTACCACTGAACGATAATCGCGCCGCCAACTGCCGACCCAGCGGTCCGCTTACGGACGCCTTTGCTTGGATGTAGCCATAGTTGCCGTAGCTCAGTTCAACATTCGCTTCGGGCGTAAAGCTCGGTTTGCGGGTGATCATATTGAATGCGCCCGCTACCGTATTCTTCCCAAATAACGTCCCTTGTGGACCACGCAGCACCTCAATTTGTTCCACGTCAATGAAGTCAAACGTCGTGGCGGCGGTCCGGGCATAATACACCCCATCGACATAAAATCCTACACCGGGGTCTATCCCATCGTTGGTCAGCCCAAAGGTGGTGCCTAACCCGCGGATGCTCACGCCTGTATTGCGGGGATTTGAAGAATACAGCTGTACCGTTGGAATCAACTCTTTCAGCCGGTTGACATTAAACGAGCCGGTTTCCTCGGCAAACGTACCGCTGATCACCGAAACCGGGATGGGCACTTCCATCAACAACTCCCGCCGACGCCGTGAGGTGACCACCACCTCATCCAAACCGGTCGCATTCCGCTCCAGTTCAATCGTCAGCGGACTTTCCGTTGCGATCACTTCTTTCGTTTGATAACCGATGTAAGAAACGATGATCGTCAACGGCAGTTTCTGTCCCGTCACAAACCGAAACCGTCCGCGGCTATCGGTCTTTGTGATGTGGGTGACACCGGCCAGCTGCAAGGTAGCGCCAGCAAGGGGATCCTGGGTTGCCGCATCCAGCACCACACCATCCAGCGTGGCGTTGACCAAGGGTGTGGTCTCTTGAGCATGTACGGAGGTAAACACCGCCGCACCGGAACTTACGAAGACAAGCAGGCCTAATGCCTTTAACTGAACATGTATCGTTTTCAACATAAAAATCAAGATTACGTTCATTGTCGCCACTTCCTTTAGGTTGCTGCATTCGTGCAGGGAAGGGACTGAACAAAAGTATACTTATTCAGTAGACATTAAAAGGCATAAAAACTGCCTACCATAGGCAGAAAGTATGCGCAAAAGGCGGTATTATGGTATAAAAGGGAAGACCTCGCTCTCGGTATGTGATGCCTCCATAAAGGTTTCTATCTGCTGTACAATGTCGGGATGGCTCGCAGCGACATCATGTGTCTCGGCCACGTCGCTCTCCAAGTCGTACAATTCAATGGGCGCCTGCGGATCCGTTAGCACGTTGAGCCGTACACCTTTCCACTTTCCGTATCGGACAGCCTGTTTGCCTCCCCGTTCGTGAAATTCCCAATAGAGGTAGTCGTGTTGTTTTGGTTGTTCGCCTCCCAACAGTGTGCCCGCAAACGAAATACCGTCCACGTTTTCGGGTGCCTCGCCCCCGGCTAGTTCCACAAAGGTGGGCAACAGATCCCAAAACGCTCCAATGTGTGCGTTGGTTTGATTAGACTTGATTTTGGCCGGCCACCGGGCGACGAAAGGTACGCGGATACCGCCTTCGTAGAGATCGCGTTTGAACCCCCTAAGCCCCCCTCCGCTGTTGAAAAACTGGGGGTCGGCACCGCCTTCTACATGCGGACCGTTATCGCTGCTGAACACGATCAGGGTTTGCTCATCAATGCCCAGCTCCTTTAACCGCTCAACCAATTGCCCGACGTAAACGTCCAGCCGGCTCACCATGGCGGCAAAGGTGGCGCGCGGATAGGGTTGCGAGGCATACCCGCCGGGCTTGGCCCCACTTCCATAATCGTCGCCTTGATGCGGGGTTTCCGCAAATGTCCCCTTATAGCGGTCAAATAGCGAGTCGTCCGGCACCAGCAGTTCCGCATGGGGAAGGATGTATGGCAGAAATAAGAAGAACGGTCGTTCCTTGTTTTCGGTCACGAACGACAGCGCTTCCTGCTGGATCAGATCGGGCGCATATTGCCGTTGGTATTCCAAGTTGCCATTCTCTTCGAGGATTACCTTCTGATCATTGTGCCACAGGTGCGTGGGATAATAGCGGTGTGCCAAGGATTGGCAATTATAGCCATAGAATTGGTCGAATCCCTGCTTGTTGGGGTCGCCCTCGGAGCCGACCGGGCCTAACCCCCATTTGCCGAAAGCTCCGGTGGTGTACCCCTGTGCCTTAAGCGCTTCTGCGAGCGTAAACAGGGAATCCGGAATGGGGTATTGTCCTTCCGGTTCTACCCCTTTGTTTCCCCGGATAAACGTATGGCCGGTATGCTGGCCGCTGATCAGGGACGAGCGCGAAGGGGCGCATACGGTAGTCCCCGCGTAAAATTGTGAAAAGACCATCCCTTCCCGGGCCAAACGATCAAGATTGGGTGTCTTGATCCGCTCTTGTCCGTTAAACCCGACATCGCCATAACCCAGGTCATCGGCCAGGATAAAAATAATATTGGGTTTTTTGCTGGCCTGGGCAGATACCGCAACCACACTCAGTATTCCACATACGATTAACAGTAGCCTAATCATCGATCTATTTGTTTTGGTATCCTTAATTTACTTGGTACGCAGGCAAGCCCTTCCACCAGTCCAGCATGCTGGCCGTAAACCGCCTTACCAACGCTTCATTTTCAGCCGCCACATTGTGGCTTTCCGTTTGGTCTGTTGCCAGGTCATACAGTTCTACCCCGCTGCCATCGGCATTCATCAAAAACTTCCAGTTTTTTTCCCGCATGGCCAGTGCCGGGCTCCGGTTCTTCCCTTTCGGGTAATTAAAGGCGGTATCATTCCGGCCATATTCCCAGTAGATCGCTTTCCTCCGCCGTGACGCCTTTCCCAACAGGGCATCGCTCCGGTCTTCTCCGTCCGATCGGTAATGCCGATCTGGCCTTGCGCCGGCCATGCGGCAAAACGAGGGGAGCAGGTCATTGGCCGCGATCACCGATGTTGAATCGACTGCCCGATTGATTTTACCCGGCCAGCGCACAATGAATGGAAGCCGTATGCCGCCTTCGTATAAGGACAGCTTGCTGCCGCGCAACTGCTTGGATCGGTCCTGCCTGAAATTGGGCATGGGACCGTTATCGCTGGTAAAAATCACCAGCGTGTTATCGTCAATGCCTAATCTTTTCAATCCCTCCATCAGGCGACCGATTTGGCGGTCGTATTCCGCCAACACGGCGGCAAAGTTCGGTTCCCCTTGAAAGCCTTCGCGCAATCCCTCGGCTCCCTCAGGCACCCACGGGGTGTGCACATCATCCGGCCACAGGTTGATGTAGCAGGGCTTGCCTTTGTTTTCTTCAAGAAAGCGCAGGGTTCTGTCTACGAAGTATGCGGTGCGGTCCCACCGTTTGATGCTGTCCTGGTCACTCCATATCCAGTCGGTGGCGGTGAGCAACGGATCCGGATCCGGACTCTCATAGGTGCTGGCCCATTCATCGAAACCGTATTGGTCGAAGTTTGGTGCCTCCGTCACATCCCGCCCCCCACCCATGTGCCACTTGCCGAAATGGGCGGTGGTATAGCCAGCGGTTTTCAGGAATTTGGCAACAGTCGGTGCACCCGGATCCAAAAAATCCTTCTGCTCGGCGTGCCGATTGGCCTCCTTGTTATTCAAAAATGTCGTAAAATTCCACCTCCCCGGCGCCATGCCCGTCAATAGACCGACGCGGGAAGGCGAGCATATGGGTGCGGCGCTGTAGTAATTCGTAAAACGGATACCCTCTTCCGCCATTTTGTCGATATGGGGGGTACCGTACGGACCGCCATAGCTGCTGATATCCCCGTATCCCATGTCATCTGTCAGGATCAGAATGATATTCGGTTTCGTTGTTTCTTGTGCCGTGAGGGGCATGTTCGACGCCAGAAAGGAAAACAGGATGATCCAGACCGGTTTATTCGTTATGGTGTGATGCATGTTCAAAATAGTTACCCAAAAAGCAACCAGGCAATGGCCAGTGTCACTAATATATTAAATGACTGTGCAATTAGGAACGCCCAAAAAGGCTTGATATTGTTGTTGCCGAACAACTCCTTCACGTTTGTCTCCAAGCCGATGCTGGTAAACGCCAGCGCAAACCAAAGCCCTTGCAAATTCTTGATGCCCGATTTCACCTCGCTCACCGTGCTGGCATCCAGTACAAATGAAAACAATAACGATGCGGCGAGAAACCCAAGGACAAATTTTGGAAAACGCTCCCAGATGATGCCCAGCCCAGGCTTTTCCACTTGCGCTCCCATCGGTGTGCCGCGATAAGTCCAATAAATGGAAATGGCAAGAGCAGCAACACCCAATAGCACGTTCTGCGAAAACTTCACAATCGTGCTGATTTCCAACGCCCGCTCACCCACCAAGCTGCCCGATGCCACCACTGCACCTGTCGTATCGATGCTCCCGCCAAGCCAGGCGCCGGTCACCTCTTCCGATAAGCCGAGCATACGGGCAAGGTAGGGCATGCCGATCATCATCGGTATCGCCGTAATCAACACCATCGAAACGACGTATGATAGTTTTTTCGAATCGCCTTTGATGGCTCCCGAAGTCGCAATCGCCGCCGAGACACCGCATATCGATACCGCACTGGAGATCATCATGGTCAATTCCTCATCTACTTTCAGCTTCCGGCATAGCCAAAAGGCAAAATACCAAACGGACAATACCACGATGAGCGATTGCACCAACCCCAACGAGCCTGCTTTGAGGATGTCCGAAAAAATCACACCGGTACCCAGCAACACCAAGCCGATCTTGACCAGCAATTCGGCATTCAGCGAATCTTTGAACCACGTTGGCAGCTTAAACAGGTTGCCGATCAGCAACCCAATCAGCAAACTGAAGATCACCGCCTCCAGTCCGAGGTCATTCAAAAACGCATTACCGGCCAACAGCAGCGCCCCGATGGTCAGGGCAAACACGATGGGAAACCCCAGTAACTGCGGCTGGATGGGCTTGCCCGTCACGACCGCACCGATGACTACGATGGCATAGGCAAACAGAAACTGATAGACGGCGCTGAGTCCGTTCGTCGCGGAAAACAGGGAACCCAGTTCAGGGCCATTCGCCCATTGATAAGCCGGGGTGGGAATCGTAAGCCCCCAAACCGCCAGCGCGATAATGATAAATCCCAACAGGACGACCGCCCAATCTTCGGTAAGTTTCATCGGTTTAAAAAATATCTTTCAATGCCTGTTTAGCAGCATAATACCCCCCCATACCGTGCACGCCCCCACCTGGCGGCGTCGATGCCGAGCAGAGATAAACACCCTTGGCCGACGTGCGATAAGGCGAGAACCGCAAAGCAGGCCGGTTGAACAGCTGGGCGATATTGACCACGCCGCCATTGATGTCCCCACCGATATAGTTTGGGTTATACGCCTCCATTGCCGCGGTATTGAAGGTATGTGTAGCCAATATGGTATCCCGGAATCCGGGAGCGAAACGCTCCACCTGACCGGTGATCGCTTCGGTCATATCCGCTGTCGATCCATTCGGCACATGGCAATAAGCCCAGCCGGTGTGCTGCCCCTTGGGGGCACGCGAATCGTCAAATACGCTCTGCTGTGTAAATAAAACGAATGGTTTATCCGGATGCCGGCCCTGCCAGACCTGCCGCTCCCCATTGGCCACCTCCTCGAATGCCCCCCCTAGGTGCACGGTCCCTGCCGCCCGAGCAGCATCAGCGGTAAAAGGCACCGGTTCGCGCAACGCCCAGTCTACCTTGAATACCCCCATCCCATACCGGTGCCGATTCAGTTGCCATCGATAAAGCCGGGACAGCCTGTCCCCGCAGATGCGCAGCAGCTGTTTGGGCGATACGTCGAAGAGTACCGCTTTGGCGTCGGGCAGCTCGTCCAGCGTCCGGACCTCCACCTTCGTCTGTATGGTTCCCCCCAACGATTCAAAGTAAGCTCCCAGCGCATTGGCAATGCCCTGCGATCCGCCTTTCGGTATCGGCCATCCACTGCGGTGGCCTGCGATGGTGAGCACAATCGCAATGGCCGATGAGGTCAGCGCTTCCAGCGGGATCATGCTATGGGCCGCGATGCCTGACCATAGGCCCCTGGCTGCTTTGGTGCGGAAGCGGGCCGCGATCCCTTTGCCCGACTGGAGGGATTTCAGGCCAAATGCGGCCAGCGCAAACGGATGGGTTGGAATCTTCAGCATCGGCCCTAAGATATGCGTGTCAATAAGCGGCCAGTTTTCAATCAACGGCTCAAAAAGCCGCCGATAAGCAATGCCATCCGCTCCCAGTCCAGCTACGGTCTCATCGATCGACTGGTATAAGGCGGCCGCGGTGCCATCGTCAAACGGATGGGCAGCCAGCACGTCCGGATGGATATACGCTAGCCCAAATTCGTGCAGGGGCAATGACCGCAGGAAAGGAGAAGCCGCGCCCATCGGATGGACGGCCGAGCACACATCGTGGTGGAATCCCGGCAGCGTCAACTCGCTTGTCCGCATCCCGCCACCGATGGTTTCCTTGGCTTCCAGCAATAGCACCTGCAAACCCTCCTGCTGCAACGTGATGGCAGCCGCCAGGCCATTGGGGCCTGAGCCTACTACGATGGCATCATATGTTGTAGGAAGTATTGCCAACGCTTCAGGGATTGGATGGCCGTTCTTTTAGGGGACCCGTGTACCGCCGTTCACCCGCCCTGATGGCGATTGACAGGTTGTTCTCCGCTGGCGGCACCGGGCAGCGGTAGCCGCTGCTGTACGCGCAGTACGGGTTATAGGCATCATTGAAATCGATGACGAGCTGCCCATTGCGGATATCGGCCGTCGACAGGTCGATATAACGTCCGCCGCCGTAGGTCTCCTCGCCATTTGTCCCATCGGTAAAGGGCAAAAACAGGTGGTTGCGGTAAGCCGAGTCGGCAAACAACGCCACGCTCCGGTACAGCGTCAATTCCACAGGTTCGCCATGGAACCGGAACCTGGCCTTGGCGTACCGCACATATTCCTTACTCGTTCCGTCAGATGTCGGGATCCGGAAAGGCTGCTCATTGATCAGCAGCTCAACAGTCGCCTGCACACGGTATGTGCTGTCCGGGTCATAATAATGAAGGTACCCCGTATCAGCCGCGCTCAGCGGTGCTCCGGGATCTTCAGCAAAGTTTGCGGCCTTGGCCTCCCGGAACGCCAGGATGTTATCGCGGTAGGTCTGCGCCATCCCGAGAGGAATGCCGACGATCGATAAGATGAAGCATAAATGCGCGATGCGTAACGAAAAGACCATACGCAAACTTAGTTAAATTTGCGGTACATGCAAACTACTGCCGGTCTTTCAGTAGTTCCATATCGCGCGAAGTCGCCCAAAGCATCAGCCACGTGAGCGCCGCGTTATAGACGATCAATTCAAAGCCAATGACGTATGCCGTGTAGGGTACTAGCACATAGGTATTCACCACATAGCATACGATCGGCGATAATAAGCAGATGTAAGGCACCAGCCGATCGGTTACCTGCCGTTTGGTGAGGATGCCGAAAGCGAAGAGGCCCAATAGCGGACCATACGTGTAGCTGGCGGCGGTGAAAATAGCGTTTACCACCGAATCATCGTTGATCACGCGAAACACCAAGATCACCAGGAGCATGACTATCGAAAATGCGAAATGCACCCGGTTGCGCGTCTTCACCAGCGCCCTATCGTTGGGATCAAGCTTTTTATTGAAATTGAGGAAATCCACGCAGAAAGAGGTGGTCAGGGCAGTCAACGCCGAATCCGTGGTGGCAAATGTGGCCGCGGTAAGCCCCATCATAAAAATAATGCCCGGCACGATCGCCAGGTGATGCAACGCGATTTCTGGATACAGATAATCGGGCGTAGGCAACCCGGCGACGTCGATCCCCTTCTGCTCCGCATAGATATAGAGCAGCGCGCCTACGGCCAGAAAAAACAGGTTGATGACCACAAAGATGCCCGTAAACGTCAGCATGTTCTTCTGGGCTTCGCCGATGGTTTTCATGCTCAGGTTTTTCTGCATGAGGTCCTGATCCAGGCCGGTCATGCCGATGGTCACAAAGATACCGCCGATGAAATGCTTCCAGAAATGCATCTTATTGCCCAGCAAATCCTCCCAAAAAAACAACTTGGAATAGCTGCTCTCCTTCACCGTTTCAAGCGTTTCCATCAGCCCCAGCCCCAGGCTATCCGCCATGAAATAGATGGATAGGACCACGGCCAGCACCAGAAAAAACGTCTGCATCATATCGGTGATGATGATGGTTTTCAGTCCACCTTTGTTGGTGTACAGCCAGATCAGCAGCAGACAGATGATGATGGTCACGGCAAAGGGCACGTTCCATGCATCAAAGATAAACCGCTGCAATACGATGGCTACGAGGTATAGGCGAAAGGCGGAGCCGATCGTGCGTGATATCAGAAATATCATCGCCCCGGTCTTATAACTCCGGTGCCCCAGCCGCTCCTCCAGGTAGGTATAGATGGACGTGAGGTTCATCCGATAATAAAGGGGCAACAACACATAGGCGATGATCACAAAGCCAACCGCATTGCCCAGTATGAATTGGAAATAACCGAAGTCGCTATTGCCCACCGCGCCCGGCACCGATATGAAGGTCACACCCGACAGTGCCGTACCGATCATCCCGAAGGCGACCATATACCACTTGGCGCTCCGGTTGGCCACGAAGAAAGTCGCATTGTCTGCTGACTTGCGCGAGGTAAAATACGCTACACTAAGCAGCAAACAGAAATAAACGACGAGAAAGAGCAAGAGAACAGCAGGTGTCATGTCGCTTCGAGATTAATGATCCGTCACGCGGGAATGCTCGATCGCCTTGCGCACACTACCGTACTTTTCCAATAAATCCGATGCCGTTTGCGCATCGATTCCGGTTTCCTCCATGATGATCCGGATGCCGCGGCTGAACAGTTTGTTGTTCGTCAGCTGCATGTCTACCATCTTATTCCCTTTCACCCGGCCCAGCTGGATCATCACCGTCGTGCTGATCATGTTCAATACCAGCTTCTGTGCCGTCCCGGCCTTCATCCGCGTCGATCCGGTGACAAACTCGGGACCTACGATCACCTCTATCGGATATTTAGATTCGGCAGCGATAACCGTATTGAAGTTGCACACGATACAGCCCGTCACCAGTCCCGCGGCATTCGCCTTGTGAAGCCCGCCCTGTACATAGGGCGTGCCGCCCGATGCCGCTATACCGATGACCACATCTTTGCTGTTGATGCCATATTCCTGCAAATCGATCCAAGCCTGCTCCTCGTCATCCTCGGCAAACTCCACGGCCTTGCGGATGGCGGTATCACCACCGGCAATGATCCCGATAATCCAGTCATACGGCACGCCGAATGTAGGTGGGCACTCCGATGCATCCAAGATCCCTAAGCGGCCGCTGGTGCCCGCGCCGATGTAAAACAGCCGTCCGCCCTCTTTCATGGAAGCCACCGTCGCCGCTACCAGGCGTTCGATCTGCGGAATGGCCTGCTGCACCGCCAAGGCAACCGTCTGGTCCTCCTTGTTGATATTCGCCAATATCCCACCGACAGACATCTTGTCCAAATCTTGGTAATTCGATTCTTTCTCCGTAGTGTTTGTCATCTCGCTCTCTTATTGTATTTAATTTATTTCTTAGTGATTGGTGACCGGTGTTCTGTGACCAGCTGTCATCGTCAAATTATCTTGCGTAAAAACCGCCGCAAATTACTGAAATAATTTATCTATCCGTTCAAACCCATATCCCCTCGCCTGCAACTCCTTCATCAACATCGGCAGCTTGTGATACAATTTATCCGTCCGCCTTGGGTCGGTGCCCAAATGTATTAATAACATAAAACCATTCAATCCGTTTGTCTGCTCAGCCTCATGCGCCAGCACCTGTTCATAAAGCCCCTGTGCGTCTGCATACCGCTTGCCCATTTCCGGATAGGTATAATCCGCTGCGGTGCGCACACCGGGCGTAAAATTGACCAACTGTATACCTCGCTCCGCTGCCCATTCCACGATGCGGCGATTGTACCACTCATAGGGCGGCATAAAGAAGCGCGCTTCTCCTTCCCTGACACCCCATTTGGCCATCTCGGCATAATTCGCCTCCAGATCCCGGTCAAAATCCGCCTTGCTCACCAGCAAGCTATCCCGCTTGGCCCAATCGCAATACAGCAGGTGCCTGTCCGAATGCGGACCAATATAGTGTCCATCGGCCACCATCCGCTTGATCGCCGCGCGATTATCCGGTTCACGCAGGTAATTCCCCGTTAAAAAAAAGGACGCCTTGACCCCCTCACGGTGCAATGCCGTTAATATAAACGAAGCACCCTCCCCAAATTCGTCGGCCGTAAAGACCAGCGCCAGCTTCCGTTGGGTGCTATCCCCCCGGATCAGGCACCCATAGGCATCGCGCACTACTTTTTTGGCTGAGCCGCCTCCACAGACTCCTGTTCTTTCGCCGCCAACAGATAGATCAACGATGCCGTGCCATCCATCGTCGGCTCATTCGTACTATAGTCGCCATAATCGTCGTGATACACCGCCAGATCCGACTGAAACGGCGCATGCGCATCCACCTTGGTCAGCTGTATGCCGATCAAGCTATTGAATATGCTTCCGTATACCGGTCCGTCTACCAATCCGCCGTCAATCGGGAAGTTCCCCAAATGCGTAAAGGCCGAATGCGGATCCCTGGGTGTATCGCCCCACGCCGGAAGACCATACACCATGCTCGTGCCCCAGGGATTGCAACCAAAGAGCCAGTCGACATTGGCCTGCTCCAGCTGCGCATACGTTTCATCCCCCGTCAGTTCCCGATACCACAGGCATTGGATGGCAAACGACGTGGTGAGGTTATTGCTGCACCAAATAAAGGGCACGCCTCTGAAAAACGCATTCTGCTCCGCTCTCGCCCACACCTGCTCAATACCCTTGCGGTAATACGAGATGATCTCCTCCCGGCCAGCGGAGTCGAGCTGCTTGGCCAGTTCATAGTGGCCCAGGTTGATAAACGGATACCATTGGTAATGCGCCGCGGTATCCCGCTCCATCCAGGGCGTCACCTGTTCCTGCCGCGCATAGCCCAGGCCTTCCCGCAAAAATGCAGCATCCCCGTTTACGCTACCCTGCGTAGCCGCCGCCAGCTCCATATCATCCACCCAATTGTCTTCTGCATAGATATAAGGCGACTTCACCGAGGCGGTCTGCGTGACGCCCGGTTTCCGCTGGGCAAAGGCATATGCCGTCGCCGCCTTTTCGCGCATCTTGCGCGCGTAGGAAGCCTCCAGCATTTCAAACACCTGACTGCCCAGGGTAAAGGCACTGGTAAATTTCGCCGCCGTAGAGCTCGTACCTGTCGTGTTGTTCATAAACTTGCCCCGTTGCTGCGGCTCACCGCTCACAAAATATACCGGTCGCTCATGGCCCCTTCCATAGAAATCATCTTCGGCAGGCAGGCGCATGCTGGCATGATCGCGGTCGTCGGCGATCTGGTTAAACAGCAGCTGCGGTTCCGGATGCATCTTCAGCAGCCAATCCAAGCCCCACTTCGCTTCATCCACCACATCCGCCAGCCCATTGCTCCCGTCCAGTCCATTCGCCTGCTGACGATCCCCAAACGCTCCGGGGAAATCCCGGTATGCCGCCAGCAGGTGGTACGTCGCATTCGCCGAAGTCGTCGCATATTGCAGGTAATCCGAGGCATCGTGCCATCCGCCCCCCACATCGATCCGTGTACTGTCCGGCAGACCGGCCTCCGCGGCATATACCGTAAAACCATCATGCGTATGGCAACTGTCTTTCAAAAAGGGGTTAAACAGCGTACGTTGCTGGCGCATGTACCGCAACGCGAAATCCGCCGCCCCATCATATACCTCGGCTGCGACGCGGAATTGAGGCGAACGCGCGCCATCCACCTCCAGGTAATACGTACCTGTATCCGCATAAGCCGAAAAATCCAGCCGATAGGAAGAAGCAAACGGACCATAAGCGCCGAAATCCTTGCCCGCCTTGCCCTTGAATACTGGCTCCCCGGTTTGCGCCGATACCAATGCAAACCTGGATACCCGCTGCGCCCCCTTACTGCCCAATACCGCCACCTTGCTACCCTGCGGCAGATACCCCAGTTGGTTGATGCGTATCCAAGCCCGCCGTTCTTCAAGACCATATTCCAGGCACACCACCTTACCGTCCATCGTGCTGGCCACTAATCGTTTCCCGTCCAGCACCAGCATGGGATTCACCATCCCGTTAGACAATTTATACTGCCAGGCCACCTCGCCGCTTGAAGCATTGAGGCCGCTCACCAATCCCGAATGGCTCGGGATGAATACCAATCCGTCCTTGGCCGAAATAGCTGAAGGCGTGAGTTCATATGGCAGCTGCAGCGTCGACCGCCAGTCGATCTGCATGGTATCCGCGGTAGTCGACACCCCCAGCACCTGTCCATCCATCGTCTTCACATATACCAAGCGTCCATCCTCGGATAGTCCCATGGATTCCCGCACCCGTATGCTGTCTATCTTTTTGCGCCAGATCTCCGCACCGCTAGCCGCATCCAGCGCCGTCATGTACCGATCCGGCGCTACGATGAACACCCGTCCGTTGACCCCGACGGGGTAGCACGCCGCGGGCGACAGCATCCGGCTGGCAGACCCATTAGACCATTCCCATTTCAACCGGCCGGTTACCGGATCGAGTGCATAGAACCCATTCCCCCAAGAGCCGAAGTACAGCGTATTGTCATACCACAGCGGCTTACCCGATACATAGCCCTTCACCTGGTCAAACGACCAGCGCAACCGGCCCGACCGGATATCAAACGCCCGGAATTTCCCGTCAGAGGCCCCGATGTAAGCCACACCATGGTGCACCAAGGGCGATCCCAACACCGCCTTTTCAGCAGCGTGTTTCCACAGCAGCTTACCCGTCTTGGCGTGCAGGCAATAAATAAAATGATCGGACGATCCCACCACGACGAAATTCTTCCAGACAACCGGAGTAGCATACACCTTGCCCCCCGTCTGGAAGCTCCACGCTTTCCGTCCGGTACGGGCATCCAGCGCATACACCTGCCCCGCCGTGTTCGCCGTGATCACCAACTCCTTATAGGCTGATAATCCCGCGCCGATATCGCTTTCATCCTGAAAGGCCCATGCTTCCCGCACTCCGGCAAACCGCGTATTCACCGCATAGTCCGGCCGGTGGTACAGTTTGCGCTCCGCGGCAAAATCATGATCCTGCAACGGGATGATCGCCCAAGGCTGCTTAGTCCCCACGCCGGGGTTGCGCTCTTGATAAGTTGCCTGTCCGTCAGCAATCGTCACGATGTTATACCCCCCTACGGAATCCTTCGCTCGCAGGTTCGAGCGGCCCATGATGCTGGGAATGCCCTCAAAGTCATATTGCTTATTCTGATGACCGTGCCCGCAGAAAAAGAGCTGCACGTTGCGGGTCTTCACCCGGTCGAGCGCCTCGAACCAGTTGTTGAGCGACGAATCCTGCGGATAATGATTGATATAGATCAGCGGCATATCCTGATCAGGATGCGCCGCAAACAGCGAATCCATCCATACCAGGTTTTCGCGGGGCACCTGTCCAGGGCTCATCCGCATATTCGGACCCGAATTGGTGCCCACGAAAAAAAAGCCCTTATGTTCAAATGCAAACGTCTCCCCGCCAAATACCTTGCGGAAGCTGTTGCCCCCGCTCTCCGACCAATTTGTGTCGTGATTACCCGGGATGACATACCAAGGGATGCGCAAACTATCCAACATCCGCTTCGCTAAGGCCAGTTCTTCGTCTGAGCCAAACTCCGTGACATCGCCGGATAGGATCACGAAATCCAAATTGGGATTGGCGTTGATATCCGCTACCGTGCGCCGCAGGTCCTCCTCACCCGTGGCACCCCCCACATGCGTATCCGTCACATGGGCGAATTGGAAGGGCTGGCAAACGCCGCAAAACGTCACCAGCCACAGTACCCATGTCAGCATATAGCGTTTTACCATACCGCACTCAACCCGTTTAAAGCATTATTCAAAATCTTCGTAAAGCAAATATTTTTTTCTCATTGCCTTGTAGGCGGTCAACTCGGCAGCCCAAGATGCCCTGATCTCGTCCTCCGTCTGTCCGGCGAGGATCTGTTTCCGCAACTGGTCCGTACCGGCGAGCTTGTCGAAAAACTCCGGACGGGCGAAGAATTTGTCCTTGAAAGGTGCCTTTTCGTAAAAATCGAGCAAGTATTTCAGCGTAAACTTTTCCTTGGCAGCGTCCACCTTACGCAGGTCAACTCCATAGCACAAATTACCCTGTTGCTCCACATGCGCAGCCATGCCTGGGCGCGTACCGGGCGTGAAGGTAAACTCGCCAAATACCGGATCGGGGTAGCCCACCACTTGGAAAGGCCAGTCCGTGCCGCGACCAATGCTAAAATCGGTTCCTTCGAACAAGCAAAGCGACATATACAGCCTTACCGATGTATAGTTCGGCAAGCTGGGCGAAGGAATCACCGGCAGCTCATAGGGCGTGCTGTGGTCCCAATTTGCCACCGGGACCACCTCCAAGTCACACGGTTTTCCACCATCAAGCCAGCCCTCGCCATTGATCATCAGCGCCAGCTCACCGACAGTAAGCCCGTGAATCATGGCGATTTTGTGGTAGCTGATGTTCGCTTTAAACTTATCGTCTTTCCGCACTGGACCATCCACCTGGTCGCCATTCGGGTTTGGTCTATCCAACACAATGATCTTCTTGCCTTGGTTTGCACAAAGCTGCATCACCCGGTGCATGGAAGCCACATAGGTATAAAACCGCGCGCCCACATCCTGTAGGTCGAAAATCATCACATCCACAGAGCCCACGATGGAATCGGCCTTTTCGTTCTCGCCATACAAGGTATGCAGCGGCAGGCCGGTTTTCGCATCCGTTGTATTATCCACTTTCTCACCGCGCTCGATATCGCCCCGGAAGCCATGCTCCGGAGCGAAGGCGAATTTCAGATCAACCCCTTCCTCCAACAAGACATCCACCAGGTGACGGTCGCCCACCACGGAGGTTTGGTTACCCATCAAGCCCACTTTCTTGCCTACCAACAAGGGAAGGTATCGGTCGAGTTGGTCGGCGCCGGGAAGTATAACTGCTGAGTCAACATTGTCCGTAAGCGTTGCTTTCCGACTGGAGGCTTGACCACATGACAATGCCGCCGTTAAAAGCCCGATTACACTAATTACAGAAATAATAGTTTTCATGAGTTTTCTTTTTAACACCGAGGTACCCCATTCGAAATTATCATACCTTGACGTTATTGGAGGTGCTATTCCCATCCCGGATTTTGTATCAATTCAATACCTTGATCCTGATACAATTTAATCTGATCGAGCGGTATTGGATCCAAGTACACCCGGTCATTATCAAACACCCGATAGGCCTGAGGTGCTGCTGGACGGATGTATCCTTCGGTACCACCGCCCTCGATAACCACATTTGGCAGCGAAGATGAGTAATCTGCCTTATTTATCCACGCTCCCCGATTGATATCCGGACGCGAAGGATTATCGGTATATTCCAGTTTCTTCCACCTCGCCAAATCATCAAATCGAAAACCCTCCATTGTCAGCTCAATTCTACGTTCCCTTCTGATTTCCCATAACAATGAGGAAACCTCCGAATCTTTATCCGGATCGGTGTACGCCACTCCGTCAATGGCCGGCATGCCACCAACAACCTGCAAGTCGGGCATATCGATTCCATTACGTTTGCGCAACACATTGATTGATATATCCAAATCCTGTTGCGTCAATGTACCCAACTCTGCAGCAGCCTCAGCATAGTTCAACAGCACTTCGCCATAGCGTATAATCGGTGCGTCCGTTATATTTTGATTTTGCAATCCAGCAGGGGCATCCTTTAATTCCTCGTTGAGGAATTTATGAACGACATAACCACTTGTGGAATAATTCGGATAAGGAAGATCCGGATCGCCGTTGAGCCGCAATTCAGGTGCAAATGTCTCATGCATCCTGGGATCCCTATCTGCCATCACGTCTTCAATCGATTTGTCTCCAGCGTAAGCAGGGGATATCGATATAGGCAACCCGTCGTCCATGAGGTAGCTCTCCATAAGATCTTTGGAAACTCCGGTTTGCGGCTCTCTATTGACATAGCTCATTAAACTATGCATGACTTGTGCCGTATTATACTGCCGATACATAATGATCTCAGGATTACCGGCCAAGTCTTCCGAGGTAAACAATGCCCGGTAATTTGGTCCCAATGCGTATCCGCTGTTCATCACCTCCGATGCTGCCCATTTTGCAGCCTCTAAGTAGGTTTGTGCTTTCGCTTGATCGATATCATGATACTTGAGAAATGTGCCTTCAAAGAGGAAAACCCGAGACATAAAGGCCAGCACAACATCCCTGTTGATAATTAATCCCTTTGGTCCGGTCTCTTCGTCCGCTACGCGCACGTTTTCCGCGGCAAACTGAAAATCTGCCAACACATTATCCATCACCGTTGTGCGCGGATCACGAGGACGATACAGTTCAGGAGAATCCTCTTCTAGCACTTGGTCATACCAAGGCACATCGCCAAAAGATTTCACCAAATTGGCATATTCTAAGCCACGGAGAAAACGTCCCACTCCCGTCCAATGATTAATGGCTTCTTCATCCATTGGTACCCGCTGGATACGATCAATATACAAGTTTATTTTCCTCACTTGCGTGAAGGACCACCCCCCACCGGAAGCAGGCACCACCGAAGTAAATGTAGACGGATTACCCGGTGCAAAATCATCATTCAGCGACTGCCCCGAGAAGTAGCCTCCCCAACCTAAATCATATCCGGCAGAATAACCGGGAAAAACGGTAGTATAAAAACTCCACGTAAATGTCCGCACATTATTTTCATTCGTCCAATAGGTCTCGTCTGTCAACCCATCAAGGGGTAGTTTATCGAGAAAATCATCCTTGCAACTTCCCAATACCATCAGGGAAAGCACCATTGTCGAGATAATATATATTTTCTTATTCATGACTTTTTCTTGATTATAACGTTACCTGGATTCCAAAAGACAGTGTTCTCCGATAAGGATAAACGCGCCCAAATGACGTTAGGTCTGTTTGTTCGGGGGTATAGTCGATCTCCGGATCAATTGGCATGCCCACGTTCGAAAACTCAAATAAGTTCTCGCCGCTGAAATAAATACGAACTTGACTCATTTTAGCCCGGGAAATGAGCTGCTGCGGAAGTGAATAACCCAATGTGATGTTTTTCATCCGAAGATACGACAGATCCAGCAAGTATCTCGATTGTGTCCTGAAATTGAATGCATCATTCCGTTGGTTGGTCTGCGAGATACGTGGATAAAACGCATCAGGATTTTCCGGAGTCCAATAATCGGTTTGATGGGCATAGAATGCCTCCGTACGATAACCCGGAATGAATATGGGGCCTGAAGCCCAGAAGTCTCGTTTCCCGACACCTTGTAAGAAGGCATCGAAGTCAAAACCTTTCCACGATGCTCCTAGTCGAAAACCGTATTGCCACCTGGGTGTAGAATTACCAATTACTTCAAGATCTCCGTGATCATCAAGCGTAGAAGAACCGTAGTCAATTACGCCATCCCCATTTAAGTCTGTATACTTAACATCACCCGGTCCATACTGAAACCAAGACCAAGCAGCATCCTCCGCCGAAATCAGCGGGCCCTGAGTTGCAATGCCGTCATTGAGTATCCAGCGTCCAAGCTCATTCTGCCCTGAAAAATCACCTTCCGTAAAAAGTCGATCAGTCTGTAATCCCCAAATCTCGCCCAGAATCTTCCCTTCATAATTGGAATTGACATTTTGGGTTGTATTGGCAAATTTCGTGATCTTTTCCTGGAAATCAGACAACATTCCCATCGCGTTCAATTGCAGGCCGTTGTCAAATTGATGATTCCAATCGATGGCCAATTCCCATCCACGTGTTTGCAATTCACCGTAATTCCGCCGAGGAGCACCCGCGCCGAATGAAGAAGGAAGTGTAATGCCGGGACTCAGCATATTGCTGGTAGTGCGGTCATACCAGTCAAAAGTAAGACCTAAGCTGTTACCTATGAAACGCGCATCTAACCCCACATCCAACGTAGTTACTGTTTCCCAGGTCAGGTTGGAGGAAACCGGCGCCGGAGTTCCGATGGTCAATTTATTTTCATCACCTATCCACCATCCGGAGTTTTGGGTATCCATAATCGGTATGAACGGATACAGTACCACATTGCTATTTCCACTTCTCACCACATCCTGATTACCCACGCTTCCCCAAGATGCCCTTACTTTCAAGAAGGATAAGGCTTTTGATATGGGTTGCATAAACTCCTCCTCGGTAAGCACATAGCCGGCCGACATAGAGGGGAAAAAGCCCCATTTTTGATTGAGCGGAAAGCGCGAAGAACCATCATACCTTCCATTAAACTCCAATAAATACTTATTCTTATAAGCGTAGTTAATCCTACCGAAGAACCCTAATGTTGACCAATGTCTCCGGTATCCACCAACAAGTTGCTCCCCGGTAGCGAGTGAAATTTCTCCGAGCTGGGGATCAAACATTTCCTTTCGATGGGACATCTGACCATTATATTCAAACAATTCCAGGTCTCCTCCAGCGAGTAGCTTGAAGTCATGATCATTCACCTTCTTTCCGTAGGTGATAAACATCTTACCCGTATTGATTTCATCCCAATTGGAATTATACTGAACCCGGTCATAGGAAGCCGATTGATAATTTTCCAAATAATTCAATGTACCTGCCCAAAAGTCAATTCCAGAAGTCCCACCGCCGACAGAGCGAATGTGCTGGTTTAAGCTGGAATACGTATAATCAAAATCAATCGTCAAATCGGATATCGGCCGCAAGGTAACTCCTCCGGATACCCGGGTATATTGCTTTTTGTCGGAATCCATCTGTGCCTGTTCCGTTTCTGTCAGTGCACTCCGAAATGGCTTGCCCTCGTAGGTACCATAAGGATATACAGCAGGCCAACGGTACAGATAATACCAAGGGCCGTACGTCGCATTAGAAAAACTAAAAGGGGTCTCGGTTACCGTGTTAGAGAAAATGACTTTACCCCTAGCGTCAATCCAGTCATTTATTGCCGAATTAACCCCCAAAGAAAGGTTATACCGATCAAATTTATCAGGCTTCACCTTGAGCACGCCATCTTGCCCTTGATAGCCCAAACCGAAATTATAGCTTGTTTTTTCACCTCCTCCAGAAAAGGAAAGGTTGTGCCGTTGCTGCGGTGTCCAGGTTTTCATATACCGCTCGTTCACATCCCATGGCCGATAAAAAAACAATTTATTATCCCGGATTTCAAAATCACGACCCATTACCATTTCATCGCCTAGTCCAGTTCCATCGCCATACTGATCTACCCATTCACGGATTTTTTGCAGACCAACTTCGTCGAAGGACATACCCAGCATGGAAAACTGAGATATGTCAGGATTATTTGCCGTCCGCCTCAACGCATCAAGTATCATTTCCGTACCTTCCACACCCCCTGCAATTTCAGGTGTTTGGGTCGGCGTTTGCCATGCGAGGTTGTTACTGTAGGAAATCTTACTTGGTGCTCCTTTCTTACCTGATTTTGTCGTAATCAGAATAACACCCCAAGCACCCCTTGTCCCGTAGATAGAGGTAGACGCAGCATCTTTAAGCACAGAAATGGACTCAACATCATCTGGGTTGACCAACTGCAAGCTTTGAATTTCCACGTTGTCCAACAAAATAAGCGGTTTTGCTCCTGCCGCATTGAGCGAACCGGTCATACCACGTAGCCGGATATTTGCATCTCGGCCCAAATCGCCACTGGCGGTCGTTATTGTCAAACCCGGAGAAGCTCCCTGTAACCCCCTGGCCAAATCCGCCACCGGCCGTTGTCCAATGGTTTTTTCCACATCAATCGTCGCGACAGCTCCTGTTAGGTTAGCACGTTGCTGAGTTCCATAACCTACGACGACCACCTCATCGAGCGGATTGCTTGAAACTAGGCTCACATCGACAACTGTACTTTGGCTGACCGTTCGTTCCACAGGTTGTGCGCCGATGTAGGTAAAAACCAAGGTCTGTCCTTCTCCAGCAGCAATAGCATAACGACCATTATCGTCGGTGCTGGTGGTCGCCCCTGTTTCCTTCACCCGTACGGTGGCACCGACCAAAGCCGATTGGTCTTCGGCTGCGGTCACTGTCCCCGAAACAGTCTTTTGTTGTGCCATCACATAGGGGGAGACGAAAAGCAGCCCCATGCATAGCAAAAGTAGTGTTCGTTTCATACTTGATTTAGTTAACAATTAGGTGAAAATATGTTGATTATGTGATATTAGTTTAAGAACGTTGTGTGTTAGTTAATTATATGCTTTTGATATTTCTACTTACGCTAAATCAGATTTAGTTTCAGTGTCGATTGATCGTTTAGTTACCCAAATGAAACCTCGCCGCTTCGCATATTCGCTTTTCAATTGGTCACACAAGTATAGAAACTATTTTTGAAATTATGCATGTTCTTGCATGTTTTTTTTTATTCATTCACAAAATTGAGCAAAAAGACACAATAAGTTAACTTATGCCGCTGTTATTCGACATAAAAACGCATAACTATGATAATATTCGAGAGTGGTGGTGACGTACGGCGGTGGATGCGGGATGGCTGATCTTGAATGGCGTGGTCATTGGAAACTACGGTCTAAAGGAGCAGTCGGTGAAGATCCCGCTTGAGTATGATCGGCACATCTAACCCGACGCGTGGGCTACATCCCTTTCGGGTAGGATCGGAGCGGCCGCATCCCCCTGTTTGCCGTTGTCATATAATGGCAAGGCGAGAAAAAAAACCGAGCCTCGGCCCAGTTCGCTTTCCGCCCAGATACGTCCATTTAACCGGAGCGCGAGCTCACGGCACAGAAAGAGGCCTAATCCAATCCCCTTTTCGCTTTCGGTGCCGTAAGTCGATTGGATATGGCCATTGAACGCCTGCTTTACGTCTTCATCGGTCATGCCTACACCATCATCGCGCACAGCAATCGTGCACTGTTTGTTTGCGATATCCTCCATCAGCGACAGGGATACCGTACCGTTTTGGGGAGTAAACTTCAGGGCATTGTTTACGAGGTTGCGGATGATCACTTCCAGCATTTCGGCATCCGAAAGCACGTTGATTCCCTCCTCGACGTTTAGCTGGATAGTTATTCCCTTCTTCTCGGCGATGAACGCCTGCACCGCCAATACCCGCTCCATCACCATCCCGGGCGCTACCCACGTGAGTACCGGGTTGATGCCCTTGATCTGCCCGGATACCCAAGCAAGCATATTATTGAGCAAGTCGGATGTATTGCGGGCTGCAATCAATAAATCATCTTTGAGTTTTTTCCGTACATCAAGGGGCAGGTCTTCCGTTGCGAGGATTTCGAGCGTGCCGGTAATGGCGTTCAGCGGATTCCGCAGGTCATGGCCCAGAATGGATATCAATTCGATCTTTTCGCGATTGGCTTCGGTCAATAATTGGTTCTGGGACCGGATCCGCTCGTTTTGACTTTCGATTTGCTTCGCGTGGGCCTCGGCCGCCGCCCGTTCGCGCTCGTACCCTTTCCGGAGGTAGCTCGTTGCAGCAAAGATGCAGACGACGACAATCGGAAAGGATGTCATCAGGTCAAAAAAACGCGCGCTTCTAGCGTCGTATTCAGCAACCACTACCGCCGGGTGGAAGTATTCAATCAGCAGCAGACCCGCCGGTAGCAGGATATGCAGTACCGTCCAGACCCATTGCAGCCGTATACTGGTGAATGCGATCAAGAGCTGATAGGTAAGCAGGAAAAAGTAAAGCGCAGGCCCCGCACTGCCGCCGTTATACAGGTAGGTGAAGATGATCAGGAAATAACTATAGATGGCGTATACATGCAAGCCCATACGATGCAGGCCCCGGTAGCGCGATAGACTGAACATCGTGATCAACATGACCTCGGTCACGACCAGCGCGACCAAGATTTCCCATAGGCCTAGGTAAATGTCCAGCGGGATCAATACCGCCAGCAGCGCGATCGTGTACAGCGATACGACATTGAAGCTGCGGTTTTCGTGCGGCAATTCACCCGGTTTCCCCACCAGTGCCTGCCAGCTTGTCCTCATTAGCAACTCAAAAAATGACCGGGAGTGTCTGCCTTTCAATAGCAATTTTCAATTTGTGTACACCGAATTGCAAACTTAGTTGAAAACAATCTAATTTCCATGAATCCAAGTCCACATTTCTGTCATAGTAGCCCCATAGTCAAAAAGCCTTCGTGACGGGTATGCGGCGCAAGGTGAATGAAGTGGTACAGGCGTTTTTGGAAGACAGGGTAGCCGCCGGTTATTTCTCCGAGCCCAGGCTGGCGCTGACGGTTTATCTGGAGCTTCGGCGCGAGCTGTCTGTTGGCTCGTTTTCCATTGCCGATCTGGATAAAAGCCTCGCGGTGCTTACACGGGCGGGTGGACCGCTGGTGCGCTCGAAGCTGGATACGCAGCTGCGTTATCATGAGCCGCTGGCAAAAAAGAAACCTAAATCCGATATCTAGCTGGTAAAGTAGAGAAAGCGACCATTGAAAGGATTTTACAAAAGCGAAAAGCCCGGCCTTTTGGGATTGCCGGACTTTTCTATCAACCTAAACCTATACAAATAAACGCAGAGCGACGGCGTGTATTGTGTTTGACAATCCCAAGTACTTGGATTTTATAAACCAACTGCTTACCTTTAACAAAAACGGACGCGACCTGGGCCTGAAATAAGGGGATAATTTTTGGTTTGAGCGATTACGGATATCTTGGATAAAGATTTCGAAGAGATCAAAATGTTGGCTGGTGCTATAGACGAAGAATCGGATTAAAACGGAGGCAATGAGATATCCATATCATTTTGGCTCCGCAATTGTGTGTCAAACTTAACCGAAACAGAGACTAAACCGAATCAAGAAATGTTTGAAAACCGGCTTAATTGATACCAATTGGGGGGCCCATTTGGAACCGCCGAACCGACAAGTCAAGAACTAAATTAATTTTATCATGCATATAATCGAAATCGCTAATTTATTAAAGAAAATACGGCCAAAGCTGGAATTTCAGCGGACTATTTTAAATACCGGTAATGCCAAAAAGAATTATTTAAATGGCCTTACAAAATTTAGACTTCTAATTCAAGATCTGGCGGCAGTACCAGCACTAGACGTCTCTCTTGAACCGATTTCAAAGTCTTCCATTTTCCAAACCGATTCTGATGAACTGTATATTACAGATCAAGAGCTAGGTGCTCTTGATAGGCAAATGGAAAAGTTGCATTTTGCGTTAGATGCAATCATTTCATTAGGAGAAACGTCCGATTCGCACGAAGATCATATTAGAATAAAATTGCCCCCATTCCAAACCTTTGAGGATCTCCAAAAACTTTCGGGGGACTTAAAATTAGCAATTGAAATCCCGCTAAAAAATAGCAAACTGGATACCTCTGTTAGCATAAATAAATTGGAACCGGGCTCCACCTGGCTCGTAATCGGATTGGGAGTTCGTTTAGCTACACAATTCTTGGCCGACTTAGCGAATTTGGCTTTGAACATCAGAATGAAAAAAAGCGAATCAGATAAACATATGGAGTATGCAAAACAGATAAAGGCAAACACTGAAATGTTGGATGCTATCTCTAAATTAACGCGAGAATCTGTTGATCAGTACTTGAATGAACAAACTAAACAACTTCAAAATAAATATTTCGATCAAAAAAAGAGCAATGATATATTAAACGTTATAAAAACCTCTACAGAAACTTTTGCCAATCTCTATGAGAAAGGAATGATTATTCAAAGTACCATCCCCAGCGCTACTCAGAATGATAAAAACTTGGTTGAATTTCCTTCTTTGGATAAAATACGATCCATCAAGGAAGGTGTAAAGCAAATTTCTCCGGGCGAAAATGATGCGGAAGAAAAAACAGAGAACCCTAAGATTCGTAAACACAACCATGTAAACAAATCCCCGATTCAAAAAAAATCATGAGGTACAACGAGGACTTATTATACAATCATCAAGAAAGATTTTTACCCTCCAAGCCAGATCGAATAAAAGCTCAAATGAGGGTGATATCCGATGCTGAGCCATATGAATTTGAAATTTCATTTCCAAAAAAGACCAACGGCGACAGCATACTATTAAATCACAGGGTAATCACCGATAACGGAGATTTTAAATATATTGCACCTAATGACTTTGAAGATTCTTCGGGGATGATGCATAAAGCGATCTATGATTGGTCGGTAACCGTAATGAATAAATTATCTGATTTTAAAAAGCTATATGGAAATGGCTTTGAATAACCAATGCCTCAAAGAAAATCTCTATATATTATTTATTTTTGTCAGTAATTAATCCAAAAATTGGGTCGCCAATAAAATATCCAATAGCAAAACAACTACTTATAAAAACCAAAATAACTATTATCCAGTGAAAGATATGGACTTGTTTTATGTTGTCGCGTGTTATAATCCAAATTAATAATACAAACAGACATAGCGAATAACCAAAAGCCATGATGAACCGATAGTATACGTGAGGATCATAAGCGACTTCTTTTTGTGAGAATATTTGAATGCTTCCTATTGAGAATAGCGCGACCGCAGAAAATATAGCGAGGATTTCCACAGATCTCCTTTCTTGATTGCGCATCTTTGCCGATGACTCATTCACGTCTTCAACTACATATTGTAATTTGTCATATACCGAATCTAATGTGTCGTATTTGAGCTTTCGCAACTGTAATTCGTCCTTTGACCTCGACGTTTGGCCATAGTTTAGGGGTAGTAAAAAAGACGAAAAGAAAAATAATTTGACCTTAGGGTACCCGTCGATAGTTATTTCGTAATCCGACTGGCATTCTCCGAATGGCATTTGTATCGGCAAAAAACTTTTAAACCTACTCCACTTTAATGTCTCTTCAAATTTGCCTAGTGTCTTGGAGTACAGAGCCAAGAAAATTTTAAACTGTTTATATTTTTCTTTGTCAACCAAGTTATTAAGCAGAGCCTCAATTTTTATTCCAATAGTCTTTGCTAGCTTCTCCCAAGGAAAATAATTCCGTACATTATTGATATTCTGATGATTGCGTATTCCATCATATAAATCAACACATTGCTGATACGTAATTTTTGAATTTTCACATTGAAGCGATACATCATTGTTAAATAAGTAAGAATAGGTGACTTTTCTGGCATATTCGTCCAGTCTCAATGAGGACAACACTGGCTTCTTACTAAATTCTGTTAGCAGATTCGACGTCTGTTCCTTATTCTTTGTATCATCCTTATAGATTTTTATCAAGCCATGAAAGTCTTTATAGCAATAATTAGCTTGTAGCTTTTCATATATGCTTTGGACGCGCTTACGTTGTTCCGATTTAAAATTTGAAGTAAAACCATAATGGGTTTTTATAAGGCCGTCCCATTTGGTTAGACTTTCATCAATTGAAATACCGTCAACACTTAGTTCCCTGTCAGCCTGTTGATCAAAAGAATATATGAGTTCTGCAGCTCCATCGGCACTTGTGGTCTTAATTCTATACAGAATCTTCTTAAGAAGGAAGTTCAGTTTCACTAAAATTGCACTTTTTAAATTCTCGTCTTTAATCAGCAACTCGCTCACTTCTTTTTCCAGAAAAAGCAGATCTTTAACTACGTTCTCATTTTGATGATAACGAAAATGCTCTATTCTGGTAAAATATATTGTATGTTCAAATGCTCTAGAATATGCCAAAACATCTTGATCTGTATCATGTTGCTTTTCTCCTATTTTGTCTCCTCGGAATAATTGCCTCTTATGTTCAAGGTCAAACTGAACCCGCAAATCACGTGCAAGATAATCGATATGGAGTTTAATGGTATGTTTCAGGGGATGTAAAATATTATCGAAAAATCTACTTTGCAATTCAAGCTGAATTTCTCCATTCTCCTTAATTTCAATTTGACTAGACACTTTTTCGAGAAAGATTTCAAGGTCTCTGATACTGAGACTTTCATTATCTTTGTCAGACAGACGGCAATATTCTCCACTTAATATTAACAGAGTATAATATTTGAAAATTTCTGTTGAGGCATTAATAATATTATTTACCAAGACATCTTTATAAGTGTCTGCGGAAATCCCACTTGGCACTTTTAGCCAGTTTTCATGAAAAAAATCCGATTCAAGCTTAGTTATAAGAGTGGAGATAGGTAAAATATACTCCATAGGCGGGTTAGGTTAATATAAGCTGTACAATTTAGTCTCCTGTTGTATAAGTTCTTTACTAATTGGCTTTGAATAAAACCCTGAGTTCCTTGCTTGCTCAAAAGTATATCTCCATGAAAACCACCGATGACTTAACTCAACGAGGTCAAAAGGCGGCAACGATATAAGATCAAAATTTTGTGTTTTTAGATTGTTGACAATTTCATCCATAACAAACGACTGTTCATGTTGAATGTCGTTCAAATTCGAGCCAGGCCTTATTAGCAACTTAAAATTTGTAACATCAAAATGCTCCAATGTTGACAAGGCATTATACACTTCACTTTCGACATGCCCATATGGCATAGCACGAAAATCATCGAAGATTTCTAAAGCTTCATGGCTGGTTGAACAAGCAAAAAAATGCAGCTTTACAACCTTGAGCTTGCTTAGGTCGTTCGATAGATGATTATTAAATTCATTAATGCTAGTGTTATGATATTCGCAAAACCATTCCATCAATCTCTTGAGAAAATATTCGAACAAAATGATTTTTGGAGTCATATAATGAATTTCTACACTGTTAATTCTAAGATATAATTATGTCAATATCAATAAAGTAGATACGATTCGGCTAGACAAATGTTTTGGTTACCGCTTACTCGCCCTTATCTCGAAAGCAGCTATTAAATATAATTGTTATATTTAATAATAGCAAAGGTAAAATTTATTTTTTATCAGCTTCGAGAAAATACCATGTTTTATTCTTTTTTAACAGAAATCGGTTTGCTGTATGATAAAACAATTTCAGAAAAGCGAAAAGCCCGATGTTTTTGGATTGCCGGACTTTTCTATCAACTGGATCTATCTCGATTAAACGCACAGATATAGCATCCATTAACAAAAATCGGAGGCCTTTTAATCAAAGAACCTCCGACGGTCTGTCTCTACTTTCAATTACGGTTCTATGGCTTATCCCACCACACAGGCTCGCTGAGATAAGTTGGGTTTCCCGCATTAGGATTCGCCGCGCGTACTTGTTCGCTATTGTAGTTGATTTCATAGCTTGCCACCGCAAATCGCCTTGGCCAGTCGGTTGCCGTTGGGTACGCCTCCACATAGACGTGCGAGGGACGCTTGAATCCTTTGTAGACGCCTGCGGCTTCGTTATAATTACCCGAGGCATCCGTACAATAGTCCATACGCCTCAAATCCGCCCATTGCTCTGGCGAATAAGAAAGTGCAATATATTTCTGAATCATAATATGGCTCAACGTGAGGTCACTTGGATTTTGAATGACCGATGTGCTGTTGAGAAAGGCGTCGATCTCGCCACCGTCAACACCCATAATGTTCATGTGTGATCGTATCCCAGCTTTATATGCAGCCAGTGCTTCGCTGGCCTGACCTTGGCGGAATTTCACCTCTGCTTCAATGAAACGCGCCTCAGCATTCGTGAACAATAGCCCTTTCCCTCCCCGCTGGGTGTACCACACACCCGTTGACAGCTTCCGGGGGCTACCCTTATACATCCCGTCGGCCACCCGCATTTGGATGTACACGGAATCCGCATTAGAGAATTTCTCGTCATCGGCACTATAAGAATATTGGGCGGGACCGGTATTGGGCAATTCTGATGTCATATCTACTCCTTGCGATAATCGGAACGTGCCGTCAGGTTCCTGCGAACGGGGGATCAGAAGGGTCAGCCTCGGATCTACCATATCATTAGTCCCCGTAGGCGCACCCGTATAGTTATTGGTGATATAATCTACATACAGCTTGGTGACGCGCGCGGTCAATCCCGTATTTTGATATTGCAGGGCGGACTTTGCCAGATTAGTGGTCGTCTCTGATTCATCCACATATTGCATGATCGAACTTTGGTCATCCGTCTGCGGACCATTGGCGAGCGCACCCAATACCGCTTGTGAATCGTAAGACGCCTTCTTGGTCAAATGGTTGAGCTGACGGGCTTTCAAGCCGTATGCAAGCCGGATCCAATTATCCACCCGGCCACCGTTCAAAATGTCGCCTTCGGCCAAGTCGGGGGCCCCAACTTCTTGCGTTTTCCCTAAATCAGCGATCGCCTCATCCAGCAGTTCGAGGACTTTGCCATGGATATACTCGCCGTCGTCAAATTTAGGCGTAATGGTGCTTACATCATCGAACTCATCGTAAGGCATCATGCCATAAAAATCTGAAAGCGCTGCAAAACCCCACGCTTTGATAATCTTCGCGACGCCGATATAATGGTAGGCGCCAACTTTCTCCGCAGCGGCAATGGTAGGCGTTATATTCACTGCGCAATTGACATACCAAGCCTGCCAGGGCCAATTGGCGCTGGATTCGTTGGAGTACCAGCGGGTAAGATTCCAGTTGTTGTTGATGGCATAGGTAACCGCCAGCTGTTGCGTTAAGAATGCCGCCCTTGTGCCAGCACTTTCGTAACCGTCTGAAAACTGTGCTAACAATGGCGGGAGGCGCTGTTCTGGTGTAGGTACGGTAGAATTAGCCGAATTGGGGTTGTCATTGATGTCCAGCCACTTTTCGCACGATGCAAAAATGAAAGACAACATGAAGATATATATGATTCTTTTCATCGCATTAAACTTAAAAATTAACATTCAAACCCAACGTAAACCCAGCTGTATTGGGCACGCCGGCATAATCAATCCCAACAGAACCTGATCCGATCACTCCGGCACCGGCGGCACTGGTTTCCGGATCCATCCCCGAATAATTGGTGAATAACAGCAGGTTGGTTCCTGTAGCTGTTACGGACAACCCTTTAATAAAACCCGTCCGGTTGAGCAATTGTTGCGGAAGTGCATATGATAAGGAGACACTACGCAATCGCAGCCAGTTGACGTTTTCAACAAAGAATGGCGTGTGATTCAAATAGATATCGCGGTAATACCGCTCATCGGCAGCAACCTCCCTCGTGACAGCCTCGTATTGACTGGTCTCCGGATTAAGCGACATGCCGGTGAATGTAATGGTACTGCCTCTATTTTCCGTCATTTTACTCAGGCCATAGGCGGTCAACAAATACTCCGTGGCATTGTATACATCACCACCTTTGCGGAAATCAAACAGGAAGGACAGATTCCAGTCTTTATAGCTTAATGAATTGTTCCATCCGCCAATGAAATTGGGTTCCCTATTGCCAATGGGCAGAGTGGCCAGCGTGGAGGTGAGCGGGTATCCGGTATTCCAATTCAGCAATAAATTACCCGCTTCATCCGTTTGCCATTTGGATCCGCTAATGCCCATGAAGTTTCCGTCTCCGAAAGAAGCAGCTTTGCCATTACCGACCTGTACATCGGTCACATACAAAATAGGCAGCGCGCCGGGCAATTCCTTCACTACTCCTTTGTTGTGAGACAAATTCAATGTGGTTTCCCAATTGAAATTTTCCCGTTTAATCGGTGTAGCATTGAGCGTCAGTTCGACACCTCGGTTTTCTATTTCACCGGTATTTACATAACTCAATATATACGCTGTGGCATTACTTACGCGAGGCTGCAAAATCTGGTCTTTACTGTTATTCACGTAGTAAGCAAAATCCAACCCCAGCCGATTCTGCAAGAAGCGCAGTTCTGTGCCTATTTCCATGGAAGTGGTAGTTTCCGGTTTTAACTGGTCATTGCCCCGTGTCCAATAATTTCTAAATCCGCCGCCGATGGTCAATTCGGGACCGAACAGATAGGTATTAGTCTGATAAGCCGGGGCATCCTTCCCAACCCGCGCCCAGGATGCGCGCAGTTTACCAAAAGACAAGATATCATTTGGCTGGATTAACTCGGAGAACACAAAACTGCCGCTGAATGACGGATAAAAAAATGACCTGTTTTGTATGGGAAGCGTAGAAGACCAATCGTTCCGCCCCGTGACACTTAAGTATGCCATATTTTTGTATCCTAAGCGGATATCGCCATATACGCCCACCAAACGCCTTTCTGTGATTGCCTGGTTGAAATATTTGTTCTCTTGCTCTGCATTGTTCAGCGAATAGAAATTGGGAATGACAAAATCCTCTGCCCTTGCCGAATTGGATTTTATCCGTGTATCTTCCGATGTAGTCCCCAGTAATAGATTGAAATCCCAATCCGCCGCAATGGTTTTATGGAAATTCAGCATCAGATTCGAATTGATATAATTGTAACTTCTATCCGTTTCCGAAAGCATCCCATTCTGCCAGGCCTCTTTTACACTCGATCCGGGGACAGTCAAACTGGAAAATCCGGTGGTATAATTGTCTATTCCGAGCCGGTAAGTGGCCTCAAACCAATCTGTTATCTTTACCGTGGTGTAGGCAGTCCCGATAAACCGGTCTGTTTGATCCTTTTGTGGATTTCTGTTGATGATCCAATAGGGATTATCCGTGTCACTATCCAAAGCAAGGTCAGGAAGCAACCGATGCTTTGTCCCATCGGGATTCAGCCAGTTTTTCATGTCATCATTCCGCGGCCAGGCAATGATGCTCTCCATATAACCACTTCCATTGGATCCCCAGAGACCACTTCCCGTCAGTGTTTTACGGGTATTGCTTTTGGCATAAGAGGCATTGACACCGAACGTGAAAATTCCCGCTTTCTGTTCTCCGTTAAATCGGACCGTACTCCGACCATAATCGGTTGTGGGAACTACCCCCGACTGGCTAAGGTTTGAAGCGGACAAATAGAAGTTTCCATTGGGACTACCCCCGGAAACACTGAAACTATTGTCGTATGCATATGCCGTTTCGAAGAAATCGCCCATATTGTCATAGATTGGTTCATCGGCCGCAAAACGGTCACCCCACGAACGCGAAGTTTGATCAGTGAATGTTCCGTTGTAATAAGTCCCTTGCTTATACATCGCTTGCTGCTCAGGAAGCTTATTCACCCAATTGGACATGAACCTCGATGATACCGATACGTTCGTCCTACCCTCGGAGCCTTTTTTAGTGGTAATGATAACCGCGCCCGCGGCGGCCCGAAGCCCATACAATGCCGCAGCGGCAGGACCTTTTAGTATCGATATGGATTCGATATCCTCCGGATTGAGGTCCATCGCACGGTTACTGTTGGTGGTCGATAAGTTGACCGAACCGTCAAAAGCACTGTTATCTCCCTGACCGGTCGAATTGTCCATTGGCATCCCGTCAATGACAAACAATGGTTGATTGTCACGTTCAAGAGAGGTGCCCCCGCGGATAACAATGGAAGCCGACGAACCCGGTGCACCGCCAGCGTTGGTTACGTTCACACCGGCTATCTTACCATTTAATGAGTTGATAACGTTGGGATTCTTGTTCTTTAGCAATTCATCAGATTGTATTTCTTGTGCCGCATAACCCAGCGCCCTTCGTTCCCGTTTAATTCCCATAGCCGTCACAATGACCTCGCCGAGCGCCTCGGCTGACGGAGACAATGCCACATTAATGACTGATGCCACGCCTACTTCGCGTTCCACAGATTCAAAACCGACTGATTGAAAAATAAGCGTTCGGCCTTGTTGCACCGAAATCATGTACGCCCCCGATCCATCTGTTTGAGTCCGGGTGCTGCTCCCCTGTATCGTCACCGTCACCCCCTTCAAGGGCTCACTGGTTTCAACACTTGTCACTTTGCCGGTTACGGTTTTTTGTTGCGCCATTACATGGGGGGAAATACACATTAGCCCCATGAACAACAGAAGTAACATTCTATTCATGTTTTGAAGATTTAATTAAGTGATTTTATGATTGATTAAAGTGCCGTCTGCGTTTTTAGTTGATTGTAAGATTTTATTACTTCATATCGTTTAGTTTTAGGTAAAAAGCAGGTTAAATGATGATATCGAGAACGAATAACAACTCCCAAGCAGTTTTAACTCAAAAATCTATCCTACGTCAATTGGCAACAGGTCAATACTAATTGGATATGCAAGTATAAAACTAAATTTGGAATTTTTGCATGTTTTTGCATGATTTTTTTTATTCATTCACAAAATTGAGCAAAAAGACATAATAAGTTAACTTATCTCATGTGTTCTTCGACATAAAAACGCATAACTATGATAATATTCGAGAGTGGTGACATGCGGCGGTGGACACAGGAAGGCCAATCAAAAAATTAGTAATATTGTCAACGTATTACCATAATTTTAAGTAATTTTGTCAACAAGTTGACGATTTTATATGAAATTACTGCCGAGAACAATAGAATCCCAATTGAAAGCACTTATTGGGCAAAATAAGGTTTTGCTGATCCTGGGTACCCGACGCGTGGGGAAGACCGTGCTGATCAACAAATTGGTCAAAGAATACAATGCCCCTGCTGTCGTATTGAACGGAGAAGACCTGGATATTCAAGAATTGCTCCAACGGCGAAGTGCTGCCCATTATCAAAAGATCGTGGGGGCTGCTAAACTCTTGGTGGTGGATGAAGCACAAGCTGTGCCGGAAATCGGAAAAATTCTTAAGCTGATGATCGATACCCAACCCGAATTGACAATAGTCGCCACCGGTTCATCTTCATTTGATTTGCTGAACAAAGCGGGAGAACCGCTAACCGGACGCAAAATCCAGTTTCAGCTTTACCCGATTGCGCAAATGGAGCTGAAGGATCGGGAAACTTTTCTGGAAACCCGGCAGCACCTAGAAGAACGCTTGGTGTTTGGCTCTTATCCTGAGGTGTTATCGCTACCCTCTTATCGAGAAAAAGAAAACTACCTATATGAATTGGTTCAATCTTATCTACTGAAAGACATCCTCTCTTTCGAAGGTATCCGCCAAGCCGATAAAATAACCAAGCTATTGAGACTCGTCGCGTTTCAAACCGGCAGTGAGGTTTCTTATAATGAGCTAGGCAATCAGCTGGGTATCAGCAAAAATACCGTAGAGAACTACCTGGATTTATTGAGCAAGGTGTTTTTGATCTATCGTCTATCCGCATACAGCACGAATCAACGCAAGGAGATTTCCAAAGGATCAAAATGGTATTTCACGGATAATGGCATCCGGAATGCCATTATCAACGACCTGCGCTTGCTAGATATACGCCAAGACGTGGGTAGCTTATGGGAAAACTATCTCATCACCGAACGCATAAAGCGCAACAGCTACCTTAACGAACATGTCCAATATTATTTCTGGCGAAATTACAACCAGCAGGTAGTGGATTTGATCGAACTGCACAGCGGAGCACTTCATGCTTATGAATTTAAGTATAATAGCAAAAAAACGGTAAAAATCCCCATGGCATTCAGCGGTGCTTACCCGGCTGCGACCTTTACCTGTGTATCCAAAGAGGACTACTTGGATTGGATCGGTGGTTAACCGTCCAATAACCCGCATCGGCAATGTCGCGGAAGGGAACACCAAAAACGCATAAACTATCAATAGTGGCGTTAATAAATCCAAAAAAAGCCGCCCCTTGGGCGGCTTCTGCTTTAAATATTCCATTTCATAGCATCAGGGCATATCCCACCAAAGGGGGGTATCCAGCGATTCCTGCGTGGGAATATTGACCCTGTTGCTTACGATTTCCGTGTTGGGTATCGCTACCCGGCGGATAAACGTCGGCAGCACAGCCCCTCGTGGCATCTGAAACCCGTCATATTCATAGTCATGCCGGCGGGCATCGTTCCATGCCTCGTAATTGAGGTAGGTGGCCACGTATTTTTCCTTGAAAATCAGATCCAATGTCAGATTACCCGCGCCTACACCGACCGTTGCGTGCCCCATGTAGGCGGTTGCTTCGGCGCTGGGCACCCCCAGCTGGTCCATGCTGGCCCGTATCCCTTCGAGATAGGCTTCGTACGCACGGGGTCTGAGCCCCGCCCGCAGCGCCGCCTCGGCTTCAACGAATTTCAATTCGGCATAGGTCATGATATAAATCGGAGAAGCTTCGCCAGTCACCGGGCTGTTGGTAGAAATATAGCATTCATCAAGAACCGTGTTTGCTAATGGCCCTTGGTTGCCACCGCCGTTGGGTGTGCCTTTATAATCACCATTCACCGTCATATCGGTAATCCTGCTCACGCGAGGATCTACAATACCATAGGTCACGCCGTTGAGGTGATTCACCCAATTGGAAGAGAGCCATCCTCCAAGCAGACCACCCAGGTTGCTGGTGGCAATCTCTGACCAAGGGTTGTTCCCGGTAAATATGCCTAACTTCATGTCGTCACCAGCCGATGCATACGAATTGTCCAATGCGGCAAGCACCGCTTGGGGATCATAGCTGGACTTCTTACTGATTTTGTTCAGGTGCCGGGCTTTTAACCCATAAGCGGTGCGGATCCAATGTGCTACATCTCCTCCGTGGATAACATCGAGGTTCGGATCAAGTGCCATCGTGGCGTCGGTACTGCCCAATGCGGCAATTGCTTCGTCGATCAGCTGGCCGATCGTTGCATACAGCTGCTCGGGCGAATCGTAGACCGGCGTCAAGGTTTCTACCTTATTAAACGCTTCGGTATAAGGGGCAGTGCCCCAGGTGTCGAAAACAAGGCTCAATTGATAGGCCGTCAACAATTTCCCTACGCCCACGTGCAGGTCTGCCCCAGACGCCTCGGCCATCACGATCATATCATAAGCATCTGACATGCCGTAATAGGCTTGCGACCACGAAGTGGATAAATCCGTGATGTCGTAAATATCCGTAGCCGATGCCGCCGTCGGACTGGCGATGTATTGCACATAATTGGCTACCGCGCTGCCATACCGGTAGGCATTCATCCCTGTACGATGGGTCACCGAAGCCAATAAGGAGTTCAGGCTGGGCTCCGTCACCAGGTTCGGGTTATTGCCCACATCAAAATAATCGCCGCAACTTTGGAAGGCCAAAGTAATCGACAGTGCTCCTATAGCTAGTTTTTTCGTTAATTTCATTATTGAGGTATTCATGATGTCTCCCAATTAAAATCCAACATTTAACGTGAACAAATAACTCCTCAACGCGGGGTAGGTCATCCCCGCAAACCCTTCTGCATTCGATCCGCTGTTGGTGGTTGAGTTCTCGGGGTCGTAGCCGTTGTAATCCGTGATCACCAAAAGGTTATTGCCCGTCACACCTACGGAAGCGTTCCTGATGAACCGCGTGCCGAACCACTTGGCCGGCAGGTTGTAGTTGATCGAAACCGAACGCAGCTTCACCCAGCTGGCATCCTGTACGAAGGCCTCCGAATTTCCGCGGTAGTAGTCACGATAATAGCCATTGCCGTAGTCCCGGTCGGTCACCTCATCGTATCCTTGGCCCAACCATACCTGCTGGGTATTGGGCGACCCATCGGCCAATACCCCCTCAAAGACGAGGTGATCGTTGCGGTTGAGGGTGTAATCTGCCATGCCGAAGGCAGCCAAGAAGTTGTCCATCTGGTTGTAGTATTTCTGGCCGAACTGCCCGTCAATCAACACGGAAACCGCAAGGTCTTTGTACCGGAAGTTATTATACCAGCCCCCGATTAACTTGGGGAATACATTTCCTAACTGTTTTGCATCAGCCACCGGGCTCAATATTGGGAAGCCGTTTTCTCCGATGAGCAGGGGCCGGTCTTCATCCACCGCCAGCGATTGGTCTACGCCCGCCTCGATTTCATCAGGCGAATAGTAGCGCTGGTACGTACGGCCATAGAGGATGCCATAAGGCTGCCCGGGAATCACGCGCATTTCCACGTTGGAGCTCAAGTAGCCAAATTCGGAAGTGACCACCAGCTCCCCGCCGAGCTCATCGTTGAGCGACAGCACCTTATTCCGGTTGGCCGAGAGGTTCAATTCGGTATCCCAGGTAAAGTTTGAGCCTTTCACCGGCGTCGCCCCGAGGGTCAGCTCCACGCCAGTATTCCGTATATCCCCTACGTTGATGGACGCCGTACCATATCCGGTAGTCGTTGATATCGGCGCCTGCATAATCTGGTCTTTTGAAATTGAACGGTAGAAGTTGCCATCGAATCGCAAGCGGTTGCTAAAGAAATTCAAGACCAAGCCCACCTCGTAAGTGTTGGTAAACTCAGGCCGCAGATCAGGATTGCCCAGCAGCGCTCCCCGGGTAAATCCGGTGAAACCGGTCGGCAACGAACTGTATCCCGTATAGCCCAAGCTGGTCGCATAAGGTATCGCATCCTTGCCGATCTGTGCATACGAAAACCGCAAACGGGCATGGTTGATTGCGTCAGGAAGCTGCAGGTGATCAGACATGACGTAGCTGATGCTGGCCGATGGATAGAAGAACGAGTTATTCGGCTTCAATAGCGATGAGGTGATGTCGTTCCGGATGGTTGCATTCAGGTAAAGATATTCCCTGAAACTCAGCGTCGCATCGGCGAATGTACCCATTAACCGGTACTCCTCGCGATTCGTACCCAGAGCAAGTTGATTGACGTTGCTCATATCAAACCAGTTCCACACGGAGAGGTCCCAGCCTTCCGCGGCAGATTGATAGCTTTTCCGATCAAAAATTTCGTTACCCAACCGCAGTGAACCATGGAAATCCGGCGTAAACTGATGGGACAGGTTGGCCATGAAGGTACTGTTGAACGTCCGGTACTTGGTGTCGTATACATTGTAGAACCCACGACCGGATGCCCCTTCTCCTCCATTCACCCCTACCAATATTTCTCCTTCCAATCCCTGAAATCCGGGAGCCGTGCCCTGGCGGTTGTCCCGATAGGCATCCACCCCGAGGGTATACGTAAAGCCCAGCCATTCAAAAGGATTGTAATTGAGTGTCGTATTGCCTATGAAACGCAGCACATCGTCTACGAACCTATTGGTCTTGGCTACATAAATGGGGTTTTCAGACAATCCCGGGAAGGCCATAAACAACGTGCCGTCTTCCTTTTGGTAGTCCCGCACATCCCAGCGCGGTACCCAGTAGGCCAGCTGCTCGTTGTACAATCCGGCATTGCCGCGGCTACCCCCGCTATTGTTGATGCTCATGTTGGTTGCAATGCTGAACTTTTCACTGGCTTTCACCTGGGTATTCAACCGTGCCTGGATGTTCTTGAAATCCGTGAATGGCATGATACCCTCTTGCTTGAATTGGGACAGGGAAGAATAATAGGTGATCTTATCTGAACCCCCTGAAATGCTCAGCGTATTTTTATATTGATGCCCCGTATCGAAGGCATCCTCCAGGTAATTGTACAACTCGGCCGGGTGGGTCGGATCGATCTCGCGGGCTTCGGCCACTGTAGGGCCAAAAGCCGGCCAAAAGGACCCCGTGTCATATACGCCGCCCCATCCCTGGGTGTAGACATCCTGCATTTTGGGGAATTTGTTTACCTCATCCAGCCCTACGGAACCCTGATAATTGATCCGCACGTCTCCGCTTTTTCCTTGTTTGGTGGTGATCACCACCACCCCATTAGAACCGCGTAGGCCGTACAGCGCTGTTGCGGCACCACCCCTCAGGATGTTCATCGACGCAATATCATCGGGGTTGATGTCGACACTGCGGTTGCTCATCCCACGTCCCGCAGCCGATGAACCTTGTGTGGAGGTACTGTTGTCCATGATCACGCCATCGATGACAAACAGCGGCGAATTATCGCGGCTCGGATCCAGGGAGTTGACGCCCCGTATCTGAATCTTGGCACCCTGCCCCGGCGCACCGCCAGTGTTGCGGATCTGCACCCCGGCAATTTTACCTTGCAGGGCATTGACCATGTTGGGTTGCTTGTTGACGGTCAATTCCTCGGATGTAACCGACTGAGCGGTGTATCCCAGCGAGCGTTCTTCCCGCTTGATGCCAAAGGCCGTCACGGCGACCTCCTCCAAGGTTTCCGAAGATTCATCCAATGTCAGGTTGATGGTGGAGCTGCTACCGACGACGACTTCCTTGCGCCCCATACCGATCAGGGAGAACACCAGCGTGTTGCCCGTTGATGCCGAGATGCTGTAATCGCCATTGCTATTCGTGAGCGTCTGTCGCCCAATAGTCGATACCGACACGGTAACCCCTTCAAGCGGCTGGCCTTGGGCGTCTACCACTTTGCCACTGATGGCACGTTCCTGCGCATAGGCCAATGGCACCAACCATAGGAATAGTAGCATAAGCCCGCAGCATTTGTTAAGTTTGGTTATGTTCATAATTAATCCGTTGTTTGTTGTTATTTTGGTCAATTGAAAAAATACTCCGAAAGGAATCGTGGTCGCCACGCTAATCAGCGCGACGTGGAACATAAGGGTTAAATTTTCGCTTCATATCAAAAAATACCCCTTCGACCTCGGAATCGGCCCACAATTGGTTATGCCTAGCAATAATAGGAAATAAAATGAAGATTTGACTATGTTTTTGCAATTTCATTCCGACTATTTCATTAAAACCGCACAAAAACTATTAAATAAGGAGAAATTCCATACTAAAAACATACATATGCGCATAAAAACGCACCGTATCCTCAAAACTTTCCCCATTAAAAGTGGCAAAAAACCAACTACAACGTTTTCGTAAATAATACTGTGTAAACGTTTGCATATTTAGCGTTTCTTTATTACACTTGCATTGACTAACGATTATATTATAAACAATACCAAAATTATGAAAGCGGAATAGGTGCAGAAACAGCCTCCTATTTTAATCCTTCATAAAAACATGTCTAATGCAATTTTTGGCCATCCCCAAACCGGAATGTCCAATAGTTGAAATGATTGTCCTTTTAAAACCAATGGTCAATATGAATTTTTACGTTATCCCTCCTTAGCCCCCGTCGGCGATCCATAGGAGATAATCCATGTTACATATTTTATTGGACCAGATTATGAATAGAACCAATTACAACCAAATTTCCTATTGCTATTTGCCCACGAAAAATAAGTGGTTAGCCGTATTGCTGCTTTTCTTGTTTTCGTTTGCTGCTGAAGCCGTCCCCACCGGCCGTGTGGATCAGAAAATCATTAAAGGTTTGGTCAAAGACCAGAATGGCGTACCCTTGCCGGGCGTAACGGTGACCATCAAAAACTCCACAACCCACACCACGACCGATGAGAATGGCAGTTTTATATTGGATCGGGTGCAGCAGGGCGACATCCTCGTGATCACCTCTGTGGGTTATTCACGGATAGAGGTCACGGTAGGTGCCGACGACTTCATCGACATCACCATCGAAGAAGACCAAGCACTGCTTGATGAGGTCGTCGTGGTCGGCTACGGCCAACAGAAAAAACAGAGTGTCATCGGCTCGATCGTGCAAACCACCGACAAGGAATTAAAACGGCAGGGAAACCAGCCTGACCTAGCTCAAGCGCTTACCGGACAATTACCTGGTATTGTCACATTAACGTCCTCCGGCGAACCCGGAGGGGTCACCACCGGTGAAAGCGCCACTAACATCTTTATCCGCGGAAAAAACACGTGGAATGGTGGCCAACCGCTCATTCTTGTAGATGGTGTTGAGCGGGCGATGAACAACATCGATGTCAATGAGGTGGCCAGCGTGTCCGTATTGAAAGACGCTTCTGCCACCGCCGTATTCGGTGTTAAAGGTGCCAATGGGGTTATCCTGATTACGACCAAACGGGGAATGGAGGGTAAAACCCAGCTTAATTTCAACTATACGGCGATGGGCATGGCCATTTCAAAGCTTCCGCAAAAGCTCGATTCATACGCCGCCATGATGGCCAAGAATGAAATAATTGAGCGCGAAGGCGTACTAAACGAGCCCTCATGGAACAATTATGTGCCATATGAGATTGTACAACGCTACCAGCTGCCCCAAACACCGGAATATGCTGAAATCTATCCCAATGTCGACTGGCAAAAGGCCATGTTTAAGGATGTAGGCTTTTCGCATAAAGCCACCTTGAACGCCAGAGGGGGCAATCAGATGGTGCAATATTTCGGTTCACTCGCTTATCTCCACGAAGGGGACATGTTCCAGGACATGGACAATGGCAAGGGCTATGAACCAAATTACAACTTCGATCGCTTTAATTTCCGCAGCAACATCGACATCGCATTTACCAAGCGAACCAAGATGAAGCTCAATTTGGCGGGTTTCTACGGACAAAAAAACACCAATTACAACAACGAAGGAAGCACTAGCCGGGCTGACGCGTGGATGTGGCGTTCGGTGTATGGCCTTGCCCCTAATCTCTACCTGCCTATGTATTCTGATGGCCGATGGGGGGCATATCAAGAGGGGGGCAATAATACCTTAAATCCGCTTGCCGTTGCTTACAACTTGGGAATCCGCCAAGCGCGCTATACCGAGCTGAATTCTGATTTTCACCTGGAGCAGGATTTAGGTTTCATTACCGAAGGGCTGAGTGCTGTCGGTTCGTTCTTCTACGACAACAATGTGCGGTCTGAAGGGGGTATCTACGATATCACCAATCATACCCGCCCCGGTGAGGCAGCTACCAATGTGATGTTCAAACAGATTTATCCAATGCTGTATAAAGGTCCGGATCAAGACCCGAATGAATATACGTTATACTTGCCCACCAGTGACGAGGAATACGATTGGATTATCCGTCCGTGGACCATCCGCCAGGAGGAAATCGCAAATTCCAACTGGATCGGCTACATTCCCATTACGCGGCGGATGATGTACCGGGCGCAGTTGAAATATGCCCGCCAATTCAACGACCATAATGTGACAGCGATGGGGTTGTTCCAACGGGAAGAATCAGCCCGGGGAAGCGCCTTCAAAACCTATCGTGAAGATTGGGTATTCCGCGCGACATATGATTACAAAACCCGGTACCTCCTCGAAGTCAACGGTGCCTATAACGGTTCCGAAAAATTCGGGCCGGGCTATCGGTTTGATTTCTTCCCTTCCTTGGGTATGGGCTGGTACCTCTCCAACGAGCCGTTCTTCAAGGTCAATTGGGTTGATGCCCTCAAATTCCGGTATAGCATCGGCATGGTGGGCGATGATAGCGGTGGTGGCAGGTGGCTTTATGCTTCGCAATATGCGTTTGGTACAGCGGCACGGCTGAACAACGCAACCGATGGCCAAAGCCCTTACACCTTCTACCGGGAAGAGACGATCGGAAATCCCAATGTGCATTGGGAAACCGCGACCAAGCAAAACCTCGGACTGGACCTGGCGCTGTTCAAAAATGTGCTAACGGTAACGGCCGATATCTTCAACGAAAACCGCACGAATATCCTGATTGCTGGCGGCAGCCGGAATGTCCCCCCTTTCTTTGGCACCACGCCACCGGCGGCCAATCTGGGCCAGGTAAAATCCAAAGGCTATGAGCTGGAAGTTGGGGCTACCAAACGATTCAACCCATCGATGACGCTATGGGGTAAAATAGCCATCACCCACAACGAAAATACGGTCATTTTCAGGGATGATCCGCCGCTCCAATATGACCACATCAAAGCCGCCGGCTATCCCATAGACCAGCGGAAAAGCTTAATAAATTCGGGGTTTTATACCAATTGGGATGAGGTATATGCCAGCGTTCCAACCGAGACGAACGACATGCAGAAATTACCCGGATATTATGATATGGTGGACTTTAATGCTGACGGTGTCATCAAAGCTAACGAAGACGCCGCTCCAATCGGCTATTCCGGCGTCCCTCAAAAAACGCTAGCCTTTACCGTTGGGTTCGACTATAAGGGGTTCAGCATGATGGCCCAGCTTTATGGCGCCAGCAACGCTACGCGTTATATCCCATTCAATAACTTCAATTACGACACAGACATTGTCTTTGGGCATGTCAGCGACTACTGGTCAATGGATAACCCCGACGCTTCCTCGTTCTTACCACGATGGAAGACACAGGCCGAAAACATCGGCAACTACTATGTCTATGATGCGTCGTTCCTCCGCCTGCAGAATGCAGAAATCGGCTACTCTTTCTCCAAAAACGGATGGATCAACCGAATCGGCCTTGACAACCTACGGGTCTTTGTGAATGGAACAAATTTATTTTTCTGGTCGGACCTACCCGATGATCGCGAGGGTTCGTACAGCGGGGGTAGTGATACGGAGGGGTCTTATCCCAACATGCGACGGTTTAATGTCGGAATTGATGTATCCTTTTAATTCGTGAGCGATGAACATAAATTCAAAAATTAGAGCAGTGTTATTTCGGATGGCGTGTTTATTCGCTGTCCTCGTGACCTCATCTTGCGAAAAATACCTTGACAAAGCACCCGAAGCCGATATTTCCGAGAAAGATGTATTCGGAAATTTCATCAGTTTCCAAGGGTTTGTCGAAGAGATGTATAACTGTATCATGGACCCCAATAAAGGTGGAGCGTGGAACCAATACCTTTTTGCAGACGAGACACTCAATAATAGTCCATACGCCTTTGACAATGGCAACTACTGGGGCGACCACGGCTACTTCTTCGGGCAATCCGTGGCGATGACCAACCGAGATACACGTACTAAACGGGTTTGGGAATACGCTTGGTACGCCATCCGTAAAGCAAATGTGGCACTGGCCAAACTGGATGAAGAGGGGCTATTCGAAGGTTCCCAGGAAGAACGGGACCACCTACGCGGCCAGGCGCTGTTTTTCCGGGGTTGGTTTTATTTTGAGCTCGCGCGCTATTGGGGTGGAATGCCGTATGTGACGCGCGCACTTGAGGCCTCCGATGAACTGACCACCGAAGAGTTCCAGCGCTTGAATTTTCAAAATTGTGCGCTGCGGATGGCGGACGATTTCCGGGCAGCAGCGGCCTTATTGCCCGTGCATTGGGATCAATCCGGACCTGGACAGCGCACGTTGGGGCATAATAGCGACCGCATCAACAAATTCCACGCGCTCGGTTATTTAGGCAAGGCATTGCTCTATGCCGCCAGCCCGATGATCAATGAGGAGGCAACAGGGAACAACGTTTTTGATGCCGAACTATGCAAGCAAGCGGCAGAGGCGTTCGGCGAACTGTTGCAGCTCGCTGACGAAACGGGCACCTATCGCCTGCAATCGTGGGATTCATGGACAGACAATTTCTGGCGTTGGAATTGGGAGCGGCCAGGCGGTACCGAATGCATCATGATGCCCACGGTCTACCAGCGTGATCGAGTGCGCTGGTCTGCACTCGGTGGCACCGTACCCTCTTCTCTGGGACTCAATAGCGGTAGCGCTGCCGATGTGCCTACCCACAATAATACGCAAAACTACGCGATGGCAAATGGCTTACCCATTGATGACCCCGACTCGGGTTACGACCCAAGTGATCCTTGGACAGGCCGCGAACCCCGGTTTTATAAAGACATTCTGAAAGACGGCGATCAGATCATCAATGAATCGGGGCCGGATCGTTTTGCGGAATTATACAATGGCGGTCGGCATCGTTCGCAGATTAACCCGCCCAGTGTTACGGGTTACTATGCCAAACGTTATTCGCCGATGGGCAGCGAACTGACCATCTCGCGCACCGGCGCTTTGCAGGCCTACGTTCCTTATCTTCGACTGGCAGATATCTACTTGATGTATGCAGAAGCGGTGCTCTTCAGCCCCGGCGGGACACCGAAAGCTGCTGCAAGCAATTATGCGATGACCGCAGAGGGTGCAGTGAATGTGGTGCGTAACCGTGCCCAGCTTCCAAACATCGCGGATAAGTATACTGCCACGAATGACGCGTTTTTTGAAGAAATCGTACGGGAACGTGCGGTGGAACTGAACTTCGAAGGGGCCCGTTTCTGCGACCTCCGCCGATGGAACCGGAATGGTGACCCCAGGTATCTGGACAAAACCGCCATCGACTTCGCCCGTGGAAGCGACGGGAAGCCCATCAACCTCCGTGAACGGGTGGTGGTCAGGCGTGTGGCCGAACGGAAACATAATTGGCTGCCAATCCAGGTAAAATTTACCACGCAATACGAAGGGTTCCCGCAAAACCCGGGATGGTAAGTTGGTTCAAGTTGTAAATCTAAATGGAAAAATTGATGAACTGGAAATATAACATTCGACGGAAGACCGTTTTGTGGGCGCTGACCGCGGCTATCGGGCAATCCGTGGTCGCACAAGAAACCGACACCACCGCGACCCAACAAGAAGTGAACATCGCTTTCCGGCGTGTGAAAGCGGACGGAATTGTGGGCGCCGTTACGAAAGTGGATGCGGTAGACGTAAACAACAAGGACAACACCATCTGGACCAATAATGTTCTCAACGGGCGGACATTGGGGATGCTTGGTTCGACTACCATCCGCGGACTTGGTATTAATATCAACACCTCCGATGTGACAGGGACGGGCACCCAATCCGGCAATGCGCTGTTCATTGTCGATGGACTCCCGCGCGACGTCGAAAACATCCGCCTTTCGGAGATCGAGAGCATTACCGTTTTGAAAGATGTAAACGCCGCCGTATTATATGGCAGTGCGGCAATCAACGGCGTGGTATTGATGACCACCAAACGCGGCGAATCTGACGGCAAACAACACGCCAAATTCGCGCTCAATTATGGCGTATCATCACCATTGGAATTACCGCAATTCCTGAATTCGGCCGACTACATGTCGTATTACAACCAAGCCCGGCTGAACGATGGCCTTTCCGAACAATTCAGCCCGCAGACCATTGCCAATTACCGGAACGGTAACCGGTACCGGTATCCGGATAACAACTACTATGGCGATGACTACCTGAAAAATTATAAGCCTTATTTTGATTTTCTCAGCGAATTTTCAGGGGGTAATGAAAATGCCCGCTATTATGCCAACATGGGTTGGAACTCCGTGGGCAGCCTCATTGACTTCGGCGACTGGAATAAAGCGCGTTATAATACATTTAATGTGCGGGGGAATGTGGACCTCAAAGTCGCCGAATGGATCACCACACAGGTGGATGTGGCTGGCTATTTTGCCGTTGACCGCGGGCAGCGTGGCACATTCTGGAGTGGTGCGGCAACCGAACGCCCTTATGAGTATGCACCCTTGCTTCCGATTGACCTGATTAATCCGGATGACCCGACACTACGAGCGCGGAAAAATGATATCGGCGGACAGTACATTCTCGGCGGTACGGCCAACTACCTGACCACCGGTGCCGGTTTTGGCTATTCCGGAGGAAGAAACGAGCGGGTGGACCGCAAGTACCTATTCAATAACCGGATCAATTTCGACCTGGACCGTATTACCGAAGGGCTCTCCCTACACACCAACATCAGTTTTGACTACTACCTCCGATACGATCAGGCAATCAATAACCAATTTGCGGTCTATGAACCGGTCTGGGCGGAAGATGAAGACCGTATCGTGTCCTTAAGGCAACACGGCACTGATGCACGGCCCGGCTCATTGGATATCGGCAGCCGTACGTTTAAGCGTCGCTTCGGTTTCTATGGGATGTTGGCTTACGACCGGGTATTCGATCAGGATCATCAGGTATCCGCAAACCTGATCGGTTTCGGCAGCAGTTTCAAAGAGCCGGGCAATTTGCAAACGAGTTTTCAGGGGGTCAAGCAGGCACACCTTGGCCTGCAGGTTACGTACGGCTTTAAGGAAAAGTACTTGGTCGACTTCAGTGGTGCCTATGTCAATTCCGTAAAATTGCCGGAAGGCAACCGCCTTGGCCTGTCACCCACATTTGGTATTGGATGGGTAGTAAGCAAAGAAGACTTCATGTCTGCCGTGAATTGGGTGGATTGGCTGAAACTACGGTTGACCGGAGGGTATATCAATTCCGACATCCCGGTGGGCGATTTCTTCTACTACGATAGCCGCTATACCACATCGGGAAGCTACAACTGGTACGAAGGAACGCGTAGTCGAAGTGGCGTGATCTCCAGCTGGCCCAGCAATCCCAACCTCGGATTTGCCAAACGCAAAGAAGTCAACTTCGGACTGGAAGGCCGGTTCTTCAATAACCTGCTGGGTATTGAAACGAACCTATTCTATAACCGGTACGCTGACCTGATTGTCAGACCGGGCACCCAATACCCGAGTTTCTACGGCAATTTCATCCCCTACGAGAATTTTGGGGAGGATGAATACCAAGGTGCCGAACTGGGCATTGATGTGCAGCGGTCTTTTGGCGATTGGCGGATTTACGCAGGCGTGAATGCGCTCTATGTGACCTCCAAAAGATTAACCGTGGATGAGATATACGATGATGAATACCAATACCGTGCAGGACGGCCCGTGGATGCGACATTCGGTTTGGAGTCTATCGGGCTCTTCCGTGACCAGACGGACATCGACAATAGTCCTGCGCAATTCTTCGGAACGCCACGCCCCGGCGATATCAAATACAAAGATCAAAACAACGACGGAATCATCGACGTGAACGATGAAATTTACCTGCGGCGCTGGCAAGCTCCGCTTTCGGGAGGACTGCAGCTGCAGGTGGGGTACAAAAATGTTGGGCTTTACGTCTTAGGAGCCGGACAATGGGGCGCCAAGAACTTCCGCGAAGGTGATTATTTCTGGGTGGATGGGAACAAAAAATATTCCGAGGTCGTATTGGATAGCTGGACGCCCGAAGCGGCTGCTACAGCCACCTATCCCCGGCTAAGTACGCAAACCAACAGTAACAATTTCCGGCGATCCAGCTACTGGCTGTATAGCAATGATTTCCTCCAAATACGGAAAATACAATTGACTTACCGCTTTGCGGACGCATTTTCCCGTAGGTTATTGATGGACGGACTTGACCTGTTTCTCGATGCTAATGACGTTTATCAATTTGCGAAAAACCGTAAAATACGGGAAACGCAAGTGGGCAATGAGCCCTATTATCGGACTTTTTCCATTGGTGTAAAGGCACAATTTTAATCAGACTGTAACATGGAACGTAAACTACATATCTTTTTGTCGCAAGTGATGGTGGCAGTCCTATGCCTGCAATCGTGCAGCCTCCTGGAACCTGAAGACGACAACCACAATACTATTAAACGGGTATATGATGATCCGGCTTTCGCCGAGGGACTTTTACTGACGGCCTATACATTGATTCCCACTAATGATTATCGATTTGATGACGTGGCAACTGATGATGCGGTTTCCAATGATCGGTTCAATAATTACCTCCGGATGGCCACTGGTGAATGGTCTGCCGGGTATAATCCACAAAATCTTTGGGACGATTGCAACCGGGCCATTCTTTATATCAATCAGTTCCTGGGCATTGTAGACAGCGTGCCCTGGAAATGGACCAACCCGGATATTTCCGCCCTGTATATCCGTAAGTTCAAGGGCGAATCATATGCATTAAGGGGCTTGTTCAAATATTTCCTGCTGCGGAACCACGGAGGGCCGGCCGGGGGCGGTCAGCTGCTGGGCACCCCGATCTACAACGAGTTCCTTACATCGGAAGAGCAGTTTGCGGCACCGCGTGCCGATTTCCAGGGATTTGTAAACAGCATTACGGCAGATTTCGAAACCGCACTAAGTTTTTTGCCCTCGGACTATGGCAATGTGGGAACCCCTCCTCCGGGCTTCGATGATGTGAATGTCGATCATTATAACGAGGTCTTCGGCGATTTTGCCGTGCAACGGATGAGCGGTCGGCATGTACTGGCTATGCGGGCACGTCTTGCCCTGCTGGCAGCCAGTCCGGCATTCAACCCCAATAACGATGTAGCTGCCTGGGAGCATGCCGTCAATGAGTTTGCCGCCTTGCTTGATGACATCGGAGGCGTGGACGGCTTGGATCCGAATGGCCACCATTTTTACCTGAAGGCACAGGTAGATGAAGCCGACATTACCACCGGCAACCGGTTGGACCTGCAGGAAATCCTTTGGCGCAGGCCCATTTACAACAATAATGTACGTGAGGCGGACCACTTTCCTCCCTCGCTTTATGGTAGAGGACGGCTCAACCCTACGCAGAACCTCGTCGACGCGTTTCCCATGGCCAATGGATTTCCCATTGATGATCCAAACAGCGCATATGACGAAGAGAATCCGTATGAAAACCGGGATCCGCGTCTGTCGCTATATATCATTTATAATGGTAGCCAATTTAAGGGAAAGACCATCAACACCAGCACTTCCGGTGGCGAAGATGGGCTGGATCGACAACAGACGTCAACACGTACAGGATACTACCTCAAAAAACTACTGCGTGAAGATGTGAATATGGATCCGGCCTCCTCTTCCAGCCAAAAGCACTTCAATACGCATATCCGCTATACCGAATTATTTCTTTCTTTCGCAGAAGCGGCCAACGAAGCATGGGGACCCGATGGGAATGGCCCCGGATTCAGTGCCCGGGATGTGATTGCGGCCATCCGCAAACGGGCAGGGATCGAACAGCCCGATGCCTATCTGGCTTCCGTGAGTGATAAAGAAGCGATGCGGAATCTTATCCGTAATGAAAGGCGGCTTGAGTTGTGCTTCGAAGGCTTCAGGTTCTGGGATCTCCGCCGCTGGAAGGCCGACCTGACTGAGCCCGCTATAGGCGTCCGCATCGACGGAAATACCTATAACGAATTCACCGTCGAAGCAAGAAGCTATGACAACGATTATATGCACTATGGCCCCATTCCGCAAGGAGAAGTGGTTAAATTTGGATTTGAACAAAACAACGGTTGGTAATGAAAAAGATTTTTCTATTTATTTGTATCACAGCGGGGATTTTTGGATGCAAAAACAGTGAAAACACGTTTCCGGATTTTGGCTATACCTCCGGCTATTTTCCTTATCAATTCCCCGTGAGGACGCTCATACTCGGCGATGATATCTACGATAATGCTAACGACAATGCCCACCGGTTCGTCATTTCCGTGGCGATGGGAGGAGTATATACTAACGAACTCAACCGGGTGTTTGACTTTGAGGTTGACGAGTCCCTGTGCGAACAGGTGACCTTCGGCGGCAGTGATAACCCAATACGTCCGTTGCCGAGGTCCTATTACACGCTGAGTTCGGATAACCAGATCGTCATTCCCAAAGGGGAAATGAATGGTGGAATTATCGTCCAGCTTACCGATGCGTTCTTTGAGGATCCCGATGCTATTGGCCTGAACTATGTCGTCCCTATTCGGCTGACGGGATCAAACAATGTGGATTCTATCCTCAGTGGGAGCACAACCCGCGCCAATGCCGATATCCGTTTCGCAGGTGACTGGAATGTGGCTCCCAAGAATTTCACGATGTTCGGCATCAAATACATCAACGAATTCCATGGCACCTACTTCCACTACGGCGAATGCACGGTAAAGGACGCCAATGGCGCTACCGTTGATGAAAAAACCTATCGTGCAGACTATGTCGAGCAAAATACCCCGGTGAACCTCGTTACTGCAGCAAGGCACCGGATCTCCATCAGCACTTCTTTCCAATCGGAACTGATGGAGGGATCATTGGATCTCGTCCTCAACTTCGACGGCAATTCGTGTACCGTTTCAGCTCCCGAAGGGGCTTCGTATACGGTAACCGGAAGCGGCGAATTTAAGGAAGATGCGTATTCGTGGGGTAATAAGTCCCGCCATGGACTGACCATCAATTACACAGTATCCAACGGAACACATACCTACGAGGCCGACGATACATTTGTGGTTCGTGATCGCGGTGTCGTTATGGAAGTGTTCAATCCTCAGGCAGCCGAATAGGTCATCATCATGAATATTATGCAATATCACGTCAAATGCGCCTTATATTTGCTGGTGACCATCTCGGTCACGGCATCCGCAACCGCGCAACCGAATCGCGATTTTATAGTCATCAGTGACCGCCTAAAGACTTCGCTGCTTTCGGGCACTGTCGAAACGTCTCAGCTCGCGAAGATCACCGCCGAACTGGCCGATGACGGAACTTGGCCCTCGATCAACTACCAAGATACCAGCAAGACAGGATTCGAACACAGCGTCCATCTCGGGAACCTACAGGCGATGGCCAAAGCTTATCAAAAAGCGGATGGCGCATACTATCACGATGCCCGGCTTTTAGCTGCGTTCAGGAAAGCATTGGCCCATTGGCTGCAGCAAGACTATCGCTGCGAAAATTGGTGGTGGAATGAAATCGGCACACCTGATGCCATGGCAAATATCCTGCTATTGATGCGCGACGAGCTGAGTGACGATGAGCTTGCCGCAGGATTGGCAATTGCCGCGCGTTCCAATTTTGATGCGTTCGGAGCCCGTCCCGGCGGCGATTTCATCAAGATGGCAGCGATAAATGCGGTCACGGAATTGGTTCGGCAGGATACCGCGGCTTTTGCACGGGCCATCAAAACGATGGGCGACCAGATCTATATCACGGAAGACCGCGGCATCAAGCCCGATATGAGTTTCCACCACCGGACGGATGGTGTGCCTTCCACGTTGTCCTATGGCCGTCAATATGCAGGTTCCTTCGCGTACTGGGCAGACCTCGTGCGCGACACCCGTTTTGCGTTCGAACCCCGCGCCATCGCACTGGTGATCGACTACTACCTCGATGGTATGCGCAAAGCCATGCCGTTCGGTCGCTTTGACGACCCCGGAATCAAGAACCGTGACGTCTCCAGACGGTCCTCGACGGGCCAGCGGGATGACCCTACCGGTCGACTGCTGGCGCGCATCAGCAACTATCGGAAAGATGAGCTGGAAAATCCCAACTTGCGCAGTAATCAATATTTCTGGTATTCCCATTATCATTCTCATCAACGGCCGAAGTATTTCGCGTCGGTACGGATGTACTCCAACCGCTCCAATAACATCGAATCTCCCTATAACGAAGAAGGCCTGAAAAATCATTTCTATGCGGATGGCAGCCAATTCATCTCCCGCACGGGGCGTGAATACCGCAACATTTATCCTTCATGGGATTGGCGGAAAATCCCCGGCACCACCGTGGTACAGGTCGACACGTTTCCGCATTGGGACGATATGGTCAAGAAAGGGACGACCGCGTTTGTGGGCGGTGTATCCGACGGCGAATACGGTGCAACTACCTTTGACCTGCTCAGTCCGCTTTCAGGGCTGAAGGCCCATAAGTCATGGTTCTTTTTCGACGACGAGATCGTCTGTCTCGGCTCGGGCATTACGTCGACAGCTTCTCAACCGGTGATGACCACCCTGAATCAGTCGCTATTATACGGCCCGGTATGGGCGAATGATAAGCGCGAAAGCGAGGAAAAAGAACAACAAATACAAGGGCCTGCGTGGGTCAATCACGACAGTATTGGCTATATCATCTTAAATACAGACCGCATTTGGCTCCGCCAGGGAAAATCTACGGGAACTTGGCGCAGTATCAGTCATCAGGATGCAGCCACCGACGAACCCATCACGCAAAATACATTCACATTGGCCATCGACCACGGCACGCGGCCACACGATGCAACCTACGCATACATCGTGCTGCCGGCGACGGACGAATCGCAAACCCGGGCCTATGCCCGACAGCGGCCAGTGGATGTCATAAGCAACACCGTCGAATTACAAGCGGTATCGCATAGGGGACTGGGTCTTCACTATGCGGTGTTTTACAAACCCGGTCGTGTGGCCTTTCCGGACGGCACACACCTGACAACTAACGAACCGGCCTTGTTCATGATCAAATCTTCACAAGGCAGCGTGCAATGGATTACCGTGGCCGACCCAACCCGCAAATTAACGAAACTCACGTTCCGACTGGAGTTTGCCACAGGGCACGATACGACCCTCACCGTGCCGCTACCCCAAGGCACCCTTGCCGGAAAATCACTTCGATTGAATGCCCAGCAGGACGGTTTAGCATTGACCGATGAATTTGTAAACAAAAATCTGAAGGAAGCCGTCGCACAATATCACACATTGATGAAACGGGTGCCCGAAGGCGTATTGCCCCGCACTTACAATAGTGCCGATGATTCTTTGGTCACAGCCAAAAGCAGCTCCTGGATATCGGGATTCTATCCGGGCACGTTGCTTTACCTGTATGAATATAGCCGGGATGGCGCGTTGCTAAAGGAAGCAGAAAACCGGCTTCAGCTGCTGGAAAAAGAAAAAGAGAACAAGGGCACGCATGACCTCGGTTTCATGCTGTATTGCAGTTTTGGCAATGCGCTGCGACTTACGGGTAATAAGCAGTACGAGTCAATATTGCTTACCGGCGCGGAGTCGCTCGCCTCGCGTTTCAACCCAGCAGTGGGCTGCATACGTTCGTGGGATCACAACGGCGACAAATGGACATTTCCGGTTATCGTCGATAACATGATGAACCTCGAGTTCCTGAATTGGGCATCGCGCGTTTCTGGAGATTCCAAATACGTCGACATTTCGAAGACACATGCAAATACCACGCTTAAAAACCACTTTCGCGCGGATAACAGTTCCTACCATGTTATTGACTACGACCCGGAAACCGGAGCCGTACGCAACAAGCATACGCACCAAGGTGCTCATCATGAATCGGCCTGGGCGCGCGGACAGGCCTGGGGACTCTATGGGTATACGCTCATGTACCGGGATCTCAAAGACGAGGCGTACCTCAACCAAGCCCGGAAGATTGCTGCCTTCCTATTGGATCACCCTAACCTTCCGGAAGACGGCATCCCCTATTGGGATTTCAGCGTGACCGATGCCAATGCACCGCGGGACGCCTCGGCGGCTGCGATCATGGCGTCTGCACTTCTTGAGCTCTCGGGCATGGTCAAGGGAAAAGAAAGCAAACGTTACCTTCAAGCTGCCGAACGGATGCTCGCTAGCCTGTCGTCTCCGGCTTACAAAGCACCCGTTGGCACGAACGGCGGGTTCATCCTAGAACATTCCACCGGGCATCTGCCTGGAAATAGCGAGATCGACGTGCCCCTATCTTATGCCGACTATTATTATGTGGAAGCCCTGCTCCGTTATAAAAATTTGTTGAACCTGTAAAAAACCATATCAGATGGATACGAAGACAAAACGATTCGGCCTTTACCTTTTTATCTACGCATCGGTATGCATCATTGCGGTGCCGACCTCAGAAGCGCAGACACCTGCTGGAAGCAGTCCAAAACTGCAAAACCCCATCACCGTCGCATACCTTAAAAAACACCTGTACAAGTCCAAACCCCGTTTGGTGCTCAATGGCGATATCGAAAAACAGCTTAAGCAGAAACTGGATACCGACCCCATCACACAAAACCTCTATAAAGCCATCCAACGGGATGCCGCGGCGATTCGGGATGAGCCTTTACTGGAACGCAAGCAGATCGGTCGCAGGCTCCTTTCCGTATCCCGGGAAATGCTTCGCCGGATGAATATGTTGGGTATGGTCTACCGGATAGACAAAGAGCCTGGGGTATTGCAGCGCATCAACGATGAGGTGCTGGCCGTCTGCCGGTTTTCCGATTGGAATCCTTCGCATTACTTGGATGTGGGCGAAATGGCGATGGCGGTTGCCATCGCGTTGGACTGGACCGCCGGTGACTTGCCCGAAGCGACCATCGAGGAAGCGGAGAAAGCGCTCATCGAAAAAGGGATCCTGCCGAGCTGGCCAGCTGATGGCAAAAATCCATCGTGGGCCTATGGCAACAACAACTGGAACCAGGTATGCAATGGCGGAATGATCGCGGCGTCCATCACGATCGCCGAGCGTGATCCTGAACTAGCTGCAAAAACGCTCTACCGCGCACTCGACGGGCTCCCGAACGCCTTGCATGAATATATGCCGCACGGCATTTATCCCGAGGGGTCTACTTATTGGGACTATGGCACCGGGTTCTCCGTTATTTCGATAGCGATGCTGGAAAGTGCTTTCGATACCGACTTCGGCTATGGCGACTTCCCCGGATTCCTCGAAAGCGCCACCTTCCGGGTGCTTACCAACGCCCCATCGGGCATGTACTACAATTTTGCGGATTGCGGGGACCGCCGGGGACGGAACGGCGATATTGTATTGGCGTGGTTTGCTAAGCGAACGGGCAACCCCACCTACCTGGAGAAAGACCGCTTTTTGATGCCTGTAGAGGAGATGGGGCACCTCTCACGGCTGGATGGCGCGGGTTTGGTTTGGCTGGCGCAATTCGAGGAAAAAGCCGGAGCGAATATTCCCACCGCTTGGAAAGGGGATGGCTCCAATCCGGTAGTCTTTTTTACCGGGGGTGAAAACGATGTCCGCGGCTATTATTTCGGCGGCAAGGGCGGACGCGGCACGGTCAACCATGGCAACATGGACGGGGGTTCGTTTGTCTTTGAACTGGACGGCGTACGGTGGGTCATCGACCCCGGTAACCAAAGCTACGAGGACCTTGAAAAAACAGGCTTCGATCTTTGGGGGAAAAAACAAAATAGCCAACGCTGGACCTTGCTTACCAAAAACAATTTCGGCCACAGCACGCTTACTGTCAATGGGCAGTTGCACCAAGTAGACGGGATGGCAACCATCGCCGATTTCAAGGACGGTGCGACACCCGAGGCTACTATTGATCTCTCCGCGGCCTTCGGCGACCTGCTAACGGCTGCCCGCCGCCGTTTTGTGAAAGATAGCCCGACGTCCCTAACCATCGAGGATGAAATCGTCGCATCGGAAAAAACCGAAGAGGTGACGTGGCAGCTGCTGACGACAGCCGATGTGGTCCTTCAACCTGACGGTGCCCTGCTGCGTCAAGATGGCAAGGAATTGCGCATCGAAAACATTTCTCATCCGCAGCTCAGGTTTTCCGTGATTTCGTTGGATCCGGCCCCCCTGCAACTGGACAGGCATATCAAAGGATTGAAGCGCATCGAATTGCGCATACCACGCTCGACCATGGCCGACGGCGCAGAGACATTGAAAATCCGGCTCGCAGGCATCGAACCATAATGATTGACCTATGATGACGGCATCCGCTAACGGATGCCGTTTACCTTCCCGCTACGTAGTCATAAAACAGCCGTGAAACCCCGGATAGCGCGGCTTTCGACTCGGTTTCCCCTAAATTACCAGACAGCAATACCAATACGTACTTCCGTCCGTCGGGCAGGTATACAATCCCCGAATCGTGGTATATTTTGGTGATCGACCCTGTTTTGTTGGCCACCTTTACCCCATCAGGCAACTTGGCGGGAATGGTACCCCGAAAATGCTGATCCATCAAGATCTTCACCATCTGCTCGCAGGCTTCTTCATTCACGATGCTGCCCTTCGCCAGCTGCTCGAACACCAGCATCAGGTCGTAAGCAGTGGTGGTGTTATTCAGACCTTTTTCATAAGCCTTATCGTCCTCCACCCCGCGCAGCACCTGGATGTCGTTTGCACCGATCGCCTTCATCGTCTTCATCACGTTTTTGGCGCCCACCTGGTCGATAACGATGTTGGTGGCCAGGTTACTGCTCTCGGTGATCATGCGGTATAATAGATCATACCAGGTGACCTTTTTGCCTACTTCGGTATACAGTGCTTGTTCGCTGTCATCCTCCGGGGAGAGGGAGTAACGGCTCCGGTCGACAATACTTTTGAATTCATTATAAACGGTAATGGAGTCCGTCAACGCGAATTTCCCTTGTGTCGCTTGCTTGAATGCTTCAATCATCACCGGAGTCTTCATCGTACTGGCTGCATGGAACGCCTCCTTTTCGTTATACAATACCCGTTCGCCGGTAGCCACATCCATGAATGCATAAGCAAAGCGGCCTTCGGGATACTTGTCCAGTGTCTGCTTGATACGGGCATTGAGCGCTACTGTATCCAATATGGCATCCTTGTCTGGCCGCAGCACCAGTCTCGTCAGCGAATGCCCATCGTCGGAGCGCTCGGAGACAAAACGGGCTTCGCGGATGGATTTATCGGCATTCAACAAAAAGGTCAGGAAGGCACCACCATCCCGCTCTGGATTGTCCGCCACCAACCGGAACAGATCACCATGGAAGTGCGATAGCCTACCGCTGTATTGCGGCGACTTCACCAGGTCCAGGCGCAATGCAGTATCGCCAAGTTGGGTAATGACGGCACGGCCGATGAATTCATCCTGATAGGTCCCTGTATATGCGGCAAGCGGCAGCGAGCGCTTCAGCGTACTGTCCGGCAGAATGGGCTTAAGCCGCCGTCTGCTGGAATCCTGCCGAGCCAATGAGCGGTCGACATCTTTCTTATACCCCGCAATCCAATCGAAGGGCTCAGCCTTCAAGTAGTGATCCAGAATCCGATGGATAATGGCCCAATAGGCTCCCGAGATGGATTGGTTTGTCAGCACCACCACGCCGAGCCGCCTGTCGGGCAGCATGGCAATTTGCGATACAAAGCCGGTGAGCGCCCCTCCGTGGCCCACCACCTGTTCCCCCCGGTAATCGTACGTCCGGAAACCTAATGCATAACCATAAAAATGCTTCTGCGCCGGTTTCAGCCATTCGGGTTCCTTGCTGACCGGCATCGGCCGCACGATCTTCCAGAGTTCTTCGGTGACCTTGGGTGTAAACAGCCGGCCCTTCTCAGGTGTCCGTCCGGAATCCAAATGGGTGATCAGCCACTTGGCCATATCGACAGCCGATGCGGCAATGCCTCCTGCCGGATTTCCCGGATCACCGATGTTGGAATCAAAGAAGTGCTCAATGACTTTCACCTCCCCGTTGCGGCGCGCATGCGAATAAGCCACATTGGGTTGCTGCCGCAGCGTCGAAAATCGGTCGATGCTATTCGCCATGCCCACTTTGTCAAATATCCGCTCCTTCACGAAATCCTCCCAAGAGATGCCCGATACCGCCTCGATCACCTCCCCTGCCGCCAGGTACAGGATATTGTCATAGGCATACACCGAGCGGAAATCGTATTCCAACGGCACATCCTTGAGTTTGAGCAGCAATTCCTTGCGGCTTAAATTTGCCGGCGGAAACAAGAGCATATCATTGGCATAAGCGGGTAGTCCGCTGTGGTGCACCAGCAGGTCGCGCACGGTGAGGTGCTGCGTCACATAATCGTCAGACAAGGCAAACCACGGCAGGTATTCCGTTACGCGGTCTTCCCATTTCAGCTTGCCTTCTTCCACGAGCATCGCCAGGGCCGTAGCGGTGAATGCCTTGCTATTGGACGCGATGCTGAACAGCGTATGTTCATCCACCGGATCGGGGCTTCCGAGTTTTTTCACGCCATAGCCCTTGGCCAGCACCACCTTCCCGTCTTTCACAATGCCCACCCCCACACCAGGCACGTCAAATTCAGCAAGCACCTGTTCGATATAGGTATCCAGACCGGGTGGAAGGTCCGCTTCCTGGCCCATCACAGGCATCCACCAATGAAGGCTGCAAACCAACGATAGCAACCCATATGTAATCCATTTATTCATCACGCCAATGTCTGTTGTCTCATGTCTGTTGTCTGTTGTCTCAAGTCTATTGTCTCATGTCTATTGTCTCACGTCTGATGTCTCGTGTCTCAAGTCTGATGTCTCGTGTCTCACGTCTCATATCTACGGCTTCAAATGCTTCACCAAAAAATCAGCCGTCGCCTGATCCACTTGCACCTGATGCTTATATTGCATCCAGTGGTGGGTCTCGTCCGGTATCATGAGTGTTTCATGGGGTACGCCTTGCTGCTGCAAGCGCCGGAGGAGATCAAGTGTCTGCTCAAAATCGACATTGGCGTCATCATCTCCGTGGATGAGCAGTACGGGCGACTTCCACGTGTCTACATAAGACACCGGTGAGGACGTCTTCGCCAGCTCAATGGCCTTCGCCGCATCGGGCGCAGGCTCAGCGCTCACCGGCGGGATACGGCCGATGTAATTATGCACCCCATGGATGTCCACGCCCGCGGCGAAGAGGTCCGAATCCTTGCCCAGGGCAAGCGCCGTCAGAAAGCCCCCATAGGACCCGCCGTACACGCCTATCCGGTCGGCATCTACCTGCGGCTGCGCAGCCAGCCATTCACCGGCGGCCTTGATGTCTTGGTATTCCGAGGCCCCATACCGTCCGGCAAGCAGTGGCTTGTGGAAATCGAAACCATAGCCGATGCCCAAGCGATAGTTGACCGAGAGGACGACAAATCCCCGGCTGGCCAGGTACTGGTTGAGCGCATAGGTATTGGCGTAGTAGTCGCCGTAGTGCCACCCCAGCAACATCTGCCGTTGCGGACCGCCATGGATGAAGACGACGGCAGGCTTCTTGGCTGGCCCTCCGACCGGTTCGAACAGCTGCCCATAGACGGTCATGCCATCCGGCGCCTTGAATTCCACGCGCTTCGGTGTCACCAGCGGCGCATTCCGCAGCGCATCCGGAATCAAGTGTTCGCCCAGTAGGCGCATCTCCCCCTTCGCGTCGGGCCAGGGCAATATAGCCGGTACCGTCGGACGTATCGCCGTAGCGCTGAGAAACACGACATGCGTTCCGTCGCCGGTCACCGCTGGGAAGGTTTCGATGTCATCACCGGGGGTCATGACCTGCATATCGGCCCGGTCCACCGGCGCGCGAATAAGGTGGCGGCGGTCGATATCATCCCCATCAGGCCCGGCATTGGCGCTGGCCAGCAGCCACTGTCCGTCGGGCGATGGCTTGACATGCTCCACCATGAAGTTTCCGGGGGTAAGCAACAGGGCTTCGCCTCCTGTATCGGATACCGAATACAGGTGCGGCCAACCGTCGTGGTAGGAAACAAATGAAATCCGATGGGGCACAGTCCAGTGGAGGTTAGTGCCGCCGTGCGTGCTCGGCACCGCGCCTTGCGGCGTATTCGGCGCCATCCAGATCTGCTCGGCCGTTCCGGTTTCCACATCCGCTACCCATATCGCCCAGGGATCCATCTGGGGGGCCAAGATGGAATCGGGGGCTCCCCCAGACGCATGCCGCCTAACAAACGCGATGCGCTTACCATCCGGTGACCATTTCGGAGCGGCATTCCGCGCGAAGGCGGGAGCAACCCATTGGATGGGGGTGTCTTTATCGCGGAATACGCCTATCAGGGAATGACCTCCCCGCGAAGACACGAACGCCAGCGCCTGCCCATCGGGCGACCACTGCACCGCGCCATTGGAGCCACGCGCATAAAACAGCTGCTCGGCCTTGTCTGAGCCATCGACAGCGCAGGTCCACACCTGCCCTTGGCGGATGAAGGCAACGCGATTTCCCTTAGGTGAAACGACCGGATCATCTCCCTCACCCAGCAGTATAGGCTTGCCGCCGTCAAAGGCAATACTCCACACCTGTACCTTGGTGGCCACCGGCAAGGAAGCCGGGTTACGGGGCGTGTTGGCATTGGAGCCGCCGTGGTCACCTCCTTTGACGTACACGATCCATTTGCCGTCAGCCGAAAGTTGCACACTGGTGATCTCGTCGCCCAGATCATCGTCGTAAGCCGTTAGTTTCCGCAGCTTGAAATCAGGGCCTTCCGCTACGTAAAGGTTGCGCCGCCCCTGTTCATTAACAGCCAACGCCAGCCGGCTGCCGGTCGATGCCGTGGTCAATTCGGAAGGGAATGGATACGCCGTATACTGTGCCATGGTCATTTCCTGAGCGAAGAGGAGACTGCTTGAACAGGTAAACAGCAGTAAAAAAAGAAGGTATTTCATGTTGTAAGTCGTTATGGTGATTGTCTTTTATTTGTTGGCCACTTTTTTACTCTCATTCCCCAGGCGGTCCACCGCCGTCACGATTACCTCGCCGAGCTTGCTTACACCATCGGGGGCATACCTCGGCAGCGTCAGCTCCGTCACACCCTGCTCCAGGATACGATAGTCCCAAGCCTCACCCAGGTGGTAATACACCACCCACTTGAACACCTCGTTTATCCGTGGATGCTGCCAGTGTATGTCCACCTCCTTGCCACGGTCTTCCAAAACAACGGTTGGCGCAGGGAGTTTGCCCTTGCCCAGCCAGGGGCTGGTCGGTACCAAAGCTTGCTGTTTGTACGGACCATCCAACAGCCCCTGCGCAAGCAAGGGGTGGCGCGTCAGCGACGAGATGCTCCAATGGATCGCCCCCTTGCTGGCCGGCACCATGCCGCGGGTGATCATGAGCTCGTTGACCACCTCTTTCAAGTTTGCCGTATCTCCGCCGCGGCCCACATTCATACCCGGCCACAGGTGGCGCCCCCGCGTATTTTCGGCCTGCCACCACCCCAGCAACACCGGAAAACTCTGTGGGAGCTGTGCGATGGGCCAGTAGAGCTGGGGGGCGAGGTAATCGACCCAACCCTTATTGAGCCACAGCTTCGCGTCGGCATAGAGTTTATCGTATTGATCCATACCTGCAATACCTTGCGGATAGCCGGGTCGCCAGATACCGAACGGACTCAGCCCTAATTTAACGTGTTTTTTGGTTGCCTTGATCTCCTTGTATACGCGCTTGATAAACCGATTCACGTGGCTTCTGCGCCAGTCGCCCCTGGAAAGGGCGCCTCCGCTTTGCTGATATGCCGCCCATGAATCGTTATCCGGGAAATCGGCACCGCCATTGTAGGACTCGTAGGGGTAAAAATAGTCGTCGAAATGCACCCCATCGATGTCATAGCGCTTCACAATATCCATCACCACGGCCGCTGAATGATCTTGTGTGGTCTTTTTGGCCGGATCGAACCACCAATATCCCTCCTCCAACTTTACCACCGACTCGCGCATGGCATGGACGAGCGAAGGCGGCTCCACCTCTCCCGCCGCAATATGGTGCGCGCGGTATGGGTTGAGCCACACATGCAGCTCCAGTCCGCGGCGGTGGGCTTCCTCGACCCAGAACGCCAGCGGATCATAATAGGGATCAGGCGCAAGACCTTGTTTCCCGGTGAGGTAGTATGACCACGGCTCCAATTCGCTGGCATAGAGGGCATCCGCCTGTGGCCTCACCTGGAAAATCACGGCATTGAAATGGTGGTCCCGCAGAAAATCGAGCAGGATCAATGCCTCCTGTTGCTGCTCGGCCGTGCTTAATCCCGGTTTGCTGGGCCAGTTGATGTTGTCTACGGTGGCGACCCACGCCGCCCGGAATTCCCGCTCGGTTGCGGGTAGGGACTCCAAACCGGGAGCATCCATGGACAACGGCTTCGTGGAACCGCAAGATGCCAGCACCAACAAGCCAAGGAAAAACAAGATGTGTATATTTTTTACCATTCCAATCCTCCGATCACTCAATTCCACTCAAAAACCCGCGCAACCCATCCACGATGCTGCCAGCCACTTCGTCGTGAAACGCCGCATCAAGCAACCGCTCCTCGTCAGCTGGGTTGGAGAGGAATGCCACCTCCACCAGCACGGAGGGAAAGGCCGTGGGCGAATTAAGGGTAAAGTTAAACCCACCCACGTTGCCGAAGTCTGCCAGCTCCAACTTCCGCATTTCGGCCAGAATATGTTGCGAAAGCGGACGGTAGGCTTGGTGACGGTAATAGGTGGATGTCCCCTGCACCAAAGGATTTGCCGATGCATTGCAATGGATGCTCACTAAGAGATCCGGATTTTGTTTCTCGAGCCACTTCAGCCGGTCGCCATTATTGACCGACCGGTCATCCTCGCGTGTCATGATGACCCTGGCGCCTTCTTTTTCCAGTACCGATTTCAGCTTCAGCGCCATCGACAGGTTGAGGTCTTTTTCCAGTACGCCGGTCATGCCACTGGCACCGCGGTTGCTGCCACCATGGCCAGCATCCACGGCCACTGTGAGTTGCCGGAAGGCAAGATCCGTGGGTTGCGGCTTCACCCGGATAAGCAGTTGCCGATCGTTGTAGTGTACATCATACCCCCAGAGCTGCGTTTTCTTCGTTTCGATGTATACCCTGAACACGTCCTTACTCAGCTGCTCGTACCAAACATTTTGGATAGCGATCAATCCATCTTTTTGCGTGATCCAATTGCTGTTTGACACCGCGCCGTAGACATCTACCACAATGCGCGTAGGGTCTTGCTGCACGACCGCCGTGTAGGGGAGCCGCTCGCTCAGGCCGATGCTGACAAAGTCATTGGTGCTGTCTGAATACACCGACCAGCTCCCCGTGAGGGAGTATGGCCGGAAATGTACGCCCTTTTGCAAGCGTACATCGCTCACCGGAACATACGCCTGCACCTGCTCGGAAAGCCGTATCCGGTACATGTCGTTCATCTTGCCCGTGATTTCCAGCTTGACCAAGCTATCCAAATAGCCCATCTTGGCACCTCCCAAGCGGTCTGTACCCAACCCATAAAACAGGGGAACTTGGTCTGTCGTGGTGAGGCCCGTCAGCGCATACGGTTGATTGAGTACGGTGAGCTGCTGTCGGCTTTCCACCGATACTGCTTTCTTCGTGCCTTCATCGCGCAGGTAGAACCGGATGGGTTGATTCTTCAGGCTGTCCGACGGCTGGATGGTATATTCGCCCCGGTAGATGCCCGCAACCGGCACCTCGGAAGTGTCCATTTCAATAAGCGGAATATCCTTGAAAAATGTAGCCTTCATCCCAGGTGTGGCTTTCATCTCCACCTGCAGCAGGTCGCCCGGCTGCAACCACAGGTCGCCTCCGGTGGATAGGTGCACGGATTCAATGGCGAATCCCGCGGTAGGCACAGGTGGAACGGGCTTTTTATAGACAACCACCATTCGCTTTGACAGGGTGTCTGCTGCCAGCACATGCAACACCTGAAATTCGTTGAACCCCTCATTCAAGCGCATAGGCCCCGCAAAAACACCGGTGCCGGCCACTGCTATGGTATCCCCGTTGAGCAACAGCGTCCCTTCTGGGTTGGCAAAACCTTTGAAATAGGCCGTTTCCTGATTGACTATACTGCTATCCGCGGCGGGAGCGACCACCTTTAGCCTAGGCGGTTGGCCCGACACCTCAAAAACGGAAAGCATGCTCCCGAAAGCCGTCAGTATCCAAAATAAAATGCGATCTAATTTGCCCATACATATTAATTCACGACAGTACCCCGTCATCCCTAAATGTTCCCGTCGAATTTAACCGGTTGGTCTTTTGGCCAAGCAAGATTAACTAAATATTTTGATAAAATTGCATGTTTCTGCCTTTACAATCAAAAATGTTGCAACAATGCGTAATGCAATTATTTCTCCAGACTTTTAAGTAAACTTGCACCATGGAACCCGCTGCACTATACCCCTATTTCCTCCAGCATCCGCTCATCAGCACGGATACGCGCAACATTCAGCCCGATAGCTTGTTTTTTGCCCTCAAGGGAGCCACCTTCAACGGCAACGCCTTTGCTGCAGAAGCGCTTGAAAAAGGCGCTCAGTACGCCATCATCGATGAGCCCCAATACGAAGCGGACGAGCGGTTTCTACTGGTAAGCGATGTCCTCACCGCGTTGCAGGAATTAGCCCGTCACCACCGCTCCCGGCTCCGCATCCCATTCATCGGGATTACAGGCACGAATGGCAAGACCACCACCAAGGAACTGGTACATGCCGTGCTTTCGCAGCAATTCAATACCTACGCCACCAAGGGCAACCTCAACAACCACATCGGCGTACCGCTCAGCGTACTTTCCATTACCAACCAAACCCAAATCGCCATCATCGAGATGGGCGCCAACCATGTGGGCGAAATCGCGTTCCTCTGCGGCATCGCCCGGCCTACCCACGGCCTCATCACGAATGTAGGCAAGGCGCATTTGGAAGGCTTTGGCAGCTTCGAAGGTGTCAAAAAGGCCAAAGGTGAGCTCTATGATCACCTGGCGGCGGTTGACGGCACCCTGTTCCTGCAGCATGACAATCCATTGCTCCGGCAAATGGCGGAGGCTCGACCGATCCGCCACGTGGTCCACTATGGCTTCTCCGTGGAAAATGACCTGTTCGGCGAATTGGTCAGCGCCAACCCCCTGCTGGAAATGCGCTGGCGGGAGAAGGGCAGCGAAACCGACCATATGGTACGCACCCAGCTGACGGGTTCTTACAATGCAGAAAATATCTTGGCCGCGGCCTGCATCGGTAGACACTTCGGCTTGACCCCCGAGAAAATCAACCAAGGCATTGCTGGTTATACCCCCGCCAACAATCGTTCACAACTTACGCAGACAGCTGCTAACCTCCTCATCCGCGACTATTACAACGCCAATGCCAGCAGCATGGCCGCGGCCTTGGACAACCTCCGCATGCTGGATGCTGATAAGAAAGCAATCATCCTCGGTGATATGTTCGAAATGGGCGATGACTCACATGAGGAGCACGGCAAGGTGGTGCAAGCGGCCGCGGAATTGCACGCCAACCGTACCCTCTTCGTGGGCAAGGCGTTCTACCAGCACCGCCACCCCGATGCTGAATTCTATGAAACCACCGAGGCGGCCAAAGAAGCCTTGTCCAAACGTCCCATACAGGGGGCTTTGGTATTGCTCAAGGCTTCACGAGGCATGGCTTTTGAGAAACTGGTAGATATGTTGTAAAATCCGTAAACTTGCAGGAATCATAAACAAATGCCATGACCCTACGCTGCTTGATTACCTTGACCCTCATTAGTATTGGCTTTGGCTTTTCGGTCAACGCCCAGCCCGCACCCGCCGAACTACTATATGTACGCGAGCATTACCATAAAAAAGAAGTGATGGTGCCCATGCGTGACGGCACGGAGCTATTTACATCCATCTATGTACCGAAGGACACCACCAAAACATATCCCATCCTATTCATGCGTACGCCTTACAGCGTAGCCCCATACGGGGAGCAGGCGTACCGCCCGTCACTCGGTCCGAACATCCAGTTTACGTACGAAGGGTTTATCTTTGTTTATCAGGATATCCGGGGCAAATACATGTCAGAGGGCGACTTTGTTGCGGTGCGCCCCTATCAACCCGACAAAAAGAGCAACGCTGATGTCGATGAGAGCTCGGATACGTATGACACGATCGACTGGCTCGTCAAGAATATCCCGGGCAATAATGGAAAGGTGGGCATGTGGGGCATCTCCGCTCCCGGGGGCTACACTACTGCGGGTTTGATTGATTCACATCCGGCATTGGTAGCCGCATCGCCCCAAGCGCCGGTAACCGATTGGTTCATGGGTGACGATCGCCATCACAATGGTGCGTTTATGCTCATGGGATCGTTCTCCTTCGTGTCTTCATACGGGCGCCAGCGGGATACCCCATCCCCACAGGGTATGCGTGGATTTACGGCCTATGGGACGCCCGACGGGTATGACTTCTACCTCAAGGCAAAAACGCTTCAGCATCTTACCGACAAATTAACGGGCACCAATAACATCCTGTGGAATGATCTCATGACCCACGGCACCTATGATAGCTTCTGGCAGGCCCGCACACCGCTTCCCCATCTAAAAAACATCAAACCGGCCGTCCTCACCGTCGGCGGATGGTTTGACCAGGAGGATCTCTACGGTCCCATCAAAACCCAGGCCGCCATTGCCGGACAAAGCCCGGAGACGAAGCAGCACTTCATCATGGGACCCTGGTATCATGGCACGTGGTCACGGGGCAAGGGCGACTGGCTTGAAAACGTTCCGTTTGGATCGGCCACCAGTGAATTCTACCGGGAACAGATCGAATTGCCGTTTTTTCTGCACCACCTGAAAGGGAGGCCCGATCCGCACCTGCCAGAGGCGTATATCTTCGATACAGGCAGCCACGCATGGAATGCCTACCACCAATGGCCCCCGGCGGCGGCCCAGCCCCGGAAACTGTATCTGCATCCACAAGGGCGGCTGGGCTTCGATGCGCCGCGCGCCACTGGCGATTCCGCATCGGCAGCCTATTATAGCGATCCCAACAAGCCCGTGCCCTACACCGCCGAAACCCGGCTGATCCGGGGTAGCGCCTATATGGTCGAGGACCAGCGCTTCGCTGCCCGACGACCGGATGTACTGGTGTTCTCTACGGAGCCCTTAGAAGAAGATATCCAGATTGCAGGTCGGTTGGCTGCCAACCTGTTTGTCAAAACCACCGGCACGGATGCCGACTTCGTCGTGAAGCTCATCGATGTCTTTCCCGATACCATGACCAACCATCCTGAAAAACCTACCGCGGTAATGGGCGGCTACCAGCTGCTGGTCCGCGGGGAGGTCATGCGCGCCAAATTCCGCAAGAGCTTCGAAAAGCCGGAACCCCTCGAACCGGGCAAGATTACCGATGTCTCCTTTGACCTACAGGATGCCGCACACACCTTCAAAAAGGGACATCGCATCATGGTGCAGGTGCAGAGTTCGTGGTTTCCATTGGTCGACCGCAATCCGCAGGTATTTACGGATATCTATCACGCCGATGAAGAAGACTTCAAACCCGCGTGGCATGAGATCCACTTTTCAACGGAACATCCATCCCATATCGACCTAATGGTGCTAGACGGACCATCCGAAAAATGATTGTACGCTACCGCACATCCGGTGTCCGATATCGGACAGTTTTATTTTGGCGCATGTGGCAATAACCTGTTTTCAAATCAGTTATATTTTTGGCACCGGCGTTGTATAGTGGTAGTCGGTCACCGACCACTGATCACAAAAAGAAAAATGGACAGAGCATTACCAAAGAAAACATGGAACAGTAAGCGCATCGCGATGGTTGCGGGCGGGGTAGGTATCTTGGCGTTGATATTCGCCAGCTATTATTTCACCTCGGGCAATTCCCGGCTCAATGTGGCTGCTGAACGCATCACCATATCTGAAGTCAAGGAAGATTCCTTCCGCGAATTCATCCCGGTAAATGGCGCCGTACTGCCAATCACCAGCATTTTCCTGGATGCCTCCGTCGGCGGACGGGTGGAAGAGAAGTTTGTCGAAGATGGTGCACACCTCAAAAAAGGTGACCCCATCATGCGCTTATCCAATACCGACCTGGAGCTGAGCTTGGTGAGCCAAGAAACCAACGTATATAATACGCTCACCCAAATGCAAATCTCGCAAACCAGCGCGCAGCAAGCTTCCATCGCCAACCGCAACCAGATGGCGGAAGTCGAAAATGCACTAAAAGAGGCCAAACGGGTTTATGAGCTCAATAAAAAACTGTACGAGCAGAAAGCCATCGGCTCCCAAGAATTCCAACAGGCAAAAAACAACTACGATTATCAGGTTGAGCGGATCAAGCTGACCAGGGAAAACCTCCTGCAAGACTCCATCCGCACCAGCCAATCGCTCGAACAAAGCCGCCGGGCTTATGCCAGCACGAATGCAGCGCTGGAATTAATGCGGCAAAAAGTGAACGACCTCATCCTTCGTGCCCCTGTCGATGGGCAGCTCACCTCGTTCGATGCCGAAATCGGCCAGAACAAACCCGCTGGCGACCGCCTCGGGCAGATTGACGTGCTCACCGGCTTCAAAGTACGCGCAGATATCGATGAGCACTACATCTCGCGGATTTATCCCGATCTGGAGGGCGAGTTTACATTTGCCGGCAAAAGCTATAAATTGGTGATCAAGAAAGTATACACGCAGGTGACCAATGGCCGCTTCCAGGTAGACATGGAATTTGTAAACGAGGTGCCCGATGGCATCCGTCGCGGGCAGACACTGCAAATCCGGCTGGCGCTTAGCGACGAAACCAAGGCCGTATTGCTCGCCAAAGGTGGATTCTACCAACAAACCGGCGGCAATTGGGTGTTCAAGCTCACCGATGATGGCAAAACCGCCTACCGGGTAGATGTGCAGCTCGGTCGCCAGAATCCCGACTATTATGAGGTCGTCAGCGGCCTGAAGCCGGGCGATAAGGTGGTGACCTCGAGCTATGAAACCTACGACCGGGTGCAGGAGTTGAGTATCAGTAATTAGCCATGCTTAAAAACTATTTCAAAACCGCCTTCCGTACGCTCGTCAAGAACAAGTCGTACTCAGCCATCAACATCTTCGGGTTGGCGATCAGCCTTACGGCGGCCATCCTTATCCTGCTGTGGGTATGGGACGAACTAAGCTTCGACCGCATGCATACCAAGGGTGATCGGATCTATGTAGCCGCTGCGGCCATCGGGAAAGGCAAAGATCAGCTTTGGCCGGTCACCAATGCCCCACTCGCTATTTTCGGTAAGGCTGAAATCCCTGCCATTGAGGACGCTTGCCGACTATCCACATTCAACGGGAGTATGCTCCTCGAATATGGCGACAAGAAATTTGACGAATCCACCATATATGTTGATCCGAATTTCTTTCAGCTCTTCGACTTTAAGCTATTGGAAGGCAATCCTGACAAGCCATTTGCCGACAACCGTTCCATTGTATTGAGCAAGGCTACCGCTGAAAAATACTTTGGCAGTGAACCTGCTATGGGTAAAGTACTGCAAGTAAAAGATGGCAATAGCTATAAAGTGACCGGCGTCATGGAGGATACGCCGGAAAATTCTACGTGGCAGTACCCACTGATTATGCCTTTTGACATACTGGCAGAAAACAGACCCAATAATCCACTGAACGCGGATTGGGGTAATCTCAACTACCAGACGTTCTTTCTGCTCAGGCCTAATGCCGATGCAGCGGCAGTGGGCAAGCAATTGGCCGACATCCACCGGAAAAACCAACCAGCGGATTTCTGGAAGGATCTCAACTACCTGATGCAGCCGCTTACCAAGTACCATCTGTATTCGCCGGATGGTGATGAACAGGGCATGAAACAGGTGAAAATCTTTGCCTTAGTCGCCGTCGTGATCTTGCTGATCGCCTGCATCAACTACGTCAACTTGGTCACCGCCCGCGCTACCCGCAGGAGCAAGGAAGTGAGCGTGCGCAAAGTGGTAGGGGCCAATAAAGGTCACCTATTCTGGCAATTCATCTCCGAGTCTTTTGTGGTGTTTTTCATTTCCATGCTTATTGCCATCGGGCTGCTGTATGCGTTGATGCCGCTGTACAATAGCCTATCGGGAAAGGAGATGGTATTCAGCTTGCTGGATGGCAAAGTATGGATTATATTCGGTTTGTCCTTATTAGCCGTACTAGCACTGGCCGGCGTATACCCCGCCTTGATGCTTTCTGCTTTCAATCCCGCCCTGGCGCTCAAAGGCATTATACCCGGACTTGGAAAGAACAGCGGATTCCGCAAGGCCTTGGTGGTGATTCAGTTCACCTGCTCCGTAGTATTGATCATATCGACCATCATCATCAGTAGGCAGCTGGAATACATCAGGAGCCTGAATTTAGGGTATTCCAAAGAAAACGTCTTTACGTTTGAGAGCTACAACTTCAGGAAAAATTACGAAAACATCAGCCAACAATTGGAACAACAGCCCGGCATACTGGGCGTAACCACATCCAGCCAAGGCATATTAAACGTGCAAAGCTCCACGGGTGATCTGGAATGGGAAGGGAAGCCGGCCAATATGAGCAGCTTTATGATCAATCAACTGTCCGTTGACCGTACATTTCCCGAAGTGATGGACATGCAATTGGTTGCCGGTAATGGCTTCACGGGAACCCCCGCAGATAGTGGCCATTATCTATTGAACGAGACGGCGATTAAGGTGATGGGGCTGGAAGATCCCATCGGAAAGCCCGTGACGTTTCACGATGAACCCGGCATTATTGCCGGTGTGGTTAAGGACTTCCATTTTCAGGACATGAAAACCGCCATCGAACCCTGCATCTTGTTCATGGATCCCGATTGGAGTTGGAACACCATGTATGTAAAAACTACTGGAAATGACGCCAAAATAGCCCTTGCAGCGGTAGAAAAGCTTTGGAAACAACATAACGCTGACTATGAATTCAATTACAAATTCATGGACGAATCCTTCGACAATATGTACAAGAGCGACATCCGCTCGGGCAAATTGTTCAACATCTTTGCAGGGGTTGCCATCCTGCTTTCCTGCCTCGGCCTGTTCGGTCTGGTCACCTTCACCGCTGAAACCAAAGTGAAGGAAATCGGCATCCGCAAGACATTGGGCGCAAGTGTATCCAACATCATCCTGTTGATATCGAAAGACTTCCTCAAACTGGTGGGCATTTCCTTCTTAGTGGCTTTCCCATTGGGGTGGTGGATGATGAACAAGTGGCTGGATAATTACGTGTACCGCACGGGCATCGAATGGTGGGTGTTTGCCGTTGCCGGTTTCGCCGCCTTTGCCATCGCGGCCATCACCGTATGCGGCAAGTCACTGAAAGCCGCGCAGGAGAATCCGATTAAGGCTATACGGACAGAATAATAAACGACAATGATCAAACCATCCCGATCATTATCGGGATAGCTGAAGCACCATTAAAAAGCAGACAAAATGCTGAAACCATCCGCTTGCGGATCGCTGTAACACCTAAAGAAGACAAATATAATGTTACAACCACCCGAGCAATCGGGTAGCTGAAGCACCGATAAAGACGAACAAAATGCTGAAAAACTACCTCAAAATCGCTTGGCGGAATTTGGTGAGGAATAAGGTTTACTCGCTTATAAACATCTTAGGGTTGAGTATCGGGATGGCCTCGTGTATGTTGATTTTGATCTGGATACAAAACGAAGTCAGCCACGACCAATTTCACGAAAAGAAGGACCGGATTTTCATCGCCAACAACAGCGACGTCAACGAAGGGGTGAAAAATGCCTGGGCATGGACACCAAACATCCTGGCGCCAACGCTCAAACAGGATTACCCTGAAGTCGAAGATGCCATCAGAGTCGATGACTACAATAGCTTCCTGTTTACCGTGGGGGACAAAAAACAAAAGCAATCGGGTGCATTTACCGATCCGGGATTTCTGACCACCTTCTCCTTTCCGCTGAAACAGGGTGATCCCCAAACAGCGCTGAACGAAACCTATAACATCGTACTGACGGAAAAACTGGCGAAAAACCTGTTCGGTGATGGCGATGCCATGGGAAAAATCATAAAAATCGACAGCGCGGACAATTTTACGGTATCCGGCATTCTAAAAGATTTGCCCGGTAATACCCGTTTTGATTTCGATTATTTACTGCCTTGGGATTACAGTGTCCGCCTAGGCTGGAGGGACAGCTCCTGGGGGAATAATTCCCTGCAAACCTTTGTACTGTTGAAGGAAGGTGTGTCGCACGCCGCATTTGATCAGAAAATAAAAAGCATTACCAAAGACCATCTGGCCGACAATCCCTTGTACAAAAACCGTGAGGTGTTCACACAGCCGCTAACGGATGCCTGGCTGTATTCCAAGCAAGAGAATGGCCAATATACGGGCGGCAGGATTGAAATGGTGAGGCTTTTTTCAATCATTGCCGTGTTTATTCTTGTCATCGCCTGTATCAATTTCATGAACCTGAGTACGGCACGAAGCGAAAAAAGAGCAAAAGAAGTGGGTATCCGCAAGGTTGTAGGGGCGCAAAAAGGATTATTGATCGGCCAATTCCTGGGCGAAAGCATTTTACTGGCATGCATCGCCTTCGTCTTTGCATTGGCCATCGTGTTTTTCACGTTGCCTCCCTTTGGCAACTTGGTCAACAAAACGTTGTCAATAGACTTCGCAAACCCTTTATTTTGGTTGCTCTCCCTTTCCTTTATCGTCATTTGTGGGCTGCTGGCCGGTAGCTATCCGGCCTTCTACCTATCTGCTTTCAACCCCGTCAAAGTACTTAAAGGCCTTTTCAAACGCAGCAATGCCGCGGTGAACCCGAGAAAAGTATTGGTGGTATTGCAATTTAGCTTTGCCATCATACTCATTATTTCTACGATCATCGTCTCCCAGCAAATCAAATATGCCCAATCCAGGGACAATGGATACGACCGTACCGACCTGGTGTATTTCCAGATTGAAGGCGCGATCGATGGCAAATATGAACTCATCCGGAACGAATTGATCAGCAAGGGAGCTGCAGTAGCCGTCACCAAATCCATGAGCCCGATCACCACCCGCTACAGCGACAGTTGGGGATGGAGCTGGACGGGTAGCACAGAAGAAGACAAACGGATAGACTTTGTAAGGATGGCTTCCGATGCAGACTTTGTAAAGACCATGGGTGCAAAATTGGTAATGGGTAGGGATATTGACATTTATAAGTTTCCGGGTGACTCCACATCGATTGTATTAAACGAGACTGCGGCAAAGATGATGCACCTGGACGATCCGCTGAGCACCATTTTGAAAGCAGACGGCATGGATTGGACCGTAGTGGGCGTGGTCAAAGACTTTATTTATGAATCGCCCTACGATAAGGTACAACAATTGGTTGTTTTCGGGCCGAAATCATGGTTTTCGACCATTCATTTCAGATTGAACCCGGCAAATCCCACCTCGCATAATTTAGCGGTTGCGGAACAAGTTCTGAAAACATACAACCCCGATTATCCATTTGAATATCACTTTGTTGATGAGGCCTACGCGCGGAAATTCCAGGAAGAACAGCGGGTGGGTACATTGGCGGCACTGTTTGCTGGTTTGACCATTTTCATTTCCTGCCTGGGTTTGTTTGGGCTTGCCACATTCACGGCGGAGAGCCGGATCAAGGAAGTAGGTGTGCGGAAGGTGCTCGGCGCTTCGGTATTCAGTGTGACCGTCTTACTATCTAAAGATTTTTTGAAGCTTGTATTTATTTCATTTGTGATCGCTTCCCCAGTAGCGTGGTACGCGATGAATAAGTGGCTAGCGGGCTATACCTATAACGTGGGGGTGGCATGGTGGGTCTTTTTGCTGGCGGGCGTGTTATCTATTTTGATATCACTACTGACGATCAGTTATCAGGCAATCAAAGCGGCCGTGGCAAATCCCGTAAATAGTTTGCGGGACGAGTAAGTGCCGAGTCGTTCGATAAAGGTTTTGCCGCCTTTGCCATCGCGGCCATTACCGTGTGCGGCAAGTCACTGAAAGCCGCGCAGGAAAATCCGATTAAGGCGATTCGGACAGAGTAGCTTTTTTATGAACTTCGCCTTGTTTTATTTCGTTAATCAGAATAAACAAAAATCTATTAAATTGTTTATCATAGTAAACAGTTTTTGTTATATTTGTTGATCGAGATAGACATTATGGAAAAGCTGGCCGAGAAATTCAGGCAAAAAATCGGATATACCTCACTGGACTTTATCCGAGGCACCATCCAAACAATCAATTGGAATGCGCGCTTTATTGGCATCAAGGGTCCGCGTGGAGTTGGCAAAACAACCTTACTTCTCCAGTATATCAAGTCGCGTCTGGCGGATCGCTTGGATACCGTCTTATATGTTAGCTTGGATGATATCTGGTTCAGCAATAACAAGCTCGTAGACTTAGCGGACGACTTCGTAAAACGCGGAGGAATGTACTTATTTCTGGATGAAGTGCATAAATATCCCAATTGGTCGCAGGAGCTAAAAAATGTCTACGATGACCATCCAGCGTTGCAATTGGTCTTCACCGGTTCTTCGTTGCTGGAAATCCTCAACACGCGCGCCGACTTGAGCAGGAGAGCCATTGTGTATACCATGCAGGGACTTTCTTTCCGCGAATACCTCGCCATTGAACACGGCGAAACGCTGGTGGCCGCCTCGCTTGCCGATATAGTAGCCGATCATACAGCAATTGCTGAACACATCATCGGCAAACTTAAACCGCTGAAGTACTTTTCTACCTATTTGGAAAAGGGTTACTATCCATATTACCAAGAGGAACCGGATCTATACGGGCAGCGTGTGGAAGAAACCATCAATATGATGCTCGAAATTGAGTTGCCGATGCTGCGGAATATCGACCTTGCCTACGTAAACAAAATCAAGCAACTGCTATTGATCATTGCAGAAGCAGCGCCGTTTGTTCCGAATGTCAGCAAAATCAGCGAAAGAATAGGCATCAACCGTACCACACTACTCGCTTACTTACACTACTTACAGGAGGTGGGCCTCACCCATAACCTGTTCCGGGCCTCAGGAGGAATCAGTCGACTACAGAAGCCGGACAAAATCTTTCTGGAAAACCCCAACTTGGCCTTTGTCCTTGGAAAAGCCAATATTGGGAATGTCCGTGAGACCTTCTTTGCCAACCAGTTGTCGCACGGCCACAAGCTGGAGTATGCCGAACGAGGCGACTTCTTAGTTGACGATCAGTTTATCTTTGAAGTCGGTGGAAAGGATAAATCCGCTTCTCAGGTACGCGGAATAGACAACGGCTACATCGCAGCCGATGATGTTGAACTTGGTTACCAACACAAGATCCCGCTTTGGCTATTCGGATTCCTCTATTAAATGCTTTTTCCCCTGCCGATGTACGATTCCGAACAAAAAGTGTCTGAAAACGAACACTTGAATCGATCAAACAAATTATAACTCGCTAATAACAAATGGTTTGAAATTTTGGAACGATATCCGCTCCGTTTTATTAATAGTCAACAGCTGATAATTGACAGCCATGATCAAACCGTCCGCCAGCTGGCGACAGCTGAAGCACCGATAAAAACAGACAACATGCTGAAAAACTATCTCAAAACCACCTTCCGCAACCTCTGGAAAACCCGGGGGTACAGCTTTCTGAATATTTTCGGGCTTGCTATTGGCATTACCGCTGCATCGCTCATTTTCCTTTGGGTGGAAGACGAGGTAAGCTATAACCAGCACTTCCCCAATAAGGAGAATATATACATCTCTAAGTCCTTGCAGGCGTATGACGATGGCTCATATGTGTTTGAGGCCAACCCAGGACCCTTAGCCCCGGCCATTAAGGCCGAATTGCCGGGCGTCAAATATGCGGCACGTGCAAACTGGCTCATGCCCCTGCTGTTCAACCTGGGCGATGACAATCTTTACCAGAATGGGTTTTATGCCGATCCGGATTTCTTGGACATTTTTTCCCTTGAATTCACCGAAGGCACCCGAGCGACAGCCATGAATAACATCAACGACATGGTCATCACGCAAAGCGCTGCGAAACGGCTCTTTGGCAACGAACCTGCGCTGGGGCAGCACGTGCAAACCAACAACAAAGAAGGTTTTACCATAACGGGCGTGGTAAAAGACCTTCCCAAAAATAGCAGCGTAACGTTTGATTGGATCATCCCCTTTGAGAAACTCGAACGGCTGAATGAAGGAGGGTTTGAGGGTTGGGGCAATAACAGTCTGCTGACCTACGTGCAGTTGGAGCCTTCGGCACGTCTTGCCGATGTCAACAAACAGTTCTATGATTTTGCCGAGCGAAAAGCCGGAAACGATTTGTTCTACAAGAATTTCCTGTACCCGATGGAGCGGTGGCGCCTGTACAACAGTTTTGACAAAAACGGCAACGAACAAGAAGGCCGTCTCAAATACGTGCGCCTGTTCAGCATCATCGCCTGGGTGGTATTGCTCATTGCCTGCATCAATTTCATGAACCTGGCGACCGCCCGGTCGGAGAAACGGGCCAAGGAGGTGGGCATGCGCAAAGTGGTGGGGGCGACCAAAACCTCGCTCATCAGCCAATTCTTAGGCGAATCCGTCATCCTGGCCGTCCTTTCCGCGCTGGTAGCGATTGGACTCACGTTCCTTTCCATCGGGGCATTCAACAACCTGGTGGAAAAGGAATTGACCGTGGGGCTGTTTCAACCCATGCATCTTGCTTTCCTTGCCGGAATCGTACTGATATGCGGATTGGTTTCGGGCAGTTACCCTGCCTTTTACCTATCGGCCTTCAACCCCATTACCACGTTGAAAGGGGCCAAGCAAAAAGCCGGGGCGGCCGGCTTCGTCCGCCGTGGGTTGGTGGTGCTCCAATACGCCGCCTCTATCACGCTTATGGTGTGTACCGTCATCATCTTCCAGCAGATCCAACATGTCAAGGGACGCGATATGGGATTCGACCGCAGCCAGGTGCTCACTACTCCTTTACAGGTCGAGATGCAAGAACACTTAGATGTGATCAAAGAACAATTGATTGGCACCGGCGGTGTGGAAAGCGTAGGATTGAGCAACATGAATGTACTCGGCATCCACTCCAACACCAGCGGCATGAATTGGGAAGGCAAAGATCCGGATAAAAAGATACTGGTAGGCTTCCTCCATACCGATGCCGACTTCATCCCCACCTTGGGCATGCAATTGGTCGAGGGCCGCAACTTCCGCCCGCGTATGCTGGGCGACAGCAGCAGCATCATCATCAATGAAGCTTTTGCCCGGCTCATCAAACCGGATGGCAAGGTGACCGGACAGGTCGTCCGTTGGGGAGATACCCCTTATACGATTGCCGGCGTGGTCAGCGACTTCGTGTACAACAATGTTTATGCGCCTTCCGAACCGGTATTTTTTCATCCGTTCCAATCCAACTTCGGGGTCATCAATATCCGTACAAAAGCAGGCGTCGACTTATCGGAAACCGTCGGACAGATTGAAAAAGTGATCAAGGCCAATAATCCCGGGTATCCCTTTGAATATCATTTTCTTGACGACTTATTTGACGAAAAATTCAAATCCGAAATGCTCATCCAGAAATTGGCCGGTGTATTTGCGGTATTGTCCATTATCATTTCCTGCCTCGGCCTGTTCGGCCTCGCCGCCTTCACCGCCGAACGGCGCACCAAGGAAATGGGCATCCGCAAAGTGCTCGGTGCATCCATTTCATCATTGGTCGGCTTGCTCAACCGCGAGTTTATCGTGCTCGTATTGCTCTCCTGCGCCGTGGCCTTTCCCATCGCGTGGTGGATCATGAACGATTGGCTGGGCAGCTATCAATACCACACCGACCTGCACTGGTGGGTGTTTGCACTGGCCGGGGGTGGGGCGCTGCTCATTGCCCTGCTGACGGTGAGCTCACAAGCCGTCCGAGCGGCATTGACCAACCCGACAAGGAGTTTGAAGGATGAGTAATTGCAAATTTGACAACTAAACTTACCATTTTTGCATCATTATTGATAACAGCAATTAACATATTATCCTATATTTGCAATGAAAGCATTGCAAATGGAAAAGCTCATTATTAAATCTTCCTATCTACGAGAGGAGGTCTCGACAGAACATATTCGTCAGCTCTATCAGCAAATCGACTGGTCAGATCGGTTGATTGGTGTATTGGGGGCTCGAGGAACGGGAAAAACAACACTTCTACTTCAACGCTTGAAGCTGGCGCTGCCTCCGGACACGTCAGCGTTGTACATTTCTTTAGACGATATTTATTTCGCTACCAACCGGCTCGTTGATTTAGCTGAAAGCTTCCGATTGCGCGGAGGCAACATTTTGTTTATTGATGAAGTGCATAAATACGATGGCTGGGCGAAGGAAATTAAAAACATCTACGACACGTATAAAGACATTCATATCGTATTCACCGGATCATCCGTCATAAACATTTACCGGCAGGAAGCCGACCTCAGCCGCCGAGCGGTTTTCTATGAATTGAGTGGCCTTTCATTCCGCGAGTACCTACACTTTGCGGATGTCTATACGACCGGAATCCTATCCTTACAAGATATCCTCGCGCATCATACACAAATTGCATTGAATTTGAGCAAGGATTTTCGACCGATTCGCCACTTTGAAGCTTATCTCGACCATGGCTACTACCCGTTTTTCAACGAAAATATCCATACATATTTTATACGTATCGAGCAGGTAATACGATTGATCATTGAAACCGAACTCCGTTTTATTGATGGTTTTGATATTAACAACACTGGTAAAGTCTTGCAATTATTGGCCATTTTAGCCGAAAACGTGCCTTTCAAACCAAATATCAGCAAATTGAGCGACAAAATAGGTATCAGCCGCCAAACCGTAGTCCAATACCTGCATTATCTGGAGAAGGCACGATTAATCAATATCCTCGACGCCTCGGGAGCCAGTATCAGTACACTACAAAAGCCCGAAAAGGTCTATTTAGAGAACCCCAATCTTCATCGTGCCGTTGCCGCTACACAAGCCAACAGCGGCAGCCGCCGGGAATCGTTTTTACTCAACCAACTTCGTAATGCCAAACATAAAGTCTCCCTGCCGGCCAAAGGCGATTTTCTGGTAGACCGTACCATTACCATTGAAGTGGGTGGAAAAGCCAAAGGACAGAAGCAGCTTGCTGGTGTCGACCGGGCTTTCATTGCTGCGGACAACATTGACGTGGGCATCGACAATAAAATCCCGCTTTGGTTGTTTGGCTTACTGTATTAACCCGTCGCACCTACGCTATAAAGATACCGGACTGCCGGTCTTCACCGATTCATCGCAAGCAAATGCAATACGCAAGCTGTTCAGCGCATGCTCGGTTGCCTCGGTCAGGTCCAAGTCTTCCTCGATGGCTTTCAGGAAGAACCGCTGCTCCCGGTTACACAATTCCTGGTGGTCCGGTTCGTCCGTTAGATCTATCCATTCGTCCGGTGTTACAAACGAATTGGTATCATCGATAGCGGCGTGGTGGAAACGCAGTGACTCTGTCTTGGTATGGGCCGCTACGTCATCGGAATGCCCGCTGCCACCCGCTTCCTTCGCCACGATAGACACCGAACCCTCCGGCCCGATGACATCCTTCACGAAAAACGCCGTTTCACTGATCATAGGCCCCCACCCGGCCTCGTACCAGCCTACCGACCCATCTTCAAAGCGGATCTGCAACTGTCCATAATTGTAGTTCCCCTCCGGGATATCATCCGTAAGCCTGGCACCGATGGCATTGACCTGGATAGGCTTGCTGCCTGTCATCTGACACATCACGTCGATATAGTGTACGCCGCAATCCACGATGGGGCTCAGGCTTTTCATCAGATTCCGATGCACATTCCACATCGTCCCCTGGCTCTGCTGATTGAGATTCATCCGCATGACCAATGGCTTTCCCAGCTTGCCGCTGAGCTCGATAAAGCGCTGCCACGACGGATGATAACGCAATATATAACCCACCACCAGCTTCCTCCCCGTACGCGCGGCCACAGCCGCTACCCGCTCCGCACCCTCAACACTGTCGGCCAAAGGCTTTTCGATAAACACATGGCAGCCGGCCTCCATAGCACGAATCGCATAGGCTTCATGGGTGTCCGGATAGGTGGAGATACAAACCGCGTCCGGACGCGTGGCTGCAAGTGCCTCCTCGAAATCACGGTACAGGAGATATCCGCCTCCCAACAGCGCATTCAGTTTCACTTTACTATCGCCGGTAGATACCAGTCCACAAATTTCAAATTCATCCATATCGTGATAAGCTTGGGCGTGGGAGGCCCCCATATTGCCGCAGCCAACCACCAATACCCGCAGGGGTCTCTTTTGCTTTTCCATCGTTTGCTATCGTTTACGTGCGTTGTTCTCCTTAAAAATCAATAAAAATAGTATACATTCTTGCTGTTTAACGATTATGAAATTCGAGCCAATCGATATTGAACAGTGGTTGCTCCCGTCCCGCTTGATTGACGAATACAACATACAGGTCATGCTTGCCTGAAGTGTTACTGACTGCCCCTACGATCTCACGCCAGCCGTCCTCCGCACCGCTGTAGTTGCCCGTGGGCACGTCGACGCGGGAAACCACTGCGCCCGCCATGCTGTCCAGACGAAGCTCAATGGCGCCGCCCACCCCGCTTGGCTGGATGCGATACGCGATACGTCGTACCTCCGTAAGGTCTACATCCCGGAAGGCCACGTAACTACTGTCCTTAATGTCGTATATATAAGACAAGAAGGCCGTGGTAATCGTGGCAATCCGCACATTTCCTGCATCAAAATCCTCCGCTTGCACTCGCGGACGGCGCAGCAGGATATGATCGTGCGCGCTGAGGGGCGGAATACCGCCCGCACCGTTGTCGGTATAGGTGGCGCGGAGCAGGTACACGCCATCACCGACTCCGTTTTGATGCGCGGTCAACGCCAGCTTACCTGACACCGGCAGCCGCTCGCGCTCACCCGCGAAGGAAAGAATATAGCGCACCATCTCCTTTGCATCTTCCCGCGGCAACGCCGGATGCGGCGACATGGCCCGCTCTCCCCAATTGCCGCTTCCGCCCTGGATGATCTTGTCAATGAGCAACTCCTCGGATCCGGCCTTTTTGGCATACCTCACCGCCACCGCTTGGTACGTGGGGCCTACCGATTCCTTGTCGATGGAATGGCAGGATTTGCAGTCCAGATTGGCAATCAACTGCTGTCCCTTCAAGTGCTGTATACGGCTTGGATCCTGCCCCCCGCTCAGCACCAAGGCGGCATCCTTGCCATTGGGGATATAGCCGAACACTGTCTCAATTTTATCCTGAGAAATGGTATCCTCGGCATCCGTTGCCCTCACCTGATAATCCAACAGGGCACCGTCCCAATAAAAACTACGGTTGGATGAGGTCTGGATAGCTACATTGGGCGGGGTATTGCCCACATATATGCGCGCAGTGGAGTGTCCGACACCGCCATGATCGTCACTCACCGTCAGTTCCACCTCGTAAGTACCTGGCTTGGAGAAGGTGTGCGACACCCTTTCGCCATCGTAACCCTTGCCTTCAATGCGCCAGCGGAACGATAGCTGGTCTCCTTCGTCGTAATCCTTGGATCCGGTAGCCGAAAGTTGCACCGCAAACGGAGCTGCCCCGTACTGCTTGTCCAACGCGATATCGGCGATAGGTTTCCTGTTGCCCTCCGCATATTCGATCCTTATCAAACGGGCATTCGTATTTTTGGAAAACCAATTCGTGCCATATTCCAGCACATAAATAGCTCCATCCGGCGCAAATTGCATATCCACCGGAGCATCGAACTTCCAGTGGTCCAGAAAGGGTTCCATGCCACCGAAATTGCCGTTTTCATCAAAACTGACCGCCATGATCCACCCCCTGATCCATTCAAAGATGAAAAGCTTGCCGTTGTAATAGTCCGATAGTTTATACGGGGCATCCTTGAAATGCTCGCTGTAATAAACCGGTCCGGCCATGGCAGAGGCACCCCCATTGCCCACCAACGGAAATTGCTTTGAATCGCCCTTGCCATACCAGATCATGGCAGGCGTTGCCGGGGGCAATTCGCGCAGCCCGGTATTATTGGGCGACTCATTCAAAGGCTTGGCGGGGTCCTTTCCGGATTCGAGCTGCTTGGTTGCGTAGTTGTATTTCGGAAAGACATCGTTATTACCCAGGAAATATGGCCATCCGAAGAAACCCGGTTCCCGCACCTGGTTGATCTCATCGTAGCTCATTTTTTCGCCCGCTGGCGATTCCACCTGGGTGTCCGGACCGACATCGCCGAAATAGAGGAATCCCGTCTCGCTATCGATGCTGAACCGATAGGGGTTACGGGTACCCATCACATAGATTTCCGGGCGGGTATCTGGGGTACCCGGCGGAAAGAGGTTGCCCGCTGGTATGCTATAGCCCCCTTCTGGCAGGGGCCTGATACGCAGAATCTTCCCCCGTAGGTCGTTGGTATTGGCCGCCGTCGCTTGATCATCAGCCAATTCGTGTCCGGGCCGCTCGTCTACCGGCGTATAGCCTTCTGTCTCTTCGGCATTGGTGTTGTCGCCGACAGAAAGGTACAGGTTGCCCGCCATATCAAACCGCAGGTAGCCTGCCGAGTGGCAGCAATAAATCCGCTGTGTCGGAATTTCCAGGATCACCGTTTCCGTAGCCTGCAGCAGGCTGTCGTTGCGGAACTCGAAACGCGATAACCGACTCACCGCCTTTTCGCCCGCTACTGCATAGTAAAAGTACACCCAGTGATTCTTTTCATAGCCCGGATCCATGACAACACCCAACAAACCATCCTCAATGCCGCTGAATACACTGAAATTGGCAATCGCCTTCAGGTCCCCGCTTCCCTGTTTATAAAGCTTCACACCGCCCTTGCGCTCGACAAACAGCACGTCGCCCCCCGGAAGGATGGCCATCTGCATCGGTTCGTCCAGCCCTTCGGTCAGCACGACACGAGTATAGCGGCTGCTGTCGGGTTTCGTACCTGCGCCCCCTTTGTGATGCTTGCAGGTTGCGAACAAGCCAGCGATCAAGATACCGGCAAAAAGAATAAGGAATGATGGCTTCATTATCGTCATTAAGTTAGAAAAGTCGCAAGTGATATTCTTTTCATCGTTCAGCCGCCATCCTATTCGTCACGCCATTCGGTTTCGATCCCCTGTACCCGGATGAACTGCTGGAATCCTTGAAGGAGTTGCTGGTCACTCCGCACTTCCTTGGGAGCCACCTGCTTGCGCATCGCGTAGGTAAGCAGCAGACCCACGGCCTCGCCAATGCTCCACTCTACCGGATGGAGCCGATAACAGCCATTGGTGATATGCGTGGTGCCGATGTTCTTGTTGGCAGGCAGCAGGTTTTTTATCCTGATCGGCAAAAGCGCTCCTAAGGGGATCTGGAACCGCAGGGAATCAAAATCGATGTAGTTGGTTCCATTACAGCTTGGATGCAGGTCGATGTGGTAATACCCAATGCCCACGCTGTCATGAAACTCGGCAGCCTTATCCACGGGACCGCCAGCGACTAGCTCCCTATTCTCTTTGCCCACATGTTCCTCCAATATGGTAAAGACCGCCTTGATGCGGCGCGACTCCCGCACGTAGGGATACTTGGCCAAACCATCTTCCGTGCCCATGATGTCTTTGCGCAGACGGAGGCCTGGCCACCCCTTGCCACCGTCGGGCCTGGGAGCCTCGGTTTGCAGCCAGTAAAGCAACGAAAGGCTCAGCTCTTTGGCGGCAGCGACATGTTTGTCGAATTCCTTTTCGGAAACACCGACAAGGTTCCCCAGCATGTAGTCGTTCTGTGGCCAGTTTACCAAGGTGATATCTCCGGCATAGGCCCCCTCCCTAAAGTTGTTCGTGCTGATGATTTTCCGGTAGTTCCACAGGTTCAGGGTATTCCCCGTAGGCACCCCTTCCGGATGGAACCCAAGCATTTTCGATTCCAGCGTCTGTGGACTGGAGTAATGCAGTCCCAACAATTCGCCCGGCCATGGGGGATTCAGGTCCGGCACATGGCTTCTCCAAAACGCGTAATTGGCCGGCTGCTTGATCGTATGGTCCTCACCCGGCAGGTAGTCCATTGCGAAACAGACGGTAAATGCTTGGTTATTATCCGGATCAGCCACTTCCGGAGCGTGTAGCTCTTCCGTATCCTTTTTAGCCTCGGTTCCGGTCACAAATTCGGTTCCCGTCAGCGGCAGCAGATCGCCCAGTTCAGTCGCGTCGACGAAGTAAGGAGCCATGAGCGTTTTCTGCCTGCCCGAGCGTAATTCCTTCACCAGCACGGCCCGTACCTCGTCGCCCGCCGTTTCGGCACTTATCGCCTTGTGTTCCAGCAACAGCACCAGGCGGCCGCTACTCAGGTAGGGATCGAGCATAGCTGTCAACACGGCCAGCGCCACCCGCGGCTCGTGGCACAAAGCCGAGACCACGCCATTGCCCGGATTCAGCAACGGATTGCTTTTAGCTTCATCGGTCAGGGGATAGTTCCGTTTATAATATTCCCTGACGCCGTTCCGGAAATCCCGGTAAAGCTGCGTGGCTCCCATGGTCTCTATCCATGGATGCTCATCGGGCGGTACGCCTTGTTGTGTCAGCTGCCCCCCTATCCAGTCCGTTTCTTCGGTCAGGATAACCGTGTGCCCGTTGCGGAGCGCCGCCAGGGTAGCGGCAAAACCACCTAAACCGCCCCCGGCGATCACAATATCTGCCTCCAGCAGCTCGCCGCCCGTTCCGCCCTGCCCCTTCACTTCAGCCGCGGCGGAAAAGCCCGTTAACGGGGTAGCAGCAATCGCGCTCCCACCGATGGCTAATGCTTCTAAAAATGTTCTGCGTTTCATCACGATAGTTGGATCTTCAAAAAATTTGAGTGCATGCTGCGTATCCTTTAAAAACCCGACCGCGCGATCCCGCGTTTGATGGCATCCCATTGATCGAATCCGATCACCTGCACGATGTCGAACACCATTAACCCATCGGAATCTTTGAGGCAAAGATAAACAGCCTCTTCTATATTGTCGCGATGATTCAATGCATATATACTCCCATGCATTTTGGTATCGCCATGGAGCAGCCGCTTTCCCCTGGCCAGCCCATATTCGATACTTTCCGGATTATCAGACCCAAAAACACGTCAGACACAATTTCTTCAGCGGCTTCCCTGCTTCGGACGAGGCGATAGGCAAAGAAACGCAGTGCTTTGCCATGCAATTGGATGAAATGGTACAAACCTGATTCGCACCCTTCCTGTAATTCACATACGTATTTTTCGCTTTCGGTCATTGGGCATGGAAGCCTTGAGGCATTAACGGATTTAATAACGCAATTATAAAGAAAAAGTAAAAATTAAGACGGTTTGAGCCATTAAAAAAAAGCGGAACATCCTTTAATCGGATATTCCGCTTTTTTCAAAAGTTGTACGGTCAGAATATGGTTACTGCGCAGCAGCTTCTACATCGATACCGATCTCAATATCTTTGCTGATACCCCATTCAGCAGGATCCGCTTCGGAGGTGCCGAATTTAATGCCCCAATCAGCGCGGTTAACGGTAAATTGTGCTTGTACAGACGCTTTTCCGCCGGCCACAGCAACTTTCGCCGGGAAAGAAATATTCAGCGTGCTGTCAAGCAAGGTCAAATTTCCGCTCACGGTCTTGTTAGCCCCTTCGATCGCTCCGGTGGCCGAAGCCGTATCCAAGTCAGCAACCTGCGTGATCTTGAACGCTGCGGTGGGAAATTTGGTCACATTGAAAAAGTCCTCATTCTTCAAGTGGGCTTCTAAGTCGGTATGTTTCTTATCCGCCTCGGTTACCGATGCCGAATCCACCTTCAGTGATTCGAAGTCGATGACGAAGTCACCGGCCGTAATGTTGCCATCGGCCACCGTAACTTCTCCGGATTTGATGCCCAATGTGCCCCAGCGCGGCGCAAAACCGCCCTTGTGATACGCCTTCCAATTGACCGCCGAATTAGCCAAATCAACCGCATAAACATCGCCTTGTTTTTCGGCAACCTCTTGCTCTTCGCTAACGGCAGCGTTCTTAGACGCGTTACCGCATGACACCGCGAAAAATGCCAGGCCTGCTAAGATTAGTACATTAAATTTCTTCATGTTTTTAATTGTTAATATGAAGCCGCAAATAAAACAACATTAAATTACATGTTCAAACACAATTATATTATTTGACAATTTGGCTACATTAGTTGCAGATGAGTAATGGTTCGATTGAAATTATCACTAATATTGGCCCGGTAACTTTTCGCTGTAATTGCTATGCAGACATCCAAGCGCGCGGCCATCGGTTTTATCTTCGTCACCTTGTTGATCGATGTCATGGGGTGGGGACTCATCATACCCGTAATGGCTGATTTGATCGCCGAGCTAAAGGGCATCCCGGTTAACGAGGCAAGCACCTATGGCGCCCTGTTGCTGTCGGTATTTGCCATCACGCAGTTTCTGTTTTCCCCCGTGATCGGCAACCTCAGCGACCGGTATGGGCGGCGTCCGATCTTGCTTTTTTCGCTGCTGGGTTTCGGTATCGACTACATGATCCTCGCCTGGGCACCCACATACGGTTGGCTGTTCCTGGGCCGCGTCATCGCCGGTATCACCGGAGCCAGCTTTACCACCGCTGCATCGTATATCGCCGACATCAGTACGGATGAGACCACGCGGGCAAAAAATTTCGGCCTTATCGGGGCTGCATTTGGCTTAGGCTTCGTGTTGGGTCCCGCATTGGGCGGATTGCTCGCCGTATGGGGGCTGCGGGCACCGTTTTATGCCGCTGCGGCACTGTGCCTGATCAACTGCCTATTCGGATACTTCCTGCTGCCCGAGTCGCTTCAAAAGGACAATCGCCGGGCGTTCGAATGGAAACGGGCCAATCCTTGGGGCTCACTGGCCTTCCTGACCAAGCATCCGGAAATCGGCGGACTTGCGCTTAGTTTTTTTCTTATTTATCTCGGCGCACAGGCCGTGCAGAGCAACTGGAACTTTTTTACCATTTACCGTTTTGACTGGAGCGAAAAAATGATCGGCTTTTCCCTGGCTACGGTCGGTGTCCTCACGGGCTTCGTGCAGGCGGGCCTCACCCGTGTCATCACGCCGAAACTTGGAAACGAAAAAAGTATCTATCTCGGGCTTTCTTTATATACCTTAGGGCTGGTGCTCTTTGCCTTTGCTTCCGAAGGCTGGATGATGTTTGCGTTCTTGATTCCGTACTGCCTCGGAGGCATCTGCGGCCCATCGCTGCAAGCGGTCATTGCCGGGCATGTCAATAGCAGCCAGCAGGGTGAGCTTCAAGGCGCGCTGACCAGCCTGATGAGCCTCACCACCATCTTAGGGCCGCTCATCATGAATAACACATTTTCTTATTTCACGACCGATAAGGCTCCTTTCCACTTTCCGGGTGTCCATTTCTTGATCGGGGCCATATGCATGCTCGGTGGACTGATCATTATCCATCGGGTGATGACCAGGAAGAGGTAAATTTGTCCTTATCGTTAACCAACAAAAAAACCAAATGGAATCTTTCGAACGAGTCAACATCACGATTCTATCACTTTGTCTGCTGAGCATCGCCTCGTGCACCTCCCTGAAGCAGACCGACCAAAGCGGGAAAATCAAAACACGGGAAAAAACCAGTTTTCAGACCTCCCAGCATTGGAAGCCCGTTACCGACACACGGGCAGACATTGCCATGGTTTACGGCGTCGGCGGGAACCCCTCCGACAAACACAAGGGGAAATCCTTTGAGGAGCGGGTACAATCCTGGCGGGAACGCGGGTACACCACCCATTTCATGACGGGGATCGCCTGGGGTGAATACCAGGACTACTTCACCGGCGAATGGGACGGCAAATGGCACTTAGACGAAGGGCAGGTAGAGCAGGACGGCGACACCATCTGGCATGGCCGCATGGTTCCCTATATCGTGCCGACCGCCAATTACCTGAAATACATCAAGGAGAAACATGTGAAACGCGTGATCGATGCGGGTATTGATGCCATCTACATGGAAGAACCCGAATTTTGGGCGCGCGCGGGGTATAGCGAAGCGTTTAAGCGGGAATGGCAGGCGTATTACGGCTTCCCGTGGCGCCCGCAGCACGAATCGCCCGAAAACACGTACTTGTCCAGCAAGTTGAAATATCAACTGTATTATAACGCCCTGAAAGACGTATTTACCTATGCCAAAGCCTACGGGAAAAGCAAGGGCATGGATGTTCGCTGTTATGTGCCGACGCACTCACTCGTCAACTATTCACAATGGCAGATCGTGAGCCCCGAGGCCAGCCTGGCTTCGCTGGATGTGGTAGACGGTTATATTGCGCAAGTGTGGACAGGCACTGCCCGGGAACCGAACTATTTCAACGGCAAGGAAAAGGAGCGTGTATTTGAAACAGCTTTCCTGGAATATGGTTCCATGGAATCCATGACAGCCCCTACCGGCAGGAAGATGTTCTTCCTTACCGATCCGATCGAAGACTGGCCCCGCGACTGGGTAGACTACAAGAACAACTACGAAGCCACGTTTACCGCCCAGCTGCTGTATCCCAATATCGCCGACTACGAGGTCATGCCCTGGCCCGACCGCATTTATGAGGGCCAGTACCGGGTCAGCAAAGACAGCGAGGAGAAAGCAAACATTCCGCGTCACTATTCGACGCAGATGCAGGTCATGATCAATACCCTGAACCACATGCCGCTATCGGAAAACACCGTCTCCGGCAGTCCCGGCATCAGCGTGTTGATGGCCAATTCATTGATGTTCCAGCAGTTTCCCACCCATGACGGCTATGAAGATCCGCAACTGTCAAATTTTTACGGGCAGGCACTGCCGTTTCTGAAGCGGGGTGTTCCCGTGAAGACGGTTCACCTGGAAAACGTGTCGTACAAGGAGACCTTAAAAGACACCAAAGTGCTCCTGATGACCTATTCCAATATGAAGCCCATGTCGGCCGAGGGGCATGCCCACATCGCCCAATGGGTTAAGGAAGGCGGCGCGCTGGTGTACAGCGGGCGCGACGAGGATCCCTATCAGACCGTCGAAGAATGGTGGAATGCCGAAGGGAATGACTACCAGCGCCCCTCCGATCACCTCTTCGAACAGCTGGGGATCGCGGCCGGTGCCCCTGATGGGGAATACCCATACGGCAAGGGCGTCGTGCACATCCTCCGCAGCGACCCGAAAGAGTATGTACTGCAAGAAGGTGGAGATCAGAAATTCATTCAGGTGGTCAACGCGTTGTATGAGCGGAAGTCGGCCGAGCCGCTTCTTTTCAAGAACCAGCTGTATTTGGAAAGAGGGCCATACGATATCGCTGCCGTCTTGGATGAACATGAAGATGCAGCCCCCTTTACCATCGACGGCCCGGTGATCGATCTATACGATCCGGAGTTGCCCGTGCTTGCCCAAAAAGTCATCCAGCCGGGCCGGCAAGCGTTGTTATACCACATCAGCCGGGTTGACGATCCTTCCAAGCCACAGGTACTGGCCTCCGCTTCGCGGATCTACGACGAGGATGTCACCGGAAATGGTTACGCTTTTGTCTGCCGGAGCCCCTTGAATACCACCAATGTCATGCGCGTGCTGTTGCCAGCAGAACCCCGTCAATTCACAGTCACGGATCCTGCCGGAGATCCCGTCAGCGCCGTCAAAACATCGTGGGACGCATCATCGCATACGTATTTTCTCCAGTTCGAAAACCATCCGGATGGAATGCACGTGAAACTCGATTGGTAAGCAGGTAACGGTACAGGAAAAATGATAGACCGGCGGGAAGCAATGCTCTTCCCGCCGTTTTTTATTGGCTGAAAGGCTGCTGGTTGAGAGGTTGCCAATTGGCCATTGCTTTTTAAATTATTGGGTATATTATAGGTATTTTATAGGGTTTTTATAGGGACATGATAGGGTCAAATACGAATGACAAGCGTACTATCTATTAATTATATTCGATTAATATTTCAATAATTTTAGAAAACAGTTTATATTTGGAGGTGAAACATCAGGAGATAACAGTATGGCAGTATTCAAAAATGGACCCAATGGAAGCTTCAGCGGAAAAGTAGGGAGCGTCGTTGGTTATAAATGGAAAGGCCTTGATGTGATCCGCGGATTGCCCCGCAAGAGCCATAAACCACGCAGCGAAGCGCGACTGGCCAATGAGCAGGCCATGAAACGTATCATGGAGGTGCTCCAGCCGCTCAAGGTATTCATTCGAATTGGCTTCCGAGATGCCGCGGCGTCCTTGAACATGAGTGCCTTCAACTTGGCCCTGTCATTGAACAAAAAGAATGCACTCAAAGGTGAGTACCCTAATCTCGAAATCGACTGGACGAAACTCCAGGTTAGCCAAGGTGAGTTGCCGGGCCCCAAGGAGCTAACCGCTGTATGGACTGCTGCCGGATTACGGATCATGTGGCACAACAATGCCGGTCAATCACATGCCCACGTGGGCGATTTGCTCTCCTTCGTTATCTATTCCGTTTCGCTGGATCAGTGGTTTCCTTTCTTCAACGAATCGACACGCGATGCGGGTGAATGTACCATTGAAGCGGATGAAGACTGGGCAGGCACCGAAGTGCACGCGTTCTGTACGTTTATGTCCTTTGGCGGTGAAGTCGTTTCCGACAGCGCATACTTCCACCTTCCTGCCGAGACTAGGTAATGGCAATCAGCGCTCATCCAATCTATACCCCAGCGCGCCAATCCGCTTGACTGAGCCGGATCACACTTGAGGGTTATCTCCGTATCGCCAACGTAATCAAATTAATTGTCCGCTTGCGGACAACAGGTGTTCGATATCGAACAGTCTTAAAATCAATAGGCGAATCATTTGACTGACTTTCAATACATTAAAATTTTGGAACGATAATGTATATGAACGATTAACGTGACTGGCACACAAACAGATGATTGACATAACTGGAATTAACCAAACAATATAAGTAACGAACCACGCATAGGCTGACTGCCGAAAGTTGATAGCCGACTGCCGAAAGCTAAATAACATGATTAAAATTACAGAACTGCAAAAATTTTATCGCACCGAGGAGGTGGAGACGATTGCGCTCAACAACCTGAGCATCCATGTAAAACAGGGTGAATTTGTGGCGGTGATGGGACCCTCGGGCTGCGGCAAGTCTACCCTGCTCAACATTGTCGGCTTGCTGGACGACCTGGATAATGGAAGCTATCTTTTCAACAACATCGAAGTAGCCAAATTCAACGAACGGAAACGCTCCGACCTGCGCAAGCACAATATCGGCTTCGTGTTTCAGAGCTTCAACCTGATCGACGAACTGACGGTATTCGAAAATGTGGAACTGCCGCTCATCTATACGAAGGTGCCTGCTGCCGAGCGCAAGAAACGGGTGGAGGAGGTGTTGGAGAAGGTGCAGATCATGCACCGCCGCAACCACTTTCCGCAGCAGCTTTCCGGTGGTCAGCAGCAGCGTGTGGCCGTGGCCCGTGCGGTGGTGAACAACCCCAAACTGATCCTGGCGGATGAGCCCACGGGTAACCTCGACTCGAACAACGGTAACGAGGTGATGCAGTTGCTTACCGAACTGAATGAAGCCGGTACGACCATCGTGATGGTGACCCACAGTGAACACGATGCCCGCTACGCCGACCGCGTCATCCGCATGCTGGATGGACAGGTACTGATGGAAACGGTTGGTTAACGTTGGTGGTGGCCGGTGACCTGTAATGGGTGATGAGTGGCCGGTGATTGGTCTGTTGTCTAACGTCTAAAAAAATGATAACGAACTACTTCAAAACCGCTTGGCGCAATTTACTGAACAACAAACTGTTCAGCCTATTGAACATTTTCGGGCTGGCCATAGGGCTCAGTGTAGCGCTTCTCCTTTCGCTCTTTGTCATCCAGGAGCGGTCATTCGATACGTTTCCCGATCGGGATAAGATATTCCGTTATATCGCACACGTCAACCACGAAGAGAGCAAGATGCTTTGGGCCGGTGTACCCAATGCGATAGGCCCCACGGTGCGAGACAACATCCCCGAAGTGAAACGGTCTGCCCGCACCTTGCTGAACGGCTTCGGCGACAATGCGAGTATCACGATCGGGAGCGATGCCTATATCGAAAGTCGCCTGTACTGGGCCGACCCGGACATCGTGGAAATCTTTGACCTTCAGTTTGTTCATGGCGATCGAAAAAAGGCACTCAGCGAACCAAACACCGTACTCCTTTCGGAACGCAAGGCCAAGCAGTATTTCGGCGATGAAAGTCCGATCAATAAGACCGTGGAATTGGATAGGAATACCACACTGAAGGTGACCGGGGTCTATGCCGATTTGCCGGCGACCAGCACGTTTGATGCCGACTTGATCGGTTCATTTACTACATCGGGCTTTTCGAAAGACCTCAAGTGGGACAATGCCAGCTTCGAAACCTGGATTATGTTGAACGATTCCGACGATTACCGCAAGGTGGAAGATTACCTTCCGAAGATGATCAATGAACATGTGGGTGCCGAAGGCACGTATTATACCTTGTCGCTCCAACCGTTGACAGACGTGCATTTAAATTCGGCGGAAATCAAAGCCTACAGCAACCGGCGGGGCGACGCCAAACAACTTCAGCAACTTACTTACTTAGCGATCGCATTGCTGCTGATGGCCGCCATCAACTACATGAACCTCGCTACTGCACGTGCACAGCAACGCAGCAAGGAGGTGGGGGTAAGCAAAGCCCTTGGTGCCAGCCGGAAGGGACTGGTGGGTAAGTTCTATGCCGAAACAGCCTTGTTGACACTGATTTCCATCTTGTTCGGACTGGCGCTTGCCGTCATGGGCATTCCCCTATTCAACGCGTTATCGGGCAAAATGCTGGTATATACTACCCTTTCGCACCCTGTTTTTTGGATGGGACTGCCCGTACTTTGGCTTTCACTGACGTTGGTTTCCGGCCTTTATCCGGCCGTCATCCTTTCTTCCTATACGCCGCTGGAAGCCCTCCAGAAGGGAAAAACCGTCAAGACGGGTTCGGCGCTTTTCCGCCGGGCACTCGTCGTATTGCAGTTCAGTGCCAGCATCGTCCTCATCGTAGGCGTTGTGATCATGTACCGCCAAATGGACTTCGTGAGCCAACGCAAGCTGGGCTATAATCCGGAGAACGTCATCGCGATCAGCATAGGTTCGCTAAAAAACGATCAAGAACTGGATGCCCTGCGAAACCAGATCAGTGCATTAGCCCCCACGCAAAGCATGGTGGTGTCCCAAGCGTTTCCGGGAAGGGGCGAAAGCGGTCATTTTATCCACAGAGACGATTCCGATAAGCAGGGGGCAGCGCTCTCTGCAAACCGGGTCATTGGCGATATCGAAAGCGTATTGCAACTGGAGTTGTTGGCGGGAAGAATGGTCAACGAACGGGTAAATAGCGATACCACGCAGGATGGGGGATGGATTTTCGAAGCTGTGCTCAATAAATATGCTGTAGATTACCTTGGCCTCACTCCGGAAGAAGCCATCGGCAAGAAGGTTTCGGCCGGCTTCGGCGATAACACCTACATCGTCGGCGTGGTCGATAATTTCAATTATGCCACGTTGCATAATCCCATGGGTGCATACGCCTTTACGAACACTCCCCAGACCGTTCGTTATCTGATGGTGCGTTTTAACACGGGCGACTTAAGAGAAACATTACGTCAATATGAGGCGGCTTATAAAAGGGTTGTGCCTGACGCTCCGTTTGATTATACCTTCCTCGACAGCCATTTGAAAAGCCTGTACCAATCCGACCAGCAGACGGCATCGGTATTGTTGTCCTTTTCGGTATTGGCCATATTCGTGGGATGTCTTGGCTTGTTTGGCCTTGCGGCTTTTACTGCCGAGAAACGCACCAAGGAAATCGGTGTGCGCAAGGTACTCGGCGCCACGGTACCTTCGCTGGTGCGCCTGTTGAGCCTTGACTTCATCAAATTGGTGATCGTGGCGTTCGTCATTGCCTGTCCATTAGCGTATTGGGGCTTCAGCAAATGGCTTGAGAATTTTGCCTATCGCATCGATATCCAATGGTGGATGTTTGCGATGGCTGGTCTAGCTGCTATGGCGATTGCATTGCTGACGGTAAGTTGGCAGGCCATACGGGCGGCGGTGGCGAACCCGGTGGAGTCTTTGCGGGATGAGTGAACTATTTCTTCTTATCGGTCAATTCCCGGCGGATTTCCTGGACAACTTCAAGTGGAACGCCTGCGGCCTTGGCTGCCTGCTGGTCTGAAAAATCAAATTCCGTAATCAAATTGCGGATGGTTTCGAGTTTGCCTTGCTCTAGGCCCTGTTCTAGACCTTGTTCTAGGCCCTGTTCGAGACCCTCTGCATAACCTTTCTCACGGGCCGTCTCCCGCACACTGTATTCGTCCCACCTGCGTTTTAAACTGACATCATACATGGTTCGTTCCTCCTTGTTGAGTTTACTGTATTCCGATATATCAAACAATTTCTCAAATATCGGTTTTCTGAGGTAAATCGGCAACTTGTCCATTCCAGACATATTGGTCAACACATGTAACCACCGGTCCAGATCGGTCTCCAACTCCGATTCTTCCTTCACAAAATTAATCAATTCAATATAGAAATAACCTAATTCCTCATAAAACACTTTACCAGTTTCCCTGTTGCACAGGCAAATATCATGCAGGTACCTACCATCGCTGCCCCCGGGCATGGAAAATCCATCCATCAGTACGATCACATACACCTCGCTGATGCCGTAGTTCCATGCCGCACGCCGGCCCCGCGGTGCCTGGTCGGCTATCAATTTGCTTGAGTAATACAGCATCCGTTGCTTGAGGTATGATTGCTCCGTACGCTGCACCTCGATCAGGAACTGCGAGCCGTCGTCGCCCGTACACGTCAGGTCGAATATCACCGAACCAATCAGTTCCCCGTCGCCCACATGCTCGTTCTTGTTGTACACGACATCCGTGATAACCTTTCGACCCCCGAATATCCCGTTGAGCAGGTCGATCAGCAAATCTTTGTTCGGCTCGGTGCCGAATAGCCGTTTGAACGAAAAATCCGTCAGTGGGTCGATGTACCTTGGTTGTTTCATGGTGGTTGATGCTAATAATTTACTGGATGCAAATATAACAACAATAACCAAAAAGCTAAAATAATTAGTAAATAATTTGCGGTCACGATGTCCCCGACTTATCTGTCCGCAAATGAACAACAGGTGTTCGATATCGAACACCTGTTGCAGCACAAAACAACATAAATATCTGATTAATAAATATTTATCAATTTGGCGCAAAAACTGCAACGAATTAAGTGATTAAACAGCGGAGTAAATTCCATGGCCAGTTTAGTCTCTTGTCTAATGTCTGTTGTCTAATGTCTGTTGTCTAGTGTCTGTTGTCTGTTGTCTAGCGTCCAGTGTCCAGTGTCTAAAAATGATCAAAAACTACCTCAAAATCGCGTGGCGGAACCTGGTGAAGCACCGGCTCTATTCGACCATCAAAATCGGTGGGTTCGCATTCAGCATAGCGGCCTGTATCCTGATCAGCCTGTACATCCTCCATGAAACCAGCTATGATCAATTCTATCCGGATGCTGACCGACTCTACCGTGTGGTGGGACAGTTCAACAATGAAGGTAACACGGTAAAAGGTGTTGCATTTGAAGCACCGCTTGCCGAAACGATGAAGGCAGATTTCTCGGAAATCGAGCTGGCGGGCCGCCTGCTCCCCAACCCGCTCTTCGGTGCCGGGAGCAATCAGGTGTCTACCGATGATCACCCCGAAAGCACGCATGAGGGAGGCGTTGTCTACATGGATCAGGAACTGCTGGAATTGCTGCAGCTGACTATGGTGCATGGCGACCGACGCAATGCCTTGAGCGAACCGAATACGGTGGTGTTGACAGCGTCCAAGGCACGCAACTATTTTGCCAAGGGCAATCCGGTCGGTAAGATCATCTACCTGAACAACGACAAAAGCAAACCCTATACGATCAAGGGTGTCATCGCAGACATCCCCACCAACTCCCACCTGCATGGCTATGATTTTTTCCTCACGCTTACCGAGGCCCCATTCTACGATGGGGAGCAAACCAATTGGTTGTCCAGTAATTATGTGACGTATTTCAAAATCAAACCCGGCACGGATATCGGCCTATTGGCGAGTAAGATCACCAAAAACGTATTGGAGAATTACAAGATCCCGACCTATATCGCAAACGGGCGGCAAGTGCCTGAATTCTTGAAAACAGCACAACTCCACCTTCAGCCCTTATCGGCTATCCACCTGCATTCGCATGACTTCCGGGAGTACAATGACGCGGGGCCCAAGGGCGATATCCGTTTCGTCTGGCTGTTTGGCGCTGTGGCTGGATTTATCCTGTTGATTGCCTGTGTCAATTTCATTAACCTGGCTACGGCTAAGTCGGCCAGCCGCGCCAAAGAAATCGGTTTGCGGAAAGTGGTCGGCTCTTACCGCAGTGCGCTGATCGGGCAATTTCTTTCCGAATCCATGCTGTATAGCTTACTGTCCGTTGCCTTAGGTGTCTTGCTTGCATGGGGCTTTCTGCCGCTGTTCAATCAGCTTGCGGGTAAACAATTAGTATTTCCGTGGAGCAATCCTTGGCTGTTCCCCATCATTGGCGGATCGGCGGTGGGCATCGGCTTGCTTGCGGGGCTTTATCCTGCCCTTTATTTATCCAGCTTCCGTCCGGCTCAGGTGCTGAAAGGTCAAGTAAGCCGTGGTGCCAAAAACCCGCTATTGCGCAATGGGCTGGTCGTGTTCCAGTTCACCACCTCCATCATCCTCATCATCGGCACATTGATCATCAACAGTCAGATGCATTTCATCCTGAACCGTGAAATTGGCTTTGATAAGGACCAGGTGATGGTGATCCAGGGCACGCATACGCTCGGCAAACAGGTGGCAACACTGAAAGAGGAGCTCCGGAATATTCCCGGCGTGCAGCAGGTGACGGTGGGCGACTACCTGCCGGTGCACGTGGATGGGGTGAAGCGGAATGGCAACCCGTTCTGGAAAGCAGGGCGGGTCGACGAAGATCTTTCGGTTAGCGGCCAGCTCTGGCGAGTCGATGCAGATTACATCCCGACGTTGGGTATTCGGCTCCATGAAGGACGCAATTTCAACAAGGAGCTGGCCACCGACTCGGCAGCGGTGATCATCAACCAACGCTTAGCCAAGTCGCTCAACTTAGGTAATCCCATCGGTGCCCGTATCACCAATGGCGGTGCTGACATGCTCGTCATCGGCGTCGTGGAAGATTTTAATTTCGAGACCATGAAGGATGAAGTGGGGGGCTTATGCATGGCCCTGGGCAACAGCCCTAGCATGATGGCGGTCAAGATCAGCGGAGAAAACCTGCCGACAACCCTCGCGGCCATTACTGCGCAATGGAAGGAATTTGCTCCGGATCAGGCCATCCGGTTCACTTTTCTAGACGAGAGTTTCGCCAATATGTACCGCAGCGTACAGCGTACAGGCACCATCTTTACTTGCTTCGCAATCTTGGCTATTGTGATTGCCTGCCTGGGGTTATTCGGCTTAGCCGCCTTCACGACCGAACAGCGGACTAAGGAGATCGGTATCCGAAAAGTATTAGGTGCGTCCGTTGGCGGCATTGTACAGCTCCTGTCTAGAGACTTTGTAAAATTGGTGTTGTTTGCCTTGGTCATCGCTTCACCAATCGCATGGTGGGCGATGAACCAATGGCTGCAGGATTTTGCCTACCGCATCGAGATCCAATGGTGGGTATTTGTAATCGCTGGATTGGCGGCTGTACTGATCGCGTTGCTGACGGTGAGCTGGCAGGCGATACGGGCGGCGGTGGCGAATCCGGTCGACTCTTTACGCGATGAGTGATTCATGTTGTTTATCATCCGTTCAACTGTTGCTCATCCGTTTACAACTGTTGCTCATCAACTGGAATCGGTTCGCGCTGCTCCCAATTCCTAGGTTGATTCTGCAACAGTATAAACTGAACACAGAACATTGACAGAACACTAAAAAATGATTAAGAACTATTTGAAAGCCACTTGGCGCGGCCTCATTAAACAAAAAGGATACAGCGCAATCAACATTGGTGGCCTCGCCGTGGGCATGGCTGTGGCCATGCTGATCGGATTGTGGGTGTATGATGAGTTGACGTTTAACACCTACCATAAACATTATGATCGCATTGCGCAGGTGATGCAGCACGCCAACTTCAACGGAAAAATCGAAACACAGGTAGCCAATCCGGCTGTCATGGGACCGGAACTGCGGGCCAAATTCGGCAGCGATTTCACCTATGTGGTGCAGGCTTCGTGGAGTGGCGCCCATATGCTGTCCATTGGCGATAAACACCTGAATAAGGAAGGCATTTACTTTGAACCGGATGCGCCCGAGATGCTGACGCTGACCATGCTGAAGGGAACAAGGGCCGGACTGCGCGATCCGCATTCGATGATGCTGTCGGCCAGCGCTGCCAAGGCGCTGTTCGGCGAGGAAGACCCGATGAATAAAACCATTACATTAGATCGGCTCACGGATGTCAAAGTCACCGGCGTATACGAAGACTTGCCTGATAATACGACGTTTAGCAATGTGGAGATCATCATGCCCTGGGAACTCTGGCTCATTCAGAATCCCTGGGCGAAGCAAATGGACAATCCCTGGGGCAGCAATTTTTCCCAAACCTTCGTGCAGGTTGCCGAGCATGCAGACATGGAAGCCCTTTCGGCAAAAATCAAAAATGTGAAGCTGGATAACATCAGCGACGAAGAGAAAAAATACCAATGGGTCGCGTTCCTGCAGCCCATGCATAAATGGAATCTGTACAATGAGTTCCGCAACGGGATAAACACAGGCGGAAATATCCAATACGTCTGGTTGTTTGGCATCATTGGCGTATTCGTTTTGCTGTTGGCCTGCATCAATTTCATGAACCTGGCCACGGCTCGCAGTGAAAAGCGCGCCAAAGAAGTGGGCATCCGAAAAACAGTGGGTTCGCATCGCTGGCAACTGATCAGCAGGTTTTTTGCCGAATCGTACCTGACCGTATTGCTGGCGTTCGTGCTGTCGTTGATGTTGGTGATCTTATTCCTGCCCGCCTTTAATGAAGTGGCGGACAAGAAAATAGCGCTTCCCTGGCTTAACCCCCTATTCTGGGTTTTTAGCGTTGCCTTTATGTTCATTACCGGGTTGTTGGCCGGCAGTTATCCGGCATTTTACCTATCGTCTTTTCAGCCCATCAAAGTGCTGAAAGGGGTATTCCGGGCAGGTCGGTATGCATCGATTCCGCGTAAGGTGTTGGTGAGTGCGCAATTTACGGTTTCGGTGATGCTGATCATCGGGACCATCATCGTGTATCAGCAGATTCAGCACGCCAAAAACCGGCCTGTGGGCTATACCAAAAACGGATTGATCAACCTGAGTCTACAGGCCGAAATAAAAGACCATTTTGAGGCGGTGCGCACCGAATTGAAAAGCGCTGGGGCGATCGAAGAAATGGCCGGATGCTTCAGTCCGTTAACCAGCGTGTGGAATACCAATGGCGGTTTCGAATGGGAAGGCAAAGACCCCAATTTGGCGGTCGATTTTCCCAACAATGCCATATCGCATGATTTCGGCAAAACCGTGCAGTGGGAGATCAAAGCAGGCCGGGATTTTTCAAGAGACTTTGCAACGGATTCGCTGGCATTCGTCGTCAACGAATCAGCCGCCCGGTTTATCGGGTTCGAAGAACCGGTGGGCAAAACACTACAGTGGGATGGCCGGGCCTATACGATCATCGGCGTTGTAAAAGACATCTTGCAGGAATCGCCGTTCTTTCCGGTTCGTCCAACGTTATACCGCTTAGGAGCGCCCGATGAACTGGCAAATTTGGTGTTGAAGCTGAATCCGCAGCGAAGTACCAGCCAGTCGCTGAGCATTATCGAGACCGTCTGGAAGAAATACACCCCTACCGTGCCGTTCGGTTATACGTTTATCGACGAAGATTTCGGCAGCAAGTTCAGGGTAGAAGAACGGATCGGAAAACTCGCCTCTTATTTTGCCGTACTGGCCATCTTCATTTCCTGCCTCGGGCTGTTCGGCATGGCCAGCTTCGTGGCCGAACAACGGACCAAGGAAATCGGCATCCGCAAAGTGCTGGGCGCCAGCGTGGCTAACCTCTTGCGTTTGCTGTCGACAGAATTCATACTCTTGGTGCTGGTGTCGTCGGTCATCGCTGCACCCATCGCGTGGTACTACCTGCATCAATGGCTAACGAATTACGATTATCGGATCGAGATAAATTGGATGGTTTTTGTCTGGGCGGCGGTACTAGCGCTTATCATTACGCTGGTTACCGTGAGCTTCCAAGCGATCAAGGCAGCAACGGCGAATCCGGTGAACTCGCTAAGGGATGAGTGATTAATGTTTTATCATCCGTTCATACTGTTGCTCATCAACTGGAATCGGTTCGCGCTGCTCCCAATTCCTAGGTTGATTCTGCAACAGCATAGACTGACTACAGAACACTGACTATAGAATACTAAAAAATGATTAAGAACTTTTTCACCACCACCTATCGCCACCTATGGCGCAACAGGCTTTTCACGGCATTGAACTTGCTGGGACTGTCTATCGGGATCAGCTCGGCCTTGGTCATCTCCTTGATCGTCTATTACGAATTCAGCTTCGACACTTTCCAGCCGGATCACGATCGGATATACCGGGTGGTGATCGATGCCAACTTCAACGGTGTGGAGGGGCATAGTGTCGGTGTGCCTGCACCGTTGGGCAGTGCTATACCACAGGAACTAACGGGGATTGAACAGACCGTCCCGGTATTCCAGTTTCCGAGAGACGCCACCGCCGAGGTACGGATGGAGGGGGACAATGCTGCTAAACCCCGCGTGTTCAAAAAACAAAAAGACATTGTCTTTACCAACGGTGACTACTTCCGGTTGCTGGGATACGAGTGGCTTGGCGGGGAGAAATCGAATGCTATTACTCAACCATTCACCGTGGTGCTGACCAAAAGCCGGGCGCAGCTTTATTTTCCAGACCTTTCACCCGTGGCAGCCATCGGCAAACAGCTCACGTATAACGATATGACGCTTACCGTCTCGGGTATTGTCGATGATCTGGATAAGCCTACGGATTTCAGCGGTAAGGAGTTCATTTCCCTGGCGACCATTGAAGCTTCTCCGCTGAAGGACAATTTCATGATGGAGGTATGGAATGACTGGATGGCGTACTCCCAACTGTTCGTCAAATTGTCAGCGGGTCATACCGCCTCCGTTATTCAGGCCCAGCTCAACACACTTTATCAACAACACAATACGGAAACCGGCCGGGATATGACGCTTACACTGCAACCGCTCAGTGATGTCCACTTCAATCCGCTTTACCCCAGTGTCAGCGGCCGCATAGCACAAAGAACGACGTTGTACGCCCTGATGGCCGTGGCTGCCTTCCTGTTGCTATTGGGATGCATCAATTTCATCAACTTGACTACAGCCCAGGCATCGCAACGGGCGAAAGAAATTGGCATCCGCAAAACGATGGGCAGTTCTAGGCTGCAATTGATTAAGCAATTTCTGGGCGAAACCATCGTGTTGACCAGCATCGCTACCATCGTTTCGGTGCTATCCATACCGGTTATCCTTCGGTTATTTTCCGATTTCATTCCCGAAGGGCTGACCACCGACCTCATCTTCCAACCGGGTTACCTGTTGCTACTGGTCCTCTTGGTCGTCGCGGTCAGTTTTCTTTCCGGATGTTACCCCGCACTGATCCTGTCCGGGTATACCCCGGTATCTGTTTTAAAAAATCAAGTGTCGGGTTTTACCGGTCAGACCCGGCACGCCAGCATACGGAAAATACTCACCGTATCGCAATTCACCATTGCGCAGTTCTTCATTTTGGCGACCGTCATCGTCAGCCAGCAAATTAACTACTCCATCGATTCTGAAATGGGGTTCGACAAAGAGGCTGTTTTCAAGTTTGATACGCCCAGGGACACCGTTGAGGCGCACCGGACACAACTATTGCACGCCATCCAATCCACTCCGGGTGTCGAATTGACCAGTACCGGATTTTTCGCTCCCGCCGACCGCGGGATGTCCTTCACCAATGTCTCCTACCATAATGGGACAGAAGAGTTAAAACCGACTACACAAATTCGTTGGGGAGATGAAAATTACCTTGATGTGTACGGAATCAAATTGGTGGCGGGCAGGGACGTATTGCCCGATGATTCCACAAACGAGATCCTTGTAAACGAGCAGTTTGCAAAGGAAATCGGCTTTCAACAACCAGCAGAAGCGCTGGGTAAATTCCTGAACTGGAACGGCAAAGCCGTACCCATCGTGGGAGTCATGAAAGACTTCCATCATCAATCCACCCGGTCGCACATTATGCCGCTGTTGTTTGAAAAAAATCACGGATCGACCTTCCACGTGCGGCTCAAGCCAAACCGAGAAGGCCAGTCGTGGAGCGATGCGATCGCGCAAATCCAAAAAGCGTATCATAGCGTGTATCCCGATGAGGAGTTCAACTACCAATTTGTGGACGAGATGATTGCGCAGTTTTACGAACGTGAACAAGCCACCGCCAGCTTATTGACCTGGGCGATGTCGCTTTCTATTTTGATCAGCTGCTTGGGATTGCTAGGATTGGCTACTTATACCATCAATACACGCACGAAAGAAATCGGCATCCGCAAGGTGCTGGGTGCAACGGTGGGTAGTATTGTGCGTCTTTTATCAAACGATTTTGTGAAACTGGTACTGATCGCCATTGCCATCGCCTCTCCCATCGCATGGTGGGCTATGAACAAGTGGCTGGCCGACTTTGCCTACCGCATCGATATCCAGTGGTGGATGTTTGCGGCAGCAGGTGTTGCGGCGGTGGTGATTGCCTTGCTGACGGTAAGTTCACAGGCGATACGGGCGGCGGTAGCGAATCCGGTGGACAGTTTGAGGGATGAGTGACGGGTTACTTGTCGTCGTAGTGTCCCATAGCGGAAACCACGGTTACGGTTACAACATTTTCCTGAACAGCGTAGACCAGTCTATCTTTTCGGTTGATACGGCGCGACCAGTATCCGGAGAGTTCATGCTTTAATTTTTCAGGAGCTCCAGTACCCGTATATGGATTTTCTTGTAGCTCAACTAAAATCTTTTCGATTTTCTTATAGGCAGCGTTGTTTCCAGATTTCTTATGGGCCTGAATATCTTTTTGGGCTTCCGGCTTGACAATGATTACAAACTTTTCAGCCATTCTTCTACGTTTTCTACCTTAACCCCTTTTTGCTTCTCTGCTCTACGCACTTTAGCTACAAATTCAGGATTATAGGATCTTGGTTCTTGCGTGGGCGGCGTAGTGTCCTCAACCGTTATAAACGGCAAGGTTTTCACAAGCTCCATGAAAGCTCGACCTCCTTTGGTTCGCTCGTTTACTTTTAACGTGATGATAGCCATAAGCTTTGAGTTATTTTCTACAAATGTACGCAATTAATATTTTTATAGGGATGCCGCCCCTCCAGAATAAAACCACCATTCTTTCCCGAACTTATGATCACCGCGCTGATGGAAAGTTTTCTTATTCCAACGGTTTTTCTACGATGACGTAGTGATATCCAAGCTGCTTTGACCACTTATACTTGAGCTTGGGAAGCGTTTTTCGCTTGGTAATCCTATGCAATACCGCATAGAGGTTCATCGGTTTGATTGAATCCCAAAGCAAACTCTTGCATTTGACATACAGCTCATGAGGTGTCCGCTCTTTATGAAAGTAGTTCAATGCCATAAGCGCGTCAACAGCGATCTTCAGCGATTCCTTTTCATCTTCCGTGTGATGTTTGTGGTAGTCTATCTCGGGGTTTTCATCTTTCAAGATAAACAGTGTTTCCGTTTTGTCCTCATCAAGCAACCGCTCCATGTGATATAGGATGCCTTCTGAATTGATGGTTTTGGTCAGTCGATAGGTAAACCTGCTATCATCAGCGGGATTATGTTGATGATGGAAAAAGGAGAGATCAGCAGCACCTAAGCCTTTTCCGATGTCAGCCAATTCATCTAGATATAAATCCGGATGTTCCAACCGCTCAATTTCTCCGAAGAATGATAGTTTCCTTCCCATGAGGAAAGAAAGTTCTTCCGGTGAATAATGGTTAGCGATCCGCTGCAATATAATCCGATAAATGGCATTCATCGTGACTAGAGACAATTTCGCCTCATACGAACTCGACTCGGGAGACTGTGCTTTATTCATTGGCAAAGGGCTTAGGTATTCCATATTGTATAGTTTTTCTATACAAAAGAACAGGATTTATTTCTATTTCCAAAACAATTGTACAGTTTTTTTATACTAATATTAGTTTTATCGATACAAAACGAATAACATAGAAATGACCAAGTTAGGAGAATACCTCGCTAGACGTTCGGTAAATAAATCCATGGTAGCCAGAAGGACGGGGTTGAGCAAGGCTCGCCTCAATGAGCTTACACTCAACGACAAATCAAGGCTTCGTGTGGAGGAATTATTTTTGATAGCCAAAGCTATCGATGCAGATGCTTGCCACATGCTACAAGAACTTTGCAGGCACCTTGAATTACAAGCTTAGCGTTTTGATCGATGAATGAGGATTGGCAGGCCCGATGTACTGATGCAACAGTTTGATAGATTTTGCGTCTGTTAGGGAGGAAGCAATTACAACCCGAAAGCTATGATCAGGAATTACATCAAAACTGCTTGGCGCAATCTGCTGAAGAACAAAAGGTCGTCTTTTATCAACATTGTCGGACTGGCATTGGGTATGGGTGTCTTCATCCTGATTGCGTTGTGGATCTGGGATGAGCTGTCGTATGATAAACACCATAAAAATTACGGCCGGATTGGGCGGGCTATACAACTCCAGACCTGGAATGGGGAGGTCTACAGCGGCCAAGCGATTCCACGCCCGCTGGAGCAGGAACTGAAAACCAACTATCACGAGCACCTGCAATACATTGTCATGGCATCATGGGAGGGAACCCATGTATTGTCGCACGAGGACAAAAACCTTACGCAGGACGGCATCTATATGGACGCAGATGGCCCCAAGATGCTTTCGTTGGACATCATCCATGGCAGCATTGACGGCCTGCAAGACCCCAGCAGCGTGATGCTGTCCCGATCGGCGGCCAAGGCATTTTTCGGCGACGAAGACCCGCTGAATCGCCTGATGAAGATCGACCAGAAACTGGAGGTGAAGGTGACCGCGGTTTACGAAGACCTGCCGTACAATACAACCTTCAGGAATCTGAAATTCATTGCGCCGTGGTCACTATACGTCACGTCTGAACCGTGGGTAACAGCGGCGGCCACCCGATGGGGAAACAATTCCTTTCAATTGTTTGCTCAAATCCCGGAGGGCAGCAACTTTGCTAGCGTCAACGCAGCGATTATAAACGCCAAGCAAAATAATGTGCCCGAAGAAGATAAAAAATTCAACGCGCAGATTACCCTGCAGCCGATGAAAGACTGGCACCTGCGGAATGAATGGAAAGGGGGCAAGGTCGTCGGCGGGTTAATTGAATATGTAAAGCTTTTCAGCATCATCGGTGTATTTGTCCTGCTGTTGGCGTGCATCAATTTCATGAACCTCAGCACAGCCCGCTCGGAGAAACGGGCGAAAGAAGTGGGCATCCGCAAAACCGTGGGATCTGCCCGGCGGTTGATCATCGCCCAATTTCTGAGCGAATCCGTATTGATAGCGCTCATTGCGTTCTTGCTGTCCATCTTGCTGGTCATGGCGGCATTGCCGTGGTTCAACGACGTGGCAGACAAAAAAATGTACATCCCTTGGCTTAACGGCTGGTTCTGGGGCGGTGGACTACTATTCTCCATCCTGACGGGCCTCGTCGCTGGCAGTTACCCTGCATTTTACTTATCGTCATTCAATCCGCTGAAGGTATTGAAAGGCACGTTCCGGGCAGGGAAGCTGGCCAGCGTGCCCCGCAAGGTGTTGGTGGTGGTACAATTTACCATTTCCGTAGCGTTGGTCATCGGCACCATTGTCGTATTCCGGCAGATCCAGTATACCAAAGATCGCCCTGTAGGATACAACCGTGATCGGCTGATGATGGCGCAGATGGTGACACCCGATTTTTACGGCAAGTTTGACGTGCTGCGCGCCGCACTCAAAGAAAAAAATACCATTACAGAGATGTCATTATCGTCAAGTCCGCTTACCGATGTATGGTCCAACAACGGCGGGTTTGATTGGGAGGGCAAGGACCCGGACCTATCGACGGATTTTGCCACGATATGGGTGACCCACGAACACGGGCAAACCATTGACTGGTATGTCAATGTCGGTCGGGATTTTTCGCGGGCGTTTGCAATGGATTCAACGGCCATCATCATCAACGAAGCCGCCGTAAAATTCATGGGTATTAAGGACCCAGTGGGCAAGGTGATGAAGTGGGATGACACCGATTTTCGCATTATCGGCGTGGTGGATGATATCGTGATGAGTTCGCCATTCGAGCCGGTGAAGCAGGCGGTGTATCTATTGAGCTATGACAATGTCAACTGGATGAATTTCAAGCTCAATCCGCATAAAAGTACGGCTGCATGCGTCGAAGACATTCAACATGTCTTTAAAGAGGTCGTCCCTAATGCGCCTTTTGAATACAAATTTGCGGATTCGGAGTATGCAGAGAAATTTGCCCAGGAAGAGCGGGTTGGTCAGCTGGCCACGTTCTTTGCCGTGCTGGCTGTCGTGATCAGCAGCTTGGGGGTATTCGGACTGGCATCGTTTGTGGCCGAACAGCGTACCAAAGAAATCGGCATCCGCAAGATCGTGGGAGCCTCCATTTTCCAGCTCTGGAAGCTGCTTTCAACGGATCTAGTGGCATTGGTATTTATTTCATGCGTAGTGGCTATCCCAATCGCCTATTATTTTTTGCATGAGTGGCTGCAAAAATACACCTATCGCTCAGCGTTATCCTGGTGGATTTTTGCTGCGGCAACCATCGGTGCTTTGCTCATCACCATGGTAATCGTCAGCATCCAGACCATCAAAGCCGCAACGGCCAATCCGGTGGATTCGTTGCGAGACGAGTAATTGTCCGCTATTGAACAACAAGTGTTCGATATCGGACACTTGCGGTGGCTACAAACAACGCAATCGACTGATTACAACCAATTTATCAATTTGGCGCAAAAACTGCGACGAATTACGTGGTTAAAATAGCAGGTCACCGAACACTGAAAAGAAATGATCAAGACTTATTTCAAAATTGCGTGGCGGGCCATCCGCAAGAACAAGCTGTACAGCTTTGTGAATATCTTCGGACTTACCACCGGCATCGTGGCCTGCCTGCTCATTGGCATTTACGTATGGAATGAAGTAACGTATGATACCTTCCACGAAAAGGCAGACCGCATCGCTCGGGTGACGATGGAATATCAATTTTCGGGTGCGAATAACAAAATTGCCGTCACTGGCACCAAGGTGGGACCTGCTTTTAAACGAAATTTCCCACAGATCGAACGTTATGTGCGCACCTACAAATATCCACGCGTGGTTTCCGATGGCCGCCAGGCATTCGAGGAAAAACAAGTGGTATATGCGGATAACGATTTTTTCAACATTTTTTCTTTTCCCCTTTTGCGGGGTAATGGCCATACGGCGCTGGATGTGCCAAATAAAATCGTGCTTTCGGAATCCACGGCAAAAAAATACTTTGGCAGCGGAAATCCCATTGGAGAAACTTTGACCTTGGACGGTGAACCACTCGCCTACGAAGTTACTGGCATTGTGGAAGATGCACCTCAAAATTCGCAGATTCAGTATGATATGCTGGTTTCTTTTGCCAGCATGAGCGCAGCCGCCAAGGAGGAATGGAAGAGCGCCAACTACATCACCTACCTGTTGCTGAATGATGGCAGGGAGCTGAACGGGTTAGCCGACCAGATTACGGCATACATGAAACAGGTGAACCGAGAAGAAATGGGTATGCCGGAAAACGGCCCCGACTTCTGGACGTATCATCTTGAGCCATTAAAATCGGTGCACCTACATTCCCAACTCGATGGTTTGGAACCGAACGGCAATATCGTCTATTGCTACGTACTGAGTATTGTGGCGTTGCTCATTCTATTGATTGCGTGCGTGAATTACATCAACCTGGCCACGGCCCAATCGGTAAGCCGTGGCACGGAGATTGGCATTCGCAAGGTGATGGGTGCCGGCAAATCGCAGTTATGGAAGCAATTCTTGGGGGAATCATTTTTTATAACGCTGTTGGCAACGCTTTTAGCGTTGACAATCGGCACCGCACTCTTACCCCTATTCAACGCGGTGACTGGCAAGGAGTTTTCGAGCACCGCGTTTCTCCAGCCGCGTTTTTTGGCCTTAACCCTATTTTTAAGTATTGTCATCAGCTTTATAGCCGGTGCCTATCCGGCTTTTATCCTGACGAGCACCAAATTGGTGAATATCCTGAAATCGGGCATACGGGTTTCCAGTTCAGGCGGCTTGATCCGGAAGTCATTGATTACCTTCCAGTTTGCCATTGCCGTCTTTCTAATAGCAACTACACTGATTGTGACGCAACAGTTATCCTATATCCAAAAAAAGAACTTGGGTTACGAGCGCGAGCAGGTGGTGATATTGCCTGTGGATGCCAAGACCAAACCGCTTTATCAACAGTTGAAGACTGCTTTCCAAAATACGCCGGGCGTGGTAAGCGTGACAGGCTCCTATGAAGATCCCACTTCCATCGGATGGGGAGACGGCATTACGGTAGCGGGCGACCACGGCACACAGGAATTGTCCCTGAATGCGACCCCGGTGGATCTCGACTACCTGAAAACGATGGGTATGGAACTGGCGGCGGGACGGGATTTTACGCGCGCAGATCTCGCCCTCCAGGATACCAGCAACAATTACCAGAACTTCCGGTCTACGTTTTTGCTCAACGAAAAGGCAGTGGCCGAGCTCGGCTGGACACCCGAGCAGGCTGTCGGGAAAACGGTTTTGCGGTACGGACCTGGAACAGTCGTCGGCGTGGTCAAGGACTTCCATTTCGAGTCGTTGCATGCACCTGTCGGCCCGCTACTGATTTTCTTAGACACGAATGCGATACGGCAACTCTTTGTAAAGATCCAGACTCAACATACAGCTGAAACCCTGTCTGCATTGGAATCGGTGTGGAAATCGCGCATTGCGCACCGTCCGTTTGATTACCACTTCATGGACGAAGACTTTGATGCACTCTACAGGGCAGAACAACGCACCGCCAGCATCTTTTCGCTGTTTTCAACGGTCGCCATTGTTTTGGCTTGTCTCGGATTATTTGCCTTAGCGGCGTTTACGACCGTGCAACGTACCAAAGAAATCGGTATTCGGAAGGTACTCGGAGCGAATACCAGTGACATTACATTCATGGTGTCCGGGCAGTTTCTGAGGTTAGTTGCCATCGCCATCCTGGTCGCCTCGCCCCTAGCTTGGTGGGCAGGCAGCAATTGGCTACAGGACTTCGCCTATCGCATTGACATACAATGGTGGATTTTCGCCGCGGCTGGTTTGCTCGCCATCGTTATTGCGCTGGCAACGGTGAGTTATCACGCCATCCTGGCGGCAGTGGCCAATCCGGTGGACTCGCTAAGGGATGAATAATTAGTTGACCATGATCAGGAACTATATCAAAACCGCTTGGCGTAATTTAATCCGGAACAAGGGTTTCGCGATGATCAACCTGATGGGGCTGACCATCGGGATGGCCTGTACCATGCTTATTCTACTGTGGATACGGGATGAAATCAACTATGATAAATTCCATGAGCACTACGATGATATTCATACGGTAATCGCCAACCGGGATTTTAAGAACCGGATCTTCACCGATTACAACATGGTATTGCCGCTTGCCGGTGCATTGGAGGATACCGACCCTCAGATCCGCCATGCGGTGGTGACGACACAGGGTTATGACCTAACCCTTCGCTACAACGATGTCGTGCTCCAAAAGAGCAGCTATACGGTAAGTGAGCATTTCTTCGACGTATTTACCTGGACATTCATCAAAGGGAATCCCGCAACGGCGATCGCCGACCCTTCGTCCATCGTGCTGACACAGGCTGCAACCAAGGCCATATTCGGCGATGAGGATCCCATCGGCAAGGCCATCACCGTTGTGGAAGAGAACAGGGAGCTGACGGTAACGGCGGTGGTAGCCGATCCCCCGGGCAATTCGAGCTTCCAGTTTGACCTGATACGTCCGTTCAATTATTCGGATGAAGATGTCCGGCAGATGATGAATAACTGGAACGGGTCGAGCTGGCGGCTATACATACAGTCGGTTCCGGGAGCAGATATGCAGCAAATAGACAAGACCATCAATGCCGTAAAAAAACAACACGATCCTCATGATGCGGGTAGCACCTACTTCACCTTCCCGATGAGCAAGTGGCGGCTGCACAGCGAATTCAAGGATGGGAAAAATGTGGGCGGCATGGTTACATACGTGCGGCTTTTTGGGATCATTTCCGCAATCATCCTCCTGATCGCTTGCATGAATTTCATGAATCTTTCCACGGCGCGATCCGAGAAACGTTCAAAAGAAGTCGGTATACGCAAAACCCTTGGGAGCGGAAAACTGTCTCTGGCGCTGCAGTTCTTTTGCGAATCCACCATCCTCGTGCTGGCGGCTTTTCTACTTGCCGTGATGGCGGTTTACGTATTGTTGCCGGCATTCAATACCTTAGTCGGCAAAGACCTGTCACTCGATGTCGGCCAACCTTATTTCTGGATAGGGACATTTGCTATTGTTTTCCTTACCGGTATCATGGCTGGCAGCTACCCCGCATTATATCTTTCCTCCTTCAACCCGGTGAAGGTGTTGAAAGGAACATTCCTTGCGGGCAGCAACGCGGCTATGCAGCGGAATTTTCTCGTGGTAGTGCAGTTTGTTATTTCCATCATGCTCATTTCAGCCACCGTCATCGTATATCAACAGATACAACATGTCAAGAATCGGGATATGGGTTATGAAGCCGATAACCTGATTATGGCAACAGGTACGGACAATACCGATAAAAACTTCGCCGTCATCAAGCAAGAACTGATCGAAAGCCGGCTGGTACAGGCCGTTACCCGGTCAAGTTCGCCTATTACCCAGGTCTGGTGGAAATCAGGCGCACCCGATTGGAACGGGAAACCTGCCGATTTGAGCCTGATCGTTTCAGGTATCCGCGCGGATGTGGATTTTACCAAAACAATGGGCATAGCGCTGCTGCAAGGACATGATTTCACGGGGATGCCTTCCGATTCGGCTTCCATATTGCTAAACCGCGCGGCTATTGAAGCCATGAATCTGGAAAATCCGATCGGCATGGAAATGCGTTTCGGTGAGGAAAAATACGAGGTGATCGGCGTGACGGAGAACATCATCATGGAGTCCCCGTATCAACCGGTAGACCCGATGCTCACGTTTTACAATCCGGACAATACGGGTGTCATCAGCCTGCGCCTAAACGAGGGCGTACCGCCGCAGCAGGCGTTGCCATTCATTGAATCGGTTTTCAAGAAGTACAATCCGGCCTATCCTTTCGTATACCAGTTCGCCGATGAAGAATTCGACAATAAATTCCTGACAGAGCAGCTGATCAGCAAGGTCACGAACATTTTCGCTGGCTTAGCCATTTTCCTCTGCTGCATCGGTTTGGCTGGTCTGGCGGCATTCACGATAGAGAAACGTTTCAAGGAGATCGGCATCCGGAAAGTGCTGGGTGCCACGGTGCAGCAGGTACTCTTTCTGATATCGAGGCAATTTTTGAAACTGGTGCTCCTTTCGTTCGCCATTGCTGCCCCCATCAGCTGGTGGTTGATGCACAATTGGTTGACGCAGTATACGTACCATATCGAAATAAGCGTATGGGTATTTGTCGCGGTGGGATTGCTTGTGTTGTTGCTGGCATTGGCCATGGTCTGTCTGAACACCCTTCGTGCAGCGTTGACCAATCCGGTAAATAGTCTGAGGGATGAGTGATGTTGGGGTTTTAGCCCATTGCTCCCCGTCTGGATCCGAGGCGCTCCGCTTTCGTATCCTAGGTCGGGTCCGCAACAGGCTAAAACAGTGAAGGTAGGAAAAGGAATTGGGGATAAGTAAGTGGTGGTCGGTGAGTGGTGAATGGGGAGTGGTAGCGGGCCAGTCTGTTGTCTAGTATCTAGTGTCTAAAAAATGATCAGGAACTATTTCAAAACCGCGTGGCGTAATCTCTTTCGGGGAAAGATATTTTCTGTCATCAATATTATGGGGCTGGCCATCGGGCTGACCGCCTTCCTCCTACTGGCCTTGTACATCAAGGACGAGCTGAGCTACGACCGCTTCCACGAAAAGGCAGACCGGATTTATCGGGTATCGCGCGAATTTCTGTCGGAAAGCGGGTCAACCGATCTGCACTTAGCCCGCGTTGCACCTCCATACGGCCCATTGATTGCTCAGGATTTTCCAGAAGTGGAGCGGATGGTCCGCATGCTGGAAACCGGCATCACCTTCCGGTACGGCGAAAAATTGTTCAACGAAGAGCGGGTGTTCTTTGCCGAAGATGGTTTTTTTGACCTGTTTACGGTTGACATGGTGCAAGGCGACCCGCAAACGGCCCTGAAAAATCCGCTTACGGTGGTGCTCTCGGCGCCTATGGCTAAAAAGTACTTCGGCAACGAAAACCCTATCGGCAAGATGATGCGCGTAAACAACCAGGGAGAAGTGATGGTGACCGGGGTATTCGAACCGCTACCGGCGCAATCAACCATGCATCCAAATGTGCTGATCTCTTTCGCTTCGTTGAACGACGATAACATATACGGTGCGGAGCGGTTGCGGACGGACTGGGGCAACAATGCCTTCAACACGTTCCTGCTGCTACCCAAAAGATATGACCCGCAACGATTGACTAAGGCGTTCCCTGCTTTCCAAAACAAGCACATGGGCGAAAATACTTCGAAGTATTCGGTGCTGCACCTGATGAAGCTTACGGATATCCACCTGCATTCCCACACGGATTCAGAAATCGAGCCCACGTCGGATATCCGCTATGTATACTTCTTTTCCGCCATCGCCCTCTTCATTTTAATCATTGCCTGCATCAACTACATGAACCTGACCACGGCGCGGTCGGCCAAGCGGGCCAAGGAAGTGGGCATGCGCAAGGTGGTGGGTGCGCAGCGCGGCCAGCTGATCCGGCAGTTTCTTGTCGAGTCGTGGCTCTTTACCGTGGCTGCCCTGCTGGTGTCATTGGCATTGGTCGCCCTCGCCCTCCCTTTCCTCAACGAACTGGCGGGCAAAAACCTCCTGTTTGCTGACCTGCTGACCCCCACGTTTATTGGCATTATCGGTGTTGTCATGCTGTTTACCGCACTGGCCTCCGGCAGCTACCCCGCTTTTTTCCTTACGGCTTTCCAACCGATCAAGGTATTCAAGGGCAAAGTGGCCACGGATGTCAAGAAAGGAAAGTTGCAACAGGTGCTGGTAACTACCCAGTTTGCCATCGCCGTGCTCCTAATTACCTGCACGATGGTGGTGTACAGCCAAATGCGGCATATACAGGATTTCAAGTTGGGTTATGCCAAGGAACAGGTTGTCCTGATACCCGCGGCGGGCGATTCTATTACTTACGAATCTGTGCGCGAGCAGCTGCTGCAAAACCATGGCATCGTAAACGTGGCTCGTTCGTCACGTACTCCCACGGGACGGTTGCTGGATGGCCAGTCCGCCTATGTCATGCGGGGAAATGAGCTGCAGCCCGCGGAGGCGATGATCAAGGGATTGGCCATTGATGAGCAATTCATCCCCACCTATCAGATTGATATGGCCGCGGGACGCAACCTGTCCAAAACGCATCCCACCGACCTGAAGGAAGGATTTATCCTGAATGAGACCGCCGCAAGCGCCCTGGGGTGGACCAACCCCGAGGATGCCATCGGTAACACCTTTGCCTACGGCGACCGCAAGGGCCAAATCATCGGGGTAACGAAGGATTTTCATTTCGAATCCCTGCACCAGCAGGTGGTGCCCCTGGTGATGTTTTCACATGCGCCTAACTTCGGCTCATGGTCAGTTAGACTGGCAGGTGGCGATACACAATCGGCTTTGGGGTACCTGGAATCGGTTTGGAAGACCCGCTTCCCGGAAAACCCGTTCAGGTACGAGTTTTTGGATGACCGCTTCGGCGCCCTATACGAGCGCGAGCAGGTCCAGCAGACGTTGTTTGCCCTCTTCGCAGGCATCGCCATCTTCATTTCCTGTCTTGGGCTCCTGGGGCTGTCGATGTATATGGCCGAACTGCGGATGAAGGAAATCGGCATCCGGAAGGTACTAGGGGCATCGGTGATGGGCATTGTGCGGTTGTTGTCGACTGATTTTTTGAAATTGGTGCTGATCTCCATTTTCATCGCCACGCCCGTAGCGTGGTGGCTCATGAACACCTGGCTCGCTGACTTTGCCTACCGGATCACGCTCCAATGGTGGATGTTTGCCATCGCGGGTTTGGCAGCTGTCGTGATTGCGCTGGCCACGGTGAGCTGGCAGGCCATGCGGGCGGCGGTGGCGAATCCGGTCGACTCTTTACGCGATGAGTAAATCGCGTAATAGGAGATCCCGATGGATATCGGGATGGATTCGCTAAGGGATGAGTGATGTTGGGGTTTTAGCCTATTGCTCCCCCGTCTGGATCCGGGGCGCTCCGCTGCCGTATCCTAGGTCGGGTCCGCAACAGGCTAAAACAGGGAAGGTAGGAAAAGGAATTAGAGAATAAGTAAGTGGTGGTTGGTGAGTGGTGGTCGGTGAAAAGGAAGTAAGGTTTAAGATTAAGGAACAAAGATAAGGGAATAAAGGCATTTGCAATGAACGATAATAACCATCAAGGTCACTGAACGCTGGCCTCCGATCACAGAACACTGAAAAAAATGATCAAGAATTATCTCAAAATCGCGTGGCGCTCGATGGCGAGCAACCGCGCTTATTCGGTGACGAACTTGGTGGGACTAACCATCGGCCTTACCGTGGTGCTATGCATCGCCACACTGGTCATGGACGACCTCTCATACGACAAGCAGTGGACGTTGTCGGAAGAGCTGTACACCATCAATTCGGTGAACACAGACCAAGACGGAAATGTGCTCTACCGGGGTCCAGGTGCCATTGGTGGCCTCGGAAACGCGCTGCAACAGGAGTTCCCCGAAATACTGGGTCACACCACCCTCAGCACGGAAACACTACACCTGATGCTCGACCAGCAGGCCAACCGTTCCATTAAACTGACCACCTTAAACACCGATACCAACTTCTTCAACCTGTTTGATACCCAACGCCTCGTGGGCAACCCGAAACAGGTTGTTTCCGGGGCCAAGAACCTGGTGATTACGGAAAGTCTGCACAAAGCATACTTCAACGGGGCGAATATCATTGGCGAAACGTTCTACAACCGCCCTGCAAACGGTACCCCCCAAGCCTACGTGGTGACGGCCATTATCCGGGATTTGCCCCAAAACACCCACCTGCGCGCACAGGCCATCCAGCTTTCGGCAACAGCACCCCAGGCGCTGAGCCCCTACGGCGCAGGCTATGTGACCAAACAATATGTACGGATAAGACGGGAAATCAACATCGAGGCACTTACCTCCAAAACAAATGATTGGTACCTGAATTACCTCACACAGGAAGGGGATTACCGCATGGGTTTTGAATTCCAAGCCATCAAGGACGTTTATCTCCATTCAGCCTTCGGCAGTAGCAAAGCACTGAAAGACGTTTATGTGTTGGGCGGCATTGGCCTGTTGATTTTAATACTCGCCTGCATCAATTTCATCAATTTGAGTTTTGCACATGCCATAAAACGCACCTTGGAGATGGGCGTACGCAAGACCTTCGGCGCCCGGCGATTCCAACTGATTCTGCAGGGCATTACCGAAAGCCTGGTTTTCTTCGGTTTTTCGCTGGCAATGGCATTTTTCCTATACCTGCTGGTCATCCCTGGGTTTGAAACCTATCTTGGTTATTCGCTGACCCAGGTATTCCATCGGTCGTTCCCGTTGGCTTTGCTGCTGCTCGTGGGATGGTTGGGTCTAGGCCTGCTGTGCGGCTTGGCTCCGGCGTTGTCACTGGCCAAGACAAAAACTTCATATGCATTGAAAAAACGGATGGAAATCCTCCGTATTCCGTTAAAGACCGGCCTGACCAAAAGCCTTCTTGTTTTGCAGTTCAGCATCGCCATGGTTGTCATCATTGGTATGCTTACCGTACAGCAGCAACTGAGATATATGCTGAATAAAGATCTGGGCTATGATTCTGCCAACCTGCTGATATTGGACTATATGTCATGGGAGGGCAAAGGTGCGGCATTCAAACAGTCGTTGCTGCAACAGCCCGGCATCACCGCCGTAAGCCTGTCGCAATGGGCGCCCATGAGCGGGTCTTATCAAACCTTGCGCCTTTCCACCCCGGATAATCCAAATGAAAAGGTAGAAACCAGCTTTATCGAGAGCGATTTCGATTTGCTCAAGACAATTGGATTTAAGCTTATCGATGGGCGTACGCTGCATCCTTCCTTCGCAAAGGATGACCTTTCAAATATCGAAGGATGGGATGAGGGGTATCGTATCGGCTTCCCCAATGCCTTGTATACGGAAACCGCAGCCCGCCGATTGGGTGCCTCCTTGAATCAAGCGGACGAAAACGGTTATAACGTGCCTGTCGGTATCCTACAAGATTTCCATTTCCTCAGTCTTCGGAATCCGATAGAAGCGGTGATCATCCAAGGCCGACATGAGTTGAATTACGCATCCATGCTGGTCCGTGTGGCTAAGGGTAAAGAAAGGGAAACCCTCGCAGCGGTGGAAGCTACATGGAACCAAGCGTTCCCCGGTCGGTTGCCACGAATCAATTGGGCCGATGAAGAGCTGGCCAATCAATACAAGGGTGAACAGCAGCAGTTTCACCAGCTCCTATTTTTCAGCGGCATCAGCATGTTATTGGCCATATTGGGTGTGTTTGGTATCGTGGTGTATACCGTAGAGCGTAAGGTAAGGGAAATCGGTATCCGTAAGGTATTGGGGGCTTCGGTATATTCCATCATGGCGCTGCTCTCCACCAACTTTTTCAAACTGGTATGCCTTGCCGCGGTAATTGCCTTCCCCATCGCTTGGTGGGTCATGAATGGCTGGTTGGAAAACTTTGCGTACCGCATCGAAATCCCTTGGTGGCTCTTTGCGCTAACGGGTTTGCTCGCACTATGCAGCATGTTTATCGTGGTTGGGCTTAGGACCTTCAAAGCAGCCACGGCGAATCCGGTCGACTCGCTGAGGGATGAGTAATGTTGGGTTTTCGCCTATTGCTCCCCGTGTGGATCCGAGGCGCTTCGCTGCCGTATCCTAGGTCGGGTCCGCAACAGGATAAAACAGTGAGGGTAGGAAAAGGAATTGGGGATAAGTAAGTGGCGGTCGGTGAATGGCGGTCGGTGAGGGATGAGTAAATCGTAGCAGGCCAGTCTCTTGTCTAAAGTCTAATGTCTCTTGTCTAATGTCTAACGTCTAAAAAATGATCAAGAATTATCTCAAAATCGCGTGGCGGAACCTGAAGAAAAGCAAGGCTTTCTCCTTCATCAACATTATGGGCCTCACCGTGGGCATGACGGCCAGCTTTTTGATTTTCCTGTACGTCAATTTTGAGTTGAGCTATGACAGGTTCCACGACAAGGCTGACCGCATATACCGGGTGGTGGCGGACATCAAAACGCCTACGGAAACCATCAACGCCAACAAACCTTCTTGGGCAGTGGCGCCCAATGTGATTGACGAGTTTGCCGAGGTGGAGGCATTCGTCCGTTTCAACAATGCGGATTTCATTGTCAAGAAAGACGACATCCAGTTTCAGGAAGACGCCTGTGCCTTTGCCGATTCGGCCTTCCTGTCGGTCTTCGATTTCCCGCTGCTCCAGGGTGATCCCAAGACCGCGTTGAAAGAACCGTTCAATATGGTGCTGACCGAAAGCGCTGCTAAAAAATATTTTGGCGATGCCAACCCTATCGGACAAACGCTACTCATCGCCCAGGAAGAACTGGCGGTGACCGTCACCGGCGTGATGGCGGATATGCCTGAAAACACCCGGTTGAAAGCGGATATGGTGGTATCGATGAGTACACTCACCCAAAAGCTCAATGCCGGGCTTGACGAACAGTGGGGCAACTATGGCGCCGAGGCCTATCTATTATTGAAGCCCGGTGTTGATGCCGAAGGCTTGCAAACCAAATTCCCCGCATTTCTGGAAAAACGCAACGGCAGCGAGATGAAACAAAGCCAGATGTTTGTGACGCTCTTCTTGGAGCCGCTCAACGATGTGTACCTTCACTCTACCCGTGATGGCTCTAATGCTGGTAAGATCAAGAATGTCTATATTTTTTCCATCGTTGCGATATTTATCCTGCTGATCGCGGCTTTCAACTTCATCAACCTGACCACCGCCCGATCGACGGAACGGGCGAAGGAAATCGGGATCCGCAAGGTGGTGGGCGCTGAACGCCCGCAGCTCATCCGGCAATTCATTGGCGATTCGGTGCTGCTGTGCCTGATCGCGTTTGTCCTGTCGGTAGGGATTTCCATCCTGTTGCTGCCCCTATTCAACCAACTGGCGGGAAAAGTGGTCAGCGAGGGGATTTTTCCAAGCTTGGCCCACATCGGCCTCCTCTTTCTCACCGCAGTCTGCGTAGGACTGCTTGCGGGCATTTATCCAGCGCTGGTATTATCAAGCTTCAAACCCGTGGCCGTATTAAAAGGGCGCTTCGCTACCGGCACGAGGGGGATTTTCTTGCGGAAAGCGCTGGTGGTGGTGCAGTTCACCATTTCGATCGCGCTTATCTTCGGCACCATCACCGTATATCGCCAGATGCAGTACATGCGCAATCAAAACCTCGGATTCAGCAAAGAACAGACGGTGGTCATCGATACCAAGGGCAGTCCTGCCAAGGAAGCGTTTCGGCAGGCCCTCGCAGGCATCCCCGCTGTAAAGGGCACCGCTTTTTCCGGAAGTGTGCCGGGAGGCGGCAACCCCGGGGCGTATTCGGAAATTGAAAATACCAACGGGGATCTGCAAATCGCGAATCTCGATCTTTATTTCGTAGATTTTGATTACATCGACCTTTATGATATTAAAGTAGCCGCCGGACGTGGATTTTCACGCGACTTTGGCACGGATTCTACTCAGGCGATGATCATGAATGAAGCGGCCGTCAAACTATTCGGATACAGCACCCCCGCCGAGGCGGTTGGAAAACGCTTCAAACAGTGGGGACGTGAAGGGCAAATCATCGGCGTGATCAAGGATTTCCACTACCGGGGACTGCAAGACAAGATTGCGCCGTTGACCATGCGCATCGAACCCGGCAGCTGGAGCCTGATTTCGGCGAAGGTGTCGACCACCGACATGGCTGGGACCATCGCCGCCATTGAAAAGGAATGGAAGGCTGCGATACCCAATCAACCATTTACGTATTTCTTCTTGGACGAATATTTCAACCGGCAGTACCGCAGCGAAGAGCAGTTTGGGCGGTTGTTCCTTAACTTTGCCATCCTGGCGATCTTTATCTCCTGCTTGGGCCTGTTCGGACTGGCATCGTACAGCACCACGCAGCGGGTCAAGGAAATCGGTATCCGCAAGGTGTTGGGCGCATCGGTATCGCGCATCGTGCAGCTCTTGTCGTCGGACTTTATCAAGCTCGTCTTGATTGCCATTGGCATTGCCCTGCCCATTGCGTGGTGGGTCATGCACCGCTGGCTGGCTGATTTTGCTTACCACACGGCTATTCATTGGTGGGTATTCGTAGCGGCGGGCTTTATCGCGGTGGCCATCGCGCTGCTCACCGTAAGCTGGCAGGCGATACGGGCAGCGGTGGCCAATCCGGTGGATAGTTTAAGGGATGAGTGATGTTTTAGTTTTAGCCTCTTGCGCGTCGTCTGGATTCAGGGCGCTTCGCTACTGTATCCTAGGCCGTCTTTGCAACAGGCTAAAACAATAGTGGTAGGAAGAGGTATTGGGGGATGAATAATGCAACCAAAATAAATGAAATACGATACATGTCATATTGCCGCACGGGAGGATAGCTTATGATGAATATATTTTTTAGGACAGCAGTACGCCAAATGCGCAAATACCGATTTCATTCCTTTTTGAATATCTTCGGATTGGGTTTGTCCATCGCCTGTTGTCTATTTATCTATATCTTCAATAGCTATCAATTAAGCTTTGATCGATTTCATCCCCATGCCGACCGAACCTTCATCGTGGTTGAAGACCTCCACCTTGACAAAACGGAGCATAACAAAGGTGGTTCCTATGCCATGTATGAAGCTATCCAACAGGAATTGCCACAGGTGGAAAAAGCTGCTCTATACATCGAAAAACAGGACTTCACCCTCAAGGTGAATGATCAGTTGCAAAAAACGGACGGCAAAGCTGCCTTCGTTTCTTCGGCCTATTTTGAACTGATGGATTTTCCGTGGTTGCAGGGTGACCCCGCGCAGATGAACGAACCCAACACGGTCGCACTAACCCAATCCATGGCCAGGACTTTCTTTGGTAAAAAGGAGGCCGTGGGTCAAACCATTTATGTCGACGGCCAATTACCGGTGGAGGTAATCGGTGTAATTGACGACAGCCGCAGAAACTCCGACTTCCGGTCGGAAATATACTTTTCACTTGCCTCCATCGGTACGCTGCGCCAAATACCTGACGGGGATGGTTTCTTCAGCAACTGGGGATACTTCCATTCTTCCAACAACATCATCTTGACCTTACGTAACGCGCAGGATAAAGATAGCGTGGAACAGGGCATTCATGATTTGCTGGCAAAACATTGGGACAAGGAGGTGCTCAATTACTATACTTACAAGTTACTTCCATTGACATCCTTTCATTTTGATGCAGCTTATGGCAAGGCTACGCAACATTCCCTGTTGGTGATCCTTGCGATCATCGGTATTGGGATTTTATTTATGGCCACCGTCAATTATACCAATATGGTTTCTGCGCAGCAGCTGTACCGAAGCGTGGAAATGGGTATCCGAAAAGTATTAGGCAGTTCAAAAAGGCAGTTGTTCGTACAATTCATGGTCGAATCGTCGTTGGTTTCGTTCCTCGCCTTGTTATTAGCCTGGCTACTCTGCTGGTTCTTCATGGATTGGGCAAATCACGATCTATTCATCAGTGAACCGATCCAACTACTATCCATAGGTAATTTAGTTGCCGTATCGGTAGGCGTGTGGTTTAGCGTATGTCTGTTGTCGTGCGTTTTTCCGTTATTTTCCCTCAGCACAGCCCGTATACATACCGCTTTGAAGAAGCAGATGGCAGGGAATTGGAGCCTGGGCAGCAAGTCTTTAATCGTGTTCCAGAACGTCATTGCCTTAGTGCTGGTCACGTCTACCATTGTCATTGTCAGTCAGGTTTCTTATCTCAAGAATACGGATATGGGCTTTAATCGGGAAACCGTACTCCTCTTCCCTATGAAAAAAGACATGTTGGCGGCTAGGGAGCGTCTCACCCACTTCCTTCACAACCGCAGCGATGTCCAATCCTTCACTTTTTGTGACAATCCGCCATCGAATGAGAAGGTTTGGGGTGGTACCATACAGTTTGACAACAATCCCGAATGGGAAACCTGGGCACCTCGATACGCCATCGGCGATACGTCCTATCTTCAGACTTTTGGTGTCCAACTCGTCTCAGGTAGGAACTTCAAGAAGGATTCCGCAAATCCGGAATTTCTTGTCAACGAAAAAATGGCACACAAGCTGGGCTTTAATCATCCGGCGGATATTATCGGCAAGACGTTGATGGCCGGCGGATTAAACGATCAGCAAAGCGGTCAGATTGTGGGTGTGGTCACGGATTTCAACACCAATTCATTGAATGAAGCTGTGTCGCCTACGGTGATCGGCTATAATGAGACCCGCCTAAAGAACCTAGCCATTAAATATGCGGGGAATAATCCCGGCAGGTTATTGAATGCGCTGGAAAAAGAATGGAACACCTGGTATCCGAATGCGCTATTTGAATACAATTTTTACGACGAGCAGATCGCTAGTCTTTACGAAAAGGAAGCGCTATTGGAAAAGCTTATCTGGATTGCGGCGGTGGTATCCATCATCATCAGCTCGCTTGGCTTTTTGGGTCTACTATCGATTATGGTTATTCGACGGACCAAAGAGATCGGCGTTCGCAAGGTTTTGGGCGCTAGCATTGCGGGCATTGTAAAGCTTTTATCAACGGATTTTATAAAATGGGTTGGATTGGCTTTTCTTATTGCGGTACCTATAGCATGGTACGTCATGAGTAAGTGGCTCGATCATTTTGTTTACCGTATCGAACTTCAATGGTGGATGTTTATGGTGACGGGTATTTTGGGTTTTGCCATCACATGCGTTACCATTAGCTATCAGGCTGTCAAAGCAGCTAAAGCCAATCCGGTTGACTCGCTTAGGAACGAGTGATGTTTTAGTTTTAGCCTGTTGCGCGTCGTCTGGATTCAGGGCGCTTCGCTACTGTATCCTAGGCCGTCTTTGCAACAGGCTAAAACAATAGTGGTAGGAAGGGGTATTGGGGGATGAGTAAGTGGTGGTTGGCGGCGGGCCAATCTAGTGTCTAATGTCTCTTGTCTAAAGTCTAAAAAATGATAAAGAACTATTTCAAAATCGCATGGCGGAACTTATGGAAAAGCAAGTTCTACTCGTCCATCAACATCATGGGGCTGGCCGTGGGTATGGCCGTGTGCATTGTCATCATGTTATTCGTATCCTACGAACGAAGTTTCGATGGCCTCCACACGAAAAACATTTACCGGCTCAATGAGGTACAGAAATGGGAGGGGATGGCGGCTCCGCAGAACGTCGCACTTTCCATGTTTCCCATGGGTCCGACGCTACAGGATGAATTTCCGGAAATCCTCAATTTTACCCGTGTCCGTGATGGCGGGAAATTTCCCTTGCAATACAGGGATACCAAAACAATGTTGACAACGTCCCTTTGGGTGGATTCTACGTTTTTCCAGCTCTTTGACTTTCAGCTGATCAAAGGAGACCGCGCTACTGCCCTGCAAAAGCCAAACAGCGTGGTGCTGACGGCCAAAAGCGCCCTGAGCCTTTTCGGTGACGAAGAGGCAATGGGCAAAACGGTGACCCATTTCGGGAATGACACAGTGGACTTTACCGTCACTGGTGTGTTGGAAAATACGCCTCAAAATTCCCACCTGCAATTCGAGGGACTGCTATCGTTCAACACCACTACCAGTCCGCAGAACATGGAAAACTGGGGCGGCAACTGGCTCACGACCTACCTGGAATTAGCTGGGGGAGCGAACATCGCCGCATTGGAGAAAAAATTCCCGCCCTATCTGCAGGCCCATATGGGCGAGGAACGGGCAAAGGGTTACGAATTATTCTTACAACCCTTGCATCAGGTGCATGCCCACTCGACAGACATCACACACGATTACCTCAATTATCACAAGTTCGACGGCAAATACACCGGCGTGTTTTCGATCATTGCACTTATCGTGCTCATCATCGCTGCCATCAACTTCGTGAACCTGTCGTCCGCCCGATCGGCTTCACGGGCGAAGGAAATCGGCGTTCGTAAAACGGTGGGTGCTGTACGTGGGCAATTGTACCTGCAATTTATCGGGGAATCGATGCTGCTCTGTTTCATAGCCCTCCTGCTCGCTATTGGGCTTGTCTACCTGCTGCTCCCCTATGTCAATCACCTGAGTCAGCGTGAGATCCGTTTCCCGCTGTTTACTGACCCCAGCCTCTTGCTCACGTTGGTCGGCGGAACCGCCGTCGTGGGTGTCTTATCAGGCTTATACCCTGCGGCTTATTTATCGAGTTTCCAGCCCACCAAGGTACTGAAAGGATCACCGGAATCAGGTAGTCGGAGATCCTTGTTCAGAAATGCATTGGTGGTGGGCCAGTTTGCCAGTGCGATATTCCTGATCATTGCCTCCCTGTTTGCTGCAAGGCAACTCCGCTATATGCAGCAGAAAGACCCCGGATTTAGCCGGGAACAAGTGGTAACCATCCCACTGGACAATAAGTCCAATCCGCGGTACGACGCCCTCAAGCAGGAGCTGATGAGCAGTACGCTCATCAGCGGTGTGACCGCATCGGGCCAACGGCTCGGCAATAATCTCCACCAAACTGGCGTGACGTTTCAGGGCAACGGCCCTGAGCGCCAGCTAGCCACGTCACAGGTCGTTGTAGACCCCGATTTCCTGAATGTCTATAACATACCGCTGGTGGCTGGCCGGAACTTCTCCAGCGAAAACAAAACAGAGAATGGCCAAACGTATATCATCAACGAATCACTGGCGCGGGAGCTGTTGAAAGATACACCGGATGGCACCATGGAGTCCTTGATCGGCGCCCGGTTTGGTTTCGGCGGCATGGACTCGCTAAGCCAAATCATCGGCATCGCCAGGGATTTCAATTTCAATTCGCTCCACCACAAAATCGAAACGCTCTGCATATTCAACTTCCGTGATTGGGGCTACTCCGAGCTGTCAGTAAAAATCAATGGCGCCAAGTCTACCGAAGCCATTGCCCACATCCAATCGACCTGGAATAGGCTTGTGCCCGAAAGTGATTTTTCCTACCAGTTCCTGGATGACCACTTTACGGAGCTCTACCGCGCGGACAGCACTGTGAGCGAACTGGTTAGTGTACTCACCATCCTCTCCATCACGATATCCTGTTTAGGGTTATTCGGGTTGGCGACGTTCACCGCTGAGCAGCGTATAAAAGAGATCGGCATCCGCAAGGTGCTGGGCGCGTCGGTGGCGGGTATCGTACGCTTGCTATCGGCAGATTTCATCAAACTGGTGTTGGCCGCGATCGTGGTGGCAATCCCGCTCGCTTGGTGGGCGGTGAATACCTGGCTGGATGACTTCGCTTACCGGATCGATGTGGAGTGGTGGGTGTTTGCGTTATCAGGATTGGTAGCTGTGGTCATTGCCCTCGCCACCGTGAGTTGGCAAGCTGTGAAAGCGGCCGTGGCCAATCCGGTCGACAGCTTGAGGGATGAGTGATGTTTTAGCCTATTGCTCTTCGTCTGGATCCGGTGCGCTCCGCTGCCGTATCCTAGGCCGTGTTCGCAACAGGCTAAAACAGCGGAGGTAGGATTGGGAAGGGGGGATGAGTGATTTAAAATTGGAGCAAGATAAAAGGAGCAAAGATTGGAGCGTCTAGTGTCTAAAGTCTAGTGTCTCTTATCTAGTGTCTAAAGTCTGAAAAAAGATAATGAACTACATCAAAACCGCCTGGCGAAGCATCGTACGCCATAGATGGTACGCCTTACAAAGCGTGGCAGGCCTCTCCACCGCATTGACGCTCATGGTGCTTTGCCTACTATATGCTCAGCATGAATACCGTTTTGACAAGCACTATGCCCACGCTGACCGGATTTTTCGCGTGAACATGGACTTACGCCTTGGCGAACAGGAAAAACAGTCGGCCAGCACGTCCGATGTCATCGGTCCGCTGTGGCAGACATTCCCCGAGGTCGAAGCGTATGCAAGGATTTTCCCCATTGGGGAATTGGTGATCAAAAAGGAAGACACCTACCTAAGCGAGTCACGCGCGGCTTTTGTTGATCCCACTATTTTTGCGGTTTTTAACTTTCCGATGGTTAGCCAGCACAATAATTCCTTACTGGTGGCGCCGCATACCGTGGTCGTGACCGCATCTATCGCAAAAAAATATTTCGGTGAGGAAAATGCCGTCGGCAAAATGATAACGGTCGAAAACCTGTCGCATGGCAAACAGGCCGCAGGAAAGTACCTCATCACCGCTGTAATGGCCGATCCGCCCAAGACAACCTCTTTTGCCTTTGATTTCCTCTTCCCCGTAAAGGACCTCGCCTACGCGTGGGGTGTCAATTATGCCGGGGCCTATTTCACCACCTTTGTATTGCTCAAAGAAGGGGCCGACTACCGGGCGCTCAACACCCAGTTCAGGGAGGTGGCAAAAACGGCTATATACCCCATTGCCAGCAGGCAGCTTGGGTTGCCCAGCGATAGCTGGGAGCACTTCGAGCGTGCGGGAAACCAGATGGAGTTTTCCCTATTTCCACTCATCGACATCCACCTGCATAGCCAACGGGAAGGCGAATTGGGCGAGAACAGCAACATCCAAACGCTGTATATCCTTGGCTCACTGGCGTTGTTTGCCCTTTTGATGGGCATCGTCAATTTCATCAATCTCTCCACGGCAAAAGTGATGGAGCGTACCATTGCAACTGGGATACGCAAAGTACTGGGGAGCAGCAGGGGCACACTCATCACACAGGCCTTGGTTGAGGTATTCCTGTTGCTGCTGATTTCGCTATGCGTTGCCATCGTCATTGCATCGGTCTTGCTCCCTTTTGTCAACGATACCCTGCGCACTCGTCTGGATTTCGGTGGTTTCTTGTCACCCACACTGCTGGCATTGGTATTGGGTACAGCCATCCTAGTAGGATTTGCCGCGGGCTGGTACCCGGCATTGTCCTATTCACGTATCCGGCCTCTCGCAGCGATACAGGCCAAAAATGCCCTAAGGGGAAGAAACGCCCCCCTCAGAAAGGTGCTTATTATTTTCCAATTTTCCATCACTGTTTTATTGCTCATCAGCACCACCATCATTTACCAGCAACTGCGGTACATCCAGCAAAAGGATCTGGGATATGATAAAGCGGGGATACTGGTAGTCCAGAACCTCCGTTCGCTCCATACCCAAAGCGAGGCCTTTAAAGATGAGGTATTAACCATCCCTGGGGTCATCGGCGGTTCGCTCACCGGCTCTTTGCCGGTAAACTCGTCAAAGATGGAAGGGCACTTCTCCACGAGCCCCAGCAAAGAACAGGCGGGTGCCATCCCGCTCAGAAACTGGTGGGTGGATGAGGATTACCTGAAGACGATGGACATTGAGCTTCTTGCCGGCAAAGACTTCTCCGCGGTAGCTCAACAAAACTTTAAGCGTGTCATCATCAATCAGCAAGCCGCCAACGCATTGGGGCTCCGCAATGTGGTGAATGCTACGATATTCACGAATGACAGTACCGGATACACCGTGATAGGCCTTATTCGGGATTTCCATTTCGAGTCGCTGCACCAAGCCGTCGGTCCGCTACTGCTCAGCTATTCGCCAGGAGCGGATGCGAACTTGGCCGTCTTCCGGTTTGCGGAAAATACCGACATCCACCGGCTGATGGAAAGCGTGAACAAGGCTTGGAGTAAGCATACAGCTACTATAGGCATGGACTTCTATTTTTTGGATGACGCGCTCAATGAGACATATTGGGTTTACCATTCCACGTTGAAAATCGGCTTGTCTGTAGTGCTATTGGCCATCATCATTGCATGTATCGGCCTCTTGGGTATGATTACATTTACTACACGGCAACGCATCAAGGAAATCGGTATCCGCAAGGTGCTGGGGGCCTCGGTGTCGGGCATTGTCACCTTATTGACGAAAGACTTTGTGAAACTCGTATTGATAGCCGTCCTCGTCGCCTCCCCCATTGCCTGGTGGGCGATGAACAAATGGCTGGAGGATTTTGCTTACCGCATTGACATCCAATGGTGGATGTTTGCTTTGGCTGGGTTCGCGGCAGTGATGATTGCGCTCGCCACGGTGAGTTGGCAAGCTGTGAAAGCGGCCGTGGCCAATCCGGTCGACAGCTTGAGGGATGAGTGATGTTTTAGCCTATTGCTCTTCGTCTGGATCCGGTGCGCTCCGCTGCCGTATCCTAGGCCGTGTTCGCAACAGGCTAAAACAGCGGAGGTAGGATTGGGAAGGGGGAAGATGATTTAATGGAATAAGGATAGTAGGAGCAAGGACAGGCGTGTCTAATGTCTCTTGTCTAGTGTCTAAAGTCTAAAGTCTAAAAAAATGATAAAGAACTACATCAAAACCACCTTCCGCCACCTATGGCGCAATCGGCTCTTCACGGCGTTGAACGTATTGGGCCTCGCTATTGGCATCAGCGCCTGCTGGATCATCTACCGCATGGTGGACTATGAATACAGCTTTGACAAAAGATTTCCCGATGCGGACAGCATCTATCAGCTGGTGAGCAGGAGCAAGGATGAAAAAGGATACGAAGGCGGGTTCGCGGGTGTCTCCAAGCCGGTGGTGAATGTGCTGTTGAATGACGTATCGGGTGCGGCATTAGTGGTTCCGATGTTTTATCGGTATTACAATTCGGTGACCGTGCCGAATGGCGACAAGGATAAACCGGCTGTATTCGACAGCAATACCGGCCAGGTAACCACACTGCCGAGCTACTTCGACATGATCGAATACCGATGGCTAGCGGGCAATAAGCAAACCGCGCTCAATGCCCCGGACAAGGTGGTCCTTACCGAAAAGAAGGCCCGCGGGTATTTCCCAGACCTTACGCCCGACCAGATGCTGGGGAAAACGCTTATCTACGACGATACCCTGCACAAACAGGTTTCCGGTATCGTGGCTGCCCTCGATTATCCAAATAGTTTCAACCTCGACAATACGGAGTTCATGCGCGTCGCCGATGCAGATATGAATCACGACGGCTGGGGCGCAAAAAATTCAAACGACCTCGTATTTTTGAAGGCCAGCAGCCAGACTCATCCGCAGCACATCGTAGACCAATTAAATGCAGTAAACAAGAAGTTCAACGAGGAGCTGTTTGCAAAATTCAAGTACGAAAGTTGGTACGAGCTATTGCCGTTATCTGAAAAACATTTCGCTGCCGAGTTTGGTGCACAGACCCGCACGGCAAACAAGAACGTCTTATACGGCCTGATGGCGGTGGGTGGATTTTTGCTTGTGCTTGCCTGCATCAATTACATCAACCTGAGCACAGCCCTCCTCCCCCAGCGGGCCAGGGAAATCGGCATCCGCAAAACGCTGGGAAGCACGGCCAACAGCTTAATCAACCGCTTCATCGGCGAAACCTTTACCGTCACCCTATTTGCCATGCTCCTCTCCTTTTTGCTGACGTTTTTGGCGAGCAGGGTGTTTGCTGCATTTTTGCCCGAGGGAATGTTTGAATACGTAAACTACGGGGGAATGTTCTTGTTTATGCTCTTGCTGGTCACCGTCATATCCCTCCTCTCCGGTTTGTATCCGGCGTTCCTATCGACTCGGGTCAATACGGTGAACATTCTGAAAGGGCAGACGGAAAAAACCATCGGCCGGAATAAGCTGTCGCTTCGCAAAGGACTGATCGTCTTCCAGTTTCTCGTTGCCCAGGTATTCATCATTTCGGCCGTCATCACGGGCCAACAGCTCAACTATATGCTGAACAAAGACTTGGGCTTTAATAAAGACGCCATGCTTACCATCGATGTGCCCTATAAGGTATACAACCGGAGCGAAAACAAGGACAAAGAGTTTGTGCTGAAAAACGAGCTGGAACGGGTGCCTTCCCTCGCTGGAGTAGCATTAGGCGACCGACCGATGAACAACAGCATGATGAGCAATACCTACAGCTACTTCAGGGATACATTGGAGATTCAACAGGCGATGCACTTGAAATTTGCCGACACAGCCTATATCGGGCTCTATGACCTGAAGCTCCTGGCCGGAAGGAATATCCGCCCTTCTGATACCATCAATGAACTCGTCATCAATGAAAAAGCGGTGACCGCATTCGGATTTTCTTCTCCCGAGGAAGCCGTCGGCCAGATGCTGGTGACGCCTTTCAATGGAAACGCCTACCCAATCGTGGGTGTGGTAAGCGATTTCCATCAATTTGGGCTCCGCGCAGAAATCCAACCAACAGCCATCGCGTCACAGAAAAGTAACTTACATACGTTCAACATCAAGCTGACCAAGGAAACTGCCCAATGGACCGGTGCCCTCAAAGCCATCGAAAGCGAGTGGAACAAGGTGTATCCCGGTGTGCCGTTTGAATACCGCTTTTACGACAAATTCATTGAGGAGTTCTATGAAAGTGACCGCAATACCCAAATCTTGATACGGGCGGCCACGGGTATTACCATCTTCATCAGCTGCCTTGGCCTGTTCGGCTTGGCGACGCTCACGGCCTTCCAGCGGTCGAAGGAAATCGGTATCCGCAAGGTATTGGGCGCCACGGTGTCCGGCATCGTCGGTTTGCTCTCGAAGGATTTCGTAAAGCTGGTATTGATTGCAGTGGTCATCGCCTCCCCCATCGCCTGGTGGGCAATGAACAAATGGCTGGAGGATTTCGTGTACCGGATAGACATCCAATGGTGGATGTTTGCTGTGGCAGGCGCGGTGGCGGTAATCATTGCATTGATTACGGTGAGCTGGCAGGCGATACGGGCAGCCGTGGCGAATCCGGTCGAGTCGTTAAGGGATGAGTGATAGAGACGAGCTACCGCCTCAAGCCAAACAAAAGCCTGAGGACATTTACTCGGCGGATGACCAGTTCATATACCGCGAAACTTCCGACCCCTGTAAATAACAACAGCAACGTAAACTGCAAGGGGGCTCCTATATCCAATGGGAAGATGAGCAGGCTGCCCAAGTACAGGAATATCATATGGACAATATAGATCGGATAGGCCGCCCCGCTCAGGTAGCGCAGGGTTTGGCTGGGACGGTTGAGGTACTTGTGGGCGAGCGCAAAAACCAGCAAAATCCAGCAATTGGACTCTATGGAGCGCAGGTAATTCGGGGCTTCGGACCTAAAGTATAGGAGCCGGACGGCAAAAAGCAGGAGTGCCACTCCCAAAAACAGCCACCGCCATTTCAGCAGCATCTCCCAAAATGAGCGACCGGCGAGCACGAAGCAAAACCCAAAGAAAAAGGCTAGCAGCCCGAGCAAAAATCCATGCCCCGTCATCGCGTACAGTTCGAAGGGCTTCGGATCCATGAGCACGGCTTCGGCAACGAACGCGCCGAAGACCGGCACCAAACCCAGCGGATGGTTAAGTGCTTTTTTCAGCCACGTAACGATTCGCCCCATTTCATGGCGCTTCAGATAAAAGCAAACCGGTGATAGCACGACGACATAAACCATGATGTTGCCCAAAAACCAGAGGTGGCCGGGACTGGGCGAATAACTTCGATCAAATTGATAGTAATGTTGCCAAAGGTATACATGGATGGGAACAATGAAGACTGCCCCGAAAAGAAAGGGAAGTAGAATCCTGCTGGCTCGTTCACGCAGCAGTTGCCGCCAATTCCTGCGTTGAATAGCGAAATAAACCCCCATGCCCGATACATAAAACAAGAGGGGTATGCGCCACACATTGAGCAAGGTCATGGGAAGCCATAAGGCCACCCAAGGCTTGTCTGTGGTAATAAATCCAATCATAACACCCCAGGGCTGAAAGCCGATTGCCACGTGATAAACCAAGAGCAGACCGATCGCAATCACTCTGATCCAATCGATATCATACCTCCGAATCGTTGTTTCCATCCTGTATACCCTATTTTAACATGGCCGCAATTTCCGGCCGGACCTTTTCGAGTTGAGCATGGTCAAGCTTTAGTCCCATGGGTGCCAGCATTTTGCCAAGCATATCATAGGTGTTTTTCACCTCATTGAAAGGTGCCGACACGGAATCATAGGCGGTAGCCCCATACTTATTCTTGATCGTTTTGTCGGCACCTTTATCCAGCAATATCCTGACGATTTCGGGGCGGCCGAAAAAAGCAGCGCTGATAAGCGGTGTAGACCCTTCGTTATTCCGGAAATTCAAGTCAGCTCCAGCTGCTATCAATAGCTCAGCCATCACCGCTTTGTCGAAGATGACAGCCGTTATTAATGGACTCGAACCGCCAAACGCGTCTTTCTCGTTGAGATCGGTCCCGGCGGCGATATGCTGCTTGAGTGCCGCTACGTTTTCGGTGATCACGGCCGTGTGGATATCGACTGCCGGAGGTTCAACGTCACCTGTTGCGCTTGACGATGCGCCATCTTGTTGTGCAGAACCATTCCCGCCGGAGCAGGCGACTGTCAGCATAAGGGTAGCCAAAAACGTCATCCCAAGAACTGCTTTCGGCAAATTGATTGTTGGTGTTTTCATCATGTTATTCCATTAATTTTATTGGCGTATTTTCAATACGGTAAAGGTCGGCCAATGCCCTGGCGTGGGCTAAACAGTTTTGCGGATAAAAGCATTAAGTTTGAAGTAGGCAATATAAATTATGACGAATAGGCATAAACTATGATGCAAAGCCCGGTGCAAAGGGTATCTTTGTTTCAAAGAAAAGCAGGGCTACGCTATGCCGGATTTGCATTCTGACACCAACGGCTTTATCAGCCAAGTCACGGCTATTATCGAGGATAATCTATCTGACGAACAGTTTGGTGTGTCCGAACTGGCCAACGAACTGCACATGAGCCGGTCAAATCTGCTGCGGAAGGTGAGGTCCCTGAGTAATCTCTCGGTTAGCCAGCTGATCAGGCAAGTACGCTTAGCGCGCGGCATGGACCTGCTGAAAACTGCTCCACTGACCGTCTCCGAAATAGCTTACCAAGTAGGGTTTGGCAGCACTTCCTATTTTATCAAATGCTTCCGGGAGCATTACGGGTATCCGCCGGGAGAAGTACACAAAAGAATCCCAGCAGCAGCCACCCTCCCCGTCAATGAAAATCGTGAATCTACACCGTTGGCGCACCCCCGCCCTAGACGGCGCTTGATCGTTGTAGGGGCACTAACCGCGCTTACCCTGCTGGCTATTGGTTTGCTGGGTTATTATTTCTGGCGGCGGCCGCCATCAACCCCACTTGAAAAATCAATAGCCGTATTGCCGTTTAAAAACGAAAGCAATGATTCGACCAACCTATATGTGATCAACGGGTTGATGGAGTCGACACTCAACAACCTCCAAAAAATAAAAGACCTCAAGGTCGTCAGCCGGACATCCGCAGAAAAGTACCGCAACGTTGCGAAATCCATTCCGGAAATGGCTAAAGAACTGAATGTCCACTATTTTGTGGAAGGAAGCGGTCAAAAAATCGGTGACCAGCTTTTGCTGAACATCCAACTCATCGAGGGACCTAGCGACAGACACCTCTGGTCCAAGCAATACCGCCGTCACACAACTGATATTTTTCTGCTACAGGAGGAAATCGCGAAAGACATCACGAAAGAGATCCAAGCCATTGTCACGCAAGACGAACGAAGGCGCATAGAAAAGAAACCCACGGAAAATCTGGTCGCTTATGATTTGTTTTTACAGGGCGTGGAGTTGCTGCAACAAGGGGGCAGCGACAACCTGAAAAACGCCATCGGATATTTCAAGCAAGCCATCGGGTACGATGAAAAATTTGCACTCGCCTATGCCTGCAGCGCGATAGCCTGCTATTACCTGGATATTTTCATGGCCGATCAGCAATATACGGCCGAAATCGCTGACTTTGCAGACAAGGCGGTATTCCACGACCCCACACTCCCGGAAAGCCTGATTGCCAAAGCGCTGTTCTATGCGCATAAAAAAGAATACAAGGCGGCCATTCCTTATTTTGAGAAGGCATTGGAATACAATCCCAACTCCATCCTGGCCATCAATTTCCTTTCGGATTTTTACAACAACTTCACCCCCAATACGGCCAAATACCTGGAATATGCGCTATGGGGACTCCGATTGGATGCCGCCGCACGCGATTCTGCGGCAGCAAGCCTTAATTACTTGCACCTGAGCAATGCGTTTATCCAAACCGGATTCGTTGATGAAGCGCTTGCTTACATCGATAAGTCGTTGGATTACAATCCTACTAATTCTTTTGCCATATGGGTCAAAGCGGCGGTTCTTTTTGCCAGAGACAAAAACACCCTAGCCGGTAGGCAGGTGCTATTGAAGGAACTGGAGCGAGATCCTAACCAGCTGCACATCTTGCAAGAACTCGCAAAAGCCTATCATTACACGGGTGATGATGAACGTGCTTACCAATATTATAAGCGGTTTATCGAAATCAGGGAACGCCAACAACTGGATATTTTTGGAAACGTCGATTTAACCATCGCCATCATATTGGCCAATAAGGGTTTCAGGGAAGAAGCGGATAAGTTTGCCGCCGATTTCAAGGCTTTTTCCGATAACGATCAGTCGATCTATAAACATATGCACCTGGCGCTGTATTACCTGTATCAGCGGAATGCCCAAAAAGCAATTGAACACCTGCAGTTGTTTTCGGAAGAAGATAATTACCAATACTGGATTCTGTTATTGCCCGAAGACCCCATCGTCGACCCCATCAGGGGTCTCCCAGCGTTTAAGCGCGTCATGCATGCCATCGAGACCAAGTTTTGGGATCAGCACAACGAGATTAAAGCATCTCTGGAAGAGAAGGGGCTGCTTTAGGCGTTTGACCAATGTACACGTATACGGTAAGCCCCTAAAAAAGTGATTTTGGATTTATTTTGAGGAACTCCTGCCAGGGAATGCCCCCATTTCCCACCAATAATATTCGACCGGGATTGATTTGCTTGCTGAATTGGGTCATACTAATTTTTGGTTGGTTGCTGCCACTCTTCACTTCAATGCCAATGACTTTGCCGCGGTGCTCTAATACGAAATCGACCTCCAGTCCGCCTTCTCGCCAATAATAAGTATTGAACCCGTCGGCGTAAGCGGCATTAATCAGGTGTGCGCCGACGGCAGATTCGACCATCCTCCCCCACAGCTCGGGTTGGTGGCGTACTTCCTGAAAATACTCGGCACGCTGTGCACTGATCAGTGCCGTATTATGCACCTGAAATTTCGGACTAGACGAACGCTTCCGTAAGGCTTTCCGGTCAAATTTTTCGATTCCGCTGAGCAGTCCGGCAGTATTCAACAGTTGAAGGTAGTGTGCCAGCGTGGTGGTATTGCCGGCATCCAACAATTGCCCCATGATCTTGGTGTAAGCAAGGATTTGTCCGGAATAGATACAACCGAGCTCAAAAAGCCGCTTCATCAACGCGGGCTTGTCTACCCGGGTAAGCATCAGGATATCCTTCGATATACTCGTTTCGATCAACGATTCAGCTACATACCGTTTCCAGCGATCCTCATCGGCCACCAGAGATGCCGAGCCAGGATAGGCGCCAAACCAAACGTATTGATCGATATCCCAACCGAAAGCCTGTTGCATTTCATCAAAAGACCAATGCCCCATATACGTGGTTTCAAAACGCCCGGCCAGCGATTCGGTAAGCCCCTGTTGCAACAATAGGCGGGAAGATCCCAATAGGATGACTTTCAAATTGATTTGCTTGCGCGTATCGGTATCCCAAAGCAGTTTTACCGTTTCGCTCCAGTTATTAATTTTTTGTATTTCATCAATAATCAATAGAAACTCATTTGCCTGCCTTTGTTCCATCAGCGTACGGGCAGTATCCCATTGCTGAATGAGCCACCCGCTATCTGAAGCCGCCACCGCATCAGCCGAAACAAACAAATGACGCATATCCATTTTTTTCGTCAACTGCGTAATTAAGGTGGTTTTCCCTACCTGCCGAGGTCCCATCAATACTTGTATAAACTTTCTAGGCTCTTTTATCCGGACTGTAAGGCCTTCTAGATAAGGGCGTTCAAACATGATTTGGAATTTACTCAATGTGTTGAGTAAAATTACTCAATGTATTGAGTAAAAGCAAGCTTTACTTGATAAAAATCGCTTATTTGTCCGTTTTTGAACAATAAAGTGTTCGATATCGAACACATATTGGGATCCCAAAGCCATATCATTTTGATTTACAGCCAATTATACTTTTGGCGCAATAACTGTCGGCACCATTATGAACGGTGACAACCGGAGCCGACAATTAATAGCGATGATGGCTGCAAGGATTTGCCTATTGCATTTCGCTGAACGGGTGGGTGTTTCTGCTTGCGGGGGTGGTTGTGTTGGCCGCAGCTGCCCTGACGATGGGGATTCATACACTCAAGGCTGCCAACGCAAATCCCGCGGATAGTTTGAGGGATGAATGAGGTTTTAGCCTATTGCTCTTCGTCTGGATCCGGTGCGCTCCGCTGCCGTATCCTAGGCCGTGTTCGCAACAGGCTAAAACAGCGGAGGTAGGATAGGAAGAAGGGATAACGATTTAATGGAACAAGGATAGTAGGAGCAAGGATAGGCGTGTCTAGTGTCTAAAGTCTAGTGTCTGTTGTCTAAAGTCTAAAAAAAATGATAACGAACCACCTCAAAACCGCCTGGCGTACACTATTGCGCCAACGTAAAACGACTCTAATCAATCTATCAGGGCTTGCCATCGGCATGACGGCGGCCTTTTTCGTGTTCCTTTGGGTGAAAAATGAATATGCTTACAACGGCTATCATCAAGATGCGGAACGCATATACCGCCTGAAGACCTATCTGACGATTGATCAAAACAACACTTGGGTGTGGGAAAATTCGCCTTATTTGCTAGGCGAGGAGGCCAAAAAACAATTGCCCGAGTTGGAGGCACTGACCCGGATACGCGCGATGAGGTTTGATACGCCGACCATTGCCGTTGATGGGCAACGGCTGAAGGAGAAAGCGGCGGCGCAGGTGGATGAGCAGTGGTTTGGGATGTTCGATTACGATTTTGTGGAAGGAAGTGCTAAGGCCTTCAACAGCCATCTACACAGTGTCATCCTCACCGAATCAAATGCGCGCCGGTATTTCGGGAAAGGGTCGGCCGTGGGTAAGACCCTGCGTATCGACTCGATCGACCACCAGGTGCAGGGTGTGATCAAAGACTTCCCGACCAACTCCAATTTCCGGTACCACATGTACCTTCCCATCGCCGCCAGGCTGTCCGACCCAAATGCCAGCCGGACCGACCTCGGTTGGGGAAACTTCGGTTACCGGACATTTGTCAAGATCGCAGCCACAGCAAACCCAGTCAGCGTTGCCGGAAAACTGCACGGTATCCTGGCATCCCACCGCGACAAAAAGAAAGATGATGTCCAGATCGGGCTCATCGGGCTCATGGACATGCATTTCGAAGATGATCTCCAATCCTCCTCTTTCCAGCACGGCAACCTGAAAACCACTAAAGTGTTTATGATACTTGGTGGTATACTGCTTGCAATCGCCTGTATCAATTATGTGAATCTCACTACCGCCCGCGCGTCATTGCGCGCAAAAGAAGTGGGCATCAAGAAAATCGTAGGTGCGGGCAGGATCGACCTGTTTAAACAGTTCATTGTGGAGGCAATGGTGACCAGTTGCCTAGCCCTGTGCTGCACCCTCCTGTTATCGTGGATTTGTCTGCCTTTCTTCAACCAGCTGGTGGATAATCATTTTGTTCTCTCGCTCACCGATCGTACGCTTTGGCAATTACTGGGTGGTACGTTGCTCGTCAGCACACTGCTAACAGGTATCTACCCCGCCCTACTCTTATCATCATTCCGGCCCGTGACCGTTTTCCGGGGGGAAAACATTTTGGGGATGCAGGATTCGGCACTGCGCAAATCGTTGGTCGTGGTTCAGTTTGTCATTTCCATCGTACTGATGATCGGCACCATCGTCATTTACCGGCAGATGCAATACATCCAAACCCAACATGCCAGCTATGATCATTCGCAGGTGATGACATTGAACGTTCCCTGGCAATATTGGGCGGCTGATTTCCGAGCAGGACGCACCGACATCCGCGATGTGTTGCGGCAAAAGCTGTCTGCCGAGAGCAGCGTGGAGCGTATATCGGTGATGAATGGCGGATCAGTTGTCAACATGGACGATAACGCTTCGGGCGGGTTTGACTGGGATGGGCGTGCAGCAGACTTCGACCCGCCCATCGTACCATTCGATGTCGACACCAACTTTATGGCTTTGGCCAACCTGCAACTGGTGGAAGGGCGGTGGTTTACCCCACATAGCCAAGCAGACGAACGCAATGTAGTGCTCAACGAGACAGCAGTGCGTGAGCTCGGCATCCGGCAACCCATCATTGGGCAGCGTTTTGTAAACCGCAGCGATACCGGGGTGATTATCGGCGTGGTACAGGATTTTGTATATAAAAGCATGCACGAACCCATCGGGGCAGCGGTGCTGAGTAACGATCCCGGATCCTCCTCTACCTTTTTGGTCAAGACGGCTGCGGGAAGGCATACCGAAGCCCACGAAGCTGCAGCGCGCATCTGGAAGGAATTAATGCCAGATACTCCTTTTGAATACCAGTTTGCTGATGAAGAATTTGACGCATTGTATCGCGCCGACCGCAAGACGGCTTCGCTCATTCTGGTGTTTTCCGCCTTGGCCATTTTCATCGCTTGCCTGGGCCTGTACGGTTTAGCCGCCTTCAGCACCGAACGGCGGCATAAGGAAATCGGCATCCGCAAGGTATTGGGTGCTACGGTATCCGGCATGGTGGGGTTGCTTTCCAAAGATTTCGTGAAGCTGGTACTGGTTGCTGTAGTAATCGCCTCCCCCATCGCGTGGTGGATCATGAATAAGTGGCTGGCCGATTTTGCCTACCGCATCGATATCCAATGGTGGATGTTTGCCGGGGCGGGATTAGTAGCAGTGGTGATTGCATTGGCTACGGTGAGCTGGCAAGCGGTACGGGCAGCGGTGGCCAATCCTGTCGACTCATTGAGGGATGAGTAGTGTTGATTCTAAAACAAAACAACATGATCACACACACGTTAAAAACTGCCATCAGGCATCTGTGGAGAAACAGGATGTTCAGCCTGATCAATCTCTTGGGACTTATCGTCGGACTGGTATCATCTTTCTGTATCGCCAGCTACCTCTACCACGAAAGCACGTACGACACAATGCATCCGGATGGGACAAATACCTACCGAATGGTTGCTTCCTCAAGCTGGGCCGGCAACAATGATAAAACGCTCTCCGCAAACACCTTTCTTCCCATAACCCGTTTTATCGAGAATAGCGTGCCCGAAATAGCGGAAATCGCCCGCGTCAAACCCATCGGGACGGCTACATTACGTATAGGTAACGAGGTGTTTACCGAAAAAGCATTCATGTGGGCTGACGCTTCTTTGCTGAACTTGCTCGACATCCATTTTTTGCAGGGTATGCCTGACCAAGCTTTGGCGGCACCGAATTCCGCCATCATTACCCAACAGAAGGCGTCCCTGCTTTTCGGAACCACCAATGCCATGGGCAGGGTCGTTACCGTCGATGACCAGGACCTGACGGTGACGGGCATTATCGCCGAGATGCCTTCCAATACCCATCTGAAGAAACAACTTATCGGCTCGTTGAATACGTTTAAAAATCTGGATGACCCTTGGGCCCACCAAGGTTATATCTATTTGAATCTAACCGATCAGGCAGACGCTTCAAACGTGTCGAAAAAAATAAATGCGGCTATGGCCGGCAATGTCTCTTGGGTATCAGAACCACCGACCTACCAACTCCAGCCCATCCGGGATATCCACCTGCATTCGAGCAACATCGTTGCTTCACCTGATGCCGTGAATATCAATTACCTGTATATTTTCGGAATCATCGGAGCCATCTTGGTATTTTCCACATCCTTCAACTACATTAGCCTTTCCATCGCTGACTTTACAGCACGCGCGAAAGACTTTGGCGTAAAGAAAATACTGGGATCAGATAAGCGGCACCTGATGTTCCAACCACTGATGGAATGCCTGCTCTTATGCGGAATGGCGGCGTTGACCGCTGTGCTCATCACGCTATCGCTACTTCCTGTTGTCAGTAACCTGTTGGGTAGTGAAATAGATGGTGCGTTTTTCTTGAGTTTACCTAATTTAATCGTCCTCCTTTCTGTATTGCTCCTTCTCTCGGTCGTATCGGCAGTCTATCCAGTCCTACTGGTCATCCGCTCACACCTGGTAAATACACTCCGCAAAGCCCACCCGGCCAGCGGTGCAGGGTTTGCCATCCGTCGCCCACTGATGGTGGTGCAATTTGCCATCGCGATGGTGCTGGTCATGTCGGTCATCATTATTCAACAGCAGATGGGTTACTTGAGTTCGGAGCGGCTCGGATTTCATAAGGAACAGGTGCTGGTGTTGAAAACACCGCGCTTCAGTACGATTAATGCTCCCGTGATGAAACAGCAACTGGAGCAATTGGCGGGTGTCGAAAGCACAAGTATCGGCTTGGGAACACCTTTCGGGAGCGGTATTTCTCATTGGGTGGAAGAAAAGGATGGATTATCCTACAACCTAAGTGAATTCTTTGCGGATACCGATTATATTCAAACATTGGGCATGGAACTACTTGCAGGCCGGGATTTATTACCGGAGGATTCCAATAAGGTCATTGTAAACGAGGCCATGGTGCGAACGATGGGCTGGGACGAGCCGATAGGGCAAAAAGCCAGTCTCTTTGGTGAAGAAAAGGAAGTACTAGCGGTCGTACGCGATTTCCAGCTGAATAATATTCACGCGGCTATACATCCCGCGGTAATCGGGCTGGGTAACCAGTATACCAATAATATCCTGGTCCGCCTCAAAACGGATGATCTTGCCCAAAACTTATTGTCAATTGAAAATGCATGGAAGGAGGCTGAACCGGAACACCCCTTGGAATATGCATTTCTCGATGACGAATTCGACCAACTCTTCCTCGCGGAAATCCAGTTCCAACGGCTGAGCAGGGTCTTCTCGTTTATCGCCATCCTGATCGCCTGCTTGGGCCTCTATGGCGCCATCGTGCACGCCGCACAGCAACGGGTAAAAGAAATCGGCATCCGGAAGGTGCTTGGTGCCACAGTTGCGGGTATTGTGGCGTTACTATCCAAGGATTTTTTAAAACTGGTGCTCATTGCGGTGGTCATCGCTTCGCCCATTGCGTGGTGGGCAATGAACAAATGGTTGGAGGATTTTGCGTACCGCATCAATATCCAATGGTGGATGTTTGCCACAGCCGGGTTGGTGGCGGTAGTCATTGCATTAGCTACAGTGAGCTGGCAGGCGATACGGGCGGCAGTGGCCAATCCGGTAGATAGTTTGCGGGATGAGTGATAGGTAACCTATCGGTTAGTAACCATCAGGTTACATAAAATATGCTCTTTCTGAGGAACTCGTTGAAATTCGTAATGGCCAATCTTATTTCCTTGATCCTGTGTATGAGCTGTGGTTCAGGCAATTTGTGTGGCTCTAACGATTGTCCGCTTCTGAACAATGGGTGTCCGATATCGAACACTTTAAGCCACGACTAACCCACTACGCTACTGGCTATCAAAACATTATCACTTTGGCGCAATAACTGTTTGTATTTTTGTCTTTCCGTGCCTGCTAAAGGGCAAGGAATAAAAATGCAGTTCCATCATGCTAAAGAACCACCTCAAAACCGCCTGGCGCACGATGGTCAAGGACAAGACCTACGCCACCATCAACATCCTTGGCCTCACCATCGGGCTTGCGGCCTGCATGCTGGTCTTCACCGTGGTCATCGATGAACTGTCGTATGATAAGTTCTGGAGCCGAGCAGATGACCTGTACAAGGTGAACACTTTAGATCCAGTCTATGGCAAATGGGCACATTCTCCCTCAGGTTTGGGCCCTGTTTTGGCCGAACAGTTTCCTGAAATGGAAAACTTCACGAATATGAATGTTGCCGAGTTGCGGCTAAAAATCGATAACGCTAACGATGATGGTGTCTCGATGCGCGTGATACAAGCCGATACGACCGCGCGTGAGATGCTGGACTTCCAGGTGGTTTCCGGTCAACTCAGTCCTTATGTTGCCGGACAACTAAACTTGGCAATCACTGAAAGTTTCCGGGACACCTATTTCAAAGGCGAAGACCCGGTTGGCAAAACGGTCTACGACGTGCCAACATGGCAAAAGGAACCGCAGGTGTATACCATCACGGCGGTGATTAAGGATTTGCCTGAGAACACCCATTTGCGGGCACAAGGTGTCGTCCTCAATCGCCCCGAAAAACACACCCTGTATCCAACCGGGGATGGCTCGTTTAGTAACATGTATTTCCTTCTTAAACCCGGCACGGATGGACAAGCGTTTAGCGAAAAAGTAAATGCGTGGTATGCGGACTTTTTGGAAGAGGGCGTTAAAGTTCCTGCTTTTGAGTTCCAACCCATACGGAACGTGTATCTTCATTCGGATTTCGATGGGCAGTTAACGGTAAAAAGCAGCCATCGCAGCGTGTATATTTTTGGTGCGGTCGGCTTACTGCTGATGCTCATCGCGTGCATCAATTTTATCAACCTCAGCACGGCACGGGCAATGAAACGCCTCAAGGAAACGGGCGTACGCAAAATCCTCGGCGCCCAGCGCGGACAATTGGTTTCCCAATTTTTAACCGAGTCACTGCTGTTCTTCTTCGCCGGTACCGTACTGGCATTGGGGCTCTACACCCTTACGCTACCCGTTGTAGAGCGCTTTATGGGCCACGGGCTTACGCATTCGATATTGGCAAACGCCCGTTTATTCGCGGTGGCACTTGCCGCAATTTTTATGATTAGCCTGGTTACGGGCGCCTATCCGGCATGGTTGCTTTCGGGATTCAAACCGTCCAACACCCTTCGCGGAAAGCTTTTCCACGCCGGAGCACTAAGCGCAGGGTCGCTTCGGAAAGCGCTTGTGGTTGTCCAATTCGCGATCGCCGTCGGCATGGTGGTCGCTTTACTTGTTGTCCGTCAGCAAGTCGACTATCTTGCCGAAAAGGATATCGGTTATGAAAAAGAAAACCTTTTGCACATTGGTCGGCGGAATTGGGATGAAAAAGGCGAAGTGTTTAAAACCGAATTAAAAAAGCTACCCGGTATCGAATCAGTAAGTTTAGCGGGATGGGATCTTTCAGGGGCCGGGCAAGGCTCGTTTATGAATAAGACCGAAGACCCGGTAAACGAAGGACGGGAAATTCAGGTAAACTTTATTATCGCCGATTTTGATTTCGTTAACACCTTGGGATTTGAGTTGGTGCGTGGCAGACAGTTGGACAGGGGGTTTGGTACGGATATTTACAACATGCAGGCACGTTGGGGCATGGAAAAGGAAGAATTGGAAGCCTATGCCAATTCCCGCTCGTCGCTCATCACCGAATCGACCGCAAAGCGGCTCCGCATCGAGGATACAGGGATTCCTATCCCTAAATTAGGCTACCCGGCCGTAGGCATCATCAAAGATTTTCATCGGGCGTCGCTTCATCAAGCGCTGGATCCAACATTTATATTAGCGGAAGAAAACCCGAATTATGCCTATATGTTCATCCGCACCACACCCGGTATGGAGCAGCGAGCCCAGCAATCGCTCGTGAAGCTGTGGAAGAAGTTTTACCCGAACCGCTTGCTGGACGCCCAATGGGTGACGGACATTCTCGATAAGCAGTACGAGGCCGAACAGAAGCAACAGACGCTATTTTCCTTTTTCAGCGGACTGATGCTGTTTCTTTCGGCCATGGGCGTGTTTGGCCTCATCGTGCATGCCGCTCAGCAGCGTGTGAAGGAAATCGGCATTCGCAAGGTATTGGGGGCTTCGGTATCCGGCATTGTAGGATTGCTTTCCAAAGATTTTGTCAAACTGGTACTGATTGCTGTAGTAATCGCCACCCCCATCGCCTGGTGGGCGATGAACCGATGGTTGGAAGATTTTGCCTACCGCATCGAGATCCAATGGTGGATGTTTGCCCTGGCGGGCTTGGTAGCCGTGGCGATTGCATTGGCTACGGTGAGCTGGCAGGCGATACGGGCGGCAGTGGCCAATCCGGTAGATAGTTTGAGGGATGAGTGATATTTCAGCATGCTGCTCCCCGTCTGGATCCGGGGCGCTCCGCTGCCATATCCTAGGCCGGGGACGCAACATGCTAAAAACAGCGGAGGGAGTTTAAGAAGAGACGACGAGTGATGATAGAAAACCAGGATAAAGGAAAAAAGATAGGCGTGTCTAATGTCTAGTATCTAAAAAAATGATCAAGAACCACCTCAAAACCGCGTGGCGCACGATGGTCAAAGACAAGACCTACGCCACCATCAACATCCTGGGCCTCACCATCGGGCTTGCCGCCTGTATGCTGGTGGGTACCGTGGTATTGGATGATTTATCATACGACAAGTTTTGGACGCACAAGAATGAATTGTACCGCATCATTACGGTGGATACGGCGGCGGGTTTGGAAGGCAAGAACGCCTCAGCCTATACCAATTTGGGCACCGAACTCAAGAACAATTTTCCCGAAGTGGAAATGGCGGCGATGGTGAGCAGATCGAATTATCACTTCCGGAAGGCGCAGGCGGCAGACGAAACCATCTCCATGAGCGTGATACAGGCTGACACCAATGTATGGAACATGTTGGATTTTACGATATTGGAAGGGAATCCGAAGCAATACATGGCGGGCGTGGGTAACCTCATCATCACCGAACGCTTCCGCAAGACCCATTTCCCGGATGAAAATCCGATCGGGAAAACGATCTACAGCGTATCTCTTTATGACGATGAGGCCAAGCCGTTTCAGATTACGGGTATCATGGCCGATTTACCATCGAACACTTATCTCCGAGCGGACGGGTTGCAGGTCACGAAGCCTTCCAGCATGGCCCTCAACCGCGAAGGCTGGGGCTATTATGAGGAACAGCTGCTCCTGATGAAGCCCCATACGGATATGGCTGCTTTTGCTGACAAAGCCTCCCGTTGGTACAAGGCGTTTGTCACCGATGCATCGGAAACTACCAAAAAGAACATACCTGTTTATGCGTTTCAGCCAATTACCGATATTTACCTGAAATCCGACTTTGCCCACCAATCGGTGAAGGGCGATCTTAACAATATCTACATCTTTTCGGTGGTCGCTGTATTGCTATTGGTCATCGCCTGCATCAATTTCGTAAACCTGAGTACTGCCCGTGCTGTGCGAAGATTTCGTGAAACAGGAGTACGTCGTGTATTGGGAGCCACCAAAGGGCAGCTTATCCGGCAATTCCTCACCGAGGGCCTATTGTTTTTTGGGCTATCCGCCTTGCTGGCCTGCGGTCTGTACGCATTATCTTTCCGCGGATTGCAGCATTTTATCGATCGTGAGCTCACCATTGACTTACCGGGTAATATCTGGGTATTCCTATCGTTCATTATCGTCATGGGCTTCATTACCAGCGCCTATCCCGCTTGGATGTTATCGAAATTCAAGACGAGCAATGCCCTGCGAAACCGCTTCGGTACCGGTAAGTTTTCAAGCGCCTCCGCCATCCGAAAAGCATTGGTAACCGTTCAATTCGGTCTCGCGTTACTGGTAATCATCGGGATGATCACCGTTTGGCGGCAGATGCAATACATGAGCAATAAAGATTTAGGGTACCGCCCCTCCAATGTGCTGCATATTCCTGCATTTGCTACAGGAGGTAACGGGAATACCCTGAAACAAGAGCTTGCGCGGATTCCGGGCGTGGAAAAGGTGAGTTTGACGGGGTGGGTCCCTACCATGGGTACCGGAGGGATGATGATGAACCTACCTCATCCGCAACGTCCAGACGAACAAGTGCAAGTCAGCTTTATTTTCGGGGACGCCGATCTCCCTGCGCTGCTAGGGCTTCAGCTACGTGAAGGGCGCCTATTCGACCAACGCGAAGAAAACACGGGTTTCAATCGGGAGATGCGGTTTTCGGATGACAAGGAAACCCGAAGAGCATACGCCCGGCACGCCAAGATGCTGGTGCTCTCGAGCACCGCCAAACTCTTCGACGTGAAGGCACTTGATGTGTTTGAACCCAGATTGGATGCTACACCGGTGGGTATCGTGGATGATTTCCACAGCGTGTCGTTACGGGATCCCATAAAGCCGACGGTTATCGTGGCGGATGAAGACATCCGATACGCTTCGGTATTGATCAAAGTACAGGCCGGATATGAGTCGCACGCAATGCGTGGCGTGACCCCACTGTGGAAACAGTTCCACCCGGAGAAGCCGTTGAAAATGGAATGGTTGGATGACCTCGTGCATGCACAGTACAAGAAAGAAATCATGCAAGCCCGCCTATTTGCGTTTTTCAGTGCGTTGACCCTCTTCCTTGCGGCCTTGGGTGTCTTCGGACTGGTGGTGCATGCCACCGAGCAACGGGTAAAAGAGATCGGCATCCGCAAGGTATTAGGGGCATCGGTGGGCAATATTGTCCGGCTGTTTTCTCTAGATTATGTAAAGCTGGTGGGCATTGCACTGATCGTAGCCTCCCCCATTGCCTGGTGGGCGATGAACAAGTGGCTGGAGGATTTTGCCTACCGCATCGACATCGAATGGTGGATGTTTGCCTTGGCTGGAGTGGCGGCTGTAGTGATTGCGCTGGCTACCGTAAGCTGGCAGGCGATCAGGGCAGCGGTAGCCAATCCGGTCGACTCTTTGCGCGATGAGTAAATCGCGTAATGGCGAGATTCCGAAACACATCATTTTTTTAACAATCTGACTTCGGTTAATAAGTCCGGTAAACGCAATTGAATAGTGTCCCAAACAATCTCATTGTTGATACCGAAGTAATCGTGGATGATAAAATTGCGAAAATCCTTTAAAATTCGCCATTCGATATGTGAATTGACTCCTTTGAAGCTTGCAGATACCCTCGTTGCCGCTTCGCCAATGATCTCAAAATTACGTTCAACCGCATGCCTGGTTTTGGCATCTGCTTCAAAGTCTTCGAAGGTAAAGCCTCTGGTGTAATCAAGAATAGCTTCTATCGCTTGTTCGATATCAAGCAAAAGCAAAGACAAATTCCGCTCAGACATGCACCAAGTTGTTTTCTACAAAAGGTAGGTAGGATGGTTTAATGCCTTTTCTGGAAACGAGGTCTACTTTGTGATTGAAGAGATCCTCCAACTCGTGGGCAAGTCGAATATATTGGAAACCATCAATACGTGCATCAAAATCAACCAAAATGTCGATATCACTTTGGTCATTATAGTCCCCACGCGCATACGAACCAAACAAGCCAAGCTCGGAAAGGTGATACTTCCTTTTCAACTCTTGCTTCTTCGCCTTCAGCATATTCAATATCTCTGTCTTCTTGTACATTGCTACCAAAAATACAAAACACCCACTAATTATACAAGCCGCGATTTTCATTGGACTTAAATTCATTTTGAAGAAAAAATGGAAGCCGTACTGCTTGGTTCATCCCGCCGTTGGAGACAATCAGCGGTGGCGAATCCAGTAGAGTCGCTGAGGGACGAGTGACATACCTCAGGCCTCCCCGGGGTATGCCTGCGGTATGCTTAGGGTATACTCCGGGTATATCTGCGGTCTTGCACTTCGGGCAAGCTGCTCACATGGGGTAAGTTGCCTGCCCCCATCACAGGCGGGTAGACTCAGCTCTGCTTCCGCAGATACTTCGTGAGGATAACGATCAGCTGCCCTTCTACGCGGCCCTCGATCTGCTCGGGGTTATCTTCTACTAAGCGGATATTCTTGACCACCGTACCCAGCTTGGCGCTGAGCGAACTGCCTTTGCCGGCCTCGGCCTGTTCGCCCAATACCTTTGCCCACGCATACAATAAATATTGTATATAAGAAAAACAATATCATTGGAGTATTTATATTTGTTTTCTACGAATTACATTTATCATCCATTATGAAAACCACTATATTATTCATGACCATACTCTTGCTCTGCTGCTCCTTCGGGCAAAAACAGCGGACTTGGCTTGCGCTCGGCGATTCCATCACTTACCTCAACGAGCATCCCGACGAGACGAATAACCGCATCACGAAGGGCTACATGACGCTCGTTACCGAGAAACGGTCGGATATCCGGTACATCAACCAAGGGCATAATGGCTGGACGGCAGTGGGCATTGCCGAACAAATCGATAAACTGGGGTTGGAAAAGGCCGACTACTATACCGTTTTTCTGGGCACGAACGATTGGTGGGCTGGCCTCCCCTCAGGGTCGACGGCCGACTACCGCAACAATACCGGAATTGGAACGACCAGCGGGGCATTCCGCGTCATCATCGACAAACTGCGCAGCCTGAACCCTGACGCGGAAATGATCCTCATCACGCCTATGCAGCGGGCGGATTTCGTGTATATCGACGACTATAAAAACAACGCTTGGGGGTCTTATAAGCCGAACAAAAATGGGCAGACACTCGAAGCATTCGCCGATACGATCAACGCGATCGGTGTCGGAGAAGGGTTTAAGGTGGTAGACCTGTACCACCATCCCAAACTGGCCTTGCAAAAACTCGTGAAATTCAAGTGGCTTAAAGACACGGCCTCCGGTGCATACCGTAAATACAGATACCCTGCTTACACCGACGTGGCCTTCGACCCAGCGAACGATGAATACCCTTATCCCGAAGCGGCCATCGACATGACGTATGACGGACTGCACCCGTCTGATCGTGGGTACCGCGTCATCGCTAAGGAGCTAATTCGAGCGTTGGATTGATGTGTGAGCCGCTGCTTGTATATCTCAATTGTCCGTATCTGAACAGGCTACTGTTCGGAATCGAACACTTTTGAGGCAATCGATTGCCACATAACCCTATGTATCAATAGTTTGCGTATTTGGCGCAGTAGGTGCGGTATTCCTGGCGTTAACTATCAATCATTAAAGCTATGCTGATGAACTACTTCAAAATCGCCTGGCGTGCCATCGTCCGCCAAAAACAGACATCGCTCATCAACTTGCTTGGGTTATCGCTGGGGATTGCATCTGCATTGATTTTATTTGTGATCGTCCGTTATGAATGGAGTTATGATCGTTTTCAACGGAACTACGAATACGTTTATCGCATCGTGACGGAAACACCGTATGAAAATTCGGTCGACTACAACACTGGTATTCCCTACCCGGTGCCTGAGGCGCTTCAGGTGGATATGCCGCAATTAAAAGCCATCGTGCCCTTGCTGGCCACGGGTGGGCAGGTAGATGTACCGAATAGAAATCCGCAAAACGCCAGTGATAAATATGCTGAGCAGGTCATCTTTACCACGGCTGATTTCTTTACGCTCTTTGATGCGACGTGGCTTGCTGGCAGTGCGTCGGTGCTTTCCGATCCTAATAATGCGGTCCTCGATCGGGAGACGGCCACGCGCTTCTTCGGATCGTGGCAGGAGGCCATAGGGCGGTCATTCGAACTGGCCAATGCGGTACCGCTCCGGGTTGCCGCTATTGTCGAAGATGCTCCGGAGAATAGCAATTTTCCGTATCACCTGATCGCTTCCTTCCCGACATTGAAAGCCAACGCTCAGTTGTTTGACTACGATCCCATCGATTGGAATAGTGTAAGCAGCAGCTTTCAGACGTATGTATTGCTTGATTCCAAACAAGATGTAAAGGCGATTCGCCAACAACTGGATGGGCTGACCAAAAAATATTTCAAGGATCAGGGAAACTCCTCCAGAATCCTTCATTTGCAACCCCTAAGCGATATTCATTTTGACCTGCGCTATGGTACGATAAACGAACGGATGATCAACCGGGCTACGCTTACCACACTCACGCTCATCGGGATATTCATCCTGATCATGGCGGCAATCAATTTTGTGAATCTGAGTACCGCTCAGGCCATTGGCAAAAGCAAGGAAATAGGGGTACGGAAAGTGTTGGGCGGATCCCGGGGGAGCCTGATGGCGCAGTCTTTCGGGGAGACGTTTCTGCTCGTCTGCTTCGCGGTGATCGTAGCTGTCGGGATGGCGTATGCGGCGATGCCTTATATACACCACCTCTCTGATATGCCTAAAGAACTGCCGTTGCTGCAAGGCAATACGGTAATCTTCCTATGCATAACCCTGATCGTGATGACGATACTGTCGGGATTGTATCCTGCGCTTATCGTATCGAGATTTAAGCCTGTGGTGGCGCTTAAAAGCAAAATCAACACCGCCCAGCTGGGGGGCATGCCGATCAGGAAAGTGCTTGTCGTCGTGCAGTTTGCCATTGCCCAGCTACTGATGATTGGCACCTTCGTGGCGGTGCGGCAGATGGCGTTTGTGCGGGATGCAGACTTGGGATTTGATAAGGAGGCGGTCTATGTGGTACAGGTGCCTTCGGACGATAACAGGCAGCTGATGGCGACCTTCAAGCAGCAGCTGTTGCAGCTCCCGGAAATCAAATCGGTAAGCCTGGCGAGCGATGTTCCTTCGTCTGACAATAGGTGGTCGTCTAATTTTTACTATAAGGGCGAAGGGGAGCAGGAGATTGCATTTCCTACTTTTCTGAAATTTGCCGATGCGGACTATTTCGACAATTATAAGCTGACGTTTGCAGCCGGGAAGCCCTACCAGGAAAGCGATACACTAAAAGAAGCGGTGATCAATGAGACCATGGTCAAGAAACTGGGCATATCCTCGCCCGAGGAAGCCATTGGAAAGCATGTCCGCATCGGTTTCAGCGGACAGTGGATGCCGATTACAGGAGTGGTGAAGGATTTTACGCCTAATTCGTTGAAAGAGGAGGTGGGGCCGATGATCATGAGCACACTCAAAGACAGTTATTCCATAGCGGGGATAAAGCTGGCGCGTGGCGCTGGTAAAAGCACGCTGAGTGCCATCAACCAACGATTTAATGAGCGCTACCCTGAACATTATTTCCAAGCGGATTTCCTGGACGAAAGTATAGCTAAGTTTTACAAGCAAGAAGATCGCATGGCCTTGGTATACCAGTTGTTTGCCGTCCTCTCCATCATCATTTCTGGTATCGGGCTGTACGGCATGGTATCGTTCATATTGGCTCAAAAGATAAAAGAGATCGGTATCCGCAAAGTATTGGGCGCCAGCGTGACGAGTATCGTTTACCTATTTTCCAAAGAGTTTATTTACATGATTCTCATCGCATTTTGTGTAGCCGCTCCGCTGGCTTATTACGCCATGAGCAATTGGCTGGCCAATTTCGCCTACCGCATTGACCTCGGGGTCGGCTTGTTTTTGATCGTGATATTGGCCGCGTTAACCATCGCCATGCTGACCATCGGTATCAAAGCGTTTAAGGCGGCGGTAGCCAATCCGGTGGATAGTCTGAGGGACGAGTGAACGGTGATGGGCGGTCGGCGGAAAGACGAGCGATAAAAGAGCAAGGATACGAAGAATAAAGAGGTCTACGATGAATGATTAATAACCATGAAGGTCACTGACCACAGAACACTGAAAAAATGATAAAGAACTACTTCAAAACCACGCTCCGCCACCTGTGGCGCAACCGTCTTTTCACGGTGTTGAATATATTAGGGCTCGCCATCGGCATCAGCGCCTGCTGGGTCATTTATCGCATCGTGGATTACGAATTTAGCTACGATGCCCAATTGCCTAGTAGCGATCGTATCTACAAGGTCATCAGCGCGTTTAACAGGGAAGGCAAGGAATCCGCGATGGGCGGGGTGTCAGCGCCGTTGTATCAAGGTATCGAGGAAGAGATCACCGGGGTCGAACAGGTGGTACCGGTATTCATCCAGCACAATGTATTTAGTATTGAAATCAAACGGGAAAACCAACCGCCTTTCATTCAAGAGGAACCTGACCGTATCGCCGCGACCCAAGCATCCTATTTCGAAATGCTCCCTTATACGTGGCTTGCCGGCGATAAACGCACGGCGTTGGATGCTCCCGAAAGCGTGGTACTCACCGAAAGCAGGGCCAATAGTTACTTCCCTGGCTCCAAACCAGACGATATCCTCAATAGGACCATCACTTATTATGGACAGGATAAGCGGGATACGGTCATACGGACGGTTACCGGAGTCGTGGCCGATTATTACACGCCCTCAGAGTTTACTGCACAGGAGTTTTTCGTATTGCCTAAAACGGCGTACGAAGCGAATATGTGGACCAACACCAATGGCACTGACAGGCTTTATCTGCAGTTCAGTGATGGCATAGACGTAAAAGCGAAATTGCGCGAGATCAATGAACTTGACGCCCGGCATTGGAGCGCTTTTGAAGAGGAACGGAAGAGTCAGGGAAATATGAATGTGCCGAAACGGGCCAGATCATACGAATTGCTGCACATCGGGGAGGTCCATTTTGCCACACAGGTTTCGGATTATGGGGTAAGCAAGACGAGTAAGCCTGTCATGTATGGGCTGATCGGCATCGGCGTATTTTTGCTGATCCTTGCGTGCATCAACTACATCAATATGAGCGTAGCGCAGATCCCGCAACGCGGCAAGGAAATCGGCGTGCGGAAAACCCTCGGTGGGGGCAGATGGCAGCTGATCGGCCAGTTTCTCTCTGAAACGCTGCTGACAGCCCTGGCAGCTTCGGTGCTAGCCTTCGGCTTGGGTCGGCTGGCATTCCGGCTTTTGGATGACATCATCCCCGTGGGGGTCACACCGGCGGACGACGCATTTCTACTCATTGGGTTTATGCTAAGCCTTGTGCTGCTCGTCACGCTCTTGGCAGGGCTTTATCCCGGTTGGTTGATCACGCGGGTAAAAACAGTCTCCGTTTTCAAGAATTTCTTTGCGGCATCGACAGCGGCTAATGGATTCAGCCTGCAACGCGTGTTGATCGTATTCCAGTTCACCATCGCGCTGGCCTTCATTACCAGTGCCATCATCGTAGGTACCCAGCTGCGCCATACGCTCAAGGCCGACATGGGCTTCAACAAAGACGCCATCGTGCTGGCTTCGATACCCTGGAAATACGTATTCACCGAGGATACTCGCTATCAGGATAAACAGTTTACGCTGCTTCACGAGCTCCGGGAGATTCCAGGTGTCACTGATGTGGCCCTCGGTTCTGCCCCGTTATCTTCCGGTTATTCGTCCAGTCCCTTTGGATATGCGCCCGATGGGAAAGGCCCCGTAGAGATCATTGCCTACAAAAAATTCATGGACACAGCCTATCTGCAGTTATATCAAATGGAACTGCTTGCCGGCCGGAACATCCGGGCTTCGGATACGGTGAACGAATTTATCATCAATGAAACCGCAGCGAAGGCTTTTGGGTTTGTCAACCCCAACGATGCCGTCGGGCAGTTCATCGGGCAGCGCGGAAACAGCCCGCATGCCATCGCAGGTGTGGTGAAGGATTTCCATACGCAGGATTTCTACACCCCGATTACTCCTGTGGTCATGGCAACCGAAAAACCAAACCTGTCCTCGTTCAATATCAAACTGGACAGTCGCGACCCGTCCCGGTGGCAGGCGACACTAAAGGCTATAGGTGAAAAATGGGCACTGTTTTATCCTGCCGATACATACCATTATCAGTTTTACGATGAAACTCTCGAAGCGATGTACAAGCAGGAGCGGCAGATTGGCAAGCTCATCAACCTCGCCACGGTCATCACCATCCTCATCAGTTGCCTTGGTTTATTCGGCTTAGCCACGCTCACGGCATATCAGCGTACCAAGGAAATCGGTATCCGCAAGGTATTGGGAGCAACGGCAGCGGGTATTGTAGCATTGCTTTCCAAAGACTTCCTCAAATTGGTGTTGATCGCCGTGGTCATCGCCTCTCCCATCGCTTGGTGGGCGATGAATGCTTGGCTGGAAGACTTTGCCTATCGCATCGAAATCCAATGGTGGATGTTTGCCGCAGCGGGATTGGCGGCGGCGGTCGTTGCCTTACTGACGGTAAGCTGGCAGGCAATACGGGCGGCCATGGCCAACCCGGTCGACAGCCTAAGGGATGAGTGACAAGGGAGTCCGGCGCATCTTGGGATTGACTTTACAAAACGTTAACACCGGAAAAACAAATCGGTCAGCTGATTGTCTTATCTGTAAATGCACGTACAGACACCCATTTGTACGGCATGCTGAAATAATACCAGATATGAAGCAACAGTTAATCGACAACCCATTGTTCTTTTATAAAGATCACACCCCTATTCCGTCTCTCACACCGAGGTATCCGGATAAAATCGATGACCCATGGACAGCAGTAACTACCTATCGTTATGATTCACCAGCGAGCGCGTTATCTTTTGATCGGCATTGGCAGTGCACCTACGCCAATGGGCGGGTTTTCCGTGCCCTGCAAAAGAACGCCGAAGATTTGGTTGGGAGATTGGTTTGGGAGATTTTTCCCGAACTCGAAGCCACACCTTTAGGCAGCCTGTATAGGTGCTCCATGCACGATGGGATGCCCCGCATACTTGTTGATTACATCCCCGCTTTTTCGGGATGGTACCGCGTAACGATCAGGCCTACAGCGACAGGCATCGATACGGTGATACACCCGCATGTGGACCTAATGCCAGCAGAAACACCCACTTCCGCATTGGAAGAAAAATATCATAAATTGTTCAATTCGATTGATGAAGGTTTCTGCCTGATTGAAGTGATGTTTGATGCCCACCAACATCCATATGATTATCGCTTCTTGGAAACCAATGATGCGTTTAGGCGACAGACCGATATCAAAAATGCAGTGGGCCGAACCATGCGCGAGATCGCACCCTTGCACGAGGACCACTGGTTTGAGATCTATGGCAAGGTGGCGCTCACCGGCGAGCCCATCCGTTTCGAAAATCGTGCTGCGCAGCTGCGCCGATGGTATGAAGTGTATGCGTTTCGCGTGGGCCTGGCCGAACAACGGCAAGTAGCCGTATTATTCAAGGATATCACTGAGCGTAAAAAAACGGAGCATTTGAAGGATGAATTCATCAACATCGCCAGCCATGAATTGAATACCCCACTCACAGGCATCAAAGCATACGCACAACTGCTGATGCGGGAGTTGCTCCAACTGGGGGATTCAAAGAAAATAGCATTGATGAATAAATTGCGCCATCATGTAGACCGAATGGCAACCTTAATCAGTAACCTATTGGATTCGTCCACCATCACAGAAGGCGACCTGCCGCTTATTAAGGAGCATTTTGACATCAATGAGTTGGTTGCCGAACGTGTCAACGAATTTCGCCTGCTTAGTCAAGATCATCAAATCGTATTGGACACGGTGCCGATTAAGCCGATATGGGCCGATCGTCATCGCATCGGACAGGCGTTGGGCAATCTTTTATCGAATGCGATAAAATTTTCTTCCCCCGGGGGGCGAATCACGGTTAGCACTGCGACTGTGGATGCAAAACAATTGAAAATAAGTGTTGGAGACCACGGTGTAGGAATACCGACTGCTTCCTTAAACCACGTATTCGATCGCTTTTTCCGGGTCAACGATGCAAATATGCCGACCTACCCTGGCATGGGACTGGGGCTGTACATTGCTGCACAAATTATCAGGCACCACGGTGGCTCCATTACTGTGCAGAACCAACCCCAAAAGGGAGCGATGTTCTCTTTTATGTTGCCCTATACGTGATCCGTGAGGCTGCGTTTTCCATTTGCTGTGGGTGTGTGCCCGTCAGCGCTTCCATCTCCCCAATACGACGGTTGCACAATTCGCCTGCTATGCGTAATAGCGTAGACGCGCGGTAATAGAGTGCCCATGCTTCTTCTTCTTTGACCTCAAAGCCCGCTGCATACCTGCTATCGTTATAGCTGTCTTTGAGCAAATTGAAAAGCGCCTTATCCTGGGGATTGTCTTTCGGAAAAACGCGGTCAATCGCTGGCTCCACTCCACCACATAGCTTAAGCATCCACGCTAAATTGTGCGTGCATGGACGCATATACAGCATTACTTTAAGGATCGCTTTGCAGGCTTGCTCTACGGTTTGGTGTACCATAAATAATGCCATACCAAAATTGCCTTCAACGATGCAGTACACCGCGCAATCCATAAATTGACAGCTATTGGTAAACCAGCGTCGCCAGCCTTCACGTGTCTTTTGCAATAGTGTTTCATGACAAACAAACCCTTGCCGTCCGGGCAACGCTGTCTTTTGGCTGTACAATAAGGCACCATGGCGGAAGATCGTACATACGAACGCATCTCCGGAAGCCAAATGCTGCATTGCTGTGGTATGGCTCACCACTACTGCCGTATACTGATGCTCCGCATCGCCAAGGTTATTGGCTAGGTGTTGGATATCGTGTAGGCTACGCTCTTCATCATCACTGTATACCAACAAGATATCTGCTTTAAACCACCGCTTGCTTGTTCTCTGCGTAAAACAATGTGTATGCAGCGATTCGTGCCGTTGCAGGGCAAAGCAAAAAATAAAAACGGTGTCTATTTGCTTAATGATTGCTTTTGTCATGTGGCGCAACGCTGCTTGTTGCGCCACACTGAGTTCGGTGGGATCGATGTTCATAATGGCAATGGGTTAAATGGTTATCGAATGTAGGCGATATCGCCTTCTTTGAGCTGTTGCAGTCGTTTCCGGCAATGTTGGTCGGCAGCCGCAATAATCGTAGAAACACGGTCGATAAGCTCGGCTAGATCCTCTATGGAAACCGAAAGGGTATGATCATAGTGGGCAACGCCGTGCCCTTTCATTAATACTTCGCTAAGACGCGTGTCTTCTGTCGTATGCCGGGGGAGAAGAATGGATGGAAAAGACAGAGTGGCCTCGATGAGCCGCTGTAACCTATTCAACTGCTGGCTGCCGGTACGGTATCCTGTCATCACACGGAGCATACCGGCATAGCAATGTTGCATCGCCTGGTGCAGCATGCATACGCCAAGAGATGGTTGCACCTTTGTACAAAAGAATGCGGCACCTTGAATAAATCCCTCGGCCAATGCGTGCCGCCGATCCCAAAAGCGTTCACGCTTAGCGACCCGCTCTTGGATATAGCCCTGCTCACCCGGTGTGGCAAAGGCGGTTTCCTGCTGGTCATGGATCAGTGCTCCGTATTTATAAATAGCTGAAAAGAATCCACTGCCATGACACAATGCGCTGTTTACGTCATCCATGGTATGGACGATGGCGGTTACATCGGCACAGGGGCGGCATGCTTCTTCTACCTGTTGCTCAATAGCCAATCCGTCGCTTGTGTTAGATAAAGCTGGGATAATCAGGAGGGAATAACTGTTTTTGACAACCGGTGATTCACATACCGCCTCTTCGAAGCAGCTTTTCCGGACGACGCGTTGCACAATACTTCCAAAGCAAATAATTTTTTCGACAAGCAGCGTGTTGATAATGATTTCTACAAGTTGTTGAATTTCTTCACCAAGATAGGCTGGTGCTGTGATGGATTGTTTTTTTGGTGTTTCCATAATCGTATGATGTCATCGGTGTTCAGGGCCGTCTATCTTGCTTTCTTACCTAGTTTTTGTAACTTGCAGGCGAAAGCAGTTTAGCTGGTTTTTTTTCTTTTATTGTTCAGTATTCCAAATATAGTATCTTTTGATACTAAAAACAATATCAAATCTATAGTTTCATGCTAAAATCTACGGATAGTATTGATTTACAGTCAGAAAAAATTGGGCAGCGACTAAAAGAGATTCGAAATTCCTTGGGGATGACGGTAGAGGAATTTTATGGCCCGTTGATGAAAAGCTTCAATAATGGATCGGCAATCGAAAACAACAAACGTAAACTTGGAAAAAGATTAGCAAAAGATATTATCGATTATCACCGCATCAATACCGCTTACTTGAGCTCGGGCAAAGGCGAAAAAACACTCGGTGTCCATCAGTATCAAAAAGTGGTTTCCCTCCGCAGCATACCACCTGCAGAGCCGGTGGGGACGGTACCCTACTACGAAGTAAACCTGGCCGAATTAAGACAGCCCCTATTGAATCTCTTTGCTAATGGTACACCAGAATACTATATAGACTATCGCCCTTTCAATGACTGTACGGCGTACCTGCCAGTCTATGGAGATAGCATGTATCCGCGCTTTGCCAATGGGGAGATCATCGCTGTAAAGGAAATCACCAACTTAGATGTATTGCTATGGGGTGAGGCTTATCTGGTCATCACCAACGAGCGCGCCAATAACATCGTTACGGTGAAACTACTCTATCCGCATCAGGATGCCGCCAAGCTTATCTTGCGTGCCTGCAATCCGGAATACTTCGGCGATACCATCGTCGACAAAACCGCTATCATGAAACTGTACATTATTAAGGGCAAGATCACCAGAAGCCAACTGTAAACTCCTCTAAAAAACACCATGCGCACCAAACCCGCATTTTTTTTTGCAGAAAAAAGCATCGGTTTAGAAAAATCAAAAAGTTTGGCATTCTTTTGGCTATTATGGGAATAGGTTTAGGTTGATAGCCCCTAACCCCATTGGGGCGGCCGTCCCGATATAATCGGGACGGTTTTTTTTATATATTAGCATGCACCGCCAACCAATTTCTCCATAATCAACTCATATTTTCATCCAAAACCCTATTCTTTCAAAATTTTTATTCCAAAATATAAATCTACACCCCTCAAAGTGTAAAAAAAATTTATCTTTATGGAATTTATTAGCCAATCGGTAAGAGTGTGTTTAATTCGTCATCCAAAACAATCCTGTAGCCATGAAAACCGAGCATTTTTTAAAGGATTACGCTTGTAAACCCGATAATTGGGATGAGATGTATGACTCCAAAGCCGTTAGGAAGCAATATTCGTCTGTATTTGCTAGCCTACAACAGTTAGATACCGATAGCTTAAGCAGCAAACACAACATTGCCAGCGAATTGTTCATGAACCAAGGGATCACATTCACGGTGTATGACAATGATCAAGGGATTGAACGGATCTTCCCCTTCGATATCATCCCCCGCATCATCACCGGATCCGAATGGCGACAAATTGAGCAAGGCATCGAACAGCGCCTGAAAGCATTAAACCTGTTTATAAAGGACATCTATCATGAGCAGCAGATCTTACATGATGGCATTGTGCCGGCTAGCCTGATTGCTTCCTGTCCGCATTATAAACGAGAGGTTTTTGGGATAAAAGTTCCTTATGATATCTATGTGCATATCTCGGGCATCGACCTCATCCGTGGCAGCGACGGAAAGTTCTATGTGTTGGAAGACAATCTCCGCACACCCTCCGGTGTGAGTTATATGCTCGAAAACCGCGAGGTGACGAAGCGGATCTTTCCCGACATGTTGTCCTCAAACAATGTACGGCGGATCAGTCATTTTCCGGTGCTCCTGCATGAAATATTACTCGAATTGGCGTCTACCCACATATCAAATCCCCGTGTAGTCCTGCTTACGCCGGGCATTTACAACGCGGCGTACTATGAACACTCTTTCCTCGCGCGCCAGATGGGCGTCGACCTGGTAGAAGGGAAGGACTTGGTGGTAGAGAATCATAAAGTGTACATGAAAACCACCAAAGGATTGGAGCAAGTACATGTCATCTACCGGCGTTTGGATGATGAGTATTTAGACCCATTGGTGTTCATCAAAAATAGTGTGCTCGGCGTGCCGGGTCTTATCGGTGCCTATCGGAAAGGCAATGTGGCCATCGTCAATGCGCTTGGTAACGGTGTGGCAGATGATAAAGCCGTTTATGCGTACGTACCCGAGATGATCAGCTATTATCTCAATGAACAGCCCATCTTGCAAAACGTGCCCACCTATCAATTGAGCGACCCCGATGCCATGCAGCATGTGCTGGGAAACTACCGCAACATGGTCATCAAAAACACCAACCAATCGGGTGGCTACGGCATGGTCATGGGCAACACCATCAGCGAAAAAGAATGGTTGAAGGCTAAAGTCATTATCGAAAACAATCCCCGTAACTATATCGCTCAACCCATCGTGCAGCTGTCTACGGTTCCTTGCTTCATCAATGGCAAAGTAGAACCTCGCCACGTCGATCTCAGGCCGTATGCGCTATATGGTCCCAAAGGCATCAAATTGGTGCCTGGCGGACTTACCCGGGTAGCGCTCAAGAAGGGATCGCTGGTGGTCAACTCCTCTCAAGGAGGCGGAAGCAAAGATACCTGGATCGTTGATGATTAACCCCAGAATCCTATTATCACTAATATGCTCAGTAGAATAGCCGACTCTCTTTTTTGGTTAAACCGATATATGGAACGCACACAGAGTGTCCTCCGTGTCATACGCAGCCATTATATCATTTCGTTGGACAACGATGTGATCGGAAACACCACCTGGAAACCGATATTGGAGATATTCGCACAGTTGTCCGATACGGAGATCGTCCAAATTGAAAAACAGCCGGATGCGGTACTGAAGAAAATCTTAACCGACGCCAGCAACCCCAACTCCATCAAAACCATCGTCGCGAGGGCGAGGGAAAACGCCCGCGGTGTGCAGAATCACATCACCAAGGAACTGTGGGAGGCGGTCAACTCCATGTACCACCTCACCAACAAATCGTACCTGAATCAAAAACTGTCAGGTCCCGAAGCACTGGAAATCGTCGACCAACTGATGCGGCAAAGTGTATTGTACGCCGGTGTCGCAGACATCACGATGCAACGCGGGATCGGATGGGATTTTATGAAGCTGGGGAAATATCTCGAACGGAGCATGGAAACCATCGTCATCACCGACAAGCAATGCCAGCAGTTTGGGTATGACATGCAGGAAGAACGCGATATTACGCAATGGCGTTTTCTGTTGATGTCGCTTGCGGGGTATGAAGTGTATCTCAAAACGTACCGTACATTCAAGCATAACAACAACATTCTACATCAGGTGTTACTCAACGATGACTACCCCCATTCAGTGATTTTTTCGCTCACGCGGATAAGCCGATACCTGCGGGACGTCATCAGCGACAATGACTCCAGCGAAAAATTGGCATTAATGCGTACATTTGGCCGCTTATATAGCAGGATTAAATATATGGACCCGGAACGACTGGAAACCATGGACCTCCGGGTATTTTTCAAGGAATTGCGCAATGAGTTGCTGACCTTTCATAACCAGTTTGAAAAAGTCTTCTTCTCCTATTAGCTTAGCGCTTGAAAAAAACGACAAATGGCTATCTTTAAAATCCACCATATTACCAAATACGAGTATGACCATCCTGTAGTGGATAGTGTCAATGAAATCCGCGTCTTTCCGTATGCCTGTGCCGAACAGGAAATCCTGCAATTGGAATTAAACATCTCCCACACGCCTGATGTACATATCTTCTACGACTACTGGCGTAATAAGTGTGGGCAGTTTTCTGTTATTCTACCACACAAGGCGCTCTCCATTGAAAGCAAGGTTATTATACGCACGACATCATCCAATCAATTGCACATCGATTTCCATAGCGATTTCAACCAGCTGCAAGCGGAAGTGGCTAACCACCTCGGCCTTATTGAACTGACTTATCCCGACCGCATAGGCAACCAACAAGCGGTTGACGCCATCGTGGCTGACCTTATCACCGATAGGAATAGTGTGGCGGCAGTTGTTGAGAAATGTGGCGAATACGTTTTCAAGCGCTTTAAATATGTAAAAGGCATTACCACCATCGAAACTACCGTTGACGAGATTTTAGAACATCAATCGGGCGTCTGCCAAGACTTTGCACACCTGATGTTGCAAATACTCCGCACCATGAGTATTCCCAGCCGTTATGTGAGCGGATATATTTGTCCGAATAAAAATGGCATGCGTGGTCAGGGTGCTACCCATGCTTGGGTAGAGGCGTATATCCCGGGCTATGGATGGGCGGGTATCGACCCGACCAATAACGTATGGGTTACCAACACGCACGTTAAATTGGCTGTCGGACGCAACTTCAACGACTGTAGCCCGGTAAAAGGGACATTCAGAGGCAATACCAAACAGCACTTATCGGTGTATGTATCCGTGGGCTATGAAGATGGACATATATTTGAAGAAACGACGGACGTGAGGCAGGATCCTTCGCTTGACACCCCGCAAGCCGTAGAAGCTTCGGAACACATCAGCACGCAACAGCAATAGCTAAATGAGGTCTACCAATATGGCCGGGTATATGCCCAACACCAGCGTGACCAAAACCGCCACCAACAGTACGGTCTTGTAGTGAACCGTCATGGTCACCGCATCGCGGTCCATCGGTTTGAAATACATGGCTACGATCACACGGAAGTAATAAAAGATACCCATCGCTGCATTGACCGCGGCAAGGATGACCAATACAACCTGATAATCGGCTAGTACGCCGGAAAACATCATAAATTTGCCGATGAAACCAGCCGTAAGCGGAATGCCGGCTAATGAAAGCATAGCAATAGCAAGGGCCGCTGAGAGGTAAGGGTTTTTCTTAGCCAAGCCATTGAATGCCTCAAAATGATCGCTTCCGGTAGCCCGCTTGACCAAAATGAGCACCGCGAAAGCGACTACCGATGCCAAGGAATATGCCCCGGCATATACGAGCACAGATCCGGCGGCAGCTGGACCAATGGCGACGATGGCAAACAGCATATACCCCGCATGGGAGATACTCGAATACGCGAGCATGCGTTTGAAGCTTTGTTGCGCGATTGCTGTGATGTTGCCTACAAAAAGAGTAATAATCGTGATCACGAGCAACACCGGCTCCCAGAAATCCTGTAAGGGGACGAAGCAAAAGTAAAACAAACGAAGAAATCCGGCAAAGGCAGCCGTCTTGACGACGGTACTCATGAATGTCGTCATCAATATCGGGGCACCATCATACACATCCGGCGTCCAAAAATGAAAGGGTGCCGCACCGACCTTAAAGCCCAAGCCTACAATCAATAACAAGATACCGGCATAAAACAACGGCGAAATGGCCTGTGGATTGGACACCACATATTCCTTTATCGCGGCCAAATCGAACGAACCGCTGGCACCGTACAAGAGTGTAATGCCAAACAGCAGGAACCCGGTAGAAAATGCGCCCATCAGGAAGTACTTGAGTGCCGCCTCATTGGAAGCGAAATCCTTCTTGCGGATGCCCGCAAGAATATACAGCGCAACAGACATGATCTCAATGCCGATAAACAGCATCGCCAGGTTGTGAAAAGAGGCCACCAGCAAAGCACCCGTCAACGAAAAAAGGATGAGCGCATAATATTCGGCTACGTGTGTGCTAGCCGCATCAAAATAGTCCTTGGATAGGAGCACGACCAACGCCGTCACCACGATACACAGCGCCGAAAAAGCGACCGCGTAATGATCAAAAAGCACCATCCCGTCGTATAAAGGCTGAGCATCTATCCCCCATTGCGCCGCACAGAGCAGTAGCGTAGCGATAAGGCCCAACAGGGAAACGGGCAAAAGCGCCCTCTTGGCGTTGAACAGTCCCAAATACAGCACCAATATGGCTAATAAAGACAGCGTAATAATCGCACTCATGTTATGTTTATTATCGTAATCTCCCGGAGGTAATCGAACCGCCGGAATATGCTTTTTTTAATTTTTGCCAATCAACCCCACCTGATCGATAAGGCCTGTCACCGCTGCCTCTGAAAGATGCAATAGCGGTTTGGGATATACACCAATGCCAATGACCAATATCACCACCACGGCCAACACCACGTACTCCGAACCCTTGATATCGGCAAAAATGGCGGTTTGGGCATTTACATCACCCAACATCACCTTTTGGTACATCCGCAGCATGTAGACCGCCCCCAAAATCAGGGTAAGCCCACCAAAGACGGCGTACCAAATGCCGTATTCATAAACCCCCATCAATAACAGAAACTCACCGATAAAGCCGTTGGTAAGCGGAAGGCCCACCGCACCCATCACGATCACCAGAAACATGATGGCCAATGCTGGGGCCGGTTTTGCGATACCCCCCATGGCGGCTAGGTCTCGTGTGCCCAGCCTCCGTGCGACGATATCCAGCACAAAGAACAGCCCCACCACGCTGATCCCGTGGTTGACCATCTGGATGATGGCACCCTGTACACCCTGTACGTTCCAGGCAAAAATGCCCGCACCGATCAAGCCGACGTGGGCAATGGATGAATAAGCGACCAGCCGTTTTACATCGCGCTGCTTGAATGCGATGATGGATGCGTAAACCACCCCGATGATGCACAGTACCATTGCCAACTGTCCATAGGCGGCAAAACCAAGGGGGGCCACCGGTATCAGCCAGCGGATGACACCGTATACGCCCATCTTGAGCATAATGCCCGCCAAGAGCATCGTACCCGCAGTAGGGGCCTCCGTATAGGTATCGGGTTGCCAGGTATGGAATGGAAAGATTGGCATCTTAATGGCAAACGCCAGAAAAAACGCCCAGAAAATCCAACGCTGTGTACTGGAATCCAATGCCAACTGATAAAAAGACGTCAGCGCATAATCGCCGGTCGGTACCTGCACATGCAGATAGATGATGGCCACCAGCATCAGCAAGCTGCCTAAAAATGTGTAGATAAAAAACTTAAGGTTTACCCGAATGCGGTTTTCGCCGCCCCAAAGCGCGCAAATAAAGTAAATAGGTATTAAAGCGATCTCCCAGCCCACATAGAATGCAAACGCATCCAGCGCGGTGAACACCAGCAGCAACCCCGCCTGCATAAATAAGACGAGGGCATAGAAACCGCCTTTGTAATCATAGCTGAACGCCGACAAAATAATCAGCGGCACCAGCCCGTTTGTCAACAATAACAAGGGCAAGCTAATACCATCGATGCCGATATGAAAATGAATACCCAACGACGGGATCCAAGCAAACCGTTGCTCAAACTGCATACTGGCATCGGGCACGAAGTTTACCAAAAACGGGATCGTGAGTCCCAACGAAACCAATGATACCAACAGAGCCAACTGTTTCGCTGTTTTTGCCTGCTGTACAAAGGCGAGCACCAATGCTCCAAGGACCGGAAGTAATAGTAGTATAAGTAGATTGTCCATGTACGCGATATAACTTCGTCTCGATTAACCGTTAAAAATACCGTAGGCCAAAAGCGCCACCACGGCGATGACCATCATAAAGATATAAAACCCGACATTGCCGCTCTGCAACAGCCGGATACCCTTTGCTGACTCCACTGCGGTTTTGCCCAGGCTGTTGACCAACCCATCAATGCCCACCTTATCCATGGCACGGTAAAGGAACACCGATATGGCATTCAACGGACGCACAACCACCGCATCATATACTTCATCCACATAAAATTTGCGATATGAAAGCCGGGCCAGCAGCCCGCGGGGCACGTCGTCCGCAACCGGTATGTTCGACTTGGCAACATACCGCTGGTAGGCCATCAAGGCCATCACCACCGCGGCCAATGCCGATACCCCCATGAGGATGTATTCGGTACGATGGTCCAAATGGAATGCGCCGGTTTTGGCGACCGAATCCGCAAACACGGGAGCAAGGAACTCCGCCAATGCATGGCCGCCGCCCAATGCAGCCGGCACATTAAGGAATCCACCGACGGCGGCCAATACCGCCAGTATAATGAGCGGAACCGTCATGGAGGCCGGCGATTCGTGCAAGTGACTTGCCTGCTCGGCAGTACCCCTGAACCGGCCGAAGAATGTCAGGAATAGCATCCTGAACATATAAAACGCCGTAAACAGCGCACCGACAAGTCCGAGTGCCCATAGGAGCTTACTATCAGCGAATGCGTGGGCTAATATCTCGTCTTTGGAGAAAAAACCCGAAAGAGGTGGAATACCGGCGATGGCGATGGTACCGATCAGCATGGTCAAATAGGTTATGGGCAGCTGCTTTTTCAGTCCCCCCATGCTGCGCATATCCTGTTCATCGCTCATGGCATGAATCACCGAACCCGCACCCAAAAACAACAATGCTTTGAAAAAAGCGTGGGTGATGACATGGAAAAAAGCACCCGTGAACGCCCCTACTCCCAGTCCCAGAAACATGTAGCCCAGCTGCGATACCGTTGAATAAGCCAGCACCTTCTTGATATCATTCTGTGTAATGGCAATAGCCGCCGCCAGCAACGCTGTACAGATACCAATGGCGGCCACTACCTGAAGGGTGATGGGAGAAAGCGTAAACAGAATATTGGAGCGGGCAATCATGTAGATACCGGCAGTAACCATTGTAGCGGCGTGGATCAACGCTGACACCGGAGTAGGACCAGCCATCGCGTCCGGCAGCCAGGTAAACAACGGGATCTGGGCTGACTTACCCGTAGCGGCGATAAACAGCAACAACGTAATCAACAACAGGGTGGTATCGCCCATCGTCCTATTGGCCGCCTGCGGAAATATCCCTGCAAACTCCAGGGTCCCGAAGGTGGTAAAAATCAGAAACACCGCCAGGAGAAAACCCAGATCGCCGATGCGGTTCATCACAAAAGCCTTCTTAGCCGCACTGGCATACGCCGAATTCTTGAACCAAAAACCGATCAGCAGGTATGAGCAAAGCCCCACACCTTCCCAGCCGATGAACATCACGATGTAATTGGAGCCCAGCACCAGCAATAGCATGAAGAAAATAAACAAGTTGAGGAAGGCGAAAAACTTAGCGAATCCGGCATCGTGTTTCATGTAGCCCGTGGAATAGACATGGATCAGGAAGCCTATACCGGTGACGATAAGCAGCATAATGGCGCTCAAAGGGTCGACCAAAAATGACAGCGAAACCTGCAGGTTGCCCGCGCTGATCCAGTCAAAAACCGGCTGGGTAAACGTGGCCGCTTCTCCGGCTTGGCGGGCCGCATACACCACTGAAAACACCCCGCAACTCAATAGAAAGGATGCCAATACCACACCGCTACCGATCATTCCAACCAACGATTTTGGCAATACGTTCCTGCCGAGTCCATTGATCAAGAAGCCAATCAAGGGTAGTAGTGGGATCAACCAAATTAACGCTATCATGTTTTTAGTAGTTCAAATCTTCAAATTAATATCGCATCCTGCTCAATCTGTGTTATCCGTGTCCAGTCCGAAATCCCAATCACCCCCGCAAGCGGTTCAATGCATTGATATCCACCGATCGGGTATTGCGATACACCATCACGATAATGGCCAATCCCACGGCCACTTCAGCCGCGGCCAACGCCATGATAAAGAACACAAATACCTGTCCGGATGCGTCGCCGCTATAGGCCGAGAACGCGGTCAGTAACAGATTCACCGAATTAAGCATCAGCTCCACAGACATCATGATGATGATGACGTTGCGGCGAATCAGCACGCCAATGACACCGATGGTAAAAATTAGGCTGCAAAACAGGATATAATGATTCAGCGGAACACCCTGCATATGTTGTACGATAGTCTCCATTTATGCTTGCTTTGGATCGTTTTTGGCCAACAATACCGCTCCAACCATGGCGGTCAACAATAAAATCGACGAAATTTCAAACGGAAGAAGGAACTCACTAAACAACACCCGCCCCAGATTGCCCACCAATCCGATATCAGGGTTTTTCAGCACGATCGGTTCCGAGACTTCCAAAACCCTAAACGACCCTGCCAAGGTGACCACCAAGCATAAGCCGGCGATCACACCCATGATTTTCACCAAGTTGGATTTCAACGGCTCGGTATCTTTATTGAGATTGAGCAGCATCAATACAAACAGGAAAAGGACCATGATCGCGCCCATGTATACAATGAAATTGACCACGGCAAGAAATTGTGCATTCAACAGGATATAATGCACCGTGAAGGTAAAAAACGTGATCACCAAGTACAGTACGCTATGCACCGGATTCTTGGCAAAGATGGTCATCAGCGCAAAGATTATCGACAGGAAGGCTACAAAATAAAAAACGCTCATGTTGGATTTGTAAGGTTTTTCAGCTGATTAGGCTGTGGTTTCTTGCTCTTTTTTATATTCAAAACGTGGTTCCACTAATTTATCTTTACCATAAATGAAATCTTTCCGCAGTTGCTCGGGCGGCACATGCGAGCCGTCCAGGAAAATCGCCTCCTTGGGACAAGCCTCCTCGCAGAGTCCGCAAAAGATACACCGCAGCATGTTTATTTCATATACAGCCGCGTATTTTTCCTCCCGATACAGGTGTTCCTCCCCCTTTTTCCGCTCTGCCGAGATCATCGTGATCGCTTCAGCCGGACACGAAAGCGCGCATAATCCACAGGCCGTACACCGCTCCCTTCCGTCCTCATCACGTTTGAGCGAATGCTGCCCCCTGAAATTCTTGGAGTACGGCCGTTCTACCTCCGGATACTTATAAGTGGCTTTGGGCCTAAAAAAATGCCTTATGGTAATGCCCAGCCCTCTTGCGATGGCTGGCAGGTACATGCGCTCCCAAAAATTCATGGGTTTCTGCTCCAGTACCTTCTTTCTATTACTGAGTGATTGCATAGTTTCGTTCCCGTTAATCCATTAAAAATAGGTGTCTTTCACAATGGTGACAATGCCCGTCAGCACAATATTAACGATGGCCAAAGGTATTAAAATCTTCCATCCCAAATTCATGAGCTGATCATATCGAAAACGCGGCACGGTCCACCGTATCCACATGAAGAAAAAGATAAAAGCGAGTATCTTAGCAAAGAAGACGATCACGCCGATGATGGTGATCCAATTTTGGGATAGTCCCAAATCGTTCATGAAGGGAAAATTATAACCGCCAAAGTAGAGCGCCGCCATCAACGAAGAGGACACAAACATGTTGATGTACTCGGCAAACATGTAAAAGGCCAGCTTCATCGACGAGTATTCCAAATTATAGCCGCCTACTAATTCGGTTTCGCACTCGGCGAGGTCAAAAGGCACCCGGTTGCATTCGGCAAACGCACAAACCAGAAAAATCAAAAACCCAAGCGGCTGCACCCAGATATTCCAGTTGACGAAGCCTTCCTGCTGCGCCACAATCTCCCGTAGCGATAAGCTACCGGTAACCATCAGCAGGGCGATCAACGAAAGCCCCATCCCGATCTCATAGCTGATGCTTTGAGAAGCCGCGCGCACTGCCCCCATCAGGGAATACTTATTATTGGACGCCCATCCGCCGATCATGATGCCATATACTCCCAAGGCCACGATGCCAAACATGTAGAGCACCCCCACGTTGATATCAGCCACCTGGAGCTGGATAACGCGGTCGCCGATGGTCAGCTCCTGCCCCCAAGGGATTACGGCGCTGCTGATACAGGCCGTAAACATCGCCACCGCAGGGCCCGCGACAAACAAAAACTTATGGGCGCCCGCCGGAATGATTTCCTCCTTGAAGAAGAATTTCCCGCCATCGGCCAGTGGCTGTAATATTCCGAACGGGCCGGCGCGGTCAGGACCAAAACGGGCCTGCATAAACCCCGCCACCTTGCGTTCTACCAGCGTAGAATACATGGCGATGAACAACGTGATGCCAAACACGGCCACCACCAAAATCATTTTTTCTATTAATAAAGCAGATTCCATCGTTTACAAATTAAAGCAACTCCTTAGCCCGCTCAAACTGCTCCTTGTTTTCTTCCTGCAGCATCCGATTCTGCTTCACTACCGCGGGAGGATTCAACACGACATACTGGTTGAGTGAATTGACCGACGTGGGTTTCACTTGGCGGGGCCCTTCTATTACCCAATCTGACGTCGCCTTCTGCTCAAACCGGCAGGTATTGCAGATGAATTCTTCCGCTTCGCCGTATTCGTCCTTGCGGGCAGTCACCCGGAGTACTTCCTCGCCCTTATACCACAACGTCACTTTGCCGCTGCAAGTGGGACAATCGCGGTGCGCTTCCACCGGCTTGGTAAACCACACCCGGTTCTTGAAGCGGAAGGTCTTGTCGGTCAACGCACCCACCGGGCATACATCAATCACGTTGCCCGAGAATTCATTGTCTATCGCCTTTTCGATGTATGTCGAAATTTCCGACGCATCGCCGCGCCCCAATATCCCATGTACACGTTTTGGGGTCAGCTGATCGGCCACAAACACGCAACGGTAGCATAGAATGCAACGCGTCATGTGCAGTTGCACCTTATCTCCGATGTCGATCTTATCAAATGTGCGCCGCTCAAACTCATAGCGCGTACCGGCGAACCCATGCTCATATCCCAAGTCCTGCAAGTGGCATTCACCGGCTTGATCACAGATCGGGCAGTCCAGCGGATGGTTGATCAGCAACATCTCCACGACACCTTTTCTCGCTTCGATCACCTCCGGAGAAGTAATGTTCTGCACCTCCATGCCGTCCATCACCGTAGTGCGGCATGAAGCTACCAGCTTCGGCATGGGGCGCGGATCCTTCTCGGATCCTTTGCTCACCTTCACCAAGCACGTACGGCATTTGCCTCCACTGCCTTGCAGCTTAGAATAATAGCACATGGCCGGCGGCACGATGTCGCCCCCAATCTGGCGTGCAGCATTCAATATCGTCGTTCCGGGAGGCACTTCCACCGGAATGCCATCTATACTAACCTTGAATTTTACGTCTTCAGCCATTTTCTTCGTACTTTTTATCCCACCACTTCCAACGGATCGGCGTAATGCGCCAACCCGTAGTTGCGTATCTGCGCTTCTTGTCCATTCGTGATGTGCCACTCAAACTCATCCCTGAAATGACGGATGGCACTAGCCACAGGCCATGCGGCGGCATCGCCCAATGGGCATATCGTATTGCCTTCTATTTTTTTGGATACATCGACCAACAAGTCGATATCACTGAATGTACCGTGGCCATCTTCAATTTTATGCAGCACCTTCTCCATCCAGCCCGTACCCTCGCGGCAGGGCGAACATTGGCCACAGCTCTCATGGTGATAAAACCGCGTGAAATTCCAGGTATTGCGCACGATGCATTGGTCTTCATCAAAGGCAATAAATCCGCCGGACCCCATCATCGTACCGCTCTGAAAACCGCCATCGGCCAATGATTCATAGGTCATCAGGCGGGATTCGCCTTTCAATGTCTTCAGGATCAGGTTTGCAGGCAATATGGGCACCGATGATCCGCCGGCCACCACCGCCTTCAGGCGCTTGCCGTTGGCTATTCCCCCGCAATACTCGTCTGAATAAATAAACTCTTCTACCGGCAGGCCCAGCTCGATCTCATATACCCCGGGCTTATTCAGGTTACCCCCGGCTGAAATCAGCTTGGTTCCGGTGCTGCGTTCTATCCCGATCTTCGCATATTCCTCACCACCGTCGTTGATGATGGGCACGGTCGCCGCGATGGATTCCACATTGTTGACTACGGTAGGGCAATTATACAACCCTGAGACGGCTGGAAAAGGTGGTTTTATCCGGGGATTGCCCCGTTTGCCTTCCAGCGATTCCAACAGGGCCGTTTCCTCGCCGCAGATATAGGCACCGCCACCCGGCTGCACGTAGAGCTCTAGGTCATAACCCGAGCCCAAAATGTTTTTGCCCAGAAACCCTGCGGTCCGGGCTTCCGCAATGGCTCGCTCAAGGATGCGTATCTGAGGCATCATCTCCCCGCGCACGTAGATGTATGACGTGTTGGCGCCCAACGCATAGCTCGATACGATCATGCCTTCGATTAACGCATGCGGAATATAGGTCATCAAATAGCGATCTTTGAACGTACCCGGTTCCGACTCATCAGCGTTGCAGACCAGGTAACGTGGCACCCCCTCGGGCTTGGCCAGAAAACTCCACTTCATCCCCGTGGGAAACCCGGCTCCGCCGCGCCCTCGTAGACCCGATTTTTTCACTTCTTCGACCACTTCGTCGGGGGTGAGCATATTCAAGGCCTTTTCCACGGCTCGATAGCCCCCCTTTTGGCGGTATACTTCAAAGGTGTTGATGCCCGGAACATCGATATGTGTCAACAATAACTTACGTGCCATAACAGTTAGCTATCAGTCATTGGCCATCGGCATTAGCCGTTTGCCGCCGCTTTTTGCTTTAATTCTTCTATTAACTTATCCACTCGGTCTTCGGTGAGGTTTTCGTAGAATGTATATTCGGGGCCGATTTGCAATACCGGTCCGTAGCCGCAAGCCGCCAGACACTCTACCCCGCGCCAGCTGAATAACCCATCGGGAGTCACCTCCCCTTCCTTCACACCAAGCTTGTTTTCAATATGCTTCATGATGCGCTCGGCACCTACCAGGCAGCACGGTCCTGTACGGCATACTTCCAGCGCATATTTGCCCTGCGGTTGCAGGAAAAACATCGTATAGAAGGTAGCCACCTCATACACCTCTATCGGCTCCAATTGCAGGTAGGCCGCCACGCTGTCCATCGCGGGTGCGCTCAACCAGCCTTGCGCTGCCTGTACCTCGTGCAAAATAGGCAGTAAGGCCGATTTTTGCTTGCCCGCCGGATAGCGGGCTACGATCTCAGCAAATTTGCTGAGCAGTTCTCCCGTAAATTCCACGGGCTCATTATGTTTCACACTAAGCATCGAGTTCTCCGGCTATAACATTTAAGCTACTCATGTTGATAATGGCATCCGAAAGCAGCATCCCGCTGCTCATGGGCGCATACATCTGATAGTTGATAAACGAGGGCCTGCGGAAATGCAACCGGTAAGGCGCTCGGCCTCCATCACTGATGAGATAAAAACCTAATTCGCCGTTTGCCCCTTCAACACTGTGGTACAGCTCTTTTTTGGGTGCATCTATTTCGCCCATCACAATCTTAAAATGATAGATCAACGCCTCCATATTATTGTATACCTGCTCCTTCGGCGGCAAATAGAAATCGGGCACATCGGCGTGGAACACGCCATTCGGCTCCTTTGCTATTTTTACCAACGCCTGCTCGATTATCCGCAAACTCTGCCACATTTCATGATTGCGTACCAAAAATCGGTCATAAACGTCGCCATTCGTACCGACGGGAACTTCAAAGTCAAACTCGTCGTATGACGAATAAGGTTCGTTTGCCCGTACATCGTAGTCCACACCGGTGGCCCGCAATATGGGGCCGCTCCAGCTATAGTTCAGTGCGGTTTCCGCATCGACCGCCGCCACCCCGGCCGTCCGGTCAATGAATATCCGGTTACGTTCGAGCAGGGCTTCGAACTCCTTCAATACTGCGGGAAACTCCTTGACAAACTCCCTGATCTTGGCAAAGGCCACTTCATTGAAATCACGTTCGAATCCGCCGATGCGTCCGATGTTGGTGGTCAACCGCGCACCGCAGATCTCTTCGAAGACCTCATAGATAAACTCGCGCTTGATCATCATGGGGATAAATCCGGCAAATGTACCGGTATCCACTCCCAAAATGCCATTGCAGATAATATGGTCGGCAATCCGAGCGAGTTCCATAATGATCACCCGCATGTACTGCACCCGTTTGGGAAGCTCAATGTCCAGCAACTTTTCCACCGTCATGTGCCATCCCATGTTATTGATCGGTGAAGAGCAATAGTTCAATCGGTCGGTCAGCGTCGTGATCTGGTAGTACGCCCGTCTTTCCGCAATTTTCTCAAAAGCCCGATGAATATAGCCGATGGTCGATACGCCGCTGACGATCCGTTCGCCGTCTACCTGTAGTACATTTTGGAATACACCATGCGTAGCGGGATGTGTAGGGCCGAGGTTGAGCGTAAACAGCTCCTCCTGCGGATCATTGTCAATATATATCGGCTTATTACTCGTTAGTTTGACGTTGCTGACGGAATCACTCATATCGTAACCGTTTATCTACCAAAAAAATAATCCTTCTTATCCACCCGGTTGGGATCCTCCAGTGGATATTCCTTGCGCATGGGGAATACCTCCATATCATCTACGTTCAATATTCTGCGCAAATCCGGATGGCCAACGAACTGGATGCCATAGAAGTCGTATGTTTCGCGTTCCATCCAGTTAGCGCCGTTCCATAATACGGTAGCTGTGGGGATTGCCGGATAGCTGCCATCCAAGAATACTTTTATCCGTATCCGGATGTTATTGATCAAGCTATGCAAGTGATACACCACGGCAAGCTCCTTCGGCAAGTCGGGATAATGCACAGCGGTAATGTCGGTAAGGTAGTTAAACCGGAGCTCACCATCCGTCTTTAAAAACTCCAAGATTTCCAGGATATCCTCCTTGTTAGTCACGATGGTAAGCAATCCATAGGACGCTTCCTGCTGTTCAAAACGCCCGTCAAATAGGGCATGAAGACGCTCAACTACCTGATCATTGCTAAGTTTAGCCATTTGTATGAAATCCGTATTTTTCGAGCAAGGCCTTATATTCAGGTGTTTGCCGTCGGTTTAATGGTTCGTTCTTGACAATCTCCTGCAGCTGCATCACCCCATCCAATATCGCTTCTGGGCGAGGGGGGCATCCCGGCACATATACATCCACAGGGATGACCTCATCGATCCCTTGCAGCACCGAATAGGTGTCAAATATCCCCCCGCTGGAAGCGCATGCACCCACAGCGATCACCCATCGGGGCTCAGCCATCTGCGAATACACCTGCCGAAGTACGGGGCCCATTTTTTTGGCGATGGTACCCATTACCATGAGCATATCCGCTTGGCGGGGAGAAAAGCTGTTGCGCTCCATCCCAAACCGCCCTGCATCATAGGTGGCCGACATCGTAGCCATAAACTCAATGCCACAGCACGATGTCGCAAACGGCAACGGCCATAACGAGTTGGCTCTTGCCAAGCCAATAGCTTTATCTAATGAAGTCGCGAAAAAACCAGATCCTTGAATGCCGGGAGGAGCTTCGGCCATTTTTATGTCGCTCATTGCTAACTCCTATCCTATTAAATAAAAAACCCACCAGCGGTACCGCTGATGAGTACAAATCTACGATATATTGCCCGTTAAAACGGTTAATTGTATTATTTAGAACGGTTCTAACATAATTATTCCCACTCCAAAGCACGTTTTTTTATCACGTAAATAAAGCCTAGGAGCAACAATGCCATGAACACAAACATTTCGATCAAACCCGACAGTCCAAACTCGCGGAAATTGACCGCCCATGGGTACATGAAAATTACCTCAATGTCGAAAATTACGAACAAAATAGCCACGATGAAATACTTGATCGAGAACGGCTGCCGGGCATTGCCGATTACATCAATTCCCGACTCAAACGCCCCCAATTTCGTGTCGGTTTTTACTTTAGGTCCAATGAAGTGGGTCAATAAAATCACTCCCACCGAGAACAGCGCGGCTACACCGAACTGGATCAAAATGGGCAAATAATCACTGGGTACATTTAATACTTCGGGTTCCATATTTCAATCACCGTTTGATGCGTCAAAGCTAAAAAATAAAGCGCTAATTCTAAAAATTAGCGCTTTATTTTAGGCATCCAATATGCGTGTTTACTGCTGCGGGGTACCAGTAGCATTTGCTGATGTATCCTGCTCCAGATACTCCAACGTCTGTTTGGCGTATTCGTTGTTCGGATCGATCTTCAGCGTCTCCGTCAAATACTGTCTAGCCTTCTGATAGTCCTTTTGCTTCGTGCTGATGAAGGCGAGGTTGTTGTAAATTTCTACCAGATTTTTCTTGGCTAACTCATAATCCTGTCCGCCTTTTTGGGTAACCACTTCGATATATTTTTCGAAATAAGGTATCGACAGGCCTTTGGGGTTCTCTGCATCATCCAATAATGCATTCGCCCGTGCACGGTATAAATAAGCCTCCTGTGTGGTGGGCGCTTTCGCAATAACCAATCCGAACGCCGTATCGGCCTTCTGGAGCAGCGCTTTACCTTCTGGAGTGTCACGCTTATCAGGGCTGGCGCCGGCAACATATGTGGACAGTCCCAAATAGTAATTGTCAAATATATAGTTGCGAGCCGTAGGCGTGCTGGCCGGAATTTCGAAAATACTGGCCGCTTCAGGATATTTCTTCTGGCTGAAAAATTCCAATCCCGCATCGTGCAGGTCGTCAGCGATGGATGAATCCATTTCAACAGCTTTTTTCAATTGGGCGATCCCCTTGTCGAACGCGGCTTGGTCGGTCGGTGTTTGAGTGGCGGCCAGCTTCACGTCAACCAGCCCGGAGTGCAGGTAATCAAGCGGTATGATCCGATCTGCTTCCATCTTAGCGAACAAGTTATCCAGCGCTGTTTTACTTTCCTGGTACTGATTATTTACATATGCAGAATAACCGAGGTAACGGAGCACTTTTGGATTGACGTCTTCCACCTTTGCTAACTCGGCGGCCTGCACTTGTAATTCATTATAATCTTTCGCAAAAACCAAGAAGTCGGCATACCGGATACGCGATTCGACCGTGTAATCCGTTTTGTCCATGTACTGCTTGTAGAAGCCTACCGCGTCGCGGTTCCGTTGATTATACGTCGCCGTATCTGTGGCTGTAAGCGCCCAAGCGTGGTATGTTTCAGCCAGCTCCCGGTAAGTAGGCGCAAAATCGGGCACTTCGCTTGAAATTTTCTTCAAGCCGTCGATCGCTTCCTGCCAAGCGTGTGAGCCCCGCTTAATGACTTCCATCTGTACACGGGCTTGGGTAAGCGTATTATCCAACGTGGCCGCATCCCGGTAATTCTTAAAGGCCATACTAGCATTTTTCAGCCCGAAATAGGCATCACCCAACGCCAATGGCACAAAAGGGTCCTCGGCATTCTTCGCTTTAGCCTGATCTAAGTACTCCACGGCCTTTTGGTAGTTTGGCGTCGGTGCTTCAATATAGGCCTGTCCGATGTGGTAAAGCTCTAAATAGTCCTTACGTTTCAGCTTGGCTGTCGCCTCTGTAAATTTGGTGGCAGCAGCTGTTGAATCCTCGTTGTACAGGTCCACAATGCCCTGTCCGACTTTATTCAAATTGTTTTTCGGATCAGCGGTCAGTCCTTGACCAAAAACACTCAACGCCGAGTCCAGGTGCTCATTCTGTATGTGCACCAGCCCTAAATAAAAGTAGTTATCTCCATCCTTGGGCTTGTTTTTCACAAGTGTTTCCAACATACCCTTCGCTTGCGCAAACTGCTCGGCATTGATTGCCTTTTTCGCATCATCTAAGCTCTGCGCCCGTACTCCCGTAACCACAAAAGCAAGGGATATACCCCATATCATTGCTTTCTTCATCATGTTCATTTTTATTTAGTGTTTAACTTTATTTACTATCTAATAATCAATTCTCTTGGCGGCAGGCTATCGGGCATCAAACCCGACTTCAATATCACCCGCTGGCCAGACTCTCCGGTAAGAAACGCTGCAAACCCCATGCCCAAACTCTTTCGGGGCTCCGCATTAATAATATAAACGGGGCGTGACAGGGGATAAAGCCCATCGGCCAGATTGGACTGCGAAGGCTTGTAATACCCATCGCTTCCCGGTTTTCCAGCCTGGTTCTTGACCCCCAACACCTTTATTCCTTCGGCATATAGCTGTAGATTACTGTCGGGCCTAACGATCCAGTTAATTCCCACCACGCCCACCGACTGCGGCGTTTCGTAGACATATTTCAACACCTCACTGTTTGATTTCAGCGCATATATGCCTGTTTTTGGCAACGAATCGACCCCAGCCAGCGTTTTCAAAAAGCGAACGGTACTGGAATTCGGGTTATCAAATACCAGCCTGTCTAACCGTTCGGTGGGACCGTTGCCCCGCATGACTTCAATGATGTCATCCACTGTCAACGCCGAGTCAGGATAATTTTTATTGGCTATCAATGCTATCGCATCGGTAGCAAACTGATATACCCGGGGCTCGAATTGCCTAGCTTCAAAGAACTTCTCTTCCTCCTCAGTCAACTGCCTTGTCAACACGACCACTTCGATCTCTTTGTTCAGGAGTTTGGCAGCGATTTGGTTCTCCTGTCCGCCTGACAAGGCCACATCAGCCTGTTTATACAGGTGCTCAAAGACCACCACTTGCTCCTCCATGATCGGAAGTAACGTCTCATCGACCAACACATTCAGCTGACCGCCCACTATCGTCCGGTTTTCCGCTGGTTTCGGATTATTGCATGACCAAAAGGAATTTGCAAGACCAAAAATGAGCGGTAATAATACTAATTTTTTCATAACAATGAAAAAATATCGTCCTTTTTTTCAAAAATCACCATTTCCGAATCTACCGATTCTGCCAAAGACGCACAAAGCGAAAAAAAGAATAAACGACCAGTAATATTCCAAATATCGTCCGCAACGTGCTATCCATCTCGAGCGGAAAGTCCTTCCAAAAGATAATGACCATGCCCAGTACGAAATAAAGACCGAACATGAACAGGCCTAAAACAGACAGAAACCGCTTGGTGGGCGATTTCTGTCTGCCATTACTATCTTCTCTATACCCCTGCGTAGCCAATGTTATACTTACTGCTGGAGATTGAGCCGGATAGGCAAGGTATAGGCTACCCGTACTGGACGTCCATTCTGTATACCGGGACTCCATTTAGCTGCCTTCCCCAGTAACTTGACGGCCGCTTCTCCGGTACCGTATTTCAAATCCCTGACCACTTTGATGTCCGTCAAACTACCATCGCGTTCTACTACGAACGAGATCTGCACCTGACCATTCACCCCGGCCTCAATAGCGGCCTGCGGATAATCGTAATTATCTGCGACCCATTTCATAAATGCAGGCAAACCTCCAGGTGGCTCTGGGTTGATCTCCACCGACTGGAAAATCGTATTGTCATTTCCGGTTTCCGTCACCTCCGCGTCGATCTCTCCTTCACCTACGGGTAGATCGATGCGTATATCGGCGTTCGGATCACCCTCAATCGTCTTCGCCCCCGGGTCCGCCAACTTCAATTGCTCCACCGTAGGCGGCTCTTCATCCTGTACCTCCTCTGCCGGCACGACCTTCGGCTCTGGCATCCGCACCTGGTCTACCCGTGGTGGCGGTGGCTCCACAGGCTGCGGGGGAGGAGGTTCCTCCTCGTTCACAGGTGGCGGCTCCGAAAGCGTTACTTCCGTTTCCAGCAATTGTTCTGTCGGCTCATTATTACCCAGGTCCAGCCCCACCCACCGGGCAATCGCCGGTGATAGCAATAGCAGTACAAAGGCAATAGAAGCCGAAAACAACCCGATATTAGTAGCTCTTGGCGACAATTTACGGAGATCGTATGCTCCGTAAGTCTTGTTCCGACCTTCAAACACCACATCGAGCCATTCCTTCTTAAAAATATCCAATTTCGAACCTAACATAGCTATCCTATTATGTGGTTATTATTAATCATTATACAAGTTGTCCCGTTGCAGCACCTCGATTTCCGGATCGCTTATGGTACCAATCATGTAGATGGGCGCTTTGATGATGTTCATCTCATCCAGGATATCCACGAGGTTCCGATGTGTCGACTTCTCGCTCGGGCGTAATACGATGATCAAATCCTTCCCCGTCTGCTGCTTTACCTGATCCATCTTTTTGAGCAATATCGGCCGGATTCCATCCTTACCATAGTCCACGATCTCTGGACCCTCTATAGGGGCGCTATAACCGCCATGATACCATTCGATCTTATTATTGCTGCCGAGCAGCAATGTCAGTGTCCGGTTATCAGCCACCTCAAGCCTATCCTCCGGATCTTCCTCATTCTTGTCCGGCATCGCCACGTCCATGGCATTGGGCTTGTTGATGGAGGTCGTAAGCATAAAGAACGTGATCAGGAGGAAGGCCAGGTCTACCATGGCCGTCAAATCCACTCTCGGCTGCTGCTTACCCCCGGTATTTAATTCTGCCATTTTTTTATCTTGTTAATACTGTTAAAACGTAGTCCCTAAAAGTCCTCACCACCGCGCAAGCTGGTGATCAAACTGAACTTGTTCACTTTCTGGCTTTGCAACACGTCGATCACCTTTTTGATCTCGGGATATTTCTCTTCTGCATCGCCTTTTATCGACACCCTCATTTCCACGTTTTTGAGTTCCTTGGTTGCCACGCGGGCCGAATAAATCCAGTGGAACAATTCGTTGTTGAGCGCGTCTGTGGTATCCACCGGGATACCGGGCTGCAGACCGGGTTTTACCCGATCATTTGGTCCCATGTTGATGATCTCCTTGAGGTTGCCTATCGGCACGCCAAAATTATCAATTGTCGCAAACGTTGCTTTCTCTTCTGGAGAAAACGGAGTGGAATACTTTTCAGACATCAGTTCTAACATCCTGCTCCGTACATTCCTATTGACGATACCGAAAAACACCTTACCCCCGTCACCCACGGTAATCAAACCCAAGTCATCATCGGGCACCTTCGTTTGTGTAACCGAAGCAGGCGTGTCTACCTGCAATGGCTCAGGTTGCCGGGCTGTGGCGGTCAATATAAAGAATGTGAGCAACAGGAAGGACACGTCGCACATGGCGGTCATGTCTATCGTCGTACTGGCTCTTTTTACTTTAACCCTTGGCATATCTGCTCCTTTTTATCTTTATTAATGATGCAAAACTCCTCCGCATTCCATAAACGGGCCGTCGGAAAAATTCATTTTTTATTTATGTGATGCAGCGTATGTCTGAACGATCGAGAATCCAGCCTCGTCAATCGAATACGTCAAGGTGTCGATTTTTGAAGTAAAAATGTTGTAAAACACAATGGCAATAGCAGAAGTAGCAATACCCGTTGCCGTGTTGATCAACGCCTCAGAGATACCGTTTGCCAACTGAGTTGAATCTGGGGTACCACCGGTTGCCAACGCCGAGAACGCCTTGATCATACCCGTTACAGTACCCAACAGACCGGTCAATGTACCAATGGAAACCAATGTAGCAATGATCGTCAGGTTCTTCTCCAACATCGGCATTTCCAATGCAGTCGCTTCTTCGATTTCCTTTTGAATCGCCACGGTAGCTTGATCAGTATCCAGGTTAGGATTAGCGGACACGTCTTTATACTTCAACAGACCTGCTTTAATCACATTGGCTACCGAACCTTGCTGCTTGTCACATTCTGAGATTGCCGAATCGATATTGCCGCCACCGATGAGGGATTGGATTTTACGCACAAAGATCCCGACATTGCCTTTTCCAGAAGCCCGGCCAATGACGATGAACCGCTCGATTGCAAAGACCCATACCATCAGGAACAAGCCCAACAGCACTGGAACGACAAATCCTGCGTGATACACCATGCCCAAATAGTTGCCTTCTACCGGCCGATTTTCTGGATTACCATCCACAAAGTTATTCGGGTCACCCATGATATACCTCCAGACCAGCGCTCCGATAACGAAGCAAATAATAATTGCCAGACTCGCAAAAACGTTCGAAGATGAGTTGCTTTTCTCTTTTTTTGCTGTACTTGTTTTTGGTGCGTTTGCCATTTTCTTAATTTTTAGATTTTAATGTTGTTAAATATGATTTTTAAGTAATTTGTGCAATTTAGTTCCTTGTCAACCATCAACATGGTTAAAGCAAATATAGTGTTTTATACTAAAAACAAAATCTTCGCCAATAATTGTTTAGTAAACTTTCTTTACTTATCAAGGAGTGCGCAGCAGCAGCATCAGCACACCCAACAAACATCGCCTCTGTAATCCAAAAGCAATTTTTTTACAATGAAAACCATTTTTTTTTGTAATTGCAAATTAAACATTCAATAAATAACGATTTAGTAAGGGATGAACAGTTTCTTTTACATTTATAACGATATTTAACCGTCAACCAACCTGTATATAATAACCTTATTACAAATAATTTAAGCAAATGATTGCTTTTGCTTAAGGAATATTATATTTTAATTGTTACGTTTAGGTTATGTCATCCTCCGGCCAACTTCGCACGGTATCCCGCTTCTTTCAATAATTGCAACACTCGTTGCCTGAAATCGCCCTGTACAATGATTTCTCCATGCTTTGCACTGCCTCCAACCCCACATTTTTGCTTGAGCTGTTTACCCAGCGCTTCCAGATCTTCTTTCGTGCCGACGAAGCCCGTCACCACCGTCGCCACCTTACCTCCGCGCATTTTCCTATCCAGCATCACCCGCAAATCCTGCTGGTGATTGGGCGGTGTCATCACCGCATCCGATCCTTCCGTTTGATAGGCAAAGGTCTCATCCGTAGAATACACAATCCCGCTATATGGCTGTTTCTTCATATCAAAGTAAACGACTGTTTCTCAAATAAATTACATTTCAGGATGAATTGCCCGCTTCTTCAACAGATGATGTTCAATGTAGCCGGATTCACACCTATCTCCAATATTATTCCCATTTCTTTCGGTTCGCCATCGATATGCACGGTGGCGGCAGATTCCCGCTCGATGCGGATTCGCCGACCCGGAACAATTTCCACGTATTCGGATTGGTCTGCCGTTTTATTAAATAAATGAAACACCATCATCGGCATCGTATATAACGGAAATTGCTTAATAATGCACACGTCCAACATCCCGTCCGTTACGGATGCCTGTGGAGCGATGTACGCATTGTTACCATATTGGGGCGAATTGGCGACACTGATCATAAATGCTTCCCGTTCATAAATCTCACCGTCGATATCCAGGGTGTACCGTTTGGGTTTATACGTGCCAATCTCTGTCAGCACCGCCTTCAAATAACCGATTGGTCCGCGAAGCTTATCGTTGGCAAACCGATCGCTTACCGAAGCGTCGAATCCGATGCCCGCCATGTTAAAAAACGGAAATCCGTTTATGCTGCCGCTATCGATCGTGATGTGTTCAAATCGATTCAACCGCCGGACTGCCGCCCGTTCGTTGAGCGGAATACCCAGATAAAGCGCCAACCCATTACCCGATCCTTCGGGTACGATTCCCAGCGCGGTACTCGTACCATTCAACGCAGAAGCAACTTCATTGATGGTCCCGTCGCCCCCTACGGCTACTACCACGTCCACCTGGTCTTTCATTGCTTGCTTGCTTAGCATATTTGCATGCCCAGGATGTTTGGTGACCGCAAATTCAGCATCGTATACGGCCAAATCAAGGTCTTCAAGGACCCGCTTTTCAAAGCCTTTTTTCTTCTTGCCCCCGGATATCGGATTAACGACAAATAAAATCCGCTTTCTTTTCCCCATGCGATTAGTTACCACTACAAAAGTATCAGCATAAACGATATAATCTATATCCGCTATTATAATTGATGAAAACTTAACATACCGTTCGATTGGAAGTAACAACCAATTACATTGCGCCACTGTTTTGAAAACAATAAAAGTATCGTAGCTTTGCAGCCAAAATTAGAATACCACATGCCCTATCTATTCACTTCAGAGTCCGTTTCGGAAGGACATCCAGACAAGATAGCAGATCAGATTTCGGATGCTCTTATTGACAATTTCTTGGCTTGGGATGCCGATGCGCGCGTTGCCATCGAAACATTGGTCACTACCGGACAGGTTGTATTGGCCGGCGAAGTCAAGTCTAAAATATACTTAGATGTGCCCAAGATCGCACGCTCGGTTATCGAACGCATCGGATATACCCAATCGGCTTATATGTTTGAGGCCAATTCCTGCGGGATTCTTTCTGCCATACATGAGCAATCCCCGGATATTAACCAAGGTGTAGATCGCCAAGAAAAACAAGAGCAAGGCGCAGGCGACCAAGGGATTATGTTTGGATACGCGAACAATGAAACAGACAATTTCATGCCGTTGCCGCTCGACCTTGCACATAAGTTGCTGCTAGAACTCGCTGTCCTGCGCCGGGAAAACAAGGAGATCAAGTACCTCCGGCCCGATTCCAAGGCGCAGGTCACGCTTGAATACGACGACAATCATAAGCCCTTGCGCATTGATGCCATTGTGATCTCCACCCAGCATGATGACTTCGATACCGAATCGGTCATGCTCGATAAAATCAAGTCGGATATGATCAACATCTTGATCCCCCGTGTAAAAGCTCAGCTCAAGCCCGAATTGCAGTTGCTCTTTACAGACGGCATCAAGTACCACATCAACCCTACAGGCAAATTTGTCATCGGCGGCCCGCATGGTGATACCGGACTGACGGGCAGGAAAATCATCGTGGATACCTATGGCGGCAAAGGGGGGCATGGCGGGGGTGCGTTTTCGGGCAAGGACCCATCCAAGGTAGACCGCTCGGCGGCGTACGCCACCCGGCACATCGCCAAAAACTTGGTCGCTGCCGGGGTCGCTGACGAATTGCTGGTGCAGATATCCTATGCCATTGGCGTAAAAGACCCGATCGGCATATACGTCAACACGTATGGCACGGCTAACGTGGGATTGTCCGATAGCGAGATTGCCAAAAAAATCCATGACCTGTTTGATATGACCCCCTATGGCATTGAAACGCGCCTGAAACTGCGGAGCCCGATCTATTCGGAAACCGCAGCATATGGCCACATGGGACGTGAACCGCAAACGGTGACCAAGGTTTTCGAAAACAGCAATGGGGAGACGCGTTCGTTAGACGTCGAGCTGTTTACTTGGGAAAAGCTGGACTACGTGGACCAAGTAAAGGCCGCCTTCAGCCTATAAGGCTGCGGCGGCTGTTTCGGCTTGGCGGTCTATCTTTTTGACCAACCCCTGCAGTACATTGCCAGGTCCTACTTCGGTGAATGAAGTAGCCCCTCCTTCGATCATGTGCAGGACGGTTTGCGTCCAGCGTACCGGCCCTGTTAGTTGTTCAATAAGGTTGTGCTTGATCGCTTCGGGATCGGTATAAGCATGCGCATCAACGTTCTGGTACACCGGGCACACCGGCACTCGGATGCTTACTGCCTCAATGGCTGCTTGCAGTTCCACTTTAGCCGCTTCCATCAACGGCGAGTGGAATGCCCCACCCACATTGAGCTTCAGTGCCCGTTTAGCCCCTGCTTCCAGCAGCAATTCACAAGCTTTGTCTACCCCTGCAATCGTTCCTGAAATCACCAATTGCCCCGGGCAATTATAGTTGGCTGGCACCACCACATCACTGACCCGCTGGCAGATATCTTCAACGGTGAAATCATCAAGCCCCAAAATGGCGGCCATTGTGGAGGGTTGGATTTCCGTGGCCTTCTGCATCGCATTCGCCCGCGCAGCCACCAGCCGCAGTCCATCTTCAAAGCTCAGTGCGCCGGCAGATACCAACGCTGAAAACTCCCCCAACGAGTGTCCCGCAACCATTTGCGGATCAAACGCCTTCCCCAACGCTTGGGCCAGGATCACCGAATGCAAAAAAATAGCCGGTTGGGTTACCCTGGTCTGTTTGAGGTCTTCATCCGTTCCCTCAAACATCACATCGGTAATCCGGAAACCCAAGATTTCATTGGCTTGTTCAAATAAAAATCTCGTTTGCTCACTGTGGTTATACAGGTCTTTGCCCATACCCACGAATTGGGCGCCTTGCCCTGGGAATATATATGCTTTGCTCATAGTTAACTATTCTGGGATAAAACTCAGGGATGAAAGACTGCGTTCATCCAATATTTCATTGGCAATATTCAAAAGTTGTGCCGCATCCACGGCATCTATCTGTTCGAAGACTTCTTCCAGCGTTTGTACATGACCATGATCCATTAGGCTTTTGGCCAATGAAATGATGAGGTTCAGCCGGTTTTCCTCGGCCAGTGCGATTTGCCCCTTAAACTTCCGCTTGGCCTGATAAAGCTGCATGATGCCGACTTTTTGGTTACGAAAGGTTCGCAGCTCCTTGTAGACCAGCCGCAAGGCCTTATCCATTTTTTCGTCGTCAGTACCGAAATAAATATAAAAGATCCCAGTGTCCGAAATGGGTGTATAGTTGGATTCGATGGTATACGCGATGCCGTGTTTTTCTCGTACGGTCAGGTTGAGCCGTGAGCTCATCCCCATTCCACCAAGCATGTTGTTGAGCAGCAGCAATCCCGCTTTGTTATCATCATGTACATCATACGCCATGCTGCCCATTACATGGTGTACCTGTTGGATCGGCTTTTTTACCACGGCATCCACATGCCCGTTCTTGTGCGGCAAAATCCGCTTTTTCGGGGTGTCGCATGCTGGAATCTTGCCGAAAATCCGCTCGACCAACGGTCTTATCTTCTTCGAAGAATAGTTGCCGGTAATACCGATGACCACTTCATACGTGTTGTAATTCTGTTGAATGAACTCACGGATATCCGCTTGCTTGAGCCCTTGCAGATCATCGACGGCACCGAGGATATTATGACCGAGCTCATGCCCTTGAAACAGTTGATCTTCAAAATCATCCATGATGGCATCCTCCGGACTGTCTTGATAGGAAGCCATCTCGTCGATGATCACCCCCTTTTCTTTTTCCATTTCGGTCTCGGGAAACACCGAATGGAAAAACAGATCCTCCAACAAGTCCAATGCCCGCTCCAGATAAGGAAAAAGAAAAGAGGCATGCATACAGGTATACTCTTTGGTGGTGTACGCGTTCAAGTCGCCCCCGACCGATTCAAGCCGGTTCAATATCTGTGGTGTGTTCCGCCGTGCGGTTTGCTTAAACAGCAAATGCTCGATGAAATGGGCCAAGCCATACTGGCCAATGCGCTCGTCCCGCGCACCTGCGTTGACCAGCATGCACGCGTGAGACACCGGCGACGGGACTTGATGCAGCACCACGCGGATGCCATTGCCCAACTCAATAAGCTCGTATTCCATTGCCGCGCAAGATAGCAAAAAACCGATAGGGTTCTAAAAATCCGCAGGGTTTTTAACCGCCGCCGCCCCGTCGCTCACCACCCCAGCCGCCCGGGCCACCTGGACCGCGAGGTCCCCCCGGACCCTCAAACATGTTCCCACCGGCAAAGTTGGAGAAGCGGTAGGTTAAGGTCAGCATAAAATAACGCGCTAGCCGATTGCTGCGGTTGTCAATGATGCTGTTATCCGTAACGGTACGCGACACGTTCGTCTGTTCGTTGAGTAAATCAAACGCTTGGAAACGGATGGCGCCGTTTCTACCCTTGAAAAATTGCTTTTCGATATATGCGTCAATGATCATAGGATTGGCGTCTACCGAACTGTTGTATCCATTGTTCGATGTTTTCGCCAGGTCCGCACTGAATACCCACGTTGGTGTCAAATTCACGGTGCCATTTAAGGTCAGCGCCCAGGTAGATACATCGCGGTTGCTTCCTGACGATACCGTATTGCGTGTCGTGTTATACGTATACCGTACGCCGGGAGAAACCTCGATGGTTTCTTTCGGATTATAGCGGAAATTAAGCCCTTGCGAGAGAATCCAGTTTTTTGCGAGGTTCCGCTGGGTGAGTAACGTAGCCGCATCGCTATTATCAATCGGAGCCGTTACGTATGACACATTGTTGTTATAACTGGCCATGCCGTTGAATGAAAGTGTATACGTGCGGTCGGCAAATGGTTTCGAAAAATTATAGAAGCCCCTCGCGTTGTAAACCCCATCCGTATTCAGGTATTCGGTGGCCTGAATGATACCGATCGAGTCATCTCTCATCGTCGTACGGTTGGTCACAATTTTATCTTCCGCCAGTGAGCCCATAAGACCCACAAAGAATGAGTTGCCTCCGCTGATGTTGAAATTGCGGTAAAACATCCGCAGCTCATGATTGAACTCCGCCGAAAGGTTGGGATTACCCGTCACCGGGGCATTTACGTTTGAATAATCGGTAAATGGCTGTATTTGCGTTACGCTGGGTTCGTTGGCCCGGCCGCTGTAGTTGATGTTGAACCGCTTTGTACGTGATGCTTCATACTCTACCCGGGCAACGGGCATCCAATTGAAACCATTCCGATTGATCGGAATCGCCTCGCCGTCGATATTCGCGCCGCCCCGTAACAGGTTGGGTTGCGCCGCCACACCAAACGAATAATTCCATTTGTCCTTGCGATAACGATACGTAAGCGTACCGCGGTGGGTATAAAAGGAATAATCGTATGTACGGTCGTTATTATATTCCGGATTATCGATGATCACGCCGTCCATATCATACGCGTTGGCATGGCGACTGTTATCATACGACGCGAAGTTGAAATCATAGCTAACCTCCAGGTTGCTGTATTGCCCCACGGGTTCGATGTATGATAGGGTGACACCGCCATTCAGGTTTTTGTTCTCCAGATCCACCAGGTGCTGCTGGTATACGCTATCCATCTCTTCAATGGCCGTTTCGTACACCAATGAATTCAGAATTCGTTCCTGGTCTTGTGCCGTACTGGCGGTATTCACCGAAAAATTAACAAAGATGTTCCGTCCTTCATCACTCAGCCGGCGATTATATAGGCCACTCGCGCCATAATTCGGTGCATTTGATCGGTTGATTTGGGTATTCAGCATGTCATTGACCAATTGACCGTTTTCTGTGATGGTACTGAACGACCGGTTGTTGGAGTTATTGTTACGAAAACTGACGTTTGGCGAAAATTTGATGTAATTCTTTTCATCCGGTTTATATTCCACATTCCAACTGAATCGATGGTCATTGCCGATACTTCCATTATCCTCGTTGCTGGTGGTGTAGAGCGGACCTTCCGTGAGCGTCGTTTCGGTAAACCCATCGCTCAACGTGGTATTATCCGTATGGCCAAAGCTGTATTCGCCGTACATGGTCAGTTGATCATTGAAGTCCTGCCGGTAGTTGATCCCGATGGATTGGGTATTGGTGAGCCCATTCCCGCCGAAACCCATACCGCCGCCACCGAACCCGCGGCCGAAACTCCCGCTACCGGGACCCCGCCGTGCGCCACCGCTACGGGTGTTGAAATCAAACAGGTTGGCGTTTACATTATTCAAATTGCCCAACACCGAAAGTTGCATCCCTTCCTTAAACTTGCCGTATGAGCCCGTTGCCTGATACCGGCTTTCGGTACCGCCACCCATCCGGAAATTTCCGAAATCACCATTATTCTTCTCTGGCGCTATTTCCAAGTTCAGCACCCGCTCAGGGTCCCCGGTACGGTTGCCCGTGACATTGGCCATATCGCCATAGTCATCTACAATCTGTATTTTTTCAACGATTTCTGCCGGCAGGTTCTGGATAGCGGCTTTGATATCCCCGCCAAAATAATCCTTCCCATTGATGCGCGCCCGGGTCACCGTCTCGCCTTGGGCGGTCACGTTGCCATCTCTATCCACTTCAACGCCATCCAATTTCTTCAGCGCATCTCCCACCAGCGCGCCTTCGCGCAGCCGTAAGTCTTTCGTAGCATACTCCAAGGTATCCTCCTTTATGGTGATGGGCGCAACGCCGGTTACCGATACTTCCGCCAGCATCTGGCTGGATTCGTTGAGGCTGATCGGCAGCATCAACTCATTGCTGCCGGCCTCAAAAGCGAAGCTGCGTTGCAGCGTGTCAAAACCCAAGTTAGTCACCGTCAGTGTAAAACGTTCGCCTTTTATATTGGTGAACGAAAAAAGGCCCCCTCTTCCAGAGCTTGTCTGCGCAGAGTCTACATCCGATACCAACTTGATGGAGGCGCCGACGATCGGTTCCCCTCCTTGGTCACTTAAGGTGCCCTGCACCCGCCTACTGGTTTGCGAAATCCCGACAACGCTGAGCGATGCCAATAACAAGCTCAATAGCCCCGTCTTCACGGTTTGCTTAATAATTGATTGATTGAAAGGTGTCATTATCGTAAGTAAAAAATCATTCGTTTGCCAAAGGCGCTATTATCCATACGCCCGACTCTTCGCGGGGCTTTGCGGGTGTAGGTTGACCGTAACCGTAAGGATAGCCGTAGCCATAGCCATAGGGATAGCCATAGCCGCGTCTCATGGTGCTGGCCGAACTGCCGCTGCCCGGCACCATCACACCGTTGATCTTCACATTGAACGCCAATGGCGCGCCAGCGCTCACCGAAATGCCTAACCGCTCCAACGGAACGGCCATTTCGACGCACAGGGCATCTGTGGTGTCCAATGCTGCTTGAGCATATATGCCGTAGGTGTTCTCCAACGAAATCTGCCCGTCGAGCACATCATCAAACCGCATGACATGAATAGCGCGTATCGCTTTGAGCGCGCCTTCTCGCATATCGTCGGGACGGTCATCGTTGTCAGCAGACATGATCGAACGAAAGGCCAACCGGTCGGCAACAGGAAAATAAACTGTCGGGCCCTCACGCCGCTTGCCTTTGATATTGACCATCAGGGCAAGCCCTTGTGCAAACACTTGCATCTGCCGATCCTTATCTTTTACGCGCATGGCTACATACAGCGTTTCGTCGTCGTTTTTAATGTGGTAGTAAAACTTTTGGGCAGCGTGTTCGTACACCAAGGTATCCCCCCAATCATCAAGTTTTCCATCGATAACGATATCGGCAGCCCTGTCCAACGATGGTTGGACATTGCCTTTATTCCGCTGCGCAAAGATCGGATTTGCTAACACAAACACGAACATCAATACCGTACACGCATTTTTAGCCATTTTTGCCGTAATGTGTGATTTTGACACCGTCATAACCCATTAGTTTAATTGTATAAGAATTATTACATCAGAAGCGTTAAACCTATTTAAGGTTTGTGCACGCATGTATATGCGTAAATGTATATTTTTGTTGTCAGTTAACGAAACGGTGAAGAATAATGCTACTACCGAGGTATCAGGACACATTTGTGGAGGCGGGGTGCGACGAGGCAGGGAGGGGCTGCTTGGCTGGTCCGGTTTATGCCGCGGCTGTCATCTTGCCGACCGATTTCCGGCATGAAGTGCTCACCGACTCCAAGCAACTGTCGGCCGCCCAGCGTTTCGAATTGCGCCACATGATTGAAGCGGAGGCAATGGCTTTTGCCGTTGCCAGCGCCACGGCACAAGAGATCGATAAGATCAATATCCACAACGCGTCTTACTTGGCGATGCATCGTGCCCTTGATACGCTGGCGACGAAAGCCGAGTATATCATTGTAGATGGCAACCGGTTTACGCCTTACCAAAAAACCCCGCATTGCTGTGTCATAAAAGGTGATGGCAAATACCTCTCGATCGCTGCCGCGTCTATATTGGCCAAGACCTATCGCGACGAATATATGGAGCGGCTCGCAGAAGAATTTCCCCAATATGGGTGGCAGCAAAATAAAGGATACCCGACGGTGCACCACCGCACGGCGATCTTAGCACACGGTTTCAGTCCGCACCACCGCCGGACATTCCGGGTAACGGACCCGCAGCTTACGCTTTTTTAGCCGGCGCTGACTCCGCCTTCTTTTTGGTCTCCACCCATATGGCCAATGCCATTCCAGCTACTAAAATGACGGAGGCGATCAACGAAATGGTTTCGCCGAGGTGGTATGACCGCGGCTCAAATTTAAACTCCACTTGATGATTACCACCCGGCAGCTGCAGCGCTCGCAGCAGGTAATTGGCCCGCAAAATAGGGCGCTCTTCTCCGTCTACATAGGCTTTCCAACCTTTGTCATACCATATTTCAGAAAACACCGCTAATGCGTCCTGCGGAGCAGAGTATTCATACACCAATCGGTCCGGCCGGTAGGAGGTCAGTTCAATGGATGAATTGGCGGGCTTGCCTAAACGCTTCTCATCCAGCAACGGCTTAAACGCTTCATGGATGAACGCCTCTTTCCGGGGGTCGAATGCATTGATGGCCTCCATCTCTTCTTCGTTATTCTTGACCAAGGTCACCTTTTCGACAAACCAGGCATTGCCCACTGCCGAGCTGCGGCGTTGGATACGTTGGCTGTTTTGGTTATCGGTTGTAATCAAATAGCGGGTATTCAGCATGTCCAGCACATCTTCGTTGATGGCACTGGAAAACTGCCTTTCAATGACCTCCTGATAACGCATCAGCTTAGCGGCGTGATAGCCCCCAAGGGATTTGTGGAAATAAGAAGTACGTGCATCCTCAAAAGGATTGGTCGTCAGGTCAAGCACCCGGTAGTTGGGGTCTTTATCCATCAGGATGAGCTTATCCACCTCCCGTTCCTGAATAAACTGCCGGTTTACCTGTAGCTTGTCGACAAACCGTTCGTTATTTAAGTGCCGCCTATCCACACCCCATAGATCAATGAGGATAACGGCACCTAAGAGGATTACCGCCGTCTGTGCCTTGAGCTTATGCTTAATCAATAGCCACACCAACCCAAACGTAAGGACAACAAACAGCAGCGAACGGAAAGCATCCGTGCGGGCCAATGCAGCGCGATCTTTTACCAGCGCGGCCATGAGTTCGTTGGCAAACGTGTTATCGCGCAGCTGCTGTCCATACTGCTGAATCATGGCCTGATGGTTGGAACTCTTGAAGCTCAGAAACACGTCTGGCAATGCTGCGATAATCAAGGTAAGTCCCCCTACCCCGTATAGCACATACAGCACCTTCTTGTCTACGTTTTTTATCTTATTGCCATTCGTGATCAGCTCATTCACCGCCAATATCGCCAATATCGGCACCGACAGGGTCACAATCATCAGGGTAGACTCTACCGCCCTGAACTTATTATACATCGGGAAGTAGTTGAAAAACAAGTCGGAAATCAGCGGAAAATGCCGACCGAATGACAGCAGCAGCATCAATAAGGTGGCGCCAAGCAGCCACCACTTGAGCGGTCCTTTGACGATGAGTAGTCCCAGAAAGAAAAGGAATATGATTCCTGCCCCAAAATACCACGGTCCGGAAGTAAATTGTTTCTCTCCCCAATATGTCGGCATATTGGCAGCAATGCCAACTGCCTGATTTGGGTCAACCCCTTTGCTCATCACCAACTTGGCCACATTCGACTCCGCGTCCAATTGCGTAGACGTGCCGCCGCCGTACGCATTGGGAATCAAAAACGTGAGACTTTCACCCACGCCTTGGCTCCAGAGATAAGCATATTCGCGGCTCACGCCGTTTTCTGCTCGCTGTGCATTCGCTGTCGTTAAATTAGTTTTCCCCCGTAACGATTCCTTGCTGTATTCATAGGTCGGCCAAAGCAGCGACGCATTCACGGCAACCGCCATCAGCACAGCAACCGCCTGGTAGGCAATGGCCTTACCAAACCCCAGCAGTCTTTTTTCCTTTATCGCGTGGTATAGCTCGATCCCCACTAAAATCAATACAGCCAAAAACAGGTAATAGGTCACCTGAATATGGTTCACCCGGATCTCCAGCGCCATAGCAAGCGCCAATAGCACGGCTCCCCATAGGTATTTGCCCCGGAAAGCCAGCAGGATGCCTGCCAAGATGGGCGCCATGAATGCGATGGCGTAAGTCTTATTGGCATGACCGGCTTCGATATAGATAAAATTATACGACGAAAATGCAAACGCCACAGCACCGACGGCGGCCAGCCAAGGCCTGACGTTTAGCACGGTGAAAAGCAAATAGGCTCCCAGGAGGTATAATAGTACCACATCAATCGGATGCGGAAAAACTGCTTTGAATCCCCTCAGCAGGTAGGTCGTCAAATTATTGGGCAGTTCTATCAGCACCTGATACGAGGGCATCCCGCTAAACTGAGAATTGGTCCAGAGCGGCATATCGCCATCGCGTGCCTTGATGTCGAGGATTTCTTTCTGCCCGGCTTGGGCTTGCAATACATCATTTTGGAAGAGTACCTTACCCTGCCAGGCGGGTGTAAAATACACGAAACAGATGGCGATAAAAACGCCGATGACCGCCAAATGCGTGGAGTTATTGTTGAACCAGGTTTTCATTCGAAAATAAATTGTCTTTACTTGCCTCTTGGAACCTGCATTTCATCGCCTTTGCGTAAGGCGCTGACATGCAGGTTTCATTTATATCACTAAGGGTCTACATGACAACGGGTCAAACTTAGCCAAAATGCGTGGTATTCTTGAAGTCCTGACAAATAAAAAATTCAAGCTCACTCGCCCTTTTGGATTAGCCGGTTGATATCTTTCAGCTCGCCAAACAGCACCAGAATATCGCCCGCCATCAGTACCGTATCCGACTGCGCGATGCCGGTGGCTTCTTTCTTTATCGTTGTCTTACCCTTTACCAATGTTTCTGTCGCCCTGATCGTGGTGAGCACGATGACCTTGTATTTGTTGGTCAGATTCGCTTGCCTCAGTGTCATTCCCACGTATGCGGTAGGCACCTTGGTTTCAATGATGCTATACTTCTCCGATATTTTGAACGAATCTACGATGTCGATATTATCCAGCCGCATGGCCAGCCGATCGGCCGACTCCTCCTCGGGCATGATGTATTCATCGATATCCATGGCTTGCAGCACCGTCCGTTGCAAGTCTGACACGATCCGGCCAATAATGCGTTTCACGGAAAGCTGTTTCAACAGTGCTGTGGTCAACAGCGAAGCGCCTTCATCTTCACCAATCGCCACCACCGCCGCATGGGCATCCTTCAGCGGAAGCGAACTTACCGCATCGATGTCGGTGCTATCCATACACACCGTATGGGTGATCTTCTCCTTCAGCTGCTCCACTTTGGACAGCTGGTTGTCCACGCCGATCACCTCGTGACCCAATTCCGTCAGCCGGATGGCCAACGATTTGCCAAAATTCCCCAAGCCTAACACAATGTATTTCATAGTCTATCGCTGATTTAAAACAATACCTTTTCCTCCGGATAAGAGAAATTTCTATTTTTCATGTTTTTGATTAACGCCACCAGCAAGGTCAGCATCCCCACACGGCCGATAAACATGGTGCAGGTAATGATGATCTTGCCGCCGTCACTGAGCTGGGGCGTGATACCCAAACTCAGTCCGCAGGTCGCATATGCCGAAAAGCATTCAAATGCGATATCCAGCAGCCCCTTGTCGCCATCAGTGATCGTAAGCGCAAAAACGGCTACACCCAAGACCAATAAGGATAACATAATGATGGCAAACGCTTTGCTGACTGTATCGGCCGAAATTCTCCGTTTAAAAATTTCCAGATCATCCTTACCCCTTGCTAAGCTGATGACATTGAGGAAGGCAATGGCAAAGGTGGTGGTCTTGATGCCTCCGCCAGTCGATCCCGGCGAGGCGCCGATCCACATGAGCAACATGGTGAGCATAATGGTGGGAAACGTAAACTCACGCATATCCGCAATATTGAATCCGGCCGTTCTTGCGGACGTACCCGTAAAAAAAGCTGACACCAGCTTGCCCCACAGTCCCTGGTGCTCCGCAAGGGTATGATCATACTCCAGCATGAAGGTCGCCAGCGAACCGCAAACAATCAATATACCGCTGACCCACGCGATCAATCGCGAATTGAAGCTGATGACCCAAGCCCGGTAGACAAACGGACGGCCGTAAAAAACTCTTTTGACGACATTGATGATCCACCGTTTGATAAACGCGTAGGTATTCAATACGATCGAAAAACCCAGCCCACCCATGATGAATAACATCGCCAGGATCAGCTGCAAATTGTAATTGAATCGGAGCGATAATAGACCTTCAGGCGCCGTGGAAAATCCTGCATTACAAAACGCGGATATGGAATGGAACAGGGCGAAGAATAACCGTTCGCCGCTGGACCCGAAGTCGTTGGCATCCATGCTGAAATAAATCAGCACAGCACCCACCGCTTCAAAGAACAACGTGATGAATACGATTTTAAACAAGGTGGTGATCACCGAACCTACTTTATTGTGGCCGAGCATCTCGCTATACATCAATTGATTCTTGTACGAGAACCCGCCCGAAAAGAAGTACCCGAAAAACCCCGTAAAGGTCATGATGCCCAGCCCGCCCACTTGGATAAGCACCAGCAGTACGGTGTGACCGAATCCGGTCAGCCGGACAGATACGTCCACGACCGAAAGTCCCGTTATGCACACCGCGCTTGTTGCCATAAACAACGCATCTACCACAGTCAACGGTTGTCCCGGTGTCGTCCGTGGCAGCATCAGCAGGAGCGTACCGATGAAAATAAGCCCCAGAAAACTGATCACGAAGAGGATGGTAGGGTTGAAATAGAAATTGTCAAAAAAGAGGCTGTTCTTGGACAGCTCGGTAAGAAATACCGCAAAGATCCCTAAATACAGCCATTCTTCCTGCAGCAGAAAAAACAACATGTCTGGTCCGACGAACCTTGCCAGCGCCACCACCAGAAAATACAGCATCAGGATTAGTCCGCCGTAATGACCCATCGCCACGCGCTTTGCTACCCAGATGGACAGTACGGTCCGCGATATGCTCAACACAAACAGTCCATAAAAGAGCCATTCGGTAATGACGGTAAATTGCCTGGCTGTCGCCTTATCGGTGTTGTATCCCAAATGGAAAAGCACGACCAACGCGCAGGTCAGGCTCACGTAGAGCATGACGCGGTCTATTACTTTTTCCCGGTATTTGAAGATGTACTTGATATCACTCAGCATGCCGGCCTTCTTAGCGTCCTACAAGCTCGATATGGTATAGCTTATTCCAGAGTTTGCCAGTGACAAATAGCCGATCGCCTTGCCGATCATAGGCAATACCGTTGAGTTCATTATTGCTTTCCTGCTTGTCCGGGTGGATGCCAATGAGGTTGATTTCCCGTTCGATGGCGCCAGTCTTCGGGTCGATCACCACAATGATGTCCTTGGTATACACGTTGGCATATACCTTGCCGTCGATGTATTCCAGCTCATTGAGACTATCCATCGGCCCCTTGTCATTGTACACGTCGATGAACCCCTCTTCGGCATAGGTATCCCGATTGAGGAAATAAAGCTTGCTGCTGCCGTCTGACTTGATGAGCCGATTGCCGTCGTAGCACAGGCCCCATCCCTCCGGACTCTGGCCGTATGAAAACTCACCGATTTTCGCCAAGGTATTTTTATTGTATACAAACCCTAGTTTGTGATCACGCCAGTCCAATTGGATAATTTTGTTCCCTATAATGGTGAGTCCTTCACCGAAGTACTGTTCATCCAATTCGATCTGTTGTAGCACCTCGCCGCTTTGATAGTTGACCTTACGGAGCGTCGATTTGCCGTATTGGCCGGTGCTTTCATACCCGGTGCTTTCGTATAAGATGCCGCTTTCATCAAATTCCAGTCCTTGTGTATACGCCTTGGGGTCATGCGGATATTCGTTGACGACCTTAAAGCCATATCGTTGCGGTGCGGGTGGCACGACGACAATGTTGCTGTAGGCCACCTGCTCTTCGCCGCCATGATAGAGCTTCGCGCTGATCGTACGGTTGCCAAAGGCGCTCTTTTCCGTATCCAGGGAGACCGCCGCGCTGTCTGTCCGCCGGGCCAGTACTTCACCATCTACCGCATACACAACAGAATCAAACGATGACACATCCGCCGGAAATACCAATTTCAGGGGGACGGACTCCCCGATATTAACGATCGTCCCAGCCTGCGGCGTAGCAAACCGGAATTTCGTTGCTTTCTTTTGCGTGTTGCATGATGCAATAAAGGCAAGCAGCACCGCAGGCAAGTAAATCCATCTATTCATAGTTGCAAACTTAATTATTTTTCTATCCCCCTACTAATCCGGCCAAAAGGCATCCTTAATCAGTCTGGTATCGTGTACGCCGGTTTTTTCGGAATAGAGAATGGATACAATGTCAAACCGGATTTCGCCCCCGTACTTATTCATCGCAATGTATTGGTTGGCCGCGCGGATCAGCCGGTCTTGTTTGACCTCGTCAACAAATTCATACGGCATGCCGTAGGCGTAGCCCGTGCGTGTCTTGACCTCCACAAAAACAAGTATGTCCCCTTCTTCAGCGATAATATCCACTTCAAGATTCTTGTGCCGCCAATTCTGATAGCGAATCCGATATCCACGCTGCCTCAATAGCTGTGCAGCGATATCCTCTCCACTGTTGCCTTTTTGTAGGTGGCTAAGCATTTATTTGACGACTATTGTTCCCAACTTTTCAGCGATTACTTTTGAAACATCTTTCAGTTTCTGGTAGTTAGCCAGTATCAATTCCATGTTGGCTCCATCGGTTTCGGTCTTCATTTCTTCCCTGATCCGGATGATCTGCTGCTCTACCTTCCTTTTTTTGATGCGATAAATGGCACTATACACCAGGTCTTCCAGCCGTTCGGATTCATGCGAAACGTATATTTTTCGTTTTTCATCGTTCCAATTCGGACTCAGGCTGTACTTGGTGGCCAACAAATCAACCGCCAGGTCCGAAATATGCCGGTCAGGGTGGGCTACAAATACGCGCTCATTCGGAAGCGCATTGCGGGCGATGTGATCCCGGTAGATGTTAATGATCGACAGGCAAGCCGCGTCTTCGAATGACAGATCATTAAGCCCGTTGAGCATCAGCGGCGCGATGGGAATATCCGCATTGGTTTCCCACGTAGCGGGCATATGGCCGTAATGCAGCAGAATGCGGATAATCTCCCGTTCCTGCAGCACATCGGATGAGGTTCGCTCCACCGGATCTGCCGCCGTCGCAGAAGCGGCAGATTCCAACGTCTCCCCTGGCTGGGGTACGCGTTCAGGTTTATTGGCAGCTTTGCGGGACTGCGCGATGCGGATTTTATTGAGCTCCGCAATCAAGATGCGCTCTTCGATATCCAGCAGGGCACTGCATTCGCGCACAAATACCGATGCTTTGATGGCATCGGGAATCAAGGCGATGCTTTCGACCACATCATGGATGACCCCGGCGCGCTTCACCGGATCGTTTCCTGCATCCCGCAGCAGCACATGCGTTTTATAAAAAATAAAATCTTGCTGATGTGCCGCGATATATTGCTTGAATGCCGTAGAGCCGAATCGTTGCACATACGAATCGGGGTCGTTTCCGTCCGGAAAAAGCAGCACCTTCACGTTGAGCCCCTCTTGCAACAGCATATCCATGCCGCGCAACGACGCCTTGATACCGGCTTCGTCGCCATCGTAGAGAATGGTCACATTTTTGGTATACCGTGAGATGAGTCGTATCTGCCCGCTGGTAAGCGACGTCCCCGACGATGATACCACATGCTCCACCCCCGCTTGGTGCATGGAGATCACATCGGCATACCCTTCTACCAAATAGCAATTATCTGCATCAAGTATGGCCTTTTTTGCAAAATAAAGCCCATACAACACATCGGACTTGTGGTATACCTCGCTCTCTGGAGAGTTGACGTATTTCGGGGCTTTCTTATCGGTTTTGAGCGTGCGCCCACCGAAACCCAATATCCTGCCTGTCAGGTTGTGTATGGGAAACATCACCCGCCCCCGGAAGCGGTCGTACGCACTGCCGTCGTCTTTGCGGATGATCAGGCCCGTTGCTTCAAGAAATTCATCCCTATAACCCGCCGCCCGGGCCTGCTCATGCAGGGCCGTCCACGCCTCGGGCGAATATCCCAGCTCAAATTTCTGGATAATGTCCTCTCGGTACCCGCGTTCTTTGAAGTAATTAAGTCCAATGGTACGGCCCTCTTCGGTGTCCCAAAGCACCTCCCTGAAAAACTTGCCCGCCCAGTTGGTCACGATGAAAAGGCTTTCCCGTTTATCTTGCACGGCAAGCTGTTCTGGGGTCCGTTCGGTTTCCTCCACGTCGATGTGATACTTCCGGCCAAGGTACTTTAGGGCTTCGGGATAGCTATACTTCTCATGCTCCATCACGAACCGCACGGCATCTCCTCCCGCCCCGCATCCGAAGCATTTGTAAATACCCCTGCTCACGGACACATTAAAAGACGGTGTCTTCTCATTGTGGAACGGGCACAAGCCAATAAGGGACGAACCGCGCTTCTTCAGGTCCACAAAATCGCCCACCACTTCTTCAATCCGCGCGGCATCCAATAGCTTATCAATCACCTCTTGCTTAATCACTCGTGCTCCAATTTGAAAGGTAAAATTAGCGAATAAGGGATAAGTAACAAGGATATATTAAGTTTTCTTTATAAACTTCGCCAAACTCCGCTACCTATGAAGTTTTTTTTTATTTTTGCCCCGCACACGTTTCGTTCATACACATATTTATCCACTCGTCACGAATGAAAGCTGCCTGCCGCAGGCAGACGAGCTTCATCGCCATCTAAAGACAATTGAATCGAATGAAAATTTCCAAAATTTGTTGCATCGGCGCGGGATACGTAGGAGGCCCTACGATGTCAGTTATCGCCCAGAAGTGCCCCCAGATCACCGTAACAATCGTAGACATCAATGAAAAGCGCATCGCCGCGTGGAATGATCCCGATCTGTCAAACCTTCCCGTATATGAGCCCGGACTTGCCGAAGTCGTCGGGGAGGCGCGCGGACGTAATCTTTTCTTTTCTACGGATGTAGACGGCGCCATTGCCGAGGCGGATATCATTTTCATATCCGTTAACACCCCCACCAAAACGTACGGCAAAGGAAAGGGCATGGCTGCCGATCTAAAGTATATTGAGCTCTGTGCCCGGCAGATTGCTGCCGCCGCCACCTCCGACAAGATCATCGTCGAAAAATCTACCCTCCCGGTGCGTACCGCTGAGGCGCTCAAGAACATCCTCCACAACACGGGAAACGGGGTCAACTTCCACATCCTGTCTAACCCCGAGTTTCTCGCAGAGGGTACCGCCATACAGGACCTGCATCATCCCGACCGCGTACTCATCGGAGGCGAAACCGAAGCAGCCGTACAAGCGTTGGTCGATGTTTATGCCACGTGGGTGCCGCGCGAGCGCATACTGACGACCAATCTTTGGTCATCCGAGCTCTCCAAACTCACCGCCAATGCCTTCCTGGCTCAACGCGTGTCGTCCATCAATGCCATTTCCGAACTTTGTGAGCGCACGGGCGCCAACGTAGACGAGGTGTCCCGCGCCATCGGCACGGACAGCCGCATCGGCCCTAAGTTCCTCAAGGCGTCTGTAGGCTTCGGAGGCTCTTGTTTTCAGAAAGACATCCTGAACCTGGTATATATCGCACGCACCTATGGGCTGCAGGAAGTGGCCGACTATTGGGAGCAGGTCATCATCATGAATGATCATCAGAAACGCCGATTCGCGGATAACATTGTGCAAACCATGTACAACACCGTTTCGGGCAAAAAGATCGTTTTCCTGGGGTGGGCATTCAAAAAAGATACGAATGATACCCGTGAGTCGGCTGCTATTTACGTGGCTGATGCCTTACTGAATGAAGAGGCCAACATCGTGGTATACGACCCCAAGGTTTCAGCGGAGCAGATCTATGCGGACCTCGATTATCTTGGTACACGCCGTCCAGAGGATAACCGGAGGCTGATCACGGTGGTGGAAGATCCCTACGAAGCGACCACCAATGCCCATGCCGTTGCCGTGCTCACCGAGTGGGATGAGTTCAAACAATATGATTGGCTGCGGATCAAAGACAAGATGATGAAACCCGCATTTGTATTCGACGGAAGAAAGTTACTTGCCACGAATAACCTTGCGGCCGTCGGCTTTAAATATTACGCCATCGGCGAGTAATCCGCCATAGGGCCTAATCGGCCGTCTCGACCGACGCTAAAAGCGTCTCGGGACGGCCGATTGTTTTATATTTCCCTTCACCAGCAAGAATGCTGTAGTATTCGGCAGCGGTGGTCAGTAAGCGCAGTGCACGCTGCAATTGAGGATCTCGTCTCAATGAAAAGGTCATCCTCCCATTTTTGTAGTAGTAACGGGATATGATTTCCTCACTGACGGCCGCACGGATCTCGTCTTGATGATCGACCAGATCATGCTGCTTGTTGTGGTATAGCTTACGCTCCAGCGATTCGAGCTCCTGCAGGATTTCTACAGACTCCTCGTCTGCTTCGGCTTGCGCCTTCAGCTGTTTCACTAACGTTTCCGTTTCGGTGAAGTAATTGTAGTCTTTGCCTTCCAGAAACTGGATAAAATCAGCATATTGCTCGTCACTCAGCGCAAACCGGTTTGCATCAGCGATACGTGTGTGTTTTTGTTTAAAGGCCGTTGCATAGTCGAACACCAAATACCGATCCAACAGGGCCTTGGTGATCGGACTGGCAGGTGATGGTTCCATCGTGATGTCCGGGTAAATTCCGCTGCCATCGTATACGACCCTCCCGCTTTTGGTGTTGAAGGCATTGATCAACGAATCGGATACCGGGTGATATCCGCCCTGATCATCCCGGTGAACAAAATCCATCGCTTGTATACACCTGCCCGATGGGGTATAATATTTCGCAATAGTCACCTTCACGAGGTTATTGTAAGGGACAGGGAACGTCTGCTGCACCAGCCCTTTACCAAAGCTCCTGCCGCCAACGATCACTGCCCGGTCCAAATCTTGCATTGCACCGGCTACGATCTCCGCTGCAGAAGCCGAATACCCGTTGATGAGGACCACCAGTGGTAGCTCAGGTGCCAACGGGTTAGCCATCGTACGATAGCTGTGTTCCTTGGTCGAGTTCTTGCCGCGTTGGCTGACCACCAGTTCTCCCTGGGGCACGAATAGGTTGACAATCTTGACAGCCTCCTGCACAATGCCTCCGCCGTTATTGCGGAGGTCGAGTACCAAGCCGTTAAGTTTGCCGTTCTTTTGAAAATCCTGCAACGCATCCGCCACTTCCTTTGCCGATTGCTCCAAAAATTTATCCAATTTAATATAGCCGATCCCGCCGCTCAATACTGTGGCATGGCTTACGTTGGGTTGCCGAATAATGGCCCGTGCGATCGTCAATTCCTTCATCTCCTCTTGCCCCGGTTTTCGCACGCCGAGCCGAATTTCGCTGTTGGCAGCCCCCCGCAATAGGTGACTGACCTCCTTGAGTGATTTATCCATAAGACCGATGCCGTCAATGCTGACCAGTTCGTCTCCGGTTTGCAATCCGGCTTCGTCAGCCGGTCGCCCGGGATGCAGTTCCGACAGGTAGAAGTGACCATCCCGTTGCAAAATTCCCGCGCCTATCCCCCCGTATCGGGTATCGATGTACCGGAGCCTGTAATCCTCCACCTCGTTTTCCTGCACATATTCGGTATACGGGTCCAGGCCACCCAGCATGGCGTCCACCGCTGTTTTTACCAGCCTGTTGGGATCTGTCTCGTCCACATAGTTGAGACTGATCTGCCGATACACCGCAGAAAAGATATCAAGATTTTTACTGATCAGGAATAAATCGTCTTTGACCGCAGCGAAGGCCGATAGCAACAGGATGATCACTGTGCCGATCGCCATGCCCGTTCTGCCTAGTTGGTGTTTGTAGCCGTTCATTTGCGGTAGATAAAAGTCAAACAATCCATTAAAGTTAATACAATTTGCAGCAAATGCCAAGTGCCTTCTTGCTGAAAACAAATGCACCTCGTCTGCGCGTGCATGTTTTGTGACATAGCTGGCTGTGTAAATTGCATATCACAACAATTTTGTCTAAGTTTGCCTTCCAAAAATTGAGTATTTCTAAAACTTTGAAATGAGTTCGACACCTATAACAAAAGAGACTTATTTAGAGTGGTATAAATCCATACTGCTCATGCGCAAATTTGAAGAGAAGGCAGGTCAACTGTATGGGCAGCAAAAGATCAGGGGATTTTGTCACCTCTATATCGGCCAAGAGGCCGTCGTCGCCGGTGCGCTATCGGTGCTACGGCCCGAAGACTCGATGATCACCGCTTATCGCGACCACGCCCATGCAGTGGCAAAAGGCATTTCCGCGAATGCCGCAATGGCAGAGCTGTTTGGCAAAGCCACCGGATGCTCGAAGGGTAAAGGGGGTTCCATGCACTTTTTCAGCAAAGAACATAAGTTCATGGGTGGCCACGGCATCGTAGGCGGACAGATTCCGCTGGGTGCCGGTATTGCGTTTGCCGAAAAATACAATGGAACGGATAACGTCTGCGTCTGTTACATGGGGGATGGAGCTGTCCGCCAAGGAGCGTTCAATGAAGCATTGAATATGGCCATGCTGTGGAAATTGCCCGTTATCTTTGTCTGCGAAAATAACGGTTATGCCATGGGCACGTCGGTAGCCCGTACGACCAATATGATTGATATTTATAAAATGGGTCTCGGTTTTGACATGCCCAGCGCACCGGTGGATGGGATGGACGTCGTCGCCGTACACAACGCTATGGATGAAGCCGTGCAACGTGCGCGCAGTGGCGAAGGCCCTACATTCTTAGAGATGCGCACGTACCGGTATAAAGGCCACTCCATGTCGGACCCCGCCAAGTACCGCACCAAAGAAGAATTGGAAGAATACAAGGGCCGTGATCCGCTGATTACGACAAAGGCAACCATCATGGAAAAGAAATATGCCGACGAAGCATGGTTCGAACAGGTGGAATCCGAAGTGAAAAAGACAATCGATGAATCGGTCAAGTTTGCCGAAGAGTCGCCCTATCCTGAACCCGAGGAGCTGTACAAGGATGTATATGTACAGCAGGATTACCCATTTATTACCGATTGAGATTAGAGTAGCTAAGTAACGTTAAAAAAAAGGATTAACCGCAATATAACATGGCTGAAGTAGTAAAAATGCCCAAAATGAGCGACACCATGACCGAAGGGGTGATCGCAAAGTGGCACAAAAAAGTAGGCGACAAAGTCAGTTCAGGCGATTTGATAGCAGAAGTCGAAACGGATAAAGCTACCATGGACTTCGAATCGTACCAAGAGGGAACATTACTATATATCGGTCCGAAAGAAGGAGAAGCGGTACCGGTGGATGCCGTTATCGCGGTATTGGGCGAAGCAGGAGAGGATTATCAGGCTTTGCTGAAAAGCGATGGCGCCGGCGAAACCAAAAAAGAGGGCGAAGCCAAAAAAGAAGAAAAACCTGATCCGGAAACCGATAAGGCTACTGAAGACAGCGGTAATGAAGCACCGGCGGATGCCGGTGAGGAAGTAACAGCCGAATCCTTGGGCGCTACGGTCATTACGATGCCCTTATTGAGCGACACCATGACCGAAGGGGTTATTGCGGAATGGCATTTCAAGGTGGGTGATGCCATCAAAAGCGATGACGTCATCGCCGACGTGGAAACCGACAAAGCAACCATGGAAGTAACCGCCTATGCCGAAGGCACCCTATTGTACATCGGTGTAGAAAAGGGTCAGGCGGCCAAAGTAAATGATATTATTGCGATTGTAGGCAAGGAAGGTACCGATGTAGCGCCGTTGCTCAAACAGCCTTCAGGAAAGACCCAAAAGGCCGAGAAGCCGACAGAAACAGCTCCAGCGGAATCGACAGCAGCCAAACCTGCGCAACCCGTTGCAAGCGAAGCGCCCGCCAGCGCATCGGACGATTCACGGGTAAAGGCCTCCCCCTTGGCACGCAAGATTGCAAAGGATAAAGGAGTTAGCCTCGGTGAAGTCAAGGGTACAGGCGATGGCGGTCGGATCATCAAAAAGGATGTCGAGTCGTACACCCCATCAGCTAAACCGGCAATCTCCGAAGCAGCCCCTGCGGCCCCTGCCCAAGCACCGGCAGCCACGACGGTCAGCATCCCGCAATTCGTAGGAGAGGAGCGCTACACCGAGAAACCGGTCACCCAAATGCGGAAGACCATCAGCCGTAGGCTTTCCGAATCCTTTCTTGTTCCGCATTTTTACCTCACCATCAAGATTGACATGGACAGCGCCATTCAGGCAAGAACCAAGATCAACGAGGTGGCTCCCGTAAAAGTGTCGTTCAACGACCTCGTAATCAAAGCTGCTGCAGTCGCGCTGAAACAGCATCCGGCTGTCAACGCCTCCTGGCAGGGCGACAAAATCCGGTACAATGAGCATGTAAACGTCGGTGTGGCTGTAGCCGTAGAAGATGGCTTGCTGGTGCCGGTCGTCCGGTTTGCCGATGGTAAATCCCTTTCGCATATTTCGGCGGAAGTGAAAGATTTTGCCCAACGGGCCAAAAACAAGAAATTGCAGCCTGCGGATTGGGAAGGGTCTACGTTTACCGTTTCTAATTTAGGCATGTTCGGTATCGATGAGTTTACGGCCATTATCAATGCACCCGACGCGTGCATTCTGGCTATCGGGGGCATCGAGCAGGTACCGGTGGTAAAAAATGGGCAAATCGTTCCGGGCAATACCATGAAGGTGACCCTCACCTGTGACCATCGGGTGGTAGACGGTGCCACGGGCGCCGCGTTCCTACAAACGCTCAAGTCACTGCTGGAGGAGCCTGTACGGATATTGGCATAACGTTAAATTTAGAAAAGCGCATGGGTCTTGGCCGCAATAGCCGCAGATCCATGCGTTTTTTTTATTGCGTGTAGCGAATCCGGAGGCGCAACCGTTACCTATTTCAGTACCAAAATCCAAGGCGATGAAAACAAGGATACTTCCTCATTTTGTGGTGTTATTTTTAACCCTCGCTACATCAGCTTGCAAAAAAAACGATCGCCTCACTTTTGATGAACCCATGATCTCATTACGCACCTATGTTGGATGGTGCGCCCCCAATGACAGCCTGACCATAGGCAAGGATCATTCACTATGGATTCATTACGCTAGCTGCAATGACGAAGTCGGTGTGAAGAAGCAATGGGCAACGGAATCCACGGACCATGAAGAACTTCTAGAGCTATTAAGTACCGGCGACTTCACCGCATTGGACATGAATGAGTGCGGTGCATGCTACGATGGAACTACGTATACCGTTACCGTGCGAGACGGAAACAGAAAGCATAGCATCAGCTTGGAGGGCATTCATTCAACCGGTGGTCAAACACAAAATGGCATGCCCGGTAAACTTTTGGCCAAATTATTATCCATCATCGAAAAGCAAGCGGAGAAACAATGACAACCTGTTAAAACAGGCATTGCCCGCCACGGATTTCCAAAAAGCTCTAGCCGCTTTATTTCTCGTCCTAAAATCTGTATCTTTGCACCCGAAAAAGCTACCGTCTGCTTGCTGACAAGCACCATGGCCGCATCCGGATAGCGATAATGTCCCCATGAATAAGATACATTTCCAGGAAAAATTCGAAGAGCGCCACATTGGACCAAGTCCTGATGAGACCGCCGCTATGCTGGATGCCTTGGGCGTCCAAAGCCTCGACCAGCTGATCGACCAAACCGTGCCCGCCCAAATACGGGCGGCAAAGCCATTGGCACTCCCCGACGCCTTGGCGGAAACGGCCTACTTGCGCAAGATGAAGACCGTGGCAGACCAGAATAAGGTCTTTAAATCCTACATCGGGCAAGGGTACTATGACGTGATCCTCCCCGGTGTCATTCAACGCAACGTATTTGAAAACCCGGGTTGGTATACCCAGTACACACCCTACCAAGCAGAAATCGCACAGGGGCGCTTACAGGCCCTGCTCAATTTCCAGACCATGGTCATCGATCTCACCGGTATGGAAATCGCCAACGCTTCTTTGCTCGATGAGGCTACCGCAGCCGCTGAGGCCATGTTTATGCAATATGGGCTCCGCAAGAACAAGGAAGCCAACACGTACTTCGTGGCTTCGGCTGTCTTCCCACAAACGCTGGATGTATTGCGTACAAGAGCGCTGTCTTATGGTATTGAGCTATTGGTAGGCAACTTACATGATCTTCCCGATACCGATAACATCTTCGGCGTGCTGCTCCAATACCCCACGGCGGATGGCTCGATCGCCGACTATACCGCCCTTGCCGAACACCTGCACGCACACGACATCTCAATATGCGCCGTGGCCGACCTGATGAGCCTTGTATTGCTGTCCGCCCCGGGCGAATGGGGAGCCGATGTTGTGGTAGGCAGTACCCAGCGCTTTGGCGTCCCGATGGGATTCGGTGGCCCGCATGCAGCCTACTTTGCCACCAAAGAAACCTTTAAACGCAATATTCCAGGCCGCATCATCGGCGTGACGATCGACTCGAACGGCGACTACGCACTCCGGATGGCATTGCAGACGCGCGAACAGCATATCCGTCGGGATAAGGCTTCGTCCAATATTTGTACAGCACAGGCCCTTCTCGCTATTATGGCGGGCTTTTATGCCGCCTACCATGGTCCCAAGGGGCTACAGCAAATCGCCGAGCGCATACATGGTTTGGCTGCCTTATTGGATCACGCGCTGCAACAATTGGGCTATACACAGCTCAATGAGACTTATTTCGACACCTTGCGTGTTGAACTTGGTGAACTGGCCGGTCCACTTCACGCCGAAGCGCTCAATAACGAGGTAAACTTGCTTTATCACGGATCGATTGCCGGCATCTCCATCGATGAGACCACTACCTACGGCGATATTGAAGTGCTTGTCCGCATCTTTGCCAAACTCAAAGGCAAAACCATAAACGATGTGGACTTGGCAGCGTTGTCTGCCGATGTCTCCTCGACCATACCACCGGCATTGCGCCGCACGTCTGCCTACTTGTCGCATCCCGTATTCAATAGCTATCATTCAGAGCATGAGATGCTGCGCTATATCAAATCATTGGAAGCCAAGGACCTATCATTATGCCATTCGATGATCCCGCTGGGCTCATGTACCATGAAGCTCAATGCAACCACCGAGATGGTTCCCGTCACGTGGCCGGAGTTTAGTAACCTGCATCCTTTTGCCCCTGCCGATCAGACCAGCGGCTACATGCAGGTCATCAGCGAGCTGAATCAGTGGCTCTGCGAAATCACCGGATTTGCCAAGGTCAGCTTCCAGCCCAATTCGGGTGCGCAGGGCGAGTACGCGGGATTGATGGTTATCCGTGCTTACCACGAAAGCCGCGGCGATCACCACCGCGATGTCGTACTCATCCCTTCGTCTGCACACGGCACCAATCCGGCATCGGCCAGCATGGCGGGCCTGAAAGTGGTCGTCGTCCGGTGCGACGAACGCGGCAACATTGACGTGGTTGACCTCCGCAGGAAAGCCGAGGAGCACGCCGCCAATCTTTCGGCATTGATGGTCACCTACCCCTCTACCCACGGCGTTTTTGAAGAACCGATCGTAGCCATTTGCGATATCATCCATGACCATGGCGGACAGGTGTATATGGATGGGGCCAACATGAACGCACAAGTAGGCTTGACGAGCCCGGGACTCATTGGAGCCGATGTATGCCACCTCAACCTGCACAAAACATTCTGCATCCCACACGGTGGGGGCGGCCCCGGTATGGGCCCGATCGGCGTGGCCGCGCACTTGGTTCCGTTTCTGCCTAACCACCCGGTCGTCAGCGTCAGCGGCGAACAGGGCATCAACGCCATATCCGCCGCACCTTGGGGCTCAGCATCCATTTTGCTGATATCGCATGCCTATATCGCCATGATGGGCGGTGGTGGACTGACCAATGCTACGAAATACGCGATCTTAAACGCTAACTATATCAAAACGCGGTTGGAAAACCATTATCCGGTATTGTATGCCGGCGCTAATGGACGTTGCGCGCACGAACTCATTTTGGACTGCCGTTCGTTTAAAGCCGCGGGGGTGGAAGTGAGCGATATCGCCAAACGGCTGATGGACTACGGCTTCCACGCACCCACCGTATCGTTTCCGGTAGCGGGCACGTTAATGGTTGAACCCACGGAATCGGAATCCAAAGCCGAGCTCGACCGCTTTTGTGATGCCCTCATCGCCATCCGCAACGAGATTGCCGCTATTGAAAGCGGCCAGTCCGACAAGCAAAACAACCTATTGAAGGGCGCTCCGCATACCGTGACCATGGTGAGTGCAGACGAGTGGGATAAGCCTTATCCCCGCTCTCAAGCGGCCTTTCCGCTCCCGTTTGTGCGTGAGCATAAGTTTTGGCCTGCCGTAGGACGTGTCAACGATTCGCAAGGAGACCGGATGCTGATCTGTGCCTGCCCTCCATTGAGCGCATACGAAGCGGTAGAAGCATAACATAAACTAAAACCCTATTCTAGCCATAGCCAGAATAGGGTTTTTGCACAACTTTCGCTGTACAATATGTGCTTTTCCTGCGCTGGCATTACCCAGATCAGGTTCGGGGATGTGATCTCAGCCTGATTGCTCAAGCACTCCCGGCACATGTTTACATAGAGAACAACCGGCTGGACAAAAGGTTTTATTTTTTTACCTTTGGCTTTATAAGAATAAACCATCGTTATGAAACTCTTTAATATTGTATGCTGTATCCTATTCGTGGCGAGTGCCGCCTTGCAATACAACGATGTGGATCCCTACCTATGGATCCCGATTTACCTATATGGTGCAGGGCTGTGCTATGCCGCCGCGCGGAATCGCTATTTTCCCCGTGCCTATCTCATCGGCATCGTCATTTATGGCGCGTTAGTTGCTTACTATCTTATATTCAAGCATGGCGCGCTCGACTGGTTTCAGCACCATGAAACCAAAGATCTGGTACAATCCATGAAAGCAGATAAACCTTGGATAGAAGAAACGCGGGAAGTAATGGGTTTACTCATACTCATCGCGGTACTCAGCATCGATTGGATCGCTGCCCGTAAATTAACACGAAAATAAACGATTAATTTACCAGAAATTTAACTAACTTTAACTTACGTAAGCACGGACTGAAAGTGATGTTAAGAATTTTTTCCGTTCGTTTTCTAACCAGTCATTTTTACAGAAAAATACATCTAAGTTGTTGATTTACATATAGCTATTTGATATTTTAATTTTTAATTTTTTAGCTGATTTTTTTTTGCCATCTTCGTTTCAAGAAGAAGTTATCAACATTTTTTCGGTCATTATTTGTAAATCAACTTATTAAGAATTAACGAATGGAAAAAACGAGCACGAGTGTCTGGAATAGCTGTCTCCAAATCATTAAAGACAACATTCCCGCACAAAGTTATAAGACCTGGTTTGAGCCCGTTAAGGCTGTACGGTTGGAAGGTAACGTTTTGACTATTCAAGTGCCAAGTTTGTTTTTCTATGAATGGCTGGAGGAACACTATGTCGGTCTACTGCGCAAGACCATAAAAAAGCATCTCGGAGAAAACGGGCGATTGGAATACAATATTGTTGTTGAAAAATCTTCTACAAGTAATCCATATACGACGAACATTCCTTCAAGTGGCAACGGTGCCGATGCCAAAAAGCAATCCATCCCCATACCGGTGGCGCTCAACAAGGACATTAAAAATCCGTTTGTCATCCCCGGTCTCAAAAAATTGCAGGTAGACCCTCAATTAAACCAGCATTATACCTTTGACAATTTCATCGAAGGAGAATGTAACCGGTTAGCACGGTCAGCGGGTTTCGCCGTGGCAAACAAGCCGGGCGGCACCTCTTTCAACCCGTTGATGATCTATGGTGGCGTGGGGCTTGGCAAAACGCATTTGGCCCAGGCCATTGGCAATGAAATCAAACGCAACATGCCGGATAAGTTGGTCATCTACGTATCGTGCGAAAAATTTTGCCAACAGTTTGTAGACTCCCTGAAAAACAACACCATCAACGACTTTGTCAATTTCTATCAGGCCATGGACATCATCATCATGGATGATGTGCATAATTTTGCCGGCAAAGAGCGTACGCAAGACATTTTCTTCCACATCTTCAATCACCTGCACCAATCCAGCAAGCAGATCATCCTGACTTCCGATAAACCCCCAAAGGACTTGGCGGGATTGGAAGAGCGTTTATTGAGCCGGTTCAAATGGGGGCTTTCTGCCGATATGCAGGTGCCCGACCTGGAGACCCGGATGGCCATCCTCAAAAAGAAAATGTATTCCGACGGTATTGAGCTGCCCGAAAATGTGATTGAATATGTTGCCAATCAAATTGACAATAGCGTGCGTGAGCTCGAGGGTGCAATGGTCTCCTTGCTGGCTCAGGCTACGCTGAATAAGAAAGAGATTGACCTCAATCTCGCCAAATCCATGTTGAAGAATTTCATTAAAAACACACACAAGGAAATCTCCATGGATTACATCCAAAAGTTGGTGTGCGATTATTTCGAAGTACCGGTAGAGATGGTCAAATCCAAGATGAGGAAACGGGAGATCGTGCAGGCCCGACAGATTTCGATGTACCTCGCCAAAAACCACACGAAGACCTCATTAAAGTCCATCGGCGCTTTTTTCGGCGGCCGGGACCACTCCACTGTTATCTACGCTTGTCAAACGGTAGAGGACCTAATCGAAACAGACAAGAAGTTCAAGGCATACGTGCAGGATATCCAGAAAAAACTGAAAACTAGTTAACTCACACAACAAGGGCGGCCACGATCAATAGCGGCCGCCCCTGTTGGTTGCTCTTTTTCCTTTAGTTGCTACCGCCACCCCGGCGACCACCTCCCTGCCTCATCCGGGCAGCCCGCTCTTCGGCAATCTTTTTATACGCTTTCTTCTGCTCATCATCCAGTACGGAAAGGATTTTTTGATCCGTTTGATCCCGCAGTTCGCGCATTTTCCCCATTCGCTGCTGCCTGTCGCCATCTTGGCTGTTTTGAAAAGCTTCGCGCATGGCTTTCCCTTGAGCAAGGGTGTACGCATACACCGAGTCCTTTTGCGAAGCCGACAGTTTCAATTCCTGCTCCAACCGTTCGGTGGTGCGCTTGGCATTTTCCTCTGGAGTGCCAAAGCCCCCACGCCCCCCTTGCTGGGCAACCGACAGTCCAACGGCCATCAGTAATGTCATCGCTGTTAAGATACCTGTTTTCATAACCTTGAAAATTTACGTCTATTATATCCAGTCAGACTTCAGAACACGGCGATGGTTTAAGGTTGCCTAAAGCAACAGGTCGGCCACTTCCTTCCAGCTGTTCACCCGTTCATATTCCGTGATGAGCAGGTTATGCGGGGAGGTAAATAGCAATTTACGGCCGCTGAAGTGAGCCAAGTTTCTTACCCGGTCGTCAATCATGATGTCAGCAGCGATTATTTTCTCTCCAGTGAAGAGAATATTCGTCCACGGGATAAACGGAAAATACTCATCCAACCATTCGAGTTTATCCTCCAATGACTTTCTAAATTCGATCGCGGCGGAGACAACATACACCTGATACCGGGCCTGCAAAGCTTTTACCGTTTCGATAGCGTCCAGCATGGGCGGGATATCCCTGAAAAACCCCTTTTCATTGGCATAGACCTTCCATTGTCCATTGAGGTGATCCGGCAGGTTTTCATGCAACTCCTTGCCGGGCGCTTGGTAGATGTCCATTGAGATTCCATAATCGCGATGGTAAAGGGTCAAAAATTTGTGGTGGGTATCCGCCAGCACCTCGTCCATGTCGATGGCCAAGCGTGGTTTTTCTGTATCGCTCATACCGACAAACTTAGCCAACTTGGGTTGTTTTCGCAACCCCGGCTGCTATAATTTCCTCAACCGCTTGCCTTACCGGAGTTGCCGTTAATCCAAACGTGCGCTCGATATCACGGCTGTCAAAAAAATAGTCAGATTGGTATTGATAACTCATCTCTTCTATTTCACGCATGAGCGGAACCATCAAGCCAGCCAATTTCAGCATCCAGCGCTTGAGCACGAATATTCGAGGTTTAATCTGCAGTTTTGCCGCAAACAACCGAACCCAGTCGGTGCCCGTCAGTCTGTCGTCAGCCGTCGGCAAATGCCACACCCGGTTATATGCCCCCTCCGTATTTCCCAATACAGCAACTGCCCTGGCCGCATCAGGCGTATACGTAAAGCTGTGCACCTTACGGGCATCACATTGCCAGATCGCGGATCTTCCCCGTTTAAGGTTGCTGTAAACCAGTTCTAACAAGATGCTGTTGCCGATACCCGGCCCATAGAAATCGGCCGAACGGGCAATGACCGCCTGCAGCCGACCACCAGCCACTTCGGTCATCAGCATATCGACCACCTGTTTCCGAATCTTCCCTTTTTTGCTTACCGGCCTGATCGCCGATTGTTCGGTCATGTGGGATAATGCCTCCGGAGCGTACATGTACACATTGTCTACAAAAACCAGCTTAGTGCCGTGTGTCTTGCAGGCATCGATCACGTGCCGCATGAGCCGTGGCCAATCGCGCTGCCATACCTGATACGTATAGGATAGTCCCACACACAGGTAGGCAACGGCCACCCCGGCTACGGCGCGATTTACCGATTCGGCATCCAGCAGATCGGCGGCAAAAAGCTCATCATCGTCATTCACCCTTTTTGGTTTCCGGCCCACGATGCGCACCCGCTTACCGTGGTGCTCATTCAGGATTTTGGCGAGCGGAGCTCCTATTGCTCCTCCTGCCCCTAATATGGCATGCATAATCTTCAACGTTTAATTCATGCAAAGCTGATGAACATCCCGCACAAAAAGATTGACGTGCGTTAAGAAATCGGAGTCAGGCAGGTTGCGTCACTATCCGGTTTCGGATACGGCTGAGGCTTTCCGGACTGATCCCTAAAAAGCGGGCGATATACTTTTGGGGTATCTGGCGGATGATGTCGGGTCGCGTGGTCATCAACTTCCGGTAACGTGACTCCGGTTGCAAGCTAAGCAAGTCTTTGGTACGATTTATATTTTGCATCGCCGTGGCCTCTATTACACCCATTGCATACCTGTTGAATGTCGGCGACTGCTGCATCAGCAACACGGCGTCCTTGCATGAGATACTCAGGCAATCAGCGCGGGTAAGCGCCTCGATGGCGTTCCCAGCAGGCGCCTGTTTCGAAAAGCTTTCCAAATCCGTAGCCAGTTCACCCGGCATGAAAAAATTGCACGAATGTAATTGTCCACGTTCGTCGGCATAATACATATGCAAAATACCGGCCACCACAAAATATAGCCTGTGGGCGGTCTCCCCCGCGCGGAGCAATGTCGATTTCCGCTTAAAAGACTCCAGCCTGAAAAACGAACGAATTATCCGTGCTTCCTCCTCATTCAGTGGATGATGTTGCCGGATGGATTGCAGCAGTAATGCCGTAGATACCGTAAGGAGTTGATCAGCCATCCCTCAAACTTAGGCAACTTGGCTGTCATATGCAAATGTCCAATGTATCGGCGCAATAGCGCAACACCCGCTGTCTCAGGGTCGCTTCATCTTCCTCATCAAACTGCACCTGGATCGGAATAGTATATATCGGCAATTCCCTAACCAAGTCCGCAAGTTCGGGAGCCTGCAGCCGCTGTGCGTCCTTCTCGGTTGTAACGATCAACTTAGCTGGGTTACTGATGCTATGATAATGGCCGGCGATTTTACGGATATCGGCCAGGGTATATCGGTGGTGATCTGCATAGCGCAGTTGCACCACTTCGCTCACCCGCTGACGGAGGTAATCGTATAGTGGCGCAGGGTTGGCGATACCTGTCAGCAGCAGCACGGAATGGTCCGCCCGCAACACAGCAACCCCATCCTGTTCGCTGGCATGCAGCAGCGCGAGCGCGCCGTAGCTGATCCCGGCAAATAATACCGGTATTGCCCTTCCCGTGGCAAGTACATTGCGAATATGATTCTTTTCAGCATCCGTGGCATCGGCAGGCGTTTTGGTCACCACCATTACGTCGGCGCGACGGCGCTCTCCGAAGCTATCCCGATAATTACCAGCCGGCAACAGCCACCTGGCTTGTTCCATGGCCTTGTAGTCGAACAGCAGGATGGCTAAACCCGGGGATAGTGCGCGGTGCTGGAAAGCATCGTCTAATAGGATGACGTCATGGCCGCGCTGAAGCAGTTGATCCACGCCATGGACGCGGTTTTCGTCCACGGCTACGGTAACGTCTGGAAATTTGCGCTTGAACTGAAGCGGTTCGTCTCCGCTCTTGCTGGCAACGTCATCTACGCCCACCTCCAGAAAACCACGCGTTTGTCGCCCATAGCCACGGCTCAGTGTCGCCACCCGGTACCGCACGGTCAAGATCCGCAGCAAATATTCGATCATCGGGCTTTTTCCGGTGCCTCCCACGGCAAGGTTGCCGACCACGATCACCGGTTTATCAAAAACAGTACTCCTGGCCCATCCCCAATCATAGCACCGATTGCGGATCCAGATGGCCAAGCCATACAATACTGAGAGAGGCAACAGCAGCAACCGGAGGTAAGCCATGGTCAAATGTAGCAATTCCATTCATTTTGTGTACATTCGTAGGCAAAAGCAGATGGACATATTGGTCATAGCAGCCACGCAGGAGGAGATTCGGCCATTTCTCCGGTTACCTGAGCAGCAACGGCAGGGCATGGATATCTTAATTACGGGAGTCGGCATGGTTGCTACCGCATTCGCCATCGGTCAAAAGCTCGCTACGGATCATTATGATCTGTTGCTTAATGTCGGTATCGCAGGGAGTTTCGACCGAGCAATACCGCTTGGAGAGGTAGTGTGGATCGTGCAAGATACCCTTGCCGAGCTAGGGGCCGAAGACGGCGATCAATTCCTGGACAGTGACACCCTGGGTTTAGCCGACCACACCTTCCATAGCCCAACCGCTATTGCGCATCCCATACTGGGCGAGCTGCGCAGGTGCCGGGGGATCACCGTCAACACGGTACACGGCAACCAACATCGTATTGATGCCGTCGTCAACCGGCTGAATCCCGACACCGAAAGCATGGAAGGCGCAGCGGTGTGCTATGCGGCCCACCGGTCGGGGATACCGGCAATACAGGTACGGGCCATTTCCAATTATGTCGAACGCCGACATAAAGCAAGCTGGAAGATTCCCTTAGCCATCGAAAACCTCAACCGGTGGTTGGGGGCATTTGCCGGTTCAGCCAACCGCTAAAACACAAAAATTTGACACGCAGGGGCTCAAAAATATCAATTATTTGTAGTAGGTTTGCGTCCTATAATTTTTGACACGATATACTTACTGATGAGAGAAATACAATTCCGAGAAGCGCTTCGCGAGGCAATGAGTGAAGAAATGCGCAAAGATGAAAAGATCTTTTTGATGGGCGAGGAAGTGGCCGAGTACAATGGGGCATATAAAGTAAGTCAGGGCATGTTGGACGAGTTCGGTCCGAAACGCATCATCGACACCCCCATCGCCGAGCTTGGCTTTGCCGGCATCGGTATCGGTGCGGCGATGAATGGCCTGAAACCCATCATCGAGTTTATGACATTTAACTTTTCATTGGTTGCCATCGATCAGGTGATCAACTCCGCCGCCAAGATGTATTCGATGAGCGGGGGTCAGTTCCCGATCCCCATGGTATTCCGTGGACCTACCGGCAACGCCGGCCAGCTGGCTGCCCAGCACTCGCAAAACTTTGAAAATTGGTACGCCAATACGCCCGGCCTGAAGGTGGTCGTACCCGCCAACCCCTATGATGCCAAAGGCCTGCTGAAACAAGCGATACTTGATCCCGATCCCGTAATATTCATGGAGTCCGAAGTGATGTACGGCGACAAGGGAGAAGTGCCCGAAGAAGAATATTACCTGGAGTTGGGCAAGGCACATACCGTTAAAGAAGGCAAAGATGTCACCATTGTGACGTTCGGCAAAATGCTGCCCCGCGTGGTGCAGCCTGCTGTCGAAGAGTTGACCAAGGAAGGCATCGATGCGGAGCTTATCAACCTGCGTACCGTCCGCCCGATCGATTATAACGCCATTATCCAGTCGGTCAAAAAGACCAACCGCTTGATCATTGTAGAGGAAGCCTGGCCATTGGCGTCTATATCTTCCGAAATCGCCTACAAGGTGCAACGTGAGGCATTCGACTACTTGGATGCGCCCGTAGTCCGCATTACAGCAGCCGATGTGCCACTACCGTATGCCCCTACGCTCTTACAGGCCGCACTGCCCAACATCGAGCGCATCGTCAAAGCGGTAAAAGAAGTAATGTACATCAAAAAATAGCGCCACCCTAAGGGGTTACCTGCTTTTCATAGGATACAAGCCTGCTCTTCAAACAAAGGGCGGGCTTTTTTGTTATCATAAACAAGTTTTCCAAATTTAACCTGAAAGGAGGTCATATGAATGTCATCGAACGAATCGAGCATTGGGGCGATGCGCATCATCCACGGTGGCTGGATATACTCCGCATCGCGGTGGGCATCGTTATTTTTCTCAAAGGCGTAACCTTCATCACCAACACCGAATCGCTGAGGGGACTGATTGAAGAGACGCACATCCAGATCTACACATGGGGCGCCGTGCATTACGTCGCATTCTCCCATTTGGTGGGTGGCATACTGATCGCCATCGGTCTACTCACGCGGGTAGCGATCGGTTTCCAGCTGCCCATTTTGTTCGGCGCGGTATTTTTCGTCAACATCACCCGGGGGCTGTCATTCCTCAATTCCGAGCTATGGATTTCGATCGTCGTGCTGATCTTATTGCTCGTATTCTTCGTCATCGGATCCGGACCCTACTCGCTGGATCAACAAATGCGTGAGCGGAAGCGGTAACGGGCTGCCCGCGCGGATTTGCATATCCCCACAACATTGGCTAAGTTTGTCGGACTAAAATTAGACATGAACGAACAAACAAAGGCCATCCGGGAGCAAGCAGACCGCTCTCCATACCGGGAACATGCCGTACCGCTTTACCTCACTTCCAGCTTCACCTTCGACAGCGCCGAACAGGGCCGCGCGATCTTTGCCGAAGAAGAGGAAGGCAACGTCTATTCTCGATATTCGAACCCCAATACCACGGAGTTTATCCGCAAAGTATGCGCCATGGAAGGCGCCGAAGCGGGGTTGGCTTTTTCATCGGGCATGGCAGCGGTCTATGCCTCATTTGCTGCGCTGCTCAAAAGCGGAGATCATGTCGTTTCCTGCCGGGCAATATTTGGCTCCACCCATCAGCTGTTCACCAAGTTATTCCCGCGTTGGGGCATTACGACCACCTATGTAGATGCCGCTAAGCCCGAAGATTGGGAAAAAGCCATCCAACCCAATACGCGGATGATCTTCTTGGAGACCCCCTCCAACCCCGGATTAGAGCTGGTAGACCTAGAATGGCTGGGCAAATTCAAAGAAAAACATCCCCACATCATCCTCAATGTAGATAACTGTTTCGCCACACCCTACCTGCAAAAGCCAATCCAATATGGATTTGACCTCGTCAGTCATTCCGCCACCAAGTACATGGACGGCCAAGGCCGTGTGTTGGGCGGTGTCGTCGTCGGCAAAAAGGCCTTGATTGACGAGTTGATGTTTTTCATCCGCCATACGGGCCCATCGTTGTCGCCATTCAATGCCTGGGTGCTTTCCAAAAGTCTGGAGACGCTGGGACTACGGATGGACCGGCATTGCAGCAATGCCTTGCAGGTAGCCCAAGCGCTGGAAACCCACGCCGAAGTGGCAACCGTGCGCTATCCGTTTCTCCCTTCGCATCCGCAGTACGAGCTGGCAAAAAAGCAGATGAAGGCCGGCGGAGGCATTGTCACCTTCGTTATCAAAGGCGGATTCGAACGGGCCAAACGTTTTCTTGATGCGCTGAACATGATTCTCATCACCTCCAACTTGGGCGATTCGCGTACCATCGCCACCCACCCGGCATCCACCACACATTCCAAATTGACGGAAGAGGAGCGGCAGCAACTGGGCATACAACCCGGAAGCATACGCATATCAGTGGGGCTGGAAGACGTGGCCGATATTATTGATGACCTTACACAAGCATTAGACAATAGCTAACACGATTATAGCGATGAAGATATCCTTAACCAGAGTCAATGACGCCGTACATTTTGAAGGCGCCAGCAATACCACCGATGCGAAGGTGCACATTGATGGATCTCCCGATATCGGCGGTGAGGGATTGGGTGCGCGCCCCATGGAATTGGTGCTGATGGCCCTTGGCTCATGCAGTGCACTGGATTTCGTCAATATCCTCAAGAAACAGCGGCAGCAGATCGATGAACTCAACATCGATGTAGAAGGCGAGCGACGGGAAGCCATACCGCACATTTTTACCAGCATTCACATTTCATTTTACCTCAAAGGCGACATTGACCCAGCCAAGGCCGAAAAAGCGGCTGAATTGGCCGTGAAGAAATACTGCTCGGTGCACGACATGCTTACTGCAGGCGGTGTGAACATTACGTACAGCATCGATATCCGCTAGTTCGACTGTTCTTTTCACGTACATACCATTGCCATTACGCATACTGGCTTGTCGTCCCCGAAGCCCTGTTTGTTGAGTGAATCGTTCCTACCAAAAAACTTAATCTATTTTAATGCATGTTTAAACATTGATGTGTATTTTTGCGTTATAAACGTAAAGGAAAACAAGATCATGGCAACTACATGGAAATTAGACCCTACCCACTCAGAAGTGGCGTTCAAGGTAAAACATTTGGTCATTACAACGGTTACTGGTTATTTCCGCTCGTTCGACGGAACGGTCATAACCGAGAATGAGGACGATTTTACTACCGGTAAAGTTGATTTCACCATTGATACCACCAGCATCGATACCAACCAAGCGCAACGCGATGAACACCTGAAATCGGCTGATTTCTTCAACGCAGCTGAGCACCCGCAAATTGCATTTACCTCTACCTCGATCGAGGGAAAAGGCGGCGATGCGTTCGCACTGCATGGGGATCTGACCGTTGGCAAAATCACCAAGCCCGTAAAATTCGACGTGGAATTCGGCGGTACCGTCACCGACCCTTATGGAAATTTCAAAGCAGGTTTTGAGGTGTCGGGCAAGATCAGCCGCAAAGAATTTGGCCTTACCTGGAGCGCCGTTACAGAAGCTGGCGCAGTAGTGGTCAGCGACGATGTCAAAATACACGCAAACGTGCAGTTTGTAAAACAGTAACCCGTTCTGTTACCCTATTCAGGCCTTGTGGGTTTGCGCGTCGCGCAGACCTATAAGGCTTTGTTTTTATCCTTGTCCTTGCCGCTCCAGATCCGCTCTGCCCACCGGCCGATATACCAAAACGAAACGGCCAGCAATAGGAAAAATACCGCCCGGTTGACATTGTCCCACAAGTACTCAAAAAATCGGGTATAGATGTTGATGACGAGGAAAACAATGCCGAATTCGCGTGCAATATTGTCCTGGCGCTTCAGCCCGTACCACGCTAAACCCAATGATACGGCTGTTGATAGTACCCCCCAATAGAAAATATGCCACTGCCGCACCTGCGACCATTTGTCCATGTCGCTGTAGTTTCCAAAGATCGACAGCAGCCACAACGCCACCATCAGATAGGTCAACCCGACGATATAACTGATCTGCCTGAAGGGCATAAGGGGCTTAATACGGGGCTGCCAAAAAATAGCAAAAGCCGTAAGAAGCGCCCCGAAAAGCGTAAAGCGCAAGGGGTAGTTCATTCCCCAGAACCGAAAACCCCAATTGCTGTGATAGGCCGTCTCCGTTGCAAACCATACGCCGAAGCTGATCAGCGTAAACACCCAAATTAGTTTGGACGATAGTTTGACGGACAATACGCCATAGATGGCCACCGAGGCAAGGAATAACAGCGAGAAATGCCCAGATCCCTTGTCGATGATCTTACCGAGGTAGCCGATGAACGTGGCCGTGGCAAAGACGCCAAGCGCCATCAGGGCCTCGTTGCTAAACGCCTTATCCGGATATTTGCGTTTATTGCGGAACCCCCAAGCATAAAATCCGATCGCCGATACCAAACAAAAGATACAGATCACCGTGTCGGGTGTATCGTAGAGCCGCTCGATCCACTGAAGCACCATCTGGTCGGCAAACAGCGACAAAAAAGCCAGTACTACACAAGAGAGCGCGATCCAAAAAGCATATTGGGCCAATCGCTTCCAGTCAAACCCCTTGGCTTCGTAAGACGCGCTCAGCTGCTTAGCCAATTGTTCATCGATCAGATCCTGTTCCTGCCAGTACTGAATGGCTTCATCCAATGTTTCCTTTTCCTGCCTGCTGATATCCAATTTTTGCACGGGCGTGGCCTTTTTAATAACAGCTAAGATAGTACTTTGCATACAGCTGGCCAAACTATAGCAGACTCTGCAGCTTCAAGTGCATCTCTATCAACTCTTCATCACGCCGTATAATCAGTTTCAATCGCTTTTTTGCCGCTGTCAGCGCCTTTTTATACTGCACAAAATCCTGGTTTGCGTTATTGCCTATCGCCAAGACAACGTCACCCGCCTTGAGACCAGCAATATCTGCCGGAGAGCCCTTTACGATGGAGCCGATCACGATCGTTCCATTGATGTAATACAGCTCCAATCCGGAATAGGAATACTGAAAAGGCTCGCGATATAGCGTGTTAGGCTTCAGGTAGATTTCGCGCCTTGCATAGTTAAAAATCACATTAAACCGCTTGAGGATCTGATTGCCGATCAGTCCACCCAAATACGGATAAGAAGTCACGTTGAACTCGTCTTCAAAAACCATGGTCGGCACTTTACGAAAGCGGTAGGGGCCAAGCCGAAAGTCTTTAACCAAGGTCATCTCCATGGCCAGCTTACCGCCGACGCCATGGGCTTCTATCGGAAACCGCTTGCGTTTTTTGCGGATAACCGCGCTATCCTGTTCAAACTCCTGCGATAATACCAACGACAGGCCCGCCCCGATATCAAAAAGGAAGCGCGAGGTAATCTTACGGTGGTCCCTTATCCGTGCTGATTGCACCGGAAGCGTACGGATGAACGGCCTGAGCAGGTACCCGCCCCGCGGATACTTCAGCGTACCCTGCGAGCAGATGACGATCTCGCCAACATCATAGTCGACCTTCAGGATATATCGGCTGAAAAGCGAATAGCCGATGACACCGTCGATCTGCGTACCATAGACATACGATAGAAATTCATAGTCATTGATGTGGAAGTCGAGACTATCGATGATCAGGTCATTCAGCTTCAGCTTTCGGTCGTATAAAAATTCGGCTTTCCGTACGCCTGCAATCCCGCGGATATTGATATCCGACGCTGTAGGCACCAAGTTTAGCAAACTCGCCGTTGTCGAATCCAGCGAAATCCCGCTGCTGCCGGTATCCAAGATAAAGATAAGGGTATCCGGATGGCCGACCAGTATCCCCTTTATTAAAATCACGCTTTCAGCAGCCAGGGAAAACGGCACCACGGTAAGCGGTTTGGATGGCGGCAAAATATATTCTTCCTGGCCTAATACCCTTTTGATTGTAAATAGGTAAGCTGCTAAAAGCAGGAATACAATTGGTAAGGCCTTCATGTATCGCCTTTTGTTAGTTAACTCAAATGTAATCAATCTCGAATAGATATACAACATAAACGGCGTGTTTCCGAGTGTCGGCTGCAATCCGTATCTTCACCGCCAAAATAACGAGACCACCATGACCGAACACAACGCCCCATCTGCGGGAATCCAGCGCTATGGAGGAAACCATCCAATTGTATCGTTAATTTTATTGCTGGCGTTGATGCTCGCGGGGGCAATGATATTCGGTATCCTCGCCGTGTTTATCGGTTTGGCCGCTACAAGCAGTTCGTCGGACATCGGCAACCTCGATAACCTCCTGTCCGGTAGTGGGGCCAACACCGCGTTCCTCAAAATCGTACAAGCCGTGTCCAGCATGGGCATGTTCATATTGCCCGCACTGCTGATGGGCGTCGTGGAAAAACGACACGATAAGTATCTCAACTTTAAGGCCCCAGTAAACCCCATGCTGTGGTTTATGATCATAGCGATCATGTTCTTTTCGGCACCGATTTTCGAACAGGCCATCAAGCTCAACGAGCAGATGCGCCTGCCCGAAGCCTTTTCGGGTCTGGAGAAATGGATGAAATCCAAAGAAGCGGAACTGGAGGAACTCACCAAACAACTCCTTTCGGACAAGACCTATGGCGGGCTGCTTATCAACCTCCTCGTGGTGGCGGTGATTCCCGCAATCGGCGAAGAATTCCTCTTTCGAGGCTGCCTGCAGCAAATCCTGACCCGCTGGCTCAGGAACCCACATATCGCCATTTGGGTTACCGCTATCGTGTTCAGCGCCATACACCTGCAATTTTATGGGTTCCTGCCCCGGTTGATGCTGGGCGTCCTATTTGGATACCTCTTGTTTTGGGGTAAAAACATCTGGCTTCCGGTATTGGCCCATTTCCTGAACAATGCCGCCGCCACAGTATCGGCGTTTTACCTGCAAAGACAAGGCAAATCCCTCGACGAAATGGATTTCGGCGAACAAATACCAAACTACCTGTATTTTATTAGCTTTGTGCTTACTGTGGTTTTGCTGTATCAATATTACAAAACTGCTATGACAGGAAACACCCGACGCGATGGAAAAACACTGGGTTAAACTATTGACCACGGCCCATCCCGCCCAAGCGGAGATGACGAAGCAAATGCTTGAGGAACACGGCCTGCATTCGGTGATCATCAACAAGCAAGATTCATCCTACCGCTTCGGACAGGTAGAATTGTACGTACATGAGTCGACCGAAGCCCAGGCCCGTGACCTTATGGCCGAAGTCGAACGGGGAGACCACGAAGGCTAAGCGTTTATGAAAGTACGTACCATCACAGCCCTCTTTTTTGTTATCGTCATACTGGCCTCGCTCGTGCTAAACGGTTATGTATTTGCCGTTTTTTTCCTTTTACTCAGTACCTATTGCCTTGATGAATTCTACCGGATCATTACGGACGAGGCCGGCAAACCAAACCGACTACTCGGGCTGTTGGCTGGGTTCCTATTTTTTGGGGTATATGCCGGCCATCGGTTGATAGGGCTGTCTGCGGATTACCTGCTGCTGGCTGTCCCCTTGATGGCCGCGGTATTTATCGCTGCGCTGTATCAAAAACAACCGAAACCGTTTATGAGCATTGGCAACACCATATTGGGCCTCGTGTATGTGGTCATGCCCTTCATTGCGTTTTTTTCCATGGGCTTTGTCGGAGAGGTGTATAACTACCGGCTCCCGTTGGGTTTCATGCTCATCCTCTGGGGCAATGATACCGGAGCGTACCTGGTTGGCCGTTTCTTGGGGCGGCATCGCCTCTTTGAGCGCATTTCACCCCAAAAGACCTGGGAAGGCCTCGCCGGAGGCGTGCTGCTGGCTGTGGTCACCTCAATGGTTCTGGCTCATTACTTTACGCTCTTGGCCCCTTGGCAATGGGTGTGCACCGCACTGATCGTCTCTACCTTCGGCACCATGGGCGACCTGGTCGAATCCATGCTCAAGCGCAGCCAACAGGTGAAAGATTCCGGGGCGATTCTCCCCGGACATGGGGGCGTGCTCGACCGTTTCGACGGGCTGCTCCTGGCTGCTCCGGCGGTATTCGCTTTCCTTAAAATCGTGTTATAATTAAAAACAATTCAAGCAATGCAACCATCCATACATCCTGAAACATTCGGTTTCCTTGCGGCAATCAAGGAAAATAACGACAGGGAGTGGTTTCAAGCACATCGCGAAGCATACGAACTCGCTTGGGAAAACATGAAAGGGTTTACCGCCGCTGTGATCGGGGGGCTCTCTCAAACAGACCGCTACATTTCGGAAGACATTCCCGTATCCAAGTGCCTATTTAGAATATACCGCGATACCCGATTCAGCAAAGACAAGACACCCTATAAGACCTGGCTTGGCGCTGGCATATCCACCGCTGGACGCAAGCTCAACGGTCCCGAATATTACCTGCACATCCAGCCCGGCAACAGTTTTGCCGCTGGGGGTTATTGGCGCCCCGAAAAGGACCACTTGACAGCCATCCGGCAGGAAATCGACTACAATGGACGGCGGTTGCTGGAGTTGCTGGATAATCCCGCGTTCAAAGACCATTGCCGACTCGACACGCAAGACAAGCTGAAGAGACCCCCGGCTGGTTTTGACGAAGATAATCCGTATATTGAACTGATCAAACTAAAAAGCTTTACGGCATTCGAACAATTGCCCGACGAGGCCTTGTCTGGTCCCGATGGATTGGACAAGGTGCTACAGGCGTTTCGCCGAATGTATGACTTTAAGCTATTCTTGCACGAGGCGCTCGGCGACGAGTAGTCATTCCGGAAAACTGATTTTCCCCATACACACTGCCGGAGCGTCCAGGATTGCCGCAGCATTGGCACCGTCCCCCGCTATGGTCTCGTTGGCCAATACCGCAAACAACGCCGCCTCCTTGGCATCAGGCAATAGCCCCAGCGCTTCGAATGAAGATACAGGTATCCCGGCGATGCCATCCCGTATGCCATGCATCAACAGCGGATTGTGCAATCCGCCCCCACTTACATATACCTGCGTATTTTCGGACGAAGGGACCACCCGTTGGATGGCCGCAACGATCGCCGTTGCCGAAAAGGCACATAAAGTAGCCATCACATCGATTGACGGGATGTCCTCCGTTCCTGAGGCCTGCTGAGCATCGGCGAGATATTCCAAGTTAAACAATTCAGGTCCCGTTGTTTTAGGAAAAGGCAGGGCGAAGAATTCATGCCTCAATAACGCCGCCAGCAGGCGCTCATCGACCCTGCCCGCCGCTGCCACCTTCGCATCGCGATCAAGCTCCATACCCCATTGCGCCTGCATATACTGATCCATCAACGTATTGCCTGGCCCTACATCCGTAGCGAAACAGGGGTTGCCGCTACTGGCCGCCGGCAGCAGCGTAAAATTGGCTATACCCCCGATATTCAGCAAGATCCGCGTTTGGTTTTCGCTGGCAAACAAGAGGTAGTCGCCATACGCCGCCAATGGCGCCCCTTCACCACCCGCCGCGACATGTTTCTGCCTGAAATCGGATACCGTCATGATACCCGTCGTCACCGCCACATGGTCGCCATCGCCGATCTGCAGGGTACTATTCGGGTAGTCGCTATTCCCCGTGAGCGACTGAGGTGCATGAAAAACCGTCTGCCCATGGCTGGCAATCAGGTCGATACCATCATGCGGAATCGCCCATTCGCGCAGTGCCTCATTCACCAGTGTGCCGTGCAGCTGTCCGATCCACGCATGAAGCCCGCAAAGTACCTGCTGGTCAATCGTATGTTTAGCAAAAACAGTCCGTACACGACTGCGGAAATCGCTTGGATAGGTTTTCGTGACGAAGTGCACGATCGCCAACGCCGTGCTCCGCCCGCTTCCGGTGATGCGGCAAACCGCTATATCCAACCCATCCATCGAGGTGCCCGACATGAGGCCCACGATCAGCCGCTCCTCCTTGTCCGCAAGCGCATACAGCTTTTTGATGTATTTGTTCATGATGTAATAAAGGTAACGGTATTTTGCCGTTTCATCATATAATTCTATTTTTGAGAAAAAATATTCGAATGACTTTTCCTACAGATTTAAGGTACACGAAAGACCACGAATGGATTCGTGTCGAAGGTGACGAAGCCGTTATTGGCATTACCGATTTCGCACAGCGAGAACTGGGCGATATCGTATTTGTCGATGTCAATACCGTTGGTGACGAAGTGGCGCAAAACGAAGTCTTCGGTACCGTGGAAGCGGTGAAAACCGTATCCGACCTGTTCATGCCCATCACAGGCACCGTATTGACCGTCAATGAACTAATAGACGGTTCACCGGAATTGGTCAACCAAGATCCTTATGGAGCAGGCTGGCTCGTGCGGATAAAATTGGCTGATCCGGCAGACGCCGAAGGCCTGTTATCCGCAGCAGATTACGAAGCACAGGTAATGGCCTAAGGCGCATACGAAAACGACATCCGCACGCGATGTCGTTTCATTTGGCACTATAATCGCTCCACAGTGGGCAAAAAAGATATGAAGCATTATATTTGGGCCATCTTGTGGGCAGTGATTGTGTTGGTGCTGTGCAGCATGCCATCGGAAACGACGGACGATGTACCAAAATTTCCCGGCATTGACAAATTGGTGCATACCGGTTTTTTCTTTGTGCTTACGGTACTGCTGTATTATGGCGCCATCCGCAGATATGATACCTTCAGGCCTTCATGGCTGATTTCCATCCGGATTACGGTATTGTCGTTTTTATTTGCCTTATTCACCGAATACTTGCAATGGAAAATATTCACCTACCGTTCGGCAGATGCATGGGACTTGTTTGCCGACGCTGTCGGTACCGGGATGGGGATATTCGCCTACCTCCTGTTGCATAACACCTACGGGGTTGAACCAGCAAGCCAACATCAAAACAACAATACATGAAGCACGTTAGGTACATCATTATTCAGGCCATTTTCGGGATTGTAATCGCCATCTCGGCATCGGCGTGCAGCATTTTCCGCAAGGGATGCAAGTGTCCTCCAGTACACCGCCAATTGACCATTCCTGAGCCCAACGAACCCTTACAGCGCTTTGGCAATGGTCACGGCCGTCACCTTAGCCACCCCGCCATCCAACAGGGCGGAGGCACAAGCGGTTATCGTAGCGCCGGTGGTCAAGACATCATCCACCAATAGAACATGTTTTCCGGCCAGCATCTCCGGATCGCGAAGCTCAAAAGCCCCCTCCATATTCTCATACCGCGCATAGCGGTTTTTCCGCGTCTGGCTACCTGTGGCCTTATGGCGTACCAACCCTTGCTCGATGACCGGCCGTTGCATCGACTGGGAAAGTCCCGCGGCAAAAAAAGCACTTTGGTTATACCCCCTTTTTCGGAGATTTGCCGGATATAGCGGTACCGGCACGATCAGATCTGCTTCATTGAACGGCGCCCACCCGCAGAGCAATTCGCCATACCTGGCTCCTATGAGGGTTCCTATTGCCGGACAGTCCCGGTATTTGAAGTGATGGATGATCTGCTGCACGCGAGAGGAGTCGCGAAAATAGACATACGAAGCAACGGCCTCCAACGGCACCCGCCCCCAAAGCTGCCTCGCACTGATGTTGTCCGGATCTTTATGCCCATGGGTATACGGCATGTGATACCAGCAATCCGTACAAATCAGGTGCTCGCCATACACAAGGGGTACATCACAGCCCGCGCAGGTCTGAGGGAAAAAAAGCGCGACCAAATCCTGAAGATATCGCTTAATGGGCATAGGCAAATCAAACTGCCGAGGTTGCCGTTTCCTTGATGGCCAATTGTCCGCAGGCCGCATCGATGTCCTTACCCCTGCTCCTGCGGATATTCGTAATGATTCCCCTTTGCCGGAGGAAATCAGCAAACCGGTCTATTTTGTCTTCCGAAGCATTCTCAAAATCAGCAAATGCGATCGGGTTGTATTCAATGATATTCACCTTACACGGCAAGTGTTTACAAAAAGCCGCCAGTTCCTGCGCGTCAGACAGGTCGTCATTGAACCCGTTGAATACGATGTATTCATAGGTAACCGGGCTTTTGGTCTTTGCGTAGAAATACTTCAGTGCCTCCGCCAGTGCGTCCAACGAATTCTGTTCATTGATAGGCATGATCTCATTGCGCTTACGGTCATTGGCCGCATGTAGTGACAGCGCCAAATTGAACCGCACCTGATCATCACCCAGTTTCTTGATCATCTTGGCGATGCCTGCGGTAGACACTGTAATGCGCTTTGCCGCCATATTCAACCCATCGGGCGCGGTGATCCGCTCTACAGAAGCCATCACATTAGCATAATTGAGCAGCGATTCGCCCATGCCCATATACACGATATTCGTAAGCGGCTGCCCGTAGTTTTCCTGTGCTTGCTTGGCGATCAATACCACCTGATCATATATCTCATCCGCATTGAGGTTGCGCTTACGGTCCATATAGCCCGTAGCACAAAACTTACACGTCAGGCTACACCCCACCTGCGAACTCACACATGCCGTCATCCGGTCGGGTGCCGGAATCAGCACCCCCTCAATGATGTTGCCATCATGGAGCACAAAACTGCTTTTTATCGTGCTATCCGCACTCCGCTGGGCCAGCCCTATATTCACCGCGTTGATGTCGAAATGCGCTTTAAGCTTATCGCGCAATGCCTTGCTCAGGTTGCTCATCTCGTCAAAATCCGTACACGATTTTTGCCACAGCCATTCGTAAATTTGCTTGGCCCGAAACGCCTGCTCCCCCATGGACACCAGCTGCCCACGAAGCTGCTCAGGCGTCAGCTTCCGGATATCGATTTTTGACCTAACTTCAACCACGCCACAAAGATACAGCTTTTTTACACGTATTTTCAGCCAATTACTTGATTAAACATCAAAAAAAACGCATCTTTGTTTTTGTGTGTTCTTCAAATTAAACCTAACCCTATCAAACTAGATACCGATCATACTATGAGCTATTTCTTTTCAGCGGACTACGTATTACCCGGCACTGGCGATGCCATCAGCAACGGCGTTATAGAGGTCACCGATCACGGCATGATCGCCGGCGTCTATCCACCCGATCACCCGGCGCTTACCGGCCAACCCATCGTTCGGCACAAAGGCATCCTCACACCCGGCTTTGTCAACGTCCACTGCCATCTAGAATTGTCACACATGACCGGTGCCATTCCCAAGCATACCGGATTAGTGCCTTTTTTACAGCACGTCATTTCATTACGGGCAGCCGACGAGCGCCGCGTGCAAGAAGCAATGAAGGCCGCCGATCAGCAGCTATACGACAATGGCATTGTCGCCGTGGGCGATCATGCCAACACCGCCATTTCCGCTGCGATAAAGGCCGACAGCAAGATCCATTATCATACATTTGTAGAAGTACTCGGTTTCGAACCCGAGCTGGCCAGCCATAAATTTTCCGAAGCTACCGCCATCGCCAGCCAATTCGATCCACACACCACCTCCATCACCCCCCACGCCCCCTACTCCGTATCGAAAGAACTGTTTAAACTGCTCAACGAAGAGGCCATCCTACGCAAGATGCCCCTAAGCATACACAACCAAGAAAGCGAAGACGAAAACAAGTTTTTCCGGTACAAAAGCGGTCAATTTTTGGACTTCTACCGCGCGTTGGACAAAGACATCGCAGACTTCAAGGCTCAAGCACGTAATTCCCTGCAAACCTTCATGACCTACCTGTCACCAGAGACGGCCGTGATGCTCGTGCACAACACCTATACCTCTTCCAAAGACATCTTCTTCGTAGAGCGCCAAGAAAGAAAGGTCACCTGGTGCTTCTGTCCCAATGCCAACCTGTACATCGAAGGCACCCTGCCGAAGCTGAACAATTTCATCCATTATGGGCACAACATTACCTTGGGCACCGATAGCCTAGCATCCAATGATCGGCTGTGCATTCTATCCGAGCTCAAAACCATCCATCAGCATTTTCCCGATCTTCCGCTCACAGAAACCATCAAATGGGCCACCATCAATGGTGCCGCATTCCTTGGCATCACCGAAACATACGGTTCGCTTGAAAAAGGTAAAACCCCTGGGCTCAACCTGCTCACCAGCACCGACGGCTTAGCCATCACGCCCGACACCACCATAAAGCGATTGATTTAGTATTTTTGGCCATGCCCATACCACATTATCAGGTAGTCGCCGCCATCATCCAGCATGATGGAAAAATCCTCTGCGTGCAAAAAGGAGTCCATAAATACCCCTATATCAGCCACAAATACGAATTTCCCGGTGGCAAAGTAGAATCCGGCGAATCGCACCAAGCTGCGTTGCAGCGCGAGATACACGAAGAATTGCACCTCGATATCCACGTAGGCGATCCATATCACACCGTGACCCACGCATACCCCGATTTCAGCATTACCCTCGAAGCATACCTCTGCGTTCCAATGCGCCCATACACCCTGCAACTCATCGAACACATCCACCACCAATGGCTATCGCCAGCCGCACTCCTCCAGCTTGACTGGGCCGCCGCAGATCTACCCATTGTAGCCAAACTCACCGCCGCAACAGGGCGCAGCTAGTTCAGATACCAAAAAACCAGACCGAGGATCGTGCCCAGCACCATGCCCACCACCACCTCCTTCCACACATGCCGCTTGAGGTGTATCCGCGACCATGCCAGCAGCGGTGCAAACAGCAAAAAAATGATTCCCGCCGTCTCGTTAAAATGAAGAATTAAAAAGCCGAGGAACGCGTGAAACGCCAGATGCATCGAGGCCTTGATGCGCCTATTGACCACTTGAGCCAAGATCAATAATACCAGCGCACACGCCATCGCCAGGCGCAGCGTTCTATCCTGACCCGTCAGCCAAAAAATGATCGTGACCGCCAACAACAATAAGGTCGTCGCAATAAACCACTTCTGCCGCTGTACCCGATCCGACACATCCAAGTTCGTATACGTTCCCTTCCTAACACCCCAAAGCGTTTTCAGTCCGATCGGCACAAAAATACCGCCGATGATCAATAGCGAAAGCACCGTAGCCCGCTGAGGCGACTCAATACTGAAAAGCAAAAAAACAGCAAAAACCGGAACGGTCAGAAACGGATGACCAATTGTAGAGATAAATTTTGCAACCGTTGTTTTCAAGTGTATATCAAAAGTCTAGTCATCATCAGCGCACCAAGCGAAGGTAACCAAATTTTTGCATGTAGGCAACGTTGATTGCTTTCGAAGAAATCAAAAAAAATAAATAAAGAATTGTAAACTAGTCAGTTGTATAATGAAAGAATTTTAACAAAAATATTGAAGAATTGCGATTCTGATTATTGATTTATCACAAAAAACTTTGCATCTTTAACGGCTCATATCTACCATTTTCTATGATTTATAAAATTACATCAACACCATCCGCTTAGCGAAGTATCGACGATTGCTGATTCGCTAACAAGTCAACTGAAACGCTCGGTTGGAGCAATTGAATATACCCCCTTAGGGATCGTTCGTTTCGTTCCAATACCGTAATCAACACGACCTATGAAGAATAAGTTTTTACTTATACCCCTGTTTACTTTCGTTTTTTGCTTTTCAGCACTTGCCCAACAAAAAGTGAGGGACAATACCATCCGACGCGGCTCGATACTACCCGACAAAGACGCCCTCTTGGAACTGGAAAGCACCAACAAAGGCTTGCTGATCACACGCGTACCGTTGAAAAAAACGGATGATGCTGCTCCGCTGTCGCAGCATCGCGTTGGCATGGTGGTATACAACACCGCCACCGCGAATGACGTAGTCCCCGGCATTTACTACAACAACGGTAGCCGCTGGGTGTTGGTCGCCGCGATAGATGACGTCAAACCTACCAACTACAATCCGGTCACATACGAGCTCACGTTTATCAACGGGGATGGTGAGACGCAGGTCGTCAATTTGGAAGAAGTGGTGAAGGCCACGGAAACCGTGACCACATTAGCTTATGACAGCAGCACACATCTACTCAACTATACGGATGAGGATAGCGTAGCCCACGCGTTCGATCTCAATGTCGGCGCATTAACTTATAATGATCAGACCCATGTACTTACGTATACCAACGAAAAAGGCACGGCAACGAGCGTTCCACTGAACAACACTTCGCTTACCTATGATCCATCATCAGGTACGCTGCGGTATGTCAATACACTGGGTCAACTCGAAGAATTTGATTTTTCGAATATGGTGGATCAACTGGAGACGGTGACTGCGTTGTCGTATGATTCGGACACCCATATACTCACCTATGTCGATGAAGACCGGAATACGCATACGTTTAATCTTGATGTTGGGCAGTTGGCGTACGATAATGTGACGAATACATTGGCCTATACAGCGGAAGATGGAACGGTATTGACCATACCGCTCAATGGGACAGGGCTGGTATATGATGCCACCACAGGGGTGCTTACTTATACCAATTCGCGGGGACAGGCACAGACTGTCGACCTCTCGGACATCGTAACCGCGCTGGAGACGGTCACCGAGCTGACCTACGACGCGTCGGCGCACGAGCTGGAGTACGTTGACGAGGACGGCACGCCGCACACCCTCGACCTGAACGTGGGCACCCTGGCATACGAGCCGACAACCAACACCCTCACATACACCGCCGAGGACGGAACCCCGACAGACATCCCGCTGAACAACACGGACCTGTCCTACGACCCGGCCGACGGGGAGCTGACCTACCTGAACTCGCTTGGCGTCCCGCAGGTGATCGACCTCTCGGACATCGTAACCGCGCTGGAGACGGTCACCGAGCTGACCTACGACGCGTCGGCGCACGAGCTGGAGTACGTTGACGAGGACGGCACGCCGCACACCCTCGACCTGAACGTGGGCACCCTGGCATACGAGCCGACAACCAACACCCTCACATACACCGCCGAGGACGGAACCCCGACAGACATCCCGCTGAACAACACGGACCTGTCCTACGACCCGGCCGACGGGGAGCTGACCTACCTGAACTCGCTTGGCGTCCCGCAGGTGATCGACCTCTCGGACATCGTAACCGCGCTGGAGACGGTCACCGAGCTTAACAGCGAAATCACCACAAACGATGACGACGAGACCGTTCACCGTCTAACCTATACAGACGAAAATGGCGACGAGCAGGAAATAGACATCGCCGCCGCCAACGGCCTTCAAATCGATGGCTCCTCCGGCGCGATAAAACTCGGCGGAACCTTGGTAAACGAAGAAACCGTCATCGAAACAACCGCCGCCAACACCCTCGCTATCTCGGGTCTACAGCCCGGCAACCCAGACCATGATCGCATCGTAACAGTTGATGAAGACGGCGTACTGAAAACCGTCTCCTCCAACAAGTTTGTACGGTTCTTTTACATGCCCTCTGTAATATTTGATACTTCCTTGGAAGATGATGACCTTGAAAGGGACCTCTATCAAGAATATATAGATCAGTTCACCGAAATCGACGCAAATTTAAGAAGTACCGGAGCACCGCCATCAATACCACACATACCTGATCGCAAGGAGCTTTATTACTACATTACCTATTACGATGATGAAGTATTCAACATCCAAGGCATCAATGAAGACGGGATACTCACCTATGACATCATAGGCTCCGGCACCCCCATGTCCTTCATGAACATCGTTTTTGTCATTAAAGGAGAAGAAAACGAAGATTAACGGATTATTGGATAAGCTAGAAGCATATATGAAGATACATACCAACATGGTTGATTCAAGAATGTTCTATCGAGTCATCACACTGGCAGCGGCGGCAATCATCATGGCTTGCCAAACCAGCAAGGCTCAATTTACCATCATCGATGATCTGAGGGGAAATAACTATCCCGATATCGTTGTCGGTGGCCCAGGGGGAACCCAAGGAACGGCATACCTTACGTCAGGTATCGATGATCCGGTTGGCAGCGGTTGGCTCCGATTGACCCGAGATCAAACTAATCAAAGAGGCTACGCTTATATCGATCGTTCTTTCCCTTCGGGGATGGGCGTATTGATTGATTTTGAATACAAAATGTGGAGAACCGGCTCAAGCCATACCGGCGCCGACGGCTTGAGCGTATTTCTTTTTGATGCTGATGAAGAATTTCGCTTGGGAGGTTACGGAGGCTCTCTTGGCTATGCACCAAACACTAATAGCAATCCTCCCGTAACCCAGGGCTTGGCGGGAGGCTATATCGGCGTCGGACTCGACGCGTATGGTAATTTTTCAAACCCTTTTAATGACCCTAGCGAAGGCCGTAATGGCGGGCCTGGGGAAGAACCAAATTCCGTAGTCCTCCGAGGGCCAACGACCGATGATTCCAATACGACCAACGAATTCCTTACTTCCACATTATTGGGTGATAGAGAAGGAGACAATGGAGAAATCCGTCAACGGGGCGAAGTCGATTATGATATCCCAACTATTACACGTCCCTCTAGCGATGATTTTTATCGCCGAGTTCAGATCACGGTACTGGATGTAGAAGACGTAAACGGAGAACTAAGGTATGAAATCACCGTTCGTTGGAGCAGATCGCCCGGCGGAGCCTTTGAACATTTAATTACATACACAACAGATGAGCCTCCTCCCCAAAGAATGAAAGTGGGTTTCGCCGCGTCTACCGGAGCCGATCTTAATTTCCACGAAATCCGCAATATCCTTGTAACCACCCTCGGCAACCTGCGCACCATCAAATTAGCCGATAAGGATTTTCTAATTCCGACAAATGCGGGGGGCGGGGGAGCAAACGAAAACAAAATCACGTACACCATTGAGGTGGTTAACGACACAAATGCACCTATTGAAGGAATTGTATTAAGGGACACGATTAAAGATGCTTACGGCAACGTGTTGAGCCCTGAGACGTTCACAATCGACCCAGGAAGCATTACCGTACTTAATCCCGATGTCTTGACGGTGGAATCCGACATCGAAGAAACCACAACCAACATTATTCAAGGAACTGTGTCCATAGCGGCAGGTGAAACGGGCTTGATACAAGTAACGGGCACGCTGCACCAAACACCCCCCGGCAATCACATCATCAATACGGTGCTATTGGATCTTCCTGATGGAACCGACTATGATGACGAAGATCCACTCAACAACACGTATTCCTGGCGAACGCCTGTATACGCTGATGGGGTAGACCTCATCTTGGGCGACATCATCCCCGACGGAAGGTGCATTGATTATGTAAATGGCAATACATTTACGGTGCAGGTGTCCAACATGGGGACGGATGATCTAAATGTAGCTTCGTCAGACCCCAATAAAAGAATTACCGTCACGATTACCCATCCTCCGGGCACTGTGTTTACACCATTGCAGCCGACACCAGAAGAAGTAAAATGGACATTGACCAACAATAGCCCTACGAGCCATACCTATCGGCTCACTAATCCTTCGAAAAACATCTTACCGCGAGGATTCACTCATCCGGACCTCATTCGTTTCCGGTTAACGTCGGAGCTAACAGACATTCCTACCCGAGATGAATATACGGTCAACGCAATAGTTGACCAATTTAATGATAACGATGATGACAACGACGGGAATAACATAAGCACAGCCTCACTGCACAACTGTGCCATCATATCCAACCCCATGATTTACCAGCGGGTAAAGTGGTGGCCTTAGCACGAAGAAAAGAATGACGCGCCTGACAGCAATATTACCCATAAAGCACGCCATAGCCTATACGCTATGCACTTTGGGTGTGTTGCTGGCCGTTCCGAGTCTTAGCCTCGCCCAATCCGGAGTCGGCAGCACTACAGCCGACAATTCCACGGTGGTGATCGACCCCGAAACCGTGGAACTGCGCTATGCTGAAACCTGCTACTTCGGCCCGAATGCGCATTGGATCATCAACGGTACGCTGGAAATCTGGAGCAGCAATATCTGGATTGCCCCTACGGCTTTCTTTAGCGGTACGGGCAGGATCATCATTCACGATCCGAGCGAAAACCCGTTCTACGAAGATACGCCCGCTGGCCCCACGCGGATAGACGGCAACAATGGTCACACGTTCGACGTGACGATCGAACTGCGTAATCCCAATAACCTCATCTTGGCTGATGTTGGGGATCCCGGGTATGATATCGAGGCTCCCGAAGGGCCGCAGGCGGCAGCGTTGCACCTCAATAAACGCTTTGTTTTTGGGGTGGATGGCGGCGATCTCGTACTCAACGGCCATGACTTGTACATCGGTGAGGAGGGTTCGCTGGAGGATTACAACCGCTACCGGATGATCGTGACGGATAATAACATTGTAGGGCATGTGGTCAAGATGTATGCCTCGTCGCGCCCATTTACCTATCCGGTGGGCATTGCCGAAGGGGATTATACGCCGGCCACCTTATCGCCGGCGCATAGTACGACCCTGCATGTGGGGGTGAAGGATTACGCGGTGATCGCTACTCCGCTACCAACTCCCGCGGCGCCGCATGAACCGGGCATGGACCGGATGTGGCATATTTATTCGGACGAGCCGGTGCATACGACATATACTTTGCAACACAATAGCATCACCAATGGCAGTGCCTATGTGGATGAGCAGGCGCAGATCGTCCAACACGCGGGTAGCGGCAACTGGGTGGCTGGCAATACGCAGCGGATTGCCGAAGGCATCCATGAGCGGGATTGGGTGGCGGCTGCCGCGCCTACGGCGAATGATAGTTGGCTTACTAAGCTGGTGTCTAACCTTGTCGGGCCGGAGGCTAATGATGACTATAAAGCAGGCCCATCTAGTCGCCGAATGACGGTCATGGTGCTTGAAAATGACCGGCCGGGCAGCAGCCCAATCGTCGTAAACAGTGTGCGTGTGTCCGTACCCCCGCGCAGGGGGGAGGTGTCTGTCAATGGGGATGGCAGCATCGACTATACACCGGAATGGGCGTATGTGGGCGATGACTCTTTTGTATATGATATCCTGGACGAAAATGGACTAAAGGACATTGCGACGGTACGGATTGTGGTTAGTCAGGCTGAACTCATCATTCCGAACGCGCTGACGCCGAATGGCGATGGCAAAAATGAGGTATTCTTCATTCAGGGGTTGGACAGCTATGACAATGCTGATCTGACCATTTTCAACCGCTGGGGCAATGAGGTATACCGCAACCGCAACTACCGGCAGCATTGGGATGGGGCGGGCGTGAGCGATGGCACGTATTATTACCGGTTGGTATTGCTGAAAGGTGGTGTGGAGACCATCCATAAGGGATGGGTATTGGTAAAACGATTATGAGATGGGGATATAGAACGATTCGGATGAACATGACATGGAAACGCTTGTTGTTGCTGGTTCCGCTGGGCATGGCTTGCCTGGCGCGGGGCCAGCAAAACATCCAATTTACGCAATATGTATTTAATTCGATGAGTATCAACCCGGCATACGCTGGGTATAAGGAGGAGTTGTTTGCGCAGCTGGGACTGCGAAGCCAATGGGTGGACCTGGATGGCGCGCCCCAGACGGGGGTGCTATCGTTGGATGGCCTCCTGGATCTTCATGGGGCGCGGCGCCATGGCGCGGGAGTGCAGGTTATCGCCGATGAAACGGGACCACAGATCGCGACCTCGGCGTACCTCAACTATGCCTACCGCATCCAGCTGGATCGCGAGGATACGCAGCGCCTGAGTTTTGGCATTGCCGCCGGTGTGACGCAATATAGCTTGGATGGTGCAAAAATCAGGGTGTTGGACGAGGGTGATGCCGTATTGCCCCCGGGTAAAGTCAGCAGCTTCGTGCCCGATGTCCGTTTCGGTGTTTATTATCACAATACGCGGTGGTACGCGGGGATTTCGGTGATGGACCTCTTATCGTCGGGTGGCGATAATAATGTTTTTCGATGGGACCGCACGACGACGGATCGCATTCGGCGCCGGCGCCACTTTTATATCATCGGGGGGATGCTGTTTGACCTTGATGAAAGCATCAAACTGCGCCCTAGTTTGTTGTATAAGGATGATCTCATGGGACCGCCAAGCCTTGATCTAAACGTGATGGCTCTCTTTGGTGAGCGTCTTTGGCTGGGTGGGGGCGTCCGCACTGGTGTCTCGGCGTTCCGCAGGGATTACCAGCGGCTGACGGGCGACCGCTTGAGCGGACTGAACGCGGTGTCTGCGGTGATACAGGTGTTTGCGACGGAAAGGCTCCGCATCGGCTATTCTTATGATTACATGCTGAGCCGCCTCAATGGCCTTCAAAATGGATCACATGAGGTGACCCTTGGCCTTACCTTAGGGCGACCGCTCGACCGGGTCAAGTGTTATTTCTGAGTGTGGGCGCCGATCTGCTGGAGGGCCACATACATCGTGTCGACAGCAGTGGATGGCAGCATCCGGGTGAGCGGTATCGGCCGGTTCAACGGGAAGGGATAGGCCGTATCGGGCGCGCTCACCTGCCGCAGGATATTCCTGTAGCTAAACTGTTCGTGCCCGCCAAAGGGACTTTGGACCGCCGCGGTGAGGGTGTTGAGTACGGATGCGGGACGGAAGCGCACGTTGTCTTTTGTCCCATCCATATTGGTGTTGACGACATTGATGCAGATAAGTCGCACCGGATAGGCGATATCCCACTTGGTTTCGAGATGTTTCTTCAAGGCTTGGTAGATCTCCAAGGTGGTGGTAGTGCCCGAGTTTTCGTAAATGCCTCCGTCGATCAACCGGCCAGCGCCATCGAGGTAATTGTATGCATTGATGACTGGGAAAGCCTGGCTTTGGTTGACGCAGGCGACCAGCGGGATGTTGTACTGCGGGTGGTATGCCTTGAATAGGCTGTAAAGGTCGGTACCTAAGCTGAAATCTGACATATCCACGGGTGAGAATACCCCCCGCTCGCCACGCTCAACGATGGCACTATTGATAAAAAAGAGCGGTAGGGCGGTGCTGAAGGACATGGAGTCGCTCATTTGCGTCGGTTCCGTGCCGACAGCCCGGTACGGTGCCAGGTAGTCGCTTTCAAAAAACCTGCTGATGGCTTCGGCGCTTTGCGAGGGGGTGGCCTTGGCGTAGCCGCTTACCTCTTCGCGCTGGAAGTAATAGTTCCGATCCTTGGGGAATGCCTCCCCTCTTCCAAACAACCCACCGATTTCATATGCGATACCCTCGAAGCTATCGCCGATCAATACACCCCAAAACGAACTGCTCAGGTAGTTTCGGGCATAGATCGTCTTCAACCGCGGCACCACCGAGGCTGCCTGCGGCGGCACATCGAGGTAACGGTCGGCGAGGTACATGGCTGCACCGGAGGTGGAGCCAGACACCGTAGAGATGGAAAACACCTGGTCGGCAAAGCGATGTCCGGGGGCACTTTCCACGCTATCCAAATAGTTCATGGCCATAAAAAACCAAATGGCTGCCCGCGAACCGCCCCCTTGCCCGGAGATCAGGTATACGTCTAGCGTGTCGCCCGGACGTTGCACCCGGCGCTTCGCCCATTGGTCGAAATAATCCGTCAGCCTGGGCCTCGCCGCGGCCGCATACGCCTGATCAGGCGCTGCCTGATGCTTACGGATGCGGTGCGAATTGGCCGAATTGAAAAAGAATAAGAAAATCAGCGCGATGGCCAGCAGCCGCACCATGGGGCTATACCAGGCCCACACGGGCTTAGCCGGTGGTCCTCCCTCGCCGACGGCATACGCTGCGGGGTCACGGTTATAAATCCAGGTGATGTTCAGCTGGGCGGTGATAAACACATCCGCGAGGAAGAGATAAAGCGAAATCGCGATAATCAAAATGAAAATCGGCGAAAAGAAGCCGATCTCAACGGGCCATCCGCTGCTATTGCTGCATTGCAGGACCACCGCGATCACCAACATGAAGGCGAGTGCGAAGAGGTGTACATATTTGCTTGCGAAATAGGAGGTATCGGTGCCGCGCGCGTCTACATGCTCGGCAAACTTCATATAGGCATAGCCCAGCAGGATCGCCACGGCGTTCGCGCCGATCACCAAGCCGATCAAGCCGCCACGATTGTTGCGCAGCAACCACCCCACCACGCCGACGAACACGAGGAATAACACCACGATCGCCCCCATGGTAGCTACATACCGCATCGCCCTTGTCTTATCGCTATACCCGCGTTCCGTGGCACCCTCCCACAGACGTTGGAAGATCATTGGCACCCGCTTGCCGCGATACCGCCAATCGATCAGCACGACGCCTCCGACCAAGGCGACGAGGATGCCGACAGCGATGAGCGGTCTACTCGGGAAGAAGGAATACACCGTTACATACAGCAAGATCACCCAGGGAAGGCTGGCAAAATAGCGAATCGGGAATTGACCATTACCTTCCCCCACATTGCCATTATACAGGCTGACCAGCTCGCTGTATAATAGCTGGGATTTCACACGCCGCCTGACGACCATTTTCCATAGGTCTATTGCCGATACGGGGATCACCCAATTGCTGATGGTCAACATGGAAAACGATGCCATCAGCAAGGGAATGTTCAGGTAATTGCGCCCACCGGGTTCAGCCAAACTGACGATAATATCCCTGCCCACCTGTACCTTCCATAAAATCATGGGTACCAACAGGGACAATAAAATATAGAACGCATTGCGCTTGATGGTGTTGTAGAGTTTCAGCAGCGTGCTATAAAGCCAATTCGTGTTCATGTGACAGTGAAGGTCCGTGATAAATTCATCAAAACCAATACCTAAAAAGGGGTATTTTCCCGTTTGTTTATGTAAGTTTGTGATATGAATCGTACGACTATTGTCGGCGTGCTTATCACATTATGCATCGCCGGATCTATACGCCCCATCCGGGCGCAAGAAAAAACCCCCACACTCAATCACATGGCCGTATCCGTGTACGACCTTGAAAAGAGCACCGTCTTCTATCGCGATGTGCTGCAACTGGATACCATTCCAGAGCCCTTCCACGATGGCAAGCACACCTGGCTGCAGATCGGGCCCAATAGCCAGCTGCACCTCATCGAAGGAGCCAAAGAAATCACCGAGCACGATATTGCCACGCACCTTTGTTTCAGCGTGCCTTCCATCACCGATTTCATTGCCCGGCTCGATCAATTCAACCTACCCTATATCAACTGGCAGGGGCAAAAGCAACAGGTAACGGTCCGCGTAGACGGCGTCAAGCAGCTCTACCTGCAAGACCCCGACGGCCACTGGATCGAGATCAACGACGATTATTGAGCCGCCGTCACTTTTCTTTAAACAGCAGTTGGCCGGTGAAGCTGAATCCTTGAGCCGATGCATCATCGAAGGTAGCGAAATTGCCGTTCAATTCCGCTACAATAAACACTACGTCAAGGTGTTTGTTTGCCCCCCTGAGACGCATCCGCTCCAGTGGATATGAATAGTTGTCCCCATCAGCTTTCGTCAACTCCCCTTCTTTATAGGCCTTGTAAATTTCCTGCGCCAAGGGCTTTACGTCAAACACGATCGCGCTATCCCCTTCCATGGATATACGCACCAACTTAGTCTCCTGGTCCAATTGGATGTCACACAGCAGATCGCCGACAGGGATTTCGGTGGACTCCGCCTGATAAGAACTGACGTTATAGGCGTAATCATAGCCGCCTATCGGTATGATGTGTTGATTTTCGCGGGTTACGTAGAGGTATTGCCGTGGCCTTCCTTCCGGTGACACATTCAGCAATTTGAACACCGTGTCCTTTTTTAGGCTGATGACCTCATAGCGCGAATCGTCGGGATGCTTTTCTGTTATCTCCCTGTCAAGCGCCCCAAGATCCGCTTCCGTAAAGTGCTGTAGCGATGGCAATCCATGGGCATCCACCAAATAAGTGACGATATTTCCCTGTCGTTGGGAGGTTTCTCCCTTTCCAGCGTTGAATAAATTGGCGAGATGTGCCTGTTGGGATCTCCGGGAGACGCTGGCAGCGCTTTGCGGACCGAAGGTACTCAGGAGCGCCAGCACAAAGAGGCTTACGGGGATGAGCTTAATATTGTCCTTCCGGAAGGCGAGAAAATACACGCTGATGCCGGCAAGCCACATCCCTAAGACGACCAAAATGTAGCGCTCTTCCGTAAATCCGTAATCGGCAACCCGCTTGTAAATGGCCAGCCCCAGCAAAATGACCAGCGGGATCAGGGTAAGATAGAAAAAACGGGAAAACAACTGTACCCACCGGTTGCCCTCCTCGTCCTTAATGGGCCACACCAACAGCAGCGATAGGATGCCGAATACCGCGTAGCCTGATATCAGCGTGGCCACGAGGCCCTTGGGCAGCTGCCATTCGGCGAGGATCTTGATTTCATAGACCAGCAAGATGCCCAAGTAAACGGTCATCAGCGGCACGAGCACATATTGCGTGAATATCTTGAGCTCTTTGGGATAAGGCGCCTCCAGCGGGACGGTGTCGGCTATGCGGGGCACTCCGGCGAGGAAAAACAGCGTGTTGAAGCCGATGGCGATCAGGGCGAAAAGCTGTCCGTAGATCTGCGAGGAAAAATCCAGGTTGAACAATTCTTCCACACCTAAGATGGCCACCGCTAAGCCGGCAAACAGCGTGGCAGAATAAAGCGCTGCCGTGAAGAAACGCAGGAAAAGAGTCTTATTGAAATGCCAAAACCCGATGCTTCCCTCCCTTCCCTCCCGATTGATAAACGGTGCAAACGCAACCAGTTGGTGGAAGGCAAAAGCAAACAGGCTAAGCCGAACGACATCCGTGCGGTGGCTGGCCGGGTCGAGCACCATGTACAGCAACGTGCATACGCCCGCCACCCCTAATCGCAACGCCCATTTGCGTGCAGCCGTGTATCTCCTGGACTCCGCGAATAAATCTGCCGAGAGACTCAAGGTCAGCAGCAGGTTGCAAACGGCCAGCAGTAGCCACAGGTCGGCTTCCCCGGTTTGACTGATCGTGGGCTCATCCAGCAGAAAGCAGCACAATGCCGTGGCGAACACCACCGTGATAAACAGGGTCGGAAATCGCTTGAATACGGCTAACGCATTCGTCGAGAGGCTGGCAAGAGACGGCAATTTCATAGGTGCATGAGCGATTTATCTGGTTACAAAAGTGAAAGATAGACAAAAGCCGTTAATCTTTTTAATTTGACCGTTGTTTTGCATGCAACATTTTCCCTGGATCGACGACTAAACAATGGATCACAGTAGATAGACACTTGCAGCCTACAGAGAAGAAAGATGAAATCGAATTGATTGCCTTGTGCCGCTCGGGGCATGATGTTGGGTTCACAGGATTGTACAACAAGTACGCCAGGCCTGTTTACAACTCCATCTGTCGCATCATTTCGCATACGGCCGAGGCGGAAGATATCTTGCAGGAGTCATTTTATCACGCTTTTGCCGATATCCACCGGCTACAACAAGCAACGAGCTTCGGCGCTTGGGTAAACCGCATTGCACTCAACCGTTCCATCACGCACCTGCGAAAAAGGAAGATCCTGTTCTCAGATGCCGGAGAAATGGACATTGCCGAGGAGGACGGTTACGACCACGAACAGGACGAACTGTTTGATTGCAAGGTAGAAGATGTGCGGAATGCCATTGAGCAGCTGCCTCCTGGATATAAGACCATCTTGAGCCTGTATGTGTTTGAGGGCCTACCCCAGGAGGAAATCGGCAGGATGCTGGGCATATCCCACACCACGGTACGGTCGCAATACCACCGCGCCAAGAAGAAAGTAATTCAATCATTGAAAGATAAGACCTTGTCATGAGTGACCCGATAAAGAAATTTGTGCAGCAACACCGGGAGGCGTTTGACCACCTGGAGCCTGCTCCGGCTGTACTGGAGCGCCTGCGAGCGCAGCTCAAGCCCACACCCGTCGTCAAAGGGAGCTTTTTTCAACGGCACCGCAGGGCCAGCTGGCTCGTTGCCGCTTCCCTCCTGCTGGGGTCGGTTTGCACGTATCTGTGGCTCGATTGGCGCAACACGCCGCTCGGCGATAACCCCTTTGTGGCCCAGCAGTCTGCATCACCTGCCGCTGCTACATCCGCCGATGTACCCTTAGCGGACACTCCCGCTACAAACACCGCGCATGAGCAGCCGCTCGAAAAGCTGCCAGCGATCTCGGGTAAACGGCCCAAGCAGGAAAAACGCGGCTCCGTCACGGCGGCAAAGCCACGCGAGATACGCCCTACACTGGCTACCCGACTGGCCGACAGTATATCCGCAAGCATACGCCTGGCCGCAATCTTAGAAATCGAGGAGTCCGGCCGCATGGATGAGCGGCTCGCTGCGATGCTCGCGCAGACCATGAATGAAGATGGGAATACCAACGTCCGCTTGGCGGCGCTGGATGTGCTTAGCCAGCATACGCAGCAACCCCATGTAGTCGAGGTGTTTGCAGAGTCATTGGCGACACAAGACGATCCATTGGTACAGCTAGGCCTGATTAAGGTGGCCGGCAGCATAGACCACCAGACCATCGAGGAATCCCTCTTTGCACTGACCCGTGACCCATATACATTCACTGCGGTCAAAGAAGAAGCCTATGCGGTATTACTGAAACAAAACAAGCTCTAAACAGCCATTTAACCCAAATAGAACAATAACCCTTAAAAGCAGAATCACATGAAAAAGCAGATCATCACCTTAGCAATTCTTCTTTCCCTATGCAGTGTCGCATGGGCGCAGAAGGAATACAAAGTGGCCCGTAGTACGGGAAAGCTCATCCTCAATCTCCCGGGAGCTGTCATCGAAGGCTATGACGGTAATGAAATCATCTTCTCCAGCCGAAGCGCTCAAGAAGAGGAGGATCCGCGCGCCAAAGGCCTCCAGGCGCTCAGCAGCTCCGGCCTGAAAGACAACACCGGCTTAGGCATCAGCGTAATGGAAAGCGAAGAGGGTGTACAGGTAAATCCTGTAGGCAACACTGGCCGTTATGATGTACTCACCATCCGCGTACCCCAGCAGCTATCGGTTGCCTTCACCAACGACAATACCATGTTTGCCGACACCGTGAAGATCAAAAACATGAAGGGAGAGATCGAAGTATCCAGCACATCCAACATGATTTCATTGGTGGGCAATAGCGGCCCGATGAACATCAAGACCGTCCGCGGAAGTGTTGATGCTGCTTTCGAAAGCGACATCAAGGGGCCGGTATCCATCGTTTCGGTCTATGGCCATGTGGATGTGTCTCTGCCCACGGCGACCAAAGCCAACGTCTCCTTGGGTACGTTCTATGGCAAACTCTATGCAGCAGATGCATTCAACTTAGTGATCAAGCCCACAACGAAAGCAGACACCATCGAAGAAATCCCTAAGGCCGCGAACACGATTGCGATATCGCGGGCAGGCAACGTTAACTCATCGGTAAACCGTGTGGTCGAGCGCCCCATCCCTCCCGCTCTCCTGGGCGCATTGGAATCGGTCACGGTTACCGGGTTTACATACCACGGAGGGGAGCCTGAAAACCTGGAGGGCACGATGAATGGCGGCGGTATCAACCTGATACTCAAATCCACCCATAAAAATGTCTATCTACGCACCAACTAAAAAAAGGCGCCTAATGGCGCCTTTTTTTAGTTGGCTGAAGTTACGCCGCCTTAGCGCACAGCGATGACCCGTTGTTCATCACCCGCTGCTAAATGTTCGGCCCGATCGATCGATTGGGTGATATACGCTTCCACCTCTTGCACAAGCGGCAGTAGTTCGGCATTTACGAGTTCGGCATTCTTCCGCTTTGCCTTCATAAACTTCTTTGCTTCTTTTTTCATTGCCGTTTTCAACTGCGCCTGCAATGATGCGATCCGCTCGGCTTCATAAGCGTCTCGCTCGACATGCGCCAGCGCATACCTCGCCTCGATGTCGGCAATAGCCCTTTTGCTTTCGTCCACACGGATGCCTTTGTCAATATCCTGTTGGTATACGCCGGCGAAGAAAGCCCTGTCGCGGTCCAACTCAGCATGACTACCCCTGCTATTGCGGATTCGCTCCGCCGCACTGGCATACTGGTTCCACAATACTGCTACGTTACGCTGGTGAAATGCCATTTGCGATTTGAAGGCGTCGACACGCTCACCTGTTTCAGATCGTTCGATCATTCCGATGCGATCTAGGCGTGGCGTGGCAACTTGGTTTGCCCAGGCGTTTCCGGCTGTGGCTACTGCGATAAGTGTACTTAATACGAACGTTTTCATGATGTTTTAATTTTTTTAATGTTTATTCTCTCGTTTTTTTTTCTGTTGTTTTCGGCGGCTCCCCGTCATGCAGGCGTCCCAGCACTCGGCTAGCTGCCACTAGTTATGCCAATGCATTACATTTCCATACCAAAATCACAACAAACTGTAATTCAACAAGATAAAAACATCATGAAACTCAGCACTGTTCGATAGCGAACATTTGGGTGTTCGCAACCGAACAAAAATGAACTAAAAAATTCCTACAGTGGCCGCGATTGCCGATATTCGCTCAAAATATTATCCTTGTATCCGGCATATCAAAAATGGCTGTTGTTGGGGTTCCTTACCTTGACATGGGGCAGTTCCTTTATTCTTATCAAGCAGGGTCTTAGCGTATACACGCCGATGCAGGTCGGCGCGTTGCGCTTATGTGTGGCAGGGCTGGTGCTGGTCGTATTCGGCGTTCAAAACTTCAAGCACATCCCACGGAAACTTATGCCCTGGGTAATCGCCGGCGGTGGGATGGGCAATTTCATCCCCATGTTTTTATTTCCGTTGGCGCAGCAACAGGTGAGCAGTGCCATGGCGGGTATTTTGGACTCGCTGGTGCCCATCTTCATCCTGCTTTTTGGTTACCTGTTTTTTGGCATCAAGAGTCGGCTGGCCCAGGTCATCGGCGCGGTCATCGGATTCACCGGCGCCGCCATTCTCATGGGCGACGATGGCAACGGTGGCCGTACCGATGTGTTCCACGCCTTTCTCATCGTGCTGGCCACTGCCTTTTATGGCATGAACGGACTCATTATCAGCAGGTATTTATCCGGTATTCCGTCCTTCAAGCTGTCTTCTGTGGTTTTCACGATCTGGTTTGGACCCGCATTGATCATCCTCGGCTTTTCGGGTTTTTTCGCTGCCTTTGAAGGCACACCTGCGCAATGGCAGGGCTTGGGCTATGTAACCATCCTCGGATTGGTGGGTACCGCGCTGGCCATGATACTCTTTTATCGCTTGCTGCAGCTCACTTCCGCCATCTTTGCCTCCATGGTCACCTACCTGATGCCCATCGTGGCCGTGATGTGGGGGCTGTTCGACGGGGAACGGCTCACGTGGATTCACGCGGCTGGCGGGGTACTCATTCTCTTGGGGGTTTACCTGATCCAGCGGAAACCTTCGGAGTCCTGACTTTTCTTCTACCCGCTTTGGGTTTCTCTTTGATTTTGATGTATACGTGCTTGTTTTTCGTTTTCTCAGTGCTCTTTTCTTCTACCTCAAAATACTGGTCCAATGATTTAAATAAAGGCGTCAGCTTGGAGAAGCCATACACACGCGGGTCAAAATCAGGCTTTCGTTTGTTCAGCAGTCCGCCGATTGCCGCCAAGGGGGCCCATCCGCCCTCATCGGCCACATCATTTACCGATGCTTTGAGCAGGTCTATGAAATCGCGACCGATCGGCTCGTATTCCTGCGGACCTTGGGTCGGCGCCTTGGATACCTTGCTCACCCCGCCCGTCGTTTCGGGAACGGGCGTTTCCGTGACCAGGGGCTTGGCAATCGCCTCCTTGCCCAGGATCTCGATGTAGATAAATTTATCGCATGCGGCAATAAAGGGTTTGGGGGTTTTCTTCTCGCCCACGCCGATGACCAGTTTACCCGATTCCCTTAGCCGTATGGCCAACCGGGTAAAATCGCTGTCGCTGGATACGATCGTAAACCCGTCTACCTGTTGACTATGGAGGATGTCCATGGCATCGATGATGAGCGCCGAATCAGACGAATTTTTGCCCATCGTATAGCTATATTGCTGTACCGGCGTAATGGCATGCGTCAACAACGGCTCCTTCCAGCCGGCCACATGGGATCGGGTCCAGTCCGCATAGATCCGCTTGATGGAAGGCACCCCATATCGCTTGACCTCATCCAGGATACTTGCTATTTTCGAGCTGGATACATTGTCCGCGTCAATTAATACGGCTATTTTTAAATCGATTACCTCAAGGGCCATGATACATCAGTTTACCGAACGGGGTATGTTCACCGCCATACGCAAATGTGAACAAAATCCGTCAAACTTACAATTCGGCTGCTCTTGAAGCCATTTTTTGAGATCAACTATTAACTTTGTGTTGACTGTGGAAGCTTGATCATGATCAACGGAGATACATTTGCGCAATTGGCCCTGTCTTTCCCCGGCACGGAGCAAAAACCCCATTTCGACCGGATCGGCTTCGCTGTGGTCAAGAAACGGATGTTTGCCACCTATCTGGCTAAAGGGAATACGGCGAATATCTTTTTGACACCCGACGAGCAAGCGGTTTTTTGCGCGATGGGCAGTGCAGGTATCTACCCCGTTCCCAATAAATGGGGTGAAAAAGGGGCTACGACATTTGACCTTAATCACGTCGAAAAAGAACTGGTAATGGAAGCGTTGTTATCGGCATACAACATGTGCTTGGAATAAGCGCCTGTTTTACGGCCGAAAAATCGGAAAACGACCTAGATCACCGCTCGTCGGAAAAAGTTAAAAAATAGTTTGCTTAGTGTATAAAATACACTACCTTTGTGGTCTCATAATTTAGGTTTATAATTGGTTAGTAAAGGTCTCCATTCTCCCCGTTTGGAGATCTTTCTTTTTTGCCTCCAACGAGACCCGGTTACTCCACATCGCAGATCTGTACCGCCTGCTGTAGCGAAGCCAGTACATCCGGCCGCTTGGGAATAAATTCCTGGGCCACGTGGCCCTTGAATCCGGTCTCTGCAATAGCCCGCATAATCGCCGGATAGTTCAGTTCCTGGCTTTCATCGATTTCATTCCTGCCGGGTACACCGCCGGTATGGTAGTGCGAAAAATACGGATGATATTTCTTGATCGTGGCAATGACATCCCCCTCCATGATCTGCATGTGGTAGATATCATAGAGCAGCTTAAACCGTTCAGACCCGATTGCCTCACACAGGGCCACGCCCCATTCCGTATGGTCACATTGGTAATCGGCATGGTTCACTTTGCTATTGAGCAGCTCCATCACCATGGTCACACCGTGCTTCTCGGCGGTCTTCATCAAACGCTTTAGGCCGGTGGCACAGTGTGTTATGCCCAGCTCATCATCCAATCCATTACGGTTGCCCGAGAAGCAGATCAGCTGGTCATAACCGGCTGCCGCTACCTTGGGAATCAGGTTTTCATAACTGGCAATGAGTTCATCATGGAGGGTCGGATCATTGAAGCCTTCGGTGATGCCCTTGCCCGCACCCTGGGTCATCGCGGCATGCAGCCCGTAACGCTGCAACACAGGCCACTCTTCGGGGCCGACCAGGTCAATGGCCGATATGCCCATGCCTTTTGCGGCTTCGCACAATGCCTCCAACGGAATGGAAGGGTAGCACCATCGGCACACCGAATGATTAATCTTGCCTTTTAGGTCGGCAGATAACGCCGCCTCGGCCGCAGAGACCCGCTGGAACAGGCTATTCGCAAAAATCGTACTGGCCGCAGCTACCTTGATGGCGCTCCGCCGTGATAAGATACGTGGGGTTGGTTTCATATACTCAGGATCATGGCGTAATGCCCGTTTATTGCCCAAACTTATGTAAATTGCACTGATCTTGCAATACCATTTTAACAGCAAAAGCCATGATGATCACTTTTCCTTTGCTTGCAACCCGCCTTTTATACCTCATCGGGCTGATGGCCATCCTGCCCTGCGGCGGCCTACAGCGGCTTTATGCGCAGCAGATCAACGAACCAAAAGACCAGGATGACGGCTTCCAATTGGCATTTCACGTAGCGGCCGCTCCGGAATGGACAGCGCTGTTTGACCGCGACTCCGGCTGGATCGGCGGCGACGGACTGTTTTCCATTCCCTTGAGTGGCGTAGATACCGTAGGCGCGGGTGCCCATACGCCCACGCTGTTGGTTTTTAGCGACAGTTTCTGGGGTAGCAAAGCACAGGGCAAATTAACCCCCGGAGGCAAGATGACCAATAACGTCGTTGCCCTGATCCCCAAGGGCACAGTCGAAAAGGCAGGTATCCAATTTTACAGCAGCCAGGCGACGGACGGGCAGCAAGCTGCCGTCTTCGTTCCCAATACCCCCGCTGCCAAACCCGGCAACTACTATTGGCTTGGGGATGGCTTTGTCAACCGGGATAAGGCCAATACTCTGTATATTTTTGCCTATCGGATGGAAAATACCGGCGCCAAGGTGTTTGGGTTCCGGGAATGCGGCAATGCCTTGATAGCCATCGAATCGAGCGATACGCCCCCGTTTACCCGGCACCGGCAGCTGGAGACGCCCCTATTCGTGGCCGCGTCGGGAGGCCGTGAGGCTTATTCCTTCGGCGCAGGGGTGCTGACCAATACGGCGTGGGCAGGGGCGCCCAATCCGGATGGCTACGTATATGTCTACGGCGTGCGGGGCGCAGATAAGGAACTCTTGGTAGCCCGTGTGCGACCGGCGGAAATCGAAGACTTCAAGCAGTGGCGGTATTGGAATGGCAGCACGTGGGACAGCAACATCCTGCATGCGGCCAAGGTGACCTCCAACGTGTCAAATGAACTCAGCATAACACCGCTGCCCGATGGCCGCTACGCACTGGTCTTTCAACAAAACGGCATCGAACCGGTTATTGGTCTCCGGGTGGGAAAAAGTCCCGTAGGTCCATTCGGACCGATAATACCGGTATACCACTGCCCCGAACCGGCGCGCAAAAAGAGCCTTTATGCCTACAACGCGAAAGCACATCCACACCTCTCCAAACCTGGTGAACTGCTCATCAGCTACCACGTCAACTCGTTCGACTTTCTGAAAGACTTCAACGAAGAGCCCGGCACGTTCTCGCCTCGCTTTATCAAGCTGGTACTGGAGTAGTGCAAAAAAAATTTAAAAAATAATTTGCATAGTGTAGTAAATACACTATCTTTGTAGCATCATAATTTAGGTTTATAATTGGTTAGTAAAGGTTTCCATTCTCCCCGTTTGGAAACCTTTCATTTTTAAGCCACCTTAAACCGGAAACTTCCGCTCAGCAACAAAGGAATATACAGAAACGGCTACCGCGGCAACTCGGGCCGACGCATGTGGTACTGGGTAGCGGTGACCGCACCCAGGAACGCGACAATGGCCTCTTTTTCTTCGGCATTGAGCTTAAGCGGCCGCAGCAGGGGGTCGGTAACCGGGAATAACGGGTCGGCGGCCTTTTCCTCTGCACTCGGATCGATCATGTGCATGCCGCTGTTGTACATGTTGACGATGCCGCCGATGTTAGAAAAAAGACCGTTGTGCATCCAAGGAGCACCGTGCAGGACATCCCGCAGCGAAGGGGTGCGGAATTTGCCGACGTCATCGGGATTATTCGTCACGGTATACCGCCCGAGATCTTCGTATTTGCGTTTGTAATAGGTCAGGCCGATGTTGTGAAACCCGTCATCCGTTAAATACTGCCCATGATGGCAGTTCATGCACCGCGCTTTCGTGCGGAAAAGATGCAGCCCGTGAATTTCCTGATCATTGAGTTGATCATATTCACCATCCAGAAATCGGTCAAAGCGGCTCCGGCGGCTGGTAATGGTGCGTTGGAACGCCGCCAGCGCCTCGGTGATCCGATCGAACGTAACGGACGTATCGCCAAACGCCTGCGAAAAAAGCTGCCGGTAAGCCGGAATGGCTCCCAGCTCAGCACCCAGCTCCTCGGGCTTGGCGGCCATCTCGTGATGGGTCTCGATCGGACTGAGGGCCTGGGATTCCAGGGTCACCGCACGTCCATCCCAAAACAGGGTTTTCCGTGCTTTCACATTCAGCAGGGACAGGGTATTGCGCGATCCTTCCTGATGGTCGTGGCCCAATGCCACGGACCGCTTATCTGCCCATGACTGCTGCGGGTCGTGGCAGCTGCTGCACGAAATCTGGTTGGAGCCCGACAACAGTGGATCAAAAAATAAGAGCTTGCCCAGCTTTACATTAGGCTGCTCCATTACCGCGAAATAGCTGGTATCGGTGCCGGGTAGTGGCGCAAATTCTTGCCATGCCACCCCCGAGTCAATGGTCGGCTGCGGCCACTCGCCTATAGCACGGCTGTATTGGGCGCGCAAATCCGGCTCTTCCCCACTCAGGAAAGCCGTGGCGGATATGAAGAGGATGATGGACAGCAATATCAGGTAGGCCCTATGCATAGCGTGCAAATTTACATTTTAAAAGAGAAAACCCGAAGAAACGGCAAACCGGTGGCCGGTAAACGCCTTCGGATAGCGAATATGTCTTCCGCCAAGTTTTATGTACACATTCGTTTTGGGGGAGACGGGAAAATCGACACGGATATCGCCGCTGAAGTGCTCCTGGTCGGCACTGTAATAAGCATAGTTGCCTGTGAGCATGGTATGGATGCCCGATTCCGGCGAAACGCCGTCCCACCTATGGGAACCCGCTACGTTTTGCCTACGCTCCATTCCGAGCGTGGCCGTACCGATGACCCGGCCCATTGCCCGGCTGGCCGAGAGCCGCAGTCCGGCCCGCAGGTGACTATACGACATGTAGCGAATCGGCTGGACATATTCCAGCCTGTGGTTTTCATAACCCGCTACGCCCCCTATCCGCCAACTCAATCGCTCACCCGTATGTTCATATATCATATCCAATGCCACGGCATCGTCCCCGCTTAAAAAGCGGAGCGCCTCATCGATCTTGTCCATCCCGGTTTCCGCATCCCGGTTGTTGAACCTCGCCTCAATGCCTTGTCGCTTGGCCGTGGATGCCGTCAGCTGGATCAGTAGCCGGTTCTGCTCCCACGCGGTGGCATAGCCCCCTTGCAACCGCCAGGCGTCATCTACCACTTCGGAGATGGGTGCCACGATACCTGACAGCGTCTTGTCAAACTGAAACCGCCGATAATGCAGGTGGCCAAACCATCCTTCGCGATCCATGGGCACAAGACGGAGTGCTGCACCCCACCCATATCCGCCATACAGGGCATCCATGCGGCTGCCAGCCAACAGTTCATTGTATACGCCGAGTCCAGCATCGTGGTAGATCAGTGGAAACCCAACCTCGCTTACAAATTCCAGTTTGCTCGACTGGGTATAACGACGACCTTCCAGGTCTGCCGCTAGCAGATAGCGATGGCCAAGCGGGGTCGCCATGGCCGCCGTAGCCGAAACATCCGACACCACGGCCCTCAGTCTTGGATCCCGGTTGCGGAAAGCCTGTTCACCCCGGAAACTGCCCGATAAACCATAGTGGAGCCGCTTGCCGGCCCAAGCGTAACCGCCCCCAAAGGCATATTGCTCTGCTTGAAGCGCTCCGCCCACGGTATCGGCCGTCACGTAAGGATAGAGGACATCATAGTCGGTAGTCTCATTGTAGTTGACACCGAACACCCGCTCGTTATGATAATGTGCCTGTCCCCAAATTGCACGCTGGGGCTGCCGGATATACGAAGAAGCATCTACACCAAACCGCCGGTAGCCGCTCCCTTTTTGATAGACGTAGCGATCATGTGATTCGGCCTGTTGCCCCGCTGAAAGCTCGGCAAAACTCCATTCCCGCAGAAAAGGTTTTAATGCGGGACTCTCATAATAGCCATCCAGCAGCCGGATATAGGGCGACAGCCCCGTAGCGACCCGCAGCTGCCTGCTTGCCGTATCCTGGGCGCATACGGTATATGATGCGCCCAGGATCATCAGCAGTCCGGTGAGGAGGAGGTTACGTGGCATTATTGGAGTGATAAAGCCGCCTCTGTTTCGAAATCTTCCGTAGAGTTATTGGTATCCTGCAGAATCTCTCGGCCGTTTTCACCGGTAGACAGCACCTTCCGGCGTACGCTCTTGCCATAGCGGTTATCGTCGCTATCGACCGTACCGCAGTGGGTCCAGCCCATATCGAGCGAGGGATCGGTCAGGATCCATTGATACTCGGATTCCACGCTCAGGTTGACAGCATCGAGGATCCATTCATTCGGGATCTTATACGTCTCAACCGTCCGTTCGCTGCCACTCGCCTGCAGGTAAGTGTACTCATAGGTCTGCGTAGTCTTAAACGTCTCCACGTCGCCTTCAAACTTCGCCAGCACATAGCTTTTAAAGCCTCGGTTGTGCATGGTCAGGTAGGGCGCTACGTTGATCAGGTCGGTCACCTGCGGGTTGTCCACATTGATGGTGGGCAGCAGGGTTATCTCAAAGTCGGCACCGCTCAGGTCGATCGAGTTGCTGTTGTACTCCACGTGATCGATGGCATTATTAGCTACCACTACAGATTCACCCGGTTGTACAGGATACTCCTGGCCGCTGCCCGGGATCATCACGATGTTGCCAGCGGTAAACGCCTCAGACATGATGTTGGGTGTATAATCCCGCTTGGTGGTAGTCAAAAACTCGGATTCGGCAAAGACCAAGCCATCGGCATATAATACTTCGTCGGAGTTGTTGTAGATGATGAAATATTTGTCGCCGTTGTATTGCTTGCCTTCAGGCGTGAGCGAACCGGTAAAATAGATTTCCTGGAGCACGAAACCGGCATTCTCGCTGTGGAGGAACAGTTCCAACTGCAACTCCGCGCTGCTGCCGGTAAACACGGCTCCTTCCTTCCGGCCGCGCACCGCACTGGTATACGCCTGCCCGTCTTGCATATAGGAGACGGTGCCTTCGAGAGTGACGTCATAGGAGCCTGCGGGTACAGCGACCTCAAAACGCCCGTTTTCCAGCTCGGTGGTGCTTACCGCGGCGCCGCTGTTAATCTCGGTGAGCGTGAGCGTTGCGGCGGTGATTTCCACTTCCTCCAGCTGAGGCGGGTTGGTGATGGTCACGCTGACCGCCGTCTGGTCGACCGACAGTTCATCTTTGGTACAGGCCGTGAAGACCAATCCAGCCCCCAGGGCCAGCATCAGCAGGGTTTTTGTGTTCACTATTGTTTTCATATCGAACTTTTTATGATGGTTAAAAACTAAAATTGATTTCCATTCCAAAGTAAGGGCCGTTGGTGTCACGCCGGACATGCAGGATACCGTATTCCTCATAATCGGGCGCATAGGTAAAGAGGCGATTGACAAACATGGACACACGGATCTGGTCGCGAAATGATTTGGAAGCCTTTACATTGATCTGCATCTTAAACGGCTCCACGTATCGCCTGAATTCCGTAGGGTTTGTCGGTTCAACAAGCCATTGCAGATCGGCATCCTCCTGATCCGCCGGTATAAAGGGATGCATCGCTCCTTCAATATCGATGTACTGCACCGGAACACCGCTCCGGGGGACGGTCTGCTCCGCCCTGAACAAGGTGCTTTGCAGCGAAACGTACGCATTGAGCCCGATGCCGGGCAGGTAGCCATCAGCGGTGAGGTTGGTATTGAATACCTCTCGGTCATAGCTTTCCCGATTTCCCGCATAGATACCGACATATTGCCGCACCTGGTCATCGGCGGTGATGGCTGTCGTGGGAATCACCTTTGAATAGGGTTCGCTGTTGCGGTAGACTGTGTGAAACCACGCACCGTTGAGGGTAACACGGGCATTGAGCCAAGCCATGCGCGTGGAAGTAAATTGAAATTCCATCCCTTTCTTGAGGATGCTGCTTCCATTGCTGTGTTGAGTATAGCCCCAATATTCGGTGACCTCCTCATAGGTGAAATCACCGAGTTGCGGCGGAGCCGTGAGCGCCCCGGCATCGATGGAGGTGCCATCATACTGCCGATAGGCCAAGGCGGTGTATTGAGAGACATCGCGGAAACCGGTATGCATGCGTTCTCGGAAGTAGGTGACAGATAACCGATTCCCCTCATACTGCAAATCGGTACTAAGCTCCCATTTATGGTTTACCGCCGCCCCGAGTTCGGGATTGACCCGATCGATGATGTAGGTCATCACGTTGGCCTTGCGGTAGTCGGGGTTATTGTGGTAGAAATTGAGCTGGATCAGATCCTGGTAATCGGGCGCCGGATAAAGCTGATCCATCGTCGGCGTTTTGGTATGGGTCCCATAGCCTCCCCCCAACGCCACCCACAGGGAGTGGCCTGCGACATCCACCGCAGGCAGGCTCCATTTCGCATTGATGCGCGGATCAGCCAAGAGCTTGCCGGCAAGCGCGTAACGGCGGTCCATGTTGATCATGCTCATTCCGCGAAGTCCGGTCATCAGAGTAAACCGGTGCGTCCCGACCGCGAAATTGATCAGGTCTTCGGCAAAGAAAGACACTACCTGCGTAGCGGGAATGCTGTGAAACGCCCGTGGCCGCCCAGTGGAACCGCTCTGGTTAGGTGGAAGGTCGAGGTTATATACCAGCCCCTCGCCAAAATTCTTGCTGTAATTGCCCTCCACGCCGAGCTTAAGATCGTGTTGCAGCGGACCGGATACGGCGCTTAGTTGCAAACGGGCCTTCAAGAACGCTGTAAGCGGTTGGCCATCCACGATAAGGTGCGAGGCATAACTCGGAGTGATGTATGATGCATCGTGTGCCCCTTCGACCAACGCATTGGCCAGGATGGTGGCCGATGGTGCTTGTATCCATTTAACCTGGTCTATCCGGTCGCGTTGGTAACTGACCTTAGACGTCAGCTCCAGGGATTCCAGCAAGGGGTGTTCACGCCAGGCTAGCAGCACCTGATTGTTGAGACCATAACTGTTGAACGTCGAGGAATACCGGTCTATGGGCGCATAGCCGTTGTCGGGATCCACCTTCTCCCGGTCGATATTGGTTTGATAGTCAAGCGCCGCGGTCCACGCCAGCCGTCGCCGGGCGTTATCCCAATTTTTATTGGTGCGCAGCGAACCGTTGACGCGCTGGTAGTTTTCAAAATCGTTGCGGGGGTCGTCCTTGGCATCCAGAAAGCCGCCGTCCAGGTTGATCACGAGGTTTTGCTTCGTTAAGCTGAACCCCTTCCCGATGGAGGCCAGTTTTGAAAAGCCATCGGCCTTTATACGTGCGTTGAATGGCGTGGCACCTTTACGCCGTTCGATTTGGATGAGTCCGCTGGTGAGATCACCGTATTCCACCGATGGGATCCCGCGCACCACCTTCACCTGCTCGATGTCATCGGTTGAGATGAAACGCATGTCTACCCCGCGGTTGACCGAGTTGCGGTAGAAATTGGGATCTGACCGGTTTTCGTCTCCGATGATATCATCGGTATTTTGCAAATTAGCGTTGGTATTGATGGGCGCGCCATCGATGTAAAAAGCGGTGCCCAATGAGCTGATATCATAGGCGTTGTTTAAAATACCCGGCTCACGCAGGCGGATATTGTTCATTTCGGTCAGGTTGGGGTCAATCGCGCGCCCTCCAGGCAGCAACTCCAGCAGGTCGGCAAAGCTCGAGGGTTGGAGCAACTCCATAGCCTTCCGGTCAATTACCGATGTGCTGGTCATCTCCCGAGCCTCTGCGGCCGTCACATATACTTCATCTATCACACGCTGCGAGGAGACCAGCGACACGCGGATGAACCGATCTTCGTTGACACTGACCGACTGCGTATAAGGCTCATAACCCAGCGCTTTCACCTCGAGGGTGTAATCGTCCGCTGCCACCGCGGCAAAATGGAATTGGCCGTCCTCGCCACTCATTATACGATAGCTGCGCTCGCCCGTCGAAAGTGATACCGTCGCAAACGAAATCGGCTCTTGGCTGCGGACATCCTGCAGCGCGCCCGTAATACGAAGTGGGGATTGGGCAAATGCACAAACCGGGCTCAACCCGAAAATGAACACCGCGAAAAACGGGATAAGCATCCCAATAACCGAAGAAATACCTAATCGCAAAACCTAACCGTAAAGCCTAATGCTATTTAGACTCATTTTAATTTGGCGCAAAGTTAGTTTTTCTATCGAAAAGAAGAAATGAATTTGCACTTTTTTGCAAGAGTTCAGGAAAACATGCGAAAAACTTAGAAGCTGTTGCCTGATGTTGCAAGCGCTACTTTCCTTTCCCCAGCAGCAGGCGTCCCTGCGAACCCCAGCCGCCGACGAAGGCGTCGGCTATGCCGTCGCCGTTGAGGTCCCCGATGGTGATGTTCCAATTGCGGCCAACAACCGTTGCGGGCATGACTTGCTCGGTGACATCGGCAAAATACCCCTTGCCGTCATTGCGATAGGCCCGTAGCCGCTCTTCACTAAACCCCGGCACCGCTACAGCACTTAGGAGCAGGTCCAGGTGACCGTCATGGTCGAAATCCACCTCGCGGGCGGAGTAGGTGGAAAATTTATAGGCAGGCATCCGCTCCTCGGTTTCATCCGTAAAACGGGCCTGCCCGTCATTGATCAGTATACGCGCCCGCGGATTCTTGTCCCATACGCCGCCATTGCTCGTGATGTTGGCAAACACGATATCCAGATCGCCGTCACCATCCACGTCGAATACCAGTGCTTCGCGCGTCTCCAGGGGTTCCGGCAGCTCGAGCTGTTCGGCATACTCCGTGAAGACACCCTTTCCGTCGTTGAGCAGCAAGCGGTTAGGCGGCACTTCATTGCCCACCACCATATCAAGGTGTCCATCGCCGTTCAGGTCGGCCAGTTTGATGCTTTGCGTGGCATCATTCACCTGGGGCAGGTTTTCGGCGGTCCGGTCGATGAAGTATCCCGGCCGGGCCGGATCATTTATCCACAGGAAATTTTGGCCCGCTTCGCCCGAATTGCCCACGACCATGTCCGGCAATCCATCACCATCCACATCGCCCACATCCAGTCCATTGCCTTCGCTCATACCCGGTAGCCGATCGCTCACATCACGGAACGTGCCATCGCCATTGCCGAGGTAATACTCGGGCGTCTGGTCATCCTCCGCCACAAACACCACATCTACATGTCCATCCCCATCGAAATCAACCGCCCGCACATGCTCCGTATCGTGGCGGGCGGGGTTGAACACGCCCTTTTTCCAAGTCAGTTTGCCGCTTCCGTCATTGAGATAAAGCCGGTTTTCATCGGCCTCCAGCGCAGCAATGATGTCCAGGTCACGATCGCCGTCGACATCGGCGAAGGCCACCTCGAGGATATGCGCCTCGGGGTCGTGCGGTACATGGCTTGCAGTTGCATCCTCAAAATGGCCTACTGCTGCGGGCTGCGGCTGCGAACTGCATGACCCGCCGGTAAAGGTCGCCGATAGGAACGCTAAAAGGATGGGATTTGCTGTTTTCATGATCCTTGTAAAGGCGTATCCCCAATAGGTGCGCAGGGACTTCTAGCCCCTGCGCAACCCCGGGGTACTTGCTATCATAGGTAGCTAAGTAAAATCGTATTCCATCATGCGAAACAATCTGCTGTTGGAAATGTTTGAACGAATGTTAGTTTATTTTTCGGATTCCATTCGTTATTCATCCTTGGATATGAGCCCCATACGGAACGCATGTGCCACCAATGCGTGCCGCGAACGAACATCGAAATGAACGTACAATTCTTCGGCGTAGCGCTTCACCGCCGCATGCGACACATCCAACTTTTGGGCAATCTGCTCATAGCTAAGGTCGCTGCAGCAAAGTTCCAGAAACTCCTGCTTGCGCTCACTCAGCACGTCCATCCGCTTTTTAATCACGCTCCCGTCAGCCGCGGCGTGCAACCGATGGCTCGATACATGACTGTTGATGTATCTTCCTGTCCGTGTCACCTCCAAAATGGCCTTATACAGCTCTACATGTCCCACGGCCTTGGTGATATATCCCCGGGCGCCGCACCGCAGCATTTCCTCCACCGCATCGTCGTCCTCGAAAGCCGTCACCGCCAATACCAACACCTGGGGGTGATGGGCGGTCAGCCACTGCGTGGCACGGTAGCCGTTCATCACGCTCATCTTGATATCCATCAACACCACATCCGGCACGCCGTGGCGCTTCATTTGATATTGCATATCCATGCCATTGGTTGCCGAGAAAAGCACCTCTATGCCTCCCTGCCGCTCGAGCATCTCTTGCATGCCTCCTAAAAATAAAGCGTGGTTATCTACCAGCGCCACTTTGATATCAGCTTGTTCCATGATTTGGCACATGAATCGTAATGGACGTGCCCGCGCCCACCAGTGAATGAATTTTACACGCCCCGCCGAGCAATCGGGTGCGCTGCCGGATGTTATGCAAGCCCGAGCCCCCATGTGCCATCGCATGGTCGAGGTCAAACCCACATCCATTGTCTACGATCCGAAGCATGGTATCCGTGCCCTCCGGCCGTAAGGCTACCGCCACCCACGTGGCTTTGGCATGCTTCAAGATGTTGTTCATTGACTCCTGAAAAATCCGAAACAACAGGATGCCGCGGTCCGGCCCCAACGGCGGTTCATAGCCCTCGGGCATGTCCAATGAAATGGAAAAATACCCCAGCTCCTCCAGGTACCGCACCTCCGCCTGGAAAGCCATGCCCAGTCCATGAATCAGGGGCTCATGCTCCCGGATGGTCTTGGCAACGGTACGCAGCTCTTTCAACCCTTTTTCACCCAATTCGGTGACCCGAGGCAGTCCCCTGGCAATCGCCTTCTGTGGCCCGCCCGCCATATTACGCAATTCGATCACCATCAGGCTCAGCACCTGCCCGAGGCTGTCATGCAAGTCGGCCGCGATGTGCTCACGCGCCGCCTTGGAAGCCTCCAGCTCCGCCAGGATGCGTTCCCGCTCAAAATTGACCGCAAGCGCTTCCTTCTCCCGCTGATGCCGTAGCTTCGCTCGCTGTGCCGTATAGATGTACACCGTGAGGAAGATAGGCACCAAGAGGAAGAGCAGCGTCAGCTTGATGATGACGCCGGAGAGGTCTTCCGTCCCTTGTACCGCACTAAGTAGGCATATATCCATGTACTGTAATAGATAACAATCAAAAGTGTATTCAGTAGGTAAAACAGCGGCATTCCCCAAAGATAGGCTTTCCCTAACGCAGGTATAAACAGATAAAGCACCGATGTGGAAAAGTAAAAATACATCACCCCGTTGACCCACCAGAAATCCGCAAACATGCTGAGCCGACGGTAAGTGGGCGAGCGCTGTAGCAAGAAGTAGTAATACAGGCTGCCCACTACAAATACCGCATTCATCACCTGCATGCTATTGTTGTTAAGCGCGTATCGTTTGATTGTAAACGTATCGATCAGATAAATAACAGCAAACACGATGTACCATCCATATAGCCATCGCCAAGAATGCGTCCTGAACCTTCGGATACACCGGAATAAAAACCAGCTGATAAATGCGCATTCGATGAGCAGATATCCGTTATACCAATGGTGGGTAGATTGGTCAAACACCAACTTAATCAAGATCCCGCCCAGTTCTACAACGATAACAATGCCCATATACCAGCGGTGAAGCCGCCACGCCGAACTCGGATCATGGCGGAGGCAATAAAGCGCAGTTAGGAAACAAGCGACTTCTGCCGAGAAAAAAACAACTTCAGTGATTGAAATATTCATCTATCATTGTGCGTTATTCATTGCCCAGCAATAATGCTCCCTCTTCTTCACAATCATCAGGCGGAGGACATATCTCTCCCTTATTCTCAATCGGCGCCACCAGAATAGCCCCCTGCTTGTCCTTTTCGGGGTAATAATCCCGGTGGAACGCCTCTCCATTGGCCGTACTATCCTTCGTCGATACCATGAGCAGCGTATTATATCCCCAATAGGCGCGCTGGGGCACGTGTGGCCCCTGCGCCATTGGGGGGTAGCTGTCATTATAGGTAGCTAAGTAGAATCGTATGCCGTCTCCGCCTTCCAGGCGGATCTGGTGTATCAAAGTTTGCAGCCGCTCCAGGTCAAACCAGATGGTCCGGGTATCGGGCAGGGAGTCCTTCCCGCGATTCACCGTGCCCGCATGCGGGCCATAGTTGGCCACGAGGTGTTTTGCTTCTTTATAAGGCACTTTCACCGAATCGGGAATGGGTTTATAGGCTGCCGCCGGTAGGCTATCGGCGGCAGCCCCGGTTGATGAAGACCCCCCATTGTTACATGCCGCCCAAATAAAGATACCGTTCAATATGGCTGACAAGATTAGTACTATGTTTTTCATTCTAATATTTTTAATGGCAATGAAGTTTGGATGAATTCATGTAGGTTTCATAATCGATTCCATAATTTATATTGCCAAAGATAGGGCATCCGCTTTTCCTGTGGTATGGCTAATTAGCCAGTTTTGAAAAAAGTTTGAAAAGAAATGCAAGTTAATCGCAATAGATTCCATAACTCAACGTTTTTGATAGTAGGTTTAGGTTGATAGCCCCTAATCCCATTGGGGCGGATTCCCGTTAGCTTACGAGTTAACGGGTTTCTTTTTGGGTATAGTTTGAAAGAAAAAACGCATTGCCAGGCCAATCACCTAGCAATGCGTGTCAATGGCCCCTAATATATAAATCCTTTAATCTCGTATCAACGTGGCTCCCACTTCCTCACAATCAGTAGGCGGAGGGCATATTTCACCCCGGTTGACCACACTAGCAGCTAGCGCTTCCTGTCCATAGCTTCTCGCCGTTCACGGTACTGTCCTTTGTAGGCGTCATCAACAGCGTATTGTAGCCCCATGAAATGAAAACAGAAGCACTCGAAGACGGGTTGGACACCGCTTCGGACCGGCTTCGGTGCTTATATTGGACTCCATGTACACTCCTACTGGTCTCCTTCTGCTCGGAGCAGTTCGAGTACGCATGAAGTGCAGTATGAGTTGGCTCTGAGATGGCATTCAGCTCCGAAGCCGAACCCAAGTCAATACGAAGCCGAACCCCGCCGGAAGCCAAGCCCCCTGCTGTCCAAAGGCTGTGCATCATGCGGCTATCTGCCGGTATTCAGCCGGGTATCTGCTGGCTCCGTGCAGCTCCCGAACATAGCGCGGACAGCAAGCGCATGGCAAAGCCACCCGCAGCAGTCAGGACGCCGTCTGGGAGCAGGTATGAGCACAGTCGTTGAGGTTGAAAACTTTTCGCTATCTTTGAAAAAAGGAGGCGCCCATGCTATTATATCCAATTATTCAGCGATACGCCTTATATGACGCCTGGCGATACAATAAGCTCAAGAGCGGCGTTACCATGGTTCTCTTCTTCTCGGCCCTGGGCCTGATCGCCCAGGAAAGCAAATTTGACAAGAAAGTGGTCGTAGACCAGTTGCCTGTGCCAAATGAGGATAAGCAACTCTTTTACCTGCAACGCGACCCGGACGCAAACACGGTAATCTATCAATTGAATGTAACGGACGGTGTAGTGGATGCCGACGAGCCCGTAAACGTATATTGGATCCGGTATGCCGAAGGGGGGATACGCAAAGACCTTAATTTTGTGCAGCGGACGATGGCCTATGGCATCAGCCACAAGTCCCTCGGTAATGGGGATTTCGAATTGCGCCTGGCGGCGTATAAAAGCGTTCCTTTCAGGCTATCGTATTGCGAGAAAAGCAAAAAACACGTCGTATATGCCTCAATTAACAATCGTGAGGCCATCCTCGACCGCGTTTTTGTGCGCATCGTGGGCGGAAGCGTGTTCAGTCCGGATATCGCGTATTTCGAACTCACTGGCCGCGATGCCACGACGTTCGAACGGGTATCGCAACAGATCAAACCATGAAACGAGTTGCCTGCTCATCGGTGATGTGCTGTATAACGCTCTTTGCCATGGCTCAAGACTACCAGCACCTGCGAACTGATATGGTCCGCCGCCAACTCGCGGCGCGCGGCATTACCCACCGCGCCACGCTGGATGCAATGGAAAAGGTAGAGCGGCATCTGTTCGTACCGCCCGAATACCGGAAGCAGGCCTATGACGATACGCCCCTGCCCATCGGGTATGAACAAACTATCTCACAGCCCTACATTGTAGCGTATATGACTCAGCTGCTTGACCCCAGGGCGGGCGACCGTATATTGGAGATCGGCACGGGTTCGGGCTACCAAGCGGCCATACTAGCTGAAATCGGCGCGCAGGTGTATACCATCGAAATTGTTGAAGAGCTGGGGGAGCAAGCCAAACAGCGAATGGGCCAATTGGACTATGACCAAGTAGCGGTCATCATTGGCGATGGCTACAAGGGGCTTCCGGAAGAAGCGCCATTCGACGCCATCGTGGTCACGGCCGCGCCGGAAGAAATCCCGCCCCCGCTGATTGAGCAACTGAAAGAAGGCGGAAAGCTGGTTATCCCCGTGGGACCGCCCGGAGCGGTACAAACGCTGATGTTGGTCGAAAAAAAGCAAGGCGGAATCATCCGCAGGGAATTGTCGCCCGTTCAATTCGTGCCGTTTACACGGGATCAGTAGATGATCGTAAACTTAAACGCCAAGGGGTCGAAATGCTGCAGCAGCTCGGCAATCAATCCGTCCCCGTACTTGACGTAAAGCAAGCCGAAGTTTTCGGAGCGCTCCTGTAACGCCCCCCCGGGGAAGAGTTTTTCCTTGATGCGATCGATCTGGATCAAGGCATCCTCATGATTCCGTTTGTCGGCCTTGAGCAGCTTCTTTTCAAGGTTGTTGATGGCTTTCTTGAGCCGCGCTTTTACGGCATCGGTACTCGGCCCCAGACTGGGATCGATCTTGTGTGCGCGCAACCGCAGCTTGCTGAAGATGGCATTGAGTTCCATCCATTCGTCGTTGAGGTTGAGCCGGTGCTTGGTGTGCCTGCGCACGTACTCGCGCTTCAACTCCTCGGTGCCTTTGAAAATGCTTCTGAACGTCAGATCAAGGCGCAGCACTTTCACGGCCATATTGTCGTCGGTCACCATTGCCGAATTGCGGGGCACCAATATCGGAAAATCGACGCCGTAATGCCGAAACATGGCGCCCAGTTGCAGCCAATAGACGATCTCCGCACCGCCGCCGATGTAGGCCAGATTGGGCAGCACCAGCTCTTGATACAGCGGACGCATGACCACATTGGGGCTGAACCGCTCGGGATGATGCTGTATTTCGGTCTTCAACTCGCCTTCGGTAAAATAAAGGCCTTGATGGAGCACCTCATACCGCCCGTCATCGAGCTTGACGATCCGCTCACGGAAGGTATCGGTCAGGTAGAAGAAGTTGATCTCTCGGGCGTGCACTTGGGCCGAAAATCCGGCCGCTTCAAGGGCCGATGAGGTCTGCGAGATGGCCCTGTGGCTGTTTTCGGCAAAAATATCTTGCTCGATGAATGGCGCAAAACATCGCTTCAGCGCGGCATCATCGGCGTCCATGATCACCAGCCCATATTTGCCGAACAGGGCATTGACCAGGTAACGGGTAGCGGCCGCAAGATTGCCGTGCTGCAAATAAGCTCCGTCGATCAATTTTGCCAATTTGGATGAGTTGTCCGATAGGCCCAGAAAGCTTTGGTACTGACGCACCGCATCAGCCATGCTATCGGTCTTCAGCCGCCCGGTAGCACCCTGGGCTGCGGTTTCCCACGTGATCTTCTTGCCGTGGAGCCGGGTATGGTTGATTTCAGCAAAATCATGGTCTTCGGTGGCCATCCAGTACACCGGTATGAACGTATACTCCGGAAAAGCGGCCTTAAGGTCCTGGGCGAGCCTGATGGTGCTGACGATCTTGAACACAAAATACAGCGGTCCGGTAAAAATATTGAGCTGGTGGCCGGTGGTGACGGTAAAGGTGTGCTCGTCTTGCAGGGCCTCGATATTGGCGGCGACTTCGGGGGTGCAATCCGAGCCGTCGGCATACTGGCGCCGCAGGCTTTGCACCAGCACCTGTCGGTCGGTCTTTCCGGCCTTTGCCTGCAACTGCCGGGCAAATCCTTCCAGATCAGGCCTGTTGCCCACAAAAGACGTCAGGGAAGGATCGTTGTCCAAATAAGCCAGCAGCGTCTTCGAAAAGCTGTTTGTATCTTTATAGTCTATATAGGTCGCCTTCATGGAAAAGCAAAGATAGCGCTTGCCTAGTAAAGCAGCGACTGATAACGATTATTTGACAATCGATCCATACAGGTCGAAATCTTCCGCACGGTCTATGCGCACCTGTGCAAAGCGCCCGATGGTGAGGTAGTTGCCCGCGGTGGGAATGAGCACTTCATTGTCTACTTCCGGTGAGTCATACTCGGTACGCCCCACGAAATATTCGCCCTCAACTTTGTCTATCAAGACCTGGTAGGTGTGTCCTATTTTATCTTGGTTGATCTCATAGGAGATCCCCTGCTGGGTGTCCATGATCTGCTCCACGCGTGCAGCTTTTACCGCTTCGGGCACATCATCCACTAAGCTGTGTGCGTGGGTCTTCTCCTCATGCGAATAGGTAAAGCACCCTAAGCGATCAAAACGGGTATCGGCCACCCACTGTTGCAGCTCTTCGAAGTCCTGCTCAGTCTCACCGGGGTATCCGCAGATGAGGGTGGTACGCAGGGCAATGCCGGGTGTACGGTCGCGGATGGCATGGACCAGGTCAATGGTCTTCTGCTTGGTGATGCCCCGGCGCATCGACCGGAGCATGCTGTCGCTGATGTGTTGCAGCGGCATATCAAGGTAGTTGCAGATGTTGCTGCGCTCATTCATCGCATCGAGGATGTCCATGGGAAATCCCGAGGGGTAGGCATACTGGAGCCGTATCCATTCAATGCCCTCCACATCCGAAAGCCTGCGCAGCAGGTCGGCCAGGTTGCGCTTGCCGTAGAGGTCCAGTCCGTAATAGGTAAGGTCCTGCGCGATGAGGATGAGCTCTTTGGTGCCGTTCTTGGCCAGGTGCCGGGCCTCGGTGACCAGGCTTTCCATCGGCTTGGACACATGTTTGCCCCGCATCAGGGGGATGGCGCAGAACGAACAGGGACGGTTGCAGCCTTCGGCGATCTTGAAATAGGCGAAGTGCGATGGCGTGGTGAGCATGCGCTCGCCCAGCAGCTCGCGCTTATAGTCTGCACCGATGGTACCCAGTAAGTCTTGCAGGTCGTTGGTGCCGAAGTAGGCGTCTACGTTGGGAATCTCGGCCTGGAGTTCGGGCTTGTACCGCTCGGAGAGACACCCCGTGACGATGACCTTGCCCACCCGGCCCTCGTCTTTGAGGGCGCTGTATTGCAGGATAGTGTCGATGGACTCCTGCTTGGCGTTGTCAATAAAACCGCAGGTATTGATCACCACGATATCATCCGTCCGCAGGTTATCGGCCTCATGCACCACTTCCATCCGGTTGCCTTTGAGCTGTCCCATCAGTACCTCGCTGTCGTGGATGTTTTTGGAACAACCCAGGGTGACCACGTTTACGCGCGGGCTATGTGTGATGGGTGCTTGTTTTACTGGTTTTGTTTTCATCCTAATACCTTCATCACTTAAACAGCGAATCAACGAATTCCTTTTTGTTGAACAATTGGAGGTCGCCTATCTTCTCGCCCACACCGATGTATTTCACGGGGATCTTGAACTGGTCGGAAATGCCGATGACCACGCCGCCTTTGGCTGTGCCATCCAGCTTGGTAAGCGCCAGTGCGTTTACGTCGGTAGCCTGTGTAAACTGCCGGCACTGCTCGATGGCATTCTGCCCGGTAGAGGCATCCAGCACCAGGAGGATCTCATGGGGTGCCCCCGGCACCACCTTTTGCATGACCTGCTTGATCTTGGTGAGTTCGTTCATCAGGGCCACTTTGTTATGCAGCCTTCCGGCGGTGTCGATGATGGCGACATCATCGCCGCTTGCCACGGCAGATTTTATCGTGTCGTAGGCCACGGAAGCCGGGTCAGAACCCATGGCCTGCGCCACTACCCGTACGCCTACGCGCTCGCCCCAACGTTGGATTTGGTCTACCGCTGCGGCGCGGAAGGTATCTGCCGCACCCAACACCACGCTATTGCCGGCCTCCTTGAGCTGGTGGGCCAGCTTGCCGATGGTGGTGGTCTTGCCTACACCGTTGACGCCCACGACCATGATGACGTAGGGCTTGTGCTCGCCGTATTCGAAATGCTCAAAATCGGAACTGTTGTTTTCGGCCAGAAGCGCCTGGATCTCCTCCCGCAGAATCACATGGAGCTCCGACGTGTTGACGTATTTGTCCCGGGCTACCCGCGCTTCGATGCGTTCGATGATCTTGAGGGTGGTGCTGACACCCACGTCGGAGGTAACCAGCACCTCCTCCAAGTCGTCCAGCACCTCGTCGTCTACGGTAGATTTGCCCACCACGGCCTTGGTGATCTTGGAGAAAAATCCTTCTTTGGTTTTCTCCAGCCCCTTGTCAAGGGCTTCCTGTGCTTCGGGCGTCTCCTGCTTCTTCTTGAAAAAATCAAATAGTCCCATCGCTTGTATCGCTAATTGTGCGCATAACAAAAAAGCCCTTCCGGTAGACCTCCGAAACGGCTTCTTGAAATGCCATTGTTACCAAGATTAATGCGCCACCGACTCTGTCACGGCTTCTTTGGCCGCTTCTACAGCGTCTTTAATATGGTCGTTATGTGCAATCAATTCCTTAAACGTGTACGCGCCGGTCTTCGGGGACCGAACAGCGGTGATGACCTTGGTATAATCCTTACCTTTGCCCGTTTTGAGTGATGCTACTACTTTCTTTGCCATGTCTTTTTATTGTTTATGCGAGCGATGGAAAGCACCCGCAGATTATTTAATCTCCTTGTGAACGGTCACACGACGCAAGACAGGGTTGAACTTCTTCAGCTCCAACCGCTCGGTGGTGTTCTTCTTGTTTTTCGTGGTGATGTAGCGCGACATCCCAGGAAGACCGCTTTCTTTGTGCTCGGTACATTCCAAAATCACCTGTACCCTATTACCTTTTTTAGCCATTGTTCTATGTTATTAAACCCGTCGAAAAGACGGATAGCAAATTCCTAATTAGACGTACCCCTTTTTGATAAACTTGTTGACGACGGCTGTGATGCCGTTTTTGTTGATGGTCTTTATCGCCGAGGTGGATACTTTCAAGGTAATCCAACGGTTTTCTTCAGGAATGAAGAACCGCTTGGTCTGCAAGTTGGGGTAAAACTTACGCTTCGTCTTCGCATTCGAATTAGAAACGTTGTACCCGTTCATCGCCCCTTTTCCTGTTAAATCACAAACTCTTGACATGATTGTATGCTGTTTTTATATTTTATAGTGCCTTTTCGCAAAGAGCTTGCAAATATCAGCATTTGTTTTCTATTATACAATTTTTTTTTGAATTCAATAGTTTACTTAAGTAAGGTGGCTGGACATGGTGGAATGGAACCAAGGCATTGCCTGCGCATCAGCAGTATCAATAAAATTGCTACCTTTGCACCGAGTATTGGTTTCTTCCTTATAGTTAAAAACGCACCTATACCATGAGCAGCACAGAAAGCAAAAGGCAACAGCGGTTTGCCGGGGTTATTCAGCAGGATTTGGGTGAGCTCTTCCAACGGGAAGGCAGCACATGGGCTCCAGGGGCCTTTATTACCGTCACCCGTGTGCGGGTGACACCCGACTTGGCGATTGCACGGGTATACCTCAGTTTCCTCGACATTAAAAAGGCCAAAGAGAATTTGGCCGCCATCAAGGCGCATGCCGGTGAGATCCGGTACAAACTGGGCGCGCGCATCAAACACCAGGCGCGGATCGTTCCACAGCTGGAGTTTTTCCTCGATGACACCAACGAATACGTGGAACACATGGATAAACTCTTTGACGAAATCAGCAAAGAGCCACGGCAACCGGAATAGACCGGATGATTTTTCAGCTGGATACCCACGACATTCGTTTTCCTGAACCGGCCTTGGCCGAACCGGATGGACTGTTGGCCATTGGCGGCGACCTGCGCGCCGAGCGGCTCATGGAAGCCTACCGGCAAGGTATTTTCCCCTGGTACAGCGACGACACGCCCATCCTATGGTACTCGCCCCACGAGCGGTTTGTGCTCTTCCCTGAGGAGCTCAACATCAGCAAAAGCATGGGGCAGGTACTGCGCTCGGGCCGCTTCAAGGTGACGCATGACCGCGCGTTCGCGCAGGTGATTGCCGCCTGTGCCGTCCAGCCCCGCGCCGGACAAGGCGGCACCTGGATCACGCCCGATATGCAGCAGGCTTACATCAACCTCCATGAATCGCTTCATGCGCATTCCATTGAAGCGTGGCTCAACGGCCAGCTGGTCGGTGGACTTTACGGTGTCGCCGTAGGGCGGGTGTTCTGCGGCGAAAGCATGTTCAGCCGGGCAAGCAACGCCTCCAAAGTGGCATTGGCTTCACTTTGCCAGTCAGGCACATATAAGCTGATCGACTGCCAGGTGTATACGGATCATCTTGCTTCCATGGGGGCCAGAATAATCTCCCGTGCGGAGTATATGCAATTCCTCAACTAGAACGTGATACCATGCTTTCATCGATCTCATCCACACGCCGGCATCCCGCTAGCCGCGCGGTAAGCTCAAAGTCATTGAGGATATTCAACATCGCCTCTTCCACTCCTTTTTGCCCACCGACGGCCAATCCATACGCATAGGGCCGCCCGAGCAACCCCGCATCAGCGCCGAGCGCCAACGCTTTGAACAGGTCGCTGCCGCTTCGGATACCGCTATCAACCAACAGGGGGAAAGGCTTTGGCACCGCTTTCCGGATCGCCGCCAACGCACCCAAGGGCGCTATTGCCCCATCTACTTGCCGTCCGCCATGGTTGGATACCACAATGCCATCGGCTCCCGCATCCACCGCCTTGAGTGCATCATCTGCCCGCAAGATCCCCTTGATCACAATGGGTAGCTGGGTTTGCTGCCGAAGCCAACTAACCTGCTCCCAACTCAATGCTGGATTGGCGTAAATATTGATGAATAATCGCACGGCTTCCAAGGGTGCACTACGGAAAAGGTTCTTGAAGAGGCCGCCAGGGTAGTTTTTTTTCAGCTGTAGCAGATTAGCGATGGTTTCAAGCGTCACTGTTGGCTTGGGCGCTCCCCCGACGGCTGCGCCCAAGCCCTGATCGAGCAGGGCGTTGAACACCGGATCCGATGTATATTGGGCGATGCCCATGCCCCGCAGAAAAGGCAAATAACCTAATCCCAGGTCGCGGCTGCGCCAACCTAATAAGGTCGTATCTACCGTGAGGACGATGGCGCGGCAACCGCAGACTTCAGCGCGCCGCACGAACGACAACACCAGCTCGTCCGACTTGCTCCAATAGAGCTGGAACCATCGCGGAGTGTCGCCCATGTCCTGCGCGCAGCGTTCCATGGGCGTGCCTGCTTGGTTGGAGAAAATAAACGGAATACCTACATTCCGGCACGCGCGGGCCACTACCCGGTCAGCCTCCGGACAAACCAAGTCCAACACACCGATGGGGGCCAGGAGCAAGGGGAAAACCAGGTCTGTACTCAGCAGGTGGGTAGAAAAATCGCCCAATTCGCCGCCCCGCATCATGCGCGGCAAAATGGACACGGCTGAAAAAGCTGCGGTATTGGCGGCAATGCTGGTTTCATCTCCGGCCCCGCCATCGATATAAGCCCATGCACGCGCAGATAGCCGTCGTTTAGCTGCTGCCCGGAGCTCGGCTGCGCCGAAGGGCACGACGGACCGTTTGCCTGACATCCCTGCTAAAAAGATCGCTTTCTGCCGCTGCAGTGCATCCATATAAGACACCCCCGTTTGTCATGGGTCAGACTAAGGTATGCAATTTTTGGCTAATTTTTCCGCTCGGTTACCCAAAAATTGTTGAAACCCAAGCCACTTTGCAGCTCCAGCAACTGCTGCTGCAGCATCTCCAAAATGGCCAGAAAATTATAGACAAACTGCACCTTGTTCTCGGAGTTTTTGACAATGGTGCCAAAATCCAGCTTTTGGTTGATGGCCACCAGGGATGCGATGGCTTTTTTTTGCTGCTCAATGGTATACGGATACTTGACCACGGTATGCCGTACCTCCTGGCTTTTGGATGCATAGCTGTACATTAGCCGCTCGTATACCAGCATGAGTTTATACAAGTCAACAGTGGTCAGTTCCTCCCCCTGAACGGATTGGTCGCCCGCCAGCTGCAGATCGATGGCGATGTTGCCGCGCCGGGCTTGCATCGCCCGCTGCTCTTCCAAGAGGCGCAACGCCTCGGACACTTCCTTGAATTGCTTGTAGAGCACCAGCTTCTGCACGAGATCCTGCTTGGGGTCGATCTCGTTACCTTCTTCATCCAGTTCCGGCCGGGGCAAGAGCATCTTGGCCTTGATCCGCATGAGGGTGGCCGCTACGAAGATAAATTCGCTGGCCAGCTCCATGTTGAGGGCCTGCATATGCAAGATGTAATCCAAAAAATCGTTGGTGATCTTGGCGATGGGGATATCATGGATATTCAGTTCGTCGCGTTCAATGAAAAACAGCAACAAATCAAACGGCCCCTCAAACTGAGGCAGCTTTATTTCGTATCCTTCCGGTTGCATGGGGCTCAAAGGTAAACATTTGGCCGAAACAATCTACACGGCGTGTTGTTGGGCTTGTAGGAAATTTATGACGCGTCGTATCAATAATTATTAGTTACTTTGTACCAATTTCAAACCGGATAGTATGGAGATTGAAGCCGGAGAACTACTCAAAACGATACACACACCCCAAGACCTGAAGCGCCTTGGCCAGGCCGATTTAGTGAAACTATGCGGCGAATTGCGCCAATACATCATCGATGCGGTATCGGTACACGGGGGGCATTTCGCTGCCAGTCTCGGCGTCGTTGAACTCACCGTGGCGCTGCATTACGTCCTCAACACGCCCTATGATCAGCTGGTATGGGATGTAGGCCATCAGGCATATGGGCACAAAATCCTGACCGGCAGGCGGGAGCTATTTCACACCAACCGCGTGTTGGGTGGCCTCAGCGGATTTCCAAAACGCAGCGAAAGCGAATACGATACCTTTGGCGTAGGCCACTCCTCCACCTCGATCTCCGCCGCGCTGGGCATGGCGGTGGCATCGCATTATAAGGGAGAGACCGACCGGCAGCACGTGGCCGTTATCGGCGATGGGGCTATGACCGCGGGCATGGCGTTTGAAGCGCTCAACCATGCGGGCATCGAAAAGTCTAACTTGCTGGTCATCCTCAACGACAATTGCATGTCCATCGACCCCAATGTGGGGGCGCTGAAAGAATACCTGGCCAGCATCACGACCTCAAGGCCATGGAACCGGTTTCGCGATGATATTGCCCATGTCCTGGGCAAAATATCGGAGATCGGCCCCGATGCGCTGGGCCTCGTCAAAAAAATCGAGAAAAGCATCAAAGGCACGCTGCTTAAAAACAGCAACCTCTTTGAATCGCTCAACTTCCGCTATTTCGGTCCGGTAGACGGGCATGATGTGAAGCGGCTTGCCCAAATATTGGAGGACCTGCGCGACATTCCCGGGCCGAAGCTGCTGCACTGCATCACGGTGAAGGGCAAGGGCTATGCGCTGGCGGAAAAAGACCAGACGACCTGGCATGCACCGGGTTTATTTGATAAGATCACCGGGGAGATCAAGAAATCGAAAGCGGACAAACCCGTAGCGCCGAAGTATCAGGACGTGTTCGGCCATACGCTGGTGGAACTCGCCGAGATGAACGACAAAATCATGGGCATCACTCCGGCCATGCCGTCGGGCTCTTCCATGAACATCATGATGAAAGCCATGCCCAATAGGGCCTTTGACGTCGGTATTGCCGAACAGCATGCGGTAACGTTTTCAGCAGGCCTCGCCACCCAGGGGATGGTGCCGTTCTGCAACATCTACTCGAGCTTCATGCAGCGCGCATACGATCAGGTGATACATGATGTGGCCATCCAGAACCTACAGGTGGTCTTTTGCCTTGATCGCGCTGGCATCGCAGGGGCCGATGGTCCTACGCACCACGGCGCTTATGATCTCGCTTATATGCGCTGCATCCCCAACCTCACCGTGGCTGCGCCCATGAATGAAGAAGAACTCCGCAACCTCATGTTTACCGCGCAGCAGGAGGGCATGGGACCATTCGCTATCCGATATCCGCGAGGCCAGGGAGTAATGGTCGATTGGCGGAGGCCGCTCCAGCCAGTGCAAGTGGGCAAAGGACGTAAGATCTGCGACGGGGAAGACGTGGTGCTGCTCAGTATCGGGCATATCGGCAACGAAGCGGTGAAAGCCTGCATAGCCCTCAACGAAGAAGGCATCTTTCCGGCGCACTACGACCTGCGCTTTGTGAAACCGCTCGACCAAGACCTGCTGCATGAGGTGTTCGGTAAATACAAGAAAATCATCACCATTGAAGACGGCTGTATCCAAGGGGGTATGGGGAGCGCGGTATTGGAGTTTATGGCCGATCACGGCTACCAGGCCTCCGTCGTACGGCTCGGCATTCCCGACGAAGTGGTGGAGCATGGTGAACAGCAGGAACTGTGGGCGCAATGCGGCTATGACAGCCAATCCATCATCCACACCGTGCGGAAGCTAACCGTAAGCCGCAAAACGGATAGCCTGGCGGGATAGCAAAAAGCCAACGATATACCGAATGATTGCTCGTTTTACTGCTCCCGAATTGAAGCTCAGGGTATCTGTGAGTGTTTTATGTGTTGCGTTAATATTTCCTGTAGCAACAACAGCCCAGCTGGATAGTATTGCAAACACCATTTCCGTAAAAGCAGCATATGGTGTGGATGTCAACACTGGCAACCCCAACCGAAAAAACAATTACTACTATGGCCTGCACATCAGCTATGACAAAAATATTGCGTTCAGCAACGACGAATGGGTAACGTTTTTCAACGCTAAAAATCTGTCTTTCGGTTTGACGTGGCACAACCTCAACCCGATGAAAGAGCTGGTGGAAGATGTGGCTTACCCCGGTGGGCAGGCGTTCGGAGCATTGGCCGAGGTTGATTTCCAGCTACTCAAACTGGGTAAGGCCAAATTATTGCTTACCCCCGGCATGGGCCTGGCATACATCAGCGAAAATATCTTTACCCAACCGGCCACTTCCACCATTGGGAGTCACGTCAACCTGATGGTCACGGGCGAGTTGAGCCTGGAGGTCCCTGTGAGCCGTAATACCACCTTGGTTGCAGGTGGAAGTATTCTCCATTATTCCAATGGTGGTGTCATCGTACCGAATGGTGGCTGGAATATGATAACAGGCGCCGTAGGAATCAAGACGGCACTCCATAAACAGGTGGATCTCCCGGACGAGGCGGAGGCCGATACCCATATAGCGGGCAATAATGCCGAGGTGTGGTTTGGTGGGGGTGTCCGTGGCCGGTATCGGGATAGGCATGAAAAGTTTTTCCGGTCGGGCGCCTATGCAGGATACAACTTCTTCATAAACCGGGCACTCAGCCTCAAAGCCGGATCACACGTGGTCTATTATCACACGGTGTTTGACCCCAGCCGGTTTGATGAAACCTTCCAGTATTACGGTTCTTCGTTAGACCCCATTAGATGGGGAGTGGCCATCGGTGCGGATTTCACCATGGGCCGATTCGTTGTCAATGCCATGTATGGCAAATACCTGCATTATCGAAATTACCACAATGTCCAATGGTATTGGATGTATGGCGTCCGCTATTTCTTCACGCCAAACATCGGTTTACAATCCACCCTCAATCTGCATGGCGTTCAGGCCGACTACACCAATTGGGGGTTGATTTTAAGAATTTAATGTCTCTTTGCAACGTGCTTATTACACTTTGCTTTCCTTTTGGTACTAGGAATTATTATCTTAGCCGTTCAATACCGTATCGGATAATCGACATCCATTCTCAACAATACATATCATGAAATTGAAGAAATCATTCTTAGCTGTTTTGGCATTATGTCTACTTTTCGGACACATAAAAGGACAAGAAGCCATTCAAAGACCTAAACTGGTCATCGGACTCATGGTCGATCAAATGCGCTGGGACTACCTGTACCGCTTTTATGACCGCTATGGCAAAGGTGGCTTCAAGCGCCTGCTGAACGATGGGTTTTCTTGTGAAAACACGTACATCGATTACGTACCTACCTATACGGCCATTGGCCACAGCACGGTGTATACCGGCAGCGTCCCGGCGATACACGGCATCGCCGGCAATGATTTCATCATCCAACAGACGGGGCAGCACATGTATTGCACACAAGATGACAACGTAAGCGGTGTCGGAACGGACGAGGACGAGGGAAAGCAATCGCCCCGCAACCTGCTCTCCTCCACCATCACCGATCAACTCAAGCTGGCCACAAACTTCCGCTCAAAAGTCATCGGCATCGCCATCAAGGACCGTGGAGGCATCCTGCCGGCGGGACATTTTGCAGACGCGGCCTATTGGTTTGAAGGCAAGTCGGGCGACTGGATTTCAAGCTCCTTCTATATGGAGGAGCTGCCTGCGTGGGTACAACAGTTTAATGCACAGAAACTGACCGAAAAATACCTCCAGCAGGACTGGAATACGCTTTATCCCATTGAAACCTACGCGCAGAGCATCGACGACAACAATGAATATGAAGCGACCTTCCGGGGGGAGGAGTCGCCCGTGTTTCCCAAAAAGCTGGCGACCCTAGTAAAAGACAACGGCCTGGGGTTGATACGCACCACGCCTTTCGGTAATACGCTCACGCTTGACCTGGCCAAGGCGGCCATCAGCAACGAGCAGCTCGGTGCCAATCCGGGCGGGTTCACCGATTTCCTCTGCGTAAGCCTTTCCTCCACAGACTACGTGGGCCACCAGTTTTCGGTCAACGCCATCGAGATCGAAGACACCTACCTGCGGCTGGACAAGGAGCTGGAAGCCTTCTTCGCTTATTTGGATGAGCACGTGGGCAAAGGCGAATACACCCTGTTCCTGACGGCCGATCACGGCGCCTCGCACAATCCCTTGTTTTTTATGGACAAACGGGGCAATGCCGGCTATTTCGACGAGCGCAACGCGCTCTCGGGGCTCAACACCCTGCTCAGCGAAAAATTCGGGCAGGAAAAAATCGTCCGCAGCCTGATGAACTATCAGGTGCACCTCGATTATGATATCATTCAAGCAAATGACCTCGACGAAGCGGAGATCAAAGCAGTCGCCATCAAGTTTTTGCGTACGCTGGAGGGCATAGCCTTCGTGACCGATATGGAACAGGCAGGCGCCTCGAGCATTCCTGCGCGCATCCGCGAGCGCATTGTCAATGGGTACAACGCTAAGCGCAGCGGATGTATCCAGCTCATCCTCGAACCGCAATGGTACAGCGGATCTCCACGATCCCGCGGAACCACCCATGGCACCTGGGCCTCGTATGATGCACATATTCCGTTGGTATGGATGGGATGGGGCATCAAACAGGGCGCTTCTAACCGCGAAACGCACATGACCGATATTGCATCAACCGTGGCTGCACTGCTGCACATCGAAGAACCAAACGGAAACATCGGGCATCCCATCGTGGAAGTATTGGAGAAGTAGCCGGTCCACCGGACCTCCCATTGGCATATGCTTTTTTGTTAAGTTTGTATCATGATCGTGAGGCTCCTCCTTTTCCTGCCCTTGATAGCCGCCGTTGTTCACCCCGCCAGCGCCAACGACTCGATACTCGTATACCTCCAGCAGGTCATGCATAACAGGGCGCTGTATGATACGTTGAAAAACGAAAAAATAGCCACGCTCAAACAACGGCTCCAAAGCAGTGAACCGAGTCTTGCCAACCAATATGGAATACACCGGCAATTGATCGAAGCTTATAAAAAGTATCGGGTAGACTCCGCGATTTTTTATGCGCAGCAAAACCAGGAGATCGCCGACGCACTGGCCAACCCGCGTTACAAGAACGAAACAGCCATCCAGCTGGCTTGGTTATATTCATCAGGTGGACGATACATCGAATCGGAAGAACTGCTGGAGAACATCGACCGGACCGCGCTGAGCAAACAGCTGCTGCCCGATTATTACGAAACGTATATGACCTTCTGTAGCCGATACGGACAGAGCAATGGCAATGTCTCCTATTATCAAAGGAGTGAGCATTACCGGGATTCGCTGCTGGCCGTGATCGATCCGGCTTCGCTGCGGTACCGGATCACGGCGGCTACCCGCACGCTGTACCAAGGACAGCAGCAGCAGGCCGAAACGGAGCTATTGGCCCTTCTGGACAACACAACCGACAAACAGCCCGAGCGGGCGCTCATCGCCTACCTGCTCGGTGTGATCGGCAAGGCGAAGGGGGATATCGACCAACAGTTGACGTATTTTGCCATTTCAGCCATCGCCGATATGGTCAATTCCATCAAGGACAATGCGTCTCTCCAGGGCTTGGCGCTGACATACTATGATATGGGCGACATCACCCAAGCCTACCGGTTTATGGAGGCGGCCATCAACGATGCCATCTTTTGCAACGTGCGGTACCGCACCGTGGAAAGCACGACCTATTACCCCATCATCAATGCTTCGTTCAGGGCGCTCGAACAAGAGCAAAAAGCCGAGCTCCGCTTATATTTGCTGTTGATCAGCCTGCTCTCCGTAGGCCTCATCATCGGCATCGTCTATAGCTATATCCAGATGAAGCGGCTGGCTAAGACACGGAAAGCCCTCTACCATACCAACCAACAGCTCAATGACCTGAACCAGGCACTCAAGGATGCTAACGACAATCTTTTTGAAGCCAACCACATCAAGGAAGAATATATCGCACACTTCTTTGACATCTGTTCGGCCAATATTGAGAAACTGGAAGACTACCGCAAATCGCTTCACAAGAAGGCTGTCAATAAGCAATATGATGCGCTGCTCGCCGCGCTGAAATCAACCGACCTTGCTGAAAACGAGCTGGCTGAACTGTATCATAATTTTGACACCATCTTCCTCAACCTCTACCCCACATTTGTGCCGGAGTTCAACAGCTTGCTGCTGCCCGACGAACAGATCCTGCCCAAGCACGGCGAGCTGCTCAATACCGAGCTGCGTATTTTTGCATTGGTCCGGCTGGGCATTACGGATAGTGTAAAAATCGCCAGCTTCTTGCGTTATTCCCTCCGTACCGTTTACAATTACCGCACGAAGATCCGGCACAAAGCGATCGTATCCCGCGAAGCATTTGAGGCACAGGTCAGGCAAATAGGCACGCTGAGGAAGGCAACGTGAGCGAAATCGCATCTCTCCGAGTTACTTTTTCGGTATCCTCAAAAAAGGCAACCTGCTGCCAATAAAGTGATTAGGTTTATTCGGCTTTACTTTTTCCCCTAACATTAGTTGCACCATAGTGTTCTAAGCAATGATGGTCGCTAATTTTGTCTTGTGCAAGCGAATCGCTGGTGCCTTGGTTTGGGATTGCCAATTAAAAACCCCATTTAAAAACCTGTATTAATATTTTAATGATATGGAGCTTTTCCTTACCCAAATGAAAAGGGGCCTCTTCCCTATTTTTCTGCTATTTACATGGCTCATCGCCTTGCCGGGTTTCGCCCAAACGAATCTCCGCGTCCAGGGGACGGTGACCGATGCCAGCAACGGGGAGCCGCTGCTGGGCGTGTCGGTGTCTCAAAAGGGGACACCCAATGGTACGACAACGGACGACAATGGCCGTTTTGTGCTGAACAATGTGCCCGAAGGGGCCATCATTGCGATCTCATTTGTGGGCTATGATCCGGTTGAATTGCCGGCAAGCAACAGTCCGCTAAATGCGCAGCTCTCACCTTCGGTCAATATGCTCGAAGATGTGGTCGTCATCGGCTACGGTTCGGTAAAACGGAAGGACGTCACCACGGCGATTTCAAGCGTATCGATGGACGACCTGAATGAGCGCCCCATTGTATCGGCTACGCAGGCCATACAGGGACGGGCCGCCGGGGTCGCCGTTATCCAGCCGAACGGGGCGCCGGGCGGCGAGACATCCATCCGCATACGGGGCACTACCTCCTTCAATGGCAGCAACGACCCGCTTTATGTCGTAGACGGGGTGCCGGTAGACAACATCAACTTCCTCTCGCCGCAGGACATCGCCGACATGCAGATCCTGAAGGATGCCTCTTCGGCGGCCATCTACGGCTCACGGGCGGCAAACGGGGTCGTACTCATCACCACCAAGACCGGTAAAACCGGCGATGCGCGCATCGCCGTAAATGCACAGGTCACCCAAAACTACGTCGCCAACTCCATTACGCCGCTCAATACCGCACAGTATGCGGAACTGATGGACGAGATCGGCATAATCAATTTGCCGGACGGATTGACCGACCAGACCGATTGGTTTGAAGAAACCTATCAGCCGGGTCAGATCCAAAACTATCAGGTATCCATCTCTGACGGTACGGAAAAGCTGAAATATTACCTTTCAGGAGGCGTATTGGACGAACAGGGCACACTGGATGCCGCTTTTTATAAACGGTATAATTTCAGGGCCAACATTGACAACCAAGTGCGGAAGTGGCTGAACGTAAACGCCAACGTGACGTACTCCGATTATTCCAGCAATGGGGTCAATACCGGCAACGGGGCCAACCGAGGTGGCGTGGTCCTCGCGGTAGTCAACACGCCGCCCTTTGCACCCATATGGGACCCGGAAAATCCCGGACAGTACAACACCAACTTCTATGGGGTCAACATTACCAGTCCCCTGGAAAACCTGGCCCGCAGTAAGGACAACCGCAACCGGGAAAACCGGCTGATCGCTTCTGGCCATGCGTTGATCACCTTCCTGCCGGATCTCACGCTGAAGTCTTCGTTTACCCTGGACCGCCGGAATGCGGTAAATACCTCCTTCCTTGATCCCTATACCACCTCTTGGGGTCGCAATCAGTTTGGTGAGGGCTCGGATAACCGCAATATGAACACCGTGCTGACCTGGGATAACGTGGCCAACTACACCAAATCGTTTGACAAACATAATCTGGACATCATGGCCGGTTCATCATGGACGCAGTCGGAGTACACGAACAACTGGATAAACGGTTCGCATTACCGGAACGGCCTGATACAAACCCTCAATGCGGCCAACCGCATTGCATGGGACAATACGGGCAGCGGAGGCTCCGAATGGGCCATCATGTCCTTCTTCGGACGTGTCTCGTATAACTTTGACAGCAAGTACCTCATCACGGCCAACCTCCGTTCGGACGGTTCGTCCAAGCTGCATCCCGACCATCGCTGGGGTCTCTTCCCTTCGGCTTCAGCGGCTTGGCGGCTTTCGGCAGAGCCGTTCTTAGCGGATGTGGCTTGGCTCGACGACCTGAAGATCCGTGCAGGATGGGGACAAACCGGCAACCAATCCGGCGTGGGCGACTACGCATACCTGCAACGGTACAACATCACCCGCCTTCCCTGGTTTGAAGAGCAATATACCAATGCGGTGCCTTCCATTTCCCCTGCCAATTTGCGTACACGCGACCTCACGTGGGAGACCACTACACAGACGGGCTTCGGTATCGATTTCACGGCATTCCGCAGCCGGTTGACCGTCAACCTCGACTACTATTACAAGAAAACGACGGACATGTTGATGAATGTGACAGTACCGGCAGGAGGGGGCAGCTCTACGACCATCATCCGCAATGAAGGCGAGATGAGCAACCGGGGCTTCGAAGTTGCCGTAAACAGCCGCAACTTTACGGGAGATTTTAGCTGGGATACGGACTTTAATATCTCATTCAACCGGAACCGTTTCGATGATGTGGCCCTCACGGAATTTTATTCGACCGCGCCCACTAGCGATGTGATCAGCGATCATGTGGTCCGCAATGTTCCCGGAAGGGCCCTCAGTGGCTTCTATGGCTACGTCAGCGATGGTGTGGACCCGGAAACGGGACAACTTATTTATCGCGACCTCAACCAAGATGGAAAAGTGTCGCCTACGGACCGCTCATACATCGGCGACCCGAACCCCGACTTTACGTTCGGACTGACCAATACGTTTTCGTGGAAAAACTTCAACCTGAGTGTATTTCTCCAAGGGTCTTATGGCAATGACATCTTCAATGCCTCGCGCATCGAAACCGAAGGCATGTATGATGGCAAGAATCAATCGACGCGGGTGCTCGACCGCTGGCGTATACCCGGCCAGATCACAGACGTGCCCCGGGCGAACTTCGACCTGCGCAACTCCTCGTATTTTGTAGAGGACGGCAGCTACCTGCGCGTGAAAAACGTTTCTTTAGGATATAACGTACGGTCAAATGCCCTCACGCGTTTGGGCATCACCCGGGTGCAGCCGTATATCTCGGCCACCAACCTGCTCACGTGGACCAACTATTCGGGTATGGACCCTGAGGTAAACCAATGGGGCAATAGCGGTGCGGTGCAAGGCATCGACTGGGGCACTTATCCGCAAAGCCGGTCGTTTGTAGTGGGCATCAATGTTGAATTTTAATCCTGAAAGCCATGAAAATAAATCTTAATATTCCGATGATCTTCTGCATGGCGGCGCTGGTATCGTCGTGCTCCCTGATCACCGAACCTGTGGACACCTATTCGGATGTCACCGAGGGCGCTAACAATGCTGGTCAAGAGGTGGTTTTTAAAGACAAGGCCGCCGTTGAAAGCCATATGCAGACCATTTACCGCCAATTGAACGATCGGCAGGAACACTGGTACCTCGACCTGCTGCTGATCGCCGAGAGCCATGCAGACAATGCCTACGGTGGCACCACGGGCGCTGAAGTGATCCCCTTTGAAAACAACGCGTTGGATGCCTCCAACTCGGTATTGTCGCGCGACTGGACACGGTACCTGGAGGATGTGGCACGGGCCAACCGGCTGCTGGTCAACATCGATAGCGTACAGGATGCTTCCTTGACCGATACCGAGCGTCTGAGGTACAAAGCGGAGGCCAAGATCTTCCGGGCGCTCGTCTACTTCGACATGGTGCGTATATGGGGCGATGTGCCCCTGATCACCACGGAAGCGCCCGACATTACGGCGGAAAACATCGAAGACGTCTACGACCTCTACTTCCCAGCACAGTCGCCCGAAGTAGATGTTTACCGCCAAATCGAAAGAGACCTGTTGGAGGCCCTGCCGGATGCACCGGATGTAAGCCCATCAAACAAGACCTTGCTAAGCAAGTCCGTTGCCCGGGCCATGCTCGCAAAAGTGTATGCGGAAAAACCGATACGGGACTACACGAAGGTGGTCCAGTATGCAGACGAACTGGCTGCCGATGGCTTTGACCTGGTGGCCGACCTGAGCGATCTCTTTGGCACCAATGCGGCCAACTCCGATACCAAAATGCGCAATACAGTAGAATCCATCTTGGAAGCCCAATTTTTCCCGGGAAGCGGCAACTGGGTCACCTGGATGTTTGGCCGCGACCTATCCAACTATAACAACAGCTTTACCTGGGCTAAATGGGTGACCCCCTCGCGTGACCTCATCCGCGCATACCAACAGGAGGGCGATCAAAAGCGCTATGAACAGGCCATCGTGTACTATGAAACCAGTTGGAGCAATTATTACCCGGCAGACAATTACGCGTTTATGTACAAGATCCGCTCGGCCCATAACAGCATCATCAAATTGCGCTATGCTGACATCCTGCTGCTGAAAGCCGAGGCGCTCGTGGTAAACAACGACCTGGAAGGAGCTGCAACGATCATCGACCGTATCCGCCAGCGGGCTGGACTGGGCCGCTTGCCCAGCGCGGTGCGCAGCAATCAAACCGCGATGCTGGATGCCCTCCTGAAAGAACGGCGGCTGGAACTGGCCTTCGAAGGGCAGCGCTGGTTTGACCTGGTGCGACTGGATAAAGTAGCGCCTGTGATGAATGCCGTCTACGCCAACGATGAAGGCCGGCTGTCACAGGTCTATCCGTTTAATGAGACTTCTCACCGCTTGCCCATCCCGCAAAGCGCCATCGATCAAAATCCCAAACTGGTGCAGAACCCCGGTTATTAACATTACATAGGCTTATTATGAACAGATCCTTTTTTCATCATATCGCGAAGCTCTTGCTGGTCGGCTTTCTTTTCGCCACCTGCAGCTCGAACAACGATGCCACGCCCGAACCAGAGCCACCGCCACCGGTCACGGAGGGCGACGTGGAAGTGCTGGTCACCACCGCCAACCTTTCGCAAGACCTGGCCTGGCAGGCAGTGGATTTCGGCGAGTCATCCAACATGTCGCCCACCACGATCCGGCTGAACCGCCAGCAGCGGTACCAGACCATGGATGGCTTCGGCGCAGCCATCACGGGCTCAACCAGCTACAACCTGATGCAGATGACGCCGGACGACCGCGCCAAGTTCCTCAAAGAAACCTTCTCCGAAACCGAGGGTTATGGCCATAGTTACATTCGCATAGCCATTGGATGCTCTGATTTTTCATTGAGCGAATACACCTTGTGCGATGCCCCGGGCATCGAAAATTTTGCCTTGCAAAGCGAGGAGCTGGAATACGTCATACCCGTACTGAAGGAAATACTGGCCATCAACCCATCGATCAAGATCCTCGGATCGCCGTGGACCCCTCCGCGGTGGATGAAGGTAAACAACCTGACCGATCTGCAGCCGCACAACGCCTGGACCAGTGGCCAGCTCAACCCGGCGCACTACCAGAATTATGGCACTTATTTCGTCAAATGGATACAAGCCATGGAAGCCCAGGGTATCCCCATCCACGCCATCACGCCGCAGAATGAGCCGCTCAACAGAGGCAACTCCGCTTCGCTCTTCATGGGCTGGCAAGAGCAGCAAGCGTTTATCAAACAGGCGCTTGGTCCCAAGCTGCGGGACGCTGGACTTGACACCAAAATCTACGTCTTCGACCATAACTATAACTACGACGACATGGCCGATCAGACAGACTATCCCGTCAAGGTGTATCAAGATGAGGAAGTAGCCTCCTACGTGGCCGGTGCCGCCTATCACAATTATGGCGGCAACAGGCAGGAACTGCTGGACATCCAGCAGCAACGTCCGGACAAAGAGCTGATCTTTACCGAAACGTCTATCGGCACGTGGAACGACGGCCAAAACCTGTCCGTGCGCCTCATGGAAGATATGCAGGAAGTCGCCCTAGGCACCGTGAACAACTGGTGCAAAGCCGTGATCGTGTGGAACCTCATGCTCGACAACGACCGGGGACCGAACCGTGAGGGTGGCTGCCAGACCTGCTACGGTGCGGTAGACATCAGTAAGGCTGATTACCAAACCATCCAGCGCAATTCGCACTACTACATCATCAGCCACCTGGCTGCCGTGGTGAAACCGGGGGCGACGCGCATCGGCACCAGCGGCTTTACGGCTGCCGGGCTGACCTATGCCGCATTCGAAAACCCCGACGGCAGCCTGGCCGCTGTATTGCTCAATAACACCGCCGAAGCCAAGCGTATTACGCTGGATGACGGCACGAACCATTTTAGCTACGAAGTGCCTGCAAAGGCCGTAGTTTCTTATCGTTGGAAATAGCATTTCGAAAACATGAACAAACAGCTTATTAACCTACTGATCCTCGCAGGCCTCCTCGTAGGCGCCTGCAAAAAAGAGGAAACGAAAGCCCCGGGCAATCCGGTCATCGAATCGAAGACCGACTTTTCTGCTGCCCATTTTGGCGATAGCCTGGCCTTCACCGTCGGTGTGTCCGACGCCGATGTGCCCCTGTCAACCTTGAAGGCCCGCTTGTACTACAGCGACGAGCTGGTTTCGGAGACCGTCATCCGCACGAAAACCAATGGGGACTATACGGGTAAAATCTATGTGCCCTACTATGCCAACGTGCCCGACGGCACCGCTACGCTCAAGCTGGTGCTCCAAAACATCCACTTCACCAGTACTGAAATGGCGTACGAGCTTCCCCTGCAACGGCCGGATTATCCATACCTCACCTTGGTGGCCGACGAGACCGAATACCGCTTGGAACGCACGGACCTGTACACCTATGCGGCCACCGGCACCTTCCCGGCGAAGGTCAATGGTTACATTAAAACGCCTGCCGTTGGCGAGGCTGGAAACGAACTGACCTTCGGTTGGGCAGACAACGCCATCAAGGAGGGGAGTACCAACAGCATCCCGTTTTCCAATGCCTTTTCGGGAGAATACACGATTTCGTTCAATAGCCTGACCTATGAGGCGGCTCCGTTCATCATTGCCTATGCGATCAATCAAACGGTGATGGACCGGGTGGATGACAATACCTTCCGCGTAGACCTGGCGCTGAACCACGAGGAGGAGGTCATCATCGATGGGTTTGACGACCTGGAGAGCTGGTGGATCGATCGGGATTATTTTGCGCAGGATGCCTCGGGTAAGCTGCTTTTCCAGCCGAAAACGGGCAACTACCGCATTACGGCCGATTTCAACCACCAATACTTCATCGTGGAAACGCTCAACGGTGCGGACTTGGCCACGCTGCAAGCCGATGGCTCCGGGGCAGTCTGGATCATCGGCGAGGGCATCGGCAAACCTTCGGTAGCCACCAATGCGGTCGGCTGGACCACCGAGAAAGCGCTATGCATGGCTCCGGTCGCCGATAAGATATACCAGATCACCGTGGTGGCAGGCACCACCGTGGCAGCAGATAACATCAACTTCAAGTTCTTCCACCAAAAAGGGTGGGGTGGCGAATTCAAGAATGATGGCCTGAGTACCACCAGCGATGTCATCTTCGTGGGCGACGGTAGCAACGGCCGGGATCCCGGTAACCTCGGTATCGCCGAAGGGAAAACCCTAGAAGCCGGTGCGACCTACGTATTGACCCTCGATCTGACGGCCGGCAACGATCAGGCGGTGTTGAAGGTGGAAAAGAAATAATTTCATTTTTTCCAACACGGTTCACCCAAGGTAGCGTGGCACTACCTTGGGTTTTTTCTTTTGCAGCCACCTGTTGCTACTAAAAAAATTATCCGTAATTTTGTGTTTTTCCGCTGGGTAGCACGCGGAATCGCAAATCCCATATGAACACAGCAATAGCAACGCCCGATCCCAAAACCCATATCATCATCAAAGGCGCACGCGTACACAACCTGAAGAATGTAGACGTAGCCATCCCCAAAAACAAGCTCGTGGTCATCACGGGCATGTCGGGCTCCGGCAAATCGTCCCTCGCCTTCGATACCCTCTACGCCGAAGGCCAGCGCCGCTATGTCGAAAGCCTCTCGTCCTATGCGCGGCAGTTCATGGGCCGCATGAGCAAGCCGGAAGTAGACTACATCAAGGGCATCGCCCCGGCCATCGCTATCGAACAGCGCGTCATCACCAGCAACCCGCGCTCCACGGTGGGCACTTCCACGGAAATCTACGATTACCTCAAGCTTCTTTACGCCCGCATCGGCAAGACGTATTCGCCGGTATCTGGAGCGGAAGTAAAGAAAGATACTGTTACTTCCGTCACGAACTTCATTACCGCACAGCCCCAAGGTACCGTCGCCACCGTAAGCGCCCCGCTGCACCCCAGCAATAACCGCAACCTCAAAGAGGAGTTGGCTGTGCTGCTGCAGAAAGGCTTCGTGCGGGTGGTTTATGACGGAACGATACAGAAAATCGAATCCCTGCTCCAAGACGACACCGTGGAGAATTGGACGGCTCAAGCCGGGGATCTGCTGATTGTTATCGACCGCATCGCCGTAGACGCGGAAGAAGATACCGCCAGCCGCATAGCCGACTCCGTACAAACCGCTTTCTTCGAAGGCAAGGGCGACTGCTATGTTGAAGAAAACGGCTTTGTCCATTCGTTTTCCGACCGCTTTGAATGGGATGGTATCTTATTTGAGGAGCCCACCCCTAATTTTTTCAGCTTCAACAATCCCTATGGCGCCTGTAAGCGCTGCGAAGGGTATGGCCGCATTATCGGCATCGACCCCGATTTGGTCGTTCCGGACAAAAGCCGCTCGGTATACGATGGGGCTATCGCCCCTTGGCGGGGCGAAAAAATGGGCGAATGGCTGCAACGGCTGATCCGCACCTCCGGTAAATTCGATTTTCCCATCCATCGCCCTTACCGCGACCTCACGGATGCGCAGAAGGAGTTGTTGTGGACCGGTAACCGGCATTTCGAGGGACTGAACCGGTTCTTCGAAGAGCTTGAAGAGCAGACGTACAAAATCCAATACCGGGTCATGCTCTCCCGCTATCGCGGCAAAACGGACTGCCCCGAGTGTAAAGGCACTCGTCTGCGCAAGGATGCCACGTATGTAAAAATTAATGGCAAGTCCATTTCCGATGTGGTGCTGATGCCACTGGATGTTGCGCTTGACTTCTTTCAGCGCCTCGAACTCTCCGAAAACGACGCAAAAATCGCGCAGCGCCTGCTCACCGAGATCGCCAGCCGCTTGCAGTTCCTCACGGATGTGGGGTTGAGCTACCTCACGCTGAATCGTCTGTCAAACACCCTCTCCGGCGGCGAATCCCAGCGCATCAACCTGGCGACTTCCCTCGGCAGTTCGCTGGTCGGCTCCATCTATGTGCTCGATGAACCCAGCATCGGCCTGCATCCCCGCGACACCCAGCGCCTCATCGGGGTGCTCAAGTCGCTGCGCAATGTGGGCAACACGGTGCTCGTCGTGGAGCATGAGCAGGAAATGATGCAAGCTGCAGATTACCTCATTGATATCGGGCCCGAAGCAGGGATCAATGGGGGTCGCCTCATCTTCAACGGCACCTATGACGAAATCCTGCAAGCCCCCGATAGTCTCACCGGCCGGTACCTCAGCGGCAAGGAGCGTATCCCGGTGCCCGCAAGCCGCCGCAAGTGGCATGACGCCATCTTGGTCAAAGGCGCGCGCGAGAACAACCTGAAAGGGATTGACGTGCGTTTCCCACTCAATGTATTTACCGTTGTCACGGGTGTGTCCGGCTCGGGCAAGACCTCCCTGGTGAAACGCATCTTATACCCCGCCCTGCAAAAAGCCCTCGGCAACTATTCCGGCGAACAAACCGGCGCGTATGATGGTATCGACGGCGATATCCGCCGGGTGGAACAAGTGGAGCTGGTGGACCAAAATCCCATCGGCCGGTCATCGCGCTCCAACCCGGTGACTTATGTGAAGGCGTGGGATGAGATCCGCGCCCTGTACAGTTCCCAATCCACCGCCAAAGCCGCGGGACTGAAGCCCGCTGCATTTTCTTTCAATGTAGAAGGCGGACGGTGCGATGTGTGCCAGGGTGAGGGCGAGGTGAAGATCGAGATGCAGTTTATGGCCGACATCATACTTCCCTGCGAGGCCTGTGGTGGCAAGCGCTTCAAGCAGCATGTGCTTGACATCACCTGGAAGGAAAAAAACGTCTCCGATATCCTCGACCTGAGCGTAGATGAAGCGTTGGAATTCTTTGCCGACCAATCCAAGATATTGGCCAAGCTGCAGCCCCTTGCAGATGTGGGGCTGGGTTATGTCAAACTGGGCCAGTCCTCCAGCACCTTATCCGGCGGCGAAGCGCAGCGGATCAAGCTGGCCTCGTTCCTCATCAAGGGCAACAACAGCAAAAATACCCTGTTCATCTTTGACGAACCCACCACGGGCCTGCACTTCCACGACATCAAGAAGCTGCTGAAGTCATTCGATGCACTCATCGCCCAAGGCAACAGCATCCTGGTCATCGAGCACAACATGGACATGATCAAAAGCGCGGACTGGATCATCGACATCGGACCCGAAGGCGGCGAAAAGGGAGGCGAGCTCGTGTTCGAAGGTACTCCGGAAGAGATGGTCAGCACATCGGACAGCTATACCGCGCAGTTTTTGAAGGGGTATTTAAAAGGAAGTAAAGCCTGATATCATGCACTTTGATAAACCAAATAGTGATTTTTTGCTCTATCAGTCCGAAGATGGGCTGTTGAAGATCCAAGTACGACTGGAAAATAGTACGGTGTGGCTTACACAGGCCGACATGGTTGCATTATTTCAATCATCTAAATCCAATATTAGCGAGCATATTAAACATGTTTTTGGCGAAGGCGAATTGCTTGAGGAGTCAGTTGTTCGGAAATTCCGAACAACTGCTGCTGACGGTAAGTCCTATGAGGTTAATCACTACAACCTTGATGTCATCATCTCCGTGGGCTATCGCGTAAAATCGTTGAGAGGCACCCAGTTTCGGATATGGGCCACAGAGCGATTAAGAGAATACCTCATTAAGGGCTTCGCCATGAATGATGACTTGCTCAAACAGGGTGGAGGATATTTTGAGGAATTATTAGAACGGATAAGAGATATCCGTTCTTCAGAAAAGCTGTTTTACAGAAAGGTATTGGAAATTTATGCCACAAGTATTGACTACGACCCGAAAGCCGAGTTGACCCAAAAATTCTTTCAAACCGTCCAAAACAAACTACATTGGGCTGCGCATGGTCATACAGCTGCCGAGGTCATTTTCCAAAGAGCGAATGCCCTCCAGCCTTTTATGGGACTGAAAACGTTCAAAGGCAAACATCCCACGAAGCAGGAAATCAGCATAGCTAAAAACTATCTAACTGAGGAAGAATTAAGAATTTTAAATCGATTGGTTTCTGCTTATCTGGACATTGCCGAGATCAACGCGTTGCAACAACGGTCCATGGCCATGAAAGATTGGATTGAAGTGCTGGACGGCTTCATCAAAATGAGCCGTCAGGAAGTGCTCGCTCATGCTGGGAAAATTTCGGCAGAACTGGCTCAAAAGAAAGCGCTGGCAGAGTATGAGGCCTATCGAACGAAAACGGGCGATGAACTTTCCGAAGTAGAAAAACAGTTTATCGATAGTATATCAGAAGCGAATAAAGCCCTGACAGCGTTAAACCGCAAAAAGAAAAAATAAACCCTTCCGGGCGAATTTAGAAAACGCACTAAAATTCGCCATTTAATCTTCAAGATTCAGCTTAACCAACTCGTTACAATCTTCCGCTACCAACTATTCGCGATAAGCCCTACCTTTAACAGGACATTTTCTGTTTAACTAACCCTGTTATTGCCATGAAGAAGCTGCTCGCTGCCCTCATCCTTTTACTCGCCTTACAAGTACATGCCCAGCGCACCGAAAAACCGCCCCTGCACGGTAAGCATTGGATGGCCATCACGGGCAAGCCCTTGGCTGCCACAGCGGGGGCGCTGATTTTCGAACGCGGCGGGAATGCTGTGGATGCGGCCTGTGCCATGTTGGCGGCCACCTGCACCATGTGGGATGTACTGAGCTGGGGTGGTGAAACACAAGCACTCATCTATAACCCTAAGACCGGCAAAGTCATCGCCATCAATGCATTGGGCGTGGCACCGACAGGCGCGACCCCGGAGTTTTTCAAAGGCAAAGGCTATAACTTCCCCCCGGAGTATGGTCCGCTCGCCGCGGTAACACCAGGCACACCCGGTGGCATCTGCCACATGCTGGCCAACTATGGCCAGCTGAGCCTGAAAGATGTACTGGCTCCGGCCATGGACATGGCCGCCGGATATCCAATCGATGCGCAGACCGCCAATAGCATGGAGCGCGGCAAGGAGCGTATCAAGCAATGGCCGTATAGCAAGGCGGTATTCCTGCCGCACCTCGGTGAAGAGCGCGAAGCGCCCGAGCCCGGCGAAATCTTCGTACAGAAAGACCTGTTAGCCACCCTCCAAAAAATGGTAGATGCCGAGCAGGAAGCACTCAAACAGGGCAAATCCCGCAAAGAGGCCATTATGGCGGCCTACGACCGCTTCTACAAGGGCGATATTGCGGAAGAACTGGTACGGGGAAGCCGCGAACAGGGCGGGCTATTCACCATGGAAGACCTCGCCAACTGGAAGCCCATTGAAGAAGAGCCGTTGATAACCAGCTATAAGGGCATCGATGTATACAAGCTGCAGGAATGGACACAAGGCCCCTCGCTATTGCAGGCCTTGAACATCTTGGAGAATGTCGACTTGAAAACAATGGGCTATAATTCTACCGAGTATATCCATACCGTATACCAATCCATGAACCTTGCGTTTGCTGATCGCGACTTCTACTACGGCGACCCCTACTTTGCGCCCCGGCCACCCATTAAGGGGCTCTTGAGCAAGGAGTATGCAAAGGAACGCGCGAAATTGATCAACCCGCTTCGCAACGATCCCAATCCGCAACCCGGAGACCCCTATCCCTATGAAGGCAAAACCAACCCCTTCAAAGCGCTGCTTGCCCAGCGCCAGCAACTGCTGGCCGATACGGCTGGCTTGAAGGAGCTGGAAAACTTCGTGCCTAAGCATGACGCCACCGGGGCGTTGGTGGCGGACAGCCTGTACAACGACCGCCTGCTACGCGGCACCACCAGCGTGGAAGCCGCAGACGCCGAAGGATGGGTGGTATCCATCACCCCGAGCGGCGGATGGCTGCCTGCCTGTATCGCCGGCCGCACCGGCGTGGGAATGAGCCAACGCATGCAAAGCTTCGTGCTCGATTCGATCATCGATCCCTTTAACGTGGTGGCGCCCGGCAAGCGGCCCCGGGTAACACTCACGCCATCCATGGCCCTCAAAGAAGGCAAACCATACCTCTCATTTGCCGTACAAGGCGGCGATACGCAGGAACAGAACCTCTTGCAATTTTTCCTCAATATGGTGGAATTTGATATGACCGTACAACAGGCCACCGAGGCCGCCAATATCAATAGCAACCAGCTGTGGCTCTCCCTGGGCGGCACCCAATTCAACGATCGCATGCCGCGCGCCGGAAGCATCCTCCTTGATAGGGCGACTCCGCAAGACGTGGTGGACAAATTGAAAACCATGGGGTATTCCGTGCGGTTAGGTACCCGCACAAGCGGTCCGATCAATGCTATTTTCGTTGACCACGAACACGGCTCACTCTGGGGCGGGAGCAGCAACAACGGCGAGGATTACGGGATAGGTTGGTAAAACAATTTTTAGTAGGTTTGTAACTGACTAACACCGTTATAAACTTACATCAATGTCCGCTGTTGATTCTTCGACGATCCGGCTTTTGGTGGCAGGCAACGAGGCCGCCTTCCGCCTGATCTATGACTTGCACAGCGAACAGGTGTACCAACTGGCTTTTCGTTTTCTAAAAGATACCACTTGGAGTGAAGAGGTTGTTCAAGACGTATTTCTGAAGCTTTGGCTAAATCGGAAAGGGTTGGACGAACAGGGAAACATGTGGCTTTACTTATATGTCATCGCCAAACGGTTAAGCTTAAACAAACTGAGAGAAATCCGGAAATCTGCTGTATTGTTTGAACGATTGATGTTACGATTGGAGGTCGCAAATAATCCGACTGAAGAGCAACTCATGAGCGAAGAGCTGGAAGAATATGCGCAACAGTTGGTAACAAGCCTCCCCAAACAACAACAACTGATATTTAAATTAAGCCGTGTAGATGGCTTATCGCACAAGGAAATTGCCGACCAACTTGGCCTCTCGCCCAATACAGTGAAAAATCACATGGTTCAGGCGTTAAAAACATTGAAGAACTCCCTCCGACAATCGGGTTACACTTACCTATTAGCATTGGTTTTCGTTGGCTTGATGGCGAGCTGATCGTTGCAAGAAAAAAAATTCGTTCAAACTAGTCCTATCCCCTCCCTTTGGTGTTCTCTCTAGGTAAGCCCCACCATGGGGACCAATTATTCGCCAAAAGACCATGGACATTAACCGTTTGCAGCAGTTGCTGGCTCAGTATTTTGATAACACCGTCACAAGGAAAGATTGTGAGGAGTTACTCAGGTATTTAGATGAAGAGGCTCCGGCATCGGTTTCAACGGCAATTGATGAAGCATTGGAAACGGGCAACACGCTGATGGTCCGATTCAACCGTGAACGGCAAGACCAACTATATCGTGAGCTTATGGACACTGTCAATAGGCATCAAGCCGATGACCAGCCGCAAATCGCGTCCCGTAAATCCGATCTCACAGCATGGTTTCGGATAGCGGCGATATTAATCGCCGCTATCTCCATAGGGCTGTTCTTGTATTTCAACCCGTCTAACCCCGATAGCCCACCGACAATTGCAAAGCAGGCCGACGATATTCTTTTGCCAGATCATAACCAAGCCATACTCACGTTGGATGACGGCCGTACTATTGTAGTCAGCGATTCAATCGTCGGCATCTTAGCACAAGAGTCAGGCGTCAACATTACAAAAGCGGAAGACGGGAGCATTTTATACCAAGCTGCACAGGCCGATGTTGCCAACGGAGCAACCAAGTACCATACATTCAGCACACCAAAAGGTCATACCTATCGGCTTTTGCTTCCCGATGGCACAAAGGTTTGGCTGAATTCTTCTTCTTCCATACAATATCCAGTGGTGTTTGCAAGGCGAGAGCGAGCCGTTTCCCTTAAAGGAGAGGCGTATTTTGAGGTGGCACACGATGCTTTAAAGCCATTTAAAGTCAATGCACAGGGCAGTGCTATTGAGGTTTTGGGCACACATTTCAATGTGTCGGCTTTCGAAGACGAGGCCCACGTAACCACCACGTTGCTGGAGGGCGTGGTAAATGTATCGAAAAATGACCAGCGAATTACCTTAAAACCAGGAGAACAAGCCATTGCGGATGAAAAAACCGGAAATATCCGCCAAGCCCAAGCAGACATTCGTTCTGTGATGGCTTGGAAAAACGGCTATTTCCGTTTTGATAATGAATCTATTGAAGACATTATCGGTAAAATATCCCGATGGTATGATATTGAAGCCGTAGCATATCAAGGACAATTCAACGACCGATTTACTGGCACGTTCCAACGCTCAAAGAATGTATCCCAACTTTTTAGTCATTTAGAAAAACTGGCACCGATACATTTCGAAATCAAGGAAAGGAGGGTGGTCATCATGAAATAACGATACCGATCACGATGGTCACCAAAAAGCCGGAGGCGTTCGTGGCGCACCCGGCATAGCTGTTGGCCACAAAATCAATTGCTTGAGAAAAGAATCAATTATTAACCAAACAGGATGTCAAATGTATAAAAAATCCATCTTATTTCGCTGTTCTCGGCGTTATCTATTCAAATTATTGCTAATCATGAAACTTGTCATTGTGTTGTTGACTATCACATTTCTACAGGCAGGAGCCGTGGGCTATGCACAGAACGTCACAATCAATGTAAAAAAAGCGTCTATCGCCTCTATATTAGAGAAAATCCAACAACAGACGGGTTATGACTTCCTATACAACAGCGCTCACCTTGCCGGCACCAAAGCGGTTGACCTCAATTTTCAGAATACGCCACTACATACCGTTTTAGAAGCCTGTTTCGCGGGTCAACCGCTTACTTTTCAAATTGACAGCAAAACAGTGCTGGTACGCCGAAAAAAAGAAGTGCAATCAACTCGCTCCTTCACGGCACCCCAACAGCGCGAAATCAACGGCCGGATAACCAATGAGCAGGGAGAGCCATTGGAAGGAGTGACCATAAGCGTGAAAAACACCACCACGGTGACGACGACCAATGCAGATGGGAATTACCGAATTATATTACCAAATAACGGAAACACGTTGGTATTCACCATCGTCGGCTATGAAGATCGCGAAGTAAGTATCGGCACGAGCTCGACCATCAACGCTGTGCTTCGCGAAGCTGTCAGTGATTTGGATGAAGTGGTAGTCGTGGGCTATGGCACCCAACGCCGGGCTGATGTGACAACAGCAGTAGCATCCGTTTCGGCAGAAAACATCCAAAACCGCCCCGTCCAGAATTTTGGCGAGGCGATAGCCGGCCAGATGGCTGGAGTTCAAGTGCAGCAAACTAGCGGTGCGCCCGGCGGTGAAAGTTTAACCATCCGGGTCAGGGGTACAGGCTCCATTACGCAGTCCAGCGATCCCTTGTATGTGGTTGATGGTTATCCGATGGAAGGAAATGCATTTCGCCTTATCAATCCGTCTGACATTGAAAGCATCCAGGTACTGAAAGATGCTTCATCAACAGCCATTTATGGTTCTCGTGGAGCCAATGGCGTTGTCGTCATCTCCACCAAAAAAGGAAAGGTCGGGCCACCAAGAGTTAGTGTCAATTCATTTGTGGGCTTCCAACAGCGGGGCAAGGAGGTCGAGATGATGAACCGAGACCAATTTGTAGAGTGGTTAGTTGACGGTAGAAACCAGGCTTGGCTTGATGCCGCGGTTATCCCCGGCGACCCCAACCAAGGCCCGCATTCCATCAATGACCCAAATTCCCGCCGGAGCCTCTATCCCGGTGCCACAGGGCAGTATATCATCCCTGATGGGACCGGAGGCTATCTATACAATTTCCTCGATCCGGCTTCCGTAGCGCAAATGCCCGATAATAACTGGCAGGAACTGCTTTATCGCAATGCACTTACCCAGCAGAACGAGCTGTCGGTAAACGGCGGATCCGAGAATACTCAATATAATTTTTCGGGAAGCTATACGAAGCAAGACGGGATCGTGATAAACACGGATTATGAACGATTCAACTTCCGTTCGGCCATCAATTCAAAAGTCACCGAGTCCATTGAACTCGGGGTAAACCTTATGGCCTATTCAGCCAAAGGACGCGAACAAGACCAGGGAAAATATTCGGCAGTTATGTATGCACTCCAACTGCCGCCGATTTACCCCGTGCAGAATGAGGATGGTACCTACGGTTCAATGGTCAGAAATCCTGATATTCTTGGTGGTGATGTCTCCAGTCCCATCGGTGTCGCCGAATTGGTCAAACTCAACAGAAGGCGGTATGGCTGGTTGGGTACGCTCTCAGCAGATTGGGAAATCGTCGAAGGCCTCAAGTATCGGGTCAGTATAAACGGTGGAATTGAGGACAACCACTTTAAGCGGTTCGAACCTTCCATCGTGGACTTGGATGCTTCTAGAGCACCACGGCCCGCAAGAGCAGTGGAGGACCGGGGAACCGATTATGATTGGGTAATCGAAAACACCCTCAATTACTCAAAGAATTTCGGAGGCAAGCATCAATTTACCGCGTTAGTGGGATATACTACACAAAAACATACCAGCAACGACCTCACGGGTGAAGCAAGAGGATTTGCAAATGACGAGATAGAAACGTTAAATGCAGGCAATATGTACGAGCTATCCAGCACCGCGTCTGAATACTCGCTGATATCCTACCTAAGCCGGGTCAATTACGCTTATGATGACCGCTACCTGTTTACCGCTGCCATACGTAGCGATGGCTCCTCCCGCTTTGGTCAAAGCCGGAGATGGGGTACATTTCCTTCCGTTTCGCTAGGTTGGCGGATCTCCCAAGAGCAGTTCATGCAGGGTGTGGATCCCATCAGCGACCTCAAGATCAGGGCTGGCTTCGGGATTTCGGGAAACAACCGCATTGGCAACTATTCCGCTATCGGGCTGTTGAGTCCGGGATATTATCCCAGCGGCGGGTCGCTCATCAATACTGTTGATCCGGAGTCAATTCCCAATAATGATCTCGGCTGGGAAAAAACACGTCAAATCAACTTAGGCCTGGAGTTGGGCTTGTTCAATGACCGCATTCGCGTGGAAGGAGACTTCTACAACAGCCAATCCATCGATCTCTTGCTCGATGTCCCCGTTCCTACCATTACAGGTTATGAAAACCAGCTCCAGAATATCGGAAAAGTGGAAAACAAGGGTGTGGAAATAGCCGTCACAACCCGGAATTTGGTTAATGCGTTTAAATGGACCACCAATTTCAACATAGCCATCAATAAAAACAAGGTACTGGAAGTAGGCCCCGATCAACGACCCATCTATGAAAGTGCCCCGAATGCCAACAATGCCTTCATTACGACAATAGGACACCCCATCGCGAGCTTCTTTGGCTATCAATACGAAGGGGTCTTCACTTCGCAGGAAGAACTCGATCGCTATCCACATCTTGCTGCCGATAAGATCGGGGATGGCCGGTATGCCGATGTCAACGGAGACGGAATATTGGACCAAAACGACAAAACCATTTTGGGAAGTAACAATCCCGATTTTATCGCGGGCATGACCAACAGCTTCTCCTACAAAAGCTTCTCCTTAAGCGCACAATTTACCGCTTCGCAGGGTGCCAAAGTCTTCAGTTTCTTCCAGCGCATGGTGGGCATTTATCATGGCGATCGAAACGGGATGATTGAGCAAACCAACCGTTGGCGTTCGCCCGAAGACCCCGGCGACGGTATCCACTTCCGTGCCACCCGCAATCCCACAGGTTGGCAGCGCGATCCATCGTCCGCTTGGGTACAGGACGTTTCCTATTTGCGTTTGAGAAATGTAAATTTGGCCTACAATGTAGGACAAAGCGTACTGGACAGATTGAACGTATCCGCATTACGCCTGTACGTCACGGGCAGCAATCTGTTTACCCTAACGAACTACACAGGTTATGACCCCGAAACCAGCAGTGAAGGAACTGGGCTTGCCAAAGGTGGCGACTATCTGGGGTATCCGACAGCCAGATCCTTTATTTTCGGTATTAACCTAACGTTGTAAGCTTAATTAAATGCTTTAGATTATGAAAAAGATTTTTTTATTGCTCCTCATAACATACGTATTAACTTCCTGTGGGACTGATTTTATCGATTTGGCACCACCATCTAACTTGAATTCGAGCACGTTCTATAAAACCCAGCAGGACATCAATCAAGCGACCTTATCGGCGTATGCCAGCTTGCGTACCCTTTACAACGGGTCTTTCTACCAGTTGGGCGAGATACGTTCGGACAACACCACGTATTCTTGGCTGGCCGGCAACCCCGCCAATGAAAAAGGCGTCGATGAGTTCGCTTCCCCTTTACTTCCAGAAAACACATTTCTCCAAGATTGCTGGGATGACAGCTACCATACCATACTACGCTGCAACCTCGTGTTGGGGCGCAGCGATGCGGCTACATTTACCAGTGAGTCAGAGCACTTACGCACACAGTATAAGGCCGAAGCCAGTTTTATCCGTGCGCTGGCCTATTTCTGGTTGAACCGCATATTCGGCGGTCAGGCCCAAAACGGCCAGTTGCTTGGCGTCATCAAAGTAGACCGAGAAATCACGCCTGACGAGGCTTACCAACTCAACCGCGTATCCTTAGAAGAAACATACGACCTTATCGTTGCTGATCTTCAATACGCGGAAGCCAACCTTCCCGAAGCCTATTCAGCAGGCGATAGAGGCCGCGCTACGAAGGGTGCTGCCACGGCACTATTGGGAAAGGTATACATGACCATGGCTGGCTATCCCCTCAACAGGGGCAATGAATATTACAACCTGGCGATCGAAAAATTCCAACAGATTGTCAATAACAACAACTACTCGCTTATCTCCGGTTACGATGATTTATTTGACGTAAACAACAAAAACAATGCGGAGTCCATTTTCGAAATCCAATACATGAAAGGCGCTCCGGGCGGTGACACGGGCAGCCCTTGGAACAATAACTTCGCGCCCCGATTTTCTGACAAGGAAGTGGTTCTTGTAGGCGACAAAGGCGGCCAAAATGCACCCACCCAAGACCTATCAAACGCGTATGAAACGGGAGATCCCCGGAAGTATGTGTCCATGCGTGACGGCTGGATAAATGCCAAAACCGGCATATTCGAACGCGATAGATACGTCCGTAAATATTACGACGTCGCTACCAGCGAATCAGACAATGGCAACAATTGGATAGAACTGCGCCTTGCCGACATCTATCTGCTGTATGCGGAAGCCTTGGTAAGAACGGGTGGGGATAAAGCAACCGCCCTGCGGTATGTCAATGACATTCGCGAACGCGCAAGAAATACGCCCGGCGATCCCGGTATCGAAAGGCCGACCGACCTGTTGGCGGACTATCAGCTGATGGATTTCGCCAATGACCAACAACTGCTGCTGGCCATCGAAAGGGAGCGCCGCGTAGAATTGGCTTTTGAAAATCACCGATGGTTTGACCTGGTGCGGACAGGAAGGGCCGAAGAGGTGATGGTTGCTGAACAGCGGGCAGACGGCTACAACCCCTTTACCTGGAGTGATGATGTATTGGCCTATCCCATTCCGATGACAGTCATGCAGTCCAATCCCCAACAAATCATTCAAAATAATGGATATACCCAAATGTAATGTTAGCCTTATGACAACGAAACAGTTAATTTTGTCCGCATTGGCCCTCCTTGTGACACTGGGCGTACGCAGCCAACAATCAGACAACGTGCTCACGGCCCCGGAAAAAGCCGATGGCTGGGAACTGCTCTTCAATGGGCAAAACCTGAATGGATGGAAAACTCCCAAAGGCGTTTCGCCGGATGCCGACTGGCAAGCATCGGATGGTATGCTCTCTATCCGGCCGGAAGGAAAAGGTCACAACGACATCATTTCCGAAAAGGAATATCGTGATTTTGACCTACGTGTCGATTTTAAAATCACCGAAGGGGCCAACAGTGGCATCAAATATTTCTTCACCAACTATGAGCAAGGCGGTTGGCTAGGTCCGGAATATCAAATCATCGACAATGAGCGCCATGCCGATGCAAAACTCGGCAGAAATGGCAACCGCCAATTGAGCACGTTGTATGATATCCTTCCCGTGACGAAAAAAGTTGAAATCAACGTAGGTGAGTGGAACCACGCCCGCATTGTGGCACAGGGATCAAAAGTGACCCACTACCTGAATGGCCAAGAAGTCTTGTCCTTTGACCGGAATAGCCCCGAGTTTGCGCAGGCACGGGATTTGAGCAAGTTCAAGGATGTCAAGCCAAGCTTTGGTTCGGCAAACTCCGGCCGTGTCCTGCTTCAGGATCACGGTGACGTGGTCTTCTTTAAGAATATAAAAATAAAGGCATTATAAATCCATCAAAAAAACACAGGTATGAACTCCAAATCAAGAAGGGCTTTCCTCAAAAACCTAGGCGTCGGCACGGCTGCACTTTCATTGGGCAACAACATCCTGGCCAGTAACCCCGCCATGGGGTTCTCAGCCAAGAGCTACCGCAATATTATCGGCGCCAATGAACGGATCCGTGTGGCCGCCATTGGCGTAAACAGCAGGGGAACCAGCATGAGTGGCACCTTCGCCCGTCAGAAAAATGCAGAAATAGCTTGTATATGTGACGTCGATGAACGGGCCATTCCCAAGGCACTCAAACGCGTGGCAGATGCTGGTCAAACCACCACACCGAAAACTGAAAAGGACCTCCGCAAGGTACTCGAAGACAAAAACATCGACGCTATCTATACTGCAACGCCCGATCACTGGCATGCTCCGCTCACGATTATGGGCTGCCAGGCAGGAAAACACGTATATGTTGAAAAACCGATGGCACACAACCCTGCCGAAGGCGAGATGGCTGTGGCTGCTGCCCGGAAATACAACCGCGTGGTACAAATGGGGGCACAAAGGCGTTCGGCACCCGTACTGGCGAAGGGCATTCAGTTACTTCATGAAGGTGTTATCGGAAAGGTGTACATGGCCAAAACATGGTATACCAATACCCGGAAAGCCACCTTTCTAAAACCCGGTACCGTCCCCGCCTGGCTGGACTATGAGCTGTGGCAGGGTCCTGCCCCCCGTGTGCCTTATCAGGAGGGGCTTATCCATTACGACTGGCATTGGTTTTGGCATTGGGGCACCGGAGAAGCCCTCAACAATGGCACACATGAGGTAGACGTGGCCCGCTGGGGCCTTGGCGTCGAGTTTCCCACACGCATCAGCTCCATCGGCGGCCGATACCAATATAAAGACGACTGGGAAACGCCGGACACCCAGGTCGTCACGCTGGAATATCCCGATGCCACGCTTGTTTGGGAAAGCCGCAGTTGCAACGGCCAAAAAGTCGAGGGGCTAGACCGTGGAATTGTTTTTTATGGCGAAAAGGGAAGCCTGGAAACGGGCTGGGATGGTTTTAAAATCTATGACCATCAGGGCAAATTGATCCAGGAAGAGCGATCCGAAGCTGAAAAAGGCGCCTTGGAAGGCCGCAACACAGCAAGCCCCAGCTTGGGGATGGACAGCTTGCACGCGGCTGACTTTTTAGATGCTATCCGCAATGATCGCCGCCCCAACTGCGACATCGAACTGGGTTACAAAAGCACGGTGGCCATGTTGTTGAGCAACATCTCCTGGCGCGTAAAACGGGATCTGCAAATCAATCCGGAAAACGGCCATATCATTGGCGACCCAGAAGCCGAAAAACTCTGGAGCCGGGCATATGAACCGGGGTGGGAACCCAAGGTATAACTGTGCCAAAAAACTTGCCAGATGGGATACCGGACGGAATCGCGCCGATATCCCATCTGACAAGATTTCCTTTCTGTTAATCTTAATAGCAACTAAAATGACGATACGAAGCAGCTTATGTTTCCTTTTTCCCCTGTTGTTGATTTTTGCCGCAATTGCCCAAGAACCCAACACGCTATCTCATGAAGAGCAGGCAAATGGCTGGCAGCTCCTATTTGATGGCGAAAGCTTCAATGGCCTACAAAAGCTCGCCGAAGGCGGATGGGAGATAAAAAACGGAACGCTTTCGGCCACTCCCATACCGCATGGGAAGCAAATGGATATAATCACTGATAAACTATTCGAGAATTTTGAACTGACATTTGATTTCTCCATATACATGAATACCAACAGTGGCGTCAAATACCTAGTGAAAAATGATTTTACAAATCAAAAAGGCGTTTATTTGGGGTTGGAATATCAAATACTGGATGACGAAAATTATAAGTACCCCGAGCGGGGCAACCTGCGATCCACCGCATCACTCTATGACTTGATTCCTGCCGGCAACCAAAAAAAATTAAACGGCTTCGGACAATGGAATACGGCAAAAATCATTGTTAACCGCAACCTCATTAGTCATTGGCTAAATGGCGATAAAATCGTAGAGTATGATCGGGATTCTCAGTCTTTTCAGGAATTGACCCAACAAAGTAAATACAAGGACCTTCAGCATTTCGGTAAAGCTAAAAAAGGGCACCTGCTTTTTCAAAATGAGGGTACTCCTGTTGCATTCCGAAACATCAAGATAAAAAACCTAGACTAACATCAAAAAACAAGTCGGCTTAATGACCATTAGCGTTTTTCGCGGACCTGTCCAAGCTTGTAAGTATTGCTGTGCCTGTCCGGTACTGAATGCGAAGCCCAAGCTTGCATAGCATGCGGATTATGAATAATTTAGTACGGTTTCAGCACAATAACGCTGATTGAATATGCTACGCACAATCCTTATCTCCACACTGCTGATGAGCAACTGCATCCCCGGTATAGCGCAACCTTACCGCAATAACCGTTCGCCCTTAAAAACCAAACCCTACATCGAGCTACCTTTGGGCGCCATCAGGCCCCAAGGATGGCTGCGCGAAATGCTGGTCCGGCAGAAGGATGGTGCTACGGGGCAGTTAGACGCGCTGTACCCCTCCGTGATGGGCGCGCGCAATGGATGGCTCGGGGGCGATGGCGACCAATGGGAGCGTGGCCCGTATTGGATAGACGGCTTGTTGCCATTAGCGTACCTGTTGGATGATGATGCACTGAAAGCGAAGGTGCAACCCTGGGTCGACTGGGCCATCAACAGCCAAAAACCGGACGGCTATTTCGGACCGGACAAAGACTTTGGGCCGGAGCCTGGCTTGCAGCGCGGCAATGCGCATGACTGGTGGCCGAAGATGGTCGTGTTGAAAATCTTGCAGCAATATTATTCGGCGACAAACGATGAGCGGGTGATTAAGCTGATGAGCGGATATTTCAGGTACCAGCTGAATACGCTGCAGGAAAAGCCGCTTGGGCACTGGACATTCTGGGCGGAATACCGATCGGCAGATAACCTACAGGCCGTGTATTGGCTGTATAACATTACCGGAGAGAAGTCCTTATTGTCACTTGCCGAGCTGCTGCATGGGCAGGGCATCGATTTTATTTCCATGTTTGAGAAGCGGGACGCCCTCTCCAGTCTCAACAGTATCCATTGCGTCAACCTGGCGCAAGGCATCAAAGAGCCCATCATTTATTATCAACAAAACCCCGACGAACGATTTATCGCCGCTGTGAAGACCGGATTTGCAGACATCCGGAAATTCAACGGCCAGCCTCAGGGCATGTATGGCGGCGACGAGATGCTGCATGGCAAGGTCCCTACGCAGGGTTCTGAATTCTGCTCGGCCGTGGAGCTGATGTTTTCGCTTGAGAAAATCCTGGAAATCACGGGCGATATCCAATTTGCCGAGCACCTGGAGCGCGTGGCCTTCAATGCGCTGCCGACCCAAGCTACGGACGACTTCATGGCCAGGCAATATTTCCAACAAGCCAATCAGGTACAGATCCAGCGCCGTGCATATAACTTTGATACCAACCACCATGGCACCGACTTGGTTTTTGGCACCCTTACCGGATACCCTTGCTGTACCTCGAACATGCATCAGGGATGGCCAAAGTTTACCCAAAACCTGTGGTATGCTACCGCCGACGGAGGGTTGGCGGCCTTGGTCTATTCGCCTAGCACCGTCACCGCCGAGGTGGGCCAAGGGGTGACGGTCTCCATTACCGAAGAAACCCGCTACCCGTTTGAAGAGGCAATACAGTTTAAACTCGCTTTCGCCGATAGCGCTGATTCCGCCCGTTTTCCTTTTCACCTGCGCATGCCCACGTGGTGCGGCAACCCGCAGGTGCGGATAAATGGGCAAGTATGGCCGCTATCCGAAATCACCGACGGCATTGCCGTGATTAACCGCACGTGGAAATCGGGCGACGAGGTTGTCCTCGAACTGCCCATGAAGGTGCACACCAGCCGGTGGTATGAAAATGCCCTGGCGGTAGAGCGGGGTCCGCTGGTATACGCCCTTAAGATCAACGAGCGATGGGAGAAAAAAACCTTGGCATCCGACCAAGCCGAATTCGGGACGCATTATTTCGAGGTATGTCCCGAATCCCCGTGGAACTACGGGCTGATGGATTTTCCGGAAAAGGAAACGCAGGATGTTTTCACCGTCACATACAAAGACCAGGTAGACACTACCTATCCGTGGAACCTTGAAAACGCACCCATCGAAATCAAGACGGTCGGTAAGCGGATGCCGGGTTGGACGCTATACAATGGCATGGCTGGTCCACAACCGCACAGCCACACCTATCAACCCGATGTCGACACCCCGGAAGAGGAGATAACGCTCGTGCCGTATGGATGCACGACCCTGCGGATTGCGGAGTTTCCGGTGATCAATCGATAGGTGATTGCTATTCGTAGCGCAGGGCTTCTACCGGATCGAGTTTGGAGGCTTTGGAGGCCGGGTAATACCCGGAGAGCATGCCCACGCCTACGCAGACCACCACCCCTAGGATGATCCAGTTCCAGGGAATAATGAAGCTGGCCCCCATAATGACGGCGAGGATGTTGCCGATCAGGATGCCCAAAAAGATGCCGGCAAAGCCGCCCATGAGGCAGATCACCACCGCTTCGGTGAGGAATTGGCGGCGGATGACCATTGGTGTCGCACCGATGGCTTTGCGGATGCCGATCTCACGTGTGCGCTCTGTAACGGATACGAGCATGATGTTCATCAGGCCGATTGACGCCCCGATAAGGGTAATGAGGGCAATGACGATGGCCCCCATCGTTACGTAGGTCAGGCTTTCAATCAAGATCTGCGCCACAGCGTCGCTTTTCGTCACCTCGAAGTTGGTCTCCTGTCCCACCCGTACGCCGCGTATATTGCGAAACAATGCCGTAGCCTCGCCAATGGCGGCTTCGATCTGTTGCGGATTAGCCGCCATGACGGTGATGGTGTAAGAGGGCTGGCCAAGGGCCATGACTGCCCGAGCCTTCAGTAAGGGAATGATACAGGTCTTATCGCCGCCAAATCCGGCACTTGATCCTTTATCCTCCAATACGCCGATAATGGAATAACGGGTATTGCCAATGGTGATAAACTGGTTAAGGGGCTCTTCGTTATTCTTGAATAGCCGCTCGATAATCTCCGAACCGACAATTACGACGTTGCTCCCGAATTCGACCTCCCGCTGCGAGAAATTCCGTCCCAGGGACAACTGGTAGCCCGCCGTTTGCAGGTAATTTTCGTCTGCACCAAGCACATTGATATTGGGGTTGGTCTGTTCGCTTTTATATGTCGCGGTACCGCCGAAAGAGGCAAACGTACTGGCCGATACAATAGCAGGATAATCGAACCGGTCCTTGAATGCTTTGGCCTGATGATAGGTGATCGGCGGGAATTGCTTCGGCCGTGTACCGCCGCCGCCGATCTGCACATTCAATCCACGGTTGCGGATATTGAACGAATTGGAACCCATAGCCGAGAAGGAGTCGGTCAGCGAATTTTTGATGGCGTCAATAGACGTCAGGATACCTACCAGCGCTGTGATGCCGATCGCAATGATCAATGCAGTCAGAAATGTGCGCAACTTGTTGCTGCTGATCGATTGCAGCGATAACTTGACGTTTTCGCGGTAGGACATTTTGACTGGCATAGCAACACTCGTTTTGTGAATAATTAGACGCCGCCGAGGACCGGGTGTTACAGCCGACGTTATTTCTTCTCGTGGCTAAACAGCCACGGAAGGAAGTCCGGTTCGGCAAACGCCGAGTCCCAGCTATTGTGGTTGGCCCTCGGATAGAACGTATACTTCGGGCTGGCTCCGATCCGTTTTAATTCGGTCACGATGACATGCGAATGGGTAGCCGGCACCACATCATCCTGCTCCCCATGAAAGATCCATAGTGGTACGTGGGCGTATTTTTTTACGTTAGCGGTATGGTCGCCGCCGCAAATGGCAAATGCCGCCGCAAACACCTTGGGCTTACGCCGCAACGCTTCATAAGTGCCCATCCCGCCCATGGATAGCCCCCCGATATACACCCGTTGCGGATCGACCGCTTCTTCGTCAACCACCTGCTTCACCAGCCGCAGCAGCAGCCGCATGCTTTGTGAAGGCCTTCCGCCCGTGCGGAAATAAAATTCGCGCTTTCCCGCTGGCGCTGTTTCGATGGCGACATTACTCCAAAAGGACGCCGTGGGACATTGCGGAAACACAATGATCGCCGGAAATGCAGCACGTAAACTGTCGTTCAAAAAGAGGGCACCACCATGTGTCAGTTGCTTGGCATTGTCATTGCCCCGCTCACCCGCCCCATGCAGGAAAAACAGCACCGGATATGTTCCTTTCGGGTCATAGTCGTTCGGATATAATATCCGATAAGGCAGCGTATCACCGCGATGGATCAGGTGCTTGGCTTGGAAAGCTGAAAAGTCCTGTGCATGTGCCGCCATGACAACCAATAGACAACTGGATAATATAATAAACGCAACTTTCATTCGTAAATAATTTTTCTTTAGCGGCCTCATGGAACCTGCATTGACATCTCCTTTACGAAAGTCGCTGTAAATGCAGGTTTCATAAAAATGCAGGTTTCATAAAAACGCAGACAGGCGAAGTGTTAACAAACCGTAAAAGTATCATTTTATTCCCTTCTACCAAAAAATATTGTCTCGGCGAATAGTTAGCATGTGAACAAACCAATTACCTGCCACATTGTTTTATAGGGGTAACCCATTCATACGCCGATGCACTACTACCTATTGCCGATGTTGCAGCTCATGGCAATGCAACCTCAGGAACCCCGGTTTGAAGAACAGACCGTAGACGATCAATTACGTATTGGTTATGGCGTCGCCATCGGGGATGTCGATGGCGACGGAAAGCCCGACATCCTGGTGGCAGACAAGCGGGAATTTGCCTGGTACCGGAATGGCGACTGGAAAAAGTTCGTCATGGCGGCCGACCTTACCGAGCATGATCATGTGTGCATTGCCGCGCGGGATATTGATGGGGATGGCAAAGTGGAGGTGGCTGTCGGCGCCCAATGGAATCCTGGGGAAACGACCGATACAACGCAATCGGGAGCGGTATATTACCTGCAGCGTCCCGAGGATCCCACGGAACGATGGACGCCCATCCCGCTGCATCATGAGCCCACCGTTCATCGCATGCGTTGGGCGAAAGCAGCAGCAGGCAAATACCACCTCATTGTGCTGCCCCTGCACGGAAGGGGCAATAAGGATGGTGAAGGCCATGGTGTGAAAGTCATGGCATACGAAAAACCAGCCGATCCGACACAGGAATGGCCACGCTGGGTCATCGACGAATCCATGCACCTCACGCACAACCTGGAGGTGCATGGCGATGACCAAGGCGAACGCCTCTATATCGGCGGGAAAGAGGGTGTCAAGGGATTTTCGTATGCGGATGGGAAATGGCGGTCACTCAATCGGGGGAGTTGGCTGGCTAAGGGCCACGGAATCGGCGAACTGCGTATGGGCACCGTACAGCACGATGTGCCGATAATGGCTGCCATCGAGCCCTTGCATGGCAATGTGCTGACCGCCTATGTACCCCGTGATAACCGCCCTGCTATCCAACATGCCGAACGCGTGGTGTTGGATGAGTCGCTCAATGAGGGCCATGCGCTTGCCGTAGCTGATTTTATCGGGCAGGGCAGGCATCAGGTCGTGGCAGGCTGGCGCAACCCGAATCCGGCCGGCCATGTAGGCATCAAATTATACATTGCCTTCAACGATCTGTGGGAGGCGTGGAGCGTCCGCGCGATCGATATTGGCGACATGGCCTGCGAGGACCTCGCGGTAGCCGACCTTGACGACGACGGAAAGCTGGACATCGTTGCCTCGGGACGGGCTACACACAACCTGAAAATCTATTGGAATAGAAGTTATTAACCCCTAATCAGTTCAAAAATGGTGATCTCGGGCAGGATTCCCACCCGGCCCGGATAGCCGAGGAACCCGAATCCGGTATTGACATACAGCTGCTGATCGCCCTCCTTGTAGTGCCCCGCCCATTCTTTGTATATATACTGGGCCGGACTCCATTTGAAATTGCCGGCACGAACGCCGAATTGCATGCCGTGCGTATGGCCCGCAAACATCACATCCACATCGGGTCTGGACAATACCTCTGCCCGCCAATGGGAGGGATCGTGCGAGAGCAGCAGTTTCACGGGCATCTCATCGGTCCGCTGAAGCGCCTGTTCAAGCAGCCCATGCTTCGGGAAACGGCCGGTACCCCAATTTTCGACGCCAATGATGCCGATCTCGTCGTTGCCGACCTTGATGGTCCTGTTTTCGTTGAGCAGGAGATCCCAGCCCATCACCTGATGGGTGTCTTTCAGGTCTTGGAGGTTTTTGACTTTCGCAGCCGAGGACTCCGGACCAAAATGGTAATCGCCATAATCGTGATTGCCCAATACTGAAAAGACCCCGAGGGGCGCCTGCACCTTCGCGAAGATGTCTTGATAGTCGCGCATCTCGTTGGCCAGGTTGTTTACCAGGTCCCCGGTGAAGAATACGACATCCGGTTTTTCGGCCAACAAGAGTTCCACGCCGCCCAAAACCGCCCTTTTGTTGTAGAAACTGCCGGAATGGACATCGGATAACTGCCCGATTTTCAGGCCGTGAAACTGCTGGGGCAAGTTAGGAAGATACAGTTTTTGCCTACGGACCTGGTAATCATACGCCCCGGAGATGACGCCCCAGCCCATGGGCACGATCGGGATCGACGCCGCAAGGATACCTGCTTTGGTCAGAAATTCAGACCGCGTGATGCCGTTCACCGGTCGCTCGGGCAGCGGTTCGTCAGCAGACGCCGCTTGCTTCTTGGGGGTAAATAACCGGGTCAGCCATATCCCGCCCCGGCGGAGATCATCGGCCAACAAGACCAATAAGTAGATGAATTTGGCCGTAAAGGTCAGGAAAAACGCCACCAGAATGATAGAGCGCACCATCAGTGGTATGCTGACATAGATGCTGAGCACGATCGCTCCGGCCAGGGCAAAACTGTATCCCCACCATAATCGCGAGAACAGCGTAGACCTAGGCCATTTGAGCAATGACGCGCGCAACGCTTTGTAGATATAAAAATCGATTGCAAGCAGTATTATGGTGTTGAAAATAATCATGTTAAACCGTCAACCTTTCTTTTTCCGGCCATGTTGTCGGGGTTCCATAAACCAATTGTTCCAGGGCCGTGATCCACGTGGGGTGGTCATTAAGGCTTTCTACCAACTGCACCTTTTCTCCACCCAACGCCTTGAATTCAAGTGCATATTCTGTGCCAATCTCATAAATGGTTTCGAGGCAATCGGCCACAAATGCCGGACTGAATACCAGCAATCGTTTTTTGCCTTTTGCTGCCATGTCTTTCAGTACATCGCTGGTAAAGGGCAGTACCCACGGGGTCTTCCCCAGCCGGGACTGGAAGCATACCGTGTAATCTGCCTGAGCTATCCCCAACTTGTTTGCAATAAGCCGGGTCGTGGCATAGCACTGCGCAAGGTAACAATACCGGTTGTGGTTAGCCATGCGTTCCCGGCAACCCGCCCTGTCGCAATCATGCGCACCGGAGGATTCCACATCGGTCAGCTGCCTCACGGGCAGGCCATGGTAGCTGAACAGGATATGATCGTAGGTCTCGGGCTTATGCTTCAATGCATTGTCGACAAACACATCGATCATCAACTCATGATCATAAAAATCATTAACGACCGAAACTTCCGGAAAGGTGTGCCACGAGTGCATCAGCTCCATCACCTTGTCAACTACGGACCCAGTACTGGCAGAAGCATATTGCGGAAAAAGCGGTATGATCCGGATACTTTCCAGGTTCATCGGTCTCAGCTTGGCCAATGCCGATGCGATAGACGGCTTTTGGTAGCGCATGGCCAATTCGACATGGTATTCATCACCCAGCCGTTCTTGCAGCAACTGTTGTTGAAGAAGACTGTTATGCAGCAGCGGCGACCCTGTTTGTGGGTCCCAGATCGCCTGATAAAGTTTGGCAGATTTAGGCGCCCGGAATGGTGCAATAATTCCACGGACCAGCAGGTTGCGCCGCCACGCCGGTATATCGATCACCCGGCCATCCAGCAGAAACTCCGTGAGATAACGCCGTACATCCGGCACTGAAGGACTATCTGGCGTCCCCAGATTGACCAGCAACACCCCCTTTTTCGGTTTACTCATACCGCGCAAAGATACGGATTTATGAAAGTATGCTTGTAAAGCGGTAATAATTTGAAGTTTAGATGACGGTCAGTACCCTTCCAACATCCTTTTTACCTGTTCCATCAGCCACATGGGGGTAGAGGTTGCCCCGCATACGCCCACGGTATCGCCGGGGTTGAACCATTCCGGTTTCAATTCCCGGGGGTCGGATACAAAATAGCTGTTGGCGTTGCTCTTGAGGCATACCTCATACAGCACACGCCCGTTGGACGACTTTTTGCCGGAGACAAACACCACCTTATCATATTTGCGCGCAAAGCTGTCCAGGTCTTCGTACCGGTTGGATACCTGTCGGCAGATGGTGTCGTTGGCCTTCACGTCGTATCCCCGGTTGAGCAGCTCCTCCTTGATCGCATAAAACTTATCGGTGCTCTTGGTGGTCTGGCTATATAACGTGAAGCGGTCCGGCAATTCCAGGTCATTCAGCTCCGCTAAATCCTGAAAAACGATCGCCTCGCCGTTGGTCTGCCCTTGCAGGCCGATGACCTCGGCATGGCCATGCTTGCCGTAAATGAGGATCTTCTCCTGCTGGTCGAACGAGGTCTTCACCCGGTTCTGAAGCTTGAGCACCACCGGGCAGGAAGCATCGATGAGCGTGATATTGTTCTCTAAGGCTGTCCGATAGGTCTCCGGGGCCTCGCCGTGCGCCCGGATAAGCACCTTTTCGTCCCGTAGAGCAGGCAACTGTTCATGGCCGATGATGCGCAAGCCCTTCGCCGTGAGGCGGGCCACTTCTTCATCGTTGTGTACGATGTCACCCAAGCAGTACAGGTATCCGTCCTGCTCGAGTATTTCTTCCGCCATATCAATGGCGTATACCACCCCGAAGCAGAATCCTGAATCTTCGTCGATCGTTACCTGTAAGCCGAGTCCCATCTTGTTGCAAATTTACGCATAAAAATCTATTGCAAGAAGTTCTTATATAGGCAGTGATACATTGCCTGCAGGAAATCATTGATCACGTCTCCATTCGAAAAGCCGGTGTTACAGCCATTCGTAATCACCACGATGCCAAACCGCTCCTGCGGTTGGAAATACATTGCGCTATATAAACCATAAGCAATCCCCTCATGGCCGGTCATCGCCTTTCCCGGTATGAGGTCATCAATGGTGCGCAGCGCCATTCCGTAGCCCGATCTCGGTGTCAGCACGGTCTGCATCGCACGGCTGCCTTCTTCTGAAATAATGCGGGCACCGTTTCCCATACCGTAATGCATATGCATTATCATCACCTTAGCAAGGTCTTCAGCAGACATTTTCATTCCGCCCGTTGGTGAAAAGACCGGAGTACTGTAGCCCAACTCGTATTCCTTCAACGCTTCAGCGCGCGACTGGTAAGCGGCAGGCGAGGGTGAGAACCTTTTGGCTTCGCCATCGTACGCATACAGAGTAACGAATCTGCTGCTATCCAGCTTGTCCACGTTATAGCCGCCGTATACACCCAGCGGTTTAAGGATATGCCGGCGAATGTACCTGTCAAAGCGTTCGCCCGCGTACTTTTCGAGGATGGCTCCCGCAAGGTTAAAATTCAGATTGCAATACTGGTAGTCTGTATTCGGCGCATAACTATTATAGGCATCGGTCCAGCCAGGGCCTTTATCGGGGTTGAGCGCATCCAGGGTAAAGTACCCCTTTTTATCGCTGATGCTGGACCGATGGGAGAGGATTAGTCGGAGGGTAATCACCGAATCCGGGAAATTAGGATTGCGAACTCGGAAACCGATGAGGTCGCCCACATCATCGTCCAATGAAAGCTTTCCCGCGTCGACAAGCTGCATAATACCCGTAGCAACAAACGACTTGGAAATAGAAGCGATCCGGAAGAGATCGCTGTTTTCCATCACTTCGCCCGTCTCTACATTTTTGAGGCCAAACGAATGGTTGTAGATAATGTCACGACCCTTCACCACGGCCACCGACGCGCCAATGGCTTGATAGTTTGACATGATCGCTGCGATTTCGCGTTGCGCACGGGCGGCACCTTGCGCGTCGACACGCGCAGCCGAAAAAATCAAGAAAACGACGATCAGTTGCTTTCGAGTAAAACAAGGAGTTTTCATAGTTATGAATATAATTGACCAATGGGATGGTTCCACCCCGATATTGGGCGGCCATTTGCACAGCAACGAACGACAATAACAAGCAGGCAAACTCCGCGTCGAAATCGATGTGATGTCTTGCTCATGGGCGCCCAAATATAGCTACATGGAATGAGTAATGGAAATGACCGATGTATTTGCCGCTTGCGCAACTACTTAACTTTGCCTAGCTTTGCAAAAAATTTTTTAATGGCAACTACAACAACTAAGACATTCACCATGATTAAGCCCGATGCGGTGAGCAATGGCCACACCGGTGCTATTTTGAACGATATCATTGCTGGGGGCTTCAAGCTAGTGGCGATGAAATATATCCAGCTGAGCAAGGAGACCGCCGGAGCGTTTTATGCCGTGCACGCCGCGCGTCCATTTTATGGCGAACTGGTCGATTTCATGACATCTGGCCCCATCGTGGCCGCTATACTCGAAAAGGAAAACGCCGTCGAAGAATTCCGCAAGTTGATCGGTGCTACCGACCCGGCCAAAGCCGAACAGGGAACGATCCGCGGTAAGTACGCAAAATCCATCGAGGCCAATGCCATACACGGCTCTGACTCCGATGAAAATGCCGAAATCGAGGGCAACTTCTTCTTTTCGCAGTTTGAGCGGTTTTAAAGGCCGCTTTCCGAGGAAAAGAAAATCCATAGCTTCCGGAAAATTCAAGCCGCCGTCTTCACTTAGGTGATTAAAAGGCAATTGCTTATCCGTGGGCAAATTTGTTCTTAGCGCTTGTTGATGATGCTCATTTGGCCTAGATTCGCGGCTTGCTAAAAATCTATTAAAAACACTATTGTTATAATCTGATTTTAAGTTATTTTTGCGCGAAATAGTCATACTAAAATGAGAAAAATTTCAACCTTGACCCTGGCAATACTTGCCTGCAAAGTCCTTTTTGCCCAAACTGCACAACAGGACACATCCAGACTGAAGGCAGCAGCAAGAACCTTCGGCACAGAATTAAATTTCAACCCATTCAACGGTCAGATAAACCTTAACAATTCACTCAATCAGATTAAATTCCGCTATTTTACCAAGGAGGACTTGGCCGTACGTTTGGGATTTATTGTCAGCACGGAAAAAACACTGAACGACAACCAACAACCGTATGGAACGAATAGCTATCGGTTCAAGGACGAAAAAAGCGCCAGTACCTACGGCGTGAATGCAGGGGTAGAAAAGCATTTCAAAGGAACCCGTCGCTTATCTCCCTACATAGGGGCAGACCTCACGTTTACGCGCAGGTCGCTCAATCAAGAACTGATAGAAGGCGAATCCATCTTGGAAATCAATGGTGGCTGGTATCAAACGGTCTACGACAACAACGGCAATTACTACAGATCCATCCTGGAGTATGGCTATAAACGTTTTGGAGTGGCCGCATTCACCGGTTTTGATTTTTACATGGCGAAGAATTTTTTCTTCGGCTACGAGTTTAGCATTGCCTTTGACAAGACGATCTATGATGAGGTAGAAGAACAACAAAAAGGGACGGGCTCGTCCAACCAGAGCCATTACACAGATCACTCCGACAGTTCCTTCGGTCCGCGCCTGACAAACGGCATTCGCATAGGCTATATTTTCTAAACCCATCAAACGATGAATAACGACAGATCAACCAAAATTGGCTATGGACTGCTTTTTTGTCTAGCCGTGCTGTGCCTCGGGGCGTGCAAAAAAGAGATGGAAGAACATCCACAGATTACGACCGAAGATCCCGTGGTAACCAGCGTAAACAGCCTGGAGTTCAGGGGCGAAATCGTAAAAAAAGGGGATTTTGACATTGCGGATCACGGTTTTATTTACGGCAGTTACCCTAATATCGATACGCAAACAGGCGTGCGGGTTTCCATGGGAAATAATGTCAACATCGGGAAATACAGCATCATTGTGAACGGTATCCTGGAACAGGTATACAGCAACACTATTTATGTACGTTCCTATATCACCAACAGTAATGGCACGGTCTACGGTGCGGTCAAAACGGCTAATTTGCCAACGCCATCGGCATCTTCCGTAGCTCCCATGGCCGGCAAGGTTGGCGATCTGATCACCATTAGCGGCCAATTCTATACCGCTAATGCCGATGAGGTGACGGTTTACTTCGCTGATGTGGCAGCAAACATCAAAACCATAGAGGACACAAAGATCGTGGCTGAAGTACCTTCGGGCATTCAAGCGGGGCACAACAACAACATCGAGATTGCGCTGCAGATAGGCCAACAACGGTATATGGTCAATTACGAGTTCAGGATACAGGCGCTGATTACTGATTTCACGCCCAAGACCGGACTGATCGGATCGACCGTGACACTCATCGGCGAGAACCTGCCCAACAGCTATTACGACAATACAACCCTCAAGTTGTATTTTGGTGACACACAGGCCGGCGATCTGTACTATTATGAATCTCCCTCCTTCATTGTGCCGGCCGATATCGCCGAAACGTCCAAGGTCTATATATCGTTGAATGGCGTCAGAACAGAGCTGCCGGGGGAATTCAGCCTCATAAAACCGATCGTTTCATCCGTTTCCGTACAAGCCGCCCTGCCGGGTCAATCGTTCGAGATCAGCGGCAGTGGCCTCTATGGTGGCGGTGATTACTACCCTACAGTAAAATTAGGCAGTTATACGTTGGACCTGCAAGGTATCAGTGAAAACCAGTTAAATGTTTCGATTCCAGTCACGGTTCCTACCGGAACTTATCCCCTAGCGGTAGTATATGGACCATTTACGCTGACCGCAGCGGCTAATTTCAAGATAAACGGCGCCGCCGCCACCGGGTTCAGTCCGAGCGAGGGTGCCATCAATACGGCAGTGAATATAACGGGGCATTTCCTCCCCGATACCTATTACGAGGTGAGTTTCGGATCTACCCGGACCAGCTCTTACTCGTCATCGAGCACAACGACGCTTCAGGTATATGTGCCCTATGGTACACCTGTGGGCAAGCATAAAGTGACCGTCCACTTCGCCAGTGGCGACGTCGCCCTGCCCGGAACCTTCGAGGTTATTGGGCCAGAGATCACTTCCTTCAGCCCTACGTCAGGCATCCCCGGCAGTATAGTCACCATCAACGGGCGCGGCTTTTCACCCGATACATGGTCTACGAAAGTACGGTTCGGCACGGTTGAGGCATCATCCATTACTTCGTTGACGGAAACGCAGATAAAAGTACTCGTCCCCTCAGGCGCCACCGCCGGAGCTATGAAGATAAATGTCGAAACCAATGGTCAAATAGTCACCAGCAAAGATGACTTCACCGTGAAGAATCAATGATCCACTATTTCCCTAAAATCTGATTACGTGTCGATAGATAAAAATCCTCCTTTTCCGTCATCAACACCTTATCATTTTTCCGCTTGTCGCTGTAGCCGCATAGATGCAGGATTCCGTGTATAATGACACGATGTAACTCGTCTTGCTCCAACACGCCAAACTTTGCAGCATTTTCGCGTACACGGTCGATGCTGATGAAAATATCGCCTGCGACCACGCCACTGCGTTCACTATGGTCGAAGGTAACGATGTCGGTATAGGTGTCGTGCTGAAGGTATTGCTTGTTGATATTCAATAAATAAGCATCGCTGCACAGGATGAAGTTGATTTCGCCGGTCTTATATCCTTCTGCCTTGGCTGTTTCGATTACCCACGCCCGCAGGGCGGCCTTGTGCTGGGGCCGGTATTCCGTATCTTCCGAAAAAAAATGGATGTTGCTCATGCCTTAACGTTGAAAGTCTCGCTTTTCGAGATAGGATTGAAGGATCAGCACGGCCGAAACACTGTCTATAAGCGCCTTATCCTGTCGCTTCTTCCGCGTCATACCGCTTTGAGCAATACTGGCTGAAGCCATTTTGGAGGTAAATCGTTCATCGATGGTCTCAATGGGAATGATTGGGAAAGCCCGGCGCAGCGACCTTACAAAGCCTTTGACGTGCTGTGCCGACTCCGAATCCGTGCCATCCATTTGGCGGGGCATGCCGATCACGAAGGTCGCCACCGGCTCCCGGGCAACGTAGGCTTTTACATACTCCAGTACGTCCTTGGCATGTACCGTATCCAGCGCTGTCGCAATAAGTTGCAGCGGGTCGGTCACCGCAATGCCGACCCGCTTCGTACCATAATCAAAAGCCATGATGCGCATCTGCGCAAAGGTACGTTATTTGACATTCACCAGCACCTTTATTTTGCTCACCCCGCTTCCGCCATATTCCTGCAAGGCCTTGCCAATCACCTGCCCCACGCCCACGTTGGCAGGATCGGCCCTCATCGCCACACCGGGTATGGAGGAGGTCACCAGCAAATCGCCCCGCTTAATGGGTCCGCCCTCCAGGCACACCTTGGTGGGGATGACGCCCACCACGCCCATCGGCACCTTTTCGGAGATATCCGTATCGATGTGTTCTTCGGTCAGCAGCACGCCCGGTTTGGTCGCGTACACGCCCACCACCAAAGTAGAGTAGGGTGCGTTAGATTTTTCCACGGTACGGTCTTCATCTACGGCGATGACCAATACATCCCCCGGTTCATATTGGGCAAAAGCACCCGTCACATCAAAGGCTTCAGCGATGTCTGCTCCACTGCTCTGTGTGCCGCCATTGAAAAAGCCCCGTCCCGCCGAGTTGATGCGGGCCACATTCACGGTGCCCGGATTGCCGCTTTTGAACAATGCCAACGACCCATTGCTGTGGCCTTCTACCGTCAATACTGGGTTTGTGTTGGCTGTATTATAATTCACCAGCCGCGCGGCTCTGCCATTGCTGAAATTGGGCGTCCACGCATACAGCGCATTCCCCGTACCGTCGGCCGTGGCTTCCACCCCATCTCCGGTATTCGTTGCATTCGCTGTAATGCCATTGCCATTGCCCTCGGCGATAGCGATCAGCGCTGGTCCATTCCCGGCAGGATTGGAAGCATAAAACAGTCCCGCGAACCCGCCCGTACCGGAAGAAACGCCATAAACGCCTGCCGTTCCGAAATTGGAAAATTGGGAGTTGACCTCCCCGCGGACCGCCGGAGAAGTACCCGTCACGCGGTCCACCAGGAAGTTGCCCGCGGTGCCGTTGCCGACGGTCGTCACCGAAATCACATCACTCGTATTGGATTCATTGTAAATATTGAATCGTCCGGCGCGGCCTGTGGCAAACGTGGGTACCCACGCATATAGCGCATTGCCGCTTCCGTCGATATTGGCTTCCACGGCATTACCGTTCTTCCCGGCGTTGGCCGTAATGGCATTGCCATTGCCATCGGTCAGCGATACCAAGGCTGCACCATTCCCACTGGGGTTCGATGCATGGAAAAGTCCGGCAAAACCGCCCGTGCCGGACGAGGTGCCAAAGACCGCTGCTGCACCGAAGTTGCCGAAGATGGTTTTCACTTCACCCCGCACCGCAGCGGCCACGCTATTGGTATTGTTTACCAGGAAAGAAGCGGCATTGCCCTGTGTGTTGTCGGGGATGTTGCCATTGCCATTCGTCTCCACTTCGATCGTATTGCCCAGCGTATTGATTTGATTGAGGTTTTCAAACCGGCCCGCCCGCCCGGAGCCGTTATTCAGTCCGACCTGACCGAACACGCCGATGGCATTACCTGAATTGTTCGTGGTGACGAATCCGCGGACGCCGTAACCCCCACCATCATTGCGTCCGACCACGGCTCCCGCGATGTCACTGGTCGTCCGTCCGACCACGGCTTCTCCGCCGCCGTTATTGTCTCCGATGATCCCGGCCGAGGTCTGGGCCGTCGTGATACCATGCACAGCAAAACCCGCGCCCGTAGAAGACCGTACGCCCGCGCCGTTGCCCGAAGAAGAAACGTTGACCACCGTTCCATTTCCGAGGGTGCTGGCTTCCATTACATTGCTGTTATTGGCATTGTTGTAGATCGCGATGTTGGCCGCACTGCCGTTATTGCTCGTAGCGGTAAGGCCGGTGCCCGTATTGCTGTTCGCATAGACGCCGGTACCGCCCCCTGACGCATTGCCATATACCCCAAGTCCGTCGGGGGTAAGCCCGTAGACCCCCCAGCCCGATCCCCCATGCGAACCCCAAACGCCAATGCCCAAGCCTCCTGTGCCGTTGTTTATCCCCCTCACGCCACTTGAAAATCCACCGGGAGCGGTACTGTTTACGATTCCCCTGATCGCGGCGATGCTGGAGGTAGCGGTGTTGTTAATGCCTTCCACAGACGCGCCATCGCCATCGTTCGTGACGGAAAATAAGGTAGATGCGTTGTTTTCCGTAGCGGAGAAAGGCAAAGCAAAGCCGCCTCCGCCAATCGTTGCCGGGGCCCATTGTGCGCCGTCATAACGAAGCACTTGATTCAGTACGGGTGCTACATTGCTTACGGCTACCCCTTGCAGGCCTTCAACCGCGGGGTCAGGGTATGTTCCGGTCAGGTCGCCGCCAGCGGCTACGCCGTTTATGGTCGCATCGGCACCCGGAGGACCGGCTGGGCCTTCGGGACCTTGTGGACCGACAGGGCCGGCTGGCCCCATGTCTCCGGGGTCGCCCTTGGCACCTTGCGGGCCAGTGGCACCGGTAGGCCCTTCGGGACCCTGTAGACCGGCGGGGCCGACTGGACCCATGTCTCCGGGATCGCCCTTGGCACCTTGCGGACCAGCGGCACCGGTAGGCCCTTCGGGACCCTGTGGACCGGCAGGGCCGGCTGGACCCATGTCTCCGGGATCGCCCTTGGCACCTTGCGGGCCGGCAGCACCGGTAGGCCCTTCGGGACCCTCTGGACCGGCTGGACCCATGTCACCGGGATCACCCTTGGCACCTTGCGGGCCAGCGGCACCGGCTGGGCCTTCGGGACCCTCTGGACCGGCTGGACCCATGTCACCGGGATCACCCTTGGCGCCTTGCGGGCCAGCAGGGCCTTGGGGGCCCTCGCTTCCTCCAGCGGCATACAAGGCAAACGGAACGCTCATTAACTGCGTGGTGCCCAGATCGGCATAACTACCGTTATCCACTGCGAGTTCCACTTTTACAAATTGATTGGCATCACGCCAGGGAACATCGGCAAAAGTACCCGATAAGGCTTCGCCCTTGCCAATCTGTAAGGTGAAAAGCCCTAACGCATTGGTTCGTATATGATGTTCTTCACGATACTGCTCCGCTCCTGTCGGCGATCCGCCGATGATGGTTATGCGTACATCAACAGGTTCGTCCGCCATCACCGTTCCGTCGAGGTTGCGGGCAACGGCCTGATAATTGATGCCCGTAAGCCCTGATTGCGCCTGCACGGCATGGCCGGCAAACAGCATGAGCACCATCACATAAAGGAAATATTTGTTCATAACGTTATCAGTTTACGTTGGTCCTAACCATTCATTCATACTCTCCTTTTGTCCCTTCCTCTTGTGTCGGCGGTAATTGGCTCGGAGGTGACGATGGCGCCGTTTTTGCCGCTTCTTCGGCCGATAATTCGGATGGTAGTTTTGCGGTGCTCGACCGCTGCACCGCGGCCGCTCGGACGGCGTTAGCGGTCTTCATCGAGGCCTTCGGGTTGTAGTTTTCGAAAATAAGCTCCCGCGGAGCCTTTGTGGATTCCTCGGTTCCCCCCGGCTTTAAGCTGACACGGGTGTTTTTTAGCCCTGCCTTTGCTTGGCTATAGTCCGGAAACAATTGCTCCTTGATGCTTTTGCTGGGATCGCGTTCCCGTCGGCCGTCTTGGGCATTCGCATGCGTCATTGTTGCCGCCATTGCACCGATTAAAAGAATGTAGCTCGTTCGCTTGTTCATATCATTTGTCCTTTCCTTGGTTTTGCTGTATTGATTAGTCCATGTCGAGCACACTGCCCGGATGGAAACTCACGGTAAATTTCAATTCGTTGCGCACGGTATATCGTTGGGCCATGGGGGCCAGGTATCCAATATCGATCTGCAATGACTTTAGCCGGAAACCCACCCCCGTGGCAAAATGCTGTCGGTTGCCTTTATCGGGATCTTCATAGAAATACCCCGAACGGATAAAAAACTGCCGGTAATAACAAAACTCAAATCCACCGGAGACGGTGAACTCCGACAGCTCTTCGCCGAAGCCCCCCGGCGCATCAAAAAGTGACGTGAATAATGCCGACGGAACGCCCCTGTCGGGGTCCCGGCCCTTTTCGATTTCGGTGGTGGGCCTTCCTTCTTCGTCTACCCGGTACCGCGGCCGGGATGGTACCATCAATTTATTGACGTCCAGCAACAGCGTTAATCGGTTATCAGGATTGTTATTCAGCGCATAGCCCATGCCCATCCGCAGGTTCATCGGCAAAAAACTTTCTTTGGCATTGGTATAATTGAGTTTGGTGCCGATGTTGCTCAGGTTTATTCCCCAAGCCAGGCGCTTGCTGAACTGCTTCGAATTGATATACGCCCTTTCGGAATATACGCCCAAGTCCATGGCAAAGGCGTTGGCCCTATCCATGTCCAGCCCATTGTAAGTGCCGGATCCCAGGCTGCTGTGGATGTAACGCGCAGTAAGCGCCATCGCGAAGTGCTCGCCCAGCAGTCTTGAATAGCTGGCATCGATGGAAAATTCCCCCGCATTGTACCGTTGGGATAAGTTGCCCGACTCGTCACGGAAACTGATTTCTCCCAAATCGAGGTATTTAACAGACATCCCGAGTGACTCCCGCCAGCTAAGTCGGTGGAAAGCGGTAAGGTAGCCCAAATGCTCATCCTTGACCAGCTGGCGCATCCAGGGCGTATAGGAAAAACTCAATCCCTTTTCGCCGGCGAACGAGAGTTTGGCGGCGTTGATGAATACCGAGTTGGCATCTGCCAGCAGGCCGGTGCCCGACTCTGCCACGCCCGTGCTGCGGGCATCGGGGCTCAGCAACAGAAATGATGCTCCCGTCGTAATGGTCTGATTACCTACCTGGGCCACCGCAAAAACGGGCAACACGAGGGCGAGGATCCAAATACGGCCGGGTTTTAGCGTCAGGTGCTTCATGGCTAAGGTGCTTGCGTTATTGAATGATCAGCTTTTCGGTATAGGTTCGATATCCGGTACGGATGACGATGTAGTACAACCCGGAGGCGTAACTACTGATCGGCATGGAATAGGTAATCCGGCCGGCCAGCATATTGGCCGTCGTCGAAAACACCACCTGCCCCGCGTTGTTGACCAGCGTAAAAAGTACCCGGCCAGCTTGTAATAGATCAAATTCGAGGTTTACCTTCTCCGAGGCCGGGTTTGGATACACGATAAAATCTGTAACGAAGGGAGCCTCCGGCGGTTTGATTGCCGCGACCACTTCCGGCTGTTGGAACCCTTGCGTGAGCAGCAGGTCGCCGCCAAACGTCGCCACCGCCGCTTCGCCAATGGTATATTGGACAATCGTATACCCAAGCGTTCCGCTATGGCCAGTGTTGGCCACCACCTGACGGACAAGCTCCTGCGCATGCGCCGAAAGAAATGCACAGTTTAATAAGATACAAATGGGTACAAGAGGCTTCATAATCAACGATATAATTATGAGGCCAAAGTCGAAAAACCGCAATAAGCGAACAATACACCAAAATGGGTATATTCACGATAAGTGAAGCGGACGTTCAGTGCAACCGCAAGGTGGGATGATCAGAAGACATATACCAAATATACAATCGCTAATATGATGACAGCGATGATGATCGCCACCCAAATGGTATTGCTCGCTGGCCGATCGTTGGGTTCCTTGATCGCCTCCGACGACGGAGCGGGATCCTCCTGATGGGCGGCATAATTATCCTCCGCTTGCGGGTGGCCGTCCTTATCCGTACGATGATTATTCGTATCCATGGCGTAAAATCATTGGTTCCTGTATAAAGCAACAAACCTGTCCGGTTATTGTTTACGATTGGTGAGCTGGACATCAAATCACAATCTCATTTCCCGAATACGAAATCTTTTCCTTATCATTGCACGTATATTATTCGATATATTTCGGACATGAGATTCATTGTTTCTACTTCCATATTACTAAAGCAATTACAGGCCATCAGCGGAGCATCAAGTAGCAGCACGGTGCTTCCTATTTTGGAAAATTTCCTGTTTGAAATCAAAGACAACGTACTGACCATCTCCGCTACGGATTTGCAGACCAGCATGGTCACTTCCCTGCCGATCGAAGCAAAGGAGGAAGGGCGCGTGGCCATGCCCGCTAAGATCTTGATCGAAACCCTCAAAACACTCGCCGACCAACCTGTGGCATTCTCGGTTGACATCCAAACGCTCGCCATCGAAATCAGCGCAGGAGACGGCAAATACAAGCTCAGCGGCGAAAATGCCGATGATTTTCCGAAAATCCCCACGGTTGACAACGCCTCATCCGTCAGCATCCCTGCGTCCGTCTTGGCCGAGGCCATCAACAAGACCATTTTTGCTGTGAGCAACGATGAGCTGCGCCCGGCCATGTCTGGCGTGCTCGTCCAGCTGGCAGAGCAATCGGCCACGTTTGTGGCCACCGATGCCCACAAGCTGGTGCGTTATCGCCGTACCGACATCGGCACCCAGAAACCTACCTCACTGATCCTGCCAAAAAAGGCCCTTTCACTGTTGAAATCTTCGCTGCCGACCGAAGACACCAGCGTAGCAGTGGAATATAACAGCACCAATGCGTTCTTCAAGTTCGGCAGCATACACCTCATCTGCCGGCTGATCGATGAGCGCTATCCGGACTATGAGGCGGTGATCCCACAGGTGAATCCGAATAAACTGACACTCGACCGGCATACGTTCCTGAATTCGCTACGCCGGGTGGTCATCTTCGCCAACAAAACCACCCATCAGGTGCGCCTCAAGATCTCGGGCAGTGAGCTGAATATCTCGGCGGAAGACCTCGACTTTTCCAACGAAGCGCACGAACGCCTCAGCTGCCAGTTCGAAGGCGATGACATGGAAATCGGTTTCAATGCCAAGTTTTTAGTCGAAATGCTCACCAACCTTGATAGCGACGAGGTGGTCATCGAGATGAGTACGCCTAACCGCGCCGGACTGTTGATTCCGGCCGTTGCGGAGGAAAACGAGGATATCCTGATGTTGGTGATGCCCGTCATGTTGAATAATCTGGGATAACGATATTGGAACTTATTCATTCGCTTATCGATTTCATCCTCCACATCGACCAGCATCTGGTCGAAATCGTCAATGATTATAAGACGTGGACATACCTCATCCTCTTTCTCATCATTTTTGCTGAAACCGGGTTGGTCGTCACCCCGTTCCTTCCGGGTGATAGCCTATTGTTCGCTGCCGGGGCCATTATTGCCAAGCCCGAGACCGACCTCAACATCGTGCTCATGTGCCTTCTCCTCATCGCGGCGGGCATCCTGGGCGACATGGCCAATTACCACATCGGTAAATACGTCGGTCCGAAGGCATTCAGTGGGCGGTATCGGTTGCTTAAAAAGGAATACTTGGAAAGAACGCAGCAGTTTTACGTCAAATATGGGGGCAAGACCATCATCTACGCCCGTTTCATTCCCATCATCCGCACCTTTGCCCCTTTCGTCGCGGGCATCGGCACCATGAGCTACGGGAAGTTTGCCTCGTACAATGTCATCGGAGCGATCCTTTGGGTTGCCTCCTTTTTATTTCTGGGATACTTCTTCGGAGGCTTACCCGTCATCAAAGACAACTTTACCTACGTCATCTTCGCCATCATTCTCTTATCCCTGCTGCCGCCGCTCGTGGAAGTCCTCCGCGGCAAAAGGAAGAAAGAAACCATCTAGTCATCGATCTGAACGGCGTGCTGACGCCCGCCTTGTGTGAATACCCTACTGCTTTAGCCCACCAACAAAGCCCGTGGACCGATTGCTGAAAGCTGAAACCTTATTATTACCTTTGCACATGATCAAATCCATGACCGGCTATGGCATCGGCGCCAAAGACAACCAAAAGGTAAAATACAGCGTCGAAATAAAATCCTTGAATTCCAAATTTCTGGAGCTGAACCTGCGGCTGCCCAAGGCCTTTTCGGACAAAGAGCTGGCGTTGCGCAGCGAATGCTCCCGACTCATCGAACGGGGCAAAGTCAATATTACGGTGAGCGTGGAGTATGTCGATCAATCCGCTGCGGCGGCCACCATCAACTCGGAATTGCTCAAGAATTATTATCGGCAGCTGGAGGCCATCGCCGACGAACTGGATACAAACGGTAATAATCTTTTTGAACTGGCGCTCAACATGCCCGAAGTCATCAGCCACAACGAGGAGGAAGCCGACGAGGAAGAAGCGGCCTTGCTCATGGGTGCTTTTCACGATGCGGTGGACCAGCTCGAGCGCTTCCGCAAAGACGAGGGCGAAGTGCTTAGCAATGACCTTTCGTCGCGCACGCAGGATATTCTGCGGCTGCTCAGCGAAGTAGAAAAGGTGGAGACCAATCGCATTCCCCTTATCCGCGAGCGGATCCATCAGTATTTGGATGAGGCCGTGGGCAAAGAAAACGTCGACATGAACCGGTTTGAGCAGGAGCTCATTTTTTATATCGACAAGCTGGACATCACGGAAGAGAAGGTGCGGCTGCGCAGCCATTGCAACTATTTCCTCCAAGCCCTCGGTGCGCCGGATGCCAACGGGAAAAAATTGGGTTTCATCTCCCAGGAAATGGGGCGCGAAATCAATACCTTGGGTTCCAAGGCTAATCATGCCGGTATTCAGCAGGTCGTGATCCGGATGAAGGAGGAACTGGAAAAAATCAAGGAGCAATTGCTAAACGTGCTGTAGCCATGGAAGGGAAGCTCATCATTTTCTCGGCTCCTTCGGGCGCTGGCAAAACGACTATCGTCAGGCACCTGCTGTCTAAGCATGCCGACAAGCTATCCTTTTCCATCTCCGCCAGCACCCGTGCACCGCGGGGAGGGGAGGTTGATGGCAAAGATTATTATTTCATATCCAAGGAGGAATTCCTGCACCGCATCGCTAAGAAGGAGTTTATCGAGTTTGAAGAGGTCTACTCCGGCACGTTCTATGGCACCCTCCGCTCGGAAGTGGATCGGATATGGGCCACGGGAAAGCATGTCATCTTCGACATCGACGTGGAAGGCGGGCTCCACCTCAAGCGTAAATTTGCCGACCGCGCCCTGGCGGTGTTTGTACAGCCGCCGTCCCTTGAGGTGCTGGTAGAGCGGCTGCGCGGAAGGGGTACAGATTCCGAAGAAAAGCTGCTCGAGCGAATTGCAAAGGCCGAAAAGGAATTGGGTTACGCCCGCCGTTTTGATGTCATCCTCCATAATGATGACCTGGATAAGGCTTGCAAAGAAGCCGAACAATTGATTGTGGATTTCCTGACGGAATAAACCAGTTTGCCATGCGGAAGGTAGGGTTGTTTTTCGGATCGTTTAATCCCGTACACACCGGACATTTGGTAATTGCCAATTACATGGCGAATTATACCACGCTGGATGAGGTCTGGCTGATCGTATCTCCGCATAACCCCTTGAAAAAAAAGGACTCCCTCATCAACATGTACGACCGTCTCGAAATGGTCAACCTGGCGATTGAACGGGCTGAAAATATCCGCAGCAGCAGCATTGAATTTACGCTCCCTCAACCGTCGTACACGATCGACACCCTCACTTACCTGAAAGAAAAGCACCCGGAGAAGGATTTTGCGCTGATCATGGGGTCAGATAACCTGATCTCCCTCCACAAATGGAAAAACCATGAAATCATCCTGCGCGACTATCGCATATTGGTGTACCCCCGGCCGGATTATCCGGCTCCAGCAACGTATGCTGATCACCCTTCCATTACCATCACGGATACTCCGTTGATGGAATTTTCATCCACATTTATCCGCAATGCGGTGAAAAATGGCAAGAATATCCGCTATTTCGTGCCAGACAGCGTGTTAGCGTTTATAGAAAGCAAAGGTCTGTATCAATAGCCCCACCGGTCACCTGGCACCGACCACTACTATCTCCCCATCCAACCACCGTCCACCGTGAGGATCGTGCCGTGCACGTAATCGGAGGCCTCCGAAGCGAGGAACACCGCTGGTCCCTTGAAATCATCCGGCTCACCCCAGCGCCCTGCGGGAATGCGTTCCAGGATCGATCGGCTCCGGTCAGCGTCGGCGCGCAGCGCCTCGGTATTGTCGGTAGCAATGTAGCCCGGCGCGATCGCGTTTACATTTACCCCTTTAGACGCCCATTCGTTGGCAAATGCCTTGGTCAATTGGCCTACTGCCCCTTTCGAAGCAGCGTACCCCGGCACGTTGATGCCGCCTTGGAACGTGAGCAGCGAAGCGGTAAAGACCACTTTGCCGCTGCCCCGGGCCACCATATCCTTGCCGATTTCGCGTGTAAGGATAAATTGGGCGTTCTGATTGATCTCGATCACTTGATCCCAATACGCATCGGGATGCTCCGCCGCTGGCTTGCGCAGGATCGTGCCGGCGTTATTGAACAGGATGTCGATCCGGGAATGATCGGCCCGCACGCGTTCGATGAATGCATACAGGGATTCCCGATTGCCGAAATCGGCCTGATAGGCATCAAACCGACGGCCAGTCGCTTCCACCGCTTGGGAAACCGCACTATGCTGCAATTCCAGCGACGCCGAAACGCCGATGATATCGGCACCCGCCTCGGCAAGGGCCTCGGCAATGGCCATGCCAATGCCCCGCTTGCATCCGGTGACCACGGCCACCTTGCCCGTCAGATCAAATCGATTCTTGTTTGCCATATGTCTGTTTCCGCTTATTCCCTATTTGAGTTCCACGCGTAATGGGGAGGCCTGCCGCTCTTTAAACGCCTTCAGGTAGGCGAACCAATCCTTGGCCGAGGTGATTTTCCCGGCTTTGTTCCATGCGCCTCCATTGTAATAGGTGATGGTCTTCCCATCCGCTGCGGTAAGCCGCGCCAGGTATTGGTTTGGGAGGCTTTCATAGCCCTCAAAATCGCCATCGGCCAGCATTACCCCTACGCCCGTCATACCGTGGTCGCCCTGTGCCGGTTCCCAATAGCCGAAGATTCCCTGACCTTGCTCATTGAACAGCTCACCTCCAGCTGCCCGGCGCGCAATGCCGATGGCCACGGGCAGCTTTCCGTCCCCGTCAACCGCATACGTCACGATCACTTTATTCAGCTGCGACCCGGCGTCAAGACTGTATAATTTGCTCACCGAAACGGTTTTGTCACCTACCTTCCAGGGCTCGTAATCCAGCCGGAAGGTCGTGCGCAGCGGACCGTTATCAAGCACTTCGTAGCCGCGGTAATGCTTGGAATAGACAACCTCGCCATCGTGGAACGGGGCGATGTCTCCTGCCCCCAGCGTCATACCCACCGAGTAATAGTCCATGCCTTCACCATGGTCGGTGTGGTAATCGCCCTGGGCATACCATTTATCGACCACCAGATCTGTCGTTCGTTTCGACCAGATGTCAAGCCCCTGCGCGTCATCCGGACGGCCCTCCAATGCCTTTCCATACATACGGAATGCCACGACATCATTTTCCCAAGCGAAATCATCATACCGCTCGGGAACATAACGCGCGAAGGTCCTCGGCGTTTCTGTTTGCGGAGCACCCGCTTCGGCCCGGAGCGACACCTCCCCGGAAGCCGGAACGGACACCTGCAAGAGGATCTGTTGCGGGGTATCCCCGCCAAGGGTCTCCAATTGATAGGGTACTTCAGCGCCCGTCGCGGCATCCACTACCCTGAATCCGCTATCCACGGCAAACGCCGCCGTAAACTCATCATAGGCTATGCTCACCAGTTCGTGCCGGTCTTGATCCAGTGGATTGCTGATGACAATCGTGTGTGACGGCCGGTTACTTCCGCATGCGGCCAGTAGCAGCCCTGCGAAAAAAAAGCAAATCATGCTCCTTGATGTATTCATCGCATTCGATTTTAAGTGTGGTTATTTCAGTTCCGTAATGGCCCGCTTGTCCATGTCATCATAATCGAGGTTTTCGCCTGCCATACCCCAGATAAAGGTGTAATTGCTCGTTCCTGCCCCGGCATGGATAGACCACGGCGGAGAGATGACGGCCTGTTCATTTTGCATCCAGATATGGCGCGTCTCATCCGGCTGGCCCATGAAATGGCTCACCGCCTGGCCCTCGGGTACCTCGAAGTAGAAGTAAACCTCCATGCGGCGGTCGTGGGTGTGTGCGGGCATCGTGTTCCAGACACTGCCTACCTTCAACTCGGTCATACCCATCTGCAATTGGCAGGTTTTGATAACGCTATTGACCAGCAGTTTGTTGATCGTCCGGTGATTGGCCGTCTCGACACTGCCCAGCTCAACGACCTCGGCCTCCGCTTTGGTTACCTTTTTCGTCGGGTATGCTTGGTGGGCCGGGGCCGAATTGAGGTAAAACTTGGCCGGGTGGGCGCTGTCATGGCTAGAAAACACGACATCCTCGTTACCGCGCCCTACATATAGGGCTTCTTTATACCCCAACTCGTAGACCTCGCCGCCCACGGTCACTTGGCCGGCTCCGCCCACGTTAATGACGCCCAGTTCCCGCCGTTCCAGAAAGTAATCGGCTTTCAGTGCGTCGATGGTTTCCAGCGGCAGCGCTTTGCCCACCGGTTTTGCCCCGCCGGCAATGTAGCGGTCATAATGGGTATAGACCAGCTGGATCTCATCGTCGGCAAATACTGTCTCGATCAGAAAGTTTGCGCGAAGCGCTGCGGTATCCAAGGCCTTTGCTTCGTTAGGTCCTATCGCATAACGGGACTCATCATTTATGCTCATATGGTGGTGTTTATTGATATGTGAAATCGCGTTAAAGATAATTAGATTCCGGTGATGATGCAAACGTTTACACTAATCTTGCGGAGACATGATCCACGGACCGATAGTCGACCACCCATCACAAATCAAACGTTATTCCCTGTGCCAGCGGCAGCTTATCCGAATAATTGATTGTATTGGTTTGCCTGCGCATATAGGCTTTCCAAGCATCCGAACCCGATTCACGTCCGCCGCCGGTCTCTTTTTCACCGCCGAAGGCACCGCCGATTTCCGCACCGGAGGTACCAATATTGACATTGGCGATACCGCAGTCCGACCCACCGACCGAAAGAAATTGTTCCGTCTCCCGGAGGTTCAGCGTCATGATGGCCGAAGACAGCCCTTGGGGCACCTCATTTTGGATACGGATGGCTTCATCCAGCGTCCGGTATTTCATGATATACAGGATCGGAGCAAACGTCTCGGTTTGCACGATGGCCATATCCGGCGAAACTTCGGCGATACAGGGCCTTACGTAACACCCCGAACCGTATCCTTCACCCGTCAATACCTCTCCCTCCACGAGGAACCGGCCGCCTTCGCGCTTGCATTGGGCTATGGCGGCTTCGTACTTGCGCACGGCATCGCGGTCGATCAGGGGTCCGACATGGTGGTGCGTTTCCAGCGGATTGCCGATACGCAATTGCCGGTACGCCCCAGCTAGCCGCTCCTTGAACCCTTCGTATACCGACTCCTGGATGATCAGCCGCCGTGTCGTAGTGCAGCGCTGTCCGGCAGTACCCACAGCGCCGAACACCGCCGCCGGCAGCGCAATATCGAGGTCGGCATGTTCAGTGATGATAATGGCGTTGTTGCCGCCCAGCTCCAATATACACTTGCCCAAGCGAGCCGCCACGGCTGCCGCTACCGCCTTGCCCATGCGCGTGGAGCCCGTAGCCGAAACCAGCGCGATCCGCCGATCCGCCGCCAACTGCTCCCCCAGCGAAGGACCTCCCTGTACCAGGCAGGATATCCCCTCGGGCAGGCCATTTCTCGCCAACACTCTGGCAACGATGCCCTGGCACGCCGTTGCGGTAAGCGGTGTTTTCTCCGAGGGCTTCCACACACATACATTGCCGCAAACCCACGCGAGCGCCGCATTCCAGCTCCATACCGCCACGGGGAAATTGAAGGCCGAAATAATCCCCACCACACCCAGTGGGTGCCACTGCTCATACATGCGGTGGCCCGGTCGTTCGGAGGGCATGGTGAAGCCATATAGCTGCCGGCTCAGGCCGGTCGCAAAATCGCAGATATCGATCATTTCCTGCACTTCGCCCAGCCCCTCCTGTAAACTTTTGCCCATTTCATAGGACACCAGCGTGCCCAGGTCTTGTTTATGCCTCCGCAGCTCCTCGCCAAACTGTCGGACGATTTCCCCCCGTTGCGGAGCAGGGATGCCGCGCCACGCCGCGAACGCTTCCGTGGCCTGCGCAACGACGTGGTCGTAATCTCCACCCGACGTCTGTCCCACAGCAGCAATGTGCCGCCCATCTACGGGAGATACGCTGTCAATCGTCGCCTTCCCCTCGGACATGCCCGAGAAGCTCCCGGTACCCCACGCGGGATTAATGGATTCGATGGCCAGCCGCCCGAGAACGGCTGAAATATCAATGGTATTCATCGTTGTTATCGTTTTCTAACAGGTCTTTTGATGCCCCCAATGCAACATGGATGTTTCAAAGGTACATTTTTCGCTTCTTATTGTGTACCTTTGTATCGCTATTTGATTCAGACATGGTGGGGAGTGAACAAAAGACGGACGCCACAACCTTAAACTTAACCGGGTTATATACAATGCTATTTTCCACACTCGGTTGATTTTGTGGTTATTATAAATTAATCCGTCAATTTGTTGAAAACTTCTGTTAACAAAATCATCCAACAAATCCTATTTTGTATCATCAAAACCACGATGTTGTTGAAGGGCGTAAAATCCCGATAGTTCTTAAAGTTAGGAGTATAGATGGAAGACGATTTCGAATATGGGCCTGCTGAAGATCCGAAATTTTCAGTAGCACGTTACGAAGAAATGATCCGCAATAAGGATCAGTACTTTTTTGATGCGCAGGCTTTTGAAGGGATTATTGACTACTATATGGACAAAAATGACCCGATCAAAGCCTTGCAGGTAGTGGATTATGCCGTGAGCCAACATCCGTTTGCCGCTGTTTTTTACCTCAAGCAAGCCCAGCTTTTCGCCGTGACCAACCAATTTTCGCGCGCGCTGGCCTCGTTGGATAAAGCGGAAACCCTGGAGCCCTCGGAAGGCGATATTTACCTCATCAAGGGGGGCATACTCGGCAATTTAGAGCGCTATGATGAGGCCTTCAACAGCTTGGATAAGGCGTTGGAACTGGCCGAAAACCCCGACGATATTTACCTGCAGATCGCCCTGCTGCACCAAAACCGGGGAGACTACGAAAAAGCCATCCAATACTTCAAATACAGCCTGGAACAAAACATGGAAAACCAGGATGCCCTGTATGAGTTGGCGTTTTGCTATGATGTGCTTGACCGGCAGGACGAGAGCGTCGGCTTTTATCAGCAGTATATCGATAACGACCCCTATTCTTATGCGGCCTGGTATAACCTGGGAAATGCCTTCCATAAGCTGGCCCGCTATGAGGAAGCGATCGATGCGTATGATTATGCCATTCTGATCAAGGATAACTTTGCTTCGGCCTATTTCAACAAAGGAAATGCCCTGGTAAACCTTGACAAGTATAGCGATGCCATCGAGGTTTACAAACAGACCTTTGAATATGAACCCCCGGGCGCGGAGACGTATTGTGCCATCGGCGAATGCTACGAAAAGCTGGAGCAAATGGACGATGCGCGGTCGTATTACAAAAAGGCAGTTAAGATCGATGCAAACCTGGCGGACGCATGGTTTGGCATCGGCGTGACATTGGATTACGAAGAGCGGTATTTCGAGTCGTTGCATTTTTACAAAAAAGCCCTGGATATTGAGCAGGACAATCCCGATTATTGGTTTGCTATAGCCGATGCCCGATATAAACTCAAGCAACTGGACGAGGCCGAACTGGCGTATGAAAAGGTGGTGGAACTCAACCCGATCGATCTGGAGGCGTGGCTGGATTTCTCCTCTATTTTATACGAACGGAATAAGCTGGACCGCGCGATCGAAACCATGGCCGAAGCCATCAAGAACAATCCGGATGGCGCCGAGCTGTATTACCGCATGGTTGCTTACCTGATCGCTGCCGGCAAGTACAATGAGGCGCTGAACTACCTGGAGCTGGGGCTCGCCGCCGATCCCAAAAAGCACACGGCACTGTTTGAATACCTGCCCCAACTGCGGGACAATCGGTCCATCACCGAGGTGATCAAGAAGTATATGCCATAGGTGCGCAATAAGTTTTCTGGAAATATTCTTGGCCTTACCACGAATATTCGCATTTTTGCCGTGTAACTATTGCATATACATGAAACCTGCATGGCAACATTCACCTAGGGAGATGTGAATAATTTTGCAGGCCACTAAAACGACTATTTGCGAATGAATTTTGAACTGAGTAATGTCCCCGTGCGTACACAGAAGCCAAGGGATAATGGCTTGACGATGGTCATGGACAAAGGATTGAGTGTACGGCAGGCCGAGGATTTCGTGGCCGTTGGCGCCTCGTACACCGACTTCGTTAAACTGGGCTGGACCACCGCTTACCTAATTCCCCAGCTGGAGGAAAAATTGTCGGTTTACCGGGATGCCGGCGTACATGCCTATTTCGGCGGTACGCTGTTCGAAGCATTCTTGGTGCGCAACCAGTTTGACGACTTTTTGCGGCTCCTCGAAAAATACCGCCTCGGCTATGCCGAAATTTCGGACGGGTCCATTGCCTTGCCGCATGAAGAAAAGTGCCGTTACATTGAAAAGGTGTCGCAGCATGTCACGGTGATCTCTGAAGTGGGCTCCAAGGACAATACCAAGATCATGGCCCCCTATAAGTGGATTTCGCTGATGAAGGCCGAATTGGAGGCCGGCACCTGGCGGCTGATCGCCGAATCGCGGGAAAGCGGCAACGTGGGGTTGTATCGGGAATCCGGAGAGGTCAGGCAGGGGCTGGTCGATGAAATCATCAACGAAATACCCAATGAAAAAATCATCTGGGAGGCCCCGCTCAAGGCGCAGCAGGTGTATTTCATCCAATTACTCGGCACCAATGTCAACCTGGGAAATATCAGTCCCAATGAGATCATTGCCCTGGAAACCACCCGGCTGGGCCTGCGCGGCGATACCTTTCATAGCTTTATCTGATGAATACGTTTGGGCTCATTGGCTTTCCCCTTACCCATTCTTTTTCAAAGAAATATTATGACGCCAAGATCGAGCGGCTGCGCCTTGCCGATGTCGCTTACGCGCTATACCCGATCCCGTCCATCGCCGATTTTCCCCGGCTGATCGAAGAGGTGCCAACGTTGATGGGCGTCAATGTCACCATCCCATACAAGATTGCGGTGATGGCCTATGTACACCGGCTATCTCCGGAAGCAACGGCCATCGCCGCCGTCAATTGCATCCGCATCGAACGGCCGGACAATGCCCCTCCGCTGTTGACCGGATATAATACCGACGTGTATGGCTTTACCGAGTCCCTTCGGCCGCTGCTCCGCCCCTGGCACCAAAAGGCCTTGATCCTGGGCAACGGTGGAGCGGCCAAAGCGGTGATGTATGCGCTTACCCAAATGGGAATTGCGTATGCTATCGCATCGCGAACACCAAAACCGGGCGACTACGCATATACCCAGCTGGATGCGGGGATCATGGCCGACCATCCGCTGATCATCAATACCACGCCGCTGGGCACCTATCCTGCGGTGGCCGACTGCCCGGATATCCCCTATGGGCATATCCGCGAGCACCACCTGTTGTATGACCTGGTCTATAATCCGGCGGAAACGGAATTCCTCAAGCGGGGAAAAGCCGCCGGAGCAGCCACCAAGAACGGACTCGAAATGCTGGAGCTGCAGGCCGAGCGGAATTGGGAAATCTGGAACATCACCTAATGCAGAAATACCGCCATCGGTGCCTTTGGATCGTCCTCGTCTGTGGTTTATGGGGATGTACCCAACATTACTCGCCCAAGCCAAGGGGTTACTTCCGCATCGCGTTTCCTGAAAAAGCGTACCATACGTTCTCATCCGCCTGCCCGTACACGTTCGATATACCCGGATACGCCGTGATGGAACCCGACCGTACCGCCGATGCGCAGCCGTGCTGGATGGACCTCCATTTCCCCCAGTTCAATGCACGCATTCATCTAAGTTACCTGCCGGTATCCGGTCCCGACAGTTTCCATGAACTGGTTGAAGATGCGCGCACGTTTGCCTTCAATCATACCGTCAAAGCCACGGCCATCGATCAGCAGCGTATCAGCCTTTCCGATGCCGGCGTTTATGGCTTGAAATATGAGATAAAGGGAAACACGGCCTCCAGCATTCAGTTTTTCCTGACCGACAGCACCAATCATTACCTGCGGGGCGCACTGTATTTTCATGAAAAGCCACGCTTGGATTCGATACAGCCCGTCCTGGATTTTATTGCCGCAGATATCGATACCCTCATTCATTCCCTGCGCTGGAAGCGATGATCAAAAACAAAAATCCCTACCTTTACGGTCATGATCCACATCAAATCGTTTGTCTGCAACCCTTATCAGGAAAACACGTACCTGCTGTATGACGATGGGGGCGATGCGGCGATCATCGATGCCGGGATGTACGATCCGCACGAAGCGCAACGGGTAAAGGCGTTTATCGATGCGGAGGCGCTCAACCCCGTGCTGTTGCTGAATACGCACTGCCACGTTGACCATGTATTGGGCAACCGCTATATCCATGAGGAATATGGACTGCTTCCTTATTTTCATGAGGGCGAGCTCCCATTGCTGATGGAAGTGCAGAACTATGCGCCCCAAATGGGGATACAGTACGGCATCTCGCCCATTGCCGAAACGTTCCTGCCGACTTCGGGCACGGTTCGTTTTGGCCAAAACGAGCTATCGCTCATTTTTGCTCCCGGACACTCACCCGCCCACCTCTGCTTTTATCATGCCGGACAGGGTTTCCTCATCGGGGGCGATGTCCTTTTCCGAAACAGCATTGGCCGCACCGATTTGCCGGGGGGAAACCACGATCAACTGCTGGACAGCATCGCCCGCAACCTGTATACCTTGCCCGACGAGACGGTGGTATATCCCGGCCACGGTCCGGAGACGACCATCGGACACGAAAAGGCAACCAATCCGTTTATAAGGGGCTGACACATGAACATCGCACTGTACTTCGCCAAGCGTTACCTATTTTCCAAGAAGACGATCAACGCCGTCAACGTCATTTCAGGCATCAGCGTGGTCGGCGTATTGGTCAGCAGCGCATCACTCATCGTCATCTTATCGTTTTACAATGGGCTGGAAAACCTGATTTTCTCGATGTACAGCGCCTTTACGCCGGAACTCCGTGTGGAGCCGCAGAAAGGCAAGGGTTTTGTGATAGACTCCGCCCTCTCGGAAACACTCCGCAAGCATCCTGCCGTCCGGGAATACCGAGAAGTGCTGCAAGAACGGGCCCTGCTGCGCTATGGCGATGCCCAATACATTGCCACCGTTAAGGGGATGACATCCGACGGACTTCATTCGCAGGCGATGGACTCCCTGCTACAGGATGGCCACTTCGTCTTGCAACAGGGCGATGCGCGTTACGCCGTCATGGGTGCCCGGGTACAGGGGACGCTGGGGGTTTCGCTGCAGGACGAGTCGCGCGGGGTAGACGTATTCTCGCCACGGAAAGGGTCGGCGAATAGCCTAAATCCGGCAGCAGATTTCAACACGGGCACGATACGGCCGGTCGGCGTATTGGCATACCAGCAGGAGTTTGATGACCTGTTCATCGTGCCCATGGATTTTGCCCGGGAGGTCCTGGGCGAGTTTGACCAGGTATCAGCCATCGAAATCAACCTGGCCGGGGGCAGCAACACCGTTGCCGTGCAGCAGCAGCTTTCCGAACAGCTGGGTGACGATTTCGTCATAAAAACACGCGAACAGCAAAACCCCACCCTATATAAGATCGTCCGCACCGAAAAGTGGGCCGTGTTTTTCATCATCGCCTTTACAGGCATCATCGCGATATTTAATATCGTCGGCTCCCTCTCGATGCTCGTCATCGATAAGAAGAAAGACATTTCGGTACTGATGGGATTGGGCGCCAGCAATGCGCTTATCCGCCGGATATTCTTTTACGAAGGCCTGCTGATTTCGTTAATCGGTTGCGTGGTTGGTTTGGTGCTGGGTTTGCTGTTCTGCCTTTCGCAGCAGGCCTTCGGCTGGATCCGCTTTGGCGAAGGGGAGAACCTCGTGACGGATGTATATCCTGTAGCTATCCGGGTCGGCGATTTCCTTTTGGTGTTCTTTACCGTTTTCGTCGTTTCGGCGCTTATTTCGCTGGTTTCCTCAAGGCTCAGCGTCAGACAGACCGTCCGTTTATCTTAGTATACCGCGCTATCGCTTGCCCCGGCTCTTCGTCCCTTCGGTGATCTGGTGGATAAGGTTGCCCCAGGCGAAGGGGCTCAGCAGGGGATTGGCCATCCGTTGGTTGACGGCCCGGTTGGTCAGTCCGATGTGCCGTTGGGTGGAGCTGAACGATTGGATCTCTCCCGCATCTCGGGGTGTCACCGCGGCCAACGCCGCCAGGGATTCGGGAGAAAGGTTTTTCTTGGCTACCACGATGTCATCGTCCGCGATTTCAAGCGACATGAATGCCATATTGAACTCGTCGATACTGGCCCACGGGTAGGGGGTCACCATCGGCAGCTCCTTGATTTCGGCCGTCATGTGCACCATCGCTGTATATTTGTCTTCTGGCACGTTTGGAATGATCACCTGCATGGTGCGGTAACCGACCGAACTGAAACGGATGGTATCTCCTTCATGCGCCACGAATGAGAAATATCCCTGATGATTTGCAGTAACCGTTTGGTCGTTGAAGGATCGGTTGGTCACCGTGACGTATGGCACCACCACGTTGGTATCCGCATTATGGATGACGCCGCTGAACTGCACGATCTTCCGTTGTTGGGCAAGGGCAGACAACGCCAGTCCGGCGACAAACACAGTAACTAATATATGGCGGATCACTCTCATAATGAGTTAACAAAACTACACATTCGCAGTTTCACCCTCTCGTTAAATAATGTTAAATCCCCAAAAACACTAACCATTCACTTTCGGAACCGGCATGGTTGCGTTCGGGTCGTCCATATCCGTGATGTTGGTGGCTTCAACGGCGGTGATCTCGGGAACGGCCTTTTTGATGGCTTGTTCCAGCCCCGCCTTAAATGTCATGATGCTCATGGCGCATGAAGCACAGGATCCCAGTAGCTTTAATCTCACCACATTATCCGCCGTGATCTCATCGATACGCACGTTGCCGCCGTCCGTTTCGAGATACGGCCGGATGGAGTCCAAAGCCTGTTCTACTCTTTCCCGTATTTCCATAACCTTACTGATTATTTAAAGCTGTAAAGATACGGATATTTTATTAATTATCACTGGCCTACCATAAACAGCGCGTTGCTCATGATGAGCTTGCCACTTTCCCAAAAACCGCGGAACAATGGGTTGTCTACCAGGTAAATCACCTGGCCCCTGCCGTGGTGCTCCACACCGAATACGACCGACTCCGCTACCTGGCGCTTGGCCTTGGCACCCACGAAGCCCGATCGGTGGCGGTCTTCGCCGGGTATGATGCCTGCATTTACGCCCGTTTTCAGGTAGGCATATCGTTGCCCACTGTTCTTGAGCGTATAGTACCGCCCGCCCGTACCGAAGCCCAGGGGATGGGATGCGTCCATCTTCACTTCAAATACCGCCCCCGAAACGGCCTGGGATATCCCCGCGCGCTCACGCGTCTGGAATTCGGCGATGCGCTCCGCTGCCGCTTCTTCCTGGCGTACCTTTTCGGCTTCCTTGCGCGCCTCTTCGTCCAAATACGGGGATATACCAAACCCCTCCTTGCCCGATAAGAAGCCCACGGCGCCTTCAATGGCAATCAGCTTGCCCCCCGATGCGACCCAGCCCTGCAACTTGCGCACCGTGGCCTCGTCCCACGTATGATAACTGCCCGACGGCAGGATGAGGGTATTGTATACGCCGAGGTCCACCGAGCCGAATTGCTCCGGCTCCAGTACCGCAAGCGGATAGCCAAGTTCCCGTTCAAAGAAATGCCAGACTTCGCCCACATTGAGCGAGGACACGCCGTCGCCACCCACCAGGGCGACCTTCGGCGGTTGCACCGCCTTTACATCGCCTGAACCGAAGTCCTTGCCGCGATCCACAAAACCCGTCGCGGCGACATCGAGCCGGATTCGGTGTTCGTTGGCCAATTGGATCACCGTACTGCCGAAATCAGCGCGGTTTTCATTGCCCGCTCGCCCAACGATCAGCGAACCGGAGGGATAGGTCTTATCCCCGAGCGTAAACGGGCGATCGGCATAGCGCACGCGTATCCCCTCGTTGAGCAACGCCGCCAGAAACCGCGCATCGGCTTTGGAGGTCCACGGTGCGATATAAGCGAGGGGTGTACCGGCTTCACGGTTGGCCTCAAACAGCGTGTCGGCCGCTGAAGGGGTCACGTCCAGCCGGTTTTCCAACGCATACGCCTGAAGCCCGAACGCATAGGGCAGTGCCCAGCTGGTGATGTCATAGGTGACGCTATCGGAAAGCGAAGGGTTGGGTTCAAACAGCGTTTGGGTCAGCACCGACTTGGGCTGATAAGCGCTCACCAGCAGGTCGCCTTCTTCCACATCAAAGGAGGCCGTCTTTCCCGCAAAATAGTCGAAGCCCTTTAGCCCCGATCGGCCGTCAGCGACACCGTATTGGATACCATTGCGATCGAGCAGGTGCTGGAGAGCCGATAAGCGCCCGGGGCTATTGCCCCGTTTGACGACATACGCCTTGTATAGCCCCTTCGGATCCGAGCGGCTCTCGCTGAAATAGCGGGCATATTCATCCAACAGTTTCTCCGCATGGTTAGACACCGTTTCGATGGTCGCCATTCCCGATGTGTAATGGTGCAAGATGCGTTCCGAAAGGGTGAGGGTATCGCCCAGAGCAGTCAATGCCCCCAGTCCCGCCCGACCCGACCCGCCTTGTTCATAGGTCATCCCGATGGCGCCGTTGAACATGGGCCAACTATCGCCGTAGCTGGGATAAAAAAGGTCAAACACTTCCCGCGTGAAATACAGCCAAGCATGCTCATCGAAGTAGCGGGCATTGTTGCGCCCGACTGTTTCCTGAAATTCCCGTTGGAAGTCAGACACCAGGGCGTGCACCGGTTCGGCCGCCGGGGCGAAGTAATATGGCGCATTGATGCCCTGCTCATGAAAATCTACGTGCACCTGGGGCATCCATTGGTTGTACAGCTTCACGCGGAGCTGCGACTCCTGCTGCACCTGCCAGGCCCAATCGCGATTGAGGTCAAACAGGTAGTGGTTTGGCCGCCCTCCCGGCCACGGCTCGGCATGCTCGGTAGACTGGAGATCGGGCTGCAGCCGGTGGTTTGCCTTTTGATTGTACCAATTGACATACCGCTCTTGTCCATCTGGGTTGAGGCATGGATCAATGGCCACGACGGTGTTATCGAGCCACTGTTTGGTCTGGGCATTGGCGGGATCTACCAATGCCCACAGCGTCTTCATGGCCGTTTCGCAGGAGACCGCCTCGTTGCCGTGCACATTGTAACTCAGCCAAACAAGCGGTACCCGCGTTGTCGGTTCGCCCGGTTCAAGACCCGTGCGCCGGAGATTATCCTTGCGGATCGTCTCCAGATTAGCAATGTTGGCCGCCGAGGAAATGAAGGCGACCATCAGTGGCCGATGCTCATAGCTCGCGCCGTATTGGACAAGCTTCACGTCGTTGTTCGTCGCCGCCACGTGCTCAAAATAAGCCGCTACCCGATGGTGGGGTGTAAACCGGGCACCTAATTCATAACCCAAGAACGCCGCTGGCGACTTTGTTTGTCCGGAGACGGACGTAAGGAGGCAAAAAGCGCTCAACAGGATCAACGTTGTGCGGCTGAATATACGAGATTGTATTGTTGTCATGTTGTTTGGAATGATTGCCGACAAAATAACTAAAATAACCCTGCCGGAAGCACGCTGTAACCAAAAAATTATCCTCGCCAATCCGGTCATCTGTTAAACTCTGTTAAACCGCTTGTCCCTTCGGCCTTTTCAGCCTATCTTGCCCCGTAAAAATTTAATTGACAGGTATTTTAAATTCACTTATCTTTGCAGGATGTTTATAAACAGGCGAATAGTGGCATGGGGTGCTGCGGTATTTTTAGTGGTGATGATTGCCGGATGCAAGAGTAAATTCGAGAAATTACGTGCAAGTAATAATATCGCTCAAAAGTATCAGGAAGCCATCAAGTTATACAACAATAAAAAATACAGTAAAGCCCTGATCTTGTTCGACGACCTCATCACCAAATACCGCGGACAGGCCGAGGCAGAAGACCTCTATTACTATACGGCATATACGAACTATAACCTGCGGGATTACACCTCTGCCCAGTTTCATTTCAAGCAGTTTACCGATACTTATCCCAACAGCGCCCGCGCAGAGGAATGCCGCTACATGGGTGCATATTGCTATTTCCTCGAATCGCCCAAAGTCGGTCTCGATCAGGAATATACATACCGCGCCATCGAAACCCTGCAGCTATTCATCAACCTGTACCCCGATAGCGAACGTGCCAAAGAAGCGGCGGGCCTCATCCAGCAATTGCGCGACAAGTTGGAATCCAAGGCATACCAAAACGCGAAGCTCTATTTAGACATGGGCCTTCAAGACGATTACCTGGCTGCCGTTATCGCTTTTGACAACGTACTGCGCGAGTTCCCGGACACGAAGTACGCGGAAGAGATGGAATTTTTGAGCATCAAAGCCCAATACCTCTATGCCAGCCGGAGCACACCGAGGAGGCAGGAAGAGCGCTTTACCAAGGCGTTAGACTTGTATAGCAATTTCATTGCGGCATATCCCGAAAGCAAATTCCGCAAAGAAGCGGACCAGCTCAAAGGGGATGCCGAAGAAGGCATCGAACAAGTGAAAAAATACATGGCGCAGGTGAATTCTGCCACAGCCGCCCGACCGGAAGTGGAAGAAGCAACTGCACCCCAAAATAATTAACATTGTAAGCATATGAGCATTCAAATAAGCAAAACCATCGCTAACAGTACGGTTACTCGCGATTTAAGAGACTTGGATAAGAAGACCGATAATCTTTATGAATCCATTGTGGTCATCAGCAAACGCGCCAACCAGATTGCCGTGGACGTAAAAGAGGAGCTGAACGGCAAATTGGCGGAATTTGCCACCACCAATGACAACCTGGAAGAAGTATTCGAAAACCGCGAGCAGATCGAGATTTCCAAGCACTACGAGCGGCTGCCCAAGCCTACCTTGGTCTCTGTCGATGAATTCCTGAATGACAAGGTGTATTTCAGGAATCCTGCCAAAGAAAAAGAAGAGGAGTAGTGGGTGTCCGGGGAAAGCGCGTCCTGTTGGGTATCTGCGGCAGCATCGCTGCCTATAAGGCGGCCCATCTGACCCGTTTACTGGTCAAGGCGGGCGCCCAGGTGCAGGTCGTGATGACCCCTGGGGCTAAGCATTTCATCACCCCGCTCACGCTTTCCACGCTTTCAGGCAATCCCGTGCTGGAAGCATATTTCGATGCCGCTACAGGTGAGTGGAACAATCATGTACATCTGGCGTTGAATGTTGACGTCATTGTCATCGCGCCGGCAAGCGCCAACACATTGGCGAAATTTGCCAACGGCCTTTGCGATAACCTGCTCTGCGCCGTGTACCTGTCGGCCAAATGCCCGGTCTTTGTTGCGCCGGCCATGGATCTAGACATGTGGGCACACGGCGGTACGCAATCCAATATTAACCGGCTCCAATCATTCGGCAACCATATTATCCCCCCCGGCAAGGGAGCGCTGGCCAGCGGGCTGACCGGTGAAGGGCGGCTTGCCGAACCGGAGGATATCGCCGCCGCTTTGGAAAAACATTTTTCCGAAGCCCTCCCGTTGGCCGGCCGGAAAGCGCTGGTCACCGCCGGGCCAACGTATGAGGCCATCGATCCGGTGCGGTACATCGGCAACCATTCCAGCGGCAAAATGGGGTATGCGCTGGCTTCCCGGCTGCTGCAACTGGGCGCAGCGGTCACCCTGATAAGCGGTCCTACCGCACTAACGCCTCCCGAGGATGCAACATACCTTGCCGTCACTTCAGCGGCCCAAATGCATGACGCCTGTTTGGCCCATTTCTCCGAATCCGACATCACCGTAATGAGCGCCGCAGTAGCCGATTACACTCCTAAATGGGTTGCCGACCAGAAAATCAAGAAAAGCGGCGGTGAAGGCCTGACCATCGACCTGGTCAAAACCGAAGACATCCTCGCCGCATTGGGACGGATGAAACAACCCGGCCAAGTACTCGTTGGCTTTGCCTTGGAAACGCATGACGAACACGCGCATGCGGTTGATAAGCTTCATAAAAAGAACCTCGATTTCATCGTACTCAACTCCATGCGCGATGAGGGCGCTGGCTTTGCGGGCGATCATAATAAAGTCACCATCATCGACCGGGACGGAACAACCGAAGCGTTCGACCTCAAATCGAAAGCTGCCGTCGCCGAAGATATCTGTGCCCGCATCATGGCGCGGTTTGAATCTTAGGGCGAGTTGACTCCCGGATATCCAGCCGTATCGGCAGCATTACCGTTTCATAATGGTCATCCTTATTTTTACCGCTAATCAGCGAGATCAGTCGATCTGCGGCTAACCGACCGATTTCGAGTGCCGGCTGGTACACCGTCGAAAGCGGGGGTGTAAGCATATCCGCAAGCTCGGTGTTGCTGAATCCGATCAATGCCATATCGGCGGGTATACGGCGTCCCATTCGGTGCAATACACTCAGGCTATGCGTAGACAGTTGGTCGGTGGCGGCAAACAGCGCATCCGGAGGCTCGGGCATTTCCAAAAGCGACCGGATGGTCGCATGTACGTGATTCTTCAGTTCATCACCGATAGCGGGATTGCACACGCGCACCAATTCCGGTTGGTAGGCCATGCCATTGGCTTCCAGCGCGTCGGTATACCCTCTACCGCGTTGTGCCGCGAAGTAGATATCCGGTCCGATGTTGAGCATGGCAATGCGCCGGTATCCCCCCGCGATCAGGTGCTGCGTGGCTTGAAATGCCCCGGCACGGTTGTCTATCCCAACCTGATAGGCCTCAAATCGATCGCTCGTCCGATCAAACAACACGATGGGCATACCCATGTTCTTGAGGTCGGTCAAGTGGTCGAAATTCACCGTCTCGGCAGCAGGCGACATCAGAATGCCTTCGACACCCCTTGCCTCGAGCTGCCTGAGGCATGATTTCTCCTGCGCGAGCGATTCCTTGCTTTGCATGATGATCATGTCGTACCCCGCCTTGGCGCAAGCGCCGTCGATACCATCGAGCATGCGGGCGACAAAGCTGTTGTCTATGGAGCACACCACCACCCCGATGGAACCGCTTTTCCCTTCCTTCAGGCTTTTCGCCATCCGATTAGGGTGGTAGTGGTTTGTCCGCGCGTATTCCATCACCCGCGTTTTCGTTGCAGCGCCGATCTCATAACTGTCGCGCAATGCCTTGGAGACCGTGGAAATGGACAGTCCCAATGCGATGGCGATATCACGTAGCGTCATATTAGACATGGTACCCGATAAATGCCTAAAGATAGGGATTCTTGCGTAATCCGCTCATGGACAAAAATCTTATCTTTGTCTGGATGAATGACCGACATTCCAACCCTTTCTCCAATGCGCTTAGGGGCATCTTGGCGACCTATCGCAGCGAGCGGCATTTCAAGGTACACCTTCTTTTCGCCTTTCTCGCTGTTGCATTAGGTGTTTGGCTGGATTTATCTGTTTTCGAGTGGTGCTGGGTCGCCTGTTGCGTGGCGGCGGTCTTCATTTCCGAATTGCTGAATACCGCAATAGAAGCGTTGGTAGACCTGGTTTCTCCTGCATACCATTCGTTGGCCAAAAAGGCTAAGGACGCTGCCGCAGGCGCGGTGTTGGTCGCCGCGATCTTTGCTGCCACGGTCGGCGGCATGATTTTTTTCCCTAAGTTGTGGATATACTTTTTTGGATAGCATGCTGCACAAGACCCGGGGCATTGTTTTAAAATCAACAAACTATTCTGAAAGCAGTATGGTGGTGCAAATCTTTACCGAAAAGTTTGGCTTGCAGTCTTACCTGGTCAACGGCGCACGCCGACCGAAAGCGAAGATAGGCGCCACCATCCTACAGCCCCTGCACCTGCTCGAGATGGTGGTATACCACCGCGGAAACACTTCGTTGCAACGGATTGCCGAAGCGCGGCAGATGCCCTCCTTCCAAACCATCCCTTACGATATTGTCAAAAGCACGGTGGTACTCTTCTTGGATGAAATGCTTTACAAAAGCCTCCGACAGCAATCGGCAGACGAACCCCTGTTCGATTACCTCTTCCATGCCATTTCATGGCTGGATATGTCAGAAAAAATGCCGCCGAACTTCCACCTGCTCTTCCTGCTCAAACTATCCCGCTACCTCGGGTTCGGTCCGGCACTACCCAAACCCGGGCAGTCTTATTTTGACCTGAAAGACGGCGTGTTTTGCCGCTCCCTCCCCGCTCATACGATGGTGTTGCAGCCGCCGCATAGCGGGCAGCTGGCCGCGCTTTTAGCTGTTTCCTTCGAAGAGGTGGTATCCTTGCGGATTTCCTCGTCCGACCGCCGGATGTTGCTCACCAAGATCATCGATTTTTACCGGCTCCACGTCGATAACATGGGCGAGATCAAGTCGCATGACGTGCTGGTGGAAGTCCTTGCCTGACCGCAAACAAAACCTCATTCCTGTTGTTTTCCATCAGGAGTACTGGCATAAATTGATAACCAAATGGCTATACCGATGTGGGAAGCACAGCAGCATACACTTTACCGATCGTTCTCGTTCCGTGATTTTTCGGAGGCGTTTGCCTTTATGGTGCGCGTAGCGTTATTGGCCGAACAGCACAACCATCATCCGACCTGGAGCAATACCTGGAATAAAGTGGAGGTCTGGCTATCCACCCATGATGCGGGCAATACCGTAACCGAGAAGGACCGGAAACTTGCCCAGGCCATAGACAAGCTTGTTGATCCCGGTTGAAAATAGGTAGATGTATGCGTGAAAAAGCCGACCATCTCTTCAGATGGTCGGCTAAAACACAATAAATATATTCAAGGGGTAATCCTTAGATTACCTTCACATTTACCGCATTTAAACCTTTTCTGCCTTGCTCGACGTCATAGGAAACGTTGTCGTTTTCCCGGATTTTGTCGATCAGGCCCGATGAATGAACAAAGATTTCACTCTCTCCCGAATTGGGGACGATGAAACCAAAACCCTTGGTTTCATTGAAGAATTTAACTACTCCTTCTGCCATTGTATTGAAAAATTAAAAAATAAATAAAAGTCAAAGATAAGCACAATTGTTTTAAACCAGTTAAATTTATTTACATTTTCATAACATGCTTTTTCCGATGACCGTTTTGCACCTTGTTTTTTTTCACTATTTTAGCGTATCCTACCGCTATGAGCGTTCTTGAACGATCGGAACAGGGAATGAACGGACAACACGAACTAAACATCATGAAACCGGCGCAGCAGGCTCCATGAGACCACTAAAATAAACAATTTAGGAATGAACTATCAGATCGCGTCATTGAGAACATTGGAGGGAGAAGATAAAAAGGTGAGTAAACTGCCTTTTTCCATCCGCATATTGCTTGAAAACGTCCTGCGCAACCATGACAACTTCGCCGTTACGGATGAACACCTCGATACCTTGATCAACTGGACCCCTTCGGGCACGGATAAGGAAATTCCCTTCAAACCCGCGCGTGTGTTGATGCAGGATTTTACGGGTGTACCCGCCGTGGTGGACATGGCATCGATACGCGCCGAGGTGATCCGAAAAGGCGGTGATGGGAGCCGGATCAATCCGGCAATTCCAGTGGATCTGGTCATCGACCACTCGGTACAGGTCGACTACTTCGGCACAGACTATTCGTATCAGCATAATGTGGCGCTGGAGTATGAGCGTAATGCCGAGCGTTATGAACTCCTCAAATGGGGCCAGCAGGCACTGGATAACTTTACGGTCGTGCCACCGGGTATGGGCATCTGCCACCAGGTAAACCTCGAATACCTCGCCAAGGGCGTTATCTCCCGCGATGGCTGGGCCTTCCCCGATACCCTCGTGGGAACGGATTCGCACACACCGATGGTCAATGGCATCGGGGTCATCGCTTGGGGCGTAGGGGGCATAGAAGCCGAAGCCGCCATGCTCGGCCAGCCGATCTATTTTACCTGTCCGCAAGTGATCGGGCTGAAGCTGAATGGCCGCATCCCGGCGGGATGCACGGCTACGGATATGGTATTGACCATCACCAAGCTGCTGCGTGACTACGGTGTCGTGGGCAAATTTGTCGAGGTTTTCGGCGATGGGTTGGATCATTTGAGTGTGACCGATCGCGCAACGATTTCCAACATGTCGCCCGAATTCGGTTGTACCGTCACCTATTTTCCGGTAGACGGACAAACACTGGAGTACATGCGGCGGACCAACCGGTCTGAGGAACAGGTTGCCCTGGTAGAGGAGTATTGCAAAGAAAATTTATTATGGCGTACAGGTAAGGAAGAGATCGTTTATTCCGCGGTATTGGAGCTCGACCTGAATACCCTAGAGCCCACCGTATCAGGCCCGAAACGACCGCAAGACAAGATTCTGGTCAAGGATCTTTCCACCCAGTTTTCCCACTTGCTGGAAAAGGAATACCAGCGGAATTACTTGCCGATATGGAACAGGCAAGAACAAGCCTGGCTCTCCGAAGGAGGTTCCGGCACCGCTTTTATCTATGAGGAGCACCCCAAAAGCGAGGACATCGCCGTGGAAACCGAAGACCTCCGATCGGTAAGAATAAAGATCAAGAATAAAGAGTATATCCTCAGTGATGGCAGCATCGTCATTGCCGCCATTACGAGCTGTACGAACACCTCCAACCCCGCGGTGATGGTCGGAGCTGGCCTGGTGGCCCGCAAAGCGGTAGAAAAAGGTCTCCGCACCAAGTCGTGGGTAAAGACCAGCCTCGCCCCTGGTTCCAAGGTGGTCACCGAATACCTCCATCGCGCCAATTTGCTGGAGGATCTGGAAGCCCTGCGTTTCCACACCGTCGGGTATGGTTGCACGTCTTGTATCGGAAACAGCGGACCGCTACCGCCGCATATTGCCGAAGCGGTAGATAAGGGAGATCTGGTGGTGGCCTCTGTGCTTTCCGGCAACCGGAATTTTGAAGCGCGTGTCCATCCGCAGGTGAAGATGAACTTCTTGATGTCGCCCATGCTGGTCGTTGCGTACGCCCTTGTCGGGCGCGTGGACATTGATTTGATCAATGATCCGCTGGACTATGATCCCAATGGAAATCCGGTTTACCTCAGGGATATCTGGCCTACGCAACAGGAGATCATCGATGCCGTCAATCAATGCATGCGGGTAGAAGATTTCGAAAACGTATACGGCATTATTTTCGATGGCGGCGACGATTGGAAACAGCTGGTCGCTCCGGAAGGAAAGAATTTCGTGTGGAATGCGCAATCGACCTATGTGCAGGAGGCTCCCTTCTTTAAAGACATCAGCGATGAACCCCTGCCGATGCAAGACATTACAGCTGCCCGGGTACTGCTGTATTTAGGCGACTCGGTAACCACCGATCACATTTCGCCGGCAGGTTCATTCAAGCCTGATTCCACCGCAGGTACGTACCTCATTGGCAAAGAGGTAGCGCCTCATGATTTCAATTCTTACGGCTCCCGGCGGGGCAACCATGAAGTGATGATGCGGGGCACCTTCGCCAATGTGCGCATCCGGAACCGGATTACCGATAAAGAAGGTGGTTATACCACCTACTTTCCGACCGGCGAAACCCTTTCGGTATACGATGCCGCGATGGAATATGCCAAAACCGGTACACCGCTCGTCATTTTGGCCGGGAAGGAGTACGGCAGTGGATCCTCGCGCGACTGGGCAGCGAAGGGGACCAACTTACTCGGTGTCAAAGCAGTCATTGCAGAAAGCTTTGAACGCATACATCGCAGCAATTTGGTCGGTATGGGTGTCATCCCGATGGAATTTCCGGTTGGTGAAAATGCCGAGTCACTGGGTCTGGACGGTACCGAGACCTTCCATATTTCAGGCGTTTCAAACGCCTTGGTGCCCCACAAGCTGTTGGAGGTCACCGCGGTCAAGGCAAATGGGCAAACGGTTACGTTCCAGTCCAAGGCTCGCTTTGATTCGGCCATTGAAATCGAATATTACCGCCATGGCGGCATCTTGCATTACGTGCTGCGTGGCTTTCTGAAAACCACGGACTAAACGAATGCATTCCATCCCTGCGCGGTGATGGGATGCTCATTGCCCGATTTGGAAATGAGCGCGCATCCGGCAGCACGCTCAGTGATGTGGCCGATAATGCTGATATCCGGTTGATTTTTGACGTGATCGTAATCCGCTTGGCTAACCGTGAACAGCAGTTCATAATCTTCGCCACCACTCAATGCACAGGTCGTTGGGTCCAATCCAAACTCCCGGGCCGTTTCGTACGTCATCGGGTCAATGGGTATCTTTTCCTCATATAAGCGGCACCCTTTGTCCGAGTCTTCGCAGATGTGCAGGATCTCCGACGCCAATCCGTCAGACACGTCGATCATCGCCGTTGGTTTGACCCCTAATCCCGCCAGCAATTCCACCACATCCCTGCGCGCTTCCGGCTTGAGTTGCCGCTCTATAATGTAATCTTTTCCCTCCAAATCGGGTTGTATATTTGGATTTTCTAAGTATATACGCTTTTCACGTTCCAACAGTTGAAGACCCACATAAGCACCCCCTAAATCACCGGAAACACAGAGCAGATCTCCTTCCTGGGCACCATCACGGTATACAATATTTTCCGGATTAGCATAGCCGATACTGGTGACACTGATCACCAGCCCCTGCGTCGATGCAGAGGTGTCGCCGCCCACCAGGTCCACGTGATACTTCTTGCAAGCCAATAACGCCCCTGCATACAGTTCTTCGACCGCCTCCAACGGGAACTTGCTGGATAGCCCGATGGAAAAGGTCACCTGCGAGGCCATACCATTCATGGCGTAGATGTCGCTGAGGTTTACCTGCACCGCTTTGTAGCCCAGGTGCTTAAGCGGTACATAACGCAAATCGAAATGAATGCCTTCCAATAGCAGATCCGTAGACACCAATGTCCGTTTACCCGAAAAATCCAGCACTGCTGCATCATCACCTATTCCCTTCACGGTGGATTTTTCCGTAAGTTCGACTGCTTGGGTAATATGGCTGATCAACCCAAATTCGCCCAACCGCTCCAGATTGGTTTTTTCTTTATTGTCAAACATTTTTTCTTGATTAATGATTAAACAGGGAGGCTCTTCGCCCGTTTCTCCCTAAAGCCCTAAGCGCGCCGAGATTTCCAACATGCGCTCAATCGGTCGTTTTGCCCTGGCAATGACGTCTGCGGGAACGACGACTTCCGGAAGATCGAATTTCATGCAGTTATACAGTTTTTCCAAGGTATTGAGTTTCATATACGGACAGTCGTTGCAAGCACACGCATTATTCGGAGGTGCGGGAATAAATGTTTTGCGAGGGCTGGCCTTTTGCATTTGGTGGATGATCCCGCTTTCCGTGGCCACAATAAATGTATCCGCTGGATGCTCTTTCGTATACTTCAGTAAACCGGAAGTGGAGCCGATGTAATCAGCCACCGCTAAGATCTCCTGTTCACACTCGGGGTGTGCGATGAATTTAGCCTGTGGATAATCGTTTCGCAGGCGTTCGATGCGTTCCTGCGAAAAAATCTCATGAACCATGCACGCACCATTCCAAAGCACCAAATCGCGGCCCGTCTTCTTCCGCACATAATCGCCCAGGTTCTTGTCCGGTCCGAAGATGATGGGCTGGTCTGCGGGCAAGCTATTCACGATCTCCACTGCATTGCTAGAGGTACATACGATATCACTCAGCGCTTTGAGTTCCGCCGTGCAATTGACGTAGGTAATCGCGATATGGTCGGGATATTGTTCCTTGAATTTAGCAAAAAGATGGGGCGGACAGCTATCGGATAGCGAGCATCCTGCTTTCAGGTCGGGCAGGAGCACCTTCTTCTCCGGTGAGAGGATCTTAGCCGTCTCCGCCATGAAATGCACGCCTGCAAACACGATAACATCCGCTTCCGTTTTCGCTGCCTGCTGCGACAGTCCCAGACTGTCCCCGACATAATCGGCGATATCCTGAATTTCTGGTTCTTGGTAATAGTGGGCGAGCAAAACAGCATTCTTTTCCTTTTTAAGCCTGTTTATTTCGTCAACCAAATCCAAGGACGGATCTATCGGTTCGTCGATATAACCCTTTGTGTCCAGTTCCGTGAGGTAGTCGTTCATGATTATACAAAGGTAATTAAAACAATTTGATTGATTTCCACGTTTCGGGCGTTGACAATAAGTAATAATACTTTTTATATATAAAATTCTTTATTGTTTATTAGGGTGTTGGTGGTGTTAGCAATAAGCATGATTTTTCCTTTGATTTAAGGCTATTCTTATTTTTTTAACATATTGCTAACAGTTATTTAATCGGTTTCTGCTGATTTACAGTTCATTTGATTTTCGTGGATAATGTTTTCCATATCGGAATGTATAGTATTTATTGGCTGGGATTTGTTAATATTGTGAGGTACTTTTGGGAAATTTAAGTAGTAAGTTGTTTGAAAATAGTCCGGTGGGGTGCGGACGGAGACTTATCAGTTTTATTCAACGTTTTGTTTACATGTTATTAACAGGTTTTGGGCCAATGCGAACTGCTTGTAAGCGGCCGTCGGGTTTATCATTATGCGTCAAGTTGATTTTTTAGTTATCGGGTCGGGCATTGCAGGATTAAGTTTTGCGTTGAAGGCCGCTAGGTACGGGCAGGTGATGATTATTACCAAGTCTAACGAAGATGAATCGAATACGAAGTATGCCCAGGGGGGTGTGGCGGTAGTTGTGGATAAGTCCGATTCGTTTGAGAAGCATATCGCTGATACACTGATCGCTGGTGATGGACTTTGCGATGAACGCATTGTGGAAAACGTGGTCAAAGAAGGCCCGCTTCGGATTCAGGAGATCATCGACTATGGTACCCATTTCGACAAGACGAGCGGAGGTGTTTATGATTTGGCAAAAGAGGGTGGGCATTCCGAGCACCGGGTATTGCATTACAAGGATGTCACCGGGTTCGAGATCGAGCGGGCATTATTAGAGAAAGTACACGAAAACCCGGCTATAGAAGTGCTGACCCATTACTTTGCGGTAGATCTGATTACGCAGCACCACTTAGGTGAGTTTGTGGATAAGAGTACACCGGATATCACCTGCTATGGTGTATACGTGTTGAATACTGTGGATAACCGGGTGGAAAAAGTGCTGAGCAAGGTTACCGTGATGGCTTCTGGAGGTGCCGGGCACATCTATTCGAGCACAACCAATCCGGTGATTGCAACGGGCGATGGAATAGCGATGGTTTATCGGGCAAAGGGCAAAGTGCGGAACATGGAATTTATCCAATTTCATCCGACGGCTCTGTATAATCCGGGTGAATATCCGGCCTTTCTGATTTCAGAGGCGGTGCGCGGTTTTGGGGGAGTACTCCGGCGGAAGAATGGAGAACCCTTCATGGAGGAGTATGATGAGCGGGCCTCCTTGGCGCCGCGGGATATTGTGGCGAGGGCGATGGACGCGGAGATGAAGAAATCGGGCGATGATTTCGTGTTTTTAGATATCACCCATCGAAGCAAAGAGGATATTCTGAAGCATTTCCCGAATATTTATGCGAAATGCCTATCGATCGGAATTGATATGGCGAGGGATTATATACCCGTGACCCCGGCCGCACATTACCTGTGTGGGGGAATTCTGGTAGACGAATATGGGCAGTCATCGATTCAGAATTTATATGCATGTGGGGAGTGTTCTTCTACGGGGCTGCACGGAGCCAACCGATTGGCTTCCAACTCCTTACTGGAGGCTACTGTTTTTGCACATCGGATTTTTGAAGATGCGGTGAAGAAGATAGGTACGGTTGAATTGCCGGAGGGGATACCCGATTGGGATGACTCGGATACGGTGCTGTCCAATGAAGATATTTTGGTGACCCATAACTTGCGGGAGACGCAAAAGGTGATGAGTGATTATGTGGGTATTGTACGTTCGGATTTCCGGTTGGACCGGGCGATGCGCCGCCTCGGATTGTTATACGATGAGACAGAACTTTTTTATAAGAATACGAAGCTTTCAGTCAAGCTATGTGAGTTGCGCAACGTGATCCAAGTGGCTTATTTGGTGATTAAGTCGGCGATGAACAGAAAAGAAAGCCGGGGACTTCATTATACGACGGATTACCCGGCACGTTCGGATGAGCGCGTGGATACCATTTTTTGATGCCGGAACGAAGTGATTAAGGACATATGTTGATAAAGTCATGCCATTGATTCTTCCCGTAAAGGGCGTTTACCCCATAATTGGGGACGATTGTTTTCTTGCGGAGAATGCCACCGTGGTCGGTGACGTGGTGGTGGGAGCGCACTGCTCCGTATGGTTTAACGCCGTGCTCCGGGGTGATGTGAATAGCATACGGATAGGGAACTATACGAATGTGCAAGATGGGGTGGTGATCCATTGCACCTATCAGACGGCGGATACGGTCATCGGAGATTACGTGAACATCGGCCATTCGGCCCTGGTGCATGGGTGTACGTTGAAGGACCGGGTGCTCATCGGGATGGGTGCCATTGTAATGGACCATGCGGTGGTTAATGAATATGTGATCATTGCCGCCGGGGCGGTGGTACTGGAGCAGATGATATGCGAAAGTGGTTTTCTTTATGCCGGTGTACCCGCCAGAAAAATAAAACCGATCACCGAGGAACAACGCAAATTGCTGGACGAGCTGCCGCATCGGTATGTCATGTATGCGGGATGGTTCGGCAAGTAAGCCTACGCTGCGTCATTTCGGTACGGTGATGATCTCTTCCTGTTCCCAGTTTGCTCGAATGATAAACGTTTTACCGATATACCAGACCCGTTCCGGCTGGCGCTTGTTGTAGACATCTCCTGTATCCCACTGCCCATTGTTATTTTCATCGTATACGATCCTAACCGTATATTTTCCACCCGGAAAGCGGCGGAACGGAATACTTGCGGAGGTTTTCAGCGGAATGTTTTGATAGATGAAATCCATCTTTTCGTTAATGAGCTGAACAAGGTATTGGTGCGTGGAATTGGGCAGTTTTACATGGAGTACGATGTCCCCGAAGTTCTCCGTTTCATCCATGGTAAAGGATTTGGCCAATTCTTTGTTTTGATCGGCGAAGAACCCGGTGAAAGCACCCTCTTCCAATGTTAATTGGTAATTCCGTTTAGGGCGCCAGTTATAACGGAGAATGTAACGGCGCTGTGCCGTGGTATCCTTCGCCAGCTGGAAATTTGTCCGCGCGACGGAGTCCTCCAGGAGGAGGATCTTGCTGCGGTCGATGGACTGCACGGGTGAACTGGCCCGGAGCTCGACATGTTTGATGCGATTGACTTTATTGCCGGTGAGGTTATCCGTAATGTCGAAATTGCGATCATACTTTTCGTTCCGGCCGCGACGAAGGGTGACGGAGTCAAGGCGTTCTCCGGCGTCAAAGAACTGCACGTTTAGCGAGTCGAAAGTGAGGTCGCTGAGCCAGACAATAGCGGTATCCCGGTTTGAAGTATATTCAACGATCTTGTCTTCGTTCAGCGGAGCAGGATGCTGGATGACAATATCGGGATCTTCCAAGGGTTTGTTGAACGCAAATAAAACCTTTCCGGTGGTTTCAATTTTGCGATCCAGTAAACGAAAGTCTTTTGGGATGCCTTTGGATATCTCAAGGCGGATGCCAGCGGTATCGCCATTGAGCACGATGGAATCACGGAGAAAGCCAATGAATTCACCGGGGGCATTGTAGACTCGGTCATTGTTTTCTTCTTTCAAAGCATAGATACGATAGGTATCTTCACGGAGGTTTGCCATCCGGAAATTTCCGGCGGTGTCCGTAACGGTAAAGATGTTAGCCTTGCGCTTGCCGAAGATGGAGTCCTGGCGCGTGGGGATGAGCATCACGGTGGTTTCCTTTTCCGGCAATTTGGTCAGGGCATTGATTACATTTCCGGAAACTGTTAGCGAATCGATGATGTCGCCGGTAGAAAAAACATAACTGTAGTTGCGTAATGGATTGCCTTCGTTGAAGTCGCCAATGGCTTTACCAAAGTTAATGGTATACGTCGTGTTTTCATCAAGCGAATCGGGCATCGTGATTTCGATGGACCGGCGACGTACCCGGGGACTGATGGGTTGGGCGAGATCGGGTGAGACACTGATCTCTTTGAACTGATCGGTTAGTTTGACATACTCATCGAAATCGATGACGATTTTTTCGGCCGTGAAGTTGCGCGTCAGATTGGGAGGGGTCTCTTCCAAGATTTTGGGCGGGATGGAATCTTTCGGACCGCCTGTGGGCTGTTGGATGCTCGCACATTGGTAAGTGAGCGAAATCAGGCCGAGAAAAAACACCAAAATTGACCAATTGGCTTTTGAGCTATTTTTTAGGCGATTAGCGCGCGTTTTTATTTTTGATGAGTCTGGCATCGGAAAAATCGAGAAAGTTGCTTATAAGCGATCTATGAAAGCCAAGAATTATTTTTGTTATTCATCTGAAAAAGAGCAAGTTAGCTCATATGTATCATCAAAACGGATATATCCGAAGGTGAAACACCGGAAATCCGGGAAGCTTGTCCCAATGTTCGGGGTTTTACCCGGATCAGTTTTTCCCGGGCTTCTTTAGACAGCGAGACTAAGTTGCTATAGTCAAATTCCGGGTTGATTTCCTGATCTTCCATGCGTCGCATCTTGTTCACGATCTCTATTTCCTTCTCGAAGTAACTTTCATATTTTACTTTAATTTCTGCCTGTTCGACCGTCTCCTTCGTATACCGGGTCAGGAGCTGAGCGAATGTGTCGTCAGCGCGTGACAGGTCGCGGATGCTGACTTGCGGACGGGCGAGGATATTGAACAGCTTTGTTTTTTGGGTAATCGGACTCGAATGCAATTCGGCTAGTATGGGATTGATGGCGTCGGCGGTAATGGATTGGTTGCGCAGGTGCTCCACAATGATGTCGGCGGCGGCAACCTTGTCCTTCACCTGATCGAGCCGTTCATCCGATACGAGTCCGAGCCCATGCGCAATTGGCGTAAGCCGGGCATCCGCATTATCCTGCCGAAGGAGGAGGCGATGCTCTGCTCTGGAGGTAAACATGCGGTAAGGTTCCTCGGTTCCCTTCGTCACCAGATCGTCGATTAAGACGCCGATATACGACTCCGATCGTTTCAAAATGAGCTCGTGGAGGTCGTTAATTCGTTGGTGCGCATTGATGCCGGCCACAAAACCCTGACTTGCGGCTTCTTCATAGCCCGTCGTACCGTTGATCTGTCCGGCGAAGAAAAGGTGTTTTACGCGATGCGTTTCTAGCGTCAGATCTAACTGCATCGGCGGGAAAAAATCGTATTCGATGGCATACCCCGGACGGAACATCTTCGCGTTTTCAAAGCCCGGTATCAGCCGTAACGCCTTTAATTGGATATCTTCGGGTAGCGAGGTCGAAAAGCCATTCACATAGATTTCAACGGTGTTCCATCCCTCCGGTTCCACAAAGATCTGGTGGCGGTCCCGTTCCGCAAAGCGGTTGATTTTATCCTCGATAGAAGGGCAATAGCGCGGTCCCAACCCCTTAATTCGGCCGGTAAACATGGGTGACCGCTCAAACCCTTCCTTGAGGGTTTCATGAACGGATTCATTGGTATAGGTAATCCAGCAGCAGCGTTGCTCCGTCGGTAACGGCACATTGGTATAGGAAAAGCGGCTGCGTTCGTCGTCGCCCCATTGCTCTTCCATTTTGCGGTAGTCCAGCGAACGGCCATCTACCCGTGGGGGCGTGCCCGTTTTCATCCTTCCGGACTCAAAACCAAGGCTAACAAGCTGTTCGGTAAGTCCGGTAGCTGCTTTTTCCCCTGTACGGCCGCCGCCAAAGCGTTTTTCACCGATGTGGATGGTACCGTTGAGAAACGTGCCATTTGTTAGTACAACGGCATCGCTTTCAATGGACAATCCGAGGGAGGTGACTACGCCACAGGCTTTGTCGTTTCGAACGATGACTTCTTTTACGGTATCCTGCCAGAAGTCAACATTCGGGAGCGCCTCCAATTGTAAGCGCCATTCTTCAGCGAATCGGGCGCGGTCATTTTGAGATCGCGGACTCCACATGGCGGGACCCTTTGACCGGTTGAGCATGCGGAATTGAATCGTGGTTTTATCCGCTATAATTCCCGAATAGCCGCCCATGGCGTCAATTTCGCGCACAATTTGCCCTTTTGCAACTCCACCCATTGCCGGATTGCAACTCATTTGGGCAATGGTGGCCATGTTCATCGTAATGAGGAGAACGGATGACCCCAAATTTGCCGCCGCCGCCGCCGCTTCGCAGCCCGCGTGCCCCCCTCCTACTACAATGATATTATATTTTTTAAACATATCGTTTCGTTGTTATTGAACCCAGCATTGTTTGATGTTCCACGTGGAACACCGGTGCCCTCGGGTTCACTAATGTTCCACGTGGAACATTATGCATACTCACTCAAGTCTAACCAACGAGCAGTCTTTTGGTCCAGCTCTTGATTTAGTCCCGCTATTTCCTCGGCGAGCGTTGTGATGGCCACGTGATCGGTGGTCTGGCTCAATGCAGCCGTTTGCTCGGAGATTCGCTGTTCGAGAAGCGGTATTTCATCATCCAGCATTTCATACTCCCGTTGCTCTTTGAAACTCAATCGTTTTTTAGCTTCGGCCTTTATGGGTTTTGATGGCGCCTTTCGTTCGTCGCTTATCTTGGTTTGACGGAGTAACGCCTCTTGTTCCGTTTTGTAGTCCGCGTAATTCCCGTTATATAGGACCACCCTCCCATTCCCCTCGAAAATGAACAACTGGTCTGTAAGCCGGTCTAATAGGTAGCGGTCGTGCGAAACCAAGAGCAAAATGCCCGGAAAGTTCAACAGGAACGCTTCCAATATATTCAGCGTGTCAATATCAAGGTCGTTAGCCGGCTCGTCAAGAATGAGGAAATTCGGGTTTTGCATCAGCACCCGCATAAGCTGTAGCCGCTTACGCTCACCACCGCTGAGCTTGTTGACGAAACCGAATTGCTTTTCTGGCGGAAACAGAAATTGGGTGAGCAACTGCGAAGCTGACAGGGTGTCGCCGTTTGCCATGGCGATATGTTCGGCCACGTTCTTGACGACATCAATCACCCGCTCGTCTTCCGATAATTCCAGTCCGCCCTGTTTGTAATATCCGAACACCGTCGTCTCCCCCGCGCTGATGCTTCCCCTATCCGGCTGCGCGGCTCCAGTAATCAGGTTAAGCAGGGTCGACTTGCCGGTGCCATTCCGACCAGCGAGACCGATCCGGTCGCCTTTCTTGAACACATAAGAGAAGTCTTGGATCAAAGGTTGCGGCCCATAGCTTTTCGAAAGCTGCTCCAGTTCGAGGATCTTGTTGCCCTGCCTGCTCACCTTTACCGTCAGCTGCAGCGCGTCGTTTTGCTTCGCCGTCTTGGTCTTCTCTTCCAACGCATAGAACGTATCGATACGCGCCTTTGACTTAGTTGCTCTTGCCTGGGGCTGTCTGCGCATCCATTCCAGCTCCCTGCGCAGCAGGTTGCGATTGCGTTCGAGCATGGTTCCTTCGGCCTCTTCCCGCTCGGCTTTCTTCTCCAAGTAATGGCTATAGTTGCCCGAGTAGACGGTCATGTTGCCGTTAGCCAGTTCCCGGATCTGCGTACACACGGCATCGAGAAAATAGCGGTCGTGCGTTACAAGCAGCACGGTCTTCTGTCCCGTGGTGAGCAGTTTTTCCAACCATTCGATGGTTTCGATGTCCAAATGATTGGTGGGCTCATCAAGGATATAAATATCCGGCTCGTCGATCAGCAGTTTGGCTAACGCGAGCCGTTTACGCTGTCCGCCGGACAAGGTACTTATCGCCTTCGAAAAATCCGTAATTTGCAGCCGGGAAAGGATGCCCTTGATCGCGTGTTCGTATTCCCAAGCATTCGCGGCACTGATCTGATCGCTCAATTCCAAGACCTCAAACGGGTCCGCATCCGGGTTCGAAACCAAGTTTTCATACTTTCCGATCAACCGCTGCTGCTGATTGTCAGCGCTATAAACAAAATCATTGATGGACTTAAAAGACTTGAAATCAGGGTCTTGTGCAAGAAACCCAATGCGCAGGCCCTTTTCTTTGACGACAATGCCCTCCGTGGGATCGAGGTGACCGGCAAGAATCCGAAGCAATGAAGATTTGCCGGCGCCGTTGGCACCAACCAAGGAAATCCGGTCTCCTCTTTGAAGACCGAAATGAAGGTTTTTAAACAACCACTTGTCGTGGTAGCGATGGCCCAACCGTTCTGTCGATAGTATACTCACACCAATTCTTTATTGTTATTACTGAATCGATGCAAAAATACGGAAAAAATCGGTATACTATCCGGTAGCCCCGAAGACGTTCACCACGTCCAGCGCATTGCACTGCGGCTCGTCGATCGGAATTTGATATCCTCCTTTTTCCTTGAAGAAAGTCAACCCCGTTAACAGGACAACCGGCAGGTCGGCCGTTTCGATATCCAGTTCAAACACTTGGTGCGGTATTCGTCCCAATGCGGGCAATACGGGGGAATGCTCGTATGCACCGGAACACGTTTCGTTTTCGGCATCCACCGAGACGGCCGCCACGGTAAACCGCACACCGGAGGCCTCTTTCGGTAGCTGTAAGACAGACGGCGCCCAATGTTCTTGGAAGACCACGCGCAGTTTCCCCGCGGTGGCATCGAAGCTGGGGTCAAAACGGGCATAATAGACGTCTTTCCATGCCGAAGCGCGATTGAAGCTGAAACCGATGAGCAAGGGTAAATTTTCCGGTATGAGGCGCCGCTCTCCTCTTCCGTTTATCCCGTCATTCTTCAGGATCTGGAGCATGCGCGCGTTCAGCCGTGTCTGCATAGTCCCTTCATGGAACAGGGGAAGCGCTTCGCGCAACGATTGCCTTATCTGTTTGGCGATTGCTGACGCCCGGCCGAATTCCGCGGTGTTCTCGCGCGACCGTTCAAGTTTCGGGTCGGTGGCGAAACGTTTGGAATCTACTCCCCCTTTCGTCCGCACGAGGTATGCCTCACCCTGTCTGTAAAAAGATAGGTCCCCGACCGATCCTTCCAATTTAATGTCGCTTTTTTGGTAGGCCATATTGCAAAGGTATGACAGCCAAAGTTAAGAAAAATTCAGTATTCAGGCAAGCATTTCCCAGGGATATCCCAGTAGTTCTCCAGTGTTTTCCCAGTAGTTCTCCAGTCTTATAAAATAAATTGAACTTGTGTTAACCTTGGATGAACTCTGTGTAACCACTACCTATACCTGATGGCGATAAGGAATGTATGCGACCAATGGAGGTGCCGTGGCGATTAAAACAAAAAATACGGGTTGGAGTCGACTAATTCAGCCGATGGGGAGCGATCAGGTCAAACTTGGGAATATTGACTTCGAATATGCTGGCGTCAAACTCGCGGAGCATTTGATAGGTTCCTTTCATCGTGCCCATGTCGCTTTTGAGGTTGCAGCCCGAAACATATTCATGGGTTTCTCCGGGCTCGATGATCGGTTGAAGCCCGACGACCCCTTCGCCCTCGACTTCGCGGTGGGTACCGTTCGAATCGAAGATATACCAATGCCTGCGCAGGAGCTGCACACGATAATCGCTTAAATTTTCAATGGTGATCCGATATGCAAACATGAAATGTTCATTTTCCGGATTGGAATACTCCGGCTGATACACGGTTTCAACTGAAACTTTGACCCCGTCTGTGATTTGCGTGACCATGTGTGTAGTGCGATTTTTGGCCAATTTAATAAATGTGATTGAATTAGTAAAGCGGAAGTGGTATTTTATCGTTCACCATTCAAGCTTCATTGACGAGGTCCCGTTGAGACCGTTAGGCGTTTTCGCTGCACATTTTCACTACCTTTGTGCATGCCATCAGGAACGCTTTATTTGATACCGGTGCCCCTGGCCGATAACGCGGCGGCGGCCTCATACACGCCTTATCTTACCCGTATCGTCAACACCATCGACGAATACATCGTGGAAAACGAGAAGACGGCGCGCAAATTTCTCAAACAGGCGGGACTGCAAAAAGCCCAAAGCGAGCTGATCTTGCACGACTATGGGAAACATATCCGGAACCAGGCGGATTCAGCCAGGTATTTCGCGGGGTTGCTGGCGGGCCGGGATGTGGGCTTGATGAGCGAGGCAGGATGCCCCGGCGTGGCCGACCCCGGGGCGGAGATCGTTGCCGAGGCCCACCGCAGGGGCATCAACGTGGTGCCGCTAGTAGGCCCAAGTTCGATCCTGTTGGCGCTGATGGCTTCCGGGTTCAGCGGACAAAGTTTTGTCTTCCACGGGTACTTGCCGATCGACAAAGGTGAGCGGACAACGAAAATCAAGGCGCTGGAACAGGCGGCCCAACGGCAAAAGCAGACGCAGCTCTTCATCGAGACGCCCTTTCGCAATAACCAGTTGCTGGCCGAGATCCTGCGGACATGCAATCCCCAGACGCGCCTTTGCGTGGCTTGCAACCTCACGGCAGTCGACGAACAGGTCATCAGCCTGCCGGTGCAACAATGGCGGGCACAGGCACACGATTTTCACAAAAAACCGGCAATTTTCTTGATCTTTTAACATTGGGGGCCGCTAATCATACAGATGTGCTTATTGTGGGTGCCGGCCCCTCGGGACTGATGATGGCGGCACAGCTGCTCCGGTTTGGTGTCCGGCCAATGATCATCGATGCGAAGCCGGGACCCGATCGGAGAACCAAGTCGATTGCCGTGCACGCCCGCTCGCTGGAGCTGCTGCGGCAAATGGGCCTGGCAGATCAGCTGTTGACCGAGGGCGTTTCTTGCTACGGGGCGCAAGTACAGGGAGGCCGTAAGCGGCTGTTGGGAACGGTCGACTTCTCCCGGATCAATCATCCCCATACCGCATTTCCGTTTATTCACTTGGTTGGCCAAGATAAAACGGAAAGACGGCTAATCGATCGGCTCACGGTGAATACCTGCCCGGTGGCCTGGGAAACACGGCTGGTGTCGCTCCGGCAGGATGATAATCAGGCCCGGGTGGAGCTGGAGCATGAGGGCGTCCTGCAACAATGGGCGTGTCGCTGGGTGATCGGAGCCGACGGCATGAACAGCCTAGTGAGGGAATCCCTTGGGGTTCGTTTTGAGGGCAACCGTTATCAGGGGCGGTTTTTCTTAGCCGACGTGCAACTCCGTGAAATCGATAACCGACTGGTGCACTTCTTTATACAGGGAAAGGGCTTTTTGGGAATATTCCCCTTAGGGCCAAACGGATACTACCGGCTGACGGGCGTGCTTCCGGAGAGGTGGATGGAGCCGGACAGGGCTGTTCAATACGCGGATATCAAGCCGGTTGTCGACGAGGCGCTCGGGTTTGAGCTTCCGGTAAGCCAATGCCACTGGATGAGCTATTTCGGTCTGCAAAGACGGATGGCGGAGCGGTTTGCGAGGCAGCGCTGCTTCCTGATCGGCGATGCGGCACACGTTCATTCTCCCGTGGGTGGGCAGGGGATGAACAGTGGATTGCAGGATGCAGCAAACCTGGCTTGGAAACTGGCTGCGGTCATAAACGGCCGGATAAAACCGCAGGTATTGCTCACGTATGAGCAGGAGCGGATGCCGGTGGCCAAGACCATCGTCCGCAGCACCGACAGGGTGTTTCGGCTGGCATTGGGTTTGCCCGCATCGCTGCGGGATTTCCTCCTGTCGAAGGTGCTGCGATACCTCGGAAAAAGGGAGCGGCTCCTTCGGCGGGTGTTCGACACCGCGGCGCAGCTCAACATCCACTACCGCACGGCTGGACTATCCGTTCACCACGCCACGGGGACCCGCATACAGGCGGGTGATCGCATCCCTTTTTTACCCGTGTTTGACGAAAAAACCAAAACCCCCACCGACCTGCACCGCTGGTGTGAAAAACCGGGATTCGTACTCTTGTTGCTGGGCACCGTCAGCCAACATTACCTGCATATTATCGGGCAATGGATGCGGCAGAAATATCCGCGGGAGATGCACCTGTATTACCTACCGTATTCACCGAAGAACAGCACCGTATTTGATACCTTTGAATTGAAGTCCGACGGGACGAAAATCGTGCTCATCCGGCCGGATATGCACATTGGGTACATCAATGATGCACTGAACATGAACCTGATCGATACCTACATGGAAGAAGTGGTGGGCTGGAAACCGTTTGGCCATTTACCAAAAAAACCTTAACTATGCATGATTCAAAAATGCAAGCACCGCAACGAACATGGGCCATAAAATCCTTTGACGACCTTTCACTTACGGAACTGTATAAAATCCTGCAGCTCCGTCAGGAGGTCTTCATCCTGGAGCAGAAATGTGTCTATAGCGACCTGGACAATAAAGACCAAAAGTCCCTCCACCTGATGTGCTGGCTTGGCGATACGCTGGCGGCCTATACGCGGCTCATCCCGTGGGGTGTTTCTTACCCGGACGCCTCCAGCATCGGACGGGTCGTGGTGGCCCAGCATTTCCGGGGCCAGCGATTGGGCGAAGAACTGATGCGGCGGAGTATCGAGGCGGTGTATGTACAATATGGCAACCAGACGATAAAAATCGGTGCGCAGCACCATTTGAAGACCTTTTACAACCACTTGGGCTTTGAGCAGACAAGCGAACCCTATATGGATGCGGGCATCCTGCATCTGGAGATGACATTGGGTTTTACGCCGAAATCCCCGTAATTTAGCGCGAATGAACATCGATTACGAAAACCTTACGCCCGAGATGATGCAGCTGATGGTGGCGGCGCTGCTGATCCGCTTGGCCGTCTGGGTATTTTATGCCAATACCATACGGAAGACGCTGCTGCTGGTGGCGCCCGAAAATCGGCTGATGACGCCCGGTCAGGCTTGGTTGCTGGTGATCCCGCTATTCAATGTCTATTGGAATTTCGCGGTGGCTTCGCGTCTGGCCGACTCGCTCACCAATGAGTTTTATGACCGCAAGATCGCGGAAGAAGAGAATCCGGGACGCGCCGCGGGGATGTGGTACGCTTGGCTATTCCTGCTATCCAACATTCCCTTCCCGCCGTTTATCCTGATTACCGTTTTCCTGTTGAGCATCACGTATTTTGTTATTTATTGGATCAAGGCAAGTAATTTCAGAAATGTGCTGGTGGAGCACGAAAAATTCAGGAAAAAACAACAAGAATAGAGGCTTATGCTTATCCGTGAACTGACCGCTTACCTAGAGTCGCTGGCACCGCTGGACTACCAGGAATCGTATGACAATTCGGGCCTGATCGTGGGTGATCCCAACGGGGAGGTCAAGCAAGCCCTGATCGCGCTGGATTGCACGGAAGCGGTGGTCGATGAGGCCATTGACCTGGGGTGTGAGCTGATCATCTCCCACCACCCCATCGTATTCAAAGGGCTTAAACGCTTTAATGGGAGCACGTATGTCGAGCGGGCGGTGATGAAGGCCATTAAACAGGACATCGCCCTGTATGCCATCCATACCAACCTGGATAATGTGATGGGCGGCGTGAACAGTAAAATAGCAGAGCGGCTGGGACTACGGCATACGGCGATCCTGAGCCCCAAAAGCGGAATACTCCGGAAACTGGCCGTATTTGTGCCGTTGAGCCACGTCGAGCGGGTTCGGGCGGCGTTGTTCGCGGCAGGTGCGGGGCACGTGGGCCATTACGACGAATGCAGCTTCAATGTGGCGGGCTACGGCACGTTTCGCGGAGGCAAGGGTACGGATCCTTTTGTGGGCATACCGGGTGAGCAGCACCGCGAGGAGGAGGTCCGTGTTGAGGTAATCTTTCCAGCCAATAGGGAACGGGCGGTGTTGCTCGGCCTCTTTGAGGCACACCCTTACGAAGAGGTCGCCTATGATGTGTACCGGATGGAAAACAACCATCAACAGGTGGGCAGCGGCATGATCGGGCAGCTGGAGGTGCCGCTGTCGGAGACGGACTTTCTCGGACTGTTGAAAGATCGCCTGAATGCACGTGTGATCCGGCATACGGTCCTGCGGGGCAAACCGGTGGGGCGTGTGGCGGTGTGCGGTGGCGCCGGGGGCTTCCTCCTGGGCCAAGCCATCCGCTCCGGGGCCGATGCGTTTGTGACGGCGGATTACAAATACCACGAGTTTTTCGATGCCGAAGGAAAAATTGTAATTGCGGATGTGGGACATTTTGAAAGCGAACAATTTACGCAGCAATTATTGTTGGAAATTATTCAGAAAAAATTTCCTAACTTTGCAGTCCGTTTGACGGGAACAGACACAAACCCGATAAAATACTACAGTTAAATGGAACAGACCATAGAACAAAAGCTGAAAGCCCTTTGGCTGCTGCAGAACATACACACCAAGATCGACAGGATTCGGCAGGTACGTGGCGAATTACCGATGGAAGTGAGTGATTTGGAAGACGACATCGCCGGTTTGGAAACCCGTATCGAAAAGATCCGGGGCGAGCTGGATGAACTGGAGGATTCCATCGTGAAACGCCGCAACATGATTAAGGACTCACAGGCGGCCATCAAGAAATACGAAACACAGCTCAACGAAGTAAAGAATAACCGGGAGTATGATGCCATCACCAAGGAAATCGAAATCCAGGGGTTGGATATCCAGGTGAGCGAGAAGAAGATCCGGGAGTTTGAGTTTGACATCAAGAACAAAACGGAAGTCTACGACAGTACGCTGGAAGCAATGGAGACCGCCAAGAAAGACCTGGATGTCAAGCGGGGTGAGCTGGACACCATCACGGCCGAAACGCAAAAGGAAGAAGACGAGCTGTTGAGGCAGGCCGAAGCGGCGGATAAGGACATTGAAGAGCGTCTGATCAGGGTATACCGCAGGCTCCGGAGCACCTACAAAAACGGATTGGCGGTGGTTTCCATCGACCGCGATAGCTGCTCAGGCTGCCACAATAAGATCCCGCCTCAAATGCAGTTGGAGATCCGCCAACGCAAAAAGATCATCGTATGCGAACATTGTGGACGTGTCTTGGTTGATGAAGCCTTGGTGCAGGAAGTAGAATCTTCGTTGGTAGCGTAATCAGCAATCGAACAACAGTATCAAGCGCCCGGTAAAAACTACCGGGCGTTTTTTTGTCGAATATTTTTAGTATTTTTGCTTATTGACTAGGGTTAAATGACTGAACATACGACGCCCGATCTGGGCGAGCAAAATGAAATACAAGTTTTTGGCGCGCGCGAACACAACCTGAGGGATATCGATGTCAGTTTTCCGCGAAATGAGCTGGTGGTGGTGACGGGCCTGAGCGGCAGCGGCAAGTCGTCGCTGGCATTTGATACCATTTATGCCGAAGGACAGCGCCGGTATATGGAAACATTCAGCGCTTACAGCCGCCAATTCCTCGGCGGCATGGAACGCCCGGATGTCGACAAGATCTCCGGACTCAGTCCGGTGATTTCCATTGAGCAGAAAACGACCAGCAAAAACCCCCGCTCCACGGTGGGCACCATTACGGAGGTATATGATTTCATGCGCCTGCTCTTCGCGCGGGCGGGCGAGGCATTTTCGTATGTCACAGGCAAAAAGATGGAACGCATGTCGGAAGAGCAGGTGGTCGACCGTATCATCCAGCAATTTGACGGGCAGGCCATCAATGTGCTCGCTCCGGTGGTTAAAGGTCGTAAGGGTCATTATCGGGAGCTGTTTGAGCAAATACGGAAGCAGGGCTATGTAAAGGTGCGTGTGGATGGGGAGCTGCTGGACATCGCGCCAAAAATGCAGGTAGACCGATACAAGATCCACGACATCGAGATGGTCGTCGACCGGCTTATGGTGTCTGAGAAAGACCGCAAGCGACTCTATACATCGGTGATGCAGGCCATGAAAACGGCCAAAGGTGTCATCAAGATCAGCGACAAAGACAACCAGGAGTATTTTTACAGCCGCTACCTGATGGATGCGGAATCGGGCATTTCGTATGATGAGCCGCAGCCCAATACGTTTTCGTTCAACTCGCCCTATGGGGCATGCGAGCAATGTGATGGGCTGGGCTATGTTTATGAAATAGACCGCGGATCCGTCATACCCGATCCGAAGCTCAGCATCATGAAGGGCGGGTTAGCGCCGCTCGGCGAATACCGGGATGTATGGAATTTCCAGGTGTTGAAAGCCGTGGCCAAAAAGTTCGACTTTTCGTTGACCACGCCGATCGAAAAGCTTACCGAGGAGCAGCTGACCATCCTGCTGTATGGCACAGAGGAGGCGATCACGGTACCGGTATCATACAGTAGCTGGAATACCAAGGAATACAAGATTTCGTTCGAAGGCCTGTTCAAGATGCTGGAGGAGCAGAGCGAGCGGCTGGAGCAGCAGGGACAAAACCTGGATGAATACCGCGCGCAAAAGGTTTGCCCGGCATGTCATGGGGCACGCCTCAAGAAGGAGTCGCTCCATTTCAAGATCGCCGGCCAGAACATCCATGAGTTGGCCGTGATGGATATTACCTCGCTTGCCGCTTGGTTTGAGGGTGTCGAACAGCGTCTGGACGAGCGGCAGAACATCATCGCGGCTGAGATCCTGAAGGAAATACGTGCGCGGCTGGGCTTTTTGCTCGATGTGGGCCTCAATTACCTCACGCTGGACCGCACCGCCAAAACACTGTCTGGCGGCGAGGCACAGCGCATCCGCCTGGCCACGCAGATCGGTTCGCAGCTGGTCAACGTATTATATATCCTTGATGAGCCCAGCATTGGGCTGCATCAGCGTGATAACGAGCGGCTCATCAAGGCGCTCAAAAACCTCCGGGATATCGGAAACTCCGTGTTGGTGGTGGAGCACGATAAAGACATGATCCTCAATGCGGACTACGTGATCGACATGGGGCCGGCTGCCGGTGCGCATGGCGGCTTGGTGGTCGCCCAGGGAAAGCCGGAGGACATCAAAGCGGCCGATACCTTGACCGCCGCCTACCTCAACGGCACGAAGGGCATCCGGGTGCCGGCCGAGCGCCGGCCGGGCAACGGCCACACCCTGCGCCTTTCGGGCGCCAAGGGCCACAATCTCCAAAACGTAACGGCTACCATTCCCCTGGGTAAGCTGGTGCTCGTGACGGGGGTATCGGGAAGCGGCAAGTCAAGCCTGATCACCGAGACGCTGTACCCGATATTGAACCATCATTTTTTCCGGGCGAAGAAGACTCCCCTATCGTATAAAAAAGTCGAGGGCCTGGAGCACATCGATAAGGTCATCGAAATCGATCAGAGCCCTATCGGCCGCACACCGCGGTCCAATCCGTCTACCTATACGGGCGTCTTTTCGGATATCCGGGCACTATTTGTGCAGCTACCGGAGTCCAAGATCAGGGGCTACAAGCCCGGGCGCTTTTCCTTCAACGTAAAAGGCGGGCGATGCGAGACGTGCCAGGGCGCCGGCATGAAGGTCATCGAGATGAATTTCCTTCCCGATGTACAGGTGCCCTGCGAAACCTGTAACGGCAAACGATACAACCGCGAGACGTTGGAGGTGCGTTATCGGGGCAAGTCGATCAGCGATGTGCTCGACATGCGCATCGACGAGGCGGTCGCTTTTTTTGAAAACATCCCCTCCATCTACCGCAAGATCAAAACCCTGCAAGATGTCGGGTTGGGTTACTTGACCCTCGGGCAATCGTCGGTGACCCTGTCTGGCGGCGAGGCCCAACGGGTGAAACTGGCTACCGAGCTCTCCAAAAAAGACACGGGCAAAACCTTCTATATCCTGGATGAACCCACCACGGGACTGCATTTCGAGGATGTACATGTCTTGCTGGGGGTGCTCAACCGCTTAGTAGACCGCGGGAATACTGTATTGGTCATCGAGCATAACCTGGATGTCGTCAAAGTGGCGGACTGGGTGATCGATCTCGGTCCCGAAGGCGGGGCTGGCGGCGGCGAGATCCTTTTCAGTGGGACACCGGAGGCGCTGATTGCGTGCGAAAGAAGCCAAACGGCACGTTTCCTTGCCATGGAAATGCCGGGTGTGGGGATGATTTCGTAACTTCGCACCCATATGCCAGCTATTATCCAACTGTTGCCCGATGCGGTGGCCAACCAGATTGCCGCCGGAGAAGTGGTGCAACGCCCGGCATCGGCGGTGAAGGAATTGATGGAGAACGCCATAGATGCCGGGGCCGACCGGATCAGATTGATGGTGAAGGGCGGCGGGAAGTCGCTCATACAGGTAATCGATAATGGCTGCGGGATGAACGTGACCGATGCGCGGCTTTGTTTCGAACGACACGCCACATCGAAAATACGAAAGGCCGAGGACCTGTTTGCCATCCGCACAAAGGGCTTTCGAGGGGAGGCGCTGGCCTCCATCGCGGCCATTGCACATGTCGAGCTCCGGACGCGGCGCATAGAAGACGAGCTGGGCACGCTGGTGGAAATAGAGGGGTCTGCTGTGGTGCGGCAGGAGCCCGTGGCTACACCGGCCGGTACGAGCATCAGTGTTAAAAACCTGTTTTATAACATTCCCGCGCGCCGCAATTTCCTGAAGAGCAATCCCGTAGAAATGCGCCATATCGTGGATGAATTCCAACGGTTGGCGCTGGCCCATCCGCGGGTATTCTTCAGCCTGCATAACGACGACCAGGAAATATTCCACTTGCCGGCGGAAAGCCTCAAACAGCGTATCGTCCATGTATTTGGCAGCAGCTACAACCAACGGCTGGTACCGGTGGAAGAGGAAACGACCATCATCAACCTTACTGGGTTTATCGGCAAACCCGAATATGCCAAAAAAACCCGCGGCGAGCAGTTTTTTTTCGTCAACAACCGTTTTGTGAGGGATCCGTATCTTAACCACGCGGTGCTCAAGGCCTATGAGGGGCTACTGCCGTCCGATAGTTTTCCGTTGTATGTGTTGTTCATCGAGATTGACCCGGGGAAGATCGACATCAATGTGCATCCGACCAAGACGGAAATCAAGTATGAAGACGAACGGGCGATCTACGCGATCCTGCAATCGGCGGTCAAGCGCTCCCTGGGTCGGTACAACATTACACCTACGCTTGATTTCAACCAGGAGACCGGGTTCAGCCAGATGATCAGCCCCAAGCCGCTGGAGGAGATCACCCCGCCATCGGTGACTTTCAACCCCCATTTCAACCCGTTTGATAATGGGAAATCCGGCGACGGCAAACGGCCGGCGGCGATCCCTCAAAATTGGGAAACGCTGTATGAGATCACACAGAAAGCCCCCGACACCCAGCTGGATCTCCACGGAGAAGCGGTCTACCCGTCCGCCGATCAGCCAAAGCCGCCGAACAAACAGCCCTTCCAGCTGCATGGGCGCTACATCGTTTCGCAGATCCATTCCGGATTTATCCTGATCGACCAACAGGCCGCGCACGAGCGTATCCTGTTCGAGCAGTTTTGCCAACAGCTGGAAAACCGGCAGGGAGCTAGCCAGCAAAGCTTGTTTCCCCAGACGGTGACGCTCAATGCCGCGGATTTCCAGCTGATCACGGACCTGCTGCCGGATATACAGGCGCTGGGCTTCCAGATCAGGGAATTTGGAAGGCATACCTTTGTGGTAGAGGGCATCCCTGCCGAGCTGACCTCCGGCGTGAGCGAACGGCAGGTGCTGGAGCAGCTTCTGGAAGATTATAAGAACAACCAGGCGGAATTGAAGCTGCCTAAGCGGGAGAAGCTGGCCAGGAGCTTGGCCCGGCATGCAGCGATCAAGCCCGGCACGGTCCTGTCTGCTGACGACATGGCCGAATTGATTGACCGCCTATTTGCCTGCGAAATGCCGAATGCATCGTTGAATGGCAAGCCGGTAATCCTTACTTTTACATTGCAAGAACTGGCAGAACGGTTTGAGCGTTAACTATTGAAGAAGAATATTATGTTTAACAACACTGCATCACCCTTTTCCGGAATACCGCCCGTTGTCAAGAATCTGCTGATCGTCAACATTGTCTGTTTTATCGGTAGCGCCCTTATTTTTCCGGGAGCAAACCATTTATTTGGCGTATACTACCCAGACTCTCCGGGCTTTCACATCTGGCAAGTCATCACGTACATGTTTATGCATGGCGGATTTACACATATCTTTTTCAACATGTTTGCCTTATTTATGTTCGGACCGGTGTTGGAGCAAGTATTGGGATCGAAGCGTTTTCTGAACTATTACCTAATTACGGGGTTGGGGGCGCTGGTCTTGCAGTTTGGCGTGCAGGCGCTAGAGGTTTATTCGATCGCGGACTCGGTTTCGGCCAGGCAGTTGATGTCGGAGATCAACGTGGTTCAACAGAGCGGAAGAATAGACGCCAGTCTGACGGAGGAAGAGAGGCAAACGCTTCTTTCGGTTTATACCACCCCCATGGTAGGCGCGTCGGGCGCGATATATGGTTTGCTGATCGCATTTGGATACCTCTTCCCCAACACACCGCTGATGCTGATGTTTCTTCCGGTGCCGATAAAGGCGAAATATTTTATTCCGGTGATGATTGTCATCGAGCTGGTATTGGGGGTCTCCCGGACGGGAACCTCGGTGGCGCATTTCGCGCATATCGGCGGTGCATTGTTTGGGATTTTGCTGATCAAGCTGTGGGGGATCAAGCGGCCGAATTATTGGTAAGAAGAACGCGCGGTTTCGCCGTCAGCAGTGTTTAAAAAAAAATTCCTATATTAGCCTCTGTTATCAGGAATAAACAGGAAGCAAAGCAATGAAAAGATCGTTGGTCGGTGATTTGTGGCACAAGGCTTTCCAATCGGGAAACCCGCTTTATCTGTTCATCGCCATCAACATCCTGGTCTTCCTAGGGATCAACGTCCTTTCGCTGGTGACGGTATTGCAGTTTACGGATGCGCCGCTATCCGATTACCTGCTGTCATGGCTGCAACTCCCGGCCTCCCTATCATCCTGGCTATATAAACCTTGGACCATCCTGACCTATATGGTCACGCAACAGGGGTTGTTTCACCTCTTGTTCAACATGCTGTGGCTGTTTTGGCTGGGGATCATTTTCCTTGATTTTCTCAAAAAAAGGCAGTTTACGTTTGTCTACCTTGCAGGAGGGATTGTCGGCGGACTGTTGTATCTGCTGGCCTACAATGCGATACCCGTGTTCCGGGCAGAGGCGTTCCGCACGATGATGATCGGCTCGTCGGCCAGTGTGAGCGCGATCGTGTTTGCAACGGCGACGCTGCTACCCGATTATACCATCCGAATGCTCTTTTTCGGCAATGTAAAGCTGAAATACCTGGCGTTGGCATTCCTGATCATCGATGTGCTGGCGGTCGCCGGGCTCAATGCGGGCGGCAGCATTGCCCATATCGGCGGCGCGTTGTTCGGATTCGTTTATATCAAACGCCTGCAAAATGGCCAAGACTGGAGCAGCCTGCTGGAGCGCAAGCCGAAAAGACGCAAACTCCGGGTGGTGCACAATGAGAAAGAGACCCCGATGTATGAAGAGCCGTTGGTACCCAATCAGGAGGTAATAGACGGTATCTTGGATAAGATTTCTCAATCCGGCTACGAAAGCCTTACCAAAGCCGAAAAGGAAGCCCTGTTCAAAGCCAGCAAGCAAGGTCAAAACGAATACTGATCGATGGCAACGAAATCTCGGCATGTAAAACAACTGGGCTTTTTCGGTAAGTCCGTCTTGTTGGTCAACCTGATAGCAGTAGCGGGGCTGCTGTTGAGTTATCTGGCGCCAGTCATCAACCCACAGACCTTTTGGCCCATTGCTTTTTTTGGTATTGCTTATCTCCCGTTATTGGTAATCAACGGTCTATTTATCATCTATTGGTTGATGCGGCGAATGCTATACGCGGGAATTTCCCTATTGGCCGTGCTGCTGGGATGGGGGACATTGACCAAGCATATCGGATTCAGCGGCACCGTGCCCGAATCAGTGGTTGCGTCACCCGATACGGCCCATATCCGGCTGTTGACCTACAATGTGCATTTTTTCAGGGCTTTTGAGCAGAAAGATACAGAACTCACGATCCGGGAGGACGCCATGCGGCTCATGGACAGTATTTCGCCAGACGTGGTGTGCATCCAAGAATATTATACCCGCCAAAAGGGGCGGTATAATATGGCGAAGGAATTTGAAAGGAAGATAGGCACGTCCTACCGCTATATTTCGCCTACGGCGGAAAACGACTATGAAGCCTATGGCTTGGCGATTTTTTCCCGGTATCCGATCGTTGAAACCGGGCACCTTGCGGACCATGAGTATGGCGTGAATCGGATCATTTATGCTGATATTGATAAGAACGGAAAAGTATTCAGGGTGTATAATGTCCATTTGCGCTCGTTCGGATTCCAGCAGGAAGACTACGACTTTATTAACCGGCCTTCGAAGACCATCGAAAAAGATGCGGCGTCTACAAAACGTATCGGGTCCCGGTTGAAGCATGCCTTTAGCGCCCGGAGTGCGCAGGCTGCGGCGCTCCGGGCGCACAGTGATTCATGCAGCACTCCCTATATCGTTGCGGGGGACTTCAATGACACGCCGTTGTCCTATGCCGTGAATAAGGTCTCTGCGGGCCTGAAAAATGCGTTTCTTGAGAAAGGACGGGGTTGGGGAGTAACCTATAACGGCGATTTTCCCAATTTCCAAATCGACTATATTCTGGCGAGCAAGGAATTCGAGGTGCGGCACTACCAGATCATCAAGGCGAAGCTGTCCGATCATTATCCGGTGTGGGCAGATTTGCAGCTTTGATTTGCGGTGAGCGCAGGGCATAAAAAAACGGAGAACCGCCTCTTTCGATTTGAATCCTCCGTTTTTAACCTTAATTACAACCGTGGTTGTAATCCAGGCATCAAGTCGAATATCTCTTTGCTGGCATCCGTTCACACGTGCCTATGAAAGGCATTGTACCTCGGTATGCATTTGCCGTTATTACCGCGAACCTCCGTAGAGATCACTGCAACGTACAAACCCCTTACGCAATGCTTTGATTGGGCCATTCCTTTTTACGGGAGCTTGGCGAACCGCTGTCCGGCATAATGCCTTTCAGCGCCAATCCATTGCTAGCAGCCATCCCGGAAGGGAACACCTTTCGGCGTTGTTCCGTTTGTAGATACTTGCTTGGGCAATTCAAAGAACTTCGTATTTGATATTGACTAAGGTAGTAACAATAAGCTTACGTGTCAAGAAAAAAATGTTTTATTTATTAACATGTTTTCCACGTGAAATTCATCGTTTATTAACACCCGATAATGGCTGTTGCATCCCGTACCGTGGTGATCAGGCCATATTATTCACATCCTAAGGGTTGAAAGTTATCAACAGTATGCAAAAACGTGCCCTTTCGTCAAGCAGCCATTTCCGCTTAGCCCATGATTTTAAGGGGCGGCATCGTAAAAAATTATTAATTTTATGCGCACCCACTTGATAAAAAAGAGACACGGTCATGGCGGCACCCCATAAGATTTTCGTTTTAGATACATCCGTAATATTATATGATCACAACGCGCTGAACAATTTTCAGGAGCATGATGTAGCGATACCCATACAGGTGTTGGAGGAACTCGACAATCTAAAGGGAGGCAATGAAACCCGTAATTTCGAAGCGCGTAGTTTTATCCGGTTGATCGATGGGCTATCGAAGAAACGGCTGATTAACCAGTGGGTGCACATCAGCGGGCAGCACAAAGGGAGGTTTAAGGTGATTCTTTCTGGACAACCACAACGGACCGATGCGCAGAAGATCTTTGGCAACGAAAAGTACGACCACCAGATTATCAATGCCGCACTCGTCCTGATGGAGGAGCATCCAGACAAAAAAATTGTGCTGGTCTCCAAAGACATCTGCCTTCGCCTCAAGGCAAAGGCACTGAACCTGCCGGCGGAAGATTATGAGACCGGGAAGATCAAGAATGTGGCGGAACTGTATACCGGAAAAACGGTGCGGCGTGATTTTCCCGATCATGTGATTGCTGCACTGCAGAGCAAAACGCCGGTAAGCCTGGAAAATATGGCCTTGGCGCACAGCGGCGCCAACCACTTCTATATCGTCAAGCATAGCCGGAAAACGTTTCATGCGTTTTACGAAAAAAGCACCCACTCCCTGGCCCCCGTATTCCTGGCTCCGGTCTTCCAGATCAAGCCCCGGAATCCGGAACAGGCGTTTGCATTCCATGCCCTGCTCGATCCTGCCATCCGGTTGGTCAGCATACAGGGAAATGCAGGCACGGGAAAAACCCTGCTGGCGCTGGCCAGCGCGCTGGAGCAGCGCAAGAACTACCGGCAGATCTACATCACCCGGCCGGTAATCCCGCTGAGTAACCGGGAAATCGGCTTCTTGCCCGGCGATGCCAAATCAAAAACAGACCCTTTTCTGGCGCCCATCTGGGATAATATCCGTTTCATCAAGGAGCAATATGCAGATGGCGGAAAGATGGGGGAAAAGATCGATGAGCTGATCGCTACCGAAAAAATAGCCATTGCCCCATTGGCCTTTATCCGCGGACGGACGCTCACGAAGATTTTCTTTATTGTCGACGAAGCCCAAAACCTCACGCCGCACGAGATCAAGACCATCATCTCCCGGGCGGGCGAACACACGAAGATCGTCTTTACGGGCGATATTTACCAAATTGACACGCCATATCTTGATGCCGAGAGCAACGGGCTGTCGTATCTCATTGAAAACGTGAAAGACAATCCGCTATATGCCCATATCACCCTGCAAAAAGGTGAGCGGAGCGCGCTGGCCAATTTGGCTAACGACCTGCTTTAAAGCACGGCAATCCGCCATTCTTTGGGGTAGTAATTGTTGATTCGGTTAGGCAGCAGCTTCATCCAGCCCAGCGGAACGCGATTATAGGTGGCCAGTGCCCAGCCATGCAGCCCATGTCTGTTGAGCGCAGGAGAAATGTTGCCTTTGCGCAGGTATTCCAGCGCTTGCTCTTCATCCAGCGCGACCTTCGGGAGATCGGGGTGCTGGGCGGTACTCAACGCCAGGTCGTGCGCGGGGATGAGGTCGCCGTTGACCACCCGGCCTACGCGTGTGCCCGCGTTCCGGAGGTAGAGCATGTCCTGGAGGATGCGCAGATCGGCCTCCCGCCCTTGGGGCAGGAGGTGGATTTCGTCACCCACAGTAAACGTAAAGAATCCATCTTCCTTAGCCACCCAATGCTTCAGTTCCTTAGGCAAGACAGCTCGCTCAGATTTCTGCTTGCGGCGGTCGAAGGAAGGTTGCGCACTTATCTTACGAAATGCCGCGAGGAAGAAGCCCTCGCCCCGCAACTTATGCGGATAAAAGCGGTAGCCGGGGCAGGCATGGATGTCGGATAGCGACTCCTGGATTCCCCAGCCCTCATCAATCGGAATATATAGGGGCTCCATGCCTTGGGTCTCACACAGCCAATCGGCAATCTGTTCATTTTCTTCTGCTGAATAGGAACAGGTGGAATACAGCAGGATGCCTCCCTCCCTGAGCGATGGCAGGCTATCGGCGAGGATGCGCTGCTGCCGTTCGCTGCACAGCTGTACCGTGGCTTCTGACCATTCGGCGATGGCGCCGTGGTCTTTGCGGAACATGCCCGAACCGGAGCATGGCGCATCCACCAGCATGAAGTCGATATAGCCCGGCAGGTGGCGGAATGCCGAAGGGTCGTTGTTGGTGACAACGGTGTTGGCATGCCCCCAACGGACGAGATTATCCGTCAACACAGTGACCCGGGTCTTGATGAGCTCATTGGCAATAAGCAGGCTTTGCGGATGGAGGTAGGTATCCAACAGGGTGCTCTTTCCCCCCGGAGCAGCACAAAGGTCCAGTGCGACCAACGGCTGACGGTCCAGCTCCAAGGCCTTGACCGCATGGGCAATGAACATGGATGACGCCTCCTGCACGTAATAGCATCCGGCGTGGAAAAGCGGATCCAGGGTAAACACCGGGCGTTCGGGAAGATAAAAGCCCGTATCGCACCAAGGCACCTCCCCTAGGGTCGCGGTGTCCAGGCCATGGGGCTTAGCCGGATTGATCCGGATGGAGGTGATGCCCCCCTCCTGCTCATGCGCGGCTTCAAAAGCCGCCGAATCGAATCCGGCGAAGGTACCCAACCGGCGTACCAGTGCGGGGGGAATGATGTTGCTCATGTAGAGGCAAAGTTAAGGAATAAATTGCAGCGCGCTTGCGTATGTGCACCAAAAGGAATAATTTCGAAACATGGAACCACCCCTCACCGAAGAACCGATCTATCAGGTGCCCGCCCGTTTCCGTTTTTCGGAAAACCTACACATTGTCTTTTGGCTGATCAAAGATATCAGCTGGGCGATGCTCTGGCGACCGCTGGGCATGGTCATGATCATCCCCACATTGATTTGGGCGGTGAAGATCACCATCCAGACGCGGTACATCAAAAGCGAGCTATACCACAACCTGGCGGTACTGTGCTGGATAAGCGCGAATTGCACGTGGATGACCTTCGAATTTTTCTGGCCGGAATACGATTTCCTGCGCTATTATACGGCAATCCCATTCAGCCTCGGTATCGGTTTCATCGCCTATTATTATGCCGTGCTGCGGCCTTCCGGATGGAAACAGACAGGAATAGCCAAAAAATAGACGCCACTCTCTGAAGCCGCCACGGGATGAGCTAAAGGAGAACGGTTTGCTGACGCAAAACGAGGAGATTAATCAAAAAGGAAGAAGGGAGATGACTATCTTAGCCGTCTCTTGAATAGGTTATCTAAGACGACGAAATGAAAAAGTTTGCCATGTTATGGTCCTTCGTGCTTGCGGGGACGATGTGTTTTGCCCAAAACGAGTTTCGCATTACCCACGGCCCGTACCTCCAAGCGCTGCATGACACCGGCGTCACGATCGTATGGACCACCGATAAAGACGCCATTGGATGGGTGGAGCTTGCTCCGGATGACAGCACCCATTTTTACCTGCAGGAACGCCCCAAGCATTTTGCCAGCAGCCATGGCTTCAAGGATGTGTCCAACGTGCATAAAGTGACGTTGAGAGGCTTGAAGCCCGGTGTTTCATACCGGTATCGGGTATATGCGCAGGAAGTGACCAGCCACGAAGGTACCGACGTGCAATATGGCCGAGTAGCGGCTACTCAGGTGTACAGGAGAGCCCCACTGGCGTTTACGACGAGTCAACCCGGCCAAGCGACGCTGTCGTTTGCGGTGATCAACGACATCCACGGCCGCAATGACGTGATGAAAGGTCTACTCGACCAGCTGGATTGGGGGCAGACGGATTTAGTGTTTTTCAATGGGGATATGGCCAATGACCTCCGTAGCGAAGAGCAGCTATTTGCGCACTATATGGATACGGCCACGGCGCTCTTCGCCGGTGAAATACCGATGTATTACGCGCGCGGCAACCATGAAACGCGGGGCAATTTCGCAAGCGAATTCCCCGACTATTTCCCGACGTTGTCCGGCCACCTTTACTATTTATTCAGAAGAGGGCCTGTTTGTTTTGTGGTACTTGACTGCGGAGAAGATAAGCCTGATAGCGATATGGAATACAGCGGCATCGTCAATATGGATGAGTACCGCACGCAACAGGCGGAATGGCTCAAGGAGGCCTTGCAGCGCCCCGAGTATCGCGATGCGCCCTACAAAGTGGTCATCTGCCACATGCCTCCTTTTGGCGGTTGGCATGGCGAGCAGGAGATTGCTGAGAAATTTGTGCCGTTGCTTAATGCGGCCGGTGCCCAGATCATGCTGAGCGGACACCTGCATCGGCATATTAAGCAAGAGCCGCAACCGGAAGGGCATCAGTTTCCTGTTTTGGTTAACTCGAACAACAATATGCTCAAAGTCACGGCAGATGGGGAACGGCTCCATATCGATGTGGTGGACCAAACGGGAAAAACGGTTGATTCAATTACGCTTAAACCGGATGAAAAATAAACCATCGTTGGACGTATCTTTGTAGGATAAATCCAAAAGCGATGATTAGCAAAACAAATCTTAAGCATCTCAATATTACAGTAGAGGGCAAGGTACAGGGGGTGTTTTTCCGGCTTACGACCAAAGCCGTGGCTGATCAGCTCGGCGTGAAGGGTACGGCGCAGAACATGCCCGACGGCTCGGTATACCTGGAAGCGGAGGGCGACCCGTTTGCGCTGGAATCGTTTTTGGAGTGGTGCCATGAAGGGCCTGAAAAGGCGGTGGTCGAAAAAGTGGATTACGGTGAAGGCGAAATGAAAAACTATCGTAACTTTGAGGTCATCAAGAAGTCGCGTGGTTGACCTTAATGTTTTAACACTTGTCTGTACTTCGAAAATTTGCCGGACAAACTGCTGTCTATGGACTGAGCACCATCATTGCCAGGCTTATTAATTTTGTGCTGACGCCGATTTTCGTCCGGCAATTTCCTACGGCTTTGTACGGAATTTTTACGTACCTGTACAGCTGGGCCGCCATGATACAAGCTGTCCTTGCCTTCGGTATGGAAACCACCTTTTTCCGCTTCCTGCAAAAGCATGAAGATAAAGCCCGCGTATTAAACAACAGCTTCTTCGTGGTGTTGGTCATTTCAGCATTTTTCTTAAGTACAGTCTTTCTCTGGTCAACGGATATCGCTGTCTGGCTGAATAATGGTATCTACGACCGCGACTATGTGCTGTATGTCCGCCTTTTTACTTTGTTTCTGGTTGCAGATGCACTTGCGGTCATTCCCTTTGCACAACTTCGCGCCCAAGGGCGGGCGCTACGTTTTTCATGCCTTAAACTGGTCAATGTATTTACCCTGATTGCCCTCAACTTGTTTTTCATTGTCTGCATCCCATGGCTTTTAGTCCACATGCGTTCTGTAGCACCCTATATCGAAGGATGGTACCGGCCGGGTTGGCTGGGTTATGTATTTATCGCCAACCTCGCCGCCAGCCTGTTGGTGTTGTTGCTCCTGCTGCCGGAATTAACGAGGGTCCGCTTGCGACCCGATGGCGCATTGCTGCGTGAAATGTTTGCATACAGTTTTCCCATACTTGTCGCCAACATTTCGTTCATCATCAACGAATACCTTGACAAGCTCATGATTCCAAAACTTATTCCCGGTGAGCGGGGTATTTCTGACAATGGGATTTATGGTGCGGTTTCTAAGATTGCTGTATTTTTGAGCATTGCTGTCCAGGCCTTCCGCTTGGGGGCCGAACCCTTCTTTTTCAGCTATGCCAAAAACGAAAATGCCCGCAAAGTCTACGCGGTTATCATGGATTATTTCGTCATCGCCACCGTATTGACTATGGTAGGTATCTCGGCGAACATCGAATGGCTCAAATACTTTATCGAAGGCAAAGACGCTGAGCAGCAGGCGCTGTACTGGTCTGGACTGCACATTGTGCCCGTCCTACTGCTTGGTTATGTGTTGCTGGGAATTTACATGAACCTGTCGGTATGGTACAAACTGACTGACCAAACCCGTTTTGGCTTATATATCTCCGGCATCGGAGCCGTCGTAACGATTGTGCTTAATCTGATCCTCATCCCCCGATACAGTTACGAGGGTGCGGTGTGGGTCACCGTCCTCGCCTATGGAAGCATGGTGATCCTGTCTTATGTTTGGGGGCAGCGCCACTATCCTATCCCCTATCGGATGGGCAAAAATGTTGCTTATATCCTTGCCGGAGTGGTCCTATGTTGGCTGACATTTGATGTGTTCGATCGGCATGTCATTATCGGGAATCTGCTGTTTATAGTGTTTGCCGGGACTACGTTCTTCATGGAGCGCAAGGCTTTGTTTGCCTTGCTAAAAAGGTAAGCCTAGGCCACCTCCAGCTCAAACTGCTCGCTGATCTCGTCAAGCACGGCATGGATGTCGGCGATGTCGATGAGCGACACCAGCCGCATGCGGTACTCCTTGAAATGGGGGATGCCCTTGAAGTAGTTGGCATAGTGCCGGCGCATTTCGAAGATGCCGGTCTTCTCCCCCTTCCATTCAACCGATTTCTGCAGGTGTGTGCGGCACACGTCTACCCGCTCGACGATGGTGGGGCCGGGCAGGTATTCGCCCGTGCGGAAAAAGTGCTTGATTTCGCGGAAAACCCAGGGATAGCCGATGGAAGCACGGCCGATCATAATGCCATCTACTTCATACTCCATGCGCCAAGCGGCGGCCTTCTCCACGCTGTCGACATCGCCATTGCCGAAGATGGGGATGCGGATGCGCGGATTATGTTTCACTTCGCGGATCAGCCGCCAATCGGCCTGGCCTTTGTACATTTGCGAGCGGGTTCGCCCGTGGATGCTCAGCGCCTGAATACCTACGTCTTGCAGGCGTTCGGCCACGTCGTATACATTTTTAGTGTTGTCATCCCAGCCGAGGCGGGTCTTGACCGTCACGGGCAGGTGGGTAGCCTCTACCACGGCTTTGGTCATGGCCGTCATCTTCGTGATATCTTGCAGGAGGCTTGCCCCTGCCCCCCGGCAGGCCACGTTTTTGACGGGACAGCCATAATTGATATCAATCAGGTCGGGATTGGCCCGTGTGGCGATTTCAGTGGCTTCGCGCATGGTGTCGATGTCGCTGCCGAAAATCTGGATGCCGATGGGGCGCTCGTATTCAAAGATATCCAGCTTCTGGCGGCTCTTGGCCGCATCGCGGATAAGGCCTTCGGAAGAGATAAACTCGGTGTACATCATATCCACTCCGTTTTGCTTACACACAAAGCGGAACGGGGGATCGCTCACGTCCTCCATCGGTGCGAGGAGCAACGGAAAATCACCCAAATCGATAGAACCTATTTTGACACCCATGTTGAATCTTTCGATATCCGGCGCAAAAATACGGAAATTTTATAAAGCTTCCACAAACTGCCTGATTGCCTGTGTCGGATCGGCGGTCTTCATGAAATTCTCGCCGATGAGGAAGGCCTGGAAACCGGCATCGCGCAGCGATGTGATGGTCGCGGGATCGCTGATGCCGCTTTCTGAAACCTTGATAAACCGGTCGGGAATCACCTCAACCAATTCCAGCGAATGGTCCAAGGATACGGTGAAATCCTTCAGGTTGCGGTTATTGACGCCGATGGCATCCACGCTGTCCATCAGGCTGCGATCCAGTTCTTCCCGGTCATGTACTTCCAGGAGGACATTCATGCCGAGTGATTGGGCGCATTCGGACAGGGCTTGCAGGTCGGCAGGATCGAGTACCGCCGCGATGAGTAGGATAACGTCTGCCCCATGGGCTTTCGCTTCCACGATTTGGTATTCATCGACAATAAATTCTTTGCGGAGCAGCGGGATCTGCAAGGCGGCGCGAGCGGCAAGCAGATCATCGAGGCTTCCCTTAAAAAAATCAGGGTCGGTGAGTACGGACACGGCTGATACCCGGGCTTCCTGGTAGCCGGCAACGACTTCGGCCACAGGAGAATGGTTATTGATGATCCCCTTCGAGGGCGATGCGCGTTTGTACTCGGCAATGATGCCGTTTTTTCCCTTGTCAAGGACGGAGTCACGCAGGGAGTAGCAACTGCGTGAATATAGCGGGGTTTTTTCCAAATCGGCTATCGTGACGGTCGCCTTGGCTTGTGTGATCTCAAGGTGTTTTCTGGCGATAATGGTGTCTAAGATGGTCATTTTTGCTGTGGTTGGTGATCGGTGGCCAGTGATTGGTGATCGGCGGTTGCCGACAGCCAGTTGGCGATCATTTCCTTCCCGTATTGGGTGAGTACCGACTCGGGGTGGAATTGCAGTCCCTTTACATCCAGTGTTTGGTGCGATAGGCCCATGATGACGCCTTTTTCATCTACGGCGGTGATGTGGAGGACGTCCGGAAGCCCCTCGTGCGACACCGCCCAGGAATGGTACCGCCCCACGGGAAATGAGGACGGCAGTCCGCTGAAAATGGGTTCATCCCGCGCGGTGATCAGCAATGGCGTGGCAGTACCATGCACCGGCTTGGTCAGGTTGTACAGAGAGCCGCCATACACCTCAGCGATGGCCTGTAGGCCCAGGCAGATGCCGAGTATACTCTTGGTCGCACCATAGTTGCGGATGACATCCAGCAGCAGTCCGGCTTCTTCAGGGATGCCCGGCCCGGGGGACAATAAAATCTTGTCAAATGCGTCCACGTCTTCCAATGCGAACTTGTCATTGCGCCATACCGTAGCCTCATGCCCGCATTCATGCAAGAGGTGCACCAAGTTGAAGGTAAACGAGTCGTAGTTGTCTATCACCAAAACTTGGGGTGATGATTGTTGCAAGCTGCTCATGTTCTGTGTCTAAATATCTTGCGCCAACTCCAGCGCTTTGCGCAGGGCGGCAATTTTGTTGTTCACTTCCTGTAGTTCGTTTTCGGGATCAGAATCCGCGACAATACCTGCTCCAGCCTGATAATGGAGGGTGTTGTTTTTGCTCAGGAATGAGCGGATCATGATGGCGTGGTTGAAGTCGCCGTTGAATCCCATATATCCGATGGCTCCGCTATAAAAACTCCGTTGCTGGTTTTCGTAGCGATCGATCAGCTGCATGGCCATGTGTTTGGGGGCACCGCTGAGGGTACCCGCCGGAAAGGTATCACCCACCACGTCAAAGGAATTGACGCCGGATTTCAGGGTACCGCATACTTTGGATACCAAATGAATGATGTGTGAATAGTATTGGGCCTCTTTATAGGATTTGACATGCACCTGCTCGCAATGGCGGCTCAGGTCATTGCGAGCGAGGTCAACCAGCATGACATGCTCAGCGCTTTCCTTAGGGTCTTCCTTCAGCGCTTCAGCGATTTTTTCATCCTGTTCCATGTTGCCGCTGCGTTTGAACGTGCCTGCAATGGGATAGATAGTCGCCTCCCGGTCCCGGATGGTTAGCTGAGCTTCAGGCGAAGAGCCGAAAAGCTTGAAATCGCCGTAGTCAAAATAAAACAGGTAGGGCGAAGGGTTGATGGAACGCAACGAGCGGTATACGTTGAATTCATCCCCCAAAAAAGGCCGCGAGAAGCTTCTGGACGGCACGATCTGGAAGACATCCCCGCGGTAAATGTGCGTTTTCATCTGTCCAACGAGGGTCCTGAACGCGTCATCCGTCATGTTTGAAGTTTCTTCCCCATTGGTGGAGAAGGTATATTCGGGAAAGTTCTTGTTTTGGATGAGGTACTGAACCTTCTCCAGTCCGGAGGGGCTTTCGTCATTTTCAAGCCGGTGTTCGAAAATATATAGCTGATTGCGAAAATGGTCGATAGCGATCACGTACCGGTAGACGTGATATTGCAGGTAAGGGATGTCGCGGCTGGGGTCAGCGGGGCTTTGCAGTTCAATGTCCTCAAAGTGGGTCACGGCGTCAAAGGTGAAGAACCCAAAAAGCCCGTTGGAGATAAAGCGAAATTCGGATTCTTCATTTTCGCTGAATGCTGCCCGGAAGCGGGACACTTCCTCGCGCAGGTCGATACCCGAGGCCGGTTTTCTTTCGGGGGCGCTTCCGGGATACCGGATCTCCAGGAAATCCCGGTCGAGTGTAATGCCGGCGATGGGTTGGCAACAGATATAGCTCATGTTGTTTTCGCGGCTATGGTATTCGGAGCTTTCCAACAATAAACTATTTGGAAAGACATCGCGAAGCCGGAGGTATGTGCTTACCGGCGTAGTGGTATCGGCCAACAGCTGCTTGTAGGTGGTTTTAAATCGATATGCCATATTTTATTTCCTTAACAAAATCACAAAAAAAGCCCGACGGATTTTTCAAAACGTCGGGCCCAATATTCGAAAGCCTTGGTTGATTAGGAATATTTAATTGCTCCAACCGACCCGACGTTATTTTTGCCGAGCCACCACCATGATACGATGTGGAATCTATTCATCAACATTTGGGAGCAAAAATATAAAAAAATTTAACTAAACAAATTTTTACCGGAAAAAACACGAAAAAAAGTCATTCTTCCAGCAAATCGGGACGGCGGGCCCTGGTGCGGGCCATGGCCTGCTCATCGCGCCATTCGTTGATGGCCGCCTCGTTGCCGCTGAGCAGCACATCGGGCACCTTATGCCCGCGCCAATCGGCCGGACGGGTATATACCGGGGCATCCAGCAGGCCGCCCTGAAACGAATCGGACAGGGCCGATGTTTCGTCAGACAGTACGCCGGGGATGAGCCGCACCACCGCGTCGACCAGTACCGCGGCGGGCAATTCCCCCCCGGAGAGGACGTAGTCGCCGATGGACAGCTCGCGGGTGACGTAGATGTCGCGTATGCGTTGATCTATGCCCTTGTAATGTCCGCAAAGGAGGATGAGGTTGCCTTTGGTAGAAAGGTGATTGGCGATGCTTTGGTTGAGTGTTTCGCCATCGGGCGTCATGAAGATCACCTCGTCATATTCTCGCTCGGCTTGGAGTTTCTCCATGCAGGCGGCAAAGGGTTCGACCTGCATGACCATACCACTGCCCCCGCCGTAGGGATAGTCATCCACGCTTTTATGCTTGTTATGGGCGTAGTCGCGCAGGCTATGCACGATGATTTCGCACAGCCCCTTTTTCTGCGCCCGTTGGAGGATAGAATGGGCAAAAGGGCTTTCCAGCAACCCCGGAAGCACTGTGATAATGTCGAACCGCATGGGGACAAAGATAGGGTTTTTTTGGTGGTTGGTGATTGGGGAAGGCGTTCATTAAAAAACCCGGCTGCCATCGGCAGCCGGGTTCAGCGAACGTTATCGCATAACGCTTTTAAACCGCTTCGGCTACACCGCGGAGTGTCTTGGCGGCGTCGACCATGGCTTCCAGTGCGGCCTTGGTTTCTGGCCAAGCGCGGGTTTTGAGACCGCAGTCCGGGTTGACCCAAAGCTGCTCGGCCGGGATAACGGCCTTGGCCTTTTCCAATAGTTTCACCATCTCCTCTTTGCTCGGGACACGCGGTGAGTGGATGTCGTAGACACCGGGACCGATATCATTCGGGTAGTTGAAATCGGCAAAGGCATCGAGCAGCTCCATCTGCGAACGGGAAGTCTCGATGGTGATGACGTCTGCATCCATCGCGGCGATGTGCTCGATGATGTCGTTGAATTCGGAATAGCACATGTGCGTATGGATCTGCGTATCGTCCGCTACGTTTGACGAAGAAACGCGGAAGGCGCGCACGGCCCAATCAAGGTAGGCCTTATGATCGGCCTTGCGCAGGGGCAGCCCCTCGCGGATTGCGGGCTCATCGATCTGGATGATTTTGATGCCGGCTTTTTCCAGCGCCTGCACTTCGTCAAGGATAGCCAGCGCAATCTGATAGGTCGTCTCGGAGCGCGGCTGGTCGTTGCGCACGAATGACCATTGCAGGATCGTGACCGGTCCGGTGAGCATTCCTTTTACCGGACGGTCGGTGAGCGACTGGGCATAGGCAGACCAGCGTACCGTCATGTCGGCGGGGCGGCTCACATCGCCATAGATGACAGGCGGCTTCACGCAGCGTGAGCCATAAGATTGTACCCATCCGTTTTTGGTGAAGGCATAGCCCGACAATTGCTCGCCGAAATATTCCACCATGTCATTGCGCTCAAACTCGCCATGCACCAATACGTCAATGCCCAGGTCTTCTTGCAGGCGGATGGTCCGTTCGGTCTCTTCCGCGATGAGCTTGTCATATTCGGCTTGTGTGATAGCGCCCTTTTTGAGGTCGGCGCGCCACTTGCGTACGTCCTTGGTCTGCGGGAACGAGCCAATGGTCGTGGTGGCAAATGCCGGCAGGTTAAATTTCGATTGCTGCTTGGCCTTGCGCTCCGGAAATACGCTGGTGCGTTTAGCGTCATCGTCGGTGATGCTTTTCACGCGGTCCTTCACCGCTTGGCGGTGAATCAACGAAGACGTACGGCGGCTTTGTTGCGCCGCCTTATTGGCTTCGAACCGGGCCAAGGTGGCCGCGTCTGCATTACCGCTGGCCAATACGGCCAGGTCTTTTACTTCCGCAAGCTTCTGCTTGGCAAAGGCGAGCCAGTTTTTGACCTCCGCAGGCAGTGACTGCTTGTTGTCTTCCAGATCCAGGTCGAACGGCACGTGCAGCAGGGAGCTTGATGGGGCTATCCACACGCGGTCGGCGCCCAAGGTATCCACAGCTTGCGTGATCTTTTGGAGTGATGCTTCGTAATCGTTCTTCCAGATGTTGCGGCCATCGACCACCCCGAGGGAAAGGATCAGATTGGCGGGTATGGCAGGCAACAGGTCAGCCAGTTGGTTTTCGCCACGAACGAGGTCAACATGCAGCGCCTGTACCGGCAGACTCAGCGCTGTCGGCGCGTTTTCGCGCAGGGCTTCGAAATACGTGGCTACGATGAGCTTGATGCCCTTGGCGGCAGCGGAGAGACGGCTGTATACGGTTTGATAAAGGGTGCGTGCCTTATCGTCGATATCCAGCGCGAGGAATGGCTCGTCAAATTGCACCCACTCGGCGCCGGCTGCGGCTAACTTGCCTAAAATCTCTTCGTAAACGGGCAGCAAGCGGTCGATCAAATCCAAGCGGTCAAAACCAGCCTCTTTTTCCTTGCCCAAGAGCAGGTAGGTAACCGGGCCGAGCAACACCGGTTTGGTGTTGATGCCCAACTGTTTAGCTTCGTTGAATTCGTTGACAGCCTTTTCTGAGGTAAGGCGGAACTGCTGGTCTTTGACAAATTCGGGAACGATATAGTGGTAATTGGTATCAAACCATTTGGTCATTTCCATGGCCGTCACATCATGACCGTCTTGTTGAAAGCCGCGGGCCATGGCGAAATATAAGTCGAGATTGTACGAGGAGGCACCTTCTACGGAAAACCCTTGGTAACGCGCCGGGATAGCCCCTACCGTAAGGGTAAGGTCAAGCACCTGATCATAGAACGAAAAATCGTTGGAAGGAATGAGGTCAATACCCGCTTCCTGTTGGGTTTTCCAGTTGCTTTCGCGGATGGTCTGTGCGGCTTGCAGCAGTTCTTGCTGACCGATCTTCTTTGCCCAATAGGCTTCATTGGCCTTTTTCAGCTCGCGGAGGGCACCGATACGCGGGTAACCCAAGTTGTTGGTTTTTAACATGATACTATATGAATAATAATTTAATATACCAGCAATATACGCAGTTCCTTCACGCAGAAACGGCGGTTTCATTCGTTATCTGATTGCTTTGGGGGAGAGGGCACAAGGGTAAGTTGTGTCGGCTTATTTTTCCCCGATGATTCGGGGTAGAATTTAGCACCTTGTCTGCTGACAGGTTGCTAAGGCTTCACAGGGTCCATTCCCTCTGCCTTTCTCCATAAGCGGGCGCTAATATCGGGATTAAAATTGAGATACACAAAAATAATTCACCTCATCAACTAACCAGCAGCTTATAGCCTTTTCCGTGCACATTGACAATTTCGACCTTAGGGTCGTCACGCAGGTATTTACGGAGTTTGCTCAGGAAGACATCCATGCTTCGGCCGTTGAAGTAATTATCATCATGCCAAATTTTGAGCAGGGCCTCCTCACGGGTGAGGACATCGTTTTTCTTGAGGCACAGCAGGCGCAGCAACTCGGCCTCCTTGGTAGACAGTTTTTGCGGCTGGCCATAATGGCTGATCTGCTGGGCGACATAGTCGAATGTATAATCGCCGATCTGAAACTTGTCGGGAAATTCTTCTTCCTGTTGCTTTTCGCGCGAGGTGCGCTTGAGCAGGGCATTGATGCGCAGCAAGAGTTCCTCTACGCGAAAAGGCTTGGTGATGTAATCGTCGCCGCCGAGGCTGAACGCTTCGGTTTTATCCTCCATCATGCCCTTGGCCGTGGCAAAAATAATGGGAATATCTGCATCTGTCTTCCGGATTTCTTTACCCAGCGTAAACCCATCCTTGCGGGGCATCATCACATCGAATATACAGAGGTCGAATTTTTCCTTGTTGAACTGACGGAGCGCCTCATCCCCATCTTTGCAGAGGGTGACATCGAATTTGCCTTTCAGCTCCAAATAATCTTTTAAGATGTCGCCCAAATTGGGATCGTCTTCTGCTAATAGAATTTTCATCTGCATAAATTGTTCTTTAACGGCGATGAAGCATGCATGAGCTACTTGTCTTTCGGGTGCTCATGCAGGTTTTTGCATAGTGTCTCCTATCCTTTGAGCGGCAGCATGATTTCAAACATCGTTCCTTTGTCGCGCTCGCTTTTGACCAGTATTTTTCCGCCAACCCGTTTCACAATATCGCTGACATAGCTTAGTCCGAGGCCAAAACCTTTGACGTCATGCCGGTTGCCTGTCGGGATGCGGTAAAACTGATCGAAAATCTTAGCCAATTGATCGCGGCTCATGCCTATGCCTTTATCGGCCACCGTAATGTGGATGTGTTTGCTGGTATTTTTGGTTTTAATGGTGATGTCCGGATTGTCCTGACTATATTTAATGGCATTGTCTACCAAATTGAACAAGACGTTGGAGAGGTGCAGTTCGTCGCCGACCACCACGGCATCGGTGGCGTCGAGGTGCATTTGTACCTTCGCACCATGTTTGATTAACTGCAGCTCCATGCTGTCCACCACGGCCTGTGCCAAGTCATTGATGTCTACGTCCCGATGTTCCAGCTTCAGGTTGTCTTTCTCCAGACGGGCGATGTTGAGTACCCGTTCGATGTGGTTGCCCAGCCTCACGTTTTCATCATAGATGATGTTTGCTAAGCGTGCGGCGCGACTTTGATCGGAAGCGATCTCCGGATCCTTCAGCGATTCGCTGGCGATCATGATGGTCGCCACTGGCGTCTTGAACTCATGGGTCATGTTATTGATGAAATCGGTTTTCATCTCGGAGATTTTCTTTTGGCGAAGCATGGTGAAGATGGTGTAGGCAAAGCAGCCGATCAAAACCAGCAAAAGCGAGACCGATGAAAACAGCATGACGGTCACGTTGCCCAAGAGGATATGCTCTTTGTTGGGAAAATATACCGACAGCCTGCCCGACGAACGTTCATTGTCCGATCGGAACAGCTCGGTCGTATAGAGGCTGCGGGGAGAAGGGGTTTCCGCTTGTGAGAAGGCAGCAAAGGCGTACAGCGTGGAGTTTTTGTCCTTTATTTCCAGGTTGAACACGGAGTTGATGTCTCGGTTTACCAGCTCCTTTTGCAGCTCTTCCTTGATGTACGCGATATCAATGCGTTCGCTCAACGGGCGTTTGTACAACTCTCGCTCGGCGGCGAAATCCTCGACCAATTGGGGGTTCTTGCCGCTGAGGATCGCGATGGAATCCATCAGCGTACTGGCTTGTAGCAATTGCAGTTGACGCTCCTTACGGGTGATCTCGCGGCTCAACTTGAGATCCTGTCTCGGGGGGAGCGCTTCGATCGCGAAGTTCAACTTGGTGGCACCATAGGTGATTGGCCCGGGGATGAAGTAGCGCACGCTATCGTCCTTGGGCTTGAGCAGCGGCACCTGGCGGATAGCGTAAAGGCCAATAGAGTTATCGTTCCGCTGGAAACCGCCTTCGACGGTGGCGTTCGACTGGAAGTCTACCCGTATGAGGTCTTGATGCGGGGAATTGTTGAGGTAGGTTTCGTAAAACGCGTTGCTTTCGATGGGGAGTACGACCGGATAACGGGCGATAATTTCTTCTTCCTGTCGTTTGAACGCGATGAACAGCTCGGACTGTTTTTGCCGAAGCCGTTCGATTTCATTCTTCAATTGAAGCTGTTGTTCCAGTTTGCGCTGTTCATGCTCCAGTTTCTCCTTATTTTTGCGCTGTGCATCGGCAAGTTGCATGACTTCCCGTTTCTCGGCTTTGGCGGCCACCACATTAAGCGCGGCGCGCACCGATTCGTCAAACAGTTGCGCTTTGAGGATATACGATTGCCGGATAAAAAAATACTGCATGGCTACCACGCCCAAAAGGGCCACCGTCATCAACCCGATAATCAATCCAATGCTTTTATGCTTCATTCCTCACAAAAATACATAAGCTTGGAAGCAAAGCGCAGCATTTAACATATTTTAACACTAAAAAAATCAGTGCTTTAGGGGCTATAACGCGGCTTTGGTGATGTGTAGCTTCTTCCCTTTGGTAGTGAAGACGTACCCGTTTTTATCGCCGAAGTACTCGTCTACGGCATCGCGGCATCCTGACCATTCGTAGTAGTCATCCAGCACAATCTTACCGCCTGGTGACAGGTTAGGTTCGATTTGCAGCAGGCAGGTCATCACGGAAGCGTACCAATCGCAGTCGATGTGCGCAAAGGCTACGGGCTCGGTAATATAAAGGGTATCTTCGAAATAGCCTTCGATGAGTTTGATGTTGTTTTCTTGGATCGGCACCCCGTGGTTGGCCAGATTGGTAGCCACGACGTCCCGGAGGTTTTCGATGTAGCCATAGTAGTCGTTGTCACCGAGTCCCTTGGATGCGCCGCTTTTAATCTCTTCATAGCGGGCATGCACGGCGGCATCGTCCTTTTCCGATGGTGGCGGAATCATCCCGAACGCGTCATAAACCCGGAATTCGCGCGGTTTTCTTTTGGCCTTGCCAAGCGCGATGGCCGATCCGCCCAGCGCACAACCGGCCTCAAGGAATAGTCCCGGGATATTGGCCTGTTCAACCTCTTGAGCAGCATGGTAAAGGTTGAACAGGTCTTTAGTAGGCAAGTAGGTCAAGTGGTCGGTCCTGATCCGCATAATACCGGCCTTTTCCTTGTCGGTAACGGTGTACCACCACGACAAGGTTTTGGTAATCAATCGGTCGGCGACCTTCGGCATGACCATCGTTATTCTACCTCCGTTACTTTAATGGTATTGGTTTTTCCTTTTTGGTGCAAGGGGGTGGAAGCCGTATTGATGACAATTTGTCCCGGCTGAACCAGGTTCTTTGCTTTCAACAACGAATTGACATCGTGGATGCTGCCGTCGGTACTTTCGAATTTATCGTAGTAGAACGTTTTAACACCCCATAGGAGGGTCAGCGTGTTGAGCAGGGTGGGATTGCCGGTGAAGATGTAAATATCGGCGTTGGGACGGTAGCTGGATATTTCGAATGCGGTATAGCCCGAATAGGTCATGGCCACGATAGCAGATGCGTTGGTTTTTTCGGCCAAATATACCGAGGAGCCGCAGATGGCATCAGGAATCATGGAATCGGTGCCGTGTTCGGACTTTTTCGAGTTATAATATGGATAAGACGTCTGCTCAACGTGGACGATGATCTTGCTCATGGTTTCGATGACAATCTCGGGAAACTCGCCTACCGATGTTTCGCCGCTAAGCATGACGGCATCTGCGCCGTCGAGCACGGAGTTGGCCACGTCGTTTACTTCGGCACGTGTGGGGCGCGGTGTCGTGATCATGCTCTCCAGCATCTGGGTGGCGATGATGACCGGCTTCGCGGCATTGCGGCACTTCTTTACGATCATTTTCTGAAGCACGGGCACGTCTTCCATGGGCATTTCCACACCGAGGTCGCCCCGGGCGACCATGATGCCGTCGGTAACCGCGATAATGGAGTCGATGTTATCAATGGCTTCGGGTTTTTCGATCTTGGCAATAACACGGGCCGTTTTGCCTTTTGAAGCAATGATTTCCTTGAGTTTGACGATGTCTTCAGCTGTTCGCACAAATGACATCCCAATCCAGTCTACATCGTGCTCGAGCACGAAGTGGAGGTTATCCAAATCTTCTTCGGTAAGGCTGGGAATGGAGACCTTGGTGTTGGGCAGGTTTACCCCTTTGCGCGACGTGAGTACGCCCCCGTGCACGACCTCGCACCAAACGGTGTCTGCAAAGTTGGAACGCAGTACCCGCAACTGTATCTTGCCATCGTCTAAAAGGATGATCTCGCCTTCTTTTACGTCGTTAGGGAACGTATCATACGTGATGTAAATCCGGTTTTCGTCACCGATAAGCTTTTGGGTCGTGATCTCGACCTGCGCCCCGTTAAGTAGCACGGCGCCCCCTTCCTTCATTTTGCCGATACGGATCTTGGGCCCCTGTAGGTCGGCCAATATGCTGATGTTGGTATGGTGCTCTTGATTGATTTCGCGTATGGTCTTGATTATATCGAGGTGGTCTTCCTGACTGCCATGTGAAAAATTAAGCCGGCATACATCCACCCCTTTGGCGATCATGCTGGTTAATACCTCTTTCTTGGCGGATGCTGGCCCCAAGGTGGCTACGATTTTAGTTCGCTTTTGAACCTTTTCCATTTATTAATGCTGTTTTATTGTTGTATTGCTCCGCTTCCGCGACGATGAAATTAATCTGTTTGCTGTCCTGTTATATGTGGTGTGATAAATACACTCGGTAAATATGGCGCTAAAATATTAGATTTTCTTTGGATTTCAATTTTTGTGGGGAGATTTCGCTGGCCACGACCACTTCATCGATCGCCGAAACGCGGTCCAATAGGGCAGCGAGGTCTTCGTCGTCAATAAAGTTTTTGATCATCAAAAAGTAGTCGGAATGGCGCATCTCGGGAACCAAAACTGCCCCTTCGACGCCCTTGTTTGCCAATAAATAGTATTCGGTATCTGCCGTTGCTGCGCACGCTACATATCGACTGAAATAAGTATATCCTATCGGGGCCGGCATCCGAATCTCGTAATCGTCAATCTTGGCCAACTTCAATCCCGTAACTTTGTTAATAAAATAACATAAGCGGTAGTCTTTGAGCGGAGACGTGACGGCTATGAGAATGAAATCAAGGTCTAATTCATATTTCAGTGTGACTTTATTCAAGGTATTTTCTTATATTCAACGCAAACTTAGATAAATTTGCTGTATTGTACATACAACAAATGTATCGGTTTCTTCGCTGCCATAGCAGAAAAGCGATTGGGCAGCGAAAAATTACAAAAACAAAAAGGCGGGTATCGCAATTATATAAGATAAATGAGGAGGGGGTGTCATTAAAAGCCATTGTATAACGGGCCAATTGAACAGACAAAAAAAACGGACGTTAAATCCTTGATATAAAAACAGTAAATGTGTATTGCCAAACAAGCCTGAATAATCTCTAAAAAACAAAAACGTTTTACTATTTGCCGAAATTTATTTTTCTTTGCACAGATTTATTAAACAATTAAACTATAAAATCATGTCTGATATCGCATCAAGAGTTAAAGCAATTATCGTTGAAAAACTGGGTGTTGACGAAAACGAAGTGACCCCCGAGGCTTCATTTACCAATGATTTGGGCGCGGATTCACTCGACACCGTTGAGTTGATTATGGAATTTGAAAAGGAGTTCAACGTAGCTATTCCCGATGACCAAGCTGAAACCATCAGCACCGTAGGACAAGCGATCGCTTATTTAGAAAAAAACGTTAACTAACCAAATTCATTAGGCCAATCGTAATAAATGGAGCTTAAAAGAGTAGTAGTAACAGGGTTAGGTGCGCTTACTCCTATTGGGAATACTGTCCCGGTTTTTTGGGACAACCTCATTAAAGGGGTAAGCGGCGCTGCTCCTATCACCAAGTTTGATGCTTCGAAGTTCAAAACTCGTTTTGCTTGTGAGGTGAAAGGATTCAACGCCGAGGATTTCATGGAGCGCAAGGAAGCCCGAAAGGTAGATCCATTTGTACATTACGCATTGGCCGCTACGGATGAAGCGATTGCGGACGCATCGCTTGAATTCGATAAACTAAACACGAACCGTATCGGTGTGATATGGGGCTCGGGTATCGGCGGTTTGAAGACCTTTTTGGATGAAGTGATCAATTTTGCCGGAGGTGATGGAACGCCCCGTTTCAATCCATTTTTCATCCCAAAGATGATTTTGGATATCGCTCCGGGACACATTTCCATGCGGTATGGACTGCGGGGCCCTAACTTTTCTACGGTCTCTGCCTGTGCATCATCTACGAATGCGTTAATAGACTCACTGAATTATATCCGCACCGGACAAGCAGACATCATCATCAGCGGCGGTTCTGAAGCAATTATCAACGAAGCCGGCATTGGTGGGTTCAATGCGATGCATGCATTATCCACACGCAATGACGATCCGAAGACAGCCTCCAGACCGTTTGATAAAGACCGGGATGGATTCGTTGCGGGGGAAGGTGCGGGGGCCATCGTCTTAGAAAGCCTCGAACATGCCAAAGCGCGCGGGGCCAAGATTTACGCTGAGCTAGTGGGGGGAGGGATGAGTGCAGATGCCTACCACATTACCGCCTCGCATCCGGACGGTCTGGGCGCACGGCTTGCCATGACTAACGCGATAGCCGATGCGAGACTGGTCAACGAGGATATCGATTACATTAATGTACATGGCACATCTACGCCGGTGGGCGACCCCAGTGAGATTATGGCCATCCTTGAGTTGTTCGGGAAGCATGCCTATGCGCTCAACATCAGCTCTACCAAGTCCATGACCGGGCACTTATTGGGTGCCGCGGGAGCAGTAGAATCCATCGCCTCCATCTTAGCGGTGCAAAACGATATTGTTCCCCCGACGATTAATCATTTCACAGACGATCCAAACCTTGATCAGCAACTAAACTTCACTTTTAATAAAGCACAAAAACGGGAAGTCAATGCTGCCATGAGCAATACCTTTGGTTTTGGCGGGCATAATGCCACCGTCATTTTCAAGAAGTTCGAAGAGTAGTTTGAAGGCATTGCAGCAAAGGGGTATTATGCCCCTTTGCATGCTTATATTCAGTTCATCATTTGATGCCTATTTCAACGATTTACAAACTGCATTTTTCATCCGATCGTCGGTACGTAAAGGCGCTGAAGAATATGTTGGGTTTTGTGCCCGGAAACCTGCATCTGTATCAATTGGCTTTTCGCCATAAGTCGGTTGCCGTGCCCGTAAAAGATGGTATCAAGAACAGCAACGAACGGTTGGAGTTTTTAGGAGATGCCGTATTGGGGTCGGTGGTGGCCGAACTGCTTTTCAAAAAATACCCCTATAAAGGCGAAGGGTTTCTCACGGAGATGCGCTCAAAAATCGTCAGCAGGGCACACCTCAATCAGCTTTCAAAAAAATTGGGGCTCAACGAACTGATCCAATATGATGTGCGGATGATCAACTATCCAAACAAACAAGGTTCGCTGCTCGGCGATGCGTTTGAAGCGTTGATCGGCGCGATTTACCTGGATAAAGGCTATGTGTTTACCCGAAATTTCCTGATCAGCCGCATTATCAAGCCGCATGTGGATATCCAGCTATTGGAGCAAACGGAAACCAACTTCAAAAGCAGGCTAATCGAGTGGTGCCAACAAGCCGGTAAAGAAGTGAGCTTTGTGCAAACGGAAAATGCTGAAGGGGATAGCATCAAGATTTTTACGATTGATGCGGTGGTGGACGGCACAGTGTGCGGCACCGGTCGCGATTACAACAAGAAAAGCGCCGAGAAGATTGCCGCCGAAAAGGCCTGCGAGCTGCTCAATGTCTTGTGAGTACACACGACGGTCGTAAATCGTAAACCGTCAACCAAAAATCGTCAATCAATCCTTACCTTTGCGCCATGGCAGTAATCAAACCTTCGTTGGCAAAAGGCACGCGTGATTTTTCTCCCGCGGAGATGGAAAAGCGCAACTATATTTTTGAAACGATCAAAGCCGTATTTACAAAATATGGCTACCGTGAGATACAGACCCCCTCTTTTGAAAACCTGCAAACCCTCACGGGCAAATATGGTGACGAAGGGGACAAGCTGATCTTCAAGGTGCTCAACTCGGGTGATTACTTGGCTAAAGCACCGGTATCGCTGCTGGAAGAAAAGGCTTCTGCACCGTTGGTATCGCATATTGCCGAAAAGGCGTTGCGATATGACCTCACCGTACCGTTTGCCCGGTATGTGGTGATGCACCAGCATGAGATCACCATGCCATTCAAGCGGTTCCAAATACAGCCGGTGTGGCGCGCGGATAGGCCGCAGCGCGGGCGCTACCGGGAGTTTTATCAGTGTGATGTGGATGTGGTCGGTTCAGACAGCCTGTTGAATGAAGCCGAGTTTGTGCTTATATATTACGAAGCGCTGATCAACCTGGGACTGACCGACTTTACCATCAAGCTCAATAACCGCAAGATATTGACGGGCATTGCCGAAGTAGTGGGCAAACCCGAGCTCATCGTGGACATGACGGTGGCGATCGATAAGTTGGATAAGATCGGCTTGGATGGGGTGCTCACCGAATTGCTTGACAGGGGTTTTTCAGCGGACGACTTGAAAAAACTGCAACCCATCATCGAGCTGACAGGGAGCAAAACGGATAAACTTGATCGACTGAAAGAGGTGTTGGCGTCTTCGACCATCGGATTGCGGGGTATCGATGAGGTGGAAACGGTGCTCGGCTACGTAGAGAAGCTCACGGAAGATAAACGGATATTGAACGGTTTCGTCGATTTGGACATTACGCTGGCGCGGGGACTGAATTATTATACGGGCTGTATCTTCGAGGTAAAAACGAATGAGGTGGCCATGGGCAGCATCGGTGGTGGCGGGCGGTACGACGACCTTACGGGGATGTTTGGACTGAAGGGCCTTACGGGCGCGGGCATATCGTTCGGAGCGGACCGGATATACGACGTGTTGGAAGAGCTGGGCCTGTTCCCCGAAAGCTCGGCGCAGTCGACCAAGGTGCTGATCAGCAACTTCGACAAGCTGGCGGAGTTGTATGCCTTGCCCGTGTTGCAGCGATTGCGCCAAGCGGGAGTGGCGGCGGAACTCTATCCTGCTGCGGCGAAATTGAAAAAGCAACTGGCGTATGCCGATGCCAAAAAAATCCCGTATGTGATCCTCATCGGTGAGGAGGAGATACAAAGCGGGCAGTTATCCCTGAAAGACATGCAAACGGGAGACCAGCGGAAACTGGCGGAAACGGAACTATTCAACTTTTTAACCGCATAGGCGATGAACTTCATCGGTAACCTCATCTGGATTATTTTTGGCGGGTTTTTCATTTTTTTGGAATATCTGATCGGCGGGTTGGTGCTGTGCCTCACGATTGTCGGCATCCCTTTTGGGATACAGCTGTTCAAACTGGCCGTAGCTTCGTTGGTGCCTTTCGGTACGGTGGTCACCAATACGCCCGCCAGTACCGGATGCCTGTACACGCTGATGAATATCCTCTGGATTGTTTTCGGAGGGATATGGGTAGCACTTACGCACCTGGTTTTTGGGTTGCTGCTGTGCATCACGATTATTGGCATCCCCTTCGGTACGCAGCACTTTAAGCTTATGGGATTGGCATTTACACCATTCGGTAAGCGGATAGGATAGCCTCTACCCGAACACGGCCTGAAACACCTCTTCTACCCGAGCGACCGGTTTGACGGCTATCTGGTATTTACCGGCCTCCAAGCCTTTGGTGTTATACTTGGAAATGTAAATCGTCTCGAAACCCAGTTTTTCCGCTTCGGCGATGCGTTGCTCAATGCGGTTGACCGCCCGTATCTCTCCCGATAGCCCGACCTCCCCCGCAAACGCAATGGAGGCAGCAACGGACATGTCCTGCTGGGAGGAGATGATGGCGACGATGACCGCCAGGTCGATGGCCGGATCCTCTACACGTAAGCCCCCGGCGATGTTTAGGAAAACATCCTGTGTACTTAGGCGAAACCCGAAGCGTTTTTCGAGTATGGCCAACAGCATGTTCATCCGGCGGGTATCGAATCCGGTGGATGAACGCTGGGGAGTACCATACGCTGAATTGCCTACCAGGGCTTGGACTTCGATCAGCATGGGGCGTATTCCTTCCAAAAGGACCGCTATTGCAACGCCACTCATGCCGTCTTCCCGCTGCGAAAGCAGGATTTCGGAGGGGTTGCTCACTTCGCGCAGGCCGGTACCCTGCATCTCATAAATGCCCAGTTCAGCGGCAGAGCCGAATCGGTTTTTCGTGGCGCGCAAGATCCGATATGCGTGGTGGCGATCGCCCTCAAACTGCAACACCGTATCTACCATATGCTCGAGCACCTTCGGACCCGCAATGGCGCCATCTTTGGTGATGTGGCCGACAATGAAGACCGGGATGGCCGTTTCCTTGGCAAAGCGCAGGAGTTCTGCGGTACATTCGCGCACCTGGGATACGCTGCCGGGCGCTGAGTCGATCTGCGACGAGTGCAATGTTTGTATGGAATCGATGATGACCAACCGCGGGGCGACGGCCTCAATCTCTTTGAAAATATGTTGCGTGGATGTTTCCGTGAGAATAAGGCATTCGGCTTTGGAAGACTGAACCAATCGCTCTGCACGCATCTTAAGCTGCTGCTCGCTTTCCTCGCCAGAAACATACAGCGTTTTGGTGCCCGGCAGGTTGAGCGCCAGTTGAAGCATGAGGGTCGACTTGCCGATGCCCGGCTCGCCACCGATGAGCACCAGCGAGCCCGGTACGATACCTCCGCCCAATACACGGTTCAGTTCGCCATCGGGGGTGACGTAACGGGTTTGTGCTGTGTGCAGGATCTCCTGTATGGGTGACGCTTTGCTTGTCCGTTTGGACGCCCCCGCGTCCGTTCGCCAGCTTGGCGCACGGGTACTGGCGGGCGCTACCAGCTCCTCGACGAAGGTGTTCCACTCGTTGCACGAGGGGCATTTGCCGAGCCATTTGGCCGATTCATATCCGCAGTTCTGGCAGAAATAAGTGGTTTTCGTCTTGGCCATCGTATTATTGCTCCTGTGCCGCCATTACCCGCAATACATTTTGCCCCAAAATTTTCCGGATATCGGCTTCTGAATATCCGCGCTGCAAGAGGCCTTCCGTAATCTTGGGGAAGTCGCGGCAATCATTCAATCCCTTTGGCGTAGAGGTGATGCCATCAAAGTCGCTCCCAATGCCCACATGGTCTATCCCCGCGAGTTTGACCATGTAGTCGATGTGGTCAAAGAGCAGCGACACCGGCGGACGCAGCTCTTCCTTTGCGGCCGCGGGCAATCGGCTGTATTTACCATCGCTTGACCGCTTGACCGAGTCCTTAGCCGAAACATATTTTTCGTATAGTCGGTTGATTTTGGTGTAGTGCATCGGATCGAGAAAGCCCGAATAGAAGTTGAGGCAGATCACCCCCCCGTTTTCGGCGACGGCCCTGATCTGATCATCCTGAAGATTACGGGGATGTGCCATTAGGGCGTATGCGTTGCTATGCGAAACGATTACAGGCTTGGTGGTGGTTTCCATCACGTCGAAGAAAGTTTGGCGGCCCACATGAGAAAGATCGACCATCATCCCCAGCTCGTTCATCCGGCGCACCACCTGCCGCCCGAAATCGTTCAGTCCCTTATTATGCTTCAGCGTTGAGGGGTTTCTTGTTTCATCCGTGGCGGATGTCGCCCAATCGACACTGTTGTTCCAGGTGAGGGTCAGGTAACGCGCGCCGCGCGCGTACAGGCTGTCGAGGTACTCCATACGGCCTTCGATCATGTGCCCGCCTTCCACCCCGATGACGGCGGCGATCTTGCCTTGGTCTACGAGCCGTTGCAGGCTTTCGGAGTCGGTAGCCAGCCCAATATCGTCCGGATAACCTTCGATGACTTTCATCAACCCATTGAGCTGCTTATTAGCATGGGCAAAGGCAGTACCTTTGCCGTATTTTTCGTTGCACCACACCGCGAAGACCTGTACGTCGATACCGCCTTCCTTGATCCGGGGCAAATCGGTATGGCCCGTACGGATCCGGGTGCCGATATCTTTTCCGCGCATGACGGACTGATGGAGCACATCGTTGTGCGCATCGACAACCACGGCTTCCTGATGGATGCGCAAGGCGTCTTGCGCCAAGAGCGGCGAGGCGTTGCACAGCGCCGCGGCGCACAGCATAAGCTGTTTGATGCAGGTGGCTATCATATTATTCCGTTCCTGGTTCATTTTGCCGCATTAATGGCCTCATAGATGGCATCCTGTACCCTACTCCTGATGTTGAGGTTGATCAGCTTAGTACTCACCGCGGGGTGCACTCGATTGGAGAGGAAAATATACACCAATTGCGCTTTGGGATCAATCCAGATGCAGGTGCCCGTGTATCCCGTATGCCCAAAGGTGGCATCCGATGCTAATGTTGAAGGGTAATGCTTCGTGGTGTCTGGGTCCCAACGATCAAATCCGAGGCCCCTCCTGCTGGTGGTCGACTGATTGGAAGCGAAGAGGTCGATGGTTTCGGCCTTGAAATACTGTTCGCCGCCATAGGTTCCCCGATTGAGCAGCAGTTGCCCATAAATCGCCAGATCATTTGCGGTGGCAAATAAGCCCGCATGACCCGCGATGCCACCGGCCATGGCCGCACCCTGGTCATGTACATACCCCTGCAATAACGTTTTCCGGAATGTTTTGTCATTTTCTGTAGGGATGATGCGGTCCTTTGCAAAACGTTGCCGCGGAAGGAACCCGGCGGTTTGCATGCCCAAAGGCCGATAGAATTCCTGCTGCACATAGTCTTGAATCGGAATGCCCGTTTGATGTTCGGCTACTTCCTTCATGACATACATGCTGATATCGCTGTAAACATAGGACCCGGGGGCATTCATCTTGGATTGGAGCATAGTGGGCCACATTACCTCTTCATAGTATCCTGTGCGGATATAACATCCATCGGCTACTTTTACCGCGTATGCGGCGGATGAATCGGTACGGAGATCATCGGGTTGGAGGTCTCGGTAAAACGGGATGAACGGAATAAAACCCGCCTCATGCAACATCACATCCCGCAGCTTGGTGCCGTTTTTATTGGAAGTCTGGGCCTGCAGCAGGTAATGGCCCATGGTGCTGTCGAGGTTTACGACCCCGCGCTCGGTAAGGCGCATGATCGTGGGTGTCGTTGCGGTAATCTTGGTCACGGAAGCCATGTCAAAAATATCGGACACCTCCGTGGGTGCCTGCCCATCGTATGTATGATGACCATATGCCTTTTCGAAAATCACCTTGCCGTTTTTGACCGCCATCAGTACTGCTCCAGGGGTCGCCTGCTCACGGATGGCCTCAGCTACAATGTCGTCAATACGGGCTTCCAAACGCTGTTGATCGATGCCCAATGCTGCTGCATCGGCATATTCCAGGCGTGTCTGTTCGGTAGCGTACCCTGCACCCGTTGCATACCTCGGCGAGAATGATCGCGGTAAACGGGCCGTACAGGCAATCCCTCCAAACGCCGACATTGCCACATCTCGTGCCGCTGCTTCGGTAATTTCGGGGTTCCACAAGATCGGGAAGTGAACAAAATCCAATTCCCGGAGGTTTGTGCCGTCGCCGAATACCGATAAGATGACCTGTTTGCCTGCCGCCTGCGTGTTGATGAATTGCAGGAGGCGCTTATCGCGTAAGTTTGCGGCATCCAGCGCCAGAACGATCGTGTTATAGAATTTTAGGCCCTCATCAAGATCGTGGTAGTCTCCTGCGTCCACGGGTATCGAAAAATCATCTGCCGGTGCATACCGTCTTAACAGGTCGCCAAATGTCGAAGAGATCGGCGAATTGGGACGGGTAACACAGGCGATCTTCCGTTCTTGAAGGGTGCGCAGCGGCACAATATGCATCGGATTATTCAGCAATACCGTTTGATTGGTTTCTGGTACGGCAGGTTGAGCGGAGACGGTACGAGTGGCATCATCACAAATCAGGAAAAAGCACAATAACGTATAGATTTTTCTCATATCGAACGAATATCGGTATTTTGCATAAAAAAGCGCTACCTATTGAAAATTTTGTGATGTTTGTACTTCATTTACCTGTTTCCTATGTTTAATGTCAACAGTGTTTTCTACAAATTCATGACCGCCTTGCAGCACAAGCTTGACGCAGCGTTTGACCTGAAAGCACTTTCCGAAAACGCCTGTTTATTGTATGCGGATACCGTATCCGTCAACATCGTCTATTACTTGTGTGGCGCGGAGAAACGTATTTCGATAGAAAGCGATGTGCGATGCATACATGTAGACGAAGATCTTTGGATCACGCATCCGGATCTCCTGCTCAACCGGATCGCCGCCCTGGCCGGGCACGCGCAGCGGATTCATGCGAGGGATACGGTAGCCGCCCGTGTCACTAAGGCCGTCGCGATGGCGTTTCAGGAGGAGCATCACCTGCAGGTAGCGCTGCCGGGCAAATACCGCTATGGATTGTTCCTAGAAGGAGCGCTGGTAGCGGTGGCCGTATTCAGCGGTGGCCGGAAGATGGCAGATAAACCGGAAGACTATCGCTCCTATGAATTGCTCCGGTTTTGCCATAAACAGGGTATGCAGGTCGTGGGTGGTTTCAGCAAACTGCTGGACGCGTTCGAACAGGCGTTCAAACCGGGAGACATCATGACCTATGCAGACAAGGACTGGTCGGATGGGAGCAGCTACCGCAAACTGGGCTTTGTCATCGTCGGAGAAACTAAGCCCCAGTTGTTCTGGGTGGATACCCATACCATGAAGAGGTATTATGAAAGTACATTGCCTGTGGAAATTGCAGCAGCATCAATCGACGAGCGAAAGGAACGGGGCTATATGCCGGTATATAATAGCGGCAGCATGAAGCTGGTGAAAGCGTGACCAAACTAATCGTCATCCTCGGTCCCACAGCGTCTGGCAAGACCAAATTGGCCGTAGCGGTGGCTAAGCGCATCGATGGCGCCATCATCAGCGCGGATTCGAGGCAAGTATACCGAGGCATGGATATCGGCACCGGAAAAGACCTCTCCGTGTACGAGCACATCCCTTACTTTCTGATCGATATCCGCCAGGCGGGCGACCGCTATGATGTGGCCCAGTATGTGGATGACTTCAACCGGACCTTAGACACTATACGGAAGCAGGGTAAACGGCCGATTTTATGCGGAGGCACGGGGCTATATATCCAAGCAGCGTTGCAGGGGCTTAGCTATACCACCGTGCCGGCAGACCCTAACTTGCGGATGATGCTTGAGCGACTGCCCCTTGACACCCTGCGGGAAAGATTGCATCATTTGCCCCTTCCGCAGGATTACACACCTGATCTTAGTACGCGCAAGCGGCTTATCCGAGCGATCGAAATAGCCGAATGGTGCCGGCATAATCCCCTGCCGAAGTCGGCACACCCGCCGGTCGAGGCCAGCGTCTTCGGGTTGGACCCTCCAGTAGACGTCCGCCGGACACAGATCACGAACCGGCTGCAGGAGCGGTTGGATGATGGCCTGTTGGAAGAGGTACGGGGCCTGCTCCAGCAAGGGATCTCGCCCGAGCAGTTGCTATATTATGGTCTCGAATACAAGTACGCCACCCTACACCTAACCGGGAAGTTAGACTATAATACGTTCTTCGCCCGTCTCAACACCGAAATCCACCGCTACGCGAAGCGGCAAATGACCTATTTCCGGAAGCTGGAAAAAGATGGGATTAAAATTCGTTGGTTGAAAAGTGGCGAAATGGATGAGATGACCGAAGAAGTGGTTGAAAACAGCAGTCATTAAAAAAAGGGGAGCATAACTCCCCTTCTTGTACTATAACTTGATCTCTACATCCTTACCGTTGAAGAAATGGAATTCGGTCAGGTAATAGGAAGAGACGGATTTGACCTTGATCCATCGGCCGAACTTGAAATACCATTTTATGCGCCGGGAGATCAAGCCGGATTTGATGAAGGCGTAGATGTACGGATGCACACACAGCGTGATGTCCTTTTCATTCTGTTCTTGGAGGATGAACCCAAGGTTGTTTTCGATGTCGTCCATCAGCACGATGCTTGACCGTATTTCGCCTGTGCCGTCGCAAGCGGGGCATTTTTCGTTGGTCACGATGCTCATCTCCGGCCTGACGCGCTGCCGGGTGATCTGCACCAAGCCAAACTTGCTGGGCGGCAATATGGTGTGGCGTGCGCGGTCGGCTGCCATGCATTGCTTGAGGTAAGCGTGCAATTCCTTCCGGTTGTTGGGCTTGTGCATATCGATGAAGTCGATGACCACGATGCCTCCCATATCGCGCAGGCGCAGCTGCCGCGCGATTTCCTTGGCAGCTTCCATATTGACCTGCAAGGCATTCTCTTCTTGGTTTTCCTTGTTGGCTGTACGATTGCCGCTATTGACATCGATGACATGCAATGCTTCGGTATGTTCGATCACGAGATATGCTCCGCCATGCAGGTTTACGGTCTTACCGAAAGCTGCCTTGATCTGCCGTTCAATGCCGAAGTGCTCAAAGATGGGCTCCTTGTGCTTATACTGCTTGACGATTTTCTCTAGATCGGGCGATATCTCCTGTACGTAAGAGCGGGTTTCCTCATAGATCGCCTGATCATTTACATAGATGTGCGAAAATTCATCGGTGAGGATGTCGCGCAGGATGGTCGATGCGCGGTCCATCTCGCCAAGCACTTTATGCGTTGGCTCAGCCAGCCGTAGACGATTGGTGAAGACCTCCCATTTCGAGATGAGATCCAGCAGATCCTTTTGCAGCTCGGATACGCCCTTACCTTCGGATACGGTCCGGATAATGACACCAAAATTGGGGGGCTTGATGCTTTCGACAATCTTTTTAAGTCGGTTGCGCTCCGCATTGCCTTTGATGCGCTTGGATATGGATACAGCGCTTGAAAACGGCACCAATACCACATACCGTCCTGCAATGGACAGATCGGAACTTAAGCGCGGCCCTTTAGTAGAAATGGGTTCCTTGGCGATCTGAACGGGCAACAACATGTTGCGGGTCAATACCTCGGAGATCTTGCCGGCTTTGTTGATGTCCTTTTCTAGTTTTAAACTATCGAGCAGCTTCTCTTTGTAACTGCCGTTCTTTACCAGTTTTGTAAGCTTGATGAGCGATTGCACCTGAGGACCTAAGTCCAAGTAGTGCAAAAAGGCGTCTTTTGAATACCCGACGTCGACAAATGCGGCATTGAGACCAGGCATGATTTTTTTTATCCTGCCTAAATAAATGTCCCCTACTGCATAGTTGTTGTTTGCCGGTTCCTTATTGAGCTCAACAAGCTGCTTGTCTTGAAGTAAAGCGATAGTGACTCCCTTTTCGGGAGTTGAATCGATGATTAACTCCTTTACCAACAGCTAGTCCTTTAGCAAAGCAGGCGATACTTGCTGGAAACAGCATTGCTGCTGCCCGAAGCCGTATTAATAGGCGTATAGCGGACGCCTGCCTTAAATGAAACATAAAACACGTTTAATTAATAGTCCCTGTTTCCGGTAATTTTGAGGCAGAGTTCGATGGTGAAATCACGCTCATTTATATACCCCACTCCCGAAACGGGCCTGCATCAGGCAACGTTATTTTTTCTTGTGCCTGTTCTTTCTTAAACGTTTCTTACGTTTGTGGGTAGCCATTTTGTGTCTTTTTCTTTTCTTTCCGCTTGGCATAGCTAAAATTTTTTTAATGAGTGAATTAATTAATTATTTGCTCAATTCATCGATCTTGCGATTGATAAACTGAGTGAGGGTTGGGTCTGCGGCGAGGTCCCTGCTTTTTTCGAAAGCAGCTATCGCTTCACTTTTCAACCCAATGTTTTCATAACTTGTCGCCAGGTAAAAATAGGATTCGGCATCCGGTTGTATCGATACGACCGTCTTAAAACGGTCTATCGCACGGTCAAACTGCCGCGATTGCATCGAAAACAATCCCAAACTTCTATTTGCTTCAACATGAGAGGGGTCGGCTTTGACCACTTCCTGAAGCAGCGCGATACCGGCCATGGGGTTGTTCGTTCCGCTTACGTAGGCACTACCTAGCCCGGTTTTTGCGTTTAGATCCTGCGGGTTCAATTCCAAGGCCTTTTCATAGGCGCGGATGGCCTGCCCATTGAGCGCGCGCGCTGTGAGTGTGTCCTGCAAATTGGTGTAGGCTGTGCGATACGCATCGCCAGCGCTCAGCCAATGTTCAAAGGTGTTATCCAGTTTGGCCAATTCTTCATATACGAAACCCAGGGGCGCCGGTCTATTCACATCATCCCATTTGGTGGCAAGCTGCTCCAGCAGGTCGATTTTTTCAGCATCGGAGGCATCCGGTAATTGCGCTTCAAGATCCGATATTTCTTTGATAAGGTTGGCATTGAGCCCCTGCTTGGCTCCTTGTGAGACCATTTCCAGCGTCACTTGGGAAGAAGCGCCTGCATCGGCCGCAGCGGCACTTTTATCTTCATTGATCAGACCTTTGATCGGTTGCACCAACAGAAACGCCATCAAAATGACGACGGCTGAAATGGTGACTACCTGTTTGGTCCTTTGCTGCATGATGGATACATTACGTTGCCGGATATTGGCCAACGATTATTTATTTCCCTTGTTCCCGGACTTTACTTTTTCGACAAATGTCTTCGCCGGCTTGAAGGTAGGCACATAATGTGCGGGAATAATGATGGCGGTATTCTTGGAGATATTGCGTGCGGTTTTTTCTGCTCTTTGTTTTACTACAAAACTACCGAAACCTCTTACGTAAACGTTCTCCCCCCCAATCATTGCATTTTTTACGACTTTGAAAAAAGCTTCAACAGTTTCTTGAACGTCTACCTTCTCTAATCCCGTTTTGTTAGAGATTTCTGCGATAATTTCTGCCTTAGTCATATCTATATTTTTTGTAATTAATTATTTTTCAACACGTAAGCCCTCCAAATGTTGGGGATGCAAAAGTATCGCTTTAAAACGATATCTTAAAATAAAATTGTTAAATTTTTGTAAATGAATGGTTTTCCGGCGATTGCTTCCAAAACATGGGTGCTACAACGTTTTCGTAGATATTTCTCCAAAAAGGTTAGTGGGTTCAGCCCATTTTTAACTAATATTGGGGGTTTAAATACAATATAGACCTTATTAAACAGTGTTATGGATGGAATACAACAGTTTTCTTTGGCAGGCAAAGTAGTGGTAATTACCGGAGCCACGGGCGTGCTGGGCGAGTCGTTTGCCCTGGGCACGGCTGCCGCAGGAGCTAAGGTGGTGATATTGGGGCGCAATAAGGAACGCGCAGAGGCCAGGGTAGACGCGATAAAATCCAACGGGGGGGAAGCCATCGCCGTGATAACCGATGTGTTGGACGAGCAGGCGGTGCTTGAAGCGAAAAAAGAAATATTAGCTGTGTGGGGCACTATAGATGGTCTTGTGAATGCCGCTGGGGGCAACATCCCCGGCGCAACCATAAACCCCGACCAGAATCTGTTCGACACCAAGATCGAAGATACCAAAAAGGCGGTAGAACTGAATTTGTTCGGCACGGTCATACCGACTCATGTATTCGGAAGGGTAATTGCTGAAAAGGGCAAAGGTGCCATCGTCAATATCTCCTCGCTTGCCGCCCAGCAAGCCATTACGCGGGTGATGGGTTATAACCTGGCTAAATGCGCCATAGAAGGTTATACCAAATGGATGGCCGTTGAATTGGCGCAGCGTTATGGCGACAAAGTGCGTGTCAACGCCATTGCGCCGGGGGTGTTTCTTACCGAACAAAACCGTACGTTGCTGACCAATCCCGATGGGTCATATACCGACCGTGCCCAACGATTCGTCAACAATACAGCCTACGGTCGTTTGGGTACACCTGATGAATTGATCGGCGCATTGATTTTTCTGCTAAGTGACGCTTCAGGCTTTATCTCTGGAGAGACGATTCTGGTCGATGGCGGATTCAATGCATGGAGCGGGGTGTGAGGACGGGGTCAAAAGGATAAAGGACAAAGGAACAAGGATAAAGGAGCAAGGATAAAGGAATAGGGGTAAGGGAACAACGATAAATGAATAAGGATTGGGTACGATGACTAGAAAACTTGAGCAGACATGGCGGTGGTATGGCCCCGCTGACACGGTTTCATTGCAAGACATCAAACAGGCAGGTGCTACCGGCATCGTTACGGCGCTTCATCACATTCCTCACGGCGAGATATGGCCATTGGAAGATATCCGCACGCGCAAGGCTTTGATTGAGGCCGCCGGACTGGCGTGGAGCGTGGTCGAAAGTGTGCCCGTACATGAGGTGATCAAAACCCGGAAACCGAATGCGGGAATCTACCTCGAAAATTATCGGCAAAGCCTGCGCAACTTGGCCCAGGAAGGGATCAAGACCGTCTGCTATAACTTTATGCCGGTATTGGATTGGACACGCACGCAACTCGACCTGGAGATGAAAGACGGATCGAAGGCATTGTATTTTGATTGGAATGATTTGGCTGCTTTCGATCTTTTTGTACTGAAACGTGAGGGGGCGGCGCAGGACTATCCGGAAGAAATCGTGGCCGAAGCAAAGAAAAGGTTTGACGCATATACCCCGTCGCAGCTTGATTTGCTGAATGCCAATGTGCTCATGGGCATTCCGGGTGAGCGAAGCACGGAATTGGAGGAGCTGCGGGAAAGTATCCGTGAATACGCTGCCATTGGCTTCGATGGACTGCGGCAAAATCTGATTTGGTTTTTATCATCGATTGCCGATGTGTGTGAAGAGCACGGTATACGGATGACCATCCACCCGGACGACCCCCCTTATCCCATCCTAGGGTTGCCGCGCATTGCCAGCAATGAGGAAGACTTGCTTTACATCATCCGCGAACTGGATAAACCGTTCAACGGCATCTGTTTTTGTACAGGGTCGTTGGGTGCGGGCGTGTCTAACGACATCCCCGCTATTTTTGATGCGGTGAAATCCCGGGTTTACTTTGTACACCTGCGCAACGTGCGGAAAGATAAACAGGGCAACTTCTTTGAGGCCGATCATTTGGATGGCGATGTAAACATGTACGCCGTGATGAAGGCGTTAGTGGCCGAAAATCAGCGGCGCGACAAGCCCATTCCCTTTCGGCCGGACCACGGCCATCAAATGCTCGATGACCTCCAGAAAACCACTGCCCCGGGATATTCCGCCATTGGCCGCCTGCGGGGACTGGCCGAACTGCGGGGATTGGAACTCGGGATCATAGGACAATAATCGCTACCTAATCGAACGGACATGGCTCACTTCCTCCACGACGATTTCTTATTACAGTCGGGCACGGCTGTGAAGCTTTATCATGACTACGCGGCGGACCTGCCGATCGTCGACTATCATTCGCACCTCCCCCCGGAGGTGGTGGCGGCCAATGAAAACTTCCGCAACATGACCCACATCTGGCTGGCGGGCGACCATTATAAATGGCGTGCACAGCGGGCACTGGGTATTCCTGAACGGTACATCACCGGCGATGCAGACGACCGGGAGAAATTCCGCAAATGGGCGGAGGCGGTCCCCTACACCCTGCGCAACCCCTTGTACCACTGGACACACATGGAATTGAAAAACCCATTTGGTATCAACGAATTGCTCGGTTTGGATAATGCAGACGCTATTTTCGACAGCACCCTTGCGCAGTTGCAGCAACCCGCATTTTCACCGCGCGGATTGCTGACGCATTTCAGTGTAGAGATGGTGGGCACTACGGATGACCCCGCGGACGACCTTCGGCATCATCAGGCCATTGCCCAATCGGGGTTTGAGACCAAGGTGGTGCCCACGTTCAGGCCCGATAAGGCATTCCAATTGAGTAAGGGCGACGATTATCGCCGTTATATCGAGCGGTTGCAGGCAAGCAGCGGGGTAGCGATCGTCGACCTGGATACGCTGTTGGACGCGCTTTGGAACCGGCTATATTATTTCCATAGCCACGGATGTCGCATGGCAGACCACGGGCTAAGCCATATGCCCCGGAAGGGAACCACCGCCGTTTCATTGAACGAAGTCTTTAAACAAGTACTGAGCGGGGATGATCGCCGCGCGGCCGAATATGAAGAAGCATTTACATTTGCCGTATTGTCCGAATTGTGCAAATTGTACCACGATAAAGAATGGGTACAGCAATTCCACCTCGGACCGCTGCGCAATACCAATAGCCGGAAACTACGCGAGCTCGGCGCCGATACCGGATATGATTCCATCGGTGATTTTCAGCAGGCCGAGCGTATGCAGCAGTTTTTCAATGCCCTGGAGGAGGAAAACCGACTGGCCAAAACGGTCATATATAACGTAAATCCGGCCGATAACGCCGTCTTTGCAACCATGACGGGTAATTTCCAGGCGGAGGGAATCAAAGGAAAGATGCAATTCGGTTCGGGGTGGTGGTTTTTGGACCAGCTGGACGGGATGACCCAGCAGCTGAACACGCTATCCAATATCGGCTTAATCAGCTGTTTCGTTGGGATGCTTACGGACTCGCGGAGTTTCCTCTCGTACTCGCGCCATGAATATTTCAGACGGCTGCTTTGCAACTTGTTTGCCGAAGACATCGACAAAGGGCTGATGCCCACCGATATGGATTGGACGGGCAAGATCATACAGGACATTTGCTATCATAACGCAAAAGAATACTTTGGGTTATAAACTGACGTCCGGCATTATCGCTCGTATGCTTCTTTTAATTTCGATATATCCAGCTTTTTCATAGGCATGAATGCCTGCACGATTCGGTCTATTTGTTCCGGAGTTCCGTTACGCATCATTTGGCCCATTTCAGTCGGCGTAATCTGCCATGATAGACCATACTTGTCTTTGATCCATCCACATTGTTCCGCTTCCGGTACAGCAGAAAGTTTTTGCCAGTAATCGTCTATTTCAGGTTGATCGGTGCAGTTCACCATAAAAGAAACGGCTTCATTAAAATCAAAACCGTGTTCCTGTGCACTGTCCATCGCGGTTAACCAGTAGTCTTCCAGCATAAAATCGGCAAACATGATGGTACCTTCCTTGTTCGGCTCTTGTGCTTTGCCATAACGATACATTCCGCCCAGTTTTGAGTTTTTAAAAACGGAGAGGTAGAAGTTGATGGCTTCTTCGGCCTTGCCGCATTTACTGCCTACAAACATCAGAGAAGGCATTATTGAAGGGCGCGGTTCACCTTCAGGGTCGGTGAGAATCAGCTGCCAAGACAACCCGTATTTATCCGTTAGCCAGCCGTAACGTTTACTAAAGGGATACTCGTCGATGGGCATCAGCACCGTACCGCCATCAGACAGTTTATCCCAGACCATATCTAATTTATCCCTCGCGTCTTGATCCCGTGTTGATGATGAGCCGAAAAACAGGGGATCAAAATTTACCATGAATGACACGGAAGGGTTAAACTTGAAAACGGGCCCCGCGCTGATGGCCATAAATTCTTGCTTCCACAGCTCAAAGCTCACGACATCGCTATCTCCCGACGGCGTGCTGCGAAGCAATGTAGTGTGCGTAATTCGTGAGTCTGGAAACAGCGAAGTGTAAAATTCTGCCGCTTCTTTGGCTTCTTTGTCAAACCAAAGGTGTGGAACAATCTTTTGCATGACCTGTCATTTTTTAAGATTAACAAGCGTTGGGGTAGATTTGTTCTTCTTAATTCAAGTCCCGATACTTATTCGGTGTCACACCTGTTTTCTGTTTGAATAATCGGCTAAAATGCTGCAGATACTTGAAGCCCGATCGGCAATTTGTGCCTGACATAACATAGCTAATACGCTGTTCGGAAACACAGCGTTCTTCTAAAGAGGTAATGGCAAAAAGTGCGTCAAAACGCACTTTGGCATAAAAAATTAAATTAATAACTTTATATTTGCATCAGATAGAGCGTTAAAATGCACTTTGAAGAGATTATAAACACCATAAAAGAACGAAGGGAGTCACTGCAGGTCACTCAAGAAACATTAGCGGAGCTGTCGGGGGTTGGGTTGAGAACGCTTAAACAGTTTGAAAGCGGAAAAGGCAATCCTACTTTGATGACCTTGCAAAAACTTGTGGATACCCTAGGCCTCGAAATAGCATTGAGGATAAAGCACAAAACAAGTAACCCATGAGACAGGCAAAAGTATTATTCAAAGGCGGAGAAGCGGGTATACTAACCCAACAGGATGACGGTTCCTTCAGTTTCCGGTATCAATCCTCGTGGGTAGCCGATGCCAGTAAACCGGGAATCAGCCTTACCCTGCCCAAAACGGATAAGGAGTACCATTCCGATTTCCTATTCCCCTTTTTTTATAATATGCTCCCCGAAGGCACCAATAAGCAGACGGTCTGCAAGCTCAACAGAATTGACCAAAGCGACTATTTCGGGCTACTGATGACCACCACAAAAAATGATACGATAGGCGCCGTGAATATCGTCAAAATAGAAAATCAATGAGTCTTCCAGCAATAAAATATTGTCCCGGAACATTGGCAGCAGGGTTTGATACCTATAGCAGAGCATGCTTAAATCGTGTTTTCAACGGAAAAAAAGTTAGCCACATTTTGCTATACGATTCGCCCGCATCAAACCCTGATACAGATGAACTTTTTGAAGAAAACAGGAAAAGTATGTCCATTTCGGGGGTACAGGAGAAATTCTCTATGCTGTTGGAAAAAAATAAACTACGGCTGATTGGCGAAGGGGAGCAAGGAACCTACATCCTGAAGCCTGTTCCGGGAGCAGGGAGAAGGCCAGACCAAATGCCGGCCAATGAACATTTAACGATGCAGATCGGACGTCAGGTGTATGGCATAGAAACGGCTGAAAATGCGTTGATCTTCTTTAGCAATGGTCAGCCTGCTTACATCACCAAGCGTTTTGATGTAAAGAGCGACGGCTCAAAACGAGCCCAGGATGATTTTGCATCCTTGGCTCAACGAACTCCTCAAACCCACGGAGAACACTATAAGTACCTTGGGAACTACCTGGAGCTATTCCAGCTAATGGAGAAATATGTTCCTGCATACAAATTGGAGGCACCAAAACTACTGAAACTACTCCTATTCAATTATTTGTTTTCCAATGGAGATGCGCACTTTAAAAATTTTTCGTTGCTGGAAACACCTCTTGGAGATTATCGCTTAAGTCCCGCCTATGATCTGTTGAACAGCCGCATTCATGCCAATGACGGAGATTTTGCCTTAGCTGACGGCCTATTGCCCAAAAAGCTCACACAGGGAAAAATAAAGCGCCAATTCTCGGTATTAGCAGAAAATGCAGGGATTAACCAAAAGATTTTCAAGGATATCGTCAGGCTAATGCTGTCCGGATCGGACCTGGTAGAGAAATTGACCTTTTCCTCTTTTCTGGATGAAACGACCAAAAGGAATTATTGGCAATCCTATCAGGGCCGGATCAAACAGTTGATGAAAGATTAGTAGCCTATAGTAGGATTGAAAATATTGCTCTGTGACAAAAATAGCGATTTGGAAATTCGGAGCTTCTTTTTTCCTTTTGCCTGCTCAGTGTTGTAGCATTTCAATGTGAATTACGTCTATCTATATTGATTGGACAACTGAAAACAGCTTTGAAATGAACAAAGGAATGCTAATCGCGGCCTTATACCTATTTGCCGCTTGCGAAAAAAATGAGGTATGCAATAGCCCTACCCAACTGGCCGTTGAAAACTTGGAAACCCTGTTTGGATGCCAATATACGACGCATCAAATGCACATTGATCTAACGGAAACGCACACCATCATCCGCTCCCAAAATGATTTTGAAAACCGTGTCACTGGCAACTGCATGCGGGAAATCGATTTTGGAAAATACGACCTCGTTATCGGCAAAAAGAGGCTAACGAGTGGTGTGCATGAAATCAGGTATGATTATACAAGGGATTGTGACGGGACACACAATCTGAAAGTGGAAATCCAGCATAACGCGGCCTCGGAAGCACCCAACATCACCTACCACGCGCTGGTGCCAAAACTTGCGCCATCGCAGACGGTTAATGTGACGGTTGAGAGTAAATATTGACGATTTATGTTCAGTATGCAAAAGCGCTCCGTTTTTACGAATGGATAAGAACACAATGCGCGCGGGAAAAAATGAAAAAAATTAACCGCGCCATGTACTCTCCCTAAATAACCTCCAATTGTCCGAATCCGGACAACAGGTGTTCGAATACGAACCGAAGTCACCAAAGTCAATAACCGTCAATTTCTCTGATCTCGGGTCTTTCCACTTCTTTTTTACCCAGTTTCCATCGTAGAGCTACCCTGAAGAACCGATTGATATAGCGGCTTTCAACGTGCTGGTCAAAGGTCTCAGCAGCAGTAACTTCGGTCACATACCGGTACGGGGTGAACAGATTATCACAACGGGCGCTAAGATTCAGTTTGCCATCGAGCAACTCCTTGCTCACCGATAACGTATAACTTTGTACACCGGTGGCATATCCTTGAAAATTCACTGTTCTGGAATTCAGGTTCGCATAGGCACGGATGGTAAGCGAAGCGTTTGGTTTAAACGACGCATCTACACCCTGATTGATGATAAAACCATTCCTGAAGAGGTAGCCGTTTTGGCTGCCAAATTCCAGGTGCCGCGTGGTGTTTGTCAGGATGAATGTAAACCGTTTAAGGCGTAGTGACGCATCGATGCTAACCCCCAAAACATCATGGTCTGCTACGTTAGCATAGGTGTTTGCTACGATTCCATCCGGCTGCGCTACCCTTACCGGTTCAATGCTGTTCCCGGTCTGGTTGTAAAACAAGGCAACATTCAATAACCATGCAGATTTCCGGAAGGTGTAGGTCAGCTCATAGCTATTGGTAATTGCCGGCTTAAGATTGGGGTTGCCGTATTCCAGGTTCAGCGAGTCGATGTAGTTGACCACCGGATTCAGGTAATTGATATACGGCCGGAGTAGCTTCCTCGTATAGCCGGCGCCCATGTTGTGATCAGTGGAAATGGTTTTGCTGATAATCAGATTAGGCAGGAAATTTTGATAATCGGGAATGTTCAGTGACGTATCACGGAAGTGCAGCGGCCAGTGGGTGTATTCATAACGGCCACCGATTTTAATTTTCCAGGAATCAAGGTTAAGTGTGTACGTGGCATAAGCGGCGGCAATCATCCAGTTAAACCAAAACCGGTCAGCACGGAGGCTGTCGGGCAAATAAACGGACCGGTTGAAATCAAATACATCGAACAGATTTTCATTGAAGAACCTCCTGAATGCACCTTTTAGCCCTAATTCCAGTTCGCTGTCATTCCCGAAGTCTTTTCTTCCGTCCGCTTGGAAGGAAAATTCACGGTTGCCAAGCAAATTGAGATTCTTCTCTGAATAATTTTTTTGTTGCTGCCGATACTGATCCAATAAATAGCGATTTCGCTGGCCCTGGTAAAACCAATATCCCATGATGTTATATTCAGCAGATCCGTCCCGTGATCTGCGAAGCCATCCCCAGTTAATACCGTGCAAATACCGGAAAGCGGGATTATCAATTGTTCGGGTGAATGCGTCTGATTCCATCAAATTGTTTAGGGTCGACTTCGCGCCAAACCGGTCGCCACTATAGCGGTAGCCCGCATTCAGTGTAGTTAACGTATCGGGAAGGTAAATGACATTGATGCCGCCGAAGAGATTCTCCGATTCGTTGTTTATCTCCTTTTGCTGCCGTAATCCGTCACCGTCTACGGAGTGATCGGTACGCTCCAGCACGCTTGTGGTAACATTATCGGAGGCGCTGTGACCTATATCGAGACCTAACACCAGCTGCCGTTTTCTCCAGGTAATAGCGCCTGTCAATTCGTTGAAGCGGTTGGCCAGTGTTCCGTTAACGGTACCCGAAACACCGTCTTCCACGGGCGTTTTAGTGAAAATGTTAATTACTCCGTCTGCTCCCTCTGCATCATAACGGGCCGAAGGGTGGGTTATGATTTCAACTGTTTTGATATTATCGGCCGGTATCTGTCGTAAGGCTTCCGTCACGGAGGTTGCATACGTCATGGAGGGCTTTCCATCGATGAATACTTTGATGCGGTTACTGCCCCGCATATGCGGTGTTCCATTCGGGTCTACCTGCACGCCCGGGAGTTTCCTGAGCAGATCGGCGGCTGTTTCCCCGGCTTCCTGTATCTCCTGATCCGCATGGTATACAAAACCATCTATCCGTGTCGATATAGGCGAACCTTGCGCGGTAACGGTCACTTCGGCCAGTGTTTGCCCCGAACGGGCCATCAAACAGGGCGGGAGTTCGATAATGCTGTCTTTTACCGTAAAGTGCTCTGACACTTTCGGGACATAGCCTGTCATACGGCAATGGATCCGGTAGATACCTGGGGGCACTTCTTCAAAATAAAAACGCCCCAGGCTATCGGAAACGGAATTCTGCAAGTGCTTTTGATCCTTATCCACCAGCCTAACGGTAACAAAGGGCAGCTGCCAGCGGGTAGCAGAATCGACCACGGCACCTGAAACCCTGCTTTGTGCAAGTGCGTTTTGTCCGATGGAAATTATGGCCAATAGTAATAAAACAAGTGAACGTTTAATCATAGGGAAAATGCCTGAATGATTACGACAGGCAAATGAAACGGAATAACGGGTTATCCCGAAAAAAAGTAGACGAACGGCTAATAAAGTAGAGGAACCCAGGCTAACAGAACTGCACCGGATGAATCATATTTGCACAGTTGTAAAAACCACGCTTTTAACAGTATAATCAAAGCGGTAGCCCATAGCGTACAATCTTCGAACTCTTTTCTGCCTGATTTGAGACGTTTTGGGCGGGTTTGTGAAAAGTAAAACAGCAACTCGCTTATTTTACTTTTGGCCATTAAAGTAAAATATGTTTTTTTTTGTTTTACTTTGTAATACTAATCGAGTGCAATGGTAAAACTTGAAGCATACGAATCAGGGCATGTTGAAAAGGGCGTGGGTGGATACAGTTACTTTGTCCCATCCCCTATAAATATGGAATGGAAATGGGATAACCCGACAATCAATGGGTTACTGGAAGAGGCTGCAATTAAATTGGGTGAGCTGAATTCATTTGCAAGGCTTGTGCCCAATATCGACCTGTTCATCCATTTACACGTTACCAAAGAAGCTGTCAAGTCAAGCAGGATAGAAGGCACGCAGACCAACATAGAGGAGGCTTTGTTGGAAGAAAGGGAAATCTCTCCCGAAAGGAGGGACGACTGGAAAGAAGTGAATAATTACATCAGGGCACAGAATTACGCGATAGCGCAATTAGAGCGACTTCCCATTTCCTCAAGGCTCATCAGAAAGGCACACGCTCTACTTTTGGAGGGCGTGAGGGGGGAGCACAAACAGCCGGGAGCGTTCCGCACAAGTCAAAACTGGATTGGGGGCACGAGTCCAGCAGATGCTGTATTTGTTCCTCCGCACCACCAGTACGTGGAGGCCTTGATGGGAGATTTGGAGAATTTCCTCCATAACGAAGGCATCATCGTGCCAAAACTGATCAGGATTGGTATCGCCCATTACCAATTTGAAACGATACACCCTTTTCTGGATGGAAATGGTAGGATCGGCAGGTTGATGATACCATTGTTTTTGATTGATTCGAAGATACTGGAGAAGCCGCTGTTATATCTGTCAACTTATTTTGAACGAAACAAAGGGCTGTATTATGATAATCTGACCTTTGTAAGAACCAAGAACGACATGATACAATGGTTAAAGTATTTTCTGGTCGGGGTCGCGGAGATGGCCTCCGAGGCGGCCAAGAAACTGTCGCTCATATTGGAACTCAAATCCGATATGGAAATTTTGATCAACGGGCAGTTCGGCAGAAAAAGCAACTCGGCAATGGCATTGCTGCAATACCTGTTTAAGCAGCCGATCGTCTTCGTGGAGGATGCCAAACAAGCCACGGGGTTAAGTTACAAAGCAGCCAACAACTTGATTGCAGACTTTGAGTCATCGGGCATACTAAAAGAGACGACGGGTCAAAGCCGGAATAGGTCTTTTGTGTTTGACAAGTATCTCGACCTGTTCCGAAAGGATTGATCAAACCACTGATTCCTGCATAATTTGGCAGAAAATTAAAAGCCTTACAATATAAATATAATTGCAAGGCTTTAAACCATTAAACTTGGGTAGTACCCAAAAGTACGTAGCCCATAGGGGAATCGAACCCCTCTTTCCAGAATGAAAATCTGGCGTCCTAACCGATAGACGAATGGGCCTTCATAAGGATTGCAAATATAAAGCTAATTCAAATAGCTACCAATAGCCGCTGATTTATATCAGATCAAATCCGATGTCCCTTCGAAAATATTTTCCTTCGAAATAAATACGCCCGGCATCGGCGGTGGCTTGTTGAAGCGCGTCAAACAAGGTGTCTTCCAGGGCCGTTACCGCCAATATACGTCCGCCCGCGGTGTGGACCGCGCCGTCTACTTCTTTGGTACCGGCATGGAATACGATGGAACGTCTTACATTTTCGATGTTATCGATGACTTTGCCGGATTCGTACACGCCGGGGTATCCACCAGCGACCAATACCACAGTAGCGGCCGTCTTCGGGGAGAGCGTGAAGGACCGTTCGGAAAGGTTTCGCTGGGCTACCCCTTGCAATAAGTCCACCAGATCGCTTTCGATGCGCGGCAATACGCTTTCGGTTTCGGGATCACCCATGCGGACATTATATTCAATGACGTAGGGCTCGCCATCCGTGTTCATCAAGCCGATGAAAATGAATCCTTGATAGGGGATGCCATCTTTTTTGAGGCCATTGATCGTCGGCACTACAATGCGCTGTTCCACCTTATCCAAGAATTCGGTGTCGGCAAAAGGTACTGGAGATACGGAGCCCATGCCGCCGGTATTGAGGCCGGTGTCACGCTCCCCTATGCGTTTGTAGTCTTTGGCCGAGGGCAATATCTTATAGGTCTCGCCGTCTGTAAGGACGAAAACAGACAGCTCAATGCCTGTCAGGAATTCTTCAATGACGACGGTGTTACTTGCCTCCCCAAATTTAGCATCGGCAAGCATGGCTTTTAATTCGGCCTTCGCTTCTTCCAGGGTGGCGCAGATCAATACGCCCTTCCCTGCTGCCAGTCCGTCGGCCTTGAGCACGATGGGAAGCTTTTGGACCTCCAAATAGGCCAGTCCTTCGGACAGTGTTTCTTTGGTGAACGATCTTGATGCCGCGGTAGGAATGCCGTGGCGCACCATGAACTGCTTGGCAAAATCCTTACTCCCTTCTAACTGGGCACCCTGTTGCTGCGGACCGATGACCGGGATCCGCCGGAGGCTGGCGTGGTTTAGGAAATAATCGTGAATCCCTTTTACCAGCGGCTCTTCGGGTCCGACCAACACCATGTCTACGCTGTTTTGAAGCACGAAGTTGCCGATGCCCTCGAAATCGGTGACCTTGAGCGGCACATTTTTGCCGTATTGGGCGGTACCTGCGTTGCCCGGAGCAATATATAGCTGTGTGATTTGTTTGCTCTGGGCGATTTTCCAGGCGAAAGCACTCTCCCGACCGCCCGAACCGATAATTAGGATGTTCATCTTGCAAAGATATTTTTTTTGCCTATATTTACCACTATACCGGTCTGACAAAACCAATGCACATCGCGCGTGTTTATACCTGTAAGGTTACTCCACTGAGTTTAATGAGCTATATGCGCCATTTGCTAGCGATATTGATGGTTTTTGGGCTTTTTATACCAGTACTCCGTGGGCAGGAGACGACCGTTGATAGCCTTTTGAAGAAGCTCAGTAACTACACGGGCGAGTACCCGCAGGAGAAGGTATACCTGCACCTGGACAAACCCTATTATACGGTGGGTGATGATGTTTGGTTTAAGGGTTATGTCACCATCGGGGCGTACAATAACCTTTCTGGCCTCAGTAAAATTCTATACGTAGACCTTATCGGTCCGGAAGACCAGGTTATACAGTCTATCCGGTTGCCGCTGATCGCCGGGGTGACCATGGGGGATTTCCAGTTGGCGGATTCACTGCACGAGGGCAACTACCGCATCCGGGCATACACCAATTGGATGCGCAATTTTGACAATGATGTTTTCTTTGATCGGGTGTTGCCCATCGGCAATGCCCGTACGGACAGTGTGATTACGCATAGCTCTTTTTCTTACGAGAATTCGCCGATGCATACCGTCAACGCGGAGATCGAATTTACCGATTTAACAGGTGGACCGATGGCTGAGATGGATGTCAACTATCAAGTGACCATGGAAGGACGAAACATTGGTCGCGGCAGGGCTAAAACGGATGAACACGGGCGGGTTGCCTTTGATTTCGTAAACAAGCAGCCATTCAACCTGAAGACCGGGAAGATCGCACTTGCGCTATTGACACCCGAAAAGCGCGCCATCAATAAGACGATTCCGCTGAAAACCACGTCTAATACCAATAGTATCCAGTTTTTTCCGGAAAGCGGCCACCTCGTCGCCGGCATGCTCACCAAGGTGGGTTTCAAGGCGTTGGCGCCCGAGGGCCTGGGGGTGGGCGTGAAGGGCTATGTCGTGGATAACAGCGGCACTCGCAGCGCTGATTTTGAATCGGTATATGGCGGGATGGGCCATTTCGCCCTTATTCCGCAGGCGGGGGTCACCTACCGTGCTCGGATGACCTACGCTGATGGAAGCGAGGGGGAACAGGAGCTTCCGCAAGTGCAAACGGCTGGCTACGCGTTGGCGGTGAACAATGAACTGGATAAGCAAATTTTTATACAGGCATCTGCCTCGGATGATTTGGTAAACGGGCAAGAGGTTACCGTATTGCTTCAGCGGAATGGGACCGTATTTTATGCATCAAAAAGCAAACTGTCAAAAAAAGAGGTCGTTTTTGCCGTCCCGCGCGAGCGTATTCCGGCAGGAGTCGTGCAGATCACACTGTTTGCTGCCGATATGAAACCCTTGGCTGAACGGACGATATTCAATGTGAATGAAGCATCGATGCTGCCCATCGCCGTATCTACGGACAAAGAAAGCTATGGGCCTAAGCAAAAGGTGTCCGTAGCGGTCAATGTCGGGCAACAAACCGACAGCAGCCGCATAGCCGCGCTCTCGGCGGCCGTGATAGACGTGGCAAAGGTTCCCGTTGATAGTAATGTACGCGAAGCGAATATTTATGCAAACCTGCTGTTGAGTTCGGATATAAAAGGATACATTGAAACCCCTGAATATTATTTTGAGGATAGTGATATTGCCAAACGAAGGCAACTGGACAATGTGATGCTCACGCAGGGCTGGAGCCGGATCAACTGGCAAGACCTTGCCGCAGGGAAGACACCGGCTATCACTTATCATCCCGAGCAGGACTTGCGCATCAGCGGGGTAGTCATCAAGCGCGACGGCAAAACCCCCGTCCCCAATGCAACCGTAACGGTGCTGTCCACCAACAATGTCTCGGCGATTATTGACACCATAACCGGTCCGGACGGTCGATTCAGTTTTGATAGGCTGTTGTTTTATGACGATACCAAGTTTGTCGTGCAGGCGCGCGACGAGAAGGGCCGGAAGAATGTGGACATCCAGTTGGATGAAACGCCGCGGCAGCAGGTAACCCGCAATAAGAATACACCGGATGCGACCGTCAATGTGAATGAGTCCATCAGCACGTACCTCAAAAACACGCAGGAGCAATTCGGAGAGATGGAAAAATACGGCCTCAAGGGAAAGAGCATCTTATTAGAAGAAGTGAAGGTGACACGGGAGGCCGAAAACAATAAGGTCAGACACTCGAGCAACCTCAATGGCGCCGGCAATGCCGACCAGGTGATCACTGCTGAGGACCTGTCGATGGGTTGCGCGACGTTGGATATGTGCTTACAGGGTAGGTTGCTGGGCGTGATCTTCCGCAACGGTATACCGTACTCTACCCGTTCGTTCGATCAGCCGATGCAAGTGATCTTGGATGGGATGTATATGGAGGCCGATGCACTATCCATGATCAACCCGTTTGATGTAGAAACCGTCGAAGTGTTGAGGGGCATTGGCAACACGGCAATTTATGGTAGCAGGGGTGGCGGGGGTGTGCTCATCATTACCACCAAACGAGGGGATAGCGGGGGATATAACAGAGACCTGTACACGCCGGGCATCGTCACGCACAGTCCGCAGGGATATTACGAAGTGCGCGAATTCTATGCACCTGATTACAGCGCGCCTTCAGACTCGCTCGCAGGAATGAAAGACCTCCGAACCACCATCCATTGGGCACCTAATATTGTCACAGATGTGGAGGGCAAGGCATCGTTTGACTTTTATACGGCCGATAGCCCGGGCACGTACCGCATCGTGGTGGAAGGGTTGGACGTAGACGGGCGGTTGGCACGTGCAGTGCATTACATTACTGTCAAAAACTAATTTGATTTATCCTAATAGCGATCAATACTAAGACGATATGCCAGAACGTAGATGTGGAAGAAGCACCCATATAGTAGAAAACTTTTGACGTCGGCGTTATGCTGGCTGTCGGTATTTACACTGCATGCACAAGAACGCACCCTCGATGACCTGCTAAAAAAGCTTGCGCGGTATGCGGAGGAATACCCCCGTGAAAAGGTGTATCTGCATGTGGACAAGTCCTACTACGCGGTTGAGGATGACATTTGGTTTAAGGGATATATAATGATCGGGGCGCATAATAGACTTTCTGGATTAAGCAAGGTGTTATACGTAGATCTCATCGGGCCCGAGGACACTATTGTGCAATCCCTTAGGCTTCCCATTGTAGCCGGTGTGACGATGGGAGATTTTCAGTTAGCAGATTCGCTGGATTCGGGCAGCTACCGGATTCGGGCGTATACCAATTGGATGCGGAACTTCAGCGACAACGGATTGTACGAGCAGGAAGTATGGATTGGAAAGACGGGCGAAGCAATGGACAAAAGTGCAAAAGTGGCCGAAACGACACCGCTCATCCATGGTGTCCGATTTTTTCCCGAGGGTGGGGCGTTGGTGGCAAGTAATCTTACGAGGGTTGCTTTTAAAACAGTACCGGAAGGTTCGGACATCAATTTGAGCGGATATATAGCGGATCATCAGGGCGATCGGATCGTCAATTTTGCGTCTATGCATCCTGGCGTAGGGGATTTCAGTTTTGCACCTCAGCCGGGGAGCAGCTACTTCGCTGAGGAAACGTTCTCAGACGGGAGCCGCGTCGAACAAGCGCTTCCGCCGGTGAAACACTCAGGCTATGCTCTTGCGGTAAACAATGAGCTGGAGGAGCGGATTTTTGTTCAGGCCTTTACGACAGCAGATTTGGTGAGGGGGCAGGAAATTAGTCTCTTGGCACATCAGGACGGGGAAGTATTCTATGCGTCAAGGAACATACAAGCCAAAGGAGAGGTGATTTTTTCTGTGCCGCGGGCAATCTTACCTGCCGGGATTGTGCAGCTGACATTGTTTTCAGAAGCGATGGAGCCGGTGGCGGAGCGTGCGATATTTAATGTGAATGGTCTTTGGGCTTTGCCGACAACCGTCGTCACGGAGAAGGAACACTACGGTTTACGGAAGAAGGTAGAGGTGCAGGTGAGCGTGGGTCATGAGGATGACAGTAGCCGTGTCGCCGTGCTGTCGGCGGCTGTTGTAAACCTGGATAAAGTTCCTATTGATAGCGCGGTGCAGGAAGGGAATATTTATGCGAATTTGCTGTTGAGTTCGGAGATGAAAGGATATGTTGAAACACTGGAATATGATTTCGGAGGTATCGGTATCAACAAGCGCAGGCAGCTTGACAATGTGATGTTGATGCAGGAAGGCAGCCAGATAGATTGGCAGGAGCTTGCCGCGGGGAAAATCCCGGTGATCACCCATCATCCTGAGCGAGGGCTGAGCGTCAGCGGTGTTGTGACCGAGCGGGGCGGCGATACTCCCGTTGATAATGCCCGTGTGACGCTGCTTTCCAGCAACGGCTTTGTCTCGATGATGGATACCGTAACACGTCAAGACGGACGATTTAATTTCGACGAGTTGGTCTTCTATGACAGCACGCGGTTCGTGGTGCAGGCCCGAGACGCTCAGAATGGAAGGAAGGTGGATATCCGTCTTGATGAGTTTCACGGTCCGGCGGTTGCGCCCAGTAAGCGCATTCCAAACGCGACGGCCCGACTCGAAGAGGACATAGGTGTTTACCTGGGGAACGCAGAGGAGCAATTTAGCGAGCTTGAGAAGTATGGATTTGAGAAAGAACAAGGCATATTGTTAGAGGAAATAAGGGTGACGCATAAAATTTCCAATCCAAGACTCAGGAATTCCAGCAACCTGAACGGTCCGGGCAATGCAAACTATGTTTTCACAGCTGATGACCTAAATCCATCTTGTATTACCTTGGCTGAATGCCTCCAGGGGCGAATACCCGGGGTGAGTTTCAGGAATGGAATGGCGATCTCGACGCGTTCCATGGGGTTCGGTGGCGGATCAATGGCGATTATCCTTGACGGCACATTCATGGAGCCTGCGGCTTTGGCGGATATTCCGCCCTTTGAGGTAGAGGCGGTAGAAGTGTTATCGGGTCTGGGGTATGCCGCTGTTTACGGTGATGTTGGAAGCAGCGGGCTGTTGGTCATTACGACCAAGCGTGGAGATAGCCGCGAATACGATAAAAAAGGATATAACAAAGAATTACACACACCGGGCATCGTCACGCATAATCCGCAGGGATACTATGAAGTGCGCGAATTCTATGCGCCTGATTATAGTGCCCCCACGGATTCGCTTTCGGAGATGAAAGACCTCCGCACCACGATCCATTGGGCACCCAATATTGTCACGGATGAGCAGGGCAACGCATCGTTTACCTTTTATACGGCTGATAGCCCGGGCACATACCGAATGGTGATCGAAGGGTTGGACGTATATGGGCGTGTAGGACGCGCGGTGCATTATATTAAGGTAGACTAGAGACGAGTAAGCAAAAAAGGATGGACTTCATTAAAGTTAGTATCGAAGAACGTGTCTCCCATGTGTATTTGGATCGCGGCAAATCCAACGCCATGAACCGGCAAATGCTCGAGGAGCTCGGGCAAAGCTTAACTGGTGCACAGGACGATCCGGCGATTGAGGGGCTGATCTTGCATGGCAAGGAAGGGTTTTTCAGTGCGGGACTTGATTTGGTTGCTTTGTATGAAAGCGACGAAGGGGAGGTGCGCCAATTTTGGTATGCTTTCATGGACCTGGTACGGGTGTTTGTCGCGTTTGACAAACCGGCGGTAGCCGCCATCAGCGGGCATGGCCCCGCAGGAGGCTGCGTGTTGGCGCTATGCTGTGATTATCGGGTAATGGCCGAAGGGGATTACGTTATCGGACTCAACGAGATCCCCGTTGGTATAATCGTGCCGGATAGCATCTTTCAATTATATGGTTTCTGGCTGGGCCAGGCGGCGGCGTATCGATATTTGCTGGAGGGCAAGCTTTTCAGTCCGCAAGAAGCACATCAGATCGGATTGGTCGATGAGGTGGTCAGCGGAAAAAGCATTCGCACCGCCGCCGAACGGCAATTAGGTAACTATACGCAATATGAGCGGAATAGCTGGAGGCAGAGCAAGCGCAATATGAGACAATCCATGATCGCTGCGTTCGAAGTGAGCCAGGAACAAACCATCGAAGCGATATTGAAGCAATGGTGGTCGCCCGCTACCCGTGCGGTCCTCAAAGCGATTATCGACAACTTGAAGCGCGGACAAAAATGAAAGACTCAGCAAATACTGTACAAGGCGCTTTGCGCGAGGATGCGCTAAAAGACAAAACAATCGTGGTGACCGGCGGCGGTACCGGATTGGGCAGGGCCATGGCCACGTATTTTCTCCGATTGGGCGCGCGGGTGGTCATCGCCAGCCGGAAAATCGAAGTGCTGGAAAAGGCGGCCGAAGAAATGATGGCCGATACAGGTGGGCAGGTACTGCCCGTTGCGTGCGATGTGCGGGATATTACGCAGGTCGAGCAGCTGCTGGCGGCATCGCTGGAGCGGTTTGGCCGGGTGGATGCCTTGGTAAACAATGCCGCAGGCAACTTCATCTCGCCTACCGAACGCCTGTCTGCCAATGCTTTTTCGGCTATCATTGACATCGTACTGAAGGGCACGGCCAACTGCACCTTGGCTTTTGGCAAGCAGTGGATTGCCCAGAAGCAACCGGCCAGTATACTCAACATGGTGACCACCTATGCCTTTACGGGGTCGGCTTATGTGGTGCCGTCGGCAGCGGCCAAAGGCGGTGTGCTGGCGCTTACCCGTTCGCTGGCGGTAGAGTGGGGCAAATATGGCATCCGTAGCAATGCCATTGCCCCGGGTCCCTTTCCCACCAAGGGGGCATGGGAGCGGCTATTGCCCGGTGATCTGGCCAAGCAGTTCGATTTCAAAAACCGGGTGCCCCTTAAGCGTGTAGGCGATCATCAGGAACTGGCCAATCTGGCCGCTTTCTTGGTATCCGATTTTGCAGGGTATATCAACGGAGAGGTCATCACCATCGATGGGGGAGAGTGGCTGCAGGGCGCCGGTCAGTTCAATGGCCTCGCCGCCATCCCGGATGATCAATGGGATCTGCTGGAGCAGCTCACGCGGCAAGCCAAGGGCTGACACGGGTTGACCGAAAATTTCATCAGTTGTGCGGGCTTTTCTCGCCGACTTTGGCACTAGTTATGCTTATTATCCAACCGAGTTAATATTTTTGATAGCGACAAATTTTAGCCCCCATGACCACAATGAATTTAGATTCAGCATTACAAGCACGCGCCGAGGCTTGGCTGCAAGCCCCGTATGACGAAGACACCATCAACGCAGTAAAACAACTTTTTGACACGGGACAATACACCGAGTTGACCGATAGTTTCTACAAGGACCTCGAATTCGGTACCGGCGGTCTCCGCGGCGTCATGGGTGTGGGCACCAACCGGATGAATAAATATACCATCGGCCGGGCCACACAGGGATTGAGCAATTACTTGCGCAAGGTCTATCCGACAGCAGAAATAAAAGTAGCCATATCATACGACAGCCGCAATAACTCACAGGCCTTTGCGCGCTTGGTAGCAGATGTATTCTCAGCAAACAATATCAAGGTTTACCTATTTGCCGAACTGCGGCCTACCCCGCATCTTTCCTTTGCCGTGCGTCACCTGCAATGCCAGGCCGGTGTGATGCTGACTGCATCGCACAATCCGAAGGAATATAACGGCTACAAAGCCTATTGGAACGATGGCGGACAGTTGGTGCCGCCGCACGATAAGAATGTCATCAACGAAGTATATGCTATTGAAGATCCCAATGCAATCAAGTTTGCCGGCATCGCAGAAAACATCACGCTATTGGGTAAGGAGTTTGACAAGGCCTATTTGGATGCGATTGCAGCACTGACCATCCGTCCGGATGCAGTAGCCCGGCAGGCTGATCTGAAAATCGTCTTCTCGCCGATACACGGGACCGGCGTAACGCTGGTGCCACCGGCATTAAAACAGTGGGGCTTTACCAACGTGAATGTGGTAGCGCAACAGGCTACGCCGGACGGCAATTTCCCTACGGTTATATACCCCAACCCCGAGGAGGAAGAAGCCATGTCGTTGGCCGTGAAAGAGGGGGAGCACATCGGAGCGGATGTTATCTTCGCCACCGATCCGGATGCCGATCGGGTGGGCGCAGCCGTCAAGAATGCGCAAGGCGTTTACCAATTGCTTAATGGCAACCAGATCGGGAGCCTATTGGTGCACTATGTGCTTTCTGCCAAGCAAGAGCAGGGCGATCTGCGGCCGGATGACTATGTGGTCAAAACCATCGTCACCACTAGCCTTATTGCCGACATCGCCAATCAGTATGGCGTTACCTACTACGATACGCTGACCGGCTTCAAGTACATCGGCGAACTGATTACACTGAAAAATGGAGAAGGCCGGTTCCTCGTCGGCGGGGAAGAGAGCTATGGCTACCTCGTGGGCGAGCTGGTGCGCGATAAGGATGCCGTGGTATCTGCGGTGTTCATCGCCGAGATGGCCGCGTATTATAAAGATCAAGGGAAGACACTTTTTGATGCATTGCTCGACCTTTACGTGCAGCATGGATTTTATAAAGAGAAGTTGATCTCGCTGACGAAGAAAGGCAAGGCTGGAGCAGAGGAAATCCAAGCCATGATGGAACGCCTGCGAAGCAACCCTCCGCAGACCATCGGCGGCATCGAGGTGGCTGAAATAAAAGACTACCAGAACAGCGAATCATATAACCTCAAGACGGGTGAGCGGGGAATCATCAATCTGCCCAAATCAGACGTTTTGCAATTTATGACGGTTGACGGTGACGTGGTTTCGGCACGCCCATCGGGTACGGAGCCCAAGATCAAGTTTTATTGCAGCGTGAGGCAGCCGCTTGCCGATCCGCAAGATTTTGACCGCGTGAGCCGCGAATTGGACGAGCGCGTAGACCGCATCATGAAAGACATTGCTTGATATGCTACATTGGGAAACATTATCCTCCGAATACCTTGTACAGGCCCCTTGGGCAGTATTGCGCAAAGACGTGTGCCGCATGCCGAACGGCCATATCGTGCCGGAATATTATGTGCTGGAATATCCCGATTGGGTGAATATGGTGGCGCTGACTGCAGACAACCAGTTTATCCTGGTACGGCAATACCGTCACGGCGTGAAGCAGGATGTGCTCGAAATCCCCGGCGGCGTCATTGACCCCGGAGAGGATGCCCCCACGGCGGCGGTCCGCGAGCTGCTAGAAGAGACCGGCTACCGGTTTGACAGCATCGAAGAGCTGGCCTCACTCTTTCCCAATCCGGCTACCAGCAATAACCGCACTTTCACCTACCTCCTCACCGGCGGCGTGAAAGTGCAGGAGCAAGCGCTCGATGAGCAAGAAGAAATAGATGTGTTGCTGGTTACTCCCGAAGAGCTGAAACAGCTATTGCTAAACAATCAGTTCGGTCAATCCCTGCATACCGCAGCGTTATTCTATTCGCTGGTCAAGCTGGGTCTACTGGCCTGATACTTATTTGCCTGATATTAAAGGAGGAGGTGCTCGGAGGCCGTTTTGACGAGTTCCGCCACGTTTTTGACTTCAAACTTCTGCAGGAGATTGCGCCTGTGAGTGACGATGGTGAGCGGACTGAGGAATAGTTCTTCAGCAATTACGGCGCTGGTTTTGCCCGTGGCCAGTAGTTTGAGGATCTGTGTTTCCCGTTTGGTGAGTTTTGGAATGACTTTCCATTCGTTTCTCGCCGGGCGAGTAATGATGTCCGTTATTTCCCGGCTGAAGGTGACCCGGCCATCGAGGGCTTCCCTGATGCAGGTAGCGAGCTCATCGAGAGAGGCGTTCTTCAATAAATATCCGCTGGCCCCGTGTTGGATGGCCTGCATGACGAAGCTACGTTCGGCATGGTTGCTCAGCATTAATACGAGGGTTTTGGGATAACGGGTTTTAATTTCAAGACATAAATCCAGCCCATTGATGTCGGGCAGGGTAATGTCGAGAAGCGCGATGTCGATATCCACCGTCTCTAAAAATGCCAATAGCGATCCGCCATCTACAAACGTGCCGACAACGTCAAACGTGAGCTCATTGGCCAGCAATAAATGAAGCCCCTGTATGACGATGGGGTGGTCGTCTACGGCGACTATCCTGATCTTATGCTTACCCTGCTCCATGGTCATGTAATTCAAGGTGTATGGCCGTTCCCTCGTTTGGGGAAGAGATGATCTCTATTTTGCCCTTATAATATTCGACCCTGTTTTTTACATTTTCAAGGCCCAAGCCCGTTTTGCCGGACAACCGTTTGGTATCAAAACCAATGCCGTTATCTTCTACAGTGATCAGGAAGTCGCGGTTGTGTTGGCTGCATTGTAAGACGATGTCCGAGGCGTGGCCGTGCCTTACCGCGTTCGATAGCAACTCCTGCACGATTCGGTAGATGGTGATTTGCAGCGGGAGGGAGATGTTGCGGTCGATGCCGAAAGGCTGGAAGTCGATGTGCAGCCCATCGTGCATATAAAATTCGGATAGATCCTTCAGCGCTGTCTCCAGCCCAAACTTCAATAGGGTCTCGGGCATCATGTTGCGGGCGATACGTCGCAGTTCGCCCACAGAATTGTCGAGCTGTTCGATGACCCGGTAGAAGTCCGTATCATTGGGTTGGTGCAGGTGGTTGGCCGCCCAACCGGATAGGTTGAACTTTACTCCTGCGAGCATACCGCCAAGCCCATCGTGCAGGTCCCGCGCCACGCGTTTTCGCTCCCGTTCCTCTCCTTCCAGCATTGCCCGGGTCACGGCCAGCTCCTGTTGCTGCTCCATTTCCCGGAGTTGTTGCCGGTGGTTGATCTCCTGTTGGGTAGTAAGCCGACGGTGGCTACGGTAGTAGGCCAATGAAAAAATGGTCGCCGCCAATAAAAACAGGCAAACTGCCCCCAGTAGCCAGTTGAATAACCGGTTATTGTTTGCTTCCAGTTCTGCGGCGGTCTTTCCGGCTTTCAGCGTGGCAATTTCCCGCGTGTTCTCAGCCGTGCGGTAGCGGGTTTCCAGCTGGTGCATTTTTTCTTTGTAGTGGGTTTCATGCAGACTGTCGCTCAACACACTGTAGGCCTTTTGCCAGCGGAACGCATTATGCATGTCGCCAAGTTTTTCATAGGTTTCGGCGAGGTTTGTATAGTAAACCGCCCTGGTGGCGGCAAAAGGCGTCACAGGATGCTGTGCTACCCCACTCAAGACTCGCTCGGCGGCTTGGTAATTCCCCTGCTGGAACAACGTCAGAAACTTTTCATTGAGCATACCCTCTTTCCGAAGAGTATCGTTTAAGTCTTCCGCGAGGGCGATACCCGCTTCGATGCTGTCAAGTGAACGCGCGTAATTTCCCGATTTGCGATAAAACCGTCCTTCACCCTCCAGGTATTCGAGGTAATACCGGGATCCGGTATGATCGGCGAGCAACCGGCGAACGCTGTCCTGCCATCTTCTGCCGAGTTTAAGGCTGTCCATGCTGATATAATTGACGGCGGCGGCGAGGTATACATTCACGCGAGCGGAGCTTTCGATTTCAAGGGTGTCCAACTGTTGGAGCGATTGCTCGAAATAGGGGGCTGCTTTGGCATATTCGCGCTGGTTCGCAAATAGAGTACCTACATCGGCGTAGGTCAAGGCCGTATAGGTAGGCAATTCCGCTTTTTTAGAATAAGGAATAACCTTGTTGAGCAGTATGGCAATGGTCGATTCATTGTCATCTTTGATTTGTTGCAGGATCGCGTAGTTGTTCCATGCGTTGGAACGCAGGGCAAAAGCGCTTTTGGTAACGATACCATGCCGGGCGAGGATGGAATCAACCCTAAGGTATGCGTCTTCACTCTTGGTCCTGTCTATTCGACGATAGAGCTGGCCGATGTAAAATTGATGGCGCGCACGCGTGTAAGGACTGTTCCCGGCTAGGCGTCGGCCTTTCTCGAGATAGGTTTTTGCTTTGGCCGTATCAAGGTAGGACCAAAATTCACACAAGAGATATGCCGCCCTAGCCCGGAGGCTATCCGATTGCTCCGTATCGCTCAGCGCCCGCTCAAGGCTGTCTGCATGACGCTGCCGATCAAGGGGAATGGATTGCGCGGCAACCGCGATACAGCAGCATGCACCGATCAGGGAAAGCACGAGCTGTTTCATCATATTAACACTAAAACTTCATAACAATAATATAACTTCCTGCTGACAATTGCCAATTTCACCAAAAACTACTCAAAAATGAGTAGACATAATCCATGCTTTCAGGGGATTGTTTGGCCCTCTTCCCCTTGATACTTTTGCTTCGGTGGTTTTCCCATACCTGAAAATCACCAAGGATGAAGAACATGATATAGGGACATTAAAACAGAAGGTCATGAAAACAAGAATTGAACTGAAGACAGTGTGCGCCGTGTTATTAGCCGTGTTCACCGCCGCGGGATGCAAGAAAGATAATCCGTCACCGGATGCCGACCCGGCATCGGGGATTGCAGGCACCTATATGGGTACCCTGGATGTTTTCCAGGGCGAAACGCATTACGACGCCGTAATTGTGGTGACACGTAACAGCGCCGATGAAGTGACATTGACCGCTAAACCGGATGAGGAGTATTCGATCATTACCCCTAAAACGTTGAAGGTATACGATAACGGGGGCATCTCCATCCAAACCTCATCGAACGATGCGCAGGGAATCGCAATATACACGCTGGACAATAAAACGTTATCGGTGGTGACGAAGCAAACAGCAGCAGCCGACGTAACGTATAGTTTTGAAGGTGTGAGGCAATAAAAGCATTATAGTTAAAAGTTATGATTATGGATACGCGTTTAAAAAAGAGGAGAAGCGGGTTCTTCGCCGTATGGTTGGTTGCAGTACTTTTGGTATCGTGCTCAAAAGATGACCCCTCACCGGAGGAGGGAAGTGAATGGAAAACATCGGATATTGAAATCTCCAATATCGTCGCAGAGCAGGAGGAGGCGGGTCGCCAGGTCCACGTATCATACGACGTGAAAAACGTTTCCGGAAAAGATATCCTTAACTATGGCACGTTTGATATCCGGTGGACAGTCAAGGATACAGACGGCACGCTCTATCAGACGGAGCGGGGTGTTCCCGAATTGTTGAAAGATGCGGTCAGCCCGCAGGACGTGTACATCAGCGTTTCTTCTGGTAAGTTGGCCGACCTGTCCACGGTGGTGTATGAAATACTTTTGGATGAATAGCGGCTTGTAATCCGGGTCAATTAAGGCTGGCTGCACACTTGAAAAACCGTCCGATATCGAACACTAACTGTTCGATATCGGACACCTGTGTTGTTCGCTCACCGTTTGCAGGCTCGGAAAAGGGCGATTCAACCGTTTGGTAATGAATTTGATGTGAAATAAACACATCGAATTTCGGGCAGAAATATGGAAATCTGCCCGTTGGCTAATCATATTCATAAACGGATAACCATGCATTTGAATAATCTAAAAATCGCCTGGCGTAATGCGCTCCGATCCAAATTATTTACCGCGTTAAACATCTTCGGTTTGGCATTGGGATTCGCTGGTTTTATGCTGGCCTATCTGTATATCAACCGGGAGACCAGTTATGACCGGTGGAATCCGAACTACAATGAGATTTACCTGGTTGGGTTAACCTACCAAGGGAACAATACCGATCTTACGCCCCCGGCATTGGCTACGGCGATCAAAGCGAAACTTCCTGAGGTGCTGGAAGCGGGGAGGGTGTCTTATTTTCCGTGGGAAGTGCCTTTTATCGGCGATGATGGCCAGACCTACGTAAAGGACTGGAAGACCGCTGACCTGTCTGTTGCCCGGATGTTCGGAATTGATGCATATGGCGTGCAGATGACGGAGACGAATCCCGAAATTAATTTGCTGACCCCTGAAGTGTTTCAGCAAGTCTTTCCAAACGATAGCAAAGATGCGTTCGAGCCTCAAAAAATCATACTTGACCCATGGGGAATGACGATGGTTGACATTCACGGGGTAACGAAATCCCGTAAATTGTCCAACCTAACGTATGAAGCGATGTTTTTCAAGCCGGAAATCATCGGCGTACTAGATCAACCGAACAAGTCGTTATACCAGACTTATATTCAGGTAAAACCAGGCACGGATATCATTCAACTAAACCAAAAAATCAAGAAAATATACAAACACGAAATTGCGCAGCACCACCATAACGCCACGTTGGCTTTCGCCAATGGTGATACGTATCTTGACCCGCTAAAAAACCTCCATTTAAGGCCACGGCACGGCTCGAATACGGGGTACATCACGGTTTGGGCGTTGGGGGTACTTTCCGGTGTCATCCTCCTGCTGGCCGGTATCAACTTTGCCAACCTGATGATGGCGCAGGCAAACAAACGAGCCAAGGAAATCAGTATTAAAAAGGTGTTTGGCGTAAGTCGTGGCCGGCTGGCCACACAGTTCCTGGGTGAGGTATTACTCCAGTGTCTCCTTGCTTCCGCGATTGCCTGGGGCTTGGTCGTAGCCTCTCAGAATGCGTTACAGCAATGGTTGGCTTACGATTTGGCGGCTTTTTCCCTGTCAGAGCAGATTGCATGGCAATTGTTGCTGGCCGCATTGTTTACCGCGATAGTATCCGGCATATACCCTGCCGCCATCCTATCGAGTTACCATCCGGTCAATATCCTGAAGGGCAACTTCCAAACCGGCCACCGGACGGCATTGTTCCGCCATGCGCTATTGACCTTCCAGTTTGTCATTGCTATTGTATTCATCACCGGTATGGTTATCCTCAACAGGCAACTGGATTACATGCGCCAAGGGGACAAAGGTTTTGAACCTGCGCAGGTGGTGTACATCAAAAATCTCGCGCTATTAAATAAGCCATCCGATTTCAAACCGTATCGCGACCGGATGCAAAGCTATCCCGGTATTGAATACATGACTGTAGCGACCAGCATTCCAGGCGGGATCGGGCCAGCCGCAAGCGAATTTCAATTCCGGGATGTTGTGCGAAAGAGCGACCACATCGGTGTGGACTTCGATTATTTTGAAACGATGGGCATGGACATGCTGGAAGGCCGACCGTTTACGGAGGCTTTCGCGGCGGACTCCATGAAAGGAGCCGTGATCAACGAGGCGGCAGCCCAAGCATTTGGCATGAAAAGCCCCATTGGACAAATCATCCGGGGATGCGATACCGACTTTGAGGTAGTGGGGGTAGTCAAAAACAGTAAGATGCAAGGGTTTGAACAATTTGCACGGCCCACGGTATATTCCATCAACAGTGCATGCGGACAGCTTAAAACGGAAATCCTGGTAAAATTAAAGCCGGGTACGATTCGACAAACATTGGCCGCATTAACCAAGGACTGGGATTCAATCAGCAAGGACTGGGAGTCCAGCAACAGGTCTTCCGGCGGAAAAAACTTCCGTTATGAGTTCGTCGACCAGAAATATGCTGCACTCCATGCCCAACAGGAACAATTGGAGTCTGCTTTCAGTGCGTTTACCATTCTTTCTGTCGCCATCGCGGTAATGGGGCTGTTCAGCATGTCGGCTTATAGCATCAGCATCCGGCAGAAGGAGATGAGCATCCGCAAGGTGCTGGGTGCCTCGGTGAGTCAGTTGTTCATGCAACTCAACAAACCCTTCTTCAGGATATTTGTCTTGGCCAACTTCATTGCGATACCATTGGCCTACTTGTTGGTAGACCGGTGGCTGGCCACTTTTGCCTATCGTATCGAGGTGCGGTGGTGGATGTTTGCGCTGGCGGGCATTACAGCCATGCTGATCTCATTGCTCACAGTAACCTATCAATCGGTTCGGGCCGCACAGGCCAATCCGGTCGACTCCCTGAGGGATGAATAGGATTATCTCTCATAGCATACCGCATCTGGTGCATCGACAACGGGCTGAGGAGCCGGAGGCATTTGTTGGCGTTGCTGCATGATGAAAGACAAGGCAAATACAGCGCCACTGGCGGCCATGGCGGCTCCCACCCATTCGGGAGCGGTATAGCCATATCCCATCGCGATGGGCAACCCGCCCAAAAAGGCCCCCAGTGCATTGCCGATGTTGAAGCTTGCCTGGCTTACGGAGGCAGCGAGCATTTCGGAACCCTTGGCTGTATTGATCATCAGCATTTGTATCGGGGCTGAGAGTGCGAAGGCGAGACCCCCGATAATGAAGGTCATCGCCAACGACGGGATGGGGTAGATGGCCAGATACTGCTGGGAGATCAGCGCAACGGCCATTGCCGCGAGCAACATCATCGACGCTTTTGCAGGCGATACCAGATCGGCCAAGCGCCCCCCCAGCAGGTTGCCGACGAACATGCCCAGGCCGGCGAGCATCAGGATGTAGGTCATGGATGATTCTGCAAAACCGGATACCTTGGTCATCAACGGCGAAATATAGCTATACCACGAAAAGAGTCCGCCGGTACCGATGGCGATCATCCCGATGATCAGCCAGGCAGCTCTCCGTCTGAAGAATCCAAGCTGAGAGGTTACACTGCCCGTTTGCTTTACGGGAAGATTTGGCAGCCATTGTTTCAGGGATAGCAGGGTGATGAGCCCTACCAGCACCACGATGGCAAACGAATACCGCCAGTTGAATTGCTGGCCGATGTAGGTGCCGAGCGGTACGCCGATGAGGTTGGCAATGGTGAGACCGGCAAACATGAGAGACACCGCGCGCGCTTCTTTGCCCGGCTGAGCCAGACGACTGGCCACTACCGAGCCTACGCCGAAAAATGCCCCATGGGGAAGGCCCGCCAGCAACCGCGAAATGAGCAGGGTGGCGTAGCTGGGTGCAAAAGCCGAAAAAGCATTGAAAACCGTAAACAGTATCATTAGGCCGATCAGGATACGTTTGGGCGGATATTTACCGGCAATGACCACCAGCAAGGGCGCTCCGATGACCACGCCCAGGGCATAAGCCGTTATCAGGTGGCCTGCTGTGGGGATATCGATATGCAGGTCGCGGGCGATGTCTTCTAACAACCCCATCATCACGAATTCGGTAATCCCGATGCCCAACCCTCCGAACGTGAGCGGTATCAAACTTTTCTTCATATACGTGCCTGTTGGCGTCTTCAAACGCTTAGTGTAATAAGTACACAAAGGTACGTTGTTTTTGCTAGCTTATTTCCGTCCGGTGGAGGCCGTTGAAAATATGATATTAAACTGACGGGAGTAGGCTTTTTTCCGGCAATGGGTGTTCGGAATCGCACATAAGCTGTTCGGAATCGCACACCGGATGCCCATTAAGTTCAGGTATTGCGTTCGTTCATAAGGATTTGTGATATTGGTAAGGATTTTGGCATTGCTAACGCGATATTTAATATATTTGGTGTTGTCAGCCATGGTGGTTGATGGCTGACCGCTGAAAACCGATCGCTAAAAAATGATCCAGTTAAACAACATATTCAAATGGTACAACGTGGGCGGTAGCCGCTCTTTCGTACTGAAAGATGTCAATCTTCATATTGCCGAGGGTGAGTTCGTTTCCATCATGGGTCCCTCGGGTTCCGGCAAATCCACCCTGCTCCATATTCTGGGATTATTGGATGAACCGGATGAAGGCGAATACCTGTTCATGGACGAAAATGTGCTTGGGCTGAAAGAGCGGCAGCGCTCGGCGCTTTATAAGCAGCATATCGGCTTCGTGTTTCAGGCGTATCATCTCATCGACGAGCTTACGGTGTATGAAAACATCGAAACACCGCTTATCTATAAAAACCTCAAGGGCGGCGAACGGAAGGCGATAGTAGCGGACCTAATCGACCGTTTCGGCATCGTAGGTAAAAAGGACCTATTCCCTACGCAGCTTTCGGGCGGCCAACAGCAGTTGGTGGGCATTGCCCGGGCGCTGGCCACTACGCCCAAGTTGCTGCTGGCCGATGAGCCTACGGGCAACCTCAACTCTAAGCAAGGGGAAGACATCATGAACCTGTTCAAACAGCTCAACCAGGAAGATGGGGTAACCATTGTGCAGGTAACGCACTCGGAGAAAAACGCGGAGTATGGCAACCGCATTGTCGAGCTGCTTGATGGACAAGTGGTCAAGTAGTCCAAGCAGCGAGTAAGGATAAACTACTCCTCTTGTAGGGCCAGCAAGGCGGTGGCCAATACGTTATCCGATCGGTTGCGCACTTTGAAAAAGGCCTCGCTGCCGAAATAATAGCGGCCCAATAGGGCTTCGATGTCGGTGCGTACCATCGACTTTACTTGGATGGCCTCTTTTGGGGTGTAGTCAACACCCTTTTCGCGCAGGTACGCCAAAAAGTTGCGATACTCCTTTTCCGGCAGCGTATAACCGTTCAGGTAGTTTTCGATGGAGTACGCCGGCACGGATCTGGTCAGCCGCCCGTAGACATAGGTCTCGATGAAGTTGGCTTGCCTGATCCGATGATAGAGGGTGTTCAGGTTCGTGCTGTCAACAGGCACCCATATATCGGGTGAGATGCCACCGCCGCCGTAAACGCGTTTGCCAGACTCGGTTTGGTAAGCGGCGGTATCCGTCGATGGCTTCCCCAAGGCAGGCTGTTTTGGGGCACGAATAGGTTTCCCCGCGTTCGTCGTGTATGATTTTTGGATACACCTCCCTGATGGCGTATAATAACGTGCTATGGTGAGGTTGAGCGCCGAGCCATCCCCAAATCCAAACTGTTCCTGAACCAATGCTTTGCCATACGAACGCCGGCCGACGATGATGCCCCGCTCCAGGTCTTGCACGGCGCCCGCGACAATTTCGCTTGCCGATGCCGACTGTTCATCGATCAGGACGGCCAGATCACCGTTGCCGAAGATGCCATCGGCACTGGAATAATAGTCCACGCGGGGTTCATGAGCCCCTTCGGTATATACGATCAGCCGCTTGTCTTTAAAAAACTGGCTGGCCAATGCGGTGGCTGCATTGAAATAGCCGCCCCCATTTTCCCTAAGATCCAGTACTAACCGTCGTGCGCCTCGCTTTTTGAGGTTTTGCACGGACCGCTTAAATTCATCGGCCGTCTTGGCACCGAATTGCCGGATTTTGATGTATGCGGTGGCGCTGTCAATGATATAGGCAGCGTCAATGCTGCTGACCTCCACCCGGTCACGGATCACTTTGAGGGGCAGCGGCAGGTTTTTCCCATCACGGTTGATCGTGAGTTCGATGGCGGTACCCTTTCGCCCGCGAATCTTGTCAGATATCCGCTGTTCCGAAAAGTTTGCTCCGGTGATCATCTCGCCGTTGATGGCCACCAGCTTGTCGCCCAATCGCAGGCCCGACCGTTGTGCAGGGCCTCCTGATACCAATCCGACGGTCATCAGCGTATCATTCAGGTTATAGTATTCTATTCCGATACCCTCAAAACTCCCCTCGAGGGTCTCGTATTGTTTAAGCGCTTGATTGGGCTGGAGGTATTCAGAGTGCGGATCCAACTGCTCAACAATCTCATTGATGGCGAGATCCTGCAGGTGGCCGATTTCGATGCTATCGACATAATTGGAAGCAATGATGTCGATCATGCGCTCCACCTTGCCAGGTTGACCCGTAATATCCAAGGGAAATACATCTTGTCCGCCCGAACGCACATGCTTACCTGCATAATGTTGTCCGAGCAGCAGCCCTAAAAACAAGACCCCTCCATAGGTTGCTGCTATAAATAAATTTTGTTTGGTTTCCCTGCGCATATCACTGATAACACGCGCTAAATTAAATAGTTTTCTGCATTTTCCGCACGCTAGGGGGCAAAATTTACAATAGACTGGCCGTTGCAGAACAACGCTGCACCCTCAAGATGAAACGACCCGCGCAAAAATCAGTTGGTGTCATTAACTTTCGTGAAATATTATCACTTTTGTAAAAACAGCATGAGCGATGCACGAGATTGAGCCATATTACCGCTGGAGGGACGATTACATCGCTTCCGAAGACGAGCTGTCCCCTTTTTACGGCACAGAGTATAATGAGTTTGAATTCGATAAACAGATCTATAATTTCCTGCTGCATCCGCAGTGGGACAGTTTTGGCTCCAGCACCTTATACCTCAAAATCCTATACGCCGATTACCAGCGGGGTTACACCATTATCGAATTCATCGGGGAGTGGAACGATGCCATATACAACGACATTATGCTGCTCAAGCGCGAGGTTATCGATATCATGGTCGATGCGGGCATCAACAAGTTTATCATGATCGGTGAAAACGTACTGAATTTCCATTTTTCCGATGACAGCTATTACGAAGAGTGGTTTCAGGAAATCGAAGACGGTTGGATAGCAGGCATTAATTTCCGGGATCATGTTATCGATGAATTTAAGTCAACCAACATTGACTATTACATCAATTTCGGCGGCAAGCTTGATGACCTCAACTGGCGCAATCAGAAACCGCAACAGGTATACAAGGCGGTCGAGGAACAGCTGATGAAACGGTTATATTAGCGTTGCCCCACCTGTTCGAAGACCTTTTTATAGATCAGCTTAAACCAAGCCGTATACGTTTCGGCAACGCGCGATAGCTCATGTTCAACTTCTTGGAGCGTCGCCCAGCGGTAATTGGCCGCCTCTTCCGGGTTTGGTGTCGGCTGGGTATTGGTGTGACCGACAAATACGTGATCCAGCTCATGCTCGGTCAAGCCATTGTCGAATGGTGCGCGATACAAAAAACTGAAGGCAAAGGTCAGCGGGATGTCCAATCCCATTTCCTGCTGCAACCGGCGGTGTGCGGCGTCCGGCGTCGTTTCGCCGGGGGCGGGATGGCTGCAGCAGGTGTTCGTCCACAGACCGGCGCTATGGTATTTATGTGCAGCCCGCTGCTGGAGCAGCAAACGCCCCGCATCATCAAATACAAAAACGCTGATGGCCCGATGCAATACCCCCTTGCGGTGCGCCTCCATCTTTTCCATGGAGCCGATTTCGCGATCATGCTCATCCACCAATATCACCTTTTCCATGTTCTATTATATAGTTCACCCATCACCGGTCACCCGCTAAACCGTCTTCACGAAGCGCTCATCATAATTTTCAATGTCGATGATGTATTTATTCTTTACCAGAAAATCAAAGAGGGGCCGGGCTTCATCCGATACGGGCATATTGTCCGTGGTGATGATTTCGCTGTTTTGGCTATCGAGGTACGGGTACGCATACAGCTTCACATTTTTGCTGAACAGTCCACTTACATAGGCCAGCAGCTCGTCGGTATAATTACCCTTGGTATACTGCCTGGAATTGAAAATATTGCGCAGGTTGGAGATGTTTGTTGAAATACCCACGTTACGCGGTTTGAATCGGGACAGATATTCAGCGAGGTAATGGTTGCGGGTGAAGTTGGATACCAGGATATGGTTGCCGGTGCTGCAAAGGTATTCGGCCCGTTCAGCAAAATAGAGCAGATCCTCACTGGAAAACTGCGGCGTCTGGTCAAGCACATTGCTCATGAGCACTTCGATCATGACCACCAAGTTATTGTCCTTGACGTCCAAGTTACGTTTGAATTGGTCTACCGCAAGGTTGAACAAGTCAAAATTGGGATTCGACTTCTGCCGATATTTTGTACGTAGAATGATGATGTCCTTCTTGTACAGGAAGTCTTTGCTTTGGTAGGCCGAACCTTCGGGGTTGAAAATGGCCGCCTTGGAATACCCCTTGGCGATGAGGTACAAGTTGATCAGCCGCTCACTGACGTCCTTGAAGGCAGGACCGCTGACTTTCACCAGGTCGATTTCGATGGAGCCCCGGGACAGGTTGTCGACGAGCGACTCAATCATGGTCTGCACATCTCGCGTATAATAGTAGGCCGCAAAAACAAGGTTTACGCCAACGATACCCAAGACTTTTTGCTGCAACAGGTTGTCGCTGTCCAGTAGCCTCACGTGAAATATGATTTCATTCGGGGGGCTACCCGCTTCCTGTTGGAAACGGATACCGAGCCAGCCGTGTGGTTCGTTGGTTTTGTTGAAATTGAGTGCAGCGACCGTATTGGCAAGCGCAAAGAGCCGTTTGTTTTGGTACTTCTCACCGACGAGGCGTTCGGTGAGCAATTCGAATTCATGCTCGAGCATCTTGCGAAGCCGCGACTGGCTGACATATCGTCCGGATTCTTCGACGCCGTAAATGGCGTCGCTGAACGTCATGTCATAGGCCGAGATGGTCTTGGCAATGGTTCCCGAAGCCGCGCCGGCGTTGAAAAAATTGCGGGCCACCTCCTGTCCGGCGCCGATCTCCGCAAATGTGCCGTAGATTTCTTCGTTGAGGTTGATTTTTAATGCCTTGCGCTTGGTTTCGTAGATTTCCCTTGCCATGCGGGCAAAGGTAGCGATTTAAAGCTTTACCATAAAGCATTACCCCTGTCAACGCAATGGCTGGCAACTTTTTTCCGGAAAAAAAGGAAATAGATATGATACTATATTTATAATAAACTGATAATATATATTGTTTATGAGGTATATTGAATGTATTTCTATCGTATGATAGACGATAGACAAACGATAAAAACACGATAGAAAGACGATAAACAATAAAATGACTAGGATCTTTAATTGTACTTTAATTTAAATTTGTTTGGAATTCATTGGCAAACTTGTCAGACAGGGTTTCCCAAGTTGTCGTTGTCTCCCAAAAAACCCTATTTTTGTCTGCAAACTCACGAACGATGTACAAAACCCTCCAACCCACGCTGCAACAGGAATTGCAGGATATCAAAGACGCTGGATTACATAAAAACGAACGCGTGATCATCACCCCGCAGGGGGCCGATATCAAGATCGAAGGCGGAGAGGAAGTGATTAACTTCTGCGCCAATAACTATTTGGGTCTTTCTTCGCATCCTAAAGTCATCGAGGCGGCCAAAAACACCATCGATACACATGGATATGGGATGTCGTCGGTACGGTTTATCTGCGGCACGCAGGATATCCACAAAGCATTGGAAGCCAAGATTTCGGAATTTCTCGGCACCGAAGACACCATCCTCTATGCGGCCGCATTTGATGCCAACGGCGGGGTGTTCGAGCCGTTATTCGGCGCTGAAGATGCCATCATTTCCGATGAGCTCAACCATGCCTCCATTATCGATGGGGTGCGGCTCTGCAAGGCCCAGCGTTTCCGTTATAAAAATTGTGACATGGCCGATCTGGAGGCGCAGCTCAAGGCAGCGCAAAGCGCGCGCCACCGGATCATTGTGACCGACGGGGCTTTTTCGATGGACGGCAGTATCGCTCCGCTCGCGGATATCTGTGATTTGGCCGACCGATACGATGCATTGGTAATGATTGACGAATCGCACTGTACAGGCTTTATTGGCAAGACCGGACGCGGCACGCACGAGCTGCACGGAGTAATGGGGCGTGTGGATATCATTACCGGCACCTTGGGTAAGGCGCTGGGGGGTGCTTCTGGCGGATTCACCACGGGCCGCAAGGAAATCATCGACATGTTGCGCCAACGGTCTAGACCTTACCTGTTTTCCAACACATTGGCTCCAGCGATTACAGGGGCCTCCATCGCCGTGCTGGAGATGTTGAGTGAAACCACTGAACTCCGCGACAGGCTGGAATACAATACGAAATATTTTCGGAAGAAGATGACCGAAGCGGGCTTCGACATCAAACCCGGCGAACATCCCATTGTACCTGTGATGCTTTATGATGCCCCATTGGCGCAGGAGTTTGCCGCGCGGATGCTAGCAGAAGGCATTTACGTCATCGGCTTTTATTATCCGGTGGTACCCAAAGGCAAAGCCCGCATCCGGGTACAGCTATCTGCGGCGCATCAGCAGCATCACCTCGATAAAGCCATTGCGGCATTTGTCAACGTCGGCAAGGAGTTGGGGGTATTGAAATAGTCAACAAGGACGTCTACAAGAACATGATCGTGAAAACCGGGGAGCGATTGCGCTATCGAGATGCCAGGCAAGAAGACTTGGCAAAAATAGTGGAGATTTATAATTCCACGATCCCTTCTGGAATGGTGACGGCCGATATTGAACCCGTTGCGGTTGATAGCCGGCAAAAGTGGTTTGATGAGCACCATCCGGATCAGCGGCCGCTGTGGATCGTCGAGCAGGCCGACCGTGAAATCGTGGGATGGGTCAGTTTTCAATCCTTTTATGGAAGGCCCGCCTATCAGGCAACGGTTGAACTCAGCATTTACCTGGATGCGCGGTATCGGGGTCGGGGTTTGGGCAGGGCAATACTGGCTTATTGCATTGACCGTGCACCGACGTTCGGTGTGAAAACATTGCTTGCATTCATTTTTTCGCATAATGAACCGAGTTTGAAGCTGTTTAGCAGCCTGGGGTTTGACGATTGGGCGACCCTTCCTAACGTGGCGTTGGTCTATGGTCAAGAACGTGGGCTGAAAATACTTGGGAAAAGAATAGCATGAAACAATTAAATGTCCCGATTTTTCCATACCTTTGCGCCCTCAAAAACTGACAAAACGTTTGGCTGGGATGCAGAAAATCAGAAATATAGCGATCATTGCGCACGTTGACCACGGTAAGACAACCTTGGTAGACAAAATCCTCCATTTCACTAATCTCTTCCGCGAGAACGAGCAGACCGGTGAACTCATATTGGATAATAATGACCTCGAACGTGAGCGGGGTATTACCATTGTCTCCAAGAATGTGTCCGTCATGTACAAGGACATCAAGATCAACATCATCGACACCCCCGGACACGCCGACTTCGGTGGAGAAGTGGAGCGGGTATTGAAGATGGCCGACGGGGTTATTCTCTTGGTGGATGCCTTTGAAGGCCCCATGCCGCAGACCCGCTTCGTGACGCAAAAAGCACTTGCCCTGGGCCTCAAGCCCATTGTGGTGGTGAACAAGGTCGACAAGGAAAACTGCCGCCCCGATGAGGTGTATGAGGCTGTCTTTGATTTGTTTTTCAGCCTTGACGCCACCGAAGAGCAGCTGGACTTCCCGGTGCTGTACGGCTCGTCAAAGCAGGGCTGGATGTCTACCGACTGGAAGCAACCCAAGGACAATTTTACCGATTTGCTCGATGCGATCTTGCAACACATCCCTTCGGCGCCCTACGCAGAGGGCACGTTGCAAATGCAGGTCACCTCGTTGGATTATTCTTCTTTCGTAGGCCGTATTGCCATTGGTCGCGTAGCCCGGGGCGTCATCAGGGAAAACCAACCGGTATCGTTAGTCAAACGAGACGGAAAGATTGTAAAGTCACGTGTAAAAGAACTGCATACGTTCGAGGGGCTGGGCCGGGTAAAGGTGTCTGAAGTAAAGGCCGGTGATATCTGCGCCGTGGTGGGCATCGAAGGATTTGACATTGGCGATACGCTTGCTGATTTTGAAAATCCCGAGCAGTTGGCGGTCATCAAGATCGATGAGCCGACCATGAACATGCTCTTTACCATCAACAACTCGCCGTTTTTTGGCAAGGAAGGAAAATTCGTGACATCACGCCACCTCCAAGAACGGTTGTACAAAGAGACCGAAAAAAACCTGGCGCTTAAGGTCGTACAGACCGACTCTCCTGATTCGTATCTCGTCTATGGGCGGGGTATCCTTCACCTGTCGGTATTGATTGAGACCATGCGCCGCGAAGGGTATGAGTTGCAGGTGGGTCAGCCGCAGGTCATCATCAAGGAAATCGACGGCGTGAAATGCGAACCCATCGAGACGCTCGTCGTAGACGTACCAGCGGAAGTATCGGGCAAAGTGATCGAACTGGTGACCCAGCGCAAGGGCGAGCTCTTGGTGATGGAGACAAAAGGCGATATGCAACACCTCGAATTTGACATTCCTGCCCGGGGCATTATCGGATTGCGCAACAACGTGCTTACCGCTACAGCGGGCGAAGCCGTGATGGCGCACCGTTTCAAAGCATATGAACCCTGGAAAGGCACCATACCTGGCCGGTTGGCCGGCGTGTTGGTATCCATGGAAAAAGGACAGACCACAGCCTATTCCATCGACAAGCTCCAAGATCGCGGCCGTTTCTTCGTGGACCCCGGTGTAGAAGTGTACGAAGGGCAGATCGTGGGCGAACACATCCGCGATAACGACCTGGTCATCAACCTCGTGAAAGGCAAGCAACTCACCAATATGCGGGCATCAGGAAGTGATGACAATGCGCGCATCGCGCCGGCGATCAAATTCTCGCTCGAAGAATCCATGGAGTACATCCAAGCTGATGAATATATTGAAGTGACGCCTCAAAGTATCCGGCTTCGGAAGATCTACCTCAACGAAAACGAACGGAAAGTCAACGCCAAGAAATTCCATTAGGATAGCCGGATGCATCCATGCCGGCTTAATAACCGGGATTCTGTTCCAGCGCGGGATTCGTCCTAAGCTCACTTGCCGGGATGGGCATCAGGAGGTAGTTGGCATTGAAGGTTATCCCGCCCCCGCCTTCTTCGGGGCGGGCCAAGAAGGTGTTCATGATTGCCGTGGCTTTTTCCGGACCTTGCCGCACGATGTCAAACCATCGCAATGCTTCACACGCAAATTCTAGCCGCCGCTCCTTAAATAGCACTTCGCGGAATGTTTCCTGGTCCGGCGCGTCTGATGCTTGCAGGCTATCCAATCCGGCACGGTTGCGCACGCCATTGACCAATGCAAATGCATCGCCATCGGCCACGTAGCCCAGTTCGTTCAGCACCTCGGCATACATCAGCTGCACGTCGGTGATGCGTACGATGGAGAGGTTGACATCATTATCCACATTGTTGGGAGGCACCGTCCCGTGGGCATATTTGATGTAGAGCAGCGTGAGGCTGTCGACCACATTGTTGCTGGTAGCGTAACCTTTTTGGATGGTCACGTCACGGCGCATATCCCTTTCTTCGTATGATTCATATAAATCGTTCGAAACGGCAAGCCAGGTAGAGCGGCCACCCTGCGGAAACTGCTCGGATCGGATGTTTTCCGGAACGAGCGAGTACACCAAGGGGTTCCCTTGGCTATTCAGACCAGACGTAAACTGGATCTGGAATACATGTTCTGAACCATTATCCTTCGTATTGAGAAAACAGTCGGCGAAGGTTTCATACGGACTCAGTCCGTCGTATGCAAGAATTTCCTCCAACAGCGGTTTGGCGCTTTCGTAGTTGCGCGTAAAAAGGTGCAGGCGCGCCAGGATGCTTTTCGCAGCGAATTTGGTAGCCCGTCCCAGATTATCGCCCCCTTGGTGTTCGGGGAGGACCTCTGCCCCCGCTTCCATGTCAGAAACAGCGAACGCAAACGTCTCCGCCTGGGTGGTCCGTGGAATGGCGGCGATCTCCTCGGCAGTCATCACCCGATCGATGAGCGGCACACCGCCGAAGATCCACCCCAGCTGGAAGTAGCAGTATCCCCTGATGAACCGGGTTTCACCGCTCATAATGGTTCGTACTTCTTCATTGGGGAATTCCCCCGCATCGATCTGGTCGAGTATGTTGTTCGTCCGATTGATCACGCTCCAATAGGCCGACCAAACGCCCAAGATGCGATCGTCGCCAGCCGTAAAGCCGAAGCGAGCAAGGGGATTGTTGGTGGTGTTTTGCTGCGTGTTGATATTGTCACTTAGGCTTTCCATCATCATGGGGTAGTCGAACCCGTGCACGGCCCTCAGGCCCCCATAAGCGCCGAACAGGGCCTGCCTGAAATCGTTGACGGTTTTGTAGAAATCTTCGGTATGGTATGACGACTCCGGCGCGAGGTCGAGGTCCTTGCTGCAGGCCGACCACAACAGGGTTGCCGAAATAATCAATAGGCTAAGCAGTTTCGTCGTTTTCATGCTATTGGCGTTTTCATGCTTCATCTTCGGGACTACATTAAAGCGAGACATTCACCCCAAGGGTAAACCTTTTGGATATCGGATACCCTCCGTAGTCCGTCGCTGGGCGGGTATTTTCATCCGAGCCCGCGCCGCCGGCATTGTTAGCCTCGGGGTTCGAACCGGGATACCGGGTAAACGTATGCAGGTTGTCGGCCATAATAAATAAACGGAGGACGCTCACATTCCATTTTTTTAGCAGCGATTGGGCAAAGTTATAGCTCAACGTCACGTTGCGTATCCGCACGAATGTCGCATCGTATACCCAAGTGTCATTGTATACCGGATTCACGCCGACGACACTGGGGGTCTCGCCATCCCAACTCATATCTACCCCCGCGGGAATATTGGCACTGAACATAGCCGGCTTATAGGCATGCAGCCAATCGCGGTACTGGTTGGTGCCTTCGCCCAGACCGTTATTGAAACCGCGCCTGCCCAGGTAAAACACGTCGCCTCCATGCTGCCCTTGGATATCAAAGCTAAAGTCGAATCCCTTGTAAGAAAGCCTATTGGATATCCCCCACAGAAAATCAGGTTGTGGATTTCCGACGATGGTGTGATCATCCTCGTTGATCTGGCCGTCCTGATTCAGGTCTGCGATTTTGAGGTTACCTTCCAATTGCCCATTGATGATGGGAACCAACGGGTTGCCTGCTTCGTCAAAATCCGACGCCAATAACAGTCCGTCGGTTTGGTACATATAGAAGGCCCCCATGGGTTCGCCCACGATGGTTGCGTAGGCATTGAAATCATTCAATGTCGTTAACATGTTGAGCTGGTCGATTCCGGGGATCAAAGCAAGCACCTTGTTGCGGTTCTTCGAGAAATTCACCGAAGTCGTCCAAAGAAAGTCTTCGGTTTTGATATGCTGCGAGGTCACCTGCAACTCAATCCCGTTGTTTTCCACCTCGCCGATGTTCTGCCTGATGGTCGAAAATCCACTCACCCGCGTAGTGGGCACATTCAACAAAAGGTCGCTCGTTTTATTGAAGTATGCATCGGCGGCAAACTGAATACGATCATTCAACAGCCAAATATCCAGTCCGATGTCCCGGGACAACGTGGTTTCCCAGCTCAAGTTTTCATTTGCAAGGTTGCTAGGCACCATGCCCGTTACCAATTGCCCATTCAGGTTGTAGTCCTGCCGTCCGAGGAGCGATACATGCTCATAATTGCCGATCCGGTCATTGCCAGCGCGGCCCATCGATCCCCGTATTTTGAGCAATGACAACCATTCGACGTCTTGCAGGAAGGGTTCTTCGCTGAGCTTCCAACCGGCAGACACCGCGGGAAACAAGCCCCACTTGCTGTTTGGTCCGAACCGCGACGACCCATCGTAGCGGGCACTGACAGAAAGCAGGTACTTGTCGCGGAAGTTATACTGCGCCCTCCCGAAAAAAGAGGTCGTGGCGCTCTCGCCGATGGTGGTACTCGCCAGCGTAGGATTATTAGCGTTATTGAGCGTAGGCAACAGGTCATTCGGGTAACCATCGCCAGCGGCGGCAAGGATTTCCTGCCGGATACGTTCATAGCCCTGGCCCAGCAACAGCTCCAGGACATGATCTTCACCCAATTCCGGGCGGTATGTTGCGGTATTCTGGATGCTGAACGTGTAATTGTCCGTGCTGGAGGCATAGCCATTGGCCTGTGCGCCCCTATTGACATTTGCCGGTAGAAATTCATTGTACGCCGCGTGTGATGAGATATAGCCGAGCTGCGTGCGCAGCGTCAACCCTTCGAGTGGTGTATAGTCAGCAAAGCTGTTGATTTGCAATTCATTGGCTTTTGCCGCAGCCGTCATCTCGCGAAGGCGGGCCAGCGGGTTTACATAGGTTTGGGCGGGCGAGTAGCCCGTGGCCTCCGTATTTTGATCGAGCTCGACTACCGGAGGCATCGCCAAGGCATAGTGTGCGTTGCTTTCCTTACCGTCGGTCTGCGGGTCATTCATCCGGTTGAACGATGTGGCCACATTAGCGCCCACTTTCACGTTTTCACTGATATTGAACACCGTATTCGCCCGTAGGTTATACCGCTCGAATCCGGTATGCTGCATGACCCCATCTTGCCGCAGGTATGCGCCCGACAGCAGGAAGGTGCCGATGTCCCCGCCACCGGATACGTTTAAGGCATAGTTTTGCATCTGGGCCCTCCGGTAGACCTCCTCCTGCCAGTTGGTGTTAGGGAGGGTCGATGGGTTCAAATAACTCTCGGGATATTGGTATTCTGCCGGACGCCCGGAGAGGGGCAATGACAGATCTCCTCCTGCCTGCTGGAAGCGCGAATCACGCAGGTACCGGATGTAAGCCGTATAGTCATGGGTGTCCATCATGGGTAGAAAGCGGTCTACTTCCTGAAGCCCGACATAGCTGCTGAAATCGACTTTCGTGTCTCCTGCCGACCCCGACTTGGTGGTGATGACGATGACGCCGTTGCCGCCCCTTGCGCCGTATATCGCCGCGGAAGAAGCATCTTTCAGCACCTCCATCGAGGCGATATCCCTCGGGTTTACATTCCGCATATGGTCCTGCGGGATCCCGTCAATAACATAAAGCGGGTTGCTCGACGCGGTGATGGAGTTGACGCCTCTGATTTTGATATTGGCAGATTTGCCCGGAGCGCCGCTGCCCTGACTTACGCGCACGCCGGCTATTTTTCCGGCGATACCATCTTCAGTATTCGTAATGGCGTTGTTTTGGAAGGCATCGCCCCGCAACGAACTGACCGAACCGGTAAGGTTCTTTTTCTGCACCGTGCCGTAGCCGATCACCACTACCTCGTCAAGTTTTTGTGCCTCAGCGGGTACCAGTGTTACGGTCTGCCCATTGGCCAGGCTCATGGGCATTTCGAACGTTTCAAACCCGAGCATCGAGAAAACCAGCATGGCAGCGGTGTCCGTCGACGCTTGAATCTCGAATGCACCCTGCTCATTCGACTGCGCCTGTATATCCGAGCCTTTGACCCCGATGGTAACACCCGGCAGGGGTTTGCCATCGGGGTCTGTCACCTTTCCTTTCACGGCACGTTGAGTAGTATCCCTCTGAGCAGTATCCTTCCGGGAGGTGTCCTTCCTGGAGGTGTCCTGTTGGATGGATTGCTGATTAAATCCCGAAAACGTTGCGGAATAACTTCTTAAATGGCCACAGAGGAAAAGTAATAATACACAACAACTAACATGTTGGAGCATTTGTACCGAAACACTTTTTTTCATCTGTATATAATTTGTTCTTAAAAGGTGATGAAGCTATCAGATTTATTCATCCCACTGTGTGGTCTGAAAAATCATGATGGTTTCATATCCGTTTAACGTTACCCCAAACCAAAGTTTATGGATTGGCTAGCGTATGAATGTGTTTGTTTGAAGTATGCTGGAACTTCTTAATATACAGCGTTGCGGCAGATTTGTTTTTAAAATGTTGGATGCGGTCAGGCCAGCCGTCACCATTTGTTCAAGCGCGCTTCTTCTAAGTCGAGGTTGTGTTCGAGGTCGCGGACTACTTCATCATCGTATCGCTTCTCTTCTGCGATGCGATGCAGCTCGGCCCGGCGCAGTTCAAGCAATTCCAGGGAGATTTTCTTTTGAAGCCGCCTGACGGAAACAAGTTCATTTTTTTTGATGTCTTCATTCAGTGCCAGTTCCGTTGCTTGGATGCTGCGGACAAATTGCTCTTTGATGCGGGCGATCGTCTCGTGTGCTGCCATCTCTTCTTGGTAGTGGCCATCCAAGTGTGAGACCACCTGTTTGCCAAGCCGTAGCCGGATGGATTCCACCTGTTCTTCAATCGGGACGATATCGTCCACTTCTTTTACTTTTAGGAGGCGGAGAAAGAAGGGTAAGGTAAGTCCCTGAAAGACCAACGTGACCAAGATGACCACGAAGGTAATGAATAAGATGAGGTTGCGCTGCGGAAAAGCATCGCCGTTTTGGAGCGCTAGCGGAATAGCCAGGGCCGAAGCCAGCGATACGACACCCCGCATACCTGCCCAACCGATGATGAAGGGCAGTTTCAACCCAGGGCTCCGCTCCCTCGCCCTTACCCGCGGACTAACCCAGCGGGGGATGAATGCGGTGATATACACCAGCACGATCCGGATGACAATGACCATCGCCGATATCAGGAGGGCATACCGTATGGCCTCTTCCATCGAGTAGTCTCCCAAGCCATCTACGATCACCGGTAGTTCCAATCCGATCAGAATAAACACAAACCCGTTGAGCAGGAACCCCACCGTTTCCCACACTTCCTTGGTTTGCATGCGGGTATGGTAGTTGAGGTAGTCTTTCGAGCGAAACGACAAAAACAACCCGCCGCTGACCACCGCAAGGACACCTGACCACTCCAGTTCTTCCGCCACGACATACATGATGTAGGGAGCAATAAGCGTAATTGGTGTGGTGATGCTGGAAGACTTGGCCCAATAGCGGAGAATGAAGTAGAGGATGTGGCCAATGACCAATCCGACAAATACACCCATGACGGCCAACACGAAAAAATCGGTAACGGCCTCCTGCAAAACGAACTGTCCGGTCAGGATAGCCGCCACGGCAAAGCGGAACACCGTCAATGAGGCAGCATCGTTTATCAGGCTTTCGCCTTCGAGGATGGTAAGCCCTCTGCGGGGTATGCTTATCCCCTTGAGCACCGAGGTAGCCGCCACCGCGTCGGGTGGGGAAATGATGCCGCCAAGCAGGAAGCCCAGTGCCAATGTGAAACCGGGAATGATGTTGACCGAAAAGTAGGCGATGGCGAGCGACGTAAAGAAAACCAGGCCGAAACCCATCATGAGGATCGACCGTTTCCATCGCCAGAAGTTGTTCCACGAAGTATACCAGGCTGCTTCAAATAGCAGTGGCGGCAGGAAAATAAGCAAGATGAGATCCGGATCGACTGTAATATTGGGCACAGCAGGTATGAAACTGATCCCCAGTCCACCGATGACCAAGAATATGGGATAGGAGATCTTGATGCGTTGGCTAAGGAGGTAAAGCAACGCCATGGCAAAGAAGAGGGCAAGGATGAGCAGCAACTGGTGTTCGATCATGGAGGCAAAAATATGGATTTTTGCGTCACCTATGGGGCGGACGTTGCGATGGCGACCGACGAGCTGTCTCTGATTTCTTCACTCACCCGTTCAATGAGTTGGTCCCCCTCCTTGATATCGCCAAATATCTCGGTTTGGTCAGCTGTCGTGTTTCCCGTGGTAACCGGCGTCCAAATCGCCTTGTTATTTTCTACCTTGATGACGTATACGCCCTGCGTGCTGCGTAAAACAGCAGACGAAGGCACCGCGAAACCGTTGGCCAGACCATTGAGCGGGATTTCCACCTCGGCTACCATGCCGGGCAGCAATTGTTTTTTGGCGTTGTTGACATCCATCTCCATCCGTTGTGAACGCAATCGGGTATCCAGTGCTCCAGCTAACCGGCTCACCTCGGCCTCGAAGGGTTGGTTGGGAAGCGATTTGACGGTGAATGTCCCTTTGCCGTTTTTTTGGAGATAGCCCGTGTACGATTCTGGCACACTGACCACCAAGCGAAGATGCTCATGATCTTGCAGGGTAAAAATGGGTGCTTCCGAACCGCGTCCTGAAGGTCCCACATAGGCCCCCGGACTGACGTTGCGCGCCGTGATAACCCCGCTGAAGGGAGCCCGTATTTCGAGGTAGTTGCGCATGTCGGCCACCTCGGCATGTGCCGCCTTGGCGGCTTCCAGCTGGGCCAAATCCGCATTTTGCCGGGCTAGCGCCAGCTCCAAATCATTCTGTGATATGGTGCCAGGGGTCTTGCTGGTTTGTAATAGACGCGCATATGTGGCTTTACTGGCCAAAGACGTGGCCTCCTGTGATTTGAGCCGTGATTCTGCACCCAGCAATTGGGAGTTAAGTTCCGGGGCTTCCAGGGTGGCCAGCAATTGCCCGGCGCGCACTTCACTGCCCACATCCGCATGCAGGGTCTTGATGAAGCTGCTTACCTTGGCATACAGGTCTACTTGCTGGTAGGCGATGAGTTCTCCCGGTATCTTGAGTGTCGAGGAAAGCCGATCATGCTTCAACTCAAACGCGGCGATCGAGGGCACTTCCGCCTCAACGGCGGCGTCACTGGATTCGCCCTCCGCATTCGAGGAACCACACGCCTGCCAAAGGGCGGCGCTTGCAACCAGTGCGATTATGGGAACAATGCTAGTCATCATGTCTCGATGGAATATAATGTTTACTTTCTTCATCTTCGGGATCCAAGGATACGCTTTGGGTGGTGGCCCGTGCCTGCCCCCAACCAAATACAAGCGGCAGGATGAACAGGGCGGCAAACGTGGAAGCCGCCAGGCCTCCAATGACTGCCCGGCCCAATGGGGACGACTGATCCCCGCCCTCGCCGTGTCCGATGGCCATCGGGATCATGCCGGCGATCATGGCCAGGGCTGTCATCAAGATGGGACGCATCCGCAGGGCAGCGGCTTCGCGGGCCGCCAATAACGCATCGCCATTATGCTTGCGGAGTTGCTCCGCGTTGGTAATGAGCAGGACGGCATTGGATATGGATACGCCGACCGACATGATCATCCCCATATAGGATTGAAGGTTCAATGTAGAGCCTGTAGCCATCAACAGCAACAGCGAACCCACGATCACGGCAGGCACCGTAGCCAGCACGATCCCCGATACCTTAAATGATTGGAAATTGGCCGCCAGCATCAGGAAAATAACGATGATGGCCACCACCAGCCCGTTTTCCAGGCTGCTCATCGTTTCATCCAGCGTTTGGCTCAATCCGATCAGCTCTACACTGAGCCCGCGGGGCAACTCGCCCAGCGAAGCAATGGCTGCCTTTACGCCCTTTGCAGCGGTGTTCAGATCCACATCGTTGAGATTGGCGGTAACGGACAACATCGGCAGCGCCCCTAAGTTATCATTCTCGCCGTTGGTCGTGCCCGTCGTGATCGTCGCCACATCGCCCAGCACAGGCCGTGTGCTATTGCTGAGCAGCGGTATTTCGGCAATATCGTTGAGGCTGGCCATCTCGCTTTCGGGCACCTGCACCTGTACGCTGTAGCTATAGCCCGCTTTGGTATCTACCCAGGTGCTCTTTTCCGTAAAGCGGGAGGAAGATGTGGCGGCGATGAGCGACCGGCTTACATCGGTCATATCCAGTCCCAGCTGTGAGGCCCGCACCCGATCGACCTTAATGTTGATGGCCGGATAATTAATAGACTGCCCCAACTGCACATCCCTCAGGTAAGGCATTGCAGACAGCTTGTCGATCACCTGTTGCGCATATTGCCGGTTCAAGGCCTTGTCCCGTCCGGATAGCCGCACTTCTACCGGTGTGGGTGATCCCTGGCTGAGTATTTTTTCCGTCAGTTCGATGGGTTCAAAAGAGAGTTTCACACCGGGTAGGTCTTTTCTGAGTCGGGCGCGGATACGTTCCTTCAGCTCGTCCAGGTCCGTGTGGTAGTCTCCGGATAGCGCCACTTGAATAACCGCCTCATGGGGCTGCGCCATCCATAAAAAAATTGGGCTGATGGAAAACAGCGCAGGGTGATTGCCCACATAGGCGGAGGTGATGGATACATGCTCCGCGCCGACAACATCCTTGATCGCGGTGATGGCACCCAGCGTGATTTTTTCCGTATGTTCGATACGAGTGCCCTCCTCTCCACGCAAACGCACCTGAAACTGACGCCCATTCACTTTAGGGAGTACGTCCCGGCCGATGCTCATCATGAGCAGTGCCGCAATACCGCAAACCACCAGCACATAAACGATCACGATCGGCTTGCGGTAAGGCATCATCCGTTCGATGAACCGGAGGTAACGCATGCGCAGGCGCTCGAAGAAGCTCACCTTGCCATCGCGGTTGCTGTCTTCACGTTCCACCAATACTTTCTTTTGATTCCAGGTATCTTCCTCGCTTTCGGCATCCAATCCCGATGCTGCAAATTCCTCCGCATCGCTCATGGTCTGGCCATGTTTGTTTTTAGGATGTTTGGTCTTCATGATCCAGTTGGCCATCACGGGCACAAAGGTCTGCGCCAAAAAATAAGAGACGGTCATGCTGAAGCCGATGGCCAATGCTAACGGAAGGAACAGCGATCCGGGGATGCCGCCCATGGTAAATGCGGGGGCAAACACAGCGAGGATACAGAGCAAGATGAGTAATTTCGGAAAGGCGATTTCTTTACAAGCATCCCAAATGGCCAGCGCCTTTGGCTTGCCCATGTCCAGATGCTGGTGGATGTTTTCGATCGTGACGGTACTTTCATCCACCAAGATGCCAATCGCCAGCGCAAGACCGCTGAGTGTCATGATATTGATGGTCTGCCCGAAGAGACTGAGAAACAGCACCCCGGCAATGATCGAGGTGGGAATCGTGAGGATCACGATTAATGCGCCCCGCAGGTCGCCCAAAAACAGGATGACCATCAAGCCGGTAAGGATGGCTCCGATAACCCCTTCGGTGAGCAAGCTTTTCACCGAGTTGATTACGTAGGTTGACTGGTCAAACTCGTAGCTTAACTGTACATCCTCGGGCAGCTGGCTTTGGATCTCAGGGAGCGATTTTTTCAGGTTTTGCACGACTTCCCAGGTGGAAGCGTCGGCGCTTTTCGACACATTGAGGTACACCGAGCGCCGGCCATTGACGAGTGCATATCCCGCGGTAATGTCGGCCCCATCCTCCACCGAGGCCACATCGCGAACGTAGAGGTTGGATATGCCGCCCTTGAAAATGGGGATGTTTTCAAAATCTTGTATCTCGTCAATGAGCGTGTTTGTGGGGGTAATGTAGCTTTTGTCTCCCATGCGTACATTGCCCGATGGAGCGGTTTGGTTGTTGAACCGCAGCGCCGCCACCAGTTGATCCGGTGAAAGGTTATGGGAGCGGAGGCGTTCAGGATCCACCTTGATGACCACCGTGCGTACATTGCCTCCGAAGGGGGGCGGGGCTACAAGACCGGGGATACGGGTGAACGAGGCCCGCACATAGATGTTTGCCAAATTCAGCAATTCGTTATTGTTTCGCTGGTCACTGCTGAGCACCAACTGCCCCACCGGAAGCGTAGAGGCATCAAACCGGATAATAAACGGCGGATTGGAACCCGCCGGGAAGATCGCCTGGATACGGTTGGCAAATCCGGTGAGTTCTGCGGCAGCCTGCGCCATGTTGGTGCCCGGATAAAAGCTGATCTTCATCAGCGTGAGCCCTTGGATATTCTTGGATTCAATACTTTTGATGCCATTTACAAACAGCAAAATATTGATGTATTGCTTGCCAAACATCGCCTCCATCTGATCGGGTGTATACCCCGAAAACGGGTGGGAAAGGTAGATGACCGGCAGATCAAGTTTAGGGAAGATATCCACCTTGATGGTACTGGTCGCCTTGATACCGAAGAAAAACAGGCCCGCTACGATGACGAGAATAGTGATGGGCTTACGAAGGGCAAATCGGATTAAATTCATAGACGGCTATAATTCATTCATAAAAAGGCCAAAATCTCCCGCAGCGGCAGCCTTGAGCAGGAATGCCTGCCACACGTTATTATAGGCAATATCCCGGTCGGTTTCTGCGCGGACCAACGCATACAAGGCCTGGGTGACATCGACCAGATCGGCCAGCCCATTTTTGTACAGCACGCTCCGCTGTTGATAGGCTTCCACGGCCGCCCTCACCTGCATAGGGGCTTCCCGATAGTTTTCCAGCGCATTTGCAATCTTCGCATCCGCCAGTTGCAGTTGAGCGGAGAGCTGCTGGTCAGCCAATTGGTATTCTTCCTGTAGACCTGTGGAAATAAACCGTTGTGACTTCACTTGCGCGGCAATGCGCGATACTTGGGTGATGTTCCAGGTAATGGCCAATCCCAATAGGTAATTGCTGCGGGTCGGATTGACACCGTCCCAATAATGCTGGGTATAGGCCTGCTGGTCCTGTGCATAATTGCTGGAAAATCCCGAGGCACGCGTCTGCAATACGCCCACTAGCGACACAGCCGGAAAACGCAATGTCTTCAGGTACTGCTCCTGCCGGTCGCTGAAGTCGACCCGGCTTTGATACCACTGCAACTCGGGATGCTGTGATCGTGCCGAATCACCAGCGGGTATACCCAAGGCCTGTGGAATACGGGTGATAAAGAAGCTATCCAGTTGGAACGCCGTGGACGCTACACCCATCAGTACAGCCAGCCTGTTGGCTTGCTCCTGTTCCCTGTCGAGGGCGGTCACCAGTGCGATGTGTGCGCTGGAAACCTCCGCATTGGCCTGGGAAGAATCCACCCCGGCGATCAGTCCGTTTAGCGCGCGGGTAACCGTCACCTGCCGGAAGGTATCCGCCCGGGCGAGATTTTTACGATAAGACGCAGTGAGCCGCTGCGCGGCCAACAGGTTGAGGTAAGCCGCCGCCACCTTTACCTGATGCTGGAATAATTCCTGTTGATAATCCTGTTGGTCGCGCCTGGCCGCCGCCTCGGCGGTCCGGATCCGCTCCCGGGCGCGGCCAAAGGCAAAAACTTCCCAGTTGATATTGCCTACGTATAACGCCCCGAAGGCAGCATTCCAGTTTTGCTCCGGGAGCGGCAATCCGGAGGAGCTCACGCCTAGTCCGCCGAACCCATACGAAGGCCCATTCTGCCCGTTGACGGTGCCATATACCTGTTGCGCAGACAAGGACACGTTAGGCAGGTAGTTGCGTTTGGCTTGCAAAACGGAAGCATCTGCGGCATCTGCATATGCAGCCTTGGCTTTGATGCTCCCGTAATGGTCTATCGCGGTCTGAATGGCTTGTTTTATCGAAAGGGGTTGCTGTTGTGCATGCACATGACAACATAAACCCGTTAAAATGCATGTAAATGTTAGCCAATGGGGTAAAATTAATCGCATGATTTGACCTGATGTGAGCACCTGCTTGAATATGACAAATGTAGCACACTATTTTGAAGTAATTTTGAATAAATGCTTAAGGAATGTGCAAAATTCGTAACAAAAACGTATAACATTTGAAGCTAATCGTTCGAAAACGCTGCGTTTTTGAAAAATCCATAGGCAAACCGAACTAAATCGGATAAAATTTGCCTTCATTCTGAAGGGTGGTATAAGCGGCTCTGGACGTTTGCTTTTATAGGCAAGTTTAGCTAAGTTTGCTGTCGTAGTAAATTCAATCCACTATGATTCAACGTATCCAAAGTCTTTGGTTGTTTCTGGCCTCGGTCACCATTTTTGCGTTGTTCCTCTTTCCGTATTTGCAATATGCCGATATCGGAGGCATGGGAAAGGCGTTGAAAGTGACGGGCGCGTACCATGGGCAGGCAGCGCAGGCCATCCGGGATGAGTTTTTCATTTTGCAAGCCGCGGCGACGGTATTATTAGGGATATGCCCGCTATATATCATTTTCAAGTATCGCAACCGTAAGGTGCAGGCCCGACTGGTTCTGCTGGCAGTGGTGCTCGTGCTGTTGTTTGGCGTTTGGCTATACTTCGCCGCAGGTGCGGCGCTGAATGAGGCCAACCAAGTGCTTTCGGCTCAAAACATCGGGGTAGGTTTTTTCTTGCTGCCGATCAGCATCATCTTTTTGCTGATGGCCATGGGCGGGATTCGGAAAGACGAAAAGTTAGTTAAATCGGCAGACCGCTTAAGATAGTTCGGTATGAAGAGGTTATGGGTTGTATTTGCATTAACGTTCCTGTCCGTCAAGGCCGTATGGTCCCAGCAAGGGGTAGACACCCTGTCCGGGCAGGATTCCAGCACGGTCATCGTTGATGATACCAAGTTCGATATCTTACGATTCACGATCGATTCGACCAGCCGTATAGCTACGGTTGAACTAACGCTCACCAACCTGAAAGAAACGCCGCGGGAGCTTAACATCAATGTATTCGGAACCCAGTTGGTGGATAACGAACGGAATGCCTATTATTTTTCGACCATCACATTAGGGCGAGTCGTGATGCAGTTTGGCGACAAACAAAACTACCTGCACTATCTGTTGCAACCCGATACGCCGGTAACGCTGACGATTACAGCCGAAAAGATTTCTGCCGAGGCTACTGCCATTGAATTGGTGAAAATCACCTTTGAAGACAGTACAGAAACAGGCCGGTTTTTGGATGCCTACCTGAGCGCGGTGTCCGCCCCGGAAGAATGAAGCGTCATGTTACCGATACCGGATCTGTTGGCGATCCATCAAACCCATCTGATCTTTCATCATCTTGATCTGCTCGGCGAGCAATTTATTCTTGTCTGCTTTCTTCGCTTCCTGGAGATATTTGGCAGCCTCCCGCTTATTGCGTTTGGCCATGGCGATGCCGGCAAGGCTCAATTTGGCTAATGCCACATTGTGGTCCATGTGCAACCCCAGTGAAAGGGCTTTCTTGAAGTACTTTTCTGACTGCATGGGCGATTTCTGGGATTCCATCAGTCCCAAGAGCAAATGATAATATCCATGTTGCGCACGCATCAGTTGATTTTCGTAATGGGTGATCCGGCTTAGCCATTGGGATGCCTTGGCCATGTTCTCCTTGCGCAGGTAAAATTGAGCAACGAGCATGTTCTCGTTGAAAAACACGGTCACGAATGCAATGATTGTCAGTAAGATACCCAGTATCCCCCACCCCCACTCGCCATAGAAAAACAAGGCGATGGTACCAATCAGCAGGAGGGAAGATAGGATGATTCGAATAAGATTAGACATCTGTCGTTGTTGTTTTTATACATTGCACTCAAGAACCGTGCAAACTTAACTAAATTTGCGTTCATATAAAAGCAAATTTAGCGTTCTCTCCGCTGCCGCTGAGAAACAACTTCGGCGGAAATATCCGTTTAATTAAGCGCTTTATCAACGGGCGATGATTGATTTTACAAATAAGTGTACATTTGTCGTATGAGCATACAATTGGAAAGCAGTTGGCGAGCGGTACTGGACCCCGAGTTTGACAAGCCCTATATGCAAGCGCTCAAACGTTTCCTCCAGACAGAAAAAAAACAGCATGCGGTCTTCCCGCCAAGTTCCCTCATTTTCAACGCGTTTGCCCATACCCCCTTTGATGAGGTGAAGGTGGTCTTGTTGGGGCAGGATCCCTACCACAATGTCGGGCAGGCACATGGCCTGTCATTTTCTGTTCCCCGCGGCATCGGCATCCCCCCTTCGCTGCGCAATATATACCTCGAATTGAGTACCGATATCCCAGGGTTTCAACTTCCGGACCACGGAGACCTCACTGCGTGGGCCAACCAAGGGGTGCTGCTGCTCAACGCCACACTGACGGTGCGGGCACATACCGCGGGGTCACATCAAGGCAAAGGGTGGGAAGCGTTTACCGACAAGGCGATCGCGGAGTTGTCTGCGCGCAGAAGCGGCATCGTATTCCTGCTGTGGGGCAGGTATGCCAAGAACAAGGCCGCGTTGATCGATCACGGCAAGCACCATATCCTCACTGCCGCGCATCCTTCACCATTTTCCGCCAGTAACGGTTTTTTTGGCTGCAGGCATTTTTCCAAAGCCAATGCGTTTTTGGAAAAGCAGGGAATAGCGCCCATCAATTGGCAGATCTGATCAATATTCCATCGGTACGATGGGTTCCTTTTTGCTGGTAGACATGATCATCATGGTTTGGAATGTTTTTACGTACGGTATTTTGCTGATTTTTTCCATGATCACCGTCTCGTAAGCCTTGATGTCTTTGACGTATACCTTCAAGATGAAATCGCATTGCCCGGTTACATGATGGCACTCCGTTACTTCTTTGATGTTTCGCACCGCCTCTACAAACTCCGGAATGGCATTGTGGGTATGAAAATCAAGCGAAACCTGTATGAATGATTTGATGCCCAAGCCGAGCTTCTCTTCGTCAACAAAAGCATGGTAGCTCTTGATGTATCCCGAATTTTCAAGCTTCCTTACCCGCTCCAGTGTCGGCGCAGGCGACAGTCCGATGCTGGACGCCAGCTGTAAGTTGGTAATCCGGCCGTTTTCCTGTAATAGCTTCAGGATTTTGAAATCTGTTCTATCGGGTTGAAAGGGCATATCTTTTACGAGCGGTCATGAATCTGTGCAAAACCAAATTATATTTGGCAATAATACGATTTATTTTCTATATTATTTGTTGAAAATGACATCATCTGAAGGAGTGTTTGCCGCTCATCTTTAAAGAACCTATTCATTATCACCGATTTGTAAAAATGCGGCGCAGCCAGCCGCAAACGCAAATGAACGGACAATATGCAAGGTTTATTGACAGTTAAATCGTAACTTTGCAACTCGAAAAGTGTAATGGCATCAATCCGCTTACTTTTTAAACGTGAGGTGTGTTATGAGTACAAAAGATGATGAATTGTTGAAGGAGCTCGCGCTCGAAGAATATAAATACGGGTTTACCACGGATATCGAAATGGATGTGGCCCCCACAGGGCTCTCGGAAGATACCGTACGGATGATCTCCGCCAAGAAAAATGAGCCGGCATGGCTATTGGAATGGCGGTTGAAAGCGTTGCGCCATTTCCAGCAAATGGACATGCCCACGTGGCAGAATTTTGATCATCCGGATGTGGATTTTCAGGGGATCTCTTACTACGCTGCACCCAAGGCGAAGCCCAAATTGAACAGCTTGGATGAGGTAGACCCCGAGTTGATCTCCACCTTTGCAAAACTGGGTATTCCGCTGGATGAGCAGAAGGTATTGGCCGGAGTAGTTGCCGTTGACGCCGTATTTGATAGCGTGTCGATCAAAACCACCTTCCGTGAGAAATTGAAAGAGCAGGGCGTGATCTTCTGTTCCTTCGGTGAAGCGGTGCAAGAACACCCCGAATTGGTAAAGCAATACCTGGGCTCGGTAGTGCCGCAAACAGACAACGTTTATGCCGCATTGAATTCTGCTGTGTTTTCGGATGGCTCGTTTGTGTATATACCCAAAGGCGTGCGTTGCCCCATGGAGTTATCCACCTATTTCCGCATCAATGCCGAAAATACAGGGCAGTTTGAACGTACACTGATCATCGCCGACGAAGGCGCATACGTCAGTTACCTGGAAGGGTGTACCGCCCCTATGCGCGATGAAAACCAGCTGCACGCCGCGGTAGTGGAATTGATTGCGCTTAAAGATGCTGAAATTAAATACTCCACGGTGCAAAACTGGTATCCCGGTGATAAGGATGGTAAAGGGGGGATCTACAATTTTGTCACCAAACGGGGCATCTGCAAGGGCGACAACAGTAAGATATCGTGGACACAGGTAGAAACGGGCTCGGCGATCACCTGGAAATACCCAGGCGTGATCCTCAAAGGCGACCATTCCGTGGGCGAGTTTTATTCCGTGGCGCTTACCCGCAATCGGCAGGCGGCAGACACGGGTACCAAGATGATCCACCTCGGCAAAAATACGCGCAGTAAAATCGTGTCCAAGGGAATCTCCGCCGGCATGAGCCACAATAGTTATCGTGGACTGGTCAAGATCGGTCCCGGTGCCGAAAATTCGCGTAACTTCACCCAGTGCGACTCCTTGTTGATCGGTGACCGTTGCGGGGCACACACCTTCCCCTATATCGAAAGCCGCAATAAGACCGCCAAGCTGGAACATGAGGCCACCACGTCGAAGATTGGGGAAGACCAGTTGTTTTACCTTACCCAACGGGGTATCGACCCCGAAAAGGCAGTGGGGCTTATCGTCAACGGGTATGCCAAAGAAGTGTTGAATCAATTACCCATGGAGTTTGCCGTGGAAGCACAGAAATTATTAGCGATATCCCTTGAGGGAAGCGTAGGATAATGAGTATTTAGTAAAGAGTAGCGAAATAACGATGTTAAGTATAAAGAATTTACGAGCAAGAGTAGAAGACAAGGAAATATTGAAAGGGCTGGACCTTGAGGTCAAAGCTGGGGAGGTCCACGCGATTATGGGTCCGAACGGCTCGGGCAAAAGCACCTTGGGAAATGTATTGGCCGGCCGGGATGCCTATGAGGTGACCGAGGGAGAGGTGCTGTTGGACGGGAGAGATCTGCTGGAGCGCTCGCCGGAAGACCGTGCGCGCGAAGGCGTGTTTCTGGCTTTCCAATACCCGGTGGAGATACCGGGTGTTTCCAATATCAATTTCCTGAAGACAGCGCTCAGCGAAATCCGCGCGTATCGGGGGCTTCCTCAATTGGAAGCCCGGGACTTCCTGAAAATGGTGAAAGAGAAGCAGCAATTGGTTGAATTTGATGCCAAGCTGGCCAACCGCTCGCTGAATGAAGGATTCTCCGGAGGTGAGAAAAAGCGCAATGAAATTTTTCAGCTGGCCATGCTCGAACCGAAACTGGCTATTCTGGATGAGACCGATTCGGGGCTGGATATCGATGCCCTCCGTATCGTGGCGAGGGGCGTAAACCAGCTGCGGTCAAAAGACAATGCCTTTATCTTGATCACCCACTATCAGCGGTTGCTGGAATACATTGTGCCCGATTTTGTGCACGTGCTGTACAATGGGCGCATCGTACGTTCGGGTACCGCAGCACTTGCGCTCGAACTGGAAGAGAAGGGTTATGATTGGATAAAGGAAACCGTTGACGCCGAAGGAGCGGTTTGATCGACCACACAAATACCATGATTACACAAACAAGCGATTCGTTATATACACAGCTGATTAAAACGTACGGGGGCAATTTGCCATCGTCCGAACTCCACTCACTTGATGAAATCCGCAGACAGGCATTTGAGCGGTTTAAAGACACCGGGTTTCCGACGGTAAAGCAGGAAGACTGGAAATATACCAATATACAGCCGCTCGTCAGCCAACCTTATGCGCTGGACTGGGATGCGGAAGCGCCAACCGCCGGATTGGCTATTGATAAAGCCGCTATCCCCGCATTGGATGCCTACCGCATAGTGATGGTTGATGGCCGATATAGCCATGAATTATCTTCAGTGGGTGACGTTCCCGGATTAGCTGTCATGCCTATCGAGCAGGCTTTTGAACGCCTGTGTTTTGCCAAATATTTTTCGGAATATGCGGACAAGACGGATAACCCCTTTGTAGCGCTCAACACCGCGCTGTTTACAGCAGGGATATTCATCGAGGTTGGCAAAAACTGTCGGCTGCAAAAGCCCATCCATGTCATCCACGTCGCATCGGCTACCAAGCCGGTATTCGTACAAGTGCGCAACCTCTACGTGATCAGTGCGTTTGCAGAAGCGGAGATCATTGAATCATTCACGACAAACGAAGGCGCCGCGCATAGCCTCCATAATTTTGTAACGGAAGTCGTGGTGAAGGAAAATGCCAAACTACAGCATTACTACCTACAGGTTGCAGGTCCACAAAGCCACTACCTCAATCATACAGAAATCTATCAGGAGAAGTACAGCCTTTATAACCATTACAATTGTTCATTCCCCGGAGCCACGTTTATACGCAACAACATCAACGTACGATTGGGCGATAGCGAGGTGGAAAGTCATCTGTATGGTGTGACGCTTACAGCCGACAGTCAGTTTGTTGATAACCATACCGTGGTAGATCACCGGCATCCCCATTGTGAGAGCTACGAATGGTACAAAAACATCACGCAGGATACTTCTACCGCGGTATTCAACGGTAAGATCTTTGTACGGCCGGATGCGCAGAAGACCAATGCATTCCAGCAAAACAACAACATGCTCATCGGCGAAAAATCGGCCGTATACACCAAACCGCAGCTGGAGATTTTTGCAGACGATGTAAAATGCAGCCACGGCTGTACCATTGGCCAGTTTGACAATGAGGCGTTGTTCTACCTACAGGCAAGGGGCATTGGCGAAGACCAAGCGCGCGTACTACTGGTGCATGCATTTGCGTTTGACGTGACGAGCCGGTTTGCCAATACCACCGTGAGGCAATACGTCGAGCACTTGGTGGAGCAGGGGTTGAACCCTATCCCGCTAAATCGTTGAATAAGTCTTTTGCACTGGAATACCGCTTTAAGGTTGACTTGTCTTTTTCCAGTTCGGCAATGGCTTCTTGGGTTTCCCTGTTTGGGATCTTATAATTCATGGTCTTGGTCAAAATTGTTTCAATGTAGTTGCTAATGCTACGGTTTTCCTTTTGGTCATCGCCGTGAGGCCTTTTTGTGTGAGTGCCAAACTAATCCATATATTGCAATCCAGCACTAAGGTCATGGCTGTCTGCTTAATGGCGTACGGCGCGACTTTCTTGAACGATTTCATCCATTGTCGGCTTCCTGCTGGGTTTAATGGAATCGTTGATTTCCTTGGTCAAGGACATGGCACTGCTTTCTCGTTTCACAGCAACGCCCAGTTCTTTTAACAACCGCTTTACCAAAGCCGTTTTATTTTCCGGCACTTGAATCAAAAAAGTATCCATATTTACAAATATACATAAGGCGATTTATAAAAACAACAAGGTGTTCAACCCAGAATCAGTTAGGAAAATGAAGACCCCACATCGCCGTAAGGTTTTTTTGTGTGAGCGAAAGACGAGGTTCGAACTCGCCAGTCACCAAATTGGAAACATTTTCGGCATGAAACTGACTGTTGTCCCTGTTTTTAAATTTGCTTTTATCCACTTTTCCTGAAAGAGTAGCTTGGGCTCGGTGAGAGTTTCGGCGGGAGTTTTGGCTGGTATTTTACATGATATCAACGAGTTATATTTTTGAATAGTCCAAAGAAGCAAAACAGTGCTCCCGTAGAATAACAGATCATCGTAAGCAGCCTTAACCTTGATAAGGCTTTTGCAGACAGGTTCTTTTTCTTGTTCTGCCTGTTTAATATATATTGGCCCGTAAATGCGCCAGTAAAAAAATGAGAATCTTTATTCCGAACACAGGATTGCTTCCAAACAACCGTAGGATAAACAGAAACAATACCTCCATCGTTATTGACGACCTTTTTCCCAAGCGCCGGAATCCGGGTTCAACAAAATCATGCTAAGCTTACTTTCCCGGATTCCGAAGGCTTTGCTACTGTGACATACCTTTAGTGCGGCCGATGTGATGAGAACCTGAAGTATAATTTTGTTAATATTGCGTTAACAATAATACTAACCATATTCGATAATTTTGACATCGTTGTTTATAACCTTGTTTTGGAAAAGGTGTCTTATAAATCATATACCGATAGCGAATTGATGCGCCTCATGCTAGATGACGATCATAAGGCCTATATGGAAGTTTATGACCGTTATGCGGACGCATTGTATGCGTATGGGAGCAGGAAGCTCAGTGACTGTGACGAGGTTAAAGACCTATTGCAGGATGTTTTTGCGGCGCTCTGGCAAAACCGCTATTCATTGAACCCGGAGAAGACCCCATTGGCCGGATATGTGTACGCAACCCTACGGTACAGGATTATCAAACACATCGCACACCAAAAGGTAGAAGCCGTTTATTTCGAGTCCCTGGCTGCCTTCCATCCGGAGAACAGTACAGCTACGGATTATTTGGTACGTGAGAAAGAACTTGGACAGCTCATCGAAAACGAGATTGTGCACCTGCCTGAAAAGACGCAGAAGGTATTTCGAATGAGCCGAGAGTCTCATCTTTCGCACAGGGAGATCGCCGGCCAACTGGGCATCTCCGAGGCTACCGTCAAGAAGCATGTCAATAGTGCGTTGAAATCCTTGCGCTTGAAACTTGGAGCGTTGCTATCGTTGCTCTTCTTCCCTTTTTTCTGATTCACTGATTTTTTTTCAGTTTCTTCTACGCCCAAGGGCGGAGCTACGGTACTATACATGTGAAAAAGCGATATTCCCGGACACGCATGGAACACGAAGACATAAAAGACTTGCTGAAACGATACCTCGCAGGTGAATGCACGCCGGAGGAACGCATCCGCGTGGAGCAGTGGTATGAGCAGCTGGAGATCAATCCAGAAGGACTTTCTCGACCGCAGCTGGAAGATGCCGTTGCCGAGGTACGGAGCCGACTGGCTCTTAAACCCGCCCACAGGGTCATGTGGTATCGTTATGGGGCTGCCGTTGCGGCAGCAACCCTTGTTGCCACGATCACCTATTTCTATTTTGCCCAGCCTAGTCAGGTGGGTTCAGACACACCTGCCCTAGCCACTGCACAGCAGGATATCGCTCCGGGCGGAAATAGAGCCATCCTGAAACTGGCCGATGGTACCGAGATAACGCTTGATGACCGTCAAGATGGGAAAGTCGCCCAGGAAGGAGGACATTCCATCTATAAAAATACCGACGGCGAATTAGTATATCAACTTGCGGATCAGAGAAACACCGATGCCGGAATACCCAAATTCAATACTATGAGCACGCCCCGCGGCGGACAGTATCACCTAGTGCTGCCCGACGGCACAAAGGTTTGGCTGAATGCGGCTTCAACATTGACCTACGCCGTCAGCAAGTCGGCAAATGAGCGGCTGGTAACGCTGGAAGGAGAAGCCTATTTCGAAGTGACGAAAGATCCGCGCAGACCGTTCCGGGTAAAATCCAAAGGCCAGGTAGTGGAAGTGCTGGGCACCCACTTCAACATCAACAGCTATGCGGATGAACCGGATGTAAAAACCACGCTGGTAGAGGGACTGGTCAAAGTGATAGAATCTAACCACCAACGGATGGTGATGCTCCAGCCCGGCCAACAAGCAGCCCTGAGCGGCAGCAGCCGCCTGTCCGTAAGACCAGTAAACACAGCGGATGCCATAGCCTGGAAAAACGGCAAATTCAATTTCAACGATTCGGACATCGGATCTATCATGCGGCAGCTATCCAGGTGGTATGATGTGGAAGTCATTTTTGAAGGAAAAATGCCCAATATCACCCTATGGGGTGGGATGTATCGCAACACGAATGCCTCCAAGGCGCTGGAGATATTACTGTTTTACGATTTAGATTACCGCATTGAGACGGTCGACGGCGCCAAGCGCATCGTCATTCAATGATAAAACAGATGTTTAACCCTAAAATAACAACAATATGGAACACGTAACCTAATACAAAATCCAATGTGCTCAAAAAAAACGTCTCCTGACTGCCATCAGAAGACGTAAACGATCGAGCGAATGATTCAACTAACGATTGACACGCTAATAAACTACTAACTCAATATTGCAAAGATAATGAAATTACTATTTCATGCAACGGCCATGGCACCAAGATGGCCGCTCCCATCTGAATTCATTCAATGGAAATTCACTATGAGATTCAACATTATAGTCGGTTTACTGCTTTCGATATTTATCCAGGTAAGTGCATCTACCTATGCACAGAAAGTATCACTGGATGTAAAAGACATACCCTTGGGCCGGGTATTCAAGCTGGTTGAAGACCAAACCGGTTATGTGTTTGTGTACGATGATGTGAGCTTCAAAAAGCAAAAAGTCAGCCTCGCCGTACAGCAGGGCACTATCGAAGAGGTACTTGAAGCCAGCCTGCAAGGCCTTCCCGTGTCCTACAAAATCGTCGAGCGCAATATCCTTCTTAAACGAGACGAAAGCAAGCTCAAAATCCGGGTGGCGGCCATTCAACAACCTAACTTGATCACCGGCAGGGTAAGCGATTCGCTTGATAATCCGCTGCAAGGCGTAAGTGTTGCCGTAAAAGGCGCGCCGCGTGGGATATCCACCGATCAGGAAGGGCGGTTTCAGATATCGGCTTCCCAAGGCGAGGTACTGGTATTCAGCCTGATGGGCTACCAGCAGCGTGAGGTAACTGTCAGCGGGCAAGGCAGCATCAACGTGGTGCTTAAAGTCGCGGTTTCAGACCTGGACGAAGTGGTGGTGGTGGGCTACGGCACGCAGCGGAAGGAAAACCTGACCGGCGCGGTCACCCAGCTGAGCGGCGAAAGGCTTCAGAACCGCTTTGTCACCAATATCAGTCAAGCGCTCCAAGGGCAGGTAGCCAATTTAAATATCCACCAATCGGGTGGCGGCGCCCCCGGTGCGGCTCCAACCATCAATATCCGGGGTTATACGGGATTCGGAGGAACAGCGGCTCCGTTAGTTGTGATTGACGGCATTCAGGGAGGGAACCTGAACGATATCAACATGAATGATGTGGAAAGCGTTTCCGTTTTGAAAGACGCTGCTTCTGCCGCCATTTATGGCTCCAGTGCTCCGTACGGCGTGATCCTGATCACGACCAAAAAAGGGAAAGTAGGACAGAAGCCGACCATCACATACAACAACAATTTCGGGTTTGCCCATGCCATCAACCTTCCGGAAACGATGAGTTCGCTGGATTACGCTACGTTCTGGAATGAGGCCGCCGACAATTCTCAGGCTGCGCACTGGGTCAACGATGAACAATTACAGCGTATCAAAGACTATTTAGAGGGAAAAATAACCGACGAAACGATTGTAAATCCGGCCCCGGGTACAGACGCATGGCTTGCAGGAAATGCAAATCATGACTGGTATGATATTCTACTCAGGAATGCCTCTTTCAGTCACCAACACACCGTTGGCATGTCCGGCAACGCCAACAAAACCAGTTATTACGTGGGGCTGGGGTATGTTTCGCAAGGTGGCGTATGGAAAGGCCTCGATGACCATTTTAAAAGGTATAATGCCCGAGCTAACCTTTCGTCGGAACTCACCGATTGGCTCGATTTCAATTTCAGAGGCGCTTTTACACGGGGAAACACCTTCAACCGCTCTACAGCAAATGGAGGGACAAGTATCATGGAACGACTAACTTGGTTAAGACCATGGGATCCAGTAACTTATCCTAATGGAACGAAGCATGCACAGTTTACGATCATGTCGGATCAAGGAGGTAAAGTGCTGAATGAGGCAGACAATGCCGTATTGACCGGTGAGTTTGTTTTCCATCCCTTGCCAGGATGGGACATTACGGCCAATTATACCTATGATGGAAGATACATACAAGCATCCAACCATACACCTGTGATCAACATTTATAACAGTCCCAGTGGACCCACGGGTACCCCAGGCAACATTGGTGGTTCGCCAAATTCATTCTCCCGTTCCTTCAGCCGCAACCAGCATCACACGGTAAACGCCTTTTCTTCTTATGAAAAGCAGTTAGAAAACCACTATGTTAAAGTCATGGCCGGTTTTACGCAGGAGTTGACAGACGTCACATCGATGGACGGCAGCAATAACTACCTATTTTCAGACAACGTGCCCTCATTGTCATTGTCATACGGCCCTTCTCCCAGCATCGGCGATAACGCTTGGCAGTTGGCTATCCGTGCTTGGTTCGGTAGAATCAATTATAACTATAAAGAAAAATACCTGATAGAATTCAATGGTCGGTACGATGGCTCTTCCAAGTTTCTGAAGGATTCGCGTTACAACTTCTATCCGGGCATATCGGCGGCATGGTTGCCTTCCAAAGAAGCGTTCTGGTCCGGAATAGAACCGGTGGTCAATTCGTTTAAGATCCGCGCATCATACGGCTCCCTCGGAGACCAGTCGGTCGTAGGAACCTATCCGTTTTATCCGTCTTTGGGCGTGGTACGGTCCACGTCCAACAATTGGTTGTTCGGCGGTGCGCGGGAGTCGTCTGTCAATGCACCGGGATTGGTCAATCCGTTGCTGACTTGGGTGACCACGACCACGCTGGACTTCGGTACCGACCTGACTTTTTTGCGAAATCGCTTAAATGTCAGTTTTGACTGGTACCAGCGTTATATGGACGATTATATAGGACCTGCCGAATCAATGCCTGCGTTTCTGGGTACCGGCGTTCCCGGCACCAATTCTACCGCAGTGGAGACCAAGGGGTTCGAGCTCACTGTGGGTTGGCAAGATCACATCAACGACTTTCACTACGGCGTTAACGCCGTGTGGAGCGACTACCGTGGTTTCGTAAGGAAATATCCAAATCCGAGTAGGCTAAATAACACCTGGTATGTCGGTCAGGAAATGGGGGCTATCTGGGGGTATGAAACGGTGGGCCTGTTCCAATCGGAGGAAGAAATTGCCGCCGCCCCGTCGCAAAACCTATTGCATTCCAGGTGGACTCCAGGCGATGTACAGTATGCGGACCTGAATGGCGACAACGTGATTGATTGGGGTGAGAATACGATAGACAATCCCGGCGACCGAAAAGTCATTGGCAATACGACACCCCGCTATTCATTCGGCGTAAATATGAACGCCCAATACAAGGGCTTCGACCTGACCGTATTCTTACAGGGAGTAGGCAAGCGTGATGTGTTTCCGGGCAATCGCGCCACCCGTTTCTGGGGGATCGACGGCGTGGGGGGGCCGACACAAAGCACGGGATTGGTGCAACATCTTGACCGATGGAGCGCAGACAGTCCGGACGGGTACTATGCCAAGAACTATGCAACTGACGAAAATCTTAAAAACAGGCAGATGCAAACCCGGTATCTGCAGGATGCTTCTTATCTGCGTATAAAGAATCTCCAACTAGGCTATAGCATCCCGGTCAGTTGGAACAGGCAAATAGGCAGCCAGAAAGTTAGGTTTTTTGTCAACGCCGAAAATTTGGTCACCGTCACTAACCTCATCAAAACCCTGGACCCTGAGTTTTCGAACACCGCAGGCCTTGCCTATATGGGATCAGTGGATGGCAACCTGTACCCCCTGCAACGCACCTGGGCTTTCGGTTTGAATATAGCTTTCTAAAAAACATGTAAGCAGAAAAATAAAATGAAAAATATTAACTATTTGGTATGGATGATCCTGATTGTCGGATTGTCTTCATGCAGCGATGATTTTCTGGAACGTGCCCCGTTGGCTAACATCAGCGATCCGGACTTCTGGAAATCGGCAAACGATTTGAAACTTTATACAAATAACTTTTATAACCAGGACGGTTTATTGCCTCTCCGCAATGGGTATGGCTATGGGAGCCATCCTTATACAATCGATGCGGCGGATGGCACCGATGCTTTTATCGCTTTGGACTACAATCGCAGGATGAACGGCGAGAATACCCTGCCTGAATCGGGCGGGGGATGGTCAGCGGGCGACTGGGGTTTATTGCGTAATATCAACTATTTCCTGGATCATTACCGCCTATCGGACGAACCGTGGGATAATATCAAGCAGTACGCGGGAGAAGCGCTGTTCTTCAAGTCCATATTCTATTTCAACAAAGTGCGCACTTTCGGCGACGTCCCCTGGGCTTCGACCACCGTCCAGCTAGATTCCGAACTGCTTTTTGCCGCTCGGCTACCACGCGATCAGGTCGTTGATTCCATCATGCGTGATCTGGATCTGGCAGTGGAGTACCTGCCTGCCCGGGCCGGTGGAGGCTGGACGGGCCGCGTTACGAAAGAAACGGCTCTGGCGTTACAAGCCCGTATTGCTCTGTATGAAGGCACGTGGGAAAAATACCATGCATTGAAGAATACGCCGTTCAACGTAGCGGGTTCTGACGGCACAAAATTTATCCAAAAAGCGGCCGATGCTGCTGATGCATTGATCGCTTTGGCCGAAGCCAACGGCTTTCCGGCGCTTGACAATATAGGTATTGAGAACGGGTACTGGAAACTGTTCAATCAACGGGATTACAGCAACCATAAGGAAGTGATGCTCTGGCGTAAATATTCCGTGGCAGAAGGCCAATACCACCGGTGGCTTTATGTGACCCCCTGGGGAGGGTCGGTGGGACTGACCAAGAATATGATTGAGTCCTACCTCTGTACAGATGGAAAACCGATCGCTGTTTCTCCCTTATATCAAGGAGACCAAGATCTGCAAACAGTGACCACCAACCGTGACCCTAGACTGGATCAAACGATCTACGTAGACGACGGTGAACATTGGCAGTGGGAGGGACGGACCCTTTTTACCACTCCGACCTTTGAGGGAGACAACGCCTTGAAATGCGTGACGGGTTATCAGCTGTACAAGGGGCATGACTCAAGCCCTGCGGGTTATGAAGAACGGCGGGGGAGCGGTGCGGGTTTGTGTACTGCCGGACAGATCTATTTCCGCTATGGCGAGACGTTGCTGATCTACGCAGAAGCCAAGGCAGAGCTGGGTACGATCACCCAAAGCGATATCGACAAAACGGTAAATGCGCTCCGGCAAAGAGCTGGCATGATCGGATTGCTGAACATGGCTGATATTGCAACGGATCCCAATTGGGAGTTTTCCGGCATCTCCCCGCTATTGCAGGAAATACGCCGTGAGCGGAAAGTGGAACTGATCGGCGAAGGTTTCCGGCGTGACGACATCTTCCGCTGGGCTGCGGCCGATGAACTAATGGCCGGTAAAAGACCGCTTGGAGCCATCAAGAAGCAATGGGAAAATTATCCCGGTACTGCGGAAGGTTTCCAACAGGCAGTAGCTGATATCCCCGTCAATTCAGCGGGGTATATTGATCCTTATCAACCGTTCGGTATATTAAATGGCGGGTACCAGTTTAATTTGGGAAGGGATTATCTATCCCCCATTCCCGCAAACGAACGGGTACTGAATCCGAATTTAACGCAAAATCCAGGCTGGTAGTTGTTAGGACTGTATGCGAACCATCCAAAACATTAAACTGATACTTCTGTGTTTCATCCCGTTTGGCACCTCGGCACAGCTGGTTTATCACAATGCAGACGCGTTCCCGTTGTCCGGAAAACTATCTGACGCAACGGAAACGCGCTATGAGCGGCTTCCATCGGCATTGCATGCCACTGCCCGCCCACCCGTGTGGGACCTGGGAAAAAACACGGCCGGGCTATACATCCGCTTCCGCTCCAACAGTAGGGCCATCGGACTGAAGTGGCAATTGCGTCAAAACGGCCTGATGTCCCACATGGCGCTCACGGGTATCAAGGGCTTTGATCTGTATTGCCTGGAGAATGACGATTGGGTGTATGCCGGTACGGCGATACCCGATAACGCCACGGAAAACGAAGCAATGGTCATCGCCGATATGGACGGAAAGGACAAGGAACTGATGCTCTACTTCCCGCTTTACGACGGTGTGGCGGCGCTTGAGATCGGCGTTGATTCCGCTTCCTTCATTTCGCCTCCCGAGGTTCGCCTGCCACGCGCTGATGCACCGGTGGTGTGCTACGGCTCCAGCATCCTACAGGGCGGCTGCGCTTCCCGCCCCGGCATGGTGCATACCAGTATTTTGTCGCGCCGCCTGAACTGCGAGTTTATCAACCTCGGCTTCAGCGGCAACGCGTTGCTGGATTATGAGCTAGCGGAACTGATAGCCCGTAGCGATGCATCGGTCATCGTGCTTGATTTTGTGCCAAACTCAAACGCTGAGCGTATCTACGAAAGGATGGAAACATTCTATTCCTTGATACGCAGCAAACAGCCCAACACGCCCATTCTTTTCATTGAGGCACCGGATTTCCCGGGGGCAAGGTATAATCGCCACAGAGATGACGACATCGTGGCAAGGAATAAAGCGCTGCACGAAGTATTCGACCGCATCAAGACCAAGGGTGATGCTCTTGTGGAGCTGCTTTCGGCAGACACCGCCATTGGCCACGACAATGAAGCCACGGTAGACGGTACGCACTTTACCGATTTGGGGTTCATGCGTTACGCAGACTACCTGTATCCTTATCTCAAGAAACACCTAGCGGGTAAATAAATCATTAAAACACACTTAATATGAAAAAATTAATAATTCTACTTGTACTGACCGGAGCGTTGATTCCGGCTTTGGCGCATGATATGCCTCAAAAAAAACCCAGTAGCTACCGCATCATGTTAAATGCTGACGTCTCCGACTCGGAGAAATGGGCTGCCAAAGAGCTACAGCAATCATTCTACAAAATAAGCGGGGAATACGTGACCATTCAAACCGCTGATTCCAAGGAAAAGTATGATGGAAACAAGGTTGTGCTGGGTTATAACGATGCCGTCAAAGCAGCGACAGGCAATCCGGCTCCGGATGATGACGATGAATCTTTTCACTATTTCAACAAAGGCAAGGATATCTTTATCTATGGCGGGAAGCAGCGGGGCACCATGTATGGCGTGTTTTCGTTTCTGGAAAATGAATTTGGATGCAGGTGGTATTCGCCGCTTGTTACGGTGATTCCCCGCAAGGAGAAACTCGTTTTCGGAACATATGATTACAAAAGCTCCCCGGCAATACAGGTACGGAACGTCTTATATTTCGAGGCATTGGATCCCCTTTGGGCGGCAAGGAACAAAATGAACGGGAGGATGGATGCCTATCATAATGAGCATGTGCCCGGCGGCGTAGAAACATACTGGGGAGGGCACAATTTTTTTCTGCTGGTACCGCCGGAGGAATTCTATGATCAACACCCGGAATACTACAGCCTCATCGATGGCAAACGTGTTCATGACCGAGCGCAGTTGTGCCTGAGCAACAGAGACGTGCTGAAGATCGCTACGGAGCGTTTGAAAAAACAAATCAGGCAACAACCGAATCACATGATCTATGATGTTTCGCAGATGGATTGGGATAATCCCTGCCAATGCGACAAATGCCAGGCCATTGTTAAAAAAGAGGGCGCGGAGTCCGGCATTGTGATCTGGTTTGTAAATCAGGTGGCCGAGGCGATCGAAAAAGAATTTCCGGATAAGTATGTCGGTACATTTGCCTACCGGTATACCAAGAACCCGCCGCTACATATCAAACCCCGAAAAAACGTGGTTGTCCGCTTGTGTTCTGATAATGTATGCAGAGCACATGACCTACAGTCGTGCGAGCACAACAAGGCCTTCCTGGGATTTATAAGCAAATGGGCGGCGATTTCTCCACAGCTTTACATATGGGACTACGTGGTCAATTTCAGCCATTATGCCATGCCCTTCCCAAACATCGCTACGCTACAGCCCAATATCAAAACCTATCAGGAAAACAAGGCTATCGGCATCATGGAACAGGGCGATCACAACGGCCGGGGTGGCGAATTTGCCGAACTGAAAACCTATCTTCTCGCAAAATTGCTGTGGAATCCGGATATCGATACGGAAGAGGTGATAGAAGACTTCATGGATGGCTTCTATGGCCGGGCGGGAAAATATATCAAGCAATATTTTGACCTCACGCAGGCACTGGTGACCCCAGAAGTGCGCATGGGCATGTATTTTAATGCCGATCATCCGATGTATACCGATGAATTCATTAATACATCTTTACAGCTGTTTGACGATGCGGCTAAGGTGGCAGATGACGATGCTATCGTGGCAAGGGTGAAACTATGCTCGTTGCCAGTCTTATACCTGAAATGCATGCGTCACCCCGTGATGTCCCGCAACGACGGCACGTACGCCGAAGTACTGCGGATAATAGAAAAGGAAGGTGTGGTATTTTTGGCGGAACGGTATCAAACCGTCGAACAATTCACGAAATTTATGGAAGAAGCTGAATAACATTGAAACAAACAACAATAACATTGAAACAAACAACAATTTTAACCATGAAACATAAAATAACAATAGTTTACCTGATTTGTTTATTATTTTTAAGTCATTCCATTGCATTTGCCGGTCTGCCAAAAAAACCCAAACGATTGAAACTCGGAACTTCCATTGGCATCAACGACATCACGCCGGAGAAGATGAACTACGCAAAATCGGTCGGCATCGATTATATCGAAACGGCGATAGATGCCGTGGATGTGAAACAGTTGACTTTCACGTCAAGCAAGGAGGAGATCGTTCAGCTTCTGCAACAGGCAAAAAAGGCCGCCGATGATGCAGGCATCAACGTATGGTCTATACACATGCCTTGGAGCGACAAGCTTGACCTGTCTCGAACGGACGAGGCGGAAAGACGTAAAGTAGTTGAGTTTCATAAACAAGTATTGGAATATGTCAAAATACTTGAGCCGGAAATCATCCTGTTTCATCCGAGTTATCTTTTGCACGTCAATGAGCGAGAAGCCAGGGCACAGCAATTCATCAAATCTGCCACAGAACTCAATAACAGCGTGAAATCAATCGGTGCTACGATGGTTATTGAAAATATGCTTGGTGTCAACGATTATACTGCATCAGTGTTGATGGGTAGTGTCGAAGAGGCTGTTAAAATCATGAACCGCTTGCCGAAAGACATCTACCTCGCTGTAGACCTGAATCACATTAAAGACCCCGAAAAACTACTCCGGGCATTGGGCAAGAGAATAAAAACACTACATGTAGCGGATGGAAAGCTACACGAAGAGCATTACTTCCCCTGCTCTGGTCAGGGGCAGAACAATTGGGTGGAAATCTTTGCGGCCCTGGACGAAATAAACTATTCCGGTCCATTTATGTATGAAAGCAAATACCCAGACCTCAAAGATCTGCAGATATGCTACGATATTATGTACAGTAATTATGTAAATACTTTATCCGGTAAGAAATAATTCTTAGGCTCTTTGTGGTATTCCCCAACGTTTAAGGACTCGGACAGTCTGGGCCGTTTCAAGGAGCGGCTCACCGCTCACTACAGCACATGCCTGTAAAGAGTTCCTTTCGGGCGTATACACGTACACTGATCGATGTACCGGGAATCTATGAATGATTATAATCGGAATTTTTCCCGTTTCAGAGCTTGTTTATTGAAAAGGGCCGTCTCAAAAGTAAATGAAGTGAACCCCAAAAGTTAGACAAAAACTTTTGGGGTTCACGTCACTTTTGAGATAGCCTCTTTTGAGCGGTCCGGACGGGACTCGAACTCGTGACAGCCGGTAAAAAAACTGATTATTAGCTTAGTAAATAAATATTGAGGGTTGCTAACGGTAAAAATTAAGAGCGAAAGACGAGGTTCGAACTCGCGACCCTCAGCTTGGGAAGCTGATGCTCTACCAACTGAGCTACTTTCGCTGATGTTCACAAATGTAGCGCTATCTCTTTGAATTGTCAATGGTTTCATGTACTTTCACCTAGTATAATAACTCAGCGCATGAAAATCAATCTAACTCTTATTGCGGGAGCGCTTGTTTTCCTCGCCTGCGAAAAGAAGCAAATGGTCGCCGGTAACGGTATCCTGGAAGCCGGCATCTGGGTGGAAGCAACGCACCGCATGGATACGATCACATTTCAGTCATTCGAAAACGGCGACACGTGGCTGACATTGAACCGGGAGCGGGAAACCCGAAATGGTCAGCAGGTGCCCAGAACGGGCGCGGGTATTTATCAATACCGATTGAACGAAGGCGAAATCAGCCTGTATTATACGCTCTCCAGCTATTACGCATTTGAGGATTACCGATTCCATCATACGGGCACCAAATTTCAGATCGGTGACTTCTACGAAGGGACGGAAAACATGAAGACGTTCATTCAGGTGCGGCAGTAACGCGCTAACGCATGCTTATTGCATCCGCGCAATTCATCCCATCGATTGCTGCTGATACGATGCCCCCGGCATATCCGGCCCCTTCGCCGCAGGGATACAGTCCTTTGATCTGGGGGTGTTGTAAGGTATCCTTGTCCCTCGGTATGCGTACGGGCGATGATGTGCGCGACTCAACCCCGACCAAGATGGCCTCATTGGTGAAATAGCCTTTCATTTTCTTGCCAAACAGTGGGAGAGCGTTTTTAAGGGCATCGTGAACAAAGGGCGGCAGTACATCGCTGAGCATCGCGCTATGGGTGCCTGGCTGGTAGGAATTGACGGGTAAGGTATCGGATAGCTTACCTTGTACGAAATCGACCATCCGTTGTGCCGGAGCGACCAGTTTGCCGCCGCCCGCCACATGCGCTCGTTCTTCTACCTCATGCTGGAAATCCAACAATGCAAAGGGATAGCGGGTGGACTGCGGCACATCTTGCAGGTTGACCTGCACCACAGTGCCTGAATTGGCGTAGGGGTTGTTGCGTTTGGATGGCGACCAGCCGTTGACGACCACTTCGCCCTTATCGGTAGCACAGGGTGCGATGATGCCACCCGGACACATGCAGAAGGAGAATACCCCCCGGCCACCTACTTGTTCCACTAAACTGTAATAAGCGGGTGGAAGGTGCTCACTTCTCACCATGCAATGGTATTGTGCCTGATCGATGATTTCCTGCGGGTGCTCTATCCGGACACCGAGGGCGAACGGTTTAGGCTCGACGAGCCACCGCTTGCGGTGAAACAGCTCGAAGAGGTCGCGTGCGGAGTGCCCGGTGGCGAGTATGACGTGTTGAGCGGGGATATGCTCACCGGAGGCTAGCATGACGCCAGCCACCTGACCGAGATGCGCTTCGATGTCCACTACCCGGCTGTTGAAACGGATTTCTCCGCCATGCGCTAGGATGGTATTGCGCATGGCCTGTATGATACCCGGAAGTTTATTGGTGCCGATATGCGGACGGGCATCCACCAAGATGTCTTCGGTGGCGCCGTGGGCAACAAGCAGCTGCAGTACCCGCTGTACATCTCCCCGTTTATTGGACCGGGTATATAGCTTGCCGTCGGAATAGGTGCCTGCGCCTCCTTCGCCAAAGCAGTAATTGGAATCGGGATTGACAAGGCCCTCCTTGTTCAGGGCTGCCAAGTCCCGGCGGCGTTCCTGCACGGTTTTGCCGCGCTCGAGGACTATGGGGCGTATCCCCTTTTCCAGGCAGCGTAATGCGGCGAATAGGCCAGCGGGACCGGCGCCGATGATAATGACTGGCAGCGCATCGGCAACATTGGCATAGTTAACGTGTGTGGTCTCGAGAAGGGGCTGCTCGTCGATATATAGCGCTACGCGGATGCGGAAGACCACCTGTTTGCCACGGGCGTCGATGGAGCGCTTGCGTATTTTTAGGCCTTTAATCCGCGATGGGGCGATATTTAGCTCTATAGCGCCTTTCTGGAGGATATGCGCTTGGTCTTCGATTCGTTCCGGGAGAATGCTTAGTTCAATTTCCTGTTGCATGAAATGATGTCGGGTTTTTATCCCGAAGTGTAACAAAGGTATGAATTTTGCCATCAAAGTATTAAATTCGTGGATGAAATGAATTTAAACCCAATCAACATGAAAAGAAGATTATTCGTAGTCATGGTAGGCGTATTCGCCGCCCTTTCTTTTAGCTCATGCGGCTATAACTCCTTGGTCAACCAGGAAGAAAATGTCAAAGGTAAGTGGGCGCAAGTAGAAAATGCTTACCAACGGCGTGCAGACCTGATCCCTAACTTGGTCAATAGCGTAAAGGGGGCTGCTAAGTTTGAGCAGGAGACCCTTACGCAGGTGATCGAGGCGCGGGCTAAGGCCTCATCGGTAACCGTCGACCCCGAAAACCTGACCCCGGAGGCTATCCAGCAGTTTCAGCAATCGCAGGATGCGCTGTCTCAATCGCTGGGCCGATTGTTGGTCACCGTCGAGCGTTATCCCGAACTCAAGGCCAATCAGAATTTTCTGGAATTGCAGGCCCAACTAGAAGGAACGGAGAACCGTATTAGCACCGAGCGCCGGGCATTCAATGAAGCCACTCAGGAGTACAATTCGTCGGTGAGGCGTTTCCCGAATAACCTAACGGCAGGTTTATTCGGTTTCAAGCAAAAGGGCTATTTCACGGCAGAAGCTGGAGCTGACCAAGCCCCCGAAGTGCAGTTTTAAGGTGATATGAAACCATTCACCGAAGAACAGCAAGAAAAGATTGTGCTCGCCATCCAGTTGGCAGAGGCCCGTACAGCTGGGGAGATCCGCTTGGCAGTGGAACCCCATTGCCCCACGGAGCCCCTAGACCGTGCTGCGGTGTATTTCCGTCGGTTGCGCATGCATCAGACGGCCCTGCGCAATGGGGTATTGATCTACATGGCTACAGACGATCACCAGTTTGCCATTATAGGCGATAAAGGGATTGATGCGAAGGTGCCCACTCATTTTTGGGAAGAAACCAAGGAGCTTATGTTGCAACATTTCAAGCAGGGTGATCTCGTGCAGGGGCTTATCGAGGGAATTGCGCACGCGGGAGAACAGTTGCGGCATTTTTTTCCGCGGCAGGAGGATGATGTAAATGAGTTGCCTAATGATATAGCCTTTGGTAATGGTAAAGATTAAGCATGTTGTCGTCATCGTGTTCGTGTTATTGGGTGTCCGTGCTGTGCTGGCGCAGGATTTCCCCGCTACACCGAACACGTTGGTAAACGACTATACAAATACGTTGACGGCCGCCCAGGTGGAGCAGTTGGAGCGTAAACTGGTGGCGTTTGATGATAGCACATCTACCCAGATAGCCGTTGCGGTGATGCAGTCCACCGGGCAATATGACATTGCCGATTATGGTGTGCGCCTGGCCCAACAATGGGGTATCGGGGGCAAGGAGCATGATAATGGCATCTTGCTGTTGGTGGCTCTGGGTGACCGCGCGGTGACCATCCAAACGGGATACGGTGTTGAAGGGGCTGTGCCCGATGCCATAGCCTATCGGATCATTGAAAACGAAATCAAACCTGCTTTCCGTCAAGGCGATTATTTTACCGGAATCGACCGGGCTACAAGTGCCCTCATCGCGTATACCAAGGGCGAATATAAGGCACCTCCCAAGAAAGAACAGGGTGGTAGAGGAATCGGTACAGCCGTGTTGTTGTTTATTGTCATTATCGTCGTGATTGCGTTGTTCAGTCGTGGCGGCGGGGGTGGCGGCGGCAAAGTGCTGGGTGGCCGCGGAGCATCAGATGTATTCTGGTGGACACTCCTGAGCGGGATGGGTGGTGGAAGAGGCGGCGGTTTCGGTGGTGGTGGCGGTTTCGGTGGCGGATTTGGCGGTGGCGGCGGTGGTTTCGGAGGTTTCGGCGGCGGCGGTTTCGGTGGCGGCGGTGCAAGCGGACGATGGTAAAAATGTGTTTATCGAAACAGGGTTTCCGGCGAATATCGCTATATTGCCGCATTGAAATTGCACAATAGGTTGAAGATGACAAAATTAATGTTGATGGCAATGGCAGCATTGCCGATGATAGGGGTTGCGCAGGATGATTTTACGATCACCGGCAAGGTCGGCAGCTTGAATGCGCCAGCAAAAGCATACTTGAGCTACCGCACGGGCGCAGGCGCCGTATTGGACTCGGCTGAGGTATCTGACGGAACGTTCAAATTCCATGGCAGCGTGGCCGGTCCGTCGCAGGCCCTGGTGCTCCTCGCGCATGAAGGAGGCGATATTCGCGGGATGGAAGATCCGGACCGGGTTGAAGTCTATTTGGAAAAAGGCGTGATCGCCATCACCGCAGCAGATTCGTTGACAAAGGCCACAGTAAAGGGGGGCGACCTCAACCAGGACTTTGTCGCCTATCGGGGTCAGTTAGCGCCCGTACAGGCAAAAATGGGTGAACTGATGGGCCGCTATACCGCGGCATCCGATGAACAGAAGCAAGATTCTACGTTTGTGCAGGCGCTTCAGGCGGAGGCAATGGGCATACAAGAGGAGCAGAAAGCGATTGATTTTCAATACATCAAAGACCATCCGGCAAGTGTGGTGAGCCTTGATTTGCTCTATCCTTACGTAGGTTCCGCACCGGCAGCGGATGAAATCGAGTCCGCTTTCAACGCATTGTCGGAAGGGCTAAGGAATTCGGATAAAGGGAAAGCGATCAGCGTGCAGTTGGCGAGCCTTAAACGCGTAGGCATCGGCGCCTTAGCGCCGGAATTTACCCAACCAGATACGGCCGGTAATCCTGTGGCATTATCGTCATTAAGGGGTAAGTATGTATTGGTGGATTTTTGGGCCAGCTGGTGTGTACCTTGCCGGCATGAAAACCCGAATGTAGTGGCGGCATACCAGGCATTTAAAGACAAGAATTTTACCGTATTCGGGGTGTCGCTTGATCGCCCTGGGCAAAAAGATGCGTGGCTAAAGGCGATCCATGACGATGGCCTGCAGGATTGGGCGCATGTATCTGAGTTGAAATGGTGGGATTCTGCCGTGGTCGATCAGTACGCCATCCAGGGAATCCCCGCCAATTTCTTGCTGGATCCGGAGGGCAAAATTGTGGCGAAGAACCTCCGTGGTGAGGAGCTTCATGCCATATTGACTAAGTTGCTGAATTAAGTGGCGCGGTCTGCATAAACAAAAAAGCCTTCTGATACAGAAGGCTTTTTTTGTTGGTTTATGATGCCTTTACAGCGAGAGGATATCCACTATCCGGAGCAAATTTTCATTGATGGAACTGAGGTGTTTGATGGCCTTGCTAAACGGCGTGTAGGCAATCTCTCCATGTACCAGCCCGAGCATTTCGCCACGCCGACCGGCGACCAATGCGTCTACAGCAGCCACGCCAAGGCGGCTGGCCAACACACGGTCCATACAGGAGGGGCTTCCTCCGCGTTGGATGTGGCCTAGAATAGACACCCGCAAGTCGTAGTGCGGGAAACGCTCTTTGATGCGTTCGGCCACGGCAAAGGCGCCGCCTGCCTCGTCGCCTTCAGCCACGATGATCACCCGTGATGCCTTGTTTTTGCGCGTCCTATCCAACCGGTCCATCATCACCTCATAGTCTACTTTGATCTCGGGGATGAGTACGCATTCGGCTCCGACACTGATACCCGAGCGCAGCGCGATTAGCCCTGAATCACGGCCCATCACTTCTACCACGAAGACCCGATCATGGGATTCAGCCGTGTCGCGGATTTTGTCCACCGCCTCAATGACGGTATTGATGGCGGTGTCATATCCAATCGTAAAATCGGTGCCGGCCAGGTCATTGTCAATCGTACCCGGCAGGCCGACGACAGGAATATTGTGCTCTTCAATAAATTTAGCTGCTCCGGTGAACGTGCCGTCGCCGCCAACGGCCACCAGCCCGTCTATGCCATGTTTCCGAAGGTTTTCATATGCGCGCTGCCGTCCCTCTACCGTGCGGAATTCGTCACTCCGTGCGGTTTTGAGAATGGTGCCGCCACGCTGGATGATGTTGGCCACAGACTTGGCATCCATGGGGAGGATATCGCCCTGTACCATGCCGTCGTAACCGCGGACGATTCCAAATACATTCAGGTTGTAATACAATCCGGTGCGGACTACGGCACGTATGGCGGCGTTCATGCCCGGTGCATCTCCTCCTGATGTGAATACCGCGATGTTTTTGATGTTATTGTTCATTAATGATGTAATAGATTTTGTGCTACTAGTTAAGGCGTTTTGAATGGAATGCATCCATCCCGCTGTTCAGAAAATTGAGGTAATTTTGGATATCTTCATTGTAGGCCTGCGCGGGGACCAACTGGTTTCCTTCGCTGTCGATAATGACATAGTACGGCTGGGCATTCACGCCGAATCTTGATTGTTGAAGATCGGACCATTTTCGCCCGACGGTCGTGATGTTTTTTCCACTGAATGCCGAGACATATTGTTCGCTTTCATCCAATTTGGTACGGTCGTCGACATATAGAGAGGCCAGGATATAGTCCTCCTTCAAGCGTTTTAATACCTGCGGATCGGGCCAAACGGACTCTTCCATTTTACGGCAGTTGACGCAGCTCCATCCGGTGAAATCGAGGAGAACCGGTTTTCCTACCTGTTTGGAATATGCCAGTGCTTGGTCATAATCGTAAAACGCATCGATACCGTGTGGTGCGTGGAATACATCGCCGTATTTTTTGACGAGTCCTGTACTTGCCTGAGGTGCGGCAGTCGCCAAACCGGCTTGGTGCAGGTTAAAATCCTGGGTGGGCGATGGGGGCAACCAAGCACTCAGCGCTTTCAGCGGCGCCCCCCATAACCCCGGGACCATATAGACCGTGAAAGAAAGGATGGCGATGGCAAAAAATAAACGGGGAACGGAGATGAACGGAACGCTGCTATCGTGCGAGAATTTCAGTTTGCCCAACAAATACAGGCCGAACATTCCAAAGATGACAATCCAGATGGAAAGGAATACTTCCCTGTCGAGGATTCGCCAATGATAAGCCAGATCGACATTGGAGAGGAACTTAAATGCTAGGGCCAACTCCAGAAAACCCAGCGATACCTTCACGGTATTGAGCCATCCGCCCGATTTCGGCATTTCTTTCAGCAACGATGGAAAAAATGCAAACAGCATAAACGGTATGGCCAGCGCCACTGAAAAGCCTAGCATGCCCATTGCCGGCCCCATGAGCGAGCCTTTTGAAACGGCTTCTACGAGCAGGTAACCGATGATTGGCCCCGTACAAGAAAACGAGACCAAGGCGAGCGTGAAGGCCATAAAAAACAAGCCAAGGAGGCCGCCCCTATTGGACTTTTCGTCGATCTTGTTGACAAAGCGCGAGGGCAATGTAATCTCGAACGCACCCAAAAACGAAATGGCAAATACAATGATAATGATAAAAAACAACAGGTTGAACCAAGCGCTGCTTGCGGCTTCGTTGAGTGCGGATGCGCCGAAGATCAAGGTGACCAGCATGCCCAATGCTACGTAGATCACGATGATAAAAAGACCATACAACAGTGCGTTGATCACCCCTTTCGCTCTTGTCCCGCTCTGTTTCGTAAAAAACGAAACGGTTAAGGGGACCATGGGATAGATGCAGGGCATAAGGAAGGCAGCAAAGCCGCCAATAAGGCCGGCTATGAATATCCCCCAAAGTGTCTGTGGAGCATCGCCTCCTGCGGATGCGTTGTTGATAGCGGCAGTTGCCGTGGTATCTTGCCCAGCGGTCGTATCTTGCCCGTCTGTAAAGACCACGTCATCTGGCGTCGCAATATAGGCCGCCGTGTCGACGGTATCCTGTCCGTCGCTGAATTCGACACCCTCAACGTCGTACAAGGTGTCTTGCGCGAGGGCATGAGGTGTGGTAGCGCAAACCACGCCAGCGAACAGGAGTAGGACAAGAAGAACTCGCTTCATGAGGGGCATACGTAAAAAACGGAGTGCAAACATAGTGAAATAAAAAAAAGGCAGTACACTGCCTTCACCGATTTCTTTTTTTGGCCAGTGTTACTTGACCGCAACCGTAAACTCGACTTCATCAGGAGGGAGGCATTGGGTAGCATCACAGGCCATGAATTCCACGGCTCCCTTAACGGTTGTAGCGCCATTCTTTAATTTGACTTTTTGCTGAAAAACGACCTCTTTGTCAAAATAGGGGACATCCATATCAAAAACTTCTTCGTACTTGTTTTTCGCCTTTGGTTCAGCAGGCTTGCCGACCAAGGCAAAATCTGCGGACGGGCTAAAGGTAAACGAGGTTTTTATCGGTCCGCCTTCTGCCACGTTCTGCGAGTATATATGCCAGCCATTATCCATGGTCGCTTTCATGAAAATGACGGCCTCACTTGCACTGATTTTCTTGGCACCAAACTGCCATTTTACCGGCTGCAGGATCTGCGCAGAAGCGCCCGCTGCTGTGATCAATAAAATAGCGATTGCTAATGTGATTTTCTTCATGATCTGTGTTGTTGCATTGTCTACACGATGAGACTTATTTCTAATATGGAGGTTTAATCCTGTCAGTTTATGTTCGGTATTTGCGTGCAAAGGTAATCATTTTTGATCAGATGACAAAAGCGATCTCCTTGATGTCAAAATCGACCACGTGACTGTTGAAATCAATTTGCAGCCGTCCCGATTCGGTCACCCCGACGATGACGCCCATTACCCGCACGCCATCGATCAGAAAGTGATGCGGTTCACCGAGTCGGTAAAGGCGCGCGCTATAGGTGGTCAACTGCGTTTCAACATCGCCCGTTTTCAGTACCAGATACTCCTGCTCGATATGTTTGCAAAGATCGGTCAATAGGTGGGATAGATTGCAATCGTGATGTAAAATTTGCTTGATAGAAATAACCGATTCGCGGATGGGTTCGGGAAACGCCAATTGATTGACGTTGATGCCGATGCCTACGATAGCCGCCTTCCAGACGTGTCCCTTGAGGATGTTTTCAATCAGAATACCCCCGATTTTTTTATGGTTGACGTAAAGATCATTCGGCCATTTGATGTAAACATCCTCGGGTAATAGGGATTCGAGCCAGCGGACGATGCCGAGACTGATGGCTGCGGTGAGGTGGAATTGATGTTTCGGGCTCAGGAACGTGGGCGTCAGCAGGATGCTTATGGTGAGGTTTTGGCCGGGCTCGCTGTGCCAGGTAGCCCCCTTTTGCCCCCTGCCAGCGAATTGGTCAACTGCCATTATTACAGTACCTTCGGCAAGTGGCGTGGATTTTGACAGTTCTTTTTTAAGGTATTCGTTTGTGGAGGGTGTCCGCTGTACGGTAATAACATTTTGTCCTTCAAATAATCCCGAAAATGTGTTACTTTGCAATACGAATAAAATTAAAGGGTAATATTACCCCAAAACTATAATTATTTTTAATGATAAAAAACAAAAAATCAGCCATGTCAGCTCGCTTATCGGAGGTCGTTGTCCACGGTATGCAAGAGAAGAAAGGGAATGAGATCGTGCGGCTTGATTTGAGAAACATCCATAGTTCGGTGTCAGATTATTTCGTAATTTGCCACGCAGACTCCTCCACACAGGTCAATGCATTGGCGAAAAGCGTGGAAGAGGAAGTCTTCAAAGCATTGCACCAAGAGCCTTGGCGCAAGGAGGGGTTGGAGCATGGGGAGTGGGTATTGCTTGACTTCGTCGATGTGGTGGTACATATTTTCAAGACAGATAAACGTAAACATTATGGCATCGAAGACCTTTGGGGAGATGCCGAGCTGGAATATTATCAAAGTGCGTAATTCAAAAGAAACTAAACAAGAGAGAAGTAAAGGTATGCCTAACGGACCCGAGAGAATAAAGAGAGTGCCGAGCAAAAAAGTGACGCCGAAGCCGCCGAGGTTCAATATCATGTGGCTGTGGGTAGCGATGATTTTCGGTTTTTTTGCTTTGCAGTATGTATTTAGCGACGATAAAGCCAAACAGATTACCTATCAGGAATTTGAGGAAAACATGCTAAAAACAGGCGACGTAGAACGACTGATCGCCTATAAACGGAATGATTTATTTTTTGTAGAGGTATTCATCAAAAAAGACCGGCTTACGGATCCCAAATACCGGGATGTAAAGCCGAGCGCGAATAGTCTCACGCTGACGCCGTCGGCGGGACCGCAGTATTTCTTTACCGACGGCTCGTACGATGCATTGGAGCGTAAATTGGATACCGCACAGGCAGCGATCGATCCGAATGAACGGGTATCCCTGCGGCTGGAAGACCGGACCAATGCGTGGACGGGGTGGATCTTTTCCATCATGTTGCCGCTGGTGTTGATCCTCGTATTCTGGATTTTTATCATGCGGCGCATGGGCGGTGGCGGTGCAGGACCTGGCGGACAGATCTTTAACATTGGGAAGTCAAAAGCAACGCTTTTTGACAAAGAATCCCAGGTGGCCATTACCTTTAGTGATGTGGCGGGCCTTGAAGAAGCCAAGCAGGAAGTGATGGAGATCGTAGATTTCCTTAAAAATCCGAAAAAATATACCAACTTGGGTGGAAAGATACCCAAGGGCGCATTATTGGTCGGTTCACCCGGTACGGGCAAAACGTTGTTGGCCAAAGCGGTGGCGGGTGAGGCACAGGTGCCTTTCTTCTCCCTTTCGGGGTCGGACTTCGTCGAAATGTTTGTAGGTGTCGGCGCATCACGCGTGCGTGACTTGTTCCGTCAAGCCAAGGATAAGGCCCCGTGTATCATCTTCATTGACGAAATCGATGCAATCGGGCGCGCCAGGGGGAAAAACAGTGTGATGGGCGGAAACGACGAACGTGAGAATACGCTCAATCAGCTGCTCGTTGAAATGGATGGCTTCGGCACCGACTCGGGCATCATCATCATGGCGGCAACCAACCGGCCGGATGTCTTGGACTCGGCCCTGCTGCGTCCGGGACGGTTCGATAGGCAGATATCCATTGACAAACCTGATTTGGTGGGCCGTGAGCAGATCTTCAAAGTACACCTCAAGCCACTGAAGCTGTCGGCAGAGGTGGATGCCAAGAAATTGTCTGCACAAACTCCCGGTTTTGCGGGCGCTGAGATCGCTAACGTATGCAACGAAGCCGCATTGATCGCCGCGAGGCGCAACAAAGCATCCATCGATATGCAAGATTTTCAGGATGCCATTGACCGGGTCATCGGCGGCTTGGAGAAGAAAAATAAAATCATTTCTCCCGAAGAGAAGCGCATTGTTGCGTTCCATGAGGCCGGACATGCGATCGCGGGTTGGTTTCTGGAGCATGCCGACCCGTTGGTGAAGGTGTCGATTGTGCCACGGGGCGTGGCAGCATTGGGCTATGCCCAATATTTGCCAAAGGAGCAGTTCCTGTATACCACGGAGCAATTGACAGATGGGTTGTGCATGACCATGGGTGGCCGGGTGGCCGAAGACATCACCTTTGGTAAAATCTCTACAGGCGCCCAGAACGATTTAGAGCGCATCACGAAGCTGGCCTATGCCATGGTGGCCGTTTACGGGATGAATGCGCGGGTAGGCAACATTTCGTTCAACGACAGCCAGGAAAATCAGTTTCAACGCCCTTATTCTGAAAAAACAGCCGAACTGATCGATGAAGAAGTCCGCAAGCTGATCGGCGAAATCTACGAGACGACGAAGAAACTGCTGCTGGAAAAACAAGATGGACTCATTGCGCTGGCCGAGAAATTGCTCGAGAAGGAAATCCTTTTTCAGTCTGACTTGGAGCAAATATTGGGCAAGCGCCCATTTGATCATCGGACCACGTATGACGAATTCGTCAATGGCGAGCCTGATGAGGGCGATCAAAGCAAAGCTGCTAAAGGGTTGGTTCACGATGGTGTAGGGGACAATTCGGGAACGTTTGACCCTAATCCGGCGCAAGACGAAGCCCGATCATCGGCCGAAGGGTAAACAGCGGATCAAATCAGTCATAGGAACCTTGCAGAAAAATGTAAAGAGCACGACGGCTAAAGAGCGGATGCTGAAGAAAATCAGGCATGCGCTACTGCAAAAACGGGAGCATCCTTATCCCAGCTTCGAGGAGACGGCCCTTCACCCAGAGGAGACGGATCCGATGGACGTGCTGTTTGCTCAGCGTTTTACGGCTGTCGCCGGCAAATTCGTCTACTGCGAAGATGAAGTGAGCTTCATTGATAACCTCCTCACCTTGGCTGACAAGGAAACACTACGCAGGATGTATGCTTGGGAACCTACTGTTCAGCAACTGTTGGATAAGTATGGGTTCCCTTATTTTCGGTCCGAACAGGACTTTAGCGAAGCCGAAGCGGGAATCACAACCTGTGAAGCGCTTATTGCCCGATCGGGCAGTATATTGATCAGCAATGGGGATGCGGCTGGCCGCCGACTAAGTATCTATCCGCACAGGCATGTGGTCGTTGCCTACGCTTCGCAACTGGTTATGGATATCAAAGATGGTCTTCGCTTGATGCAGCAGCGATATGGAGAGGCGCTTCCCTCGTTGATCAGTGTCATCACCGGCCCAAGCCGCACAGCCGATATTGAGAAGACGCTCGTGTTAGGGGCGCATGGCCCTAAGGAAGTTTACGTGTTTTTATTGGAAGATAGATTGGGGTAAGGGGTGATTCAGGCGGTTGCTCCTCAGCTGAAATCGGTTCGCGTTGCTCCCAATTTCTAGGCTTCGTCTGCAAGCCGCCTGAATCACTGGGGTTGGTGGGGGTGGATGAGGCGGTTGCTCCTCCGCTGAAATCGGTTCGCGTTGCTCCCAATTTCTAGGCTTCGTCTGCAAGCCGCCTGAATCACTGGGGTTGGTGGGGGTGGATGAGGCGGTTGCTCCTCCGCTGAAATCGGTTCGCGTTGCTCCCAATTTCTAGGCTTCGTCTGCAAGCCGCCTGAATCACTG